>CAWFGH010000020.1:0-21228 GCA_963815255.1 uncultured delta proteobacterium | reverse complement strand
CGATGAGCGGCTTCACACATGAAGAACTGCTGGGGCGCAGAGTCAGCGAGACGGAATTTGGACAGACGCGACGGTAAATTTGAAGGAAATTACGGGTTTGTTACGGAGCGAAGGTCAGCTGCGGGATAGGGATGTGGTTCTGCAGCATCGTAGAGGGCGCAAAATTCCCCACATCACCTCGGCGGTGGTGGTCGAACTCGGTGGCGAGATGTGCGCCATTTCAGTCGCGCATGACATCACCGAACGCAAGCGCGCAGAGCTAGATTTGATTGGGGCGCGCGCGGCGGCCCTGGCGGCTTCACAGGCCAAATCGGAATTCCTGTCGACCATGTCGCACGAGATTCGCACGCCGATGAACGCTATTTTGGGCATGGCCGACATGTTGTGGGAGAGCAAACTGAATAGCGAGCAGCGGCGCTATCTCGAGACGATGCGCAACAACGGCAATACCCTGCTCGATCTGATCAACGAAATTCTCGATCTGGCAAAGGTCGAAAGCGGCCGGCTGTATCTGGAGGGGATGCCGATCGATCTACGCGACCTGATTGAAAAACTGCTGGATACCCTGGCGTTGCGCGCATAGGGCAAAGGGCTGGAGTTGATCGGCAGAATTCCGCCCGGCACGCCGACGGAACTGGTGGGCGATCCGCTGCGCCTGCGGCAGATTCTGTTCAATCTGATTGGCAACGCGATCAAGTTCACCCGTACCGGGGAGATCGAGTTGACGATGGAGCGCAGAGGCCGCCGCGGGCATATCCGGTGCCGGGACCCTGATGGCCACGGCGCAGACCAGATGGCGAAAGGGCCGGCCCGCCCTATGGCTTCGCCTTACCGTGCGCGACACTGGAATCGGCATCGCAGCGCAGCAGATCTCATCGATCTTTTCGAGCTTTACGCAGGCCGACTCCTCGATGGCGCGCCACTATGGCGGTAGCGGACTGGGCCTGACGATCGTGAAGCGGCTGGTGGACCTGATGGGCGGCGCAATCACGGTCGAGAGCACGCCCGAAGCCGGCAGTACCTTTGTAGTAACCATGCCGCTGGAGGAACGATGATCCAATCGATGGGGAATCCGCGGACGGCGCTAGCGCGCTAACGGGAGTGCGGGTGTTGATGCTTGATCAGCGCGACCAGTCGGGCGACGCTTTGCGAGTTGTTGGCTGAGGCCGGCGCATCGGTCGAGGAGGCGCGGACCGCGCCGACGCGCAGGTAAAACCGAATCACACCAATTGACATGATTCCCTACAATGTGTTATTGTCAATGAGCGGATGTCCGGGACTCAGCGGATTCAAGCCCGCGAGGCGACTTGCGCCCGGCGCCGGTTGCAATGCGGCCGAGCGCAACCATCCTGATGACCACGGCGGGCACTCCGGCCCGGCGTCGAGGCGGCTGCGGAGCGAAGACGGTCGGCAACGACGCGGGTCGTGAAGGTCATTACCTGGCGAAACCGATCAAGCGGGCCGACCTGCTAGGAGCGGTGATGGAAGCAACAGGGAAAAGACCTGATCAGATCGCGCAGACGAAAAACGGCACGGATGAGGCCAACGTGCGCCACGACCAATGGAAGCGCTCTGGCGGCACAGATAGACGCACGGCCGCTGCGGATTCTGCTGGCCGACGATTCGTACGATAATCGCATGTTGATCGAGGCGTACCTGAAAACGGACGCCATACACGTCGATCATGCCGAGGACGGATTAATCGCGGTCGAGAAGGTCAAGGCCAACCTTTATGATCTGGTGTTGATGGATATCCAGATGCCAGTGATGGACGGCTATACGGCGGTGCGTACGATTCGCGCGTGGGAGCGCACGCGGCGCATGGCGCGGATGCCAATAATCGCATTGACGGCGTCAGCGCTGGAGGAGTCGGTGCATCGGAGTCTGGAGGCGGGATGCGACGCGCACGTCGCCAAGCCTGTCCGGAAAGCAACCCTGTTCGAAATCGATTGTGAATATCATGGCGGCTGCGGCCACGGCGGGCCCGGCATGCAACGAAGTTTCGCCGGTGGCGGCGAATGGAGACGGCAGTATGAAACGTCAACAGATCCAGGTGGACGCGGACCTGCGCGACCTCGTACCGGGCTTTCTGGCGCATAAGCGCGCTGATACCGGAACGATACGGGCAGGCAATCGATCGCGCGGACTACGAGACCATCAGCAAGATCGGGCACAAGATGAAGGGCGAAGGGGGCAGTTACGGCTTCGACGCGGTTACGGAGATGGGCGCGACCCTGGAACGGGCGGCGCTGGCCAAGGACCTCGACACCGCGCGCCATACGCTCGAGGCGTTTACCGCATATCTCGAATCGGTCGACGTGGTTTACTGCTGATCAACCGCCAGCGGCGTCGCCATAGCGAATGACCTGGACCTTTTCGAGGGTCACCAGGCCCGAGCCGATCATGGTCTCGAGGATCGGCAGAAACTTGATCGATTTGCTGCTGGCTGTCCACGATTTCGACCACGATCGGCAGGTCGTCGGAGAGCCGCAGGACTTTTGTCGTATGCAGCCGGCTGGTCCGGCCGAAGCCCATCGGACCGCGCAACACGGTCGCCCCCGCCATATGAAGTTCGCGCGCTTTGAGCACGATCGCCTCGTACAGCGGATGGCCCTCGAAGCGGCCGTTCTCACCGATAAAGATTCTCAACAACGTCGCGTCCTTGGGTAATTGCATCGCGGGTTACCCTCCTCTAAGGCGATTCAAGGACGAGCGCGCCGGCGTGTCCGATCCATACCGCTATCAGACATAGTACGACCGAGAGGCCGACGTTGGCGAGGGCGGCGGTCCATTCGCCGTCGCGCATCAGGTTGGAGGTTTCCAGGCTGAAGGTTGAGAAAGTGGTGTAGCCGCCGCAGATGCCGGTCATCAGAAAGAGCCGGCCCGAGGCGGGAACGAAGAAGCGGCTGTCGGGACCGGTGAAGCTGGCGAAAATGCCGATCAGACATCGCCCCGGTGACGTTGACCACCAGCGTGCCGTAGGGAAATGTGCCGCCGGTCAGTTGCGGCGATCAACCCGCTCATCCCATAGCGCGCCATGCTGCCGAGCGCGCCGCCAATCGCCACCCATAGATACGCCATCGCAATCGCCAAGGACTTCGGAAACACTCGCCGTCAACCGCCCGAGTGGTCGAGAAATACATCCAAAACCCGACATCGCCGCTGACCACGGGATCGGTTCGCAGTCATCAAGCTGCTGATGCATTTGCGAGGGGCCGGATAATCAGCCGGGCGAACTCGCTTAAAAGCGCGCGTACCAGGGATATTCGCGCGGATCCTGGACCTGGAAGTCGATATTGAACGTCCGGCAGCAGCGTCCCTCCGCGAACCATAGCGCGAGGCGCGCGTTCTCGAGATCGATATCGGTCGAGACCTCGTTGCCCTGCGCGGTGACCAGTTCGCTCTGGAATTGCAGCAAGTCGTGCGTGGTCGCCATGCCGACGCGGAACTCAACCTGCTCGTCGCGCAACGATTTCTCGGCGTAGAAGGTCGCTTCCTTGGTGGCCTGCGCGCGTTTGACGTCGGCATGCAGGTTGGCCAGTGCGGTTTCGATCGCGGTCACCGATTGCGACAGCGCCGCGCGATAGTTCATCCGGGCCTGCTCGTAGCTGACGCGGGCCTGCGCCAGGGCGGCCTTGGCGGCGGCGTTATCCAGCGGCATCTCGAAGTTCAGCACGCCGCATAGTTGTAGAACTGCGCGTTGAGCATGTGATTGAGCGCGTCGCCATAGATCCCGCCGAAGGGCAACTTGATGCCGTTGAGGCCGGTGGCGCCGGGTACCTCCGCTGCGGTACAATTGCGGGACTGCCAGCGAGGCTGACTCAGCTGATGCAAGGCGTTGTGCCGGCGATAGCGGTCACGCCGAACTGCGCCGCCGATATTAAGCTGCGGCAGCATCTGGTTCTCCTGGAACTTGACCTGCAGCAGCGCGGTGCGAATCGATTCGCGCAGTCCGCCGAGCGGCGGGCTGTACTCGACCATCGCTTCGAGCGCGGTCTCCTCGCGTATCGCTGATCTCGCATCGATGGGATTCGGCACTGTCGGCGGGCTCGATATTCTCGGGCAGGAAGGTTCCCGCCGGATTGAGCATCACGTCCTGGCGCAGTTGGGCGCGCGAACTTTTGAGCGCGGCTTCGGCCGCGTAAACGTTGGCCTCGGCGGTAGAGGCGGCGGATTGCGCCTCCTGCAGATCGATCGGTGCGAGGGTGCCGACCTTGCACGCTGATGCGGTTGACGCGCACCAGGTCGGCGTTGAACTTGAGCGCGGACTCGGCCACCTGCAGATTTTCTGCGGCGCCGACCACGCCCCAATAGTCATTGCCGATGCGCTCGACGAAATCGTTGAGCGCGAAGCCGTAATTCCATTGCGCGGTGCGCTGCGCCGACTCCGACAGGCGCACATTGATGCGTCGCGAAATCCCAGCCGAAATTGCGCAGCAGCGGCTGCACCAGCGACCTCGAGCGTGGGCTGATAGAGCGGATTGACGACGCAGAAGGTCGAGTTGGTCAAGGTGCGATTGTTGTCGAAAGTGATGCCGAAGGTGCCATTGGTCAGCGCCGAGACTTTGTTGACGGCCAAAATTCCAGTCGTACAACTTTCTGCGTGAACGCGTCGCTGTCCGTGGGTCTGGAAGGGCGAGGTCACCGGCGTGACAGCCTTTTCGACGTCGAGCTGCGAAGTGAGATCGGGATCGAAGGCCGCATTGGCGCCACGCACGCGCTTCGGTCGCGGCGATCGGATCGAGTTCCGCTGGCCTTGAGCGCGGGATTATTGTTGATCGCGATATAGATGGCCTGCTTCAGCGTGATCTTGCGGGCGGAGTCATCCATCGAGCGGAGATATCGTTCGCTGATCAGATTTTCCGGAGCGACTTCGTGGGCAGGGGACCATTGGCGAACGAACTCGCCGGGAATCGAGAGCATCGGATTGCTCTCGAATTGATTGGCGGCGCTGGCCGGAACGTTGACCTGCGGCAGCGCCATTTCACCCTGCGGAATCGTCGCGGGGCGCTCTGGCCGCTGAACGACGGCGCCTGCACGCCGCGTGGTCCCGTAGGTGGACGAGGAGCTGTATTGAGCCGCCGCCGGACGCGCGAGCGCGAAAAGGATAAGCAATACCAAAGCGCCAGCAGTGGCGGATGTAAATCGTCGCATTGTGTCGGGGCCTCCTTGCATCACCGAAAGCGCTGGCAGGAAGCGGAGCCGTCATCGCCGGATTGTGTAGCGCAATATCGGCGATGAAGAAACCATCCAACCAAAAGCCGTCATATTCGCAGGCACGTGCGCCCGAGGGCGCTTGCAACGCGCCAGTCGCGCGATTATAGCCAAAGGCTCCGGCATGCTCTACCGAATGAACGACTTCAGTTCCGATTAAAGGAAAGACGTTGCGCGCAGTCAAAGGTAGTCGCGATCGGCTGATCGCGGCGATCTTCACAATCGCGTCGGTGTGGCCGCAGTCGCGGCGTCCTTACTCTGGGCGCAAACGGCGACCAATCCGCTGATCGCGCCGGTGCCGCCGCCGGCCGCGCCCGGCGCAATTGGCGGCGCCGGTGACGACTGCGATCGCGCCGATCCTGGCGCCGGTGCCGACGCTGGCAATTGCCTCGCCAACGCCCGTCGCTGCGCGTGTTCAATTGCAGTTGCTCGGGCGGCCACCGCAACGCAATTTGATGGGACAGGTGACCGCGGCGGGCTATTTCGCCGCGCGGCAATCGGCGGTCGGCGCCTGCCTCGCTACAACGAACGGCGCGAACCGCCGCCGTCCAACGGATCACGTCGGCAGCAAGGTCCGGCTCGGTGCCGGTCCTGCCGGTGCCGAGTGGGCGGCGCAAGCGCGGTGGGCAACGTTGCCGGGAACGCTTTCCGGCGAGCGAGATGTTCGACCTGCGTCTACGACTGAGCGCCGTGATCGCCTGAACGCGCGCTCAATACAACCTCAAGATCTGCGACGCAGCATCGCGGCGAATGTATCGAACTGCGTTCAGGCAACTGCGCGACTATTAGCAATCGAGTGGGCAAGCTGATTATGGTCAGGCATGGCGAGAGCGAGGGTAATCGCGATCGCCGTTTCACGATTTCACCCGAGGTGCCGATTACGGAGCTGGGCCGTCAGCAGGCGCTCGAAGCGGCGCAGCGCATCGCGAGCATTTTCAAGCCGCGAGCTGGATCATCTCAAGCCCCTATCGTCGCGCACGCCAGACCAGCGAAATTATCGCGGGTGAATTGGGATCTGCCGATCGAAATCGTGAATGATCTGCACGAACGCGACCTCGGCGTGCTCAAGGGCGAATCATACGATCTGCTGCGCGATCTGGCCGGGCAGGATTCAGGCTACGACCCCAAGCGGGGATGGCTCTGGCGGCCGGAAGGTGGCGAGAGTTACGAAGACGTACGCCAACGCGTGATCGTCGCGATCGACGAGCATTCGTCGGCGTTATCCCGATCAGGAACTGGTCGTAGTGAGCCACGGCGGCGTGATGGCTCTATGTGGGCGCATCTGACCGGACAATGGGAAGGCGCCATTTGCCACCCAACTGCGGGATCGTGCTGATCGAGCACGAACCCGATCGATTTCATCAGCCAAGGTATTATCAAAGATGAAGAGTAGTCGCCGGGTAAGCGCAATGATTGATCGATGAAGAAGCGCGCTCGGCTGATCGATTCAAGCGGATTCCCGTTTTTCGAGGGAGATGACCGCTGCGGGTCGGCTGCTTATAACAAAGAATCGAGAAATTCTACCGAACGAAGCTTGCGGTCGAGGATCGAGCCGAGGAACCGTGCGATCGCAAGTGCACCTTCGCTGCCTGCAGGCGTGAGACTCGCAGCCTGCTCGATGGGTGCGGCGGCGAGGGCGGCAAGCGCCGCGGCGCTGGCCGCGGTGAGGCGCACAGCGCCTTCGGGCGCTTGCGAGCGGCATCGCGTGCAGACGATGCCACCGCGCGAGACCACGAAATAAACCGCGCGCCGCGGTTGCCTCGGCGTCATCGCAGATCCGGCAACGCCCGAAATCCAGACCGAAACCTGCCGCGTGCAACAGGTTCAGCTCGAACGATTGGCGCATCGCGAGGTTCACCGCGCCGCCGCCGAGGGTCTCGCAGAGCGCGTGCGAGAACGTGATAGGCGTCGACGGCCTCGGCCTCTTCGGAGGTGAGCGCGTCGGCAAGTTCGAGCATGTAGCTGCCGAGCGCAATCTTGCCGAGATCGTCTTCGATCATTGGGCGGCGATCCGCCGGGTTCGGCGCGCGTGATGAATACCAGTTGCCCGTGCGGGCGGCGCCGGAAGAAGAGATTGACGTGCGAGAATGGCTCGAGCTTGCGTTCGAAGCGGCGGCGCGAGGCCTTGGCGCCCTTGGCGATGCCGCTCAGTTTGCCGAATTCGCGCGTGAGCAACGTCACTATGCGATCCGACTCCGAGTAGTCGCGCGCACGGAGCACGATTGCGGCGGTGGATTCTTCAGCCGGCATTGTCGCTTCACGCTGTCCGCGGCGCGCCATCGATTAGACCGCGGTGCGGAGAGTCGCCTGCTGAATCTCCTTGACCTTCGTGCGCATCGCTTCGATGCCATCGGTGTCGCGACCGTTGTCGGCGGCCTCGCGTACGAGGTTTTCGAATTTGACCAGGATATTGGCGAGCTTGGTATGGGCCTCGATCGTGGCGCGCTTGCGCATCTCGTCGCTCTCCCATCCGCGATCGACGTATTCGCGCAGTTCCTGTCCCTGGATCAGCAGTTCGCGCGCCTCGTCCTCGAAGCCCTTGACCATGCGGCGAATCGCATCACGAACCTTGGGCACTTCTTCGGGATCCTTCCACAGCACGTGTTCGAGAAAGGTGAGATCGTCCTCGCTGACGGTGGTGCGTCCGCAAATCAAGGCGTGAGCGCGCAGATGCCCAGCGAATTACGCCAGCGGCGATCCGAGACGATTATCTGCTGAGTCGCGAGCACCGCGGCGCAATTCGGCCATCGATCGGAGGATCCCTCCGGGCAGCTTGACGGCGGCCGCACTGGCTCGCATTTCGCCCAGTTCGGCGAAGTTCGAGCGTGGTGCGCGCCGCCTGCGTCATCCTCGAGCATCTTCAGGAAGCGAAACTCCTCGCCGATGTAATCGACCATGAACCGCAGCATGAAGCGGTCGAACAACGCGGTCAGTTCCTCTTCATCGGGCAACTCGTTGGACGCGCCGAACATCGTGATCAGCGGAACGTTCACGCGTTCGCGGCCGTTGTGAAAAACGCGCTCGTTGATGACCGTCAGCAGCGCATTGAGAATCGAGGAGTTGGCCTTGAAGATTTCATCCAGGAAAGCGATATGCGCTTCCGGCAGCTTGTGATCGGTCACGCGGCGATAGTCGTCCTGCTCGAGGCCTTTGAGGCTCACGGCGCCGAAAATCTCTTCCGGCGTGCTGAACTTGGTCAACAGCCATTGGAAATAGTCGGCGCCCTCGATGCGGCGGCAGAGTTCATCGGCGAGCATCGACTTGGCGGTGCCGGGCGGACCGATCATGAGAATATGGCTGGCAGAGAGCAAGCGCGCAGAGTGCGCCATCGATCAGGTCGGCGCGTTCGAGAAACAGATGATTCAGTTCCTCGCGAATAGATGAAAGTTTGCTTAAGGCGTCGGGCATCGTGGCACGCGCGGCGCAAGGCGTGGTCGCGCAGATGGAATTTAGCAGAGCGCGCGGCATCGCTTAAGCGCCGTGCGATCGCTGTCAGGTTTTGGCGCTCGATGAGCCGGGCAACGGCTACTTCATTTTGTTCAAAGTGACAGAATGCTGAATGGACGCGCGCGCTCATTGGATCGCAGCTAAAATCGGGGCAATTGCCCGGCGAACCCTATCCGTGATTTTTCATTGCGCCCGGAATGACAAGAACTTCGAGCCATCGGTAAGTTATACAAAATTCTTCTGGCGAGGCGATTCAACTATGGTAAAATCGCCTGGATTGGAACCGGAATCATGGGTGCGCCGATGGCGCGCCGGCTGCTGCGCGCGGGCCATCGCGTGCGCGTCTATAACCGCTCAGCGGAAAAAGCGCGCGCACTTGCCGCCGATGGGGCGACGGTCGCGGCCGAGGCCGCCGAGGCGGCCCGCGGCGCCGATGTGGTGTTCATCATGGTCTCGGACACGCCCGACGTCGTAAGCGTGGTCGCGAAGATCGAACCGGCGCTGGCGCGCGGCCAGCTGGTGATCGATATGAGTACCATTGCGCCCGAGGCCGAGCGCACCATCGCGGCGCGCCTCGCGCAGGCCGGCGCCGACTATCTCGATGCGCCGGTTTCGGGCGGCGAAACCGGCGCCATCGAGGGCACTCTCGCCATCATGGTGGGCGGCGGCGAGAGCGCCTTCGATCGCGCGCGGCCGCTGTTCGAATTGATGGGCAAGCGCGTCACCCACATGGGTCCATCGGGTGCCGGCCAAACTACCAAGCTGGCCAACCAGATCGCCGTCGCGGTGACGCTGGAGGCGGCCGCCGAGGCCCTGCTGTTCGCGCGGCAGGGCGGCCTCGATCCCGCCAAAGTGATCGAGGCGATCGGCGCGGGCGCCGCCGGTTCCTGGCAGTTGAACAACCTCGGGCCGAAGATCGTCGCCGGTGATTACCGTCCCGGTTTCTTCGTGCAACTGATGCGCAAGGACCTGCGCCTCGTCGGCGAGGCGGCGCGCGAACAACAACTGGCCCTGCCGGGGCTCGCGATGATCACCTCCATGTTCAACACGGCCAGTGCGCTCGGCCACGACCGCGACGGTACGCAGGCTGTCGCCGCCGCCCTCGACAGGGTCGCCCTGCTGAAGTAGTACCAGACTCAATCACCATCGAATTCCCGGGAAGTTCCCGCTTGGAGGCTTTTTCCATGTCCACCGAACATCGCGACCTGATCGCCGAGCGCCGCGACGGCGTGCTCTACCTCACCATGAATCGTCCCGACAAGCTCAACGCCCTGAGCGATCAGATGATCGCCGGCCTGCTCGAAGAACTTGGTCGCGCGGCGCATGATCGCGAAGTCGGCGCCGTCGTCCTGACCGGCGCGGGCCGCGGCTTTTGCGCGGGTGGCGATATCGGGCGGATGCGCGATCGCAATGAGGCCGGCGGCGCCGCCGCGGCTTGGACTCAGCGGCCGCCGGGCGAGCAGGGCATCCAGACGCGCATCAGTTCATTGCGCCGCTCCGAGGAAGTCAGCCTGCTCCTGCACGAGATGCCCAAGGTCACCATCGGCGCCATCAATGGACCGGCCGCGGGCGCCGGCCTGAGTCTCGCGCTCGCCTGCGATCTGCGGTTTGCGTCCGACAGCGCACGCTTCGGCACCGCGTTTGCGCGCGTCGGCTATCTCGGGCGACTTCGGCGGCACCTACCTGTTGACGCAACTGGTCGGTACGGCCAAGGCGCGCGAACTGTATTTCACCGCCGAGGTACTCGGCGCGGAAGAGGCGCTCAAGCTCGGCATGGTCAACCGGGTGGTGCCGGCGGCCGCGCTGACCGAAGAGGTGCGGGCTTTTGCCAAGCGCATCGCGGCGGGTCCAACAGTTGCATATTCCTACATGAAGGCGCATTTGAATCTCGCGCTCAATTGCGACCTGCGCACCATACTCGACCGCGAATCCTACGGGCAGACTCTCACCGGCCTGACCGAGGATCATAAGGAAGCGGTCAAGGCGTTTCTCGAAAAGCGCGAGCCGAAGTTCAAAGGGCGATAGAGGATTTCGATTAAATTCTAAGAGCGATGGAGGGATTGTGAACATTTCAGATTTGAGCGAGACCGCCAAAAAACTCCTGCGACATTTCAGAGACGTGGGCTTAAAACAGCATGTCTTTGAATACGCTGGTAACATGGAAGCGCTGTTTTCCGACGCCGAAAAGTGCGAGGCGGCACAGGCTGAATTGGCGCGACTCAACATACTGGAGCTTAGCCCGGAACCACCTGGACATCAGTCGGCCAAAAACAAAATTAGGTCCGCAGCGCTGACTCACGAGGGTGAACGATATCTGCAAACAATCGATTTGGGCTCGATGCTAGCTGGGCGGGATTGGAAACGGTTCTTCTCTCCAAGTAGCCCCGTGCTCGGCTATCGTTTGCGATTCTCATCTGAAATAATTTCGCCAGTGGCAAGGGAAGTATCTCTCGAACAAGTCGCGACCGCGCTCGCCAAGTAGATTACCCCGGCTATCAGACCGACATCGTATCGCTCGGGCTGGTCGAGGAAATTACGCCAGCGCCCGACGGCGGCTATACGATCACGTTGCGTGGCGCGACCGATCGCGAGGAAATTCTGCGCGATCTGGCCGCACGGATTCATCAGGCCCTTACGCATGAACTGGGCGTGCCCAAGGTCGAGTTCAAGGTGCGCAAAATCGACCCCGAACTGGGCGAGAAGACCGGCAAGGTGCGGCTCGAAGGCACCCGATGCATCGTGGCCGTCGCCAGCGGCAAAGGCGGCGTCGGCAAATCCACCGTCGCGGCGAATCTGGCAGCCGCGCTCGCCGGCTCGGCTACAAGGTCGGCCTGCTCGACGCCGACATCTACGGACCGTCGGTGCCGATGATGTTCGGCACGGGCGAGGAGCGGCCGCGCGCGGCCGGCGGCCAGATCTTCTACCCGGTCGAACGATTCGGCGTGAAGCTGATCTCGATCGGGTTCTTTCTCAACGACAAGTCGCCCGTGATCTGGCGCGGTCCGATGGTGATGGGCGCGGTGCGCCAGTTCCTTAAAGATACGCTCTGGGGCACGCAGGATTTCCTGATTGTCGATCTGCCGCCGGGAACCGGCGACGCGCAACTGACCCTCGCGCAGCAGGTCGCGATCGATGGTGCGGTGATCGTCACCACGCCCCAGGATGTCGCGCTGGCCGATGCCTTGCGCGCGGTCCGGATGTTTCGGCAGGTGCATTGCCCGCTGCTCGGGCGTGGTCGAGAACATGAGCTATTTCGTCTGCCCGGACTGCGGGGATCGCGACGATCTCTTCGGTGCAGGGCGGCGGCGACAAGATGGCGCAAGACGAGCAGATGGATGTGCTGGCGCGCGTGCCGATCTTTATCGAAATCCGCGAGGCGGGCGACGCCGGCACGCCGATCATCATCGGCACTGCCGGATCATCCGGCGAGCCAGGCCTTTATCGATCTGGCCCGACGGGTCGCCGCGGCGATGCCTCAAACTCTGACTGTTACCCTGCTGGAAATTCCCGATGTCGACGCTGATTACCGAAGAATGCATCAACTGCGGCGCATGTGCTGCCGCGATGTCCCAACAATGCGATTTACGCGGGCGGCGCGCCGTGGGAATTGGATGGCGAGAGTCACGACGCCGCTCGCCGAGGACATCTATTATATCGTCCCGGGCAAATGCACCGAATGTGTCGGGTTTTTCGACCATGAGGAATGCGCCGCCGCCTGCCCGGTGGATTGCTGCATTCCGGATCCCGAAGATTCCCGAAAGCTGAAGAGGCGTTGATGGAACGCGCCCGCCTGCTTCATCCCGAGGTCAATTTCGAGGCCGATTTTCCCTCGCGCTTCCGCAAGTAGCCGGATCTTAGAATCATCAGCGGACCCGCGTTATCGGAGCATAAGGGGACTGGAGCTGTTCAGGAACAGAAGCGCCCAGATCGAGTCTTGCGAAGTCTGTAGTCCTGCCGAGGTTGATTCAGGTTTCGATAGAACAGTGAGACTTTCGCCGGTCGAACGGATCAGAACGGATAATTGATGCCCGAAAAAACCGCGGCGCCCTCGCCGCCCCATCCGATATCCACGTAGCCGACCACGAACGGCTCCGCGATTGCGCGAAAGCCCATGCCGCCGACCGGATGCGAGTGAACTGGACGGAATCTGCGACATCTGGTGCCACACGTGTCCGGCTTCGAAGAATGGCGCGAATTCGAGTATTCCATGCGTACCGAAGATAGTCGCCTCCAGACGCGCGTGCGCAACTCGATATTGGCGACCGCGATATTGTTGTCGATGAAGCGGCCGGCGCCATATCCGCGCAGCGTCTCCGGTCATAGAGCAAGCTCTCGTCGCCGCCCAGCCGGGCCATCGACCAGAACGGCGTCTCGTTCCCGGCCGGCGTGCTACTGCATATATACATGAGCCGCCAAGGTGAAGCGCTTGCCGAAATCCAGTATAGCGCCGAACCTCGCCGCCGAAACGAGTGTACGACACCGAACTCATCAAACGGCGATCGGCGAATCCGTAATAAATCAAGCGCGAGCCCGCCCTTGCGCGGAATATCGATCGAGTCGCGAGTGTCGTACGTCATCCGCAGCTTCATTGTACATCTCGCTGCCGCCGTTGATTCCCTTGACATTCGGAAACACGGTGAAGATCTGCGGGATGGTGTTGAATGCGCCTTTCTGGATCCGTATGTAACGAGGCCGGATCACCAGCGGCGAGCTGAAGATTCGGTCGTGATGTTCCAGCCGAAGAGCGCTCGGAACATAGAGCTGCTCGGTGGTGTAGTTGGTCTCCTGACCCTAAGCGCGAATTCGTTGCCGATGCCGAAGAAGCGTTCCGTCGGATCGCGCTCGAAGAAACATTCTGCCCGTAAACGACCACCAATTATGATGCGTGCGGCCGGTCTAATAATTCAGATCGACCTCGCGCGCGATGTTCTCCTGCGCGCCGGCGAGCGCGTACCATTGGGTGTCTTCAGAGGGGTAAGCGAGATAGCGCACATTACCGCCTGCCCCGAGATTGCTGTTGTTGTTGATATCGGGCGCGAAGATGTAGCGAATATCGCCGTTCTGATCCTTGAACAGGAAAGCGAGCAGTATTCCGTAAGTGACGCCGCCGTTGGGGTTGGTCGCGACCTCGGGGATCGGGTATCAGCGTGAACGGCCAATCGTGGGGATTGAACGGGGGCGGCCAGGTCTTCGGATCGAGCAGGCTGAAGCGCATTTGCCGGTAGCGCGGCGCAAGCGCACAGGCGATCAGCCAGGAATATTGCCGCTAAGACCCGCTTCATTATCTGGAACTCACTAGTCCGCCATCTCCAGGACAGCCCGTGACAACCAGCCAATTCGATCGGGCCTCACAAGTTACAGGCTCTTAATCGACGGATCAACTGCGTCGGCGAAGAAATCATAGGTGCCCAACGCGCCGATGCCGAGACGCCGGACATGCGCCAATAAATCGGAGTATCGGCACTTGATCTCGATTCGAGCGGTTTTCGCTGGCCGCAGGAAATATGCAAGGATTCGTGCACGAAGAATAGTGCAGGCCCGTGCTGGAAGCCCGGCCCGCCGTCATGCCGCGAACTCCGCGGACATCGACGGTCGCCAGTGCGCGCGGAGCGGCATAAACCTTAAGGAGGATCTGCGATGGCCAAAGCGGACGGCGGCGAACTGGTCGCGCGCATCATGCGCGAAAACCACGCGCGCTATTGTTTCGCAATCAACGGTGGGCACTTGTTCCCGATTCTCGCGCAGTTGCGCAGCCACGAGATCAAGCTGATCCATATGCGCCACGAGCAGGCGACCGCCTACGCCGCCGACGCCTATGCGCGCATGACCGGCGAAGCGGGCGTCTGCATGGTGACGGCAGGATGCGGCCTGACCAATGCGGTGACCGGACTTTGCCTGGCGGCGATGACCAACAGCGCCGTGGTCTGCGTCTCCGGCCAGCATCCCAACACCGAGGACCATCAGGGCTCCTTCCAGGAAGCCTACGGCTCGGACGTGCTGCGCAGCTTCGCCAAGTACACCAAGCGCGTCACCGACTGGAGCACGATCGAGTTCGACATGCGGCTGGCCTTTCGCGAAGCGCTGACGCCGCCGCAGGGCGTGTCGCTGGTCGAAATCCCGCAGAACATCCTCTACGCCCAGGAGAGGACAAGCGAAGCAGCGCGCGGGCGGCCAGCGCTTCACGCCCGACGACGTCCGCTCCGCCGGCGACCCGGCCAAAATCGATCGCGCGATCGAACTTGCTGCACGCGGCCGAGCGCCCGCTGATTGCTGGCGGCGACGGGCTCTTCTGGTCGCAAGCCGCGCCCGAGCTCAAGGAATTCGTCGAGCTGACCTCGATCCCGGTCTATGCGCGCCGCGCCGGCCAGGGTTCGGTCTCCGAAGAGCATCCGCTGGCGATTCGCGGCGCCTTCAAGAAGCCCTTCACCGGACGCGCCGACGTGGTCCTGACGCTCGGCTTTCGCTTCTGGAGCGGCGAGCATTTCGGCCGCCCGCCGACATGGAACGACAAGGCCAAGTACATCCAGGTCGACCCGATTCCGTCGCGCATCGGATGGCAGGTGCCGGCCGAGATTCCGCTGGTCGGCGATCCGAAGCTGGTCCTGCGCCAGATGATCAATCGGATCAAGGAGCTGAAGCTCGATTTCTCGAAGAATCGCTCCTCCGAGCTGGGTCAAGGAACTGGCCGAAGTGCGCGCCAATTTCGAGACGCGTCGTCGCCGAAAACGAAAAGAAGTTCCACACCAATCTGCCGATTCATCCGGCGCGCCTGACCAAGGATCTGGTTTCGGTGCTCGACAAGAATGCGACGGTCGTCATCGACAGCTTCACGCTGTCGGGCTGGATGAGGCAGAACTTCATCTGCCGCTTCCCCGGCCAGGTCATCGACGCGGGACCGCTGGCGCCCGGTCGGCCATGGCTTCGGCATGGGTATCGGCGTGCAGCTTGCGCGTCCGGGCACAGCAGGTCGTGCTTGATGCATGGGCGACGGCGGACTTGGAATCGGCGGCTGGGATATGGAAACCGCGGCGCGCTACAACCTGCCGATCGTCTGCGTGCTCTAGAACAACAGTTCGTGGGGCCCGAGCTTCGAGTCGATGCCGATGCTCAAGGATCGCACCGATCCGTTCAACATGCTGCAGAATATTCGCTACGACAAGGTCTTCGCCGAGATGGGCTGTCACGGCGAACATGTCGAAAACCCCGACGAGATCATTCCGGCGCTCGAGCGGGCGTTCAAATCGGGCAAGCCGTCGATGGTCAACGTCATCGGCGACAAGACCGTCGGCCATCCGACGCTGGGCGGTAATCTGCTCGGTTCGACGGGCTCGAACTAGAGGCTACCGATCAGGGCATTCAAATATCGCGGGCTGCACGTCGCTCGCGGACCGAATCGGAAAGCGGGCGGGAAGGCGGAAATCGTCTCCCCGCCCGTTGCATTTTTCTATCGCGATGAGTCGGCCTCGCTTACGCGCGATACTGCTAGTATGAGCACTATTTACCGTGCCATGTCGACTCCGCTTCAGAAGCGGCGCGCTAGTGCGACTCACGGTCACCGTCGTAATGATTGCCTCTTATCGGCGGCATTGCCGTCGGATGCCATCGCGATACATGACGAAGCTCCCCTCTCCTGCCCGCCCGGCGCCACGCTGATGGGCGCGCCACCGCCCAAGGCCGACGAGGTCTGGTGCCAGAAAATCATAGACGGCAAACCGGTCAAAGACGGCATCTTCGTCGCATATGGCGGGGCCACCGATCGAATGATCCAGGGCTATTATCGCGATGGCGTACAGGAGGGCGAATGGACCACGTGGTACGAGAATGGCCAGCGCTCGGCGGTTGACCATTATCGCAACGGCGCTGCAGGACGGACTGCACACGAGTTGGTACGCCAACGGCGTCAAGGCGCTCGAAGGCAAGTATCGCAACGGGAAGCGTGAGGGCACGTGGACGCGATGGGATCCGACGCGGCCTCACCAGCAAGCAGGAAAGCTATCGCGACGATCGGATCATATGACCGGCAAGCTCGCGTGACACAAAGGGAGACATCAGCGATGGCGCTCAATGAAAGCTACGCCGGAAATTTCTGGCAGTTAGCCCTAATCCGAAAATAAATCAGGCGGCGAGGTGGTTAGCGACCCGGTCATAGAGGGTTTGGGTTGCCGGGTTGGAGGAGAAGCGTAGAACCTTGTGGCCCGAGATTCGAGCGAGGCGTGCGGCGCGATTGATGAGGAGGAAGCGCAGCGTCTTCATGCTGGCGATTCGGTAGCTATAGGTGCGCTTGCGCGAGCGCGGTTTGGGAGTAGCCAGAGTCGAATGCAGTTGAAAGCTCCGCATGAGGTTATGCGCGAGGATGGAGAGTTGGAGCCAGGCGCTGTTGGCGCCGTAGTGATTGGTGGGCACCACGTCGAGGGCAAATTCGCCCTTGAGTTCGGCGAAGGTCTTTTCCTGCGCGCCGCGGCCGGCGGCGAAGGACCACAGCATTTGCGGGGTAAGCGTGAGATTGGTCGCCACTGCGGAGTATTCGAAGTAACCGTCGTCGGGGGAGAACAGGTCGAGTTGGTAATTCTTGGGGCTTTGGTGATGAACCCGTTTGCGATAAACCACGACCCGCAACTCCAGTCCCCAGACCGCCAGCTCAAGCCGGGTCTCGAAGCAATCGATATCGCCAGTGACCGCCATCCACCGCGCTTGGGCGGCGATCAGGGCTTTCACCCCGGTCCACCGACACAAGGGTACTTTGACCGTGTAGAAGCACCCCAGGCGGTTGAGCAGCTTGAGCAGATTTTGCTGGAAAAAGGCCGCGTCCATCCGGAATTCCAGCGTCAGCGCGCACCCCAGGCGTGTGCGAATCTCGCCGATCAGTTCGCGCACGAAGCGCTCCGCGCCCTTGGAGTCGTGGACGTTGCCAGGACGGTTCTTGAGTCTGAGAATCTGTCCGGTCTGCGCCAGGTGGGCGAGCAGCGGGTAGTAACTGGGGTCCTTGGGATGATGGGGGTTAAAGCCGCGCATCGCCCAGGCGACTTTGTCACCAGTGCGGATCACGGTGCCGTCCAGGTCGATCGTCAGTCGGCGGAGTTTCAATTGCTCGATCTGTTCATAGAGCAACTCGCTGTTGATCCGCGTCAGCGCGCGTAACGAGCATTGAGTAAACTGCTTGAGCCAGTTGACTACCGTACGGTCGCTGGGAATGCGGGCGAGACCGCAGAAGCGCGCGAACAAGGGATCATTGGCAAGGTAACGCAAGTGCTGGAGCCGCCGCGCGCCGACCACCAGTAACCCGATCACCAGCAAGACCAAGTGGCTACCGCCGTAATCGCCGTGTGTATGCTTACCCAACGCTCGTCGAATCCGCGCCTTCAACTCGATGAGTTGAAAGTAGCGGCGCACCAATTCCAGTCCGCCGTAGGAAGTGAGCTGCTCGTGACCGAATTGGATAGGAAGCTCTTGCTTGATCGCCTGCCACAACCGCCGTACCTTCAACCGCATCTTTGGGGCCTTCGCGTCGTTCCGAGTGGTGTTGCTGCCGCACTCCAAACGACGCGCCAGAGCCCCCTTTTCTTCGATCAAATTGTCGAATCGACCAGATTTAATTTCGGATTAAGGCTAGCTAATATTGTTATGGGGTTTGGAATCACCCAATCTTTGGTTGCAATCTTTTACATAGTGAATGCCACGCCAGGCGTCGAGATGAACATTCACACGCACCGGTGGTTAGCATGCACACTAACCGTCGTCTTCCACTCGGCGTATTGCGCGGCGATTTGGTACTGCTATGCGGCGCAGCTTCGGCTCCTCTCTGTAAGCAGCGAACTGGAAATAATTCATGAGGAACTCAGTCGGTTGGTCTGGGCCCAAGTCGTGGCAGTGATGTTTTTCGCTATTTTGCTCGCCGCAGTCATATTGACGGCTTGAGATCGACATCGCTTCTGAACCGCCGCCCAGATCTTCGATAGATTTCACGCCTACCGCGCGTTCGAAATCGTCGCGCAGGTCTCATCGGAATCGGCCGCGCCGACTTGCGCCAGACGAATTCCATCGAGCGCCAGCGCCGGCACGAAATAGGCCTCCGGCGAACCCCAGCACGACGGCGGTCTCGGACCGCTTGCCGACCGCGAGCGGCTGGTGAACACCTGCTCGATATTTGCGTTGATACGAAAACAATTGGGTGCCAGCGGCGCGGCGAGCTTGCCGCTGCGAATCACGTAGGAATCCCCGCTTACGGTGCAGGTGAAATCGCCGGCGCGCTGGCCGTTGATCGGATAGGTGTACCAGATGCGCCCGATGTAGATTCCGTCCCCGACTGCGGCGATCAGTTCGCGTTCGTCGACGCCGCCGCGCGTCCGCATGATGACGTTGGTGCCGCTCGATCCCGGATGCGCGTCGATAGCGGCGCGCCGGACTCTCGCCCAGACGGTAACCGCTGCGCACCGGAAACTGCGACCTTCGCGTCCGCTTCAGCGCCAAGTTTCTCGGCGCGATGCTCGTCGGTGAGCAGGCGATGCGAGTCGTAGAAATTCGAGAGCAGGCCGACGAGGCGGCCGTCGCGAATCATCTCGGTACGCGCGGCGGGCAGTCCTTCGCAGGTGATACGCCTGCGCACCGGGCCGGTCTTCGCGAGCGGATCATCGGCGAGGCTGATCCGCTCGTCCATCACGCGCATGCCGAAGCGTCCATGGTAGGCGGAAGTGGCCGAATGAAACGCGCCGGTCGTCAGCGATCCGAGCACCATGTAGTTGATGATTTCTGCGATTGGCTGCGGTCCGAGCACCACCCGATAAGCGCCCGGCGGCGGACGCTCGCCGTGACGCAGTTTGAGCGCGCGGATCACCGCGTCGCGGCCGAGCCTGGCGCCGGCGCGGCTCATCTCGATCGAGCGAAGCGCCGGTCGCGGTGGCGGTGCCCTTGGCGTCCAGGGATTCGACCAGCGCCGTGACCGACGAGACGAAATGGGCGCTCTCGTCGCTACGAATGTCGGCGAACGTAGAGCTACCGATGGCGATGCGGTCGCGAATAACGGAGAGGTCGCCGCCGACCACCAGTCCCGGATGCGGCAGTTTGAGCGGGGCGCGCGGCTTCGAAGGTCGGATATCGCTCCGCCGACCATCTGCCATGCGGCGGCCGCGATCGCGCCGTCCTTCGCGCGCATCAGATCGCTCACGGCAGGCGGCTCTTTGGGACGATGCGAGTTTTCGCGGCGTCGGCGGGCAGTCCGGGAAAATGCGGATCAATGACGGTGGCGGCACGCGCCCGTTTGATCGTTCGCGGACGGCATCGAGGCTGAGATCGCCGGCTTCGGTAGCGGATCCGGTCTCATGCGGATCGCGGCGCATCACGAGGCGCAGGGCGAAGCCGTCAGCATTGAGCGATTTGAATTCCTCGAGACCGCGCGAAGGAATGTCGGAAGTATAATTGAGCCGCGCAACGCGATGCTCGCTGCTCGAGCAATAGACCTCGAACGCGGCGAGGTCGCGCTCACGCGCTAGTAACGCGCTGCCTCGCGCACGAACTTTCGCAGTTCGGCCGCGGTGCGCATCGCGATCTAACCGCCGCCCAGACGTGCGCGCGATCGCAGCGTCGGGCCGCCGTTCGACATGCGCTTCACCTGCATCGGCTGGCCCTTGCCGCAGTTGGGAATCGCGATCAGGCGCAGATCGTTGCCGACCGCATCGACGTTGCTGAAGAAGCTCTTCGAATCCGCGATCACGCTGCCCGCACGATAGAGCCGTCCGAGCCGTCCATGATCGATCTCGTAAACCCGGCGCGCCGAAATGCGAAAGTTCTCGCGCGACTCCGCGATCGAGGGGATCAGACTTGCCGCAAACGTAGTAGCCGTGCTCGACGTCGGCGATAATTTGCGCGGGGTCGCTCTGCCCGGGCATGAAAAACGTGTTCGACATCCGAATTAGCGGGACGTGCCAAGCCTCGCTCGCCCGCGCCGATCCGTTAGGTTCAACCCCGAGCGCCGCCGCCGTGGCGCGCGAGTTGAGAAAACCGCGAAACACTCCGCCTTCGATATGCAGTAACGCGGCGGCCGGCGTCCCCTCATGGTCGTAGCGGTAATGGCCGTAGCCGTCGAGCGTCGGGTCGGAGCAGGCCCACAGCATCGGCGAGCCGACCGGCCGGCCGATTTCGTTGTGCGCGAGCGACGGCAGAAACCAGCTTCGTCCGGCGTATGCCGCTTCCATCTTGAGCGCGCGATCGGCCTCGCTCGGATGGCCGACGATCTCGTGCGCCACCAGCGCATTGAAATGCGGATCGGTAACCACGACGACTTCGCCGATCGGGCGGCTTGAGCGCGGGCGCGGCCGCGAGCTCGCGGGTCTCCTTGCGCCAGTTCGATGGCGAAAGTGGCAGGTCGGGATTCGGCATCAGCTCGTCGCGCGAACCCTCGGCCAGGCATTCGAAGCCCGCGCTGCTGACCGATCGTATCGTAGGTCTCCTGATGGCCGTCGCGCGGTCTGCGCGACGACGTAGCAATCGCCCTGCGAGAACGCGAAGGCCTGCGAAATCAGCGCGCCGGCGGTATTGATGAACAGTTCGTGGCGCAACTCGCCACGATGCGTG
>CAWFGH010000019.1:0-105258 GCA_963815255.1 uncultured delta proteobacterium | reverse complement strand
AGGGCGTCCAGAGCATCACGCCATTCACGGAGCCCAGCGTCTTGTGATCGAGCATCCAGCGCGAACCGCCGGCGCCCGCGTTCGCGACAAACGCGACGCGCTGGCGGTCGACGGGTATATCGGGGTCGAATGCGATCACGGTGTCGGGCGCGGGCGAGAGGATTCGCGGCGTGTCGTCGAGGTTGGCGGCCTGGCGATTCGGCTCGGTCCCCGCGATGAACCATTCTTCGCGCGCGGGTTCGACCGCGCCGGGGAACTCGACCATCCGCGCCGTCACGCCAGCGGGCCTCGCGATCGCGCCGCCGCCGAAGCGCTGGTCGAGATAATTCATCACGTCCAGCCACACCGGCGCAGCGCCGGTGATGCCGGTAACGTCATGCATCGAGGCGCCGGAGAAATTTCCCACCCACACGCCAACCGTGAAGCGGCCGGTATAGCCGACGCACCAGTTGTCGCGCATGTCCTTGCTGGTGCCGGTTTTGACCGCGCTCCAAAAGCGCGTGGCGAGCGCGTTCTCGAGCCCGAAAGTCGTGGCGCGGCTCGCGCGGTCGGCCAGGATGTCGGAGACGAGGAACGCGGTCGCCGGCGAGTAGATTTGCCGCGCGGGCTCCGGGGCGCCGCTGCTGGTAAGGCGCATCGCGGAGTAACGGCCGCCGTTGGCGAGGGCGCGGTAGGCGTTGACGAGATCCCACAGCCGTACGTCCGCCGAGCCGAGCGCGAGCGCCGCGCCATAGTAGTCGCCCTGCTCGACGATTCCCTCGAAGCCGAGCGCGCGCAGATGCCCGGTGAAGGCTTCGACGCCCACCATGTCGATTGTTCGCACGGCCGGGACGTTGAGCGACGACGCCAGCGCCACGCGCGTCGAGACCAGTCCGCGAAACTCGCGGTCGTAATCGAGCGGCCGGTAAAGCCCGCGCTGCTCGGGCAATTCGAGCGGCGTGTCTTCGAGCAACGAAGCCGGCGTGAGCAGGCGCCGCTCGAGCGCGAGCGCGTACAGAAACGGCTTCAGCGCCGAGCCCGGCTGGCGCATCGCGCGCACGCCGTCGACATAAGGCGCGCTCGAAAGCGCGCCAGTCCCGCCGACGTAGGCCCAGACCTCGCCGGTGGAATTTTCGACCACCAACACCGCGCCGTCGTCGACGTTGCGATCGTGGACCTCGGCTACGTGGCGGCGGAGCGCGTCGAGCGCGAAAGCCTGCAGGTCGCGATCGAGCGTGGATTGCGCGGTTAGACGGCCGTCGCGCAGGAGTTGCTCGGCGACTCGTGGCGCCAGCGTGACGCGAGTGAAGTCGCGTGCACGGGCCGCGAGCGCCCGGTCAGCGGCGCTCGATATCTGCGCACTAGAAATTTGCGCACTCGACATTACGCGCTCGCCCGGCGCATCAGGCGAGCGCGCGCGGCGGCCCATCGCGATACGCAACGCTTCAGCCCTGCGCTCAAGCGCGGACGCGCGCGCATTGGGCGCCTTGATGAGCGCGGCCAGCACGACTGCTTCCGCCGCGTCGATTCCATCCGGCGTCTTGCCGAACATCACTCGCGAGGCGGCGCTCACGCCCTCGATCTCGCCGCGGTAGGTCACGAGGTTGAGGTAGGCTTCGAGTATCTGCGGCTTCGACCATCGCCGCTCCAGCGCGAAGGCCGCGAGCATCTGGCGCAGCTTCTGCGTCGCAGTGCGCTGCCGCATACCGGCGCGCGCGATTCGCGGATCGAGCATCGCGGCGAGTTGCATCGTGAGCGTGCTTGCGCCGCGTCCTCGACGGCCCGCGAGCCGGCCGGCGGTGGCCGCCGCAATCGCAGTGAAATCGACGCCATGATGGCGGAGGAAGCGATGATCCTCGGAGGCGATGACGGCTTCCTGCAGGGCCGGCGAGATGGCGGCGAGCGGAGTCCACGCCAGCCGCCGCCCGTGCGAGTCGACGCGAAGCTCGTGGATCGGTTCGCCGTGACGGTCGAGCAATTGCGCGTCAGAAGGGCGCCATCGCGCGCGCACCGCGTCGAAGCTCGGCATGGCCGGCATGAGGGCCAGCACAGCGCGATCGCGGCCAGCAATCCCGCGACCGCGGCGAGCGCGGCCACGTATGTGACCCGCCGCTTCACTCAGGGCGCGACCTCGAACGGCGCGTTGGGCAATTCACCCAGCATCTCGGGCTCGTAGAGCGCCTCCACGCGTGTCGTCGGAAGTTGGAATACGCCGGCCTGATTGAGCCGAATCGTGTACTCGACCTCGAACGTGCCCTTGGGGATGTATTGATAGTAGGCGCGAAAGGCGTCGAACGGGCGCTCGACGAAGTCGGGCCAGTAGTAATTGTTGTTGCCGATGTTTTCGCTGGCGGTCGCGATCGCCGAATCGCGGCGCAGCCCGGTGCCGAGATGCGAAGCGCCGGCCGGCAGCGGATCGTTCACCACCACCCACGTCATGTCGGTCTGCGCTTCGATCTTGAGATGCACGCGAACGATGTCGCCGCGGCGCCATCCGCCGCTATGGTTCGTGTCCACCGCGCTGAGCGTTCGCGTGATCCGGTAGCCGCTGCTAAACGGCGACTTGAGCGGGATCGCCGCGCGCGCGCGAATCTGGACCCACGGATTTCCGCTGCCGTTGTGATCGATATCCAGGTCGGCTTGCGCCGGTGGCCACGCGAGGCTCAGATTGCCGCCTTTGGGATCGTGCGCCCAATCGAGTTTTTGCGAGGCCGCCGCGAGCGACGCCGTGGTCGTGCCCTTGACCGGCACTGACTCGAAGGCGTGCGCGAATTTCTCCACCGCGAGCGTACCCCACGCGTTGGCTAGCGTAGTCGTCCACGCGCCCCGCGATTGCAGTCTCACCGCACCCTGCATCACACGCGGCACCTCGTCATGCCAGAGATTATTGTCAACCAACAGCAGGTCGAGCCGCAGCATGTTGCTCTCCGTGTCGGTCATCAGGCACCAGCACTGACCGCCCGAAAGATGCGCGCCGGTGCCTTGCCAGTTGAGCCGCGAGCGCACGATCTGCTCGGCCTCAGCGAGACGGTGCGCGCGGTCGGGAACGTCGTGCATGCGGAGCAGGATGTTCCACCACTGGATAACCGTCGCGTCGGGCCACAAGTTGGGCTCGATTATGATACTGCCGAGCATCGCGGCGTTGGCCTGGCCGGCGCTGGAGAGCGCCTCGATCGCCGCGATTTTCCTAAGCGGCAGATCGGCGCCCGGCACCACGCCGTAGCGCACCACGGTGCCCGCGATGAAGCCGCGCAGGCCGCGCTCCATCGCTTCTTCGGACTGCGGCGGAATTGTGAGGCCGGCCTCGTGCGCGATCGAGAAAACGTACGAAGTCAGGATGTCGCTGCCGTCGTGCATTTCGGGAAAAAACTTGAGCAGACCGTCGGCGTCGAGGTACTGCGGCAGGTCCGCGGCGATGCTGTTCCACATCAGCGGATCGCCGAGCGCGACCGCGCGCGACACCCGCTGCTCCAGGCATGTATATGGATACGCGCGCATCCAGTCGCGCACGCCGTCGAGCCCGGCGCTGAGCGAAGGGCTGAGCGCGACTTGGACGTCGCCCTGGCCCGCGAGCGCGTCGGCGGGCAACGCGACCGGCTCGGCGATCGGCTTTTCCCATCGCATCAGCGTCGCCTGGTAGGTCCGTACCGGGACCACCGGCAGCACGCGCTGCGTTATCTTCAGATGATCCGACGGTCCGCCGGCGATGGAGGTCGCGTCGACGCGGTAGCGCAGTTCGCCGACGCCCATCGGCACCGCCACTTTCCAATCGATGGATTTTCCTTCGCCCGGCGCGAGTTCGAGGACCTGCGGTGCAGGCTGTGCCGCGACGCCTTCGATCTTTGCGTTCACGGCCGCGGTGAAGGGCTGCTCGGAGGCGTTGCGCACGGTGAACTCCGCGTCGAACGAGTCGCCGGCGCGGATTATTGGCGAGACTCCCGGCAGGATCATGAGATCCTGCGTCGACTGGATCAGCGTGTCGCCGGTGCCGAACATGTTGATGCCGCCACTGGCGATCGCGACGATACGGAAGCTGGTCAACGAATCATTGAGCGGGACTTCGATCGACGCGTTGCCGGCCGCATCGAGCGGGACCGTCGCTTTCCAGAGCAGCAGCGTGTCGAACAGCTCGCGCGTGATCCGCCGGCCGCCGCCTCCGCCCGGCGGCAGCGCCTTCAGTCCGTAGTGCCGCTTGCCGACGACCTCCATCTGCGCGGTCGACGTGTCCACCTGGTAGGGTCGCCGGCCCATCATCGCGTCGAGCAGCTTCCAGCTATCGTTATTGGCAAGTTCGAGCAGTCCCTGGTCGACTGCGGCGACCGCCACTTCGCTGCCCTTGGGCGGCGGAGCGCCCGTCGCGGTCCTGACCGCGATCGTAATCTTTGCCTTCTCGCGCACGCGGTAGACGCGATGCTCCGGCGTGACGGTTACGTTCAGCCGGTTGACGCGCCATCCGACGCGAATCTCCGCGATCCCCAGCCTGAAGGCCGGTTTGGCGAGATCGAGCATGCCGGTGGGCTGCGGCGATCCGACACGGCCGCGAATCGCCAGCACCGACACGAACACGTTGGGGGCGTAGTCGCGCACAGGGAGCGTGATGACGGGGTTGTGCCCCGAGAGATGAATCACCGAGGCCGCGATAATTCCTTCGCGCTCCACGGCGACCAGCGCGGTGGCCTCAGCGAAGGGCATCCGCACCTGGAAGCGCGCGATGTCGCCCGGCTGGTATTGCGGATGCTCGGGCAACAGATCGATCCGATCCTCGTCGTTGCCCTCGAACCACAACCGCTCCGCGCCGGGGATAAACACTTCGGTGTACGCCTTGCTCGAGTTGCCGGCGTCGTCACGCACGGTAGCCTGCACCTCAACCGAGCCGGTGAGCGAGGTCTTCGCGTCGCACAGCAGCAGTCCGCGCTTATCGGTAACGCCGGAGCACAATTTGCCGGCACGGCGCGTCTCGATCGTGTTGTCGTAGGCGTAAAATCCGCCGACCAGGCGCTTGCGATACGAGAAGGTCTTTCGTGTGAAGACATCGACGCCGACCGGAGCGCCGGCGACCGGCTTGCCGCCCTCCGCGACCACCGCGACCCGAAAACGCACGTGGCCGGGCGAAGAAACCCAATCGTCGGCGCGGATTCCGACCAGCCATTTGGCAGGCCAGATCGTGATCGAGTTGGAAACGGTCTGCGTCTCGCCGTTGGGGTCGCGGTATTCCATCTCCGCGCGCACGTCGGTCGGTGTGGTCGCGCGTGCGATATCGGTTATTTCGGTGCGCGCGCCGCCCGCGGCGTCGAGCGTCAGGTCCTTGCGCTGATGGACTCCCGGGGTCTTCACGGTCTCGAAACCCTGGTACCATTGCTCGCTGGTGACGGTGCCTTCCTTGACCGCGCCATTGGCGAAGCTGAAGTCCTCGAAATCGGGAAAGGAAACGAACGCGTTGGGCTGAATCTGGCTGCGCAGCACGACCGGCAATCCGCTCGCCGCTCCACCCGAGAGATACTCCGCGCTGAGATCGACCGGAATACTGGTGACTCCGACCTGGACTTGCGCCGGCATCCGAATCACCGCCTTCATCAGCGGCAGGCGGAATTCCTCGACCCGGAAATCCGCGGTCTGGATCTCGTTGGGGTAGGTCTGCGGACCGACCTTAAGCGGCATGATGACGGAGTACTGGCCCAGGCGCGCACCTTTAGGGATCGGCCAGGTGGTCTCGGCGGTGCCCGCCGCGCTCCACTTGAGCGGGAAGTCATAGTGCTGATCGCCGCCGATGGCGCGGATCGTCACCGTGGCCGGACGCTCGGCTGGCGGGACCATCGCGAAGCCCCCCACGGTCTTGTCGCGCAGAAAATGTTTCATGTGGACCGTCTCGCCCGCCCGAAAGAGTGGCCGATCGAGCACGGTATGCGCCGCGAGGTCGCTCGGGCTCCATTCCTGCGGCAGATGGAAGCGCCACGACTCGATTCCGTAGCGCCAACTCGAATGGACGAAGCTGAAGTCGTTGCCGAGCCGCGCGGTCACCAACAGCCCCGACCCGAGCTCCTGCAGCGCCTGGGTCTGAGTCGTGTAGAAGTCATACTTGGCCGGCTTGATATCATCGCACTTCGGAGGATTGCTCACGCCGTCTATCTTCGGCGCGAGCGCGAGTCCCTGACGATCGGTGGTGCCGGCCCAAAGCCGATGGCCGTGACAATCGTTGATCGCGACCGCCGCTCCGGCGACCGGACGCGCGTCCTCCAGCGTGGTCACCCAGACCATCGAATTGGCGGCGCCTTGCTTGAAGTGGACGGAGAGGTTGGTGACCAGCGCCGCGGTCGGAACGTACATCGGCGCGTTTTTGCCCAGCAGTAAGCTCCCAAGGCGCGCGCTCTTGAGCTCCACGATATAGAGTCCGGGCTTGCCAAGCGGTATGCCGACAACCTCGAACGCCTTGGCGCCGTTGGGCTTCGGCATCGTGAAGGATTTAGGTGTGCCATCGGTCGCGGCGTCCGCGAAGACCGAGCCCTCGCGCTGAGCACTGGCGACTCGCCGGAGCCATGAGATCACGGTCGGCGCCTGTGGGGTTGAAAGTCCGAAGACCCGCGCGTCGATCCGGCTCAGAAAATCGCTTAGCGGAGCGCCGGTCGGCGCGGGCATCCCGCTCGTCTTGAGCTGCGCGCCGCGGAGTATCGGCTCGAGATTGCGCACTGTGACCGGCAGCACCGGATCCACATCCTCGATAATTCCGAAGCGCGCGGAGAACTTCGCCAGCGGCGGAAACACGTCGGTCTTCACCGTCAGCGGAAAGCGCGAGGCGTTGGAGAGCGGACGGCCGGTGTCGTCGGTGAGGCCAACCGGAATCTCGATCGTATATTGCGCGGATTCGTTAAAGGGGCCGGGAAAAGTCAGGCTGCGGATGTCCGAGAGGTCCGCGCTGTCTGGGAGTTGCGCCGTCCGCCGTGTTCCGCCCGGGCCGACGATCGCGATTCGCTTCACGTTGTCTGCCGATATCGGCGCCGAAAACGAAAGTGTCATCGGCGTCACCGGCATGCATGCGGCTTGCGCATTCTCGCGCTCGCATCTGAAATGCGCCTCGAACGCGGGGCGCACCTTGAAATTGATTTCCTGGGCTTGCGAGGTCGCGATTCCGCTGATGGTCGCGATCCCCTTGCCCCAGATGAGCTTTACGTCGGCGTTGTCGGGAAACGCCTGACGGGCTTGCAGGATGATCACCGGACGATGGCTGATGAAATCGTCGAAGCGCTTGAGCAGTAGGTCGCGGTCGGCGCCGCTAACGATACGCACGCCGACGCGCTGAGCCATCCCGTGCACGGCGAACTCAGCGTGGTCCAGCACCGTTTGCTCGACCGGTTCTGCGTCGAGCACGAGGATGAAAGCCTGATTCTCGTCGACTCCGGTGCTGCCCATCCACGGCCTGGTTTCGATCACCGCCGGGCCGCCGGTATCGAAGACGAATGGCGGATGGCTCTCGACTGCGGCGCCCTTGAGCGTTTTCAGCCCCGGCACGAGCGTGAACGTGCATCGGACGCCGGCCGGCAGGTCATTGTCGAAGTCGTATGACCACTGGCGGCTATCTATCCATCGAGCCGTTCCGTGCCATCTCGCCGTTCCCTGTTGCGGGCAATCGATCTGAAAGGGCGATTGTGTGACGCGCGGATCGCCCAGCGGAACCATCGGCTGTGAAAAGCGCGCCACTACCTGGCGCACGTTTTTGATCGTGCCTTGGGGCGAGAAGGTGACCGTCGCCGGCGGGGAATCAGCGCGAGCCGCGGCGGACGCGCCGGTCATGCACATCAATAAGATCAGAACGATGCGGGCGGTTGAAACGAAAAGCTGTCGGCTGGCCGCGCGGGGCTCACCGGCCTTGTCTGAAAATTGGACTCTGGCTGAAGTTCGGACTCTGGATGAAGCTTGGGTTGAAATTTGGAATCTGGTTGAAATCGGATTGATCGCAGTCCCCCTCCCAACCTCGGCCCTCGACATTTGCGTAAACGACAGGTCTGGCCGAGCCGCACCTGACGCGAGATGATACCGGCGCCCCACCGCTGGAACAATCTCAGAAATCCACTTGTCGCAAGCGCGACAAAAAGGGCCTCGGCCTAAAGAAGGCACTTTTGCGAAGCGAGCAAGGCTGCGATACTGCTACTGTTTGATGCCGATCGGCGAGGTGAATGATGGCTGAGGTCGAAGGCGCGAGCGCGCCCGCTACAAGCGGCGCCACCCGCGTCGAATATGAACTACAACTTTACTATTGGATGAAGCTTATCCGCGGCTTCGAGGATCGCGTCTCGCGGCTTCATCGGCAGAATAAGATTCTCGGCGGCGTCTACTCGGGCGCCGGCCAGGAGGCGATCGTCACCGGCGTCTGCGCGCCCTTGCAGGAGGGCGACTTGGTGGCGCCGCTCCATCGCGACCTCGGAGTCTTCCTGATGCGCGGCGTCGACCCGGGACGCCTGATGGCGCAACTGATGGGCAAGGAAACCGGGCTCTCGCGCGGCAAGGATTCATTTCTGCACGGCGGCGACCTCGAGCACGCCGTCTTCGGCTCGACCTCGATGCTGGGGTCGTCGCTGCCGGTCGCGGTCGGCGCGGCCCTCAAGTATCACATTAAGAAAGAAAAGCATATCGCGGTGGCGTTCTTCGGCGAGGGCGCAGCCTCGCGCGGCGACGTGCACGAGGCGATGAACTTTGCCGGCGTGCACAAACTGCCGGTGGCTTTCGTCTGCGAAAATAATCGCTACGCCTACTCCACGCCGCTGGAAAAACAGATGGCGATCGAGGACGTGGCCGCGCGCGCCGCAGCCTACGGTTTCAAGGGCCATGTGGTCTCAGGCAACGACCTGCTCGCCGTGGTCGAACTGAGCGAACGCGTGATGAACCGCACGCGCGAAGGCGGCGGCCCCGTGCTCATCGAGTGCAAGACTTATCGCTACCGCGGCCATAGCGAGCATGACCCGGCCCTTTATCGCGACAAGGAAGAGTTGGTGGAATGGGAGAGCCGCGACCCAATCCCGCGCTACGAGTTCTTCCTGGAGAAAAAGGGCCACGACTTGAAACGCATCCGCGAAGAAGTGGACGAGCGAGTCCGCGCGGTGGTGCAGGCTGCGGTCGATTTCGCCGAGCAGAGCCCGATGCCCAAGCCCGAAGAGGCGCTCGAGGACCTGTACGCGCCATCCGGCTCCTCTTCCAGCACCTCCACTACCACCGGCAGCGGCAACCATCGCGGTTCGTGACCATCGTCACGCGGAATACCGATACTCGAACCTCAACTACTGGAGCACGATGGAAGTCACCTATCTGAAAGCGATTAACCAGGCGCTGCATGAAGAGATGCGGCGCGACGACAACGTCTTCGTGATGGGCGAGGACGTGGCCGAACTGGGCGGCGCGTTCAAGGTCACCGAAGGGCTGCTAGACGCTTTCGGCGAAGACCGCGTCATCGACACGCCGATCTCGGAGGCGCTGATCGTGGGCGCCGGGATTGGTGCGGCGATCCTGGGGATGCGCCCGGTGCTGGAGATGCAGTTCGGCGACTTCATCTCCTGCGCCTTCGACCAGATCGTCAATACCGCAGCGACGCTGCGCTACCGCCATGGCGGAATGGCCTCGTGTCCGCTGGTGCTGCGCGCGCCCTCGGGCGCGGGCGTGCATGGCGCGCTCTTCCATTCGCAAAACCCCGAGGCGTGGTTCACCCGCGTCCCCGGACTCAAGGTGGTCGCGCCGGCGACGCCCTACGACGCCAAGGGCCTGCTGAAAAGCGCGGTGCGCGACGACAACCCGGTCATCTACTTCGAGCACAAGCGCCTCTATCGCAGTGTCAAGGAGGACCTGCCCGAGGGCGATTTCACCGTGCCGATCGGGCCGGCCGAATTGCGGTTGGAAGGCCGCGACCTGTCGCTCATTACTTATGGCGGCACGATGCATCAGGCGCTCGACGCGGCGCGAATCGTCGAGAAAGAAGACGGACTGAAGGTCGAGGTGCTCGATCTGCGCACGCTGCTGCCGCTCGACCGCGAGGCGATCCTCGCGACCGCGCGCAAAACCGGGAAGGTTCTGATCGCGCACGAGGACCGGCTGACCGGCGGTATCGGCGGCGAGGTCGCGGCGATCATCGCCGAACATGCATTCGACTATCTCGACGGGCCGATCAAGCGTGTCGCCGCGCTCGATACCCATACCGCGTTCAGTCCGCCGCTGGAGGAGTACATCCTTCCTAACACCAACAAGATCGTCGAGGCGATCCGCGAGCTCGCGGCGTACTAGGGGCAGAGGGCCGGCATGTCGATCGAAGTAATGATGCCGCAGATGGGCGAGAGCGTGGTCGAAGGAACCGTCACCAAGTGGCTGGTCAAGGAGGGCGACCGCGTCCAGGAAGATCAGCCGCTATGCGAAATTTCGACCGACAAGGTCGATACGGAAATTCCGTCGCCGGGCGCGGGCGTGATCGCGAAGCTGATCGCGGCCGAGGGTGAGACGTTGCCGGTGGGCGCGCCGCTGGCGGTGATCGAAGCATCCGGCGCTGCAGCCGGCGCGGCTTCCGCCGCGCCGTCTGTTGCTGCCGCCCCGGCGGGAGTGCGGACGCAGCCGAAGGCTGCGCCCGCACTCCCGCCCTGCGCCGGGCAAGGCGGCTGCTGCGGGCGCGCCGCCCGCGGCGCGCCCGCAGCAGTCGCCGCCGACGCTGCGCGCCGTGCGGAGTGAGCCGCGGCCGCTTGCGGCCGCGGCTCACTCCGCATCGCAGGCGCCTGCGGGCGGCGCGAGCGCGCCACCCGCAGGTGGAAGCGGCGGAGCGGCTGCGGCGGCCGGCTCGGCCGCCGCAGCCGCTCCGCCGCGAGGCGCGCAGGCGCCGGGCGCATCCGGCGGCGTCGCCGCCGGCGCGCATCGGCGCTACTCGCCCGTGGTGATACGCATCGCGGAGGAACACGGCATCGACCTGACTCGCGTGCCCGGCACCGGAATCGGCGGACGGGTCAGCAAGCGCGACGTACTCGCTTATCTCGACGCGCTACAGGCGGGCCAGATTCAGCCGCCGACGGCATCGAGCGGCGCGGCAAGCGGTGTGACAAACGGTGCGACAAATGCTGCGAACGCGCAGGAGGCGCCGCAGGGCGCGCCTGTGACGGCCGCGCAGCCATCGGCGGGGGTCGCGACGCGGCCGAGTGCTGTACCCGCCGCACTGCCCGGCGCACCGGGCTATCGGCCGCCGGTCTATGAGCCGCGCGAGGGCGACGTCGTCGAGCCGTTCACCCGGCGCCGCAAGCTCATCGCCGAGCACATGGTGTACTCCAAGACCCACTCGCCTCACGTGGGCACGCTGGCCGAGGTCGATCTGACGCGCGCGATGCGTTTACGCGACCAGCACAAGGATGCGTTCTTCGCGCGGGAGGGTTTCGCGCTGACCCTGCTCCCGCTGGCGGCAGCCGCGACCGTGCGCGCGCTCAAGGAATTTCCGCGCATGAATGCCTCGGTGGTGGGCGATTCGCTGATCGTGCGCCACCAGATAAACCTCGGCATCGCGATGGACACCGAAGAGGGGTTGCTGGTGCCGGTGATCAAAGCGGCCGAGGGATTGTCGGTGGTGGGCCTGGCGCGCGAGATCGAGCGGCTGCGGCGCAAGATAGCAGAGAAGAAGATCACCGCCGACGACCTTGCAGGCGGCAGCTTCACGCTGACTAATCCGGGACGCGAAGGAAATCTGTTCGGCTTCGCGATCATCAATCAGCCGCAGGTCGGGATTCTACGGATGGGCGAGATCAAAAAACGGCCGGTGGTGGTTGAAGTCGACGGCGAGGACGCGATCGCGATCCGCACGATGATGTATCTGGCGCTCTCATACGATCATCGCGTGATCGACGGCGTGCTCGGCAACCGCTTTTTGTACCGCGCCGCCCGCATCCTCGAAGAAGCCGATTTCGAGTTGTAGCCTGCGATGCGATCCCAAACCATTTCCTGAGAGCCGCTTCTCTCGCGCGATAAGGGTCAGCCGCTTTCGTCGTCGTCCAGCGCGCGCTTGGCCTCCTGCCAGAGGTCTTCGAGCTGCTGCGAGTCGAGCTTCGCGAGTTCGAGCTTGCGGCTGGCAGCCACTCGCTCGACCTTCCTGAAGCGCTCGATAAACTTGTCGCAGGCGCGCCGCAGCGTCGTCTCCGCGTCATGGCCCACGAAACGCGGCGCGTTAGCCAGCGCGAGCATCGCGTCACCGATCTCCTCCGCCGCATGATCGCGGTCGCCGCGCGAAAGCGCCACGCGTGCCTCGCCGATCTCTTCGCCAACCTTGTCGAGCACCGCGGACGCCTCCGCCCAATCCATCCCGGCGCTCCGCGCCCGCTCGCCGAGTTTCTGCGCCCGCGTCAGCGCCGGCAGTGCGCGCGCGATGCCGTCGAGAGCCGAGGTCGCACCGGCCGCCGCACGCTCCTGTTGTTTGAGCTTGTCCCATTTCTGGACGACGTCGGCTGAGTTTTCCGCCGCGACGCCGGCGTAAACGTGAGGATGGCGCCGCACCAGTTTCTCGCGCGCCCGTCGCAGCATCGCCGCGACGCTAAGGCTGCGTTGCTCTTCGGCAATATTCGCTGCGAACAGCACCTGCACCAGCAGGTCGCCCAGTTCGTCGTCGATTTCGCGATCGCCGCCGTGCTCTATCGCATCGGCGGCTTCGTAGGCTTCCTCGATGAGATGGCGCGAAGCGGTCGCGAGAGTCTGTTCGCGATCCCACGGGCATCGCTGCCTCAGTTCGCGAACCACCTCGAGCAGGGCGAGAAATTCTTCGGCCGGACCGCGCGTCGCCGCATCATCCATGACTGGAACTTGGACGGTCTACGCCGGGATCACCGGCTGGATGACTTTTTCCATCAGAAACGCCGACAGATCCTGGATCGCATCGGCCGTGATTTCGTGGGCGCCGTCGTATTCGCGATAGGTCAGCGGCATCTTGAAAGCGCGCAGTCGCTCGATCGACTGGCGCGCCTTGGTTATATCGATCATGTCGTCGGCGCGCCCGTGCTGGACCAGGGTCGGCAGTTGCGCGAGCGCGTCGCGATTGCCGGCGTACTCGGCAAGCTCCTCGGGAAACCAGGTCGAGATCGCGACCAGCGCGGCGAAGCGCTCGGGATAACGAATCGCCAGGTTGTAAGCCATCACGCCGCCCTGGCTGAAGCCCATCACGATTAGCTTGCGGCGGTCCACGGGGTAACGCTCGAGCGCGGCGTCCACGAAACGCATCAGGCGCTCGGCCGCGCGTCCCATCGCCTCCATGTCGGGCGGCGCGCCGACCCGCAACTGATACCATCCGTAGCCGTTGACCGCTCCGATCTCGACTTCGACCGGGCCCTGCGGACACAGCGTCAAGCATCGTCCGTGCGCGATGTATGGCGCGAGACCAATCAGGTCGAGCGCGTTGGAACCCCATCCGTGCATCGCAACGATGGTCGGATGCGGCCCGTCGCCGGCCGGCTCGAAAGCGGCGTGAACCAGGTCCATGCGCAAAGCCTCCTCGATTCGAGTTCCGTCATCATAGACCCGGTTGCCGCCGCCCCGCCAGTTGCGAACCGTGAAGCTGTCCGCTTAGCTGTGCGTTGCCGCGGGTATCTGGCCGCGAGTCGGGACTATGGGTTGGAAGACAGAGTGGTGACGCTTTGTCCTGCGCGAAAGCGCCGGTTCGCGCGAGCATTCGCCCACGCGCCACGTGCTTCGATTTGCTTTGCGCTTTTCTCGCGTCACCGGCGTGTGCGGCCAATGGAGGCTGGCAGCCGCCTGATGCTTCGCATAGTGGGCGCATTTCTCTCAGACTGGTGCCTTCCAAGATCGCCCCGACGGCACGCCCGAGGCAAAAGGCCTGGACCAGGCTCAACAACCACGTGCGCCGTCGCCAGCCGCCATCGCTGCGAGTCGGCTAGCTGTAAGATCGGTCGAGAGCATTTCCCTCGCGAAGCGCTGCGTTCGCGCGCGACATTCGCACGCGCAGTCGCTGATTGCTTGTCGCATCGCTGATGCTTCTGGCGTTCACCGGCGTGTGCTCGGCGGCGGACTTGGCGGCTCCGGCGGCCGTGCAGACCGGCAAGCTGCCCGGATTGGTCTCCGGCCTCCTGCTGCTCGCGCTGCTTGGCTACTCGATTTACATTTACACAGCTCCGCTGCTGAAGGATCGCGACCGCTCGCTAGTGTGGGCGCTCGCGATTCTGTGCACAGTCGCGATCGTCAAGCTCGCGCTGCTGCCGTGGTTCGACGGCTACCACAACGACATCGCGAGCTACGAGTCATGGGCGCTCCAGATGGCTTCCGAGGGCCCCGCCGGCATCTATCGCGCCGGTTACTTCCTCGACTATCCGCCGGGCTACCTCTACGCGCTGTGGCTCGCGGGGATTATCGCGAACGCGACCGGCGCGGGGGGCGTGATGCTCCGGATGATCGTCGAGGCTCCGGCGCTGGTGGCCGACTTCGTGCTCGCCCTGCTGATTTTTATTTTCGTGCGTCGCACCGCGCCCGCGCGGCGCACGGCGGCCTACGTTGCGATGCTGCTGGTGGCGCTAAACCCAGCGCTCGGCTTCGACACGATCATATGGGGCCAGAGCGATTCGGCGCTGACGGTCGTGATCATGCTAAGTGCGGCGCTGGCGCTCGACGGCGAATTTGAGCTTGCCTGGGCGCTCGCGGCGCTGAGCGTGCTGGTGAAGCCGCAGGCGCTGATGTACGTGCCGGTGCTCGGATTATGGACGCTGATCAAGCTGCCGCTTTCGCAATGGTGGCGTCCGGCGCTCGCCGCTGTGGCGGTGGCCGTGGTGGGAGTGCTTCCGTTTCAGCTCGGCCATCCCTGGTACTGGATTCTGGAGCTGTACCATTCGACCGCGGCGTATTATCACGAGACCTCCGTCAACGCCTTCAACCTGATGGCGCTGATTGGCGGCCTGCGCAAGCCGGACACCGACACCTTTGCGGGCTTGTCGTATTTCAGTCTCGGGATGGGGCTGCTCGTGCCGCTGTATACATTTATTGGATGGCGGCTTTGGAATGAGCGTTCACCGCGAGGGATGATGTTCGCGATTTTCGCTGCGGTGTTTGGATTCTTCATGCTCGCGCCGCGGATGCACGAGCGTTACCTTTACGCGGGGTTGGTCTTTGCCGCGCCGCTGGTGGTGGAGGGCGCGGAGATGGCGACCGTGTTTTCGATCCTCACGGCCACCTGCCTGTTCAATCTCGCCTACGTGCTGCATGTGCTCGGTACCACGATATTTCTCGATTCGCGCGACGGGCTCGCGATGTTCGCGTCGGCGATAAATGTCGTGGCGCTCGCGCTAGCGATAGACTATGGCCTCGGCATAGCCGAAGGTGCGGGACCGCTCTGGCGATGGCTCGCATCGCTCGGTAGACGGTTCGACGGCGGCTCCGCGGAGGTACGCTCGCGCGCCGCCGCCGCGATCGAACGCGCACCCGAGCCGCTCGTCGCTATTCCATGGTTGCGCATCGACACGATCGTGCTGGCCGCGCTGGTCGCCGCCGCCGCGGCGACGCGGCTTTGGCATCTCGGCTTTCCGGCCGAGATTGTCTTCGACGAAGTTCACTTCGTGGCGCAGGCGCGCCACTACATCCGCGCCGAGCCTTTCCTCGATCCGCATCCGCCGCTCGCCAAGCTGGTGATCGCGGCCGGCATCCTGCTCTTCGGCGACCATCCGTGGAGCTGGCGGATCGGCAACGCGCTCCTTGGAATCCTGCTCGTCGCGCTGACCTACATGCTGGGGCGGCGGATGTTCGCTTCGCGCCTGGCGGGCGCGCTCGCGGCCTCGTTCGTCATCTGCGACGGGATGTTCCTGGTGGATTCGCGCGTCGCGGTGATCGATATCGTCTACCTGACGCTCGCCGCGTGGTCGTACCTGCTGCTGTTCCGCTTCGCGGAGTCGAGCGACCATCGCGATCGCCGCCGCACGTTGGCCGCGATGGGCGTTACGTTGGGGCTTTGCCTCGGCTCCAAACTGCTTATCCCGGCGGTCACTTTTCTTTTGTGCACCGGCTTCATGGTTTACTTCATCATGCGCGCCGAGAGCGCCGCGCCGCCGGCGGCGCGGATTCGGCACGCGGCCGGCGCGCTGTTGATGGTCGGATCGCTGAGTGCCGCATTTTACATCGCGGCGTTCCTGCCGCATTTCTTCCTTGGATGGTGGGCGGGAATCGCGGACCTGTTCCATTATTACGGCGACGTGAGGTGGTACGAGCGCAGCGTCGAGGCCGCAACTCATCCGTACTCCTCGCAATGGTGGACGTGGCCGCTGATGCTGCGGCCGATCGCGTACTGGCAGAATTTTCCGCCGCAGGGCAAGGTCGCGACGATTTGGGGCGGCGGAAATCCGCTGCTGTGGTGGAGCGCGCTCACCGCGATCACGATCACCGCCGTGCGCGCGATGGAGCGGCCGAACCCGGCGCGCACGTTCCTGGTCGCCGGCTACCTCGGCTATCTCGCGATCTGGATGCCGGTCGGGCGCACGCTGTTCCTGTATCACTACATGCCGTCGGTCTACCTGGGCTACCTGGCGCTGGCGGCGATCGTCGCCGACGCGTGGCGGGGCGAGGCCGAGATGTGGGAATGTGCCGCGCTGCTGGTAACGATGATCCCGGCCTGCATGCTGGGACTCGGGTTTTGGGCGGGACTGTTCCCGAGTGCGGCCCTGACGCTACTGGCAATATATATGATCGCAGCCGAGATTGTTCCTGAGGCCATTCCCGATTTCGAGCCGCAGCGATGGGCGCCGCGGTTGGTCGCCGTACTATTTGTGATCGCGGTGGCGATCCTGTTCGTCTACTACTTTCCGATCTGGACCGGGATTTCGATCGATCGCGCGGGTTACTACAGTCGGATGTGGCTGCAGGGGCCCGGGCTGTGCAACTGGATATGAGTATAGGTGCGTGAAGGCCGCATTACTCGGTATAGCGATCGAATTCGCGATCGCAATCGCCGCGGTTCCGCTTGCGAGCACTGTGTGTCGCGGCGAGGCGACCGCGCCGGCCTCAAGCAGCGCCCAAGCCACTGGTGCATCACCCGCGGCGAGCGCCGGCGCGATCGACGTTCCCCCCGGGCCCAATCTGCTTTCCAATGGCGACTTCGCAACCGGCTCCGGCAAATCGCCCGACAACTGGCGCATGGGCGGATGGAACGAGTCGCCGGCGTTCACCAGCTACGACTGGCTGCACGCGGCAGGCAGCGAGCCCGAATTGGTCGTCACCAATCTTCAGCCAAACGACGCGCGATGGCTGCAGTCACTTACCCTCGGGCCGGGATGGTATTACATCGGCGCCGAGGTGCGCACAGAGGGGGTTCCGCCCAGCGCCGCCGGTGCGAGCGTGAGCCTCGACGAGGACAGTGTCAATTCACCGGATCTCCATGGCGCCGCCGACTGGCAGAGGCTCAGTCTCTATCTCAAAGTTGGCGCGCGTGGCGCCGACATCGACGTGGCGCTTAGGCTTGGCGGCTTCGGCAGCCTCAACACGGGACGCGCATTCTTCCGCAAGGCGCGCGTAGTGAAACTCGACGCGCTGCCCGCGAACGCGGCCCCCGTATTCGACCTCGGCGCAGTGAGACGGAGCTCGGTTGCGCCGCCGGTGGGCAAGCCCTGGACGCTGGTGGCGGCGTTTATGCTGCTGGCCATCACGGCAGTGGTCGGATGGACTGTCTATGGGTCCGACGATCCGGTGCCGGCTGCAGCGGCGATCAAAACCCAGCCTCCGCCATCGTTGCCGCGAAGTGAGCGCCGCCGCCGCAAAGACGGCGCACGCCGCCGCCGCTGAGTGTGTGTCAGAAGGCCTTAAGCGCTCACTGCGATCAGCAGTTCGGCAAGCTCTCCGGGCATGTCGAGCATCACGTCATGACCGCAAGGCACGTTAACGATGTGCCAGCCGCTGCTATCGTTCTTCAATCGCTCAGCGATCGACGTGAACGGAAGTCCCGCTCCCGCGCCGTAGCCGGTGGCAAGGACGTAGGTGCGCCTGGGCACTCGCCCGATTCCGCCTGCAAGCTGAAGTTTCTGCTCGAAGCAGGCGATCGGATGCTTCACGCACATTCGGTCCACCCACGCGGCATCCTTCGCGTTTACGTTGAAAAACTCGGCTGACAAAGGTGTCACCAAATAGCCCTCGCCATTGTGCCGCGCGTCGTCGCGCATCGCCTCCTGCATCTCGGCCGGTACCATGTCGAGAAGCGAATGGCCGTTGAGCGGCACAAAGGCGTCGAGGTAAACGAGCGAGCGGATCTTCTCCGGGATTTTTTCCGCCACGCCAGAAATCACCATGCCGCCATACGAATGGCCGCAGAGCACGAAGTCTGAAAGCTCCTCGCAACGGATCACGCCAAGGATATCCTGCACGTGCGTGTCGAGGTTGATCGCACGGTTCATCAGATGCACTCGCTCGCCGACGCCGGTCAGGGTAGGCGTATAGACCTCGTGCCCGGCTTGTCGTAGCCGCTGCGCAACGCGCTTGTAGCACCATCCGCCGTGCCAGGCTCCATGCACCAGGACAAACGTAGCCATCGTGATCCTCCCTGGGCCGGCGGCCGTCAGCCCTCCTGTGGCAGCAGTGCCGCGCGCGTCACCTCGCGCCGCTCGCTCTTGTCCAGCGCCTCGGCCGCCCTGGAGAGCGGAAAGGTCGCGTCGCACAACTCGCGATACGGATAACGGTCGATATGCATCGCGAGGAAATCGAGCGACTTCTTCAGATAGTTCGGCGGATACATCACGACGCCGATTATCTCGAGCGACTTGAACGTCACCCGCCACGGCGCGATCGGCGCGGTCAGCGCGGGCGAGATATTGCCGATTTCGATCACCCGGCCGCCGATCGAGGCGAGTTCGAGCGCGTCGATGAAGGCCTCGGGCACGCCGGCGACTTCGATCACGACGTCGGGTGCGTTGCCGATAAGCTCGCGAATCCGTTTCTGGCGCGCGTCGGCAGTTGCGTACTTGCGCAGATCGATCGTGGCGTCGGCGCCGAACTTTACCGCTTCGTCGAGCCGATGCTCGACCGCGTCGATCGCGATTACGTACGCGCCGCGCGCCTTGGCGATCGCCATCGCATGCAAGCCCAATCCGCCCGCACCCAGCACCACCAGGCTCTCGCCGTAGCGCACGCGACCCTTGTCGAGGCCCCAATAGACTTGCGACATCGCGCAGTTGGCCGACGCCGCGACCAGGTCGGGCACGTTGTCGGGGATGCGATAGAAATTCTGATTGGCGCGCACGATGTAGTGCGTGGCGAAGGTCGAAGTGAAATGGGGCGCTTCGCTCGGATGGCGCACGCCGAAGCCCTTGTTGGTGCACGCGGCCTGGTTGCCCGCGACGCAATTCGAGCATCGGTTGCACACCGAGTAATACACCGGCGCGATCCGGTCGCCGGCCTTGACCGGCACGCCCGCCCAATCGGTCTTCACGCCGTCGCCGAGCGCGTGGATACGTCCGGCCATCTCATGGCCCGGCATGATTCCGTGGCGGCCGCCGAACTCGCCCCGCCACATGTGCACCTCTGAGCCGCAGACGTTGCTCTGCGTGACCTCGGTGATAAGACCACCGGCGGGCGCGGTTGTTGGGACGTCGAATTCGTGGAATTCGATCTTGTGCTCGCCGGGAATGAAGGCGACTTTTCCTTTCATCTCGATAGCTCCTCGATGGCGTTGGTCCGCGCGCCTGCTACATTGCGCCGGTCCGCGTGATTTCGATGTTGGGTTTCGCCCGCCGGGCGCGCAATGTCAAGGGCGCGCGGCTGATGGAACGCGGAATACAGGCCTTGCTGCGGATCGCGCCGAGAGCTTGTGGATTGCGATCCACGCGAATGCCAGGGCCATCAGGGAAAAGAGCACGGTCGTGTAGATTCGGCCGATCCGTTGTTTGCGCCGTTGCTTCACGACACTAGCTCGCCGGTTTCACGAAGGTGGGGCGATGAATTGCGGCGGCCTCCTCGGCGACCTGCTTGAGGAGGCGCGCCTCGGCCTTGCCGCGCGAGACGCATTGCTCGTCGCGGGGCCTATGGAGCGGAATGTAGAGCGGCGCGCTGAAGGTCGCCTGCACGCTGACGATGCTTGCCTCGTGGCCCTTGGGCTTGACCTTGAAATAGTAGACCACGGTCGCAGCGCGGTCGGGCTCTGCGGCGTACTTGCCGCTGACTCCCTTGAGCTTGCCGCAATCGGCGTCGTCGAGCGTGAACTGGTTGGTCTCGGTCTCGATGATGCCCTGGTTGGGGTCGTCGGCATTGACGCGTAGCTTGTTCTCCCGGATGACGTTGTGCACAGCGTCCCAGACCAGGTCGTAAGGCTGCGCGAGCGTGACCTCGTCCTTGCTCGGAGCGGGAGGTTTCTGGGTCGGCGGATAGAAGCATGCGCTCGCTATCGAGGCCATCGCGAGCGCGACCGGGGTCCATCGTCGCACCAGCGTCATCGTTATGGTTGCGGTTGCGATCGCGCGGTTCATGGCGTTCTACTATTGCCCTTGCAGCGAGCGCCCCATTTCAGCCGACGGGGCGGGTCCTGTGCAACGGTTTTGGCGGCGAGCGAATTACTGCTCCCACGAGATGTGCCGATGTGGTAGGCTCACGGCCGGGCCGACGGCCACGGCAGGCCGCGCCCGCGGGGCGTCATCAATGTCGGGTCATTCCAAGTGGAGTTCGATTAAGCACAAGAAGGCTGCGCGCGACTCCAAGCGCGGCAAGCTCTTCACCAAGCTGATCAAGGAAATCACTATCGCGGCGCGCCTGGGCGGCGGCGATATCAACTCGAACCCGCGCCTGCGCACGGCGGTCACCACCGCGCGGGCGCAATCGATGCCCAACGACAATATCGATCGCGCGATCAAGAAGGGCACCGGCGAACTTGGCGGCGGCCAGCTCGACGAAGTTGTCTACGAGGGTTATGGACCGGGCGGCGTCGCGATCATCACCGACGTATTGACCGACAACCGCAATCGCGTGGTGGCCGAGCTGCGCTTCATCCTCTCGCGCCACGGCGGCAACCTCGGCGAGTCGAACTGCGTGGGCTGGATGTTCAAGAAGCGCGGCGTGATTACCGTCGAGCGCAGCGCGATCGACGAAGACCGCCTGATGGAGCTTGCGTTGGAGGCCGGCGCCGACGACGTCGTTGCCGACAGCGAAACTTATCAGGTGATGACCGCGCCGGAGCGGTTCAGCGCCGTGCGCGACGCGCTGGAGGCGGCCAAAATCCCGATGACCAGTGCCGAGGTGGTCAAGATTCCAGAGAATACGGTGCGGGTCTCCGGCCATACCGCCGAGCAGGTGCTGAAGCTGATGGAGGAGCTCGAGGATCACGAAGAGGTCCAGAGCGTCGCCTCCAACTTCGACATCAGCGATGAAGAGCTCGCGCAGTTCTCGGCGGCCTAGATTTTTCGCCTCGCGGGGGTAACGGCTCGCGAGGAGGTGGTGATGGGGGTGATAGGGCGGGTGATAGGAGTGGACCCGGGTAACGGGGTCACCGGGTTCGGCGTGATCGAGGGCAGCGTTGCCCATCCGGCCCATATTGCGGCAGGCACGATTCGTCCCGCGGCGGCATTGCGCGGCGGCGAGCGCCTCAAGACCATCCACGACCGCTTGCTCGAGATTATCGACCAATACGCGCCGGCCGCGATGAGCCTGGAGCGCAGCTTCGTCGCGGCCAACGTGCAGAGCGCGTTTCGCCTGGGCGAGGCGCGCGCGATGGCGATGCTGGCGGCGGCGGCGCGCGGGCTGGTGCTGTTCGAGTACACTCCCAACCAGGTCAAGATGACGGTCGCCGGCCATGGCCATGCCGACAAGGCGCAGGTCAAGTTCATGGTGCGCCGCGCGCTCGGCGTGGGCGAGGAAGTCGCGCTCGCCGACGACGCGTCCGACGCGCTGGCGATCGCGCTCTGCCATCTGTTCTGCGCGCGCGTGACGGCGGCGGCCGCCGCGAACGTCGAACATAAGCGCGACAGCCGTGAACCGGACAGCCACAAGGTGGATAGCCGGATGCGGGCGGGCGCGAAATGATCGCGAGCCTGAGCGGTAGACTGAAGCATCGCGATGCCGGCCGCGTCGTGATCGAGACCGGCGGCGTCGGTTACGAAGTCTCCATCCCGCTTGCCACCTACTATCGTCTGCCCGCGCTCGGCGCGCCGGTCGCGCTGGAGATTCGCCAGGTCGTGCGAGAGGACTCGCTCACGCTGTACGGGTTTTTCACGCGCGCCGAGAAGCAGGCCTTCGACCTCCTGATGCTGGTGCAGCACGTCGGCCCCAAGCTCGCGCTGGCGATACTCTCCGTGCTGTCGCCCGATGAGCTGGTGAGCGCGATCGCGCGCGAGGATGTCGAACGGCTCGACGCCGTCCCGGGCGTAGGCGCCAAAGTGGCCGAGCGCGTGGTGCGCGAGTTGCGCGACAAGACCGCCGAGCTGAAACTGGTCGTCTCCGAGCGCGTCGAGGAACTCGACGGCGCGGCGAACGGCGCTGAGGGCGGCGCCTCGGACCTCGATGACGCCGTTTCCGCGCTCGTCAACCTCGGCTACAAACCGATCCACGCGCGCCGAGCCGTCGACGCGGCCGCGGCGCGCGGCGGCGGCGCGAAGCGCGAGCTCGAAGTGATAATCCGCGAGTCGCTCGCAGTGCTGTCTGGTGAAAGATAAGCCGCAAATAGAGGAGGCCGAGGCCGTCGCCGAAGCGGCGCGGCTGGCGGCGGCGGGCCAGAGCGAGGAGGATCGCGCGCTCGACCTCTCGTTGCGCCCGCGCGTGCTCGGCGAGTTCGTCGGACAGGAGCGCACGCGAAAAATCCTCGGCATGTCGATCGAGGCCGCGCGCCAGCGCGGTGAGGTCCTCGACCACGTGCTCTTCTCCGGTCCGCCGGGACTCGGCAAGACCTCGCTCGCCCATATCATCGCGCGTGAGCGCGGCGTCAGCATGCGTTCAACCTCGGGACCGGCGGTCGAGCGTGCCGGCGACCTCGCCGCGATCGTCAGCGGCCTCGATGAGGGCGACGTGCTGTTCATCGACGAGATACATCGTCTCGCCCGCCCGGTCGAAGAGGTGCTTTACCCGGCGATGGAGGATTTCGAGCTCAATATCGTGGTCGGCAAGGGGATGGGCGCGCGCACGATGCCGCTGGCGGTGAAGCCGTTCACGCTGGTCGGCGCGACCACGCGCTCGGGGCTGTTGAGCGCGCCGCTGCGCGATCGCTTCGGCCAGCATTTTCATCTGGATTTCTACGAGCGCGACGAGCTGACCGAGATTGTCGCGCGCTCGGCGCGGCTCCTCGGCGTCAGGGTCGACGGCGACGGGGCAAGCGAGATCGCGAGCCGTGCGCGCGGCACGCCGCGCGTCGCCAACCGCCTGCTACGCCGCGTGCGCGACTTCGCCCAGGTCAACGAGGCCGCCACGGTGACGCGCGAGGTCGCGGTCGGCGCGTTGGAGTTGTTGGAAATCGACGCCTGCGGCTTCGACCGGATGGACCGCGCGATCCTGGCCGCGATTATCGACAAGTTCGACGGCGGTCCGGTCGGGGTCGAGAGCCTGGCGGCCGCGGTGGGCGAGGAAGCCGACACTATTGGCGAAGTTTACGAGCCCTACCTGCTGCAGGAGGGATTCATCGCGCGCACTGCGCGCGGCCGCGTCGCCACCGCCCGCGCCTACAGCCATCTAGGCCGTACCCGCCGCGGCACTCTGCTCTAGATCGCCGTTGAGGTCAGAAAAGCCCGGCGGTAATGATGGCGTAAACAAAGAGCAGCAGTGCCATCGGACCGTACAAGAGGTACCGTCTGCCGCCGCGGTTGTAGTCCCTGATAAAAAAGTTAGCGAAGAGGAGCGCCACGGCGAAGGTGGTGATCGCCCGCTGAAGCGGAGGAAAATCGCGCCACGCCTGGCTCGCGGTTGGAAACTGCAGGTTGTGCCAAAATTCCAGCAATGAGTTGATTCTCCGTGGCCTTGTTTGGATGCTCTCCGGTGTGCTCGTGCCGGATGCGCATTAAGCATACATATAGTTGAATTAAGCGCTGATAGCAAGCTAAAGACGATGCATCAGATACCGTTCAGGCGCTCGATCTGCTCATCACGCCGGCGGCGCGGAATAGTTGTGTCGGCAGCCCGCGCATGGTCCCTTAATCCTGACTGCCTCGCCGGCGACCGAGATCGTCGAGGTGTCGGCGCCGCCGACCTTGGTGGTGACGAGGATGATCGCGTCGACCTGCTGGCCCCATCGCTCGATCGCCATCTGGCGCAGCTTCTCGTTGATATGGTCGGTGTCGATAGTCTCGCCGTTGAGCGGATCGCTGTAGCTGAGGTCTCCGAGTTTTTCGTAAGGCTCAGTGAGGTCGCTGGTATAGACCATCAGCCGCAGATGATCCTGCTCGACGTCCACCTTGTGCTGGACTTCCTGCTGCTGGACGTAAGACTGGCACGCAGCCATCAGCAGCATCGCCGGAACTATCGCCAGGAACTTGGCGTGGAACGCGATTCGCGCCGCCCGCAGGCGACGCCGGGTCGCGCCGGCGTAGCGCGGTGTGCCCGGGCATCCGATCCGGCGCATCATCGATGCTCCCCGCGTTCAACGCCGCGGCTTGCCGTTGCGGCTCTTGCCGCGGCGGCTCTCTATCGCCTTGGTGCCGAAGCGCAGAATCAGGTGACGCACCGCGATCGCCAGCACCAGCACCACGGCGAGGCGGATCAATGTAGGCCCGTTGAGCGGGATTCCGCCGAGCAGTCCTCCGTCCATCTGCGATTACTCCCAATTTTTGGCGCGTCCCGAACGAGCCGGCGCGTCCCAGATTAAGTAGCGCGAAAGTGTGGGTATCGAAAGCGCCAATGCCGCCTGCGCAACCGTACGCGGCGCGCCACACCGATCGCGTCGATTGAAATGTGCGGCCTGCCCGGCGCGTCTGGCACTTAGTCCAACGCGCAGGCATTTTAATCAAGCGGCAGTTGGGTTAGAAAGGAAGCGGATGATGATGATGGTGGCTAACCGAGGCCTCGCAGTATTGGCCGGGATGCTCATCGCCATGGCGGCATCGGGCTGGGGATGCCTCTCTCCGGCGGCGATTAATCCGCCTATCGTGAGCGTAACCCCGCTGGGAACCGCAGCGCGTCCAGCCAAGCCGCCGGATTGCGCGATGCCGGTGCTGGACAGCATGCCGCTCACCAACCATCAGCAGATAGCGCTGGTCGACGCGTGGGGCGACCTCGCCGCCAAAGACGAGGACCTGCTGACATACCTCAGGCGCGAAGGATGCCAGGTCGGCGCTGACGCCGTGGTTTTGACCTCCAAGAATACGCAACATGAGGGCGACCTTATAAGTGGGGTTGCGCCTGGCCGCTACGGCAGCATCGGACCGGGCTCCGAGGCGAGCGGGCAAGGTGAACATCTTGCTTCCGATCCCCAAGGGGGTGGAAAGACGCATCATGCCTTTGTGGGCGAGGTCGGCCATTCCGGCCACTTCATGAACGGGATCGCAATCGTCTATACCAAGGGTTCGGGCACATCATCGGGCAATCAGTAAAGAATCGGGCGCCAATCAGCCAGGACAGACTGTGACTTGTGAGAACTTCTGAATCGGTGGCAAGACTCAGCATGACCGCAATGATTGACGGCTGAACCCCCATCAAGTAAAGATCAAGCGAACATCGTATATATGCTGTGAGACCGGCAGCAGGAATCGTCGGTCTGATGCGCAGGAGATCCGGGCATGGACAAGTCTACCGCCATAAGGGTCTTACCGGGAAGCGTCGTTATCTTTCGGGGACGCCGCCATCAGGTGATGAGCGCCAAGGCCGGCGCACAGAGCGAAGCTCCGTTCTTTCGCTTGCGCGCGCTCGACGACGGCGCACTGACGGGGCTCATCAGCCACAGGATGGTTGAGGCCGACCCGGATAAGACTACGCAGAACTGAACTGTCGCACTGGCGTCGCACGTTGAAACGATGGCCGGTGCGGGAGCGACAAATCCTTAGAGATTGAGCTGCCCGAAGTGCGGCGGCGACGCGACGGCCGTGTCGCTTCGAGAGACGGCGACCGGAGCATGGTATGTGCGCGATGAAGGCCGTCGTCGCGTTTACCCACGGAGAGAGTTTTGCCATACGGCTCCGCCCGTGGCCACGAGGCCACGAGCGGAGCGTGCGAACCGTGAAGCTTTGTCGAGCGATTCTAGTGATCCATATCCCCCGACTACGGGAGCGTTATGCGGAACTGGTTGCCGTCCGAGCTTAAAGGCGTGACGATAGCCTTTCCCCTACTGGGGAATCCGCCACTTGCGCCCGCGAGCGTCTGCGGATAGCTCGCTGCCCCACCCTGTCCGGGAGGGAACGGGATCGGTCCGACCGTTACAAAAGTCCCCTTGGGGCTGAAATCGAAATGCCAGGTCACAAAGGCCAGGACGTCTTTCGCCGCGGGCAATTGACCCGCTTCGACACCCACGTTGGCATAGAAGGTGCCGATCACACGGCTGGTGATCGTGTCACACGCCGTTACCCCACCACTCGGAATCGTGCCTTTTTTATAAATATTCGCTGCCGCAGTGACAAAGGCGCCCTTCGTGAAAGTATCCAGAGTGGCTTCGTCCGTCGCTGGGGTGATGCAGACGTCGAAGGCATCCTTTGCCAGCGCTGGCGTCGCTATCGCGGTCGCGAACAGCATCGCCGCAGCCATGCCGCACCTGATCAGAATCTTCATAACTGTTCCTCCTCCAAGGTATATGGGATCCAACTTCGCAGATTTAACACTTAAAAGGTAGCGAAAGTTCCGACAAGAGAAAGAAAGCGACTATCGAGTATCGCTCGCGTCGTCCCTCCTGCCTTTCGCTGCAGGGATTGCCTTGCCGTCGGGTAATACGTTGCGAGCCGGCTTTATGCGGGTCTCAGCCGGCTGGTAGAAGCGACCGTTGCAATCAATCCGATATCTATTGAATTGGATATCTATTGAGGACTCGCGCGAGTACGATTTGCGCGCCGCGCTGCTATCTGGCAATTTTCGATTCACGTGAGCGCGATGCGGTGTCCGATTTGCAAGCAGTCGGTCGATATGACGCCTGCCAACCGCTTCCGGCCATTTTGCTCCGAGCGATGCCAGATGGTTGACCTCGGAAAGTGGGCGGGCGAGGACTATCGCGTGCCTGGCGGCGCGGTCGAGGACCGCGAGCATCCCGATGATCTCAAGAAGAAGCTTCTAAATTGACCAGTGAGCAAGACGCGCAGGCGCCGCCCCGGATCCATCCAAGCGCGGTTGTCGGCCCCGAAGTCGCGCTTGCGCCGGGCGCCGAGGTCGGCCCGTTCTGTCTGCTCGACGGCGCGATCCGGATTGGCTCGCGCACGCGTCTTATCGGCCATGTCACCATCCTGGGCGAGGTCGAGTTGGGCGAGGCCAACGTGCTTCATCCCAACGTGGTCATCGGCGACGAGCCGCAAGACCTCGCCTATAGCGGCGGTCCGCGCCGCGTGCGGATCGGCGCGCGCAACGTCTTTCGCGAGGGCGTGACGGTGCATCGCGGCAGCGAGCGCGGCGATATCACGATTATCGGCGACGACAACTTCCTGATGCAGAACGCGCACGTCGCGCATGACTGCCGGGTTGGCAACTCAGCCATCATCGCCGGCGGCGCGCTGCTCGCGGGATGGGTCGAGGTCGGCGACCGGGCGCTGGTCTCGGGCAACTGCGTGGTGCATCAGTTCGTCAGAATCGGCCGGCTCGCGATGATGCGCGGGATGAGCCGCACCAGCCGCGATATTCCGCCGTTTTGCATCGCCGACCTGACCCACACGCTGCGCGGGATAAACGCGGTGGGGCTGAAGCGCGCCGGGATCGATGCGCGCTCGATCGCCGCGCTGCGCCACGCCTTCAAGATTCTGTTCGGCGAACGGCGCAACCTCAAGCTTGCGATCGAAGAGCTGACGGCCGCGGGCTCGATGACGCCCGAGGTTGCCGAGATGGTCGAGTTCATCCGCACCGCGCGCCGCGGGGTCGCCTTCGGCCCGCGCGCGGCGGACGAAGCAGGCGAGTCCGAAGACGAGTCGGAGTAAGACGAGTCGGAGTAGGATGAGGCCGAGTGAAGCGCGCGGAAGTTCGCGCGAGTCAGAAAATTGCGCGTGAGTCAGGGAGGAGCGCGACATGTGGAAGACCAGGTTCTGCGAACTGTTCGGCGTCGAGTTGCCGATCATGCTGGCCGGGATGGGAACGATCGCGCTTGCCGACCTCGCCGCCGCGGTCTCGGAAGCCGGCGGGATGGGCACGGTGGCGCTGGCGGGGTTCACTCCCGAGGGAATCCATAATGAGATTGCCGCTGCGCGCCGGCTGACCAAAAAGCCGCTCGCCTGCAACGTGTTGATTCCGTTTCTTCAGCCGGGCGTGGCAGAGGCCGCCGCGGCGGCGCCGGTCGATGCGGTGACGCTGTTTTGGGGCGTTCCCGTCGAGCACGTCGCGCGCTTCAAGAAGGCCGGCAAGAAGGTCATCTGGCAGTGCGGCTCCGCCGAAGAGGCGGCGGATGCCAAGAGCGCCGGCGCCGACATGATCATCGCGCAGGGCGTCGAGGCCGGCGGCCACGTGCGCGGCCTTGTCTCGACGCTGGTGCTGGTACCGCAGGTGCGCGACGCGATCGGCGACTTGCCGATGCTCGCCGCGGGCGGTATCGCCGACGGCCGCGGGCTCGCCGCGATGCTCGCACTCGGGGCCGACGGCGCGGTGTTCGGCACTCGGTTGCTGGCGTCGCGCGAATCGGCCGCCCATCCGTCTTACAAGGATCGCATCGTGAACGCGCGCGCCGAGGACACCGTCCACACCAAGCTCTATGACATGGGATGGCCCGACGCAGCGCATCGCGTGCTGCGCACCGCAGTCTACGAGGAGTGGGAGCGGGCGGGGCGGCCGGAGAGCGGCAAACGCCCGGGCGAGAACAGGGTGATCGGCACGCTCAAGCACGCCGGGATGGCGATGCCACCGCTGGTGAAATACACGGTGATACCGCCGGCTGAGTTTCTGGAGGGCGAACTCGACGAGTTAGCGTTCTACTCCGGGATGTCGTGCGCGCTGGTCAAGGATATCGCGCCGGCGGGTGACATCGTGCGGCGTATCGCGGCCGAGGCGCGCGAGGTGATCGGCCGTCGCCTCGCACCGCTCGCATAACGCGAACTGGACGATCGATAGCGTCGCGACAGTTTCGCGATACTGGCAAAAATTCTTACGCGATATTTGCGAGTTCGCTGCGCTAGTAGCCCCCACCCGAAGGAGCCACCGGCATCGTCGGCGCACCGGGTACCGATGCCGCGCCGGGCACTGAGGGCACCGACGGAGCGCCAGGGACTGACGGCATGCCCGGTGCGCTCGGGACTGATGGCATGCCCGGTGCTGCCGATGCAGCTCCCGGCACCGAGGGCATCGAGGGCGCACCCCCCATCGCCGGCGCACCCGGCATCGAGGGCATCGAAGGCGCGCCCGCCATCGCCGGGGCGCCCGGCATCGACGGGGCTCCCGCCGGCGAGGCGATTGCGGCTGGCGACGCCATCATGGAGGAGCCCATGTTCTGCATCATCTGACCAGCGGCGTTCTGGCCGGCCTGCTTCGCGGCTCCCTCCGCCGCCGAACCCATCCCACCTGCGGGGGCCTGTGCGTACGCGCGAAGAGGAATGCACGCAAAAATGAGCGCGACCGTCAGTCCGGCGAAAGTTTGCACTTTCATGAGAACGCCTCCTGGAGCAGGAAATCTCGACGCGCGAAGAAGGGAGCACGGGATCGGGTCGGCGACCGATCCCTTTCACACTGTCGGTTTTGCGTCAAACGCGCGTTCACGAGGACAGAGCTCAGAGCATGACGTCGCCGCCGTTGGGGCTCAGGCATTGCCCCACGAAATGGCGCGCCTCCTCGGAGGCCAGGAACACATACGCCGGCACGATCTCGTCCACCGTCGCCAGGCGTCGCTTGGGAATCGAGGCTATCAGCGACTCCATCAAATCCTTGTCGATGCCCTCGACCATCCGGGTTTGCGTGGCGCCCGGCGCGACGCAGTTGGCGGTGATATTGCTCGTGCCGATCTCGTGCGAGAGCGAGCGGGTGAACGCGATGATCCCGGCCTTGGCCGCGCAGTAGTGCGCGAGCCCCGCGCTGCCCTTGTACGCGAGTTGCGAGGCGGTGCTGATGATCCTGCCGTAGTCCTGCCGATACATGATCGGCAGGACGAAATGCGTACACAGGAACACGCTGCGCAGGTTGACCGCGATCATCCGGTCCCACTGGCTCGGCGCCATCGCCTCGACCCGCGCGACATTGCCGATACCGGCGTTGTTCACCAGGATGTCGATGCGCCCGAAGTTCCGCTGCACGGTTTCGACCAGCGTCTGCGCTTCATGCTCGACCGAGACGTCGGCGCGCACGTCGAGCGCCTGCACGCCGATCCGTTCGATCTCGGCGCGGACTGCGGCGGCGTTTTGCGTCTCGGACTCCTCGGGATAGTTGACGATGACCTTGGCGCCTTCGCGCGCGAAGGCGATCGCCACTCCGCGCCCGATACCCGAGCTCGAGCCGGTGACAAGCGCAACCTTGTCCTGTAGCTTGCCCATCGCCAAAACCTCCCGAAGCCTTGCAGAAGTGTCTCCCGAAGCTTCGTTCCGAAGACTTGCGGCGAATTTGCTTCAGGGTGCGCGATTCACGGTGAACGATGCAAGGCCAGTAGCGTACGTACCTTAGCCGTGATGTCGGCTGCGCGCACGACGTCGGTGATGATCGCGCAGGCGTCCGCGCCGGCCGCGAGCGCCTCGGGCACGGTCGCCTCCGTGATACCGCCAATCGCGACGATCGGGATGCTCACCGCCGCGCGCACCTCGCGCAGCATCGCGAGTCCCTTGCCCGCCGCGTTATTGCGCAGGCCGCCCGGGTACAGCGGGCCGAACCCGATATAGTCGGCGCCCCCGCGTTCGGCGGCGACCGCCTGCTCGACGCCATGCGTGGAGATGCCGATGATCATGTCGCGGCCAACCAATCGGCGCGCCGCCTCCAGCGGCAAATCCTCCTGCCCGAGATGGACGCCGGCAGCCCCGGCCAGCATCGCGATATCCGCACGGTCGTCAACGATCAGCATCGCGCCGCGCTCGCGGCACATCGCCGCGATCGCGCGCGCCGCCGCGAGCAGTTCGCGGCACCGGCGCGTTTTTGAGCCGAAGCTGCATCACGCGCGCGCCGCTCTCCAGCAGGATGCGCGCGAGCGCAACCGGCTCATGGCCGCCCGCCGGATCGACCATCGCATAGAAATGTGAGGGAAGTTTCACTTGATCGCGAGCCGCGGCGCGCGCGGCTAATCGAACGGCAGCTTGCGGGTTGCGATTCCAAGGTCGACGAGCTTTTTGCGCAACGTATTGCGATTAAGCCCCAGGATGCGCGCCGCGCGCACCTGGTTGCCCTCCGCCCTGCGCATCGCCTGCTCGATGAGCGGGCGTTCGATCTCGGCCACCAGCTTCTGGTAAAGCCCGCGCGGCTCCTCGCCATTGGCCTTCTCCAGGTACTGCGCGACGCGGCGTCCGATGAGCGCGGCGAAAGAGTCGGCGTCGCTTTCGGTGTCGGCGGGGGCGCCCGCAGAGGGGCTACGCGCAAGCGAGATGTCGTCGCCACGGATGGTGCTGCCTGAGGCGAGCAGCGCCGCACGCAGCATCGTGTTCTCCAACTCGCGCACGTTGCCGGGCCAGTCATAGGCTTGCAATTTCGCGCGCGCCTCGGGGCTGACGGCGGTCACGCGCGACCCCATATCGCTTACCGCCTTGGCGACGAAGAAATCGGTCAGCTCGGGGATATCCTCGCGGCGCTGGCGGAGCGGCGGCAGGTTAATCAGGATGACGCGCAGGCGAAAATAGAGGTCCTCGCGGAAACGGCGCGCGGCGACCGCCGTTTCGAGGTCCTGGTTGGTGGCCGCGATGATGCGAGCCTGCAGGCGCTGGGTCTCCACGCTGCCGACCCGGGTGAACTCGCGATCCTGGAGCACGCGCAACAGCTTGGGCTGCAACTCCAGAGGCAGATCGCCGATCTCGTCGAGGAACAGCGTGCCCGCGCCGGCGACCTCGAACTTGCCCGCGCGCCGCTCGGCCGCACCGGTGAACGCGCCGCGCTCGTGGCCGAACAACTCGCTTTCGACAAGGCCGTGCGGGATGGCCGAGCAGTTGACCGGGACGAACGGCTCGCGCCGGCGCGCCTTGAAGTGGATCGCGCGCGCCACCAGTTCCTTGCCGGTGCCGCTCTCGCCGCTCACCAGCACCACGTCGATTTTGTCGTTGCTGACCACCCGCCCGATGAGCTTGTAGACCTCCTGGATGGCCGCGCTGTGGCCGATGATCTCGCCGCCCACCAGTTTGCGGTCGAGTTCTTTCTTGACTCTTTCCAGCTCGGAGGCCTGCGCCGCCGTCTCGGCTGCGCGCGCCGCGGTCGTCACCACCAGGTCGAGGTTCTCGAATGGCTTGGTGAGGTAGTCGCGGGCGCCGCGCTTGAGTGCCTCGATCGCGTTGTTCATCGTGCTGGCCGCGGTGATCACGACGATCGGCGTGGCGCATCCCTGCTCGCGCGCGGTGCTCAGCACTTCGAGGCCGCCCACGCCGGGCATGATGATGTCGACCAGGGCGATATCGAAACGCCCGCGGTTAAGCGCCTCGAGCGCGGCGGCGCTATCGGCGGCTTCCTCGACGCGCCATCCCTCGGCCTCCAGCCGATGGCGCAGGACGAGGCGGATGGCCGGGTCGTCGTCCGCGATCAGTGCGCGAATCGCTTGCGTCTCGGCCGCGCCGCCCAGGGTTTGTTCGGTTTCAGTCATCGGACTCCATGGTAACAGTATCGGCAGAAGCGGCAACGGCTGCGAATTCGTGAACCCAGCCTGTGATGCGCTCGCCGGATGCCAACATCTACGCCGCCTCCGACGGTTCAGGATCGCGCGGACCGACCGGCAGCGTGACTTTGAACGTCATCCCGCGCGCACGATGCTCCTCGGGGTTGGCCGGATGCGCGTGATGCGGTCCGGCCGCATGGATCGCCGACAGCGGGCGTGAAGGGCTTACGCCACCCGCCTCTGCCCACAGCCTGCCGCCGTGAGCCGAGACGATCCGCTGGCTCAGCACCAGGCCTAGGCCGGTGCCCGAGGGCTTGGTGGTGAAGAACGGCGTGAAAAGCTGTGCCATCTCGGCCGGGTTCATGCCGCGCCCGCTGTCACTCACCTCCACGCGCAGGAACTGCCGGCGGCGTCCCTCGGCGGTCAGGCGAAACTCGGTTTCCATCCGCGTCCGGAGCCGGATCGTCCCGGCCGTGCCGATTGCCTCGGCGGCGTTGCGCACCAGGTTGAGGAAGGTGCGCTCGAGCGCGGCGGCGTCGGCGCTGATTTCGGGCAGACTCGGGTCGAAAAGCTGTTCGATTGTCACGCCCTCGGGCGGATGCGGATGCAGCCCGGCCATCCTGAGCGCCTGGTGCAGCACGCGATGGATATTGACCGGCTCGAAGCTCAGTCGCTGCGGACCGCTTGCCGCCAGCACCTGTTCGACCAGCGCCGTGATGCGGTTGACGCCCTCGAGGATGAGTCCGCAGTATTGCTGGGCGCGCGGGTCGGAGCGCAGCCGACTCGCCAGCAACTCGGCCGCGCCCTTGATTCCGGTCAGCGGATTTTTGACCTCGTGCGCGAGTCCCGCCGGCGAGAGCTTGAGGTCGGGTTCAGCCGTGTTAAGCGCTTGTGCCGCGCCGCGATGAAGTGCGAGGTCATGCATCAGCACCACCGCGCCGCGGCTCGCTCCGCCAGCCCCCATCAGCGGCGCGACCTCCGCGCTGACCGTCGCCAGCCGCGACCCCAGGCTGAGCTTGGCGTCGGCGTCGGCGAGGTTCTGCCCACTGCTTAGGCAGGTCTCGACCATGCGCAGGAGCCATTCGTTGTGGCGCAGCAAAGCGCCGACCGCAGCTTCATTGAGATGCGACACGCCAAAGAGAGTTTCGGCCGCCGGATTGATGGCGATCGGAGCGAGAGCCGTATCGAAAACCACGACAGCGTCACTCAAGCTGTCGACGATCTCCTGCCAGAGACCGGCGGATGGCGAGGGAGACTTGCGCATGGCGACGGCGACCAAATCGCACCGTATCACAAAACGTCAGATGGCCTAATATCAGACATCATGGGCAGCAAAAGTTCCGTTGGCCCTAATGCAGCGGATTCATGTTATTAGTTTTTTTTAGGGTAAACCACTCGCGAGGGGATTGCTTGTGGCCCTTGTGGGTCGATAGGGTTGGGCCGGGTCGGGTCGGTTCGTTCATGCGGGGGAATTTTGCCATATCGCTAGCGATGGCCTGTCTGTTGGGCGCAACCCTTACCGGTTGTGTATCGACTCGGGTCATTGATGACGCGTCCAGTCCGGGGGACCGCTTTGGTCTGGTCGCTACGGTTCCGATTGGCGGATACGGGAGCCGTGCGACCTCGGCCACAGCGAAGACGACCGCCGCGTCAATTGCGAATCCTTCTGACGCCGCCGATATGGACGCCGCGGTGGCCCTCGCCGAGGGTATTCCATACGTCCGCAGCGAGCCGCATAAGGTGCCGCCGTTCCCGCTGGTCCTCAACCAGACCGTCCAGCGTTACGTCGACGCCTTTACCGATTATAGCGAGGGCATCAGAGAGTCGTTCCGCCGCAGCCGCCCGTACCTTCCAATGATGCTGAAGGTCATGGAGAGCCACGACCTACCGCCGGAACTGGTTTATCTCTCATTCGCCGAAAGTTCGTTTTCCAGCAAGGGCGCCGGACCGTGGCAGCTAAGCGTGGCGACCGCGCGGCGGTTCAATCTCAAAGTGAACCGGTACGTCGATGAGCGGCGGGATCCGATAAAATCAACCCATGCCGCGGCCCAGTACCTGGCCACCCTGCACGACGAGGTCGGCGACTGGCGCGTGGCGCTGGTCGGATGGAACCGGGGCGAGACGGCGATGAACGACTACTTCTCGCTGCGCGGTGTCGATTACGGCCTCCTGACCTCGCGTCTGCCGTACAGTACGCGCTCGCTGCTCAACCGTTTCATGGCGGTTGCGATAATCGCCCATCAGCCCGAGCGCTATGGCCTCGAACCGGTGAACTACACGGAGCCGGAGAGCTTCCGCACGATCACGGTTAAAGGCGGCACGACGCTTTCTGAAGTGGCCCGGCAGACAGGAATCTCCATGCGGGTCCTGCGCGACTACAACCCGGCTATCCTGCACGATCGCGTCCCGCCGGGCCCGAGCTACGAATTGCGGCTCCCGCTCGAGGAAAGCGCCGACGCGCTCGATCCTGCGGCCGCGCTAATTTTCTAAATCCGCCATCTATTCCGCCGTCTTCGCATCATTTTACTTCCGTCCACACTCGCATTGTCTAACTGTTTAACTGGCGCTCGCGTCAATCGCGGGTTAAGGTTCGATTAATGGTAAGCGCCGACGAAGCTCTGCAACTGGTGCTCGAAAATGTGGCGACGCTCGGCGTCGAGCGGACGCCGATTCTCGACGCTCTCGGCCGCGTGCTCGCCGAGGAAATCCGCTCGCCGCGCGACATCCCCGGGTTCGACAACTCTGCGATGGACGGTTACGCCGTGCGTGCCGCAGACATAGCCCATGCCAGCGCGTCCAGTCCGGCGCGGCTTCGCGTTCTTGGCACCGTGGGGGCGGGCGCGATGCCGGCCGCGCGGGTCGAGGCGGGCACCGCGATGCGTACGATGACCGGTGCGCCAGTGGCAGCGGGTTCCGACGCGATCGTGCCGGTCGAGCGGACGCGCGCCGACGGCGACACGGTCGAGATTCTGTCCGCCGCCGAGCCGCGCACGTTCATCCGCCCGCGCGGCGAGGATCTGCGCGAGGGTGAGCTGGTGATGGAAGCCGGCAAGCGGCTGGGCGCGGCGGACCTCGGGATGCTGGCGTCGCTCAACCGCTCGATGATTGACGTCTATCGCGGCCCCCACGTCGCGATTGTCGCAACCGGCGACGAACTGGTCGACGTCGACCAGGTTCCGGCCGGCGCGCAGGTCGTCAACTCCAGCGCCTACGCGCTCGCGGGCGCGGTGCGCGAAGCCGGCGGCGAACCGGTCATCCTGAAAGTCGCGCGCGACCGTCCCGAGGAAATTCGCGCCCGCCTGACCGAGGCGTTCGCGTTCGACGCCGTGCTCTCGACCGGCGGCGTGTCGGTCGGCCAGTTCGATCACGTCAAGGGTGCGCTCGACGAATTGGGCATGCGCCAGATCTTTCACGGCGTGGCGCAGCGGCCCGGGCGTCCGCTCAAGTTCGGCACGGTCGGAAACCGTCCGATTTTCGGCCTACCGGGGAACCCGGTCTCGACGATGGTGTGTTTCTACCTGTACGTGCGCCCCGCGTTGCTGCGGATGGGCGGGCGGCGCGACCTCGGATTGCCGCGAGTCGCGATGCGATGCGCGGTGGATATCAGGACGGCGAAGGACCTGACCGAGTTCGTGCGGGTGCGGTTGCGGCGCGAGGGCGGCGAGCTTTACGCGACGCCGACCGGCAACCAGGGATCGGGAATCCTGAGCTCGCTATCGCGCGCCGACGCGCTGCTGATTGGCCCGTCGGACGCGACCGTGCTCAAGGCCGGCGCTCAGGTGACGGGCTTGGTGCTGGCGGCGGATGCGGTGACCGCGTCGGAGCCATTTTTCGAGCGGCCCCTGTGCCAGAAAAACTGAACCGTCATCGTGGCGAGGAAGCCGAAGAGGGCGGCGCCGATGATCACCGAGGAGACGCTGAGCTGCGCCGGTTTGACGAACGGGACGAGCTGGATGTCGATCGGATTGAGCCGATAGTTCCAGTAAACGACGTAGGCGACCCACAGGAAAATGATCGTGCCGCCAATGAACTTCGGATTTTTGACGAATGCCGGTGCGGCCACATCTCCTCCAGGCGCCCGTAACGACGGACTGCGTAAAAGCTTGGCCGCCGTTCGGCTCATTGTCAACGCGCCGTGCGCGCGATCCGCGAGCTGCAAGTGATCGGTAAGCTGCAACTGATCTGTAAGCTGCAAGTCATGCAAATGATTCAAATCTTGCTAATTACGAACGCCGGGCGCGATGCGGCTTAAGGTGGGGCAGGGCTTCGATTTCCATCCGATGCGCCCGGGCCGCCCGCTCAAGCTCGGTGGCGTAACGATTCCCCATGACGCGGGGCTCGACGGGCACTCCGATGCCGACGTCGCCGCCCACGCGCTGGCCAACGCGATCCTCGGTGCGCTGGGCGAGGGCGACCTCGGCCGCCATTTCCCCGACAGCGACCCGCGCTACAAGGACGCCGACAGCCTCGCGCTACTCGCCGAGGTCTGGAAGCTCGCGAGCGGGCGCGGATGGCGCCTGGTCAACGCCGACCTGACGATCTTCGCGCAGCGCCCGCGGCTTGCGCCTTATGTCGACGCGATGCGCGAGCGGATGGCGGGGGCGCTCGGCGCGGAGGCGGCGATGCTCAACGTCAAGGCCTCGAGTCCGGAAGGGTTGGGCGCGCTCGGACGCGGCGAGGGGATGTCGGCGGCCGCGGTGGTATTGCTGGAATCCGCCTAGCCTGTTACTGGCTCTTGGGTTCGAACGAAAAAATGGACACTGCCAGGGCGGCGTCCGAGCTTGGGGGAGCGTTCATGAAGAACTGGATATCGCGAACATTGATCGTACTGGTAGTTGTGATCGCCGCGCCGCTCGCCGCGTCGGCGGACACCTGGCAGATCGATCCGGTTCACACCACTGTCGGTTTCAGCGTGCGGCACATGACGATCTCGACCGTCAGGGGCCAGTTCAACAAAGTCGCGGGCACCATCACCGCGAATGACAACGATCCAGCCACAGCTGTGATCGAAGCGACCATCGATACCGCGTCGATCGACACGCACTCGCCGGATCGCGATTCCGACCTCAAGAGCGCCAACTTCCTCGACGTGGCCAAGTATCCGACGATGACCTTCAAGTCGAAGAAGATCGAAGCGGCGGGCCCGGGCAAGTACAATGTCGTCGGCGACCTGACGCTGCATGGCGTTACCAAGGAGGTTACGCTCGCGGTCGAGGCGACGGGCGCTCCAATCAAGGACCCGTGGGGCAACACGCGCGCCGGAGCAACCGCGACCACCACGATCAGCCGCAAGGACTTCGGCCTTACGTGGAATAAAATGATCGAGGCCGGCGGCGCCGTGGTCGGCGACGCAGTCGCAGTTGAGATCGACGTCGAAGCCGTGAAAAAGAAGTGAAGTAGGCGAGGCAGGGCACTCAGGCGTTCTTCGGAAACAAAGACCACTCCGCACCCCGGGTGCGCGCGGCGAAACCGATCAGCTGTACTTAGTTCTGAGGTCGGGAAAGGCTCTCTCTACGTGCCGACGGGGCGCTTTGGCCTATACGTCATATTCGCTCACAAACTGGTTGCGCGCTCGTAGCTCTGCAACCTGGGTTCGCAATCGCTCCTTTTCGGCGAGCGGAGTGCGAGGATCAGCCGCGCGCGCCTCTAAGATTCGTGCCTTCAAACGGCCGTCGTGCGCCGAGTCTCTGAGCTCTGAGAAACGACGGTCAGCGAGATCATAGTCCTTCTGGGTCAGCGCAAAGTATACATCTAAACGCTCTGCCACCTGCTGCCTCCCGGCCCGCCCTCGAATGAACTCAATGTCTTGTCTTGCAAGCGCAAAGTGGTTCGCGTTCGCCGCCGCGATCGCTCGCCATCTGCGTGCTGTCACGGGATCCCCTATCTTCTTATCGATCAATCTAGAGAGAATCTGCTCTGCCTCATTATAATTGTGGTCACGCTGCATAAGGATCTGCGCCTGCCTGCAAGTAGATCTACCGTTGTCATCGGGCATGGCGCGCAACTTACGAATAGCCGCCTCAGCTTCGCCCATCCGGTCCTCAATAATCAATGCTTCAACGCGAAAATCGAATAGTGCAGCGCTTTGCTCTACCATATCTCCGTGATCAGATACGAGTTCTGCCAGCTCCCGTCGCATATCGAGCCTTTGATAGCAGTTCGCAAGCTCCTGGACTGTCGAACGTCTATACTTCTTACCAGCTAGGGCGCTCTTAAAAAACGGTAGCGCTTCTTCATACCTGCCTTGGCGTCGCAAGCTAAAGCCGCGCAGAAACGGCGCCGATCTATATCCTCTCTGATCAAACTTCCTGAGCATTAGCTCAACTTGGTCATATTCCGAAAGCCGCACCTGAGACAGAACGACCGTGGACAAGATTTCCTCGCGGACGGTTTCATCGATTCTCAAGTCGTCTGCCACAGCGCCCCACGCAACCACGCGTCGAAGAGCGTCGTAGTCGTCCCCGTCACGGCCTCTCGCGTATGTCTCTCTTACGACCTCTCGAAGAGTCGACGGAAGAAGCAATTTTCTTAATTCGTCAGGCAGAGACTTTCCTTCTAACGCACGCATGAAGACGAATGCGTCAAAGAGGTCGCTGCGGAACTCTCCAGCGGCCCGCGCTTCTGTCCACGCAGAATCAAGTGCCTCAGAAAAGGTCTGGAGTAGTCCAGTCTCTCCATAGCCGTACCTTCGGCGAAATACTTGCCGTATCGCCGGCGAAATCATGAGGTTGCTTCCCGCGACAAGGACGAGGCAACCCAGTATGAGATTGTCAAGTGCGTCGGCAAATGCGGACTCCTGAATGCGGTGCCGCGATTTAAGAACACTTTCGATAATGCGGCCGTCAAGTTGCGGAACCCAGCTGAGCATGCAAAGGCTCTTGCTGCACCTTCGAAAGGGATTCGACTTCTAAATTTTCGCTGATTATTTCATCTTGAAGCTTAAACAAGGTAACAGGATCCCTATCAAAAAATTGTTCACCCTTTTGAGAAATTAAGCGTACCGCCGCCTTGGCGATCTGAGGATGTCCACCAATTGATTGGACGAGGTTATTGCTGGGGTGTACCGGTTCGATCCCGAATAGGGGAGAAGCTGCTATCATCAAGGCTTTAGTGTCTTGATCCCTCAGCGAGGGCACATGAAACTGAATAACGTTCCTCCAGGCGAATACCTCTTCTTCTCTCAATTGTCTGTTGGAGATGAAGCATACTTTAATGTCTAGGCGCCTCGAAACCCGAGTGAATAGCCTCGAGACCCAGCTCTTAAGTGTGCCGCGATCTTCGAAGAGACCGCTCCCGATAGCTACAATTGTCGCCTGACCCAATTCTGCGAAATAACCTAACGAACTCACTACCTCGTTGACTTGTTCGTCGAGACCCAACCCGCGGAAAATATCTAGATCATGGGCGAATCGCTCGACGGAGAAGTCGGCTTCGATCAGTTCTCGTAGTCCTCTATAAAGGTCAGCTACATCTGCAAATTGAGGGAGATAGAGCTGCGGTCCGAACAAGAGATTCGGGAGCGTAGGCATCGCGTGATTCAGGAAATAACGAGCAAACGTTCGTCTTCCGATGCCGACAATTCCGGAAAAGACGAGCACATTCGGTGAATGACTCGCCTCGGAAAGTGCTGCCATCCATCGCTGTGTGGCAAGGTCCAGAAATTCGCCTCGACCAATTGTCGGAATCGAAAATCCCGGCGAAGCAAATCGGGGGAGACGTTACGACCGTGCGTATGTATCTGGCTATGTCCTTCGGCTGCCATCCAGCTTTGGGAATCCAGTATTGCTGCATCCACGAGGGAAGCATGGACGGACTGACATTGGGCGAAAGCGGAAAGACTAGTATCTTTAGCTGTGGGCGGCGAATTGTGGCGAATCGCGCCTGGTCGATTTCGAATCCGACCCAGCGAGAGCGAATGGCGGCTTCGGAGGCAAAAAAAACAAATACAGATGCATGCTCGACGCCCGATGCCATAGCGTCCAAGAGCTTCTGGCCGTTTTGAAAGCTCTGGCGGTAAAATAAACCGAGACCTTCGGGCAGGTGCCGCCAAACTCCTTCGACGAACTGGTCGTCTTCTCCCGACAGCGACAAAAACACTTGTGGAATCATTGATCTAGCCCATCAAGGAAAGTCATCAGAGCCTATGGGTCGTTGTCAATAGGTTGGACGACTGTGGTCAGCGACGCTGTCTCGGTTGAAATCGACGTCGAGGCCGTGAAAAAGAAGTAGTAAAACCTGGCGGAGCGTCCTAGCGGCGGCCCAGCTTGGTGAAAAGTTCGTTTTCGGCGGTCGCGATCGGCGACGACAGCCGCTCGGCCAATAATTTTTGATAGACCGGCGACCCGGCAGCCTGTTCGGCGGCCCAGCGTTTGGCGAACGTGCCGTCGCGAATTTCGTCGATCGCCTTGCGCATCAGCGCCTCCGAATCAGCGCCGATGAATTGCGGGCCGTGAGTGAGCTGTCCGAACTGGCTGGTATGCGAATGCAGTTTGAGTTGGCTCCAGACGCCGAGCGTGGCCATCGCGCGGCCGATCTCGCCCAATTCGCCCGAAGCGTATAGCTCGAGCAGCGCGACCTCTTTGCTCACGCCCGCTTCGACCAGCAGCTTGAAAGCGCGGTCGAGCAGAAAGAGCATCGCGCCCGCCCAGGTATGCTCGGAGAACAGATCGACGAGCGTCTCCTCCTCGAAGCTCGACTCAACCACCGCGCCGTGGGGCAGAAAGGCGCCGATGCCGTGCGTGATCGCTAGCGCGGTCTTAAGCGCGTGGCCGCTTGCGTCCTGGCTGACTCCCACCAGCACCGGAAAACCCTCGCCGCGCGCCGGGAGGTCGAGCACGCCCTGTCCGATCATGCGCGGCGCGACGAGCACCACGTCGGTTTCTCGCGGCGGCGCGATGAACTTGTAGGTGATGTTGTAGCCGCTGGCGAAGACCAGGGTTTTACTACTACCACCGCCGCGCGCCAGATGCGGTGCGATAAGCTCACGGTACGTTGCCGGCGCGATCTCGTCGGGCAAAAGGAGCATCACGACGTCCGCGCGCGCGGCCGCCGCGTCCATCGTGAACGTTTCGAACCCGTCCTCGCGCGCCTGCCGCCAGCTCTCGTCTTCCTGATTGCCGACGATCACCTGATGGCCGGAGCGGCGCAGATTGATCGCCTGCGCGCGGCCCTGGTTGCCGTACCCGATGACGGCGATCGTTTTGCCGTTGAGAATCGCGGGATCGGCCTCAGCCGCCTGGAAGAATCTTGCCATCGTTATTGGTCCTCCGCGGCCGTCGTCCGCGATTGTTGTTCTCCGACGGAAACCGGGAAGCTCGTGACGGTCTTTTGTAACAGTCTAGAGGCGCCGGCGGCTAAAGATCGTCGTCGCCGCCGCCATCGCCACCGCCGTCGTCGTCCAAGCCGCCGCCGCTCTCCAGTTGGTCCACCGCTTCATCGAACTCCGGCCCGCCCATCTCGTCGCCCATCTCCTTGCCCATCTTTCGGAGCGCGCGCGCGATGCTCTTGGGGTCGTTCTCGTCAACGTCCGAGAAGCCTGCTGGATTCGACAGCGCGTCCATCCGCGACTCTTCGCTGCGCGGGGTCGCGAAGCGCGACATCAGGCGGCGCATCCGCGCGCTCCCGCAATGCTCGCACACCGCTTCGACCCGCTCGCTCACGCGCATCGTGAGCACGCTGGTACGCTTGCGGCACTTCTCGCACTGATATTCGTAAATTGGCATCGGGTCCAAACTCCACTCTGGCGGAGTATGCCTCGATTTTCCGTGCCGCGCGAGGCTCCGGCAAGAGCGGCCCGTCCGTTTGTCGCAGGCGAGAAGCTGATTGCCGTGGCCTGTACATCTCACTTTTGTACGCAGGACGGGCGCACTTCTGACCCCTCCTCCGTGTTTTGGGGAGGGTTGGGGCGGGGGTCGAGATGTTTTTCACGGGCGCGTGGACGTGACACTCGCGCGTGTTGCGCATCGCGTTTTTGCTGAGCAGCGGCATAAAATCAAAATTCCAAAATTCCGCGCCGCGCTCGCGGCGAGCGCGCCAGAATCGACCCTCACCCGCCGGCCGCAACGGCCGTCGGCCTCTCCCAAGACACGGGAGAGGCAGTTAGGAAGGGATACCCGCTTGATCAGCGGATCGGCGGCAGGATACTGCTTGGCGTCGAGATGAATCCCATCGGAAAGAGCGCGTGATGAGAGAGTTGGGCGCGATGTGGCGCAACACCCGGATGGTCGTGCTGTGTGCGATCTCGGCCGCCCTCTATGCCGCCGTGCTGGTGCCGTTCAAGGTCGTGCCGCTTATCCCGGGCGTCACCGAATTGCGCCCGGCCAATGCGATTCCGGTCGTATGCTCGTTTCTGTTCGGTCCGGCGGCAGGCTGGGGCTCGGCGATCGGCAACATGATCGGCGATTTCTTCGGGGGCGTCGGCCCCGGCGACATCTTCGGCTTCTTCGCCAACCTCATGTACGGCTACATCCCATACAAAGCCTGGAGCGTGATCGCCCAGGGACAGAGTCCGATCACGCGCTCGCCCGGCGCGATCGCCAAATATGTCGCCGCATGCCTCGCCGCCAGCGTGCTCTGCGCCGATATCGTCGGATGGGGCGACAACCTGCTCGGCCTGCGGCCTTTCAGCATCCTGGGCAACGTGATCGTGTTCAACAACATGGCCTCGGCGCTGGTGCTCTCGCCGCTCATCCTGAGCGCCGTCTACCCCCGCGTGCAACGCGGACGGATGCTCTATACCGACATGATGCCCGAGTTCAAAGAGCGCCGATGGAGCGTGCGCGCTATCGGGCTCGCGATACTGGTGGCGGGCGAGGCGGGCGCGTGGCTGATGGGCAATCTCGTCTCCACCGGCTATTGGGTGCCGTCGTTTCTGTCGGCGGCGATGACCCAGCCGCCATACGACAAGGCGATCGCGATCGTCGTGAGCCCGTTTATCGTGCTGGCCGTGCTGGGCGTGGGGCTGATGTGAAGGACCGCAGTTCCGCTCCTGGCGCGGCCAGCACAGCGCACGACGTGGTGCTCGAAGGCGTGAGCTTCACCTATCACGACGGCGAGCGTCCGGCGCTCAACCGCATCAACTTCGCGGTCGCCGCAGGCGAGATGGTCGGCGTGATGGGCGCGTCCGGCGCGGGCAAGTCGACGCTCGCCAAGTGCCTCAATCGGATCGTTCCCGAGTTCGAGGGCGGCACGTTTACGGGCGTGGTGCGAATCGGCGGCCGCTCGCTTGATGGCGTGCGCGTGTGCGAAGTCGCGTCGCAGGTCGGGATGGTCTTCCAGGATTTCGAGGCGCAACTGTTTTCCACCAACGTCGCGCACGAAGTCGCGTTCGCGATGGAGCAGGTCGGGATGGAGCGCGCCGAGATGGCGCGCCGCATCCGCCCCGCGCTCGAGGCGGTCGGCCTTGCCGGCTTCGAGCATCGAGACCCGACCTCGCTCTCCGGCGGCGAAAAGCAGCGGCTCGCGATCGCCTCGGTGCTCGCGCTTCGCCCGTCGGTGATCGTGCTCGACGAGCCGACCACCGACCTCGACCCCGAGGGCAAGGCCGAGGTCTTTGCGCTGATTCGCAGCCTGCGCGAGCAGGGATTCAGCCTGATCGTGATCGAGCACGAGGCCGAGGTGCTGCGCGGCGCTGACCGCCTCGTGCTGTTTCGCGAGGGCGAGATTATCGCCGAGGGCGCGCCGCACAACCTGATGACGCGGCTCGAACTGCTCGAAGAGTGCGGGGTTCATCCGCCCGATTTGAACCGCGCGCTCGCCGCTTTGGGAATTTCGGCCCATGCCGCGAGTGTGGATGAAGCCGAGGCGCTGATTCGCCGCGCGCTGCCGCATCTCGGCGCTTCGTCTCATCCGTTCGGCGCGCCAGCGGGCACTTCAGCGCAGGAGGCCACCGACTGCCAACAACGCAGGTCCGCTGGTCGAGGTCCGCGCGCTCAGCTTCAACTACCCCGACGGACCGCCGGTGCTCGATTCGATCGACTTGCAGATCACGCCGGGCGAGTTCGTCGCGATCATCGGTCAGAACGGCTCCGGCAAGACCACGCTCGCCAAGCATCTGGTGGGCCTGCTGCGTCCGGTCGCGGGCACCGTGATGCTCGACGGGCGCGACCGCACCGCGATGCGCCCGGCCGAGACCGCCGCCGAGGTCGGTTACGTCTTCCAGAACCCCGACCATCAGATTTTCGCCGCGACCGTCGAGGACGAGGTCGCTTTCGGCCCGCGCAACTTCGACCTTGCGCCCGGCGAGGTTCAGCGCCGATGCGACGAGGTCCTTCACGCAGTCGGGCTTGAGGATGCGCGTGCGCTCGATCCCTTCCTGCTCAGCAAGGGCGAGCGCCAGCGTTTGGCGGTGGCGAGCGTGCTCGCGTTGCGGCCGCGCCTGCTGATTCTCGACGAGCCGACCACCGGTCTCGACTATCGCGAGCAGCGCCGCATGATGGCGCTGGTGACCCAGCTCAACCGCGACGGAATCGCGATAGTGATGATCACGCATACGCCGTGGCTGGTCGCCGAGTACGCGCGCCGCGTGGTGCTGATGCGCGGCGGACGCAAGCTCTTTGATGGCGGCGTGCGCGAATTCTTCGCCCGCGACGAGTTGCTCGCCTCCTCGTCGTTTCGCGCACCCGAGGCGACCGAGCTTTCGCGCCGCTTCGGCACGGTCGCGCTGGGTCCCGACGAACTCGCCGCGTGGCTGCGAGCGCAGAGCTGAGATGCCGATTTTTCTCTACATCGAGCGCGCCACCTTCATCCATCGGCTCCATCCGACGGTCAAGGTTTTTGCGCTGTTCGTGATGTTCTGGTCGGTCTACTGGGTCGACCATCCGCTGGCCCTGCTACCGCTCGGGCTGGTGATGCTCGCGCTTGCGGAGTTCACCGGCGCGTGGCCGAACTTCTATCGCCTGCGCTGGCTTTTCATCCTGGTGATCCTGACCACCACGCTTGCCTGGATGGTTTTCTATCGCCGGGGGCCGGTGCTTATAAATCTGCCGCTCATCCATCTGAGCCGCGCCTCGCTGGTGTTCGGGTTGGGACGCGGTCTGAAGCTGGCCGAGTTGCTCGCGACCTCAGTGCTGTTCCTTTCGACCACCAAGGTCGAGGAATTCACCGCCGGGCTGGCGCGCCTGGGCGTACCCTACCGCGTGGGTTTCGCGATCACGCTTTCGTTCCGCCTGGTGCCGCTGTTCATCGATTCGGCACTCACCGTGGTGCAGGCGCAAAACCTCCGCGGCTACGATTTCAATCGCGGCGGCCCGCTGGAGCGGGTCAAACGCTACGTGCCGGTGCTGATTCCGGTCTTCATGGGAGCGCTGCGCAAGGCCAATTCGATGGCGATGGCGCTGGAGGCGCGCGGCTTCGGGATGAGCCGTCAGCCCACGAGTTTCATCGCTTACCCGGTCGAGCCGAGCGACATCGCGGCGACCGTGGCGCTGTTCGCGATGGGCGCCGCTTACTTCATGATCTATTACACCGGCTATGGCGCGATTTCGCCCAAGTGAACCATGCCCGAAACTTCCCACGGCGCTTGGGCGGTGCGCGCCGCGCGTGCTAACTTCGCCCACAGCAGGAGGAACGGCATGTTGTTCGTGATCATCGGCCACGACGGACCCAACGGCGCCGCGCTCAGACCCACGGTTCGCCCGCGCCATCTCGCGTACGTGGGACCCGTCGCCGAGAGCGGTAAGATGCTGATCGGCGGCCCCTTCACCGACGGCAGCGGCAGCCTGATCATCGTCGACATGGAGAGCGAGGCGGCGGCGCTCGAGTTCGCGAGCAACGATCCGTACGCGCGCGACGGCGTCTTCGAGCGGGTCGAGGTCAAACCGTTCCGCAAGGTGTTGCCCGAATAATCGAGTGGTGAGTCTGGATGGCCGGAGCGCTTTCAGGACTTAAAGTTATCGAATTGGGCGAGATGGTCTCCGCTCCCTACGCGGCCAAGCTGATGGCCGACATGGGCGCCGAGGTGATCAAGATCGAACGGCCGGGCGCCGGCGACCATGCGCGCTTGCGCGGCCCCTTTCCGGGCGGCACGGCGCATCCGGAAAAAAGCGGCCTCTATCTTTACCTCAACACCAACAAACTTGGCGTGACGCTCGACGTGTCGCGTCCCGAGGGCTTCGAATTGCTCGAGCGCCTCGCCGCCGACGCCGACGTTCTGATTCATAACGTCGTGCCGTCCGACATGGATCGTATCGGTCTTACCTTCGAGCGCCTGCGAAAAGTCAATCCGCGCCTGGTGATGACCTCGATTTCGCCGTGGGGACTTAGTGGGCCCAAGCGCGAGTGGCGCGCCGAGGATCTGACGCTCTGGAGTGCGAGCGGCATCTGTTACATCAACGGCGGCGGCTCGCAGCATCCGGAGATGCCGCCGCTTAAGGCCTTCGGCCAGCAGTCCGGCTTCCAGGGCGGAGTGCATGCGGCGGTGGCGACGATGGGCGCGGTGTTCGCGCAGATGCGCGACGGCGAGGGACAGCACGTCGACGTATCGATTTACGAATCGCTGGCCGCGCAGATGGAGCTGTTCTTCGAGTTCTGGCCGTATATGAACATGGTCGCGTCGAGACTGGGGCAGAAGCCAATCCAGCCGCTGGAAGTGATGGAATGCCGCGACGGCTATATTTTCGTCTGCTGCGTCGAGGAGCATCAGTGGCGCAATTTTGTCGAGCTGATGGGCAATCCAGAGTGGGCGGCGGAAGACATTTTCTCCGACCGGCTCAAACGCGGCGCCAACTGGGACGCGCTCAAGATTTTCCTGGAGGACTGGCTAAAAGATCAGAGTGCGCTCGACCTCTACCAGAAAGCGCAGGCGCGACGTATTCCGTTCGCGCCGGTTTCGACCATGGGCGACCTGCTCAGTTCCGATCATCTGAAACATCGCGGCTTCTTCGTCGAGATAACGCATCCCGTCGCAGGCACGCACAAGTATCCCGGCGCGCCGCTCAAGTACGGCCGCACGCCATGGGAGATTCGCCGCCCGGCGCCGACGCTCGGCCAGCATAACGAGGAGATTTTCGGCGCGCGGTTTGGATTGAAGCCGGCGCGGATCGACGAATTGCGCCACATGGGAGTGATTTGATCTGATCCGATTTGATCGCGCCGCGTGGTGCAAGAGCAATAGAGATTGACGATGGCGAAGCTTCCACTTGAAGGCGTAAGAATCGCCGACTTCACCTGGGTATGGGCGGGGCCGTATTGCACGCTCCAGCTCGCCCATCTCGGCGCCGACGTAATCCGAGTCGAGACCCGCACGCGGCCGTGCGTGACCCGGCTGTTGCCGCCGTGGCCCGAGGGCAAGCCCGGCGTCAATCGCTCCGGCTACTTCAACCAGTACAACCAGGGCAAGCGCTCGCTGACCCTGAACTACGCCAAGCCCGGCGCCCTCGAAGTCGCGCATCGGCTGGTCGAGGCGAGCGACGTCGTCACCAACAATTTCGCCTCTGGCGTGATGGAAAAAATGGGGCTCGGCTACGAGGCATTGCGCAAGATCAAACCGGACCTCATCATGATCTCGCTCTCCGGCTATGGCGACACGGGGCCGTTTCACGAATACGTCGCCTACGGACCGGCGCAGGTGCCGCTCTCCGGGCTGTCGTCGCTAACCGGCTACAAAGGATGGCCGCCGATGCACGCTGGCTTCAGTTACGCCGATCCCAACGCCGGCGTGCACGGCGCGTTTGCGATCCTGGCCGCGCTCTATCATCGCAAGAAAACCGGCGAAGGCCAGTACATCGATATGAGCCAGTGGGAGTGCGCGATGGGGTTGCTGCCCGAGGGAATCATGGAATACACGATGAACGGGCGCGAGCCGGCGCGCGACGGAAATCGCGATCCGCTGATCGCGCCTCACGGCGTTTTCCCGTCCAAGGATCGATTCGAGAACACCGGCATCATGATCGACATGTGGGTGTCGATCGTCGCCGCCGACGACGCCGAGTTCGGGCGGCTGGCGGGCGCGATCGGGAAGCCCGAGATGGCGCGCGACCCGCGCTTCGCCACCGCCGCTGCGCGCAAACAGAACGAGGACGAGCTCGAGGCAACGATCGCCGCGTGGACCTCGGAGCGGAGCGCCGCAGAGGCAGAACAAATCCTCCAGGCGGCGGGCGTGGCGGCCGCGGTGTGCGCTCCCAACAAGGTCGTCTCTGAGGATCCTCATCTGAAAGAGCGCGACTATTGGGTTTACCTCGACCATCCCGAAGTCGGCGTGCAGCAGCATTGCGGAATCCCATGGCGGATGAGCCGCACCGACGGCAACGTGCGCGCGCCGGCGCCACTCATTGGACAGCATACCGACGAGGTCCTTACACAAGTGCTAGGCTATAACGCAGACGAGGTCGCGCGGCTGCGCGCGGCCGGCGCGTTGGAATAGCAGCCACCCACGACAATACGCTCGCGCGCACGCGCGCGAATCGTTCCGGAGGAGTCATGAGGCAATTTAAAGTATTACTTGATAATCTGGCTTTCGGCGAAGGCCCGCGATGGCATGACGACAAGCTCTATTACTCCGACATGCATGCGCATACGGTGAACGCGGTCGATCTAAAGGGCCGCAACACGGTGATCGCGGAAGTCCCGGCGTGGCCCTCGGGGCTGGGATGGCTTCCGGACGGGCGGATGCTGGTGGTCTCGATGACCGACCGCAAGCTACTGCGCCAGGAAGCCGGCGGACTCAAGCTGCACGCCGATCTAAGCGCGCTCGCGTCGTATCACTGCAACGACATGGTCGTCGATGGCCGCGGCCGCGCCTACGTCGGCAACTTCGGCTACGACATCATCTCGAGCGCGCCGCAGAAGCCGGCCGAGATGGTGATGGTCGAGCCCAACGGCGCGGCGCGCGTGGTCGCGCGCGACCTCCAGTTTCCCAACGGCACCGTGATAACGCCCGACGGCAAGACGCTGGTGGTGGGCGAGTCGATGGGACATCGGCTGACCGCATTCGACGTTGCCGCCGACGGCGGGCTCACCAACCGCCGCGTATGGGCCGAGTTGGGCGAGGGAGTGCCCGACGGAATCGCGCTCGACGCCGAGGACGCGATTTGGGTGGCGTCGCCATTTACGCACGAGCTTTTGCGAGTGAAGCAGGGCGGCCAGGTGGCGGAGCGGATCAAGCGCGAGCAGATGCCGATCGCGTGCATGCTCGGCGGTCCCGCGCGCCGCACACTCTTTTTGCTCACGTCCGAGTCGATCGATCCCGACGTACTCCGCGCAAAACGCAACTCGCGTATCGAGACTACGGAGGTCGAGGTTGCCGGCGCCGGCTTACCGTAGTGGGCGGGCGGTGGAGAAGAGGAGCGGCGGCGTGAGTGCGGCGAGTACCAACGGACGGGCGGAGATTTTCAAGCAGCGGCGCGCGCGCTTCATGGCCGAGATCGGCGCGGCGGCCGCGATTTTGCCGAGCGCGCCGGTCGCGGTCCGCTCCAATGACGTCGAGTACGTCTATCGTCAGGACAACGATTTCTATTACCTGACCGGTTTCGCCGAGCCCGAGTCGGTCGCGCTGTTCGCGCCCGGCCACAAGGACGGCGAGTTCGTGATGTTCGTGCGGCCGCGCGACCGCGAGCGCGAAACCTGGACCGGGCGGCGCGCCGGGGTGGAAGGCGCGATGCTCGATTACGGCGCCGACAAGGCCTACGTCATCGACGAATTCGATCGCGTGCTGCCGCGCTATCTCGCCGACGTCGAGCGCATGTACTACCCGCTCGGCCACAATGAGCGGATGAACGCGCGGGTGCTGGAGTTGATGCGCGGGGCGCAGGCGATGCGCCCGCGGACCGGCTCAGGACCGATCGCGATGGTCGATCCGCGCGAGCTGATCCATGAGGCCCGGCTGAAGAAACGGCCCGAGGAGCTCGACGCGATGCGCCGCGCGGTTGCGATTTCGTGCGAGGCGCACAAGGATGCGATGCGCCGGGCGCGCGGTGGGATGATGGAGTGGGAAATCGAGGCGCTGGTCGATTACACGTTTCGCTCGCGCGGCGCCGCCGGCCCCAGCTATCCGTCGATCATCGCCTCGGGCTCGAACGCCGCGACGCTCCACTACATCCAGAACGACCGCCAGATGCAAAGCGGCGATCTGCTGCTAATCGACGCGGGATGCGAGGTCGACTTTTATGCCTCCGACGTGACGCGCACCTTTCCCGTCGGCACGCGCTTCAACCCGACGCAGCGCGCGCTCTACTCGGTCGTGCTCGAGGCGCAGCGGCGCGGAATCGAATCGATAAAACCCGGCGTGCGCTTCGACGACGTGCACGAAGCCGCTCTGCGCGTGCTGGTCGAGGGCATGATCGATCTCGGCCTCGTCAAGGGACCGCTCGACGACGCGATCGCGACCGCCTCCTATCGCCGCTACTATATGCATCGCACCAGCCATTGGCTCGGGATGGACGTGCATGACGTCGGCCTATACCGCGTCGGCGGAGGCTCCCGCTCGCTCGAGCCCTCGATGGTGTTGACGGTCGAGCCGGGGATCTACATTTCGCCCGACGACGAGAGTGCACCCGTGTCGATGCGTGGTGTCGGAATACGGATCGAAGACGACGTCCTGGTCACCGCGGAGGGTCACGAAGTGCTGACGGCGGCGATTCCCAAGACGATCGACGAAGTCGAAGCGCTCACGTCACCATAAGCGCTTGCAGTTCCATGACTGCCGTTAAGGGGCAACCAGAGGGGCAACTCGTAGATAAGCTCGAAAAGCAGACACGCCATCACGGCCGCTTCAACGAAGGCGGCTCCAACCAGAACATCTGTAAGTATTTCGTTCATGTTTCGATACATGAGCGAGACGCGTGCCAACGGCGAGCCACAGCGTCGCTGATACGCGAAATTAAATTGCGGAGCGGCGAGCGCATCAAAAATGGCTTGTCCTCAGGGTCTTTCAGCCTCGCCGGCTCGTCCGCGACGGATGGAAGGCCCGGTCGATTGACCAGGGGGCGGGCTCGCATTTCGCGGAATGCTTGCGAACCGGCGAATTTGCGATTTATCGCGCCGGTACTAGCCCTTGGGCAATCCCAACACGCGCTCGCCGATGATGTTGCGCTGAATCTCGCTCGATCCGGCCGCGATCGTGAGCCCGCGCGACGCCAGCATCCGGTAGAGCCATCGCCCCTCGGCGATCGCGAACGGCGCGTCGAGTTCGATCTGACTATAGGCGCCGAGCAACTCGGTCGCGAACTTGTTGATTCCGAGATTTATCTCGGTGGTCACGACCTTGACGATCGAGCTTTCCGGGCCCGGCGGTAATCCCTTGAGCTGGCGTGTGAGCTGACGCAAGTTGAGCAGCCGAAGCGCGCTGACCTCGCACGCGAACTGCGCGATCTGCTGTCGAACGTCGTCGTCTTCCCACGCGGCGTGGCCATTACGCCGCACCGTCTTCGCCAACTCAACCAGCTCGCCGATGTTATTGTCGAGGCCGCGGTAGCGCCGCTCGTACATTAGCGAGGTCAACGCGACCAGCCATCCGTTGTTCTTCTCACCGACGACGTTTTTCTTCGGCACGCGCACGTCTTCGAAGAAGACCTCGTTGAAGCCGGTGTCGCGAGTCATCTGGGTTAGCGGGCGCACCGTGATGCCCGGGCTGTGCATGTCGACCAGCACGTAACTGATGCCCTTGTGCTTGGGCGCTTCGGGGTCGGTACGCACCAGCAGAAAACACATGTCCGCGTGATGCGCGTCGGAAGTCCAGACCTTCTGCCCATTGATGACGAAGTAGTCGCCGTCCTCGACCGCGCGCGTCTGCAGCGAGGCGAGGTCGGATCCCGAGCCGGGTTCCGAGTAGCCCTGGCACCAGATTTCTTCCGCCGCGAGCATCGGCGGCAGGTAGCGCCGGCGCTGCTCCTCGGTGCCCCAGAGCATCAGCGTCGGCCCGACCAGCGCGATCCCCTGAGCGTTGACCAGCACCGGGCCGCGCGCGCGCTCGAGTTCCTCCTGGTAGATCATCTGTTGCATGAGCGTCGCGCCGCGCCCGCCGCACTCTTTGGGCCAGTGCACCGCGATCCATCCGGCGGCGTGCATCTTCTTGTGCCACGCCACGCGCCGCGTCCATTCCTCGCCGGCCTCGCTGTGCATGAATTCGAGCGCGAAACGGTTGCGCCGCTCGCTCTCAGGCAGATTCGCGTCGAGCCACGACCGGAGTTCCTGGCGAAATGCCTCGTCCGCCGCGCTCAGCTTGAAATCCACTGCGCTTCCGTTTCCTGCGAGCCGGTTTCGCGCTCAGCCCTTGGGCAGGCCGAGGACGCGCTCGCCGATGATGTTGTGCTGAATCTCGCTCGTGCCGCCGGCGATCGTATAGGCGCGCGCTCCGAGCATCCGGTAGCTCCACACGCCGCGGCCGAGCGCAAAGGGCGCGTTGTGTTCGAACTGGCTATACGGCCCCAGCAGCTCCATCGCGAACTTCGCCATCCGCAGATGAAGCTCGCTCGAGCCGAGCTTCATCACCGAGCCCTCGGGCCCGGGCGGCCGTCCCTTGAGCCGGCGCGTGATCTGGCGATAGCCGGTGTACTTGAGCGCGGCGGCCTCGGCCGCGAACTGCGCGATCCGCTGACGCACGCTGGTGTCGTCCCAGGCGCTCGTGCCGTTGCGCCGGATCAACTTCGCTAGCCGCGCAAGCTCCAGCACCTGGTTGGTGTTCATGTTGGGGTCGCCGACTCCCGTGCGCTCGAACATCAGCGTGGTGATCGCGACCTGCCATCCGTGGTTCTTCTCGCCCACGATATTTTTCTTCGGTACGCGCACGTCCTCGAAGAAGACCTCGTTGAAGCCGCGCTCGCCGGTTAACTGGGTTAACGGGCGTACCGTGATGCCGGGGCTGTGCATGTCGACCAGGATGTAGCTGATGCCCTTGTGCTTGGGCGCGTCGGGATCGGTGCGCACGAGCAGGATGCACATGTCGGCGTGATGCGCGTCGGAGGTCCAGACTTTCTGGCCGTTGACGACAAAGTAGTCGCCGTCCTCGACCGCGCGGGTCTGCAGCGAAGCGACGTCGGAGCCGGAGTTGGGCTCGGAGTATCCCTGACACCAGATCTCGTCGGCCGAGAGGATTTTCGGCACGTAGCGCTTTTTCTGCTCCTCGGTGCCCCACTGGATGAGCGTCGGCCCGACCAGCATCGTGCCGAGCTGGTTGACCAGCGCGGGCGCATGCGCGCGGCTCATCTCCTCGCCGTAGACGAGCTGCTGGGTGAGCGTGGCGCCGCGGCCGCCGTATTCCTTGGGCCAGCTGATGCCGACCCATCCGCCGCTGTGCATCTTCTTGTGCCACGCGACGCGGCGCTGCCAGTGGCTCGGGTTCTCGTCGGAGAAAGCCCCTTCGGCGTGTTCGCCGCGTTCGCCGCCGGGCAGGTTGGCCTCGAGCCAGCTCCTCAATTCCGCGCGGAAAGCCTCGTCCTCTGCGCTGAACTTGAAATCCATAGTCCCTCGCTGTCCGATACGGAGAAATCTTCGCACAGATTCATCCGCCGGCGCAAAATGGACGCTGCCGCAGGCGCAGAGACGCTTCAGGGGCGGCTGCGTAGGCTCAGCACCAGCATCCGTGGCTCGGTCATCGACTCCATCGCCCAGCGCACGCCCTCGCGGCCCAGCCCCGAGCCCTTAACGCCGCCGAACGGATAGGTGTCGACGCGGAACACGCCGGTGTCGCCGATGATCACCGCGCCCGCCTCGATCTCGCGAAACGCCATGAAGGCGTGCTCGAGTTTGGGAGTGAAGACGCCGGCCTGCAGGCCATAGGGTGAATCGTTGGTCGCCGCGATTGCTTCGGCGAACGAGTTGATCGGCTCGACGGTCGCGACCGGTCCGAAAACCTCCTCGCACCAGACGCGCAGCCGATGGAGTTTCGGTTCGGAAAGCTCGACCAAAGTCGGCGCCACGACATTGCCCTCGCGCCGACCGCCGGTAAGGATTCCGGCGCCGGCCTTCTTAGCTTCGTCGATCCATTCCATTACGCGGTCCGCCGCCGCGCTCGAAATCAGCGGACCGACCACCGTGCGCTCGTCCATCGGATTGCCTACGCCGAGCCGCTCGGTCGCGTCGACCAGATGCTTTAAGAACGCGAAGTAGACGTTGCGATGGACGAAGATGCGCTGGACCGAGAGGCAGACCTGGCCGGCGTGTACGAACGCGCCGCGCGCCGTGCGCGTCGCGGCATACTCCAGGTCGGCGCCGTCATCGACGATGAGGCCGCCGTTGCCGCCGAGCTCCAGCGCGACGCGCTTGGTCCCGGCCATCGCCCGCAAGGCCCATCCCACCTTCGCGCTGCCGGTGAAGCTCAACATCTTGATTCGGTCATCGACGGCGAGGCGCTCGGCCACCGGCGGATCGGCCGAGATGACGTTGAGCGCGCCCTTGGGCAATCCTGCGTCTGTCGCCAGCTCGGCCAGCATCAGGGCCGGCCCGGGACACTGCGGCGGCGGCTTCACGACCATCGTGTTGCCGGTTGCGATCGCAGGGGCGACCTTGTGCGTGACCAGGTTGAGCGGAAAATTGAACGGCGCGATCGCAGAAATGGGGCCGATGGGGAAGCGCTCGACGATTCCGACCGAGCCCGTGTTTGCGGCCTCGAAGTCGATCGGTTCGGCGCTCTGCCCGAAGCGTTTCACCTCCTCGGCGGCGAGCGCGAGGACGCCGACGGTGCGGCCGACCTCGGCGCGCGCGTAGTCGATCGGCTTGCCGGTGCCGAGCGTGATGGCGCGCTCGAAGTCGCTACGCCGCTCGGCCACCCCGCGGCTCATCGCGGTCAGAATCTCGGCGCGCCGCGCTCGCGCCAGGCGGCGGGTCTCGCTATAGGCGCGCGCCGCACTTGCGATGGCCGCGTCGGTCTCGTGCTCGCCCGCGCGCGCGACCGTGCCGACGATTTCGCCGTTGAACGGATAGTGCAGTTCGTAATGGTCGGAGGTGTCGACCGCTTGGCCGTCGATGAAAAGCCGGTACACCGGAACCGCCATGACAAGGACCTCCCGCCGCGAATTCTTGGCCGCGCTTTATTTTATCTCGCACTTGAGCGCAGCAAAAAAGAGCGCCTACGAAGCCCGTTGCCCGCTGGTCCACGCCGTTCGCCTATCTGGTCAACGCCATACCGCAGCCCGCATCACGTCGAAGTGATGGTCGTAAGTCCAGACCGTTAGGCCCAGGCGACTCGCCAGCACGGCAACTGCCGCGTCGAAGAGCGTTATTTCCTGATCGGTGAAAGCCCGCACCTTTGTTGCCGCGTCACGATAGTCCTCTGGGGTGGGGTTCACGAGCGCCGCACCGGTCAAAACTTCTTCCAACCAGGCCTTGGCTACTTCCCTGCCGAGCCGATAGAGCAAGAGAGTATAAGACTCCAGGAGCGTGGGGTATGCGATGACCAGCTCGTGCCGATCCCGAACAAGGCGCTTGAGTTCACGTTGCGCCCGCCGGTGATATTGGTCATCCGGGTCCACCGCGGCGTACAACGGGCCAGTGTCCGCAATCACGGCCTGTCTCATTTTGGCGCAAGATATCGATCGTGCGCCTGGCTCACATCTCGGCGGCCGCTGCCCTTTCGAGCGGGCGTAATCCGCAGTGGTCCGGAAGAACGCAGGTAACCGCGATCGGTGAGATACTGACGCAAGGCCGCTTGAACTACCGCCGTAAGGGGTGGGCGGGCATCGTAAGCGCCAACGTATCTCTCGATGGCCTCTTCGAGATCGTCGGACAAAGTGATGGTTGCTCTCTTCACAGAGACGAGCCTAGCACCAAATGGTGTCAATGGTGAAGATGGTGAACCTCACAGCGGACAGGTCTTGCCGATCTCCAGGCCCAGGGCATGAATCAAGCGGCCATAGCCGACGAAGGTGACTATTCTGAACCCCAGGTCGACGATCTCGCCTTCGGTAAAATGCTCGCGCAAGACGTCGAAGGTTTGCTGCGACGCTTGGCGATGATCGCCCGCAAGTATCTCGGCGAAGCGAACTGCCGCCTTTTCCTGGCCGGTCAGTTTTCGGCTGCTTTCAAAATTTGGTAGTTCGGCGACCAATTCTTCAGTCAGTCCTTGTTGCCTTGCCAAGGCAAACCGGGCGCCCATTCACAACGCGCACTCATTTTTCTCCGCCACCTTGAGGCGGGCGAGTTCGGTCAACTTCATGTTGACCGATCCACGCGTGGTGCTGACCAAAGGGAAGTAAAATTTGATGAAGTCCTTGAAGACTTCCGGCGCGTGGGCCAGGACCTGGACAAATCCGGAGCCGCCGAGTTCGACGTCATACTCGCGCATGACCGCCTGCAGCTCCGGATCAACTTTTTCAAATGGGATCGAACTGAGCCGTGCCATCGGGTCCTCCGTATAACGGAAATCTTTTTCGCTTTGCCTTGGGGCGAGCCTAACACCAAATGATGTCCATCGCGAAGTTGGCGGTTGGCGGTACGTGCGAAGTGCAAAACCCAGATGCAGCGCGAAAGAAGAGAACTAGAACGAGAAAGCGCCGCGAAAAGGATATCCGGCGCTTTCTCGCTCGACCCCCACCTCCATCCTCCCCCAAGACAAGTGGGGGAGGAGGTCAGAGCGCTCCCCTAAGACAATTTGCAGGAGGTTATCCCTAGGACGATTTGCAGAGGCCAGAAATGCGCCGGCGGGTGCTACGAGGCGGCGCGGCGGCGCGGAGGCTCGGACTCGGTGCGTTTGCCGCCGGTGAGCAGATGAGGTTCTGTCTCGTCCCGGCGCCTGCGTCGCGAAGTGATCCAGTCGTGGAAAGACTCCATGTAGGTATAGATGACGGGCGTGATGTATAGCGTAAGGAGTTGCGAGAAAAACAGTCCGCCCACGACCGCCACGCCCAGCGGACGGCGCGAGTCGGCGCCCGCGCCCATCCCGAGCGCGATCGGCAGCGTGCCCATCAGCGCCGACATCGTGGTCATCATGATCGGCCGGAAGCGGATGATGCTGCCCTCGAAGATCGCCTCGGCCGGGCTCTTGCCTTCGGTGCGCTGCGCGTCGAGCGCGAAGTCGATCATCATGATCGCGTTTTTCTTGACCAGGCCGACCAGCATGATGATGCCGACGAAGGCCAGCAGGTCGAGCTCCATGTGAAAGATCATCAGCGTGAGCAGAGCGCCGAAGCCCGCTGCCGGCAGTCCCGAGAGGATTGTCACCGGATGGATGAAGCTTTCGTAGAGCACGCCCAACACGATGTAGATGACCAGGATCGCCATCACCAGCAGAATTCCGAGATTGCGCATCGAGGACTGGAATTCCTCGGCGGTGCCCTGGAAGGCGGTGCTGATGCTCGCCGGCACGGTGTCGTTGGAGAGCTGTTTCACGTCGTCGAGCGCCTTGCCCAGCGAGACGCCAGGCGCGACGTTGAACGAGATTGTGACCGCGGTGAGCTGTCCGGAGTGGTTGATTTGGAGCGGCCCGAGCGTTCGTTGCAAGCGCGCGATGGTGTCGAGCGGGACCAATCGTCCGCCCTGCGCGCGCACGTACAGCAGCGGGAGCGTCGCCGGGTTCTCCTGGTACTGCGGCTCGACTTCCAGGACCACGTGATATTCGTTATTGGGCGCGTAGATGGTCGAGATCTGACGTGCGCCGTAGGCGCTATCGAGGGCGTCCTCGATCGATTGGGCCGAGATGCCGAGCGAATGTGCCTTGTCGCGGTCGATCACCACGTTGATCTGCGGATTGGCGATCTGCAGGTCGCTGGTGACGTCGGTCAGCTCGCGCATCGCACGCATCTTGCGCTCCAGGATCTGCGCGTACTTGTACAGCTCGTCGCTGTTGGGGCTCTGCAGCGCGAGCTGGTAGGTGGCCTCGGTGAACTTGGCGCCGATCTGGATCGGCGGCGGGTTCTGCAAAAAGGCGATGATCCCGGGCACGGTGGCGAGCTTCGGCCGCAACTCAGCCATTATCTGATCGACGTTCAGCGCGCGCTCGCTCCGCGGCTTTAAGCGCGCGAACAGGATGCCGGTGTTGCCGCCGCCGCTAAATCCGGTTGCGCCGGCGCTGGAGAAGTAAGTGGTGACGTTGGGATCGCGCCGGATGATGGCGGCGACCGCCTCCTGATGCTTGACCATCGCGTCGTATGAAATCCCTTGCGCCGCCTTGGTGAACATCAGCACCTGGTCCTGGTCTTCACTGGGCAGGAAGCCCTTGGGGATGACCGCCAGCAGGTAGAAAGTCGCGACCAGCAATCCCACCGCTACCGCGAGCGTCGCGCGTCGATGATTCATTGCCGCGGTCAGGCTGCGGCGGTAACCCTCCAGCAGCCGGTCGAAGCCGCGCTCGGTCGCCATGTAGAGGCGGCCGTGGCGCTCGGCTCCGGGTGGGCGCAGGAAGCGGCTGCACAGCATCGGGGTGAGGCTGAGCGAGACGAAGCCCGAGACCAGGATGGCGGCCGCGATGGTGACGGCGAACTCGTGCAGCAGGCGGCCCATGATCCCGCCGAGGAAGAGCACCGGGATGAAAACCGCGGCCAGCGAGAAGGTCATCGAAAGAATCGTGAACGCGATCTCGCGCGAGCCGTCGAGCGCCGCCTCCATCACGCCCTTGCCCATCTCCATGTGGCGCACGATGTTTTCGAGCATCACGATCGCGTCGTCGACCACGAAGCCGACCGAAAGCGTGATCGCGAGCAGCGAGAGATTATCGACCGTGTAGCCGAGCGACCACATCACCGCGAAGGTGCCGATGATCGACATCGGCAGCGCGGCGCTCGGAATAACCGTAGCGGAGATATTGCGCAGGAACAGGAAAATAACCATCACCACCAGGAACACGGTCAAGCAGCAACGTGAACTGCACGTCGGCGACTGAAGCCTGGATCGAATCAGCGCGCGAGTACAGATTCGTGATGCTGACCGAGGCCGGCAACTCGGCGCGGAAGGCCGGCAGGATCCGGTTGATCGCGTTGACGACCTCGACCGTATTGGTCCCCGGCTGGCGCTGGATCGCGAGCACCACCGCGCGCTGGTCGCCGACCCATCCCGCCACCTTGTCGTTCTCGACTCCGTCGATCACCCGCCCCACTTCTTCAAGCCGCACGGGCGCCCCGTTTTTGTAGGCGACGATTATCGGCCGGTAGGCTGCGGCGTTAGTGAGCTGGCCGTTGGCCTGCACGGTGAAGGCCTCATGCGACCCGTAGAGCGTGCCGGTGGGCAGGTTGACGTTGGCGTTCTTGATCGCCTCTGCGACCTCGTCGATACCGATGCCGCGATAGGCCAGCGCCTGCGGATCGACCTGGACGCGCACCGCGTATTTCTGCGAGCCGTACACCGCCACCTGCGCGACGCCGCTGATCATCGAGATGCGCTCGGCGAGGTAGGTTTCGGCGTACTCGTCGACCTGCGAGAGCGGCAGGGTCGGGGAGCTCAGTCCGAGGTAGAGCACCGGCTTGTCGGCCGGGTTGACCTTCTCGTAAGAGGGCGGGCTCGGCATCCCCAGCGGCAGTTGCGACTGGGCGCCCGCGATCGCCGCCTGCACGTCCTGCGCGGCGGCGTCGATGTTGCGGTCGAGCGCGAACTCGAGCGTGATGCTGGTCTGCCCCTGAATGCTGGTCGAAGTCATCTGGTCCAGGCCGGCGATGGTCGAGAACTGCCGTTCCAGCGGCGTTGCGATGGACGAAGCCATCGTCTCGGGACTGGCGCCGGGCAAGGTCGCGTTGACCACGAGGGTGGGAAAGTCGACGTTGGGCAGGTCGCTTACCGGCAGCATCCGGTAGGCCATCAGGCCGAAGAAGACGATCGCCAGCGAGATCAGCGTCGTCATCACCGGGCGGCGGATGAAACCCTCGGCCAGGTTCACGAGGGCACCTGCTGCGCGGGCTGATCGAGTCCGCTCTTGATTTTAACCTTGGCGCCAGGGAACAGGCGCAATTGGCCGTCGGTGACGACGGTTTCACCGGCCTTGATCCCACTCTTGATGACCGTTTGACCGTCGAGCGAATCGCCCACCACCACCGGGCGCGCTTTGGCGGACATATCCCGTTCCACTACGAACACGAACGCTCCGTCCTGTCCTGTTTGCACCGCCTGCGACGGCACCAGAATTGTGTCCGGGAGCTCGCTGAGAGTCAAAGTGACGTCGACGAACTGGCCCGGCCATAGCCGCTCCCGTTCGTTGGCGACCAGCCCCTTGAGCTCGAAGGTGCCGGTGTTGGCGTTGACCGCATTGTCGATAAAGTTGAGCGTGCCGCTCTCCGCGGCTGCCTGGAGCTCGCGGCTGCGAGGCCGCACCAGCACGGCGAGTTGATGGCCGGTCATGTCGCGGCGGACCTCGTCCAGGTCCTTCTCGGGTACGTTAAAGTCGACGAAGATAGGTTTGATCTGGTTAATCACGACGATCGCGCTGGCGGAATCGTTGGCCTTGACCAGGTTGCCCGGATGCAGCATCAGGTTGCCGGTGCGGCCGTCGATCGGCGAGCGGATCTCAGTGTACTCGAGGTTGAGCTGTGCCGTCTGCTCGGCGGCCTGGTCGGCCATCACGGTCGCGCGCAGCGCCTGCGCCGTGGCATGCGCCTGATCGGCTTGCTCGCGCGAGCCCACGCCCTGCTCGAGCAGGTAGCCGTAGCGCTTCTCGTCATTGGCGGCCTGCGCCAGCTGCGCGCGGTCGCGGGCGAGATTGGCCTGGGCCTGATGCAGGGCCGCCTGGAGCGGCCGCGGATCGATCGTGACCAGCAGGGCGCCCTTTTTCACATCCTCGCCTTCGTGGAAATGGACCTCGGCGATTTTGCCGTCGATCTGCGACCTCACCGAGACGGTCGAATAGGCCTCGACAGTGCCGATCGCGTGGAGCTGAATCGGGACCGTCCTTTGTACGGCCTGGGCGATCAGCACCGGGACGGGGCCGCTCATAAAGCCGCCACCGGCTTCGGGCCCGGACTTGGAGCATCCGATGCTGAACGTGGCGGCGATCACGATCGCGGCCCCGACTCGCACTATCTTGACGAGGCGGGCGAATCGAGATGCGCAGTAGGCAATTCGATCGGTGGCGGGGAAATAGGGCTTATGATGGACAGGCGAGAGCAAGCTGCCTGGCAAACTGTGTGCGGTCAAATTGAGTCTGTCCTCGCAGTCGTCGCTTCGCAGTCTTGGCTTCGCGGTCTCGAATCTCGAAGTCTGCCTCGAAATCTCTCTCGAAGTTCCAGCCTTGCAGCGCTGAAATTTCGATGCTCTCGGCGCGGCGCGAATCCGCCGTCGCCCGATTGTTCCCGTACCCCGTATCAGGGGATAGACACTATCAGGGTTGTCGGGCGCGGGGAAAATCGGCTCTCTTGCGCCAGTAGTGTCTCGGTTTCAATTTTTCGGTAATGGGAGGTGGTGAAGCCTTAGGAACGTCAGCTTGTCCCAGTAGCCCCGTTGAAACAAAATCTGACCGTCAACGATGTGAAAGAAGCCGCAACCGCGCAAACCGAGTGGATCGCGCCATTCGAGAATGCCCCATTCGCCGTCTTCAAAGATGTTTTCCGGGATACACACCATTTCGGCGAGCGCGAAGGCGTCCCTGAACATCGCGCGAATGGCGTCTCGTCCTGTGATGGGTAACTCTGGCACTTGATAGTTGGTCGCATCTTCGCTGTAGAACGCCGCCATCCGTTCCACGTCGCGTTTGTTGAATGCTTCGACCCAGGCTTTGATAAGTTCGCGCGGCGTCATGATGCTCTCCAAATCCAGGCGATCATGCCGTATCCGGTAGCGGCCTAACGCGGAATTACCGGCAGCACTACACGAGAGCCATAGCGGCTGTCGTGGAAGACGCTCTGATGCGCCCGCGCGAGCTCAGCGTCGGCGAATAGATCGTGCCCGCTGTTGGGATTCCGATCGTAACGCGGAAAATTACTCGACGAGACCTCGAGGCGCAGGCGATGCCCAGCCTTGAACAGATGGCTGGTCGCCCATAGGTCGAGCCGGTATTCGTAGACCCGTTCCGGCACGATCGGCGACGGCGCCGCGAGCGAGTCGCGAAAGCGCGCGCGCACCACCCCCTCGACGATATTCTGCGCATAGCCGTCCGGCCTCACGTCGCACAGCTTGGCCGTGAAGTCGGTGTCCGGCGCCGACGACGCTGCGTATAGAATCATCGTCACCGGCCCCGTGACTTCCAGGTCGCTCGCGAGCGTCTCGCCGGTGTAGACCAGAACGTCCTGGCGCTGCTCGATCTCGCGCTGATCGAAGACGCCGGCCTTCAACCCGAGCGCCGTGCCGCCGCGCGTCGGCACCGGATCGTTGGGGTCATAGACGTAATGATCCGCCGGCTCCTCGCCCGGCCGCGCGGGACCGAGCCGCCCGTCGCCCTCGAGGCTGTTGGCGTGTCCGCCGCTATGCAGGAACATTTCGGTGTATCGCGTGCGTGCGAGCGGCCATTCGTTCTCGTCACGCCATCGGTTCTCGCCCATCACAAACAGCCGTACCGGCGGCTCCTCGAGCACGCCGTTGCCGATTCCCTTGAGGAAGTGATCGAACCATCGCAGTTGCAACGCGTGCAGTTCGATTGCCGCTGCGGGGCCGAAATCGATATCCCCAGTGCCGCGCGAGGTCGGGATCGAGTAGGGCAGCAGATGCGCCCACGGACCCATCAGCAACTTCTGCCCGCGCCGCGTCTGTTCGCTGCGCGAGCCGTCACGCATCCCGAGGTACATTGCGAGCGTGTCGTACTGAAACACGTCGTACCACGAGCCGACGTGAAACATCGGCGTGTCGAATTCGCCGAAGCGCGGCCGCAGATCGGTCGCGGCCCAGTACGTACCGTCGGTCCAATGGCGAAGATAGTCTGCCAGATACGGCGCGCCATCCTTCAAGCGCTCGCCCCAATCGCGCACCGGCAGATGCTGATAGGCGTCGCGCTTGAGCGGAGCCATCGGGATGTCCGGCCGCGAGACATAGCTGTCCAGCCGCTCGCGATGCTGCTCGTAAATTCCCTTGCGCGCCATCGTGTCGCGCGCCATGAACATGAAGTAGGCCAGCATCCATCCCAGTTCGAGCGCGCCGCGCCGGTAGGCGAAATTCTCGAAGTAGCTGACTGGCCCTGAGACAGGCGCGGCTACTCGCAGATGGGGCGGACGCAGACTGGCGGCGTAATACTGCACCAGGGCTAGATACGATTGCCCAACCATCCCGACCTTGCCGTCCGAGCAGGGCAGGGCGGCCGCCCATTCCACGGCGTCGTAGCCGTCGCGCGCCTCGTGCACGAAGGGATAGAAGTCGCCCTCGGAGCTATGGCGTCCGCGCGTGTCCTGCACCACCACGACGTAGCCGCGCGGGGGAAAGTAGTCCTTCTCCGTCAGCGCCATCCCTGCACCCTTGTCGTAGGGCGTGCGCACCAGCAAGACCGGGAAGCGTCCCGGTGCATCGGGACGATACACGTCGGCGCGCAGGCACACGCCGTCGCGCGTGCGCATCACCTGGTCCTTTTCGACCACGACCTTGAAAGCCGGTTCACTTTGATGCGCGTTTGCCATCGATGTCGCTCCGCGGCGCGCGCCGCTCCGCTTTCCGCGACTCGTTTGCGCGCCAATTATTCACGTCATGTACTTAACCAACGGTGTAGAACATCCAGTTGTAAAAAAGCCAGCGAGTTTAGTTAATGCAAAAACGTCTCATCTCTACACGCTGTCTCGTGCACGTATAACGGGCGTATCAAGTATGTCTCCGATCCGATCCGACTGAGGCTCCGCCTTTCGTCCAACCAGGGCTCCGCCTTTCACCATTGTTTACACGGCCATCGGTTGAATAGATGCGGGATTTTCGTCGCCAACTTTTCGTCGTCCGATAGCAATGGCGACTTCTGCTCCGCTTGTATGAGTTTTTGCTCTTTCGCGGGCTTGGTATCCGCCTTGCAAAGATTGTTGTTCAGGATGCGGGCGGGCTTTGCGAGGAATCGGATGAAAGACCAGGTTAAGACGGAACTCACGAGCACTGCCACGGCTAACCCAGGTGCGGCGTGTCCAAGCGGCGAAAGGGTCTGGCTGGCGCCGGCGTTGCCGCGATCGATGGAACCGTTGCTCTCGGGCTTGGGAATCGAGTTGCTTGGGCCAGACGATCGTGAGCGCGCCACGATACGAGTCGAATCGGTCGAGTCGTTTGCGGCGGAGGGTCGAACCGGTGTTCCGATGGCGCGGTTGCGGATTGAACACGCCGATGGGCGGTCCCAAGAGCAATCCGAGGAACGGTTCAAGGAGCGGCCCGATGAGCCGTCTGTAGGAGATGATCGATCCATAGATCGATCCATTGATGGATGCCTTGATAACGACGCGGTCGAATTCGAGGGGCCCGGCTGCGTGTGGGCCGCGGCGAGTTGTATCGTTTCGCAAGCTTTCGGACTTTCTCCGCCGCTGTTGACCACCGACGCAGCGATGTTCGCGGTCATTCGCGCCGCGGCGCGCGCCGGGCAGGTGGACTCGCCGATTCTGGTCACTGGCGAAACCGGCACCGGTAAGGAATTGCTGGTGCGTCTGATTCACGCGGCCAGCGGACGGGCCGGTGGGATGGCCTCGGTCAACTGCGCGGCGCTCAATGACCCCGTGCTGGGGTCCCGCAGGGTCGATCGCGGCGTTGATAAAGACGCGTTCACTGATACCACCCGCGGCGCAGCTGGCGTGGAAAACCGGCTCGACGAGTTGTGCGCGGCTTCCGATACCACGCTGTTCCTCGACCAGGTTTCGGAACTCTCACCCGCCTCGCAGACGCGAGTGCTGCGCGCGATTTTGCGAGCCAGCGATTCGCAGACAGACGATTCCCAAACCTACGATTCTCAGACAGGTGTTTTTGGGGCGGGCCATCACCTGGGTGGAAAAGTCCGGCCCGGCGCTCGCCTCGTAGCGGCAACCAACCGGCCTTTGGGACCGATGGTCTTAAAGAGCCGGTTCAAGCGCGAGCTCTATGACCGGTTGGCCGTGCTGACCTTGGGGGTGCCATCCTTGCGCGAGCGCCGCGCCGACATCGGGCTGCTCGCCGCCCGTTTCCTGCGCGTCGTGGCGCCACGGCTGAGCTTCACGCCCGAAGCGCTCGCGGCGCTGGGCAACTATCCGTTCCCGGGCAACGTGCGCGAACTGCACAATCTGGTTACGCGCTTCGCGATCCTGCGGCACGACGATGCGAGCCAGCTTATCCGGGCCGCCGACGTCTGCCCCGAACTGGTCGGCCCGCCCATCACTCCCACGATCTGGAAGTCGAGCCCATTCCAGATGCGGCGTGAGATGGCGATGCAGGCGCTGATGGTATGCGGTGGCGATCGGACAGCAGCGGCGCGGAAGCTCGGGATCAGCGTTCGCGCGCTCCAGCAGCATGTAGTTTCTATCGCGCCTCCGTCCGCCCCGCGCCCCCGCTAGGATCACGCACCTAGCATCGATATACGTGACGGCCAAAACCGGGTGGCGTAATGTGTAGCGTCGGCTCCGAGATGGTCGGTGGAGCATCCTTCCGCTCGGAGAAAAAGTGGGAGCGGGGGATCTGCAATCTCCGACAGTCGGTTGGGGTGTTTAGGTCATGCCGGGAAACAAGCAGACGCCGGTCCTCATTGTCGGAGGCGGGCCCGTCGGCATGACGCTCGCGATGGATCTCGCATGGCGCGGCATCGACGTGACCATCGTCGAACGACGCCACGCCGGTGAGCCACCTGAGCCGAAATGCAACCACGTCTCGGCCCGGTCCATGGAGATCTACCGACGGCTCGGCGTCGCCGCGAAGCTACGCAACGAGGGTCTGCCGGAAGACTATCCGAACGACGTCTCTTATCGCACCTCATTCACCGGTACCGAATTCGCGCGTATTCATATTCCTTGCCGGCGTGATCGCTTCACTGACAAGAGCGGTCCGGACGGGGATTGGCCCACGCCAGAACCTCCGCATCGTGCTAATCAGATCTTCCTTGAACCCGTACTATTTGAGCATGTGGCCTCCCTGCCGCGCGTAACGATTCTGAACCGCATGGAGATCGAAAGCGTCGAGCAGAGCGACGCTGAAGCAGTTGCGACTGTGCGCAATCTGGAAACGGGCGATACCGCCCGCATTGCTTGCTGTTATCTCGTCGGCTGTGACGGCGGCAGGTCGACCGTCCGCTGGACCATCGGTGCGCGACTCGAGGGCGACGCCGTCGTTCAGCGGGTGCAGGCCACGTTCATTCGCGCGCCCGAGCTGATCCGGCTCCAGAAGGACGAGCGTTCATGGATGACGAACACGGTGAACCCACGCCGCTCGGGTAATGTCATTGCAATTGACGGTCGCGAACGCTGGATGGTCTTCAACTACCTGAAGCCGGATGAGTCGGAGTTCGAGGCTGTCGATCGGGACTGGGCGATTCGCACCATTCTGGGCGTGGGGCCGGAGTTCCACTACGAGATCCTGTCGAAGGAGGACTGGTACGGTCGCCGGTTAATCGCGAACAAGTTCAGAGAGGCCCGCGTCTTCCTCGCTGGCGATGCGGCGCATATCTGGGTGCCTTACGCCGGCTATGGCATGAACGCCGGGATCGAGGACGCGATGGATCTCTCGTGGCTCCTCGCTGCCCACCTCAATGGCTGGGCTCCCGCCAGAATTCTTGACGCCTACGAGGCCGAGCGCTGGCCGATAACCGAGCAGGTTTCTCGTTTTGCAATGACCCACGCGGAGAAAGAGATCGCGCGCCGTGGCGCGGTGCCGGCCGCAATCGACGCGCCTGGAATCGAGGGGGACCGGGCACGAGCCGACGCAGGGCGCGTCTGCTACGACATCAACGTCCATCAATTCTGCTGCGGTGGCCTGAACTTCGGCACCTATTATGAAAACTCGCCGATAATCGCCTACGACGGGGCGACCCATCCAGCCTTCTCTATGTCTGCGTTCACGCCCTCAACCGTTCCGGGCTGCCGCACGCCGCACGTGTGGCTCTCCGACGGACGCTCGGTGTATGACGCGATGGGACCCGAATACACGCTGCTGTGTTTTGACCCGGAGGTCGAGGTGGCTCAGCTCGTCGCAGCGGCCCGACAGCGGGGCGTACCGCTCGCCGTGGTCGATGTCGACTCGCCCCAGACGCCCGGGCTCTACACCACGAAACTCGTGCTCTCGCGCCCCGATCAGCATGTGGCTTGGCGGGGAGACGCATGCCCCAAGGATTCGCTAAGTCTGATCGATCTCATCCGAGGCGCCGGGCTACGCTCACCCTAACCCTCTCTCCTGGGTACGGCCGCGGGCGAGGGCATAAGAAGGGATCGCTGCTATCCCTTGGGCAGGCCCAGCACGCGCTCGCCGATGATGTTGTGTTGGATCTGGTTAGTCCCGGCGTAAATCGTCGGGCCGCGCGCCGCCAGCATCCGATGTGACCACGTTCCCTGGTCCATCGCGAACGCCGCGCCGTGCTCGAACTGGCTATATGGCCCCAGCAGCTCCATCGCGAACGTCGCGATCTTCAATCCCAGCTCGGTGGCGCACAGCTTCATCATCGAGCCCTCGGGCCCCGGCGGCAGCCCCTTCAGCTGGCGCGTGAGATTGCGCAAGCCCGTGTACTTGATCGCCTCGACCTCCATCGCGAACTGCGCGACCCGCTGCCGCACACTGGTATCGTCCCAGGCGCTGCGCCCATTGCGCGGCAGCCGCTTCGCGAGCGCCGTCAGATCGTGCACCTGGCGCATCAGCCCGCGGTCATGGCCGCCCGAGCGCTCGAACATCAGCGTCGTGATCGCGACCTGCCATCCCTGGTTCTTCTGCCCGACGATATTCGCCTTGGGCACGCGGACGTCTTCGAAGAAGACCTGGTTGAAACCGCGCGCGCCGGTCATCTGGACCAGCGGCCGCACCTCCACGCCTGGCGTCTTCATGTCGACCAGCAGGTAGGTGATGCCCTTGTGTTTGGGCGCTTCGGTGTCGGTGCGAGTAAGCAGAAATATCCAGTCGGCGTGATGCGCCGCGGAGGTCCAGATTTTCGACCCGTTGACCACGAAGTAGTCGCCCTCTTCGACCGCGCGGGTCTGCACCGAGGCGAGGTCGGAGCCCGAGTTCGGCTCCGAGTAGCCCTGGCACCAGATTTCCTCGGCGGTGAGAATTTTGGGCACGTGGCGGCGCTTCTGTTCCTCGGTGCCCCAGTGGATGAGCGTGGGACCGAGCAGCGAAATGCCGAAGCCGACGAAGGGAAGGGCGGTGCCGGCGCGCTCGAGTTCCTGCTCGTAAATGATGCTCTGGAGCAGAGTTGCGCCGCGGCCGCCGTACTCCTTCGGCCAGCTAAGCCCGATCCAGCCGCCCTCGTTGAGCTTGCGATGCCATCGGATGCGCGCTTCCCATTCCTCGTCGGCTTCGTCGGTCATCGGCTCGCGCGCAGGGGTTGCGTACTGGCGGTTCTTTTCGAGCCAGGCGCGGAACTCGGCCCGAAACGCCTCGTCCTCGGGGCTGTAGTTAAAGTCCATTTGCCTTTTGCGTGCCTCCTTAACTGTGCGAGCCGGCAGCCTCTAAAATGCATATCACAGCCGGTTGTTCAAAGCCTTGCAGCGGGGGCCTGTTGCGAGCGGGCGTATAGCAGTGCGCAAAAAGGTACCCAAAAAAGTTAAGATTGACATCCCGCGGCCAATCGCGGAAAAAAAAGAGCGAGTACCGCCGGCCCTCAACATGAAATAATGAGAAAAAGTGAGAAGTGAAAAAGTGAAAGTCACGCTCGATCTGCCCGCCGACGTCTTCGACGCCGGTTTCCCCGAGGACGCCTTCGCGGCGCGCGTGCGGCAGTGGGCGATCCTTGCGCTGGTCGATGCGCGTCGCCTGCACGAGCATGAGGCGGCGCGGATGCTCGGGGTCGAGCGCTGGGAGTTGGTCGAGCGGATGGAAGCGCTGGGGATGCGGCCGACCGAGAAGGTATTCGATGAAATCCGCGGCCAACTGGGCCGCGCGATCGCCGCGCGCGAAGGAGCGCGCCAGCAAGGGAGAACCACAATGCGGCTTCTGCACACGATGCTCCGGGTCAACGATCTCGACCAGACGCTGAAGTTCTATTGCGACGCGATGGGAATGAAACTGCTGCGGCGCAAGGACTATCCTGACGGCAAATTCACCCTGGCCTTCGTCGGCTACGGCGACGAAGACGACGACACGGTTGTCGAGCTCACCCATAACTGGGACACCAAGAGCTACGAACTGGGCACCGCGTTCGGCCATCTCGCGGTCGGCGTCGACGACATCTATAAGACCTGCGAGGAGCTCAAGCACAAGGGTGTGAAGGTCACGCGCGAGCCCGGCCCGATGAAATTCGGCGGCTCGCCGATTGCTTTTATCGAGGATCCCAACGGCTACAAGATCGAGCTCGTCGAGCGCAAATAGCGGTTAACGCGAATTTGTAAAATCCCGCGGGAGAAAAATTCGATGAAAGCCGCGGTCTACAAACGACAAAATGAGATGGCCGTGATCGACGTGCCGCGGCCCATCGCCGGGCCGGGCGAGGTCGTGCTCAAGGTCCATAACTGCGGAATCTGCGGCTCCGATCTGCACGCCGTGCAGTACGGCTTCGGGATGCCGCCCGATTCGGTGATGGGACACGAGTTCTGCGGCGAGATCGTCGAACTCGGTCCGCGGGTCAGCGGCTACGCGATCGGCGATCGCGTGACTTCGCTACCGTACATCGGATGCAACACCTGCGAGCAATGCATTGCGGGCCACGGGATGCACTGCGAGGACGTCCGCGGCCTCGGCCTGGGCCAGCTCCCCGGCGCTTACGCCGAGTACGTGATGTGCGGAGCGAAGAGCCTCTTCAAACTGCCCGACAACATCAGCTCGCAACTCGGCGCGCTGGTCGAGCCGCTCTCGGTCGGATTGCACGGCGTCAACCGCTCCGGGCTGGGCGCGGGCGCCGCGTGCGTGGTGATGGGCGCCGGACCGATCGGGCTTGCGACGCTCCTATGGTGCAAGGCCAAGGGCGCGAAGACGATCATCGTCTCCGAGCTTGCGGCGGGACGCACCGAGCTTGCCCGGCGGCTCGGCGCGACCGAAGTCGTCAACCCCACCATCAAAGATCCCGCCGAGCGGATGCGCGAGCTGACCGGGCGCGGCCCCGATCTCGTCTTCGAGTGTATCGGCGTGAAGTCGACGCTGGAGTCGGCGATTCAGATGGTCGCAACGATGGGGCGCGTGGTCGTGCTCGGAGTGTGCATGGAGCCGGATGAAATTACGCCGCTGCGATGCATTTTCAAGGAGATCACCGTCAGCTTCGTGCTTGGCTACAACGACGCGGAGTTCCAGGAGACGATCGACGCTCTGGCGACCGGCAAGATCGACCCGCGTCCGATGGTCACCGACGTGATCGGCGTCGACCAGGTGCCCGAGATGTTCCAGGCGCTGCGCAAGCCGGGCGGCCGGGCCAAAGTGATCGTCGAGTTTCCGCACTAGCCGTCCGCGTCACGCCGATTGATCGTACGGGTCCCGCCTCGTTGCAGCGCGACGGACTCGTGAAGGCGGCGGCGCGGCGCCCTACTGCTTGGCGATGCCGAGGAAGCCGGTAATCGCCTCGAGCGCTTCCGGCTCGACCAGCGAGGGCGCGTGGGCGACGCCGGGAACCTCGACCAGGCGCACGCCGCGCTGCACCTTGACCATCCGGGCCGCGGTGTCGCGCGACAGGATGTCGCTCTCCGCGCCGCGTACGATCAGGATCGGCGCCATCACGCGATTGTAGGGCAGCCACAGATCGATAGGCCGCGCCGCCGAACCGCCGCGCGGCGGACGGCGGACCGCCGGGTCCATCTTCCACGTAAGCCCGCCGTCTTCGGTCGGCTTCACCGACCATCGCACCCACTCGGTGAGCTCATCCTCCGAGAGCTGGGCCGCGGGCGGATAGGTGGCGCGGTAATAAGCTCTGACCTCGGCCATATCCTTGAAGCGATCGGGCGCCTGGCCGACGTAGGCGATGATTCGCATCACGCCGGCGGGATCGATCTCGGGTCCGATGTCGTTCAGCACCAGGTGCTCGACGGTTTCCGGATAGCCGCCGGCGTACATCATCGAGATCACCCCGCCCATCGAGGTTCCCACCAGGCTCACACGTTTGATCCCGAGTCCGTCGAGGAATTCCTTGAGATCGCTGACATAAACCTGCGGATTGTAATCCAGCGGCGGACCCCATCCGCTGTCGCCGCGGCCGCGCACGTCGAGTGCGAGCACGCGGTAGCGCGCCGTCAGATGCGGCACCAGCGCGTCGAAGTTGTGCGCGTTACCGGTCAGCCCATGGATACAGACCAGCGCCGGCTTATCCTCACCGCCGAAGTCCAGGTAGTGCAACTTGACTGCGCCAGCGGTCTGAAACTTGTCTTCGGGCATCGCGCCAAACTCCTCGCGGGGACGCTGCGTTGCGTGGTTTGCAATTCGTGCTCGGAAGCCAAAATTTTGCGACAGCAAAAATCCGAGCGAAAATCAGCTTCGCAAAATCAGCTTCGCCAAAATCAGCTTCGGATGAAGGTAAGACTGTTCAGCAATCGCGCGGCGATTTCAAGCTGCTCTACGACGCGGCATCTGCATATTCAGCGTGCGGCGCGGGTGACCTTGCTCTCATCGCTGCCGGGGCCGGGCTTCTCGCCCTGCACCAGCGCCAGCAATTGACTGGTGACGATTATCAGGCGCCGCCCGTCGCGGATGATCACGCCGGTGCGCTCGAATTCGCTCAACTGCTCGGTGATCCGCTGGCGCGAGGCGCCGACCAACTCGGCCAGATCGCTATGCGTCAGCTTCAAGGTCAAGAGCTGGCCGCGCGCGTCCTCGGCGCCGAACTTGCTACCCAATTCCAGCAGCGCGCCGGCCAGCCGCTCGCGCAACGCGAGTCCAAGAAAATTCGTGTAACGAAGCAGCATCGCCCACCATCGCCCCACCGTGACGTCGAGCACGCGGCTCAAGTCCTCCAGCCGCACGCCGAGCGTGGCGTCGACGAAGGCCTCCGGACTGATCACGCCGACCAGGCAATCGCTGAACGCGTCGCATCGAAAGGGCCGTTTGGCCACCGTCAACAGCGAGGAGACGCCGAAAATCTCACCGGGGCCGACCAGTGAGACCAGGATACGTTCGCTTGCGTTGAGAAAGGTCAGCTTGGCGACGCCCGAGAGCAGCAAGAAAACGCGGTTGGCGTCCTCGCCCTCGAAGAAAATCGTCTCGTGGCGCCGCACGCGGCGCGTGACGGTAGCGGCGGAGAGCTTGCCGAGTTGCGCCTCGGACATCCAGCCGAGCGTGCGCAGCCGGCCGAGCAGTTTCAGTTGGGAGATTTCGGCGGTCACCGTTCATTGGTTAGCACAGACGGTGGCGATGTCACCAAAGCGACCAAACACGAGGGTAATTGGCCGGGTTCTCAGCCTTTGGTCGCGCCTGCGACAAACGTTAACATAACTAATTTTGCCACAGGCGATATATCAGATACTCTTCAATCACTGGATTCGGGAAAAGCGCCTCCTGATTCATTTAGCGACAATCCGATCTTCATCAACAGGCAACGGAATCGCGTTTACGGATTGACGGTGGGATGGAATGCTCAAAGCGGCGGCAGGCGCGCACTGAAGAGGCACGGCGGGGCAACGCAGCCGGAACAAATGCGGGCAAGGAGCGGTTGAGAAGACTGGCATAAATGCTGCTCTAGAAGTTGGCTGTACCGTTTTAGAGCACTCCTCGACCACGCGTAGCGAATAAAGGGGTATCAATGAAATTCTTCGAACAGTTGGGCAAACTCGGCGAGGCGATGGTCGAAATGCAGTTCGTGGCCGTGAGAAGCATGTTCGCGCAGGACCGGGAACGGAGCGGCGAAGAAGATCTGCAGAAAGCGCGATGGAGGGCCTACGACGCCTGGGTGCAATTGCTGAACGAGTCGGCCAACGGCCTCTACAACAGCCCCGAGGTGGGCTCGTCGGTGGGACGCTCGATGGAGGCCTCGCTCAAGTGGCAGCGCCTGGGCTCCGCGATGACGGGTGCGTTTTTCGCCGCACTGTGGCCGACGGTGGGGCTGCCCTCGGCGGCTGAGTTGACCGAGTTGCGCGCCGAAGTGGGGGCGCTTCGCGACGACCTGGCGGAGGCCCGCTTGGAAGCCGAGGAAGCGCGCGCTGCGGAGATCGAGCTGCCTGCGGGCGAGCGCGACGCGCTGATCGCGATGTGGAATGGTGGATGGAGTCCGGCGGCTGTGCCGTTCGTGCGCAAGCGAGGCGAAGATGTCCCAGCCAACTAGCTCGCCAACCAACTCGCCAATCGGCGCAATTGCCGGCTACTGGCTCGACGGCGCGATGCGCGCTCTCGACGGTTTCAAAAAGGGCACGCACGCCACCATCAACGATCCGCCGCCGGTGACGCCGTATCGGGTGGTGTTCGAGAGCGGCAAGGTGCGGCTGCGTTACTACGCGGCTGCCGCCAAATCGCATCGCACGCCAATAGTGCTGGTCTATGCGCTGATCAAGCGGCCGTTCGTACTCGACATGCAGAAGGGCCGCAGCGTGATCGAATACCTGACTCGCGCGGGCTTCGACGTTTACCTTACCGATTGGCTGCCGCCCAACGCGACCGACACCTGGCGCGGCTTCGACGCGTACGTCAACGGTGACCTGGACAAGGCGGTGCGCTTCGTGCGCGCGATCACGCGCAGCAAACAGGTTACGGTCCTGGGCTACTGCTTCGGCGCGCTGTTGAGCCTCGTCTACACGGCGCTGCATCCCGAGAACGTGCGCAACCTGGTGACCGCGACCACGCCGTTCGACATGGGCGTGCGCGAATTGCCCATCTACAACATCGTGGACCGCATGAGCGAGGAGGCGATGGAGCTGGTGACGCGCGTGCACGGCAACTGTCCGGCGTGGATGGTGCAGTCGTTTTTCACCGCGATGGCTCCGGCGCATCACGCGATCGACAAGTTCGTCGGGATGTATCGCAATGCCGAGCGCGAAGGCTATGCCGAGCAGTTCGATCTGTTCGAACGCTGGATGAACAGCGACGTGGCGCTGGCGGGACGGATTTTCCGCGAGCTGGGAGGCGACATCTCCAAGCGCAATCAGCTTGCGCGCGGCGAGTTCGAAGTCGGCGGACGCAAAGTCGAGGTCGGACAAATCAAGTGTCCGCTGCTCAACGTGGTTGCCGACTATGACGACGTGGTGCATCCGCGTTCGAGCCTGGGCCTGGTCGATCGCGTAAGCAGCCATGACCGGCGCAATCTGACCTTCCCGACCGGACACGTCGGCGCGATGGTGAGCGGCGCCGCCCATAAGCAACTGTGGCCTCAGATCGGCGCATGGTTGGGAGAACGATCAAATTGAGCAAGAGAAATAATGAACAAGAAACAAAGGGAAAAGGGGAAGCATCACGAACAGACGCAAACGGCGGAAAATGTCGCGCACGCGACAAAGCATACCGAGCCGAGTCATAATTCGTGGTTAAATTCTAAAACGACGGAGCAAAGCTCCCAAAAGAACTCACGGAGGAACTTACTAATGGCGGAGAAAGAACACAGTGGCAGCGGAGTGTACGAGGGAATTTCACGCATCGCCGAGAAGTGCTTCAATCCCACGGGCGCCAAGAAGGCGGCAGCGTGGTACATCGACACTACCGAGAAGCTCGCCACTCAGGCCCTGGACTTCCAGGTCAAGGCGACCGAATGGGCCAAGGAGACCCCGATCTACCCGTTGATCGAGGCTCAGCAGACTATCGGCCGCAAGCTGGTTGAGCAAAGCGTGAGCACCGCTCGCTCGCTCTGGAAGCTCTAAGGAGCCGTTCGGTTGCTTGAGCGGCGGCGGTCCGATTTGTGATCGCTCCGCTGACAGCGGATCCTGATTTTTGCAGGCGGTTCGCGCGCTATCGCGCGAACCGCCTTTTTCATTTTCGCTTCTCAATGGATGCCTCGCCTGCGGGCAGGTATGCATATCGCATTGGCACGAGTTGCGTGTCGCAATGGCACGGAGCCTGCTACGATGATGTGAGGGGCCGGTCGCGGCGGGTGAATGCTCCGTTGTTACTTCAGGAATACTCATTTTTGACACCGGTTCGCATCGCGAATAGCTAAATGCTTTGCGCTATAATGGTGTGTCGGCGGATTCGATACTGTGTCGCCGCATCGATGATGTCGTGGGGGGGATGACGTGAAGCACTATTTGCTCGCAAGCGATTTCGATCAGACGCTCAGCTTCAACGATTCCGGTATCGCGCTGAGCGAGTTGCTCGGCATTACCGGCTTCAAGGACAAGGTGGCCGGCCTCTCGCGGCTCAACCTGGTGCAGCAGGGCGGCGAGCTGGCCTACCTCATGCGCCACGATCCCGAATACCGGCGGGTGCGCCGGCAGGATCTGGCCGAAGTCGGACGCCGCGTCCGCCTCAAGCGCAACATCCCGCTGCTGACCCGGCTCCTGCACAACGGCATCGAGGGCCATCACTTCGAGTTCTACGTCATCTCGGCGGCGCCCGAAGAGGTCGTGAGGTCGGCTTTGCAGGGAATCGTGCCGCCGGATCACGTTATCGGCACCCGGCTGAGCTATGCGGAGGAAACGGGGGAGATCGAATCGATCGTGCGGGTCGCCGCGGGCTACGGCAAAGTGGCGGCGATCGATGAGTTGCGCCAGACGCTGGGCGTCCCGAGCGATCGCATCATCTATGTGGGCGACGGCAGCTCGGACATCCACGTGATGCTCGAGGTGAACCATCGCGGCGGTTTCACGATCGCGGCCTCGGCGGCCAAGTACATCACGCAAATCGCCAAGCGCACGATCATCAGCGACGACGCCTTGAGCGTGCTGGTGCCGATTCTCGAACAGATCGGCGGCTGGAGCTCGGAGCGTATCCGCGAGCTGTTCGAGGCGCACGGCGTGCTGATTCAGCAGTGGGACAAGGTGCGCACGGACTGGCTGACGATCGGCGAGAGCTCGATGGCGGAGCAGCTCGGGCCATCCGCAAGTGATGAAGATGCGCGCGATCAGGAATGATCTTCGCCGGAATAATCGATACAGGAATGACCTTGGAATCATTTTTCGCAATGCCCGCAACGCCCTTTGCGCCGCATAGGTTCCGGCGCTACTATCGCTGCGCGCTTTGCAGGGGCGGTTCGCCGCGCGTATTCGATCGAACGCGCGCGCGATGATCCCGCCCGCAGCGCAAATCTGTTCGCGACGGAGAGACAGGTGGCCGCAGGAACATTTGCTCAGAGCAAGGACGGAACCAGGATTCATTACGAGATTCGCGGGCAAGGCGCTCCGCTCGCGCTTATTTTCGGCTACGCCGGTTCGAGTCGCGGATGGGGCGAGCCGTTCCTGAAGCTGCTCGAGGCGCGCTTCAAGACGATCGTGATCGACAACCGCGGCACGGGCCAGAGCGACAAGCCCGAAAAGCCGTTCTCGATGGCCGATATGGCGGCCGACGCGGCCAGCGTGCTCGACCATGCGAACATCGACCGTGCGCATGTGATGGGCATTTCGATGGGCGGAATGATCGCGCAGGAGTTTGCGCTCAACCATCCGGCGCGGCTGCGCGGATTGGTGCTGGGTTGCACGATGTGCGGCCTTGCTCACAGCGTCCCGGGCGATCCCGAGACGCTCGCCGCGCTCCAGTTAAACCCCAACGAGCCGCTCGCGGCACAGGTCGAGCGCCTGCTCGCCGCCTGCTGCGCCAAACCGTTTCTCGCCTCGGCCAAGGGCCAGGCGGTGCTCAGGGAGCGCGTCGCGGAGGTCATGAACTACGCGATCACGCCGCCTCGCACCTATCAACTGCATTGGGGAGCGGTCGCAGGCTTCGACACGTTCGATCGGCTTCCCCAGATAAAGGCGCCGACGCTGGTCATCACTGGCACCTCCGATTTGTTGGTTCCCGACGCCAACTCCGACATCATCAAGGGACGCATTCCTGGCGCGCAAATCCACAAGCTACCGGGCGCGGGCCACGTGTTCTTCTGGGAAGCGCCGGAGGAGAGCGCGGCGACAGTTACAAAATTCCTCTCTCCGATAAACTGACGGGGACGATAAACTCACAAGAGCAACAGGGGCGCGGCACCACTTCAGGCTGCTAGCCGGGACGCGCAGTGGCACCGCAGCGCATCGTATGTTGCAGTCTAATACCTCTAGACACGTCCGAATTTGTGTTGTGCACAATAAGAATCGGTACGAGTAAAATTTGAATATATAAGATGCGATTTCACTTTATGGCATAACACTTGCGTTCTTCAGGCACTCGGGGGCGGGGGGCAGGAGCGGAGGATCTCCAGGGCGATGACCCCGGGAAGGGTGCTTCGTGGAAATAGAGCGATCGATTAACGTTTCTGATCCTGAAATAGACATGGATCGGCCGGTCGAACGGGCCTCGCGCGTGCGGTGGGGGCTGGTCGCAGCGCTCAGATGGCTTACTCCCGGAATCTACGGGATGGAGACGCCGAGGCGGTCGGTGGACCGCGAGCTCGAACAATTCTCCTCGCCTTGGGACTAAGCTTGCAACAAACCTCGCCGTAGTCTCGCGGCGGCGATGCGATTCGCGACGTCGAGGAACGGCGCCCGGCTCAAACCGGACATCGGCAGACTGCGGTGAGCATCGGCGGGCGGCGACGGGATCAATTCGGCGCTCCCGACAATTTGCCTCGATACTTCGGACGACACCTCGCGCGTCGTCCGGGTGCACAATCAGAAATATTCTAACGACGGTTTTCGATCGCGTGCCTGTGGCGGCATGCCAGATCGTCTGAAGTGTCAATTCATTGGCGCCTGTTTTATGGCGCTACACGAATCGGCAGGAAAATTTCGAATTCTCGCCAGCGTCCAGCGTCGAGCGAACAGCGGCAAAAGCATGATTTTCTTGTCGCGTGGAGGTCAGAGCGGCGACCCGCTCGCTGCATGTCTGATTGGCACCATTGTTGCCCCTAGGGGGACGAGATGGGGCGGGACGAGATGCGATGGGGCCTGGCGGGCTGGGCGCTTGGCATAACGATGGGAGTAGTGCTGAGCGCTGGTGTCTGCGCGGCGGGGCAACTGGAGGGCTCTGGCGTGAGTGTCGAAATCGACGCTGCGCAAATTGAGGCTCCGCAGATTGAGACCTCGAAAATTGAGACCCCAATAGACGCCACGATGGTGCGTCTGAGGCAGATGGAGAAAATCCCCGGATTCGATCCCGCGCGTCTTTCCGCGGCCAGCCGCAATCTGTTCAGTCTCGCCGATCGTTGGACGGCCGTGCGCGAGCGGCTGCTCAAAGGAGCCTCGGCCTTTGCGGCGTCCGCGCAAACGCGCAGTTTCGTAGCGACCGAGATGCCGCTGACGCTCGGAACCGATCTCCGCCAATCGCGCTATTCGGGATTCACGCAGAGTGAAACGTCGACGGCCTGGTGCGGTAGCAGCGTGGTGATGGGGTTCAATGACAGCGGCGCCGAAGTCACGACGATGGCTTCCGGACGCGGCGTCAGCATGGACGGATATGCCCAGTCGTCCAACCGCGGCGCCACCTTTACCTACATGGGATCGCCGGCCACGCCGAGCGATCCCAATACCTTCATGTCGGGCGATCCGGCCGTGGCGTGCGCCAACGCCGCTACCTACTACTACGTCTCGAGCTTTCTCGACGGCACCAAGGGAATATCCGGCGTGAGCCTGTCGACCTCAAGCGACGGCGGAAAGACCTTCGTGACGCCGGTCGTGATCGCCCAACAGCCGACGAATAGCCACATCGTGGATGGGGCCTGGGTCGCGGTTGACCGCTCGATACCGCGCCGCCTGTATGTGAGTTACACCGATCTTGATTTTTCAGGCTCGATATGCGGAATGGAAAACGGTTCGGCGGTGCCGCGTTACGCGATCGAAACCGTGAGTTCGGCCGACGGAGGCACGACCTGGAGCGCTACGCCGGTGGTGGTGGCGCAGGTATGCGCCGACAGCGCGCATGCGTTCGCCTTCGTCGACGGTGCAAGGGTGGCGGTGGGGCCGAACGGCGAGGTCTACGTGGCGTGGGAGCTGTTTGGCGACACCAACGGTCTCGGCGGGCGCGCGATCGAGATCTCCAAGTCGACCAACCAGGCGCAGTCCTTTGCGGCCTCGCCCGTCACCGTGGCGACGATCGGTTGCGCGGGCGATTGCGCCGATTGGCAGGGGCTGGCTCACAGCAACGAGCATCCAAGCCTCGCGATCGGCAAGGGACCCAATAGCGGGAAGGTCTACGTGGCGTGGACTGACGGCAATCGCCAGGCGCCCGACACATTGACCACCACTGGCTTCTACAACTTCACAGATATCATGTTCAGCCAGTCAGGTGATGCGGGCGCGACCTGGTCACCGTCCGTGCGGGTCAATAACAACTTCGAAGGCGGCGGCGCGCCGCTGACCGATCAGTTCGAACCGGCGCTTGCCGCCGACCTCAAAGGCCGCATCGCAATTTGCTTCTATGATCGCAGAAACGATCCCTCCAACTTTCGTATCGATCGCTACTGCGCCTCATCGCACAACGGCCAGAGTTGGTTTAACAGCCGCATCACGCCGATGTCCTTCCCCACGATCGTAGGTCAGGACGTTTTGATGGCGCCCGATTATATGGGCGACTATGACACGCTGGCCACGGACGGGCTCGATTTCCACGCGGGATTCGTTGGCGGTTACGCCTCCAACCTGTCCGGCCACCCTCTAATCAAAACGCTCCAGTACTAAATCAGCACACAGAACCTGTCCCGGATTCGCGCAACATAGTCGCCTGAGGAGCATCCGAAGCTCGCGAGCGTTCGGTGATGAGACAGATGTCGCGTGACGCCTTTGCGTTCGCCTTGCAAGTCAAAAACTTTCCATCCCGGCCTAAATGGCATGAGAGGTGCTCTTCCTCCTTGTGCCATGAATCGAAGCCACACTGCCGCGAAGAAGCATTCAAGCAAACATTCACAGCGTTCGGAACGCGCGCAAATAATATTACTGCTCGCGCTCACATTACCGGTGATGATCGGCGCGATGGCGATGAGCGCGGACGTGGGAGTTCTCTACTTCAACTGGCAATGTCTGCAGAGCGCGGCCGATGTGGGCGCAGTGGCAGGCGCGGCCTATCTTCCCTCGAATTCAGCACTAGCGATCTCCACTGCCAACAGTTTCGTCGCCAAAAATGGCATCCGGCCGGCCGAAATAACCTCGACCACTGTTTCCAGCGACGCGCATTCCCTTAACATCCAGCTCCTGCGTAACGTCCCGTATAGTTTCGCGCTCCTGCTGGGGTTGGTCACAGGCAATGTATCTGCGCAGGCGACTGCTCGGATTCAAACTATCGGCAAAGCCGTTGGCGTTACTCCGATGGGAATTGACTATCGCACCGCGTACTCCAGCGGGCAGGTGGTCTCGCTGATGCAGGGCCAGGTTGGAGCCGGTAACTGGGGTGCGCTTGCTTTGGGAGGGAGTGGCGCCAGCAACCTCTCAACGAATATCCAGAACGGCTACCAGGGGTCGATAGCGACCGGCGATTTCGTCACTACAGAGACTGGCTTGGCAGTTGGTCCCATCAAAAGCTCCTTCCAATTCCTCATCAATGCGGGGCAAAACTCAGACCCAGGCGGCACCTTTGCCAGCCATACGGCAACCGACCAGCGAGTCTTGATCGTGCCGATGGTGGACTTCAGCAGCATCAACGGCAACTCGCAAGTGCCTGTGAAAGGCTTTGCAGCCCTGTGGCTGGTGAGCGATGACAGTAACAACACAATACAGACCTACTTCATCAACCAGGTCGCGCCTGGCAGCACCCCCGATATTTCCGGCACCAGTACCAACTACGGTGCCTTTGAGGCCGTCCTTATCCAGTAGGCCATGCCCGCGCCGCGATAGACCCGCCTCCATCGCCTGTCCTGCGCCTGCCGCATCGTGTCCGCAATCGAAGTCGGTGGGTTTCCAGACTGGCGCCGACCGAGCCGAGCCAAATCACCATCAGATCTGACACGCCAACGCCCGTGCGTTCGCGATCGAAAGCACGAATGCTCGGGCTCGCATTGTGTGCTTTGTGCCTGCATCTCTCGAATCGTCCCCAACTCGCGCACATACCTAGTCGCTTCAGAGACAAGTCAACCGTGAGCGCTCGGTCGTGAGACAGTCATCGAAGCAAGTCCACGCATACAGATCCCCGAATCAAGGGCATTTATATTCAACGCTCAGTGGCATGAGAGATGCTGTTGTTTAATTGTGATGTCGATAGAAGTGAATAGTGCAAATGGGCCACGTCAAGGCATATCGCCTTCCTATGTCTGTCATTTAGATCATTAACCTGGTGTCACTGGCGCCACCTGACAATATATATCGACAAATAAGGAGTGACTGACGACGATGAATGGAATAGTGCGTACCTATATTAACGGCTACGAGCAGCTCCGTACCGTTCTGTGCAGCGGCGCGAAGGCACAGACAATGACTGAGTATGCGTTGATCTTAGCAGCGGTCGCGATCGTGGCTTATATCACGTACCAGGTGATGGGTCAGGATATAGGATCGATGGTCAACAACATCGACAATGGACTGGCTACTGCATAGATGAGCGTACACGAGAATGCGAGGCCCACGCACTGGAGCGGCAGGGTAGTAAATGAAACCAACCGGCTGTGGCCGAGATAGAGAGGAGAGAGAGAGCATGGAACTGTTTACCAAGATGTATGTGAACGCGAGTGAGAAGATGCGCAAAAGCATTCGCAAGAATGCGGAAGGTCAGACGATGACTGAGTACGCGCTAATTCTGGCCGCTGTGGCGATTGTGGCGTACGTCACCTACCAGGTGATGGGTCAGGATATCGGCTCGATGGTCAACAAGATCGACGCCGCCCTGAGCGCTGCGTAAAACCTGCTGCTTAGCCACCACCTTCAGGCTGAGTGATGGCGGCGGCCGAGCCTCCAATAGCCGAGGCCACAAGTGGTGGTAACCGGTAGAGGCAAAAAGAACGGCGGGGCATCGGCCCCGCCGGTGTTCCGCTGACCAAGGCGCTGCATTCGGAGGGGGCGACGCGGCGCAAGGAGATTGTTTGTGGGACAGTCGAGCAGCAGAGACGGTATGCCCAAAGGCAGTTTGTCGGTGCTTGTGGTGGGTCGCGACGAGGTCCGAATGGGCCAGGCGCGAGACGTTTTGGGCGCGCTCGGCGAACCACGCCTCGTGGTTGCGGAGGCGCGGCCGGCAGAGGCCGCGACGCTGACCGCGGAGGCCGACGTGGCGATGATGGTATTCGGCGGGGACGAGGAAGAGGGGCTGAACTATCTACAGAAAGAGTCGGAGCGTACGCCGCGGCCGGTTTTGTTTGCGTTGCTCGGCGAGCAGTCGGAGGCGCTGATGCGCCGGGTGCTGCGCGCGGGCGCGGACGAAGTATTGTTTGCGCCGCTGGCGCAGGGCGACCTGATGCGGCCGCTGCTCAAGGTCAGCGAGGCGCTGCGGCGCAGCGCGCGCCGCAAGGGCGGCAAGACATTTTCTGTGACGAGCATGGGCGGCGGAGTGGGTGTCACCACGCTTTGCGCCAACCTGGGCCTGGCGCTGCAGGGCGCAGGCGGCGTGCGCGTGGTTCTGATGGACCTCGCCTTGCAAGAGGGCGGCCTGAGCGATCTGCTCGGCGCCGAGCCCAAGCGCGGCATCCTCGGCCTGGCGCGCCTGGATCGCAAGCCGGATTCAATCGGCCTGGAGGCGGCGCTTACCAAGCATGCTTCGGGTCTCTACGTGTTGGGCGCGCCGGTCCGAATCGAGGACAGCGAGGAGATTTCCGACACTACGGTCGGCAACCTGATCGGGCTGATGCGCCAACTGTTCGATTACATTGTGATCGATTGCGGCGACCACGTTGACGAAAACTCGGTGGCCGCGTGGGAGCGCTCGGAGGAGGTGCTTTACGTGCTCGACCAGTCGATTAGCGCGACGCATCGGGCCGTGCGTTTCCTGGAACTATTCGGGCGGCTCGGGATCGACGGGATCGAGCCGCGACTGGTACTCAATCGCTATCAGCCGCGCCATCCGATCGCCGAAACACAGATAGTCACAACACTCAAGTGCCCTATCTATGCGCGCATTCCGCGCGACGAAGGGGTGATGGAAAAATCAGTAGCGACGGGGCGGATGCCCTCGCAGACGGCGCCCAACTCCGCGTTGGTACGTGCATACGCGGAACTGGCGAATCGCCTCCGCGCGAGCGAGGAAGTCGCGGCCGAAACCGAATCGCGTCCGGCGCCTGGGTTTGTCACCTGGCTGCGCGGCTCGCTGGGCGCTCGTGCCTGAGGGAGAAGGCTAATGAGAATAACCGACAGGATATCGCAGGCCAATAACCACGCGCCGGTCGAGCAGCCGGGCGCCTTCCTTGGCGGTGGCACCGTCTGGCGGCCACGGGACGAAAGCGCGGACTCCACGCGCGAACTTAAAATAAAGGTGCACAACCGGCTGTTCGAGTCGATGGACGTCTCGCGCATGGAGATGCTCGATCCGGCCCTTATTTCCGCGAAGGTCACCACCGCCATCGGCGAGACTCTTGACGAAGACGGCCGGCTGTTAACCGACGGCGACCGGGCGCGGCTGGTCGAAGAAGTCAAGAACGAGTTGCTTGGACTTGGACCGCTGGAGCCGCTGCTGCGCGACGACGACGTGACCGACATCATGGTCAACGGACGCGACCACGTCTACGTCGAGAAGCACGGCAGGTTGCACGAGACCGGAATTCATTTCCACGACGATCAGCACTTGATGCTGATTATCGATCGCATCGTTTCGCAGGTTGGACGGCGGGTCGACGAGTCGTCGCCGATGGTTGACGCGCGGCTGCGCGACGGCTCGCGTATCAATGCGATTATTCCGCCGCTGGCGATCGATGGCCCTGCGCTCTCGATCCGGCGCTTCGGCAAGAAGCGCTACTCGATCGCCGATCTGTTAGCCAAGGGGAGTATTTCGCCGGAGATGGTGTCGTTACTCCAGGCCGTGGTCAAGGCGCGGCTCAATCTGCTGGTGTGCGGCGGCACCGGCTCGGGCAAGACTACGATGCTCAACTGTCTTTCGAGCTTCGTGCCGTCCGACGAGCGCATCGTCACCATCGAGGACTCGGCCGAGCTGTTGCTCCAGCAGACCCACGTGGTGCGGCTGGAGACCCGCCCGCCCAACCTCGAGGGCAAGGGCGAGGTCACGGCGCGCGAACTGGTGCGCAACACGCTGCGGATGCGCCCTGACCGGATTATCGTTGGCGAGGTGCGCGGAGCTGAGGTGTTCGACATGCTGCAGGCGATGTCGACCGGCCATGACGGCTCGATCGCGACCATCCACGCCAACAGCTCACGCGAGTGCCTGGGACGTCTCGAGATGATGATGCTGCTGTCGGGCTTTTCGATCCCGCAGCGCGCGATGCGCCAGCAGGTCGCCTCCGCCATCAATATCATCGTCCATGTCGCGCGCCTGGCCGACGGCTCGCGCAGGATGATGAAGATCTCCGAGGTCACCGGCATGGAGGGCGAAGCGATCATGATGCAGGACCTGTTCGAGTTCGTGCACACGGAGACCGACGCGAACGGCAAGGTTTGCGGCCACTATCGCCCCACCGGCATCCGCTCGGCATACGCACAACGCATCGAGCGCGCCGGCTACAAGCTCGAGAGCGTCCTGCGGGCAACGGGGACGGATTGATGGATCTGTTAATCGCGTGTGCGGTGTTCCTGCTGTTCGCCGGCGTGGGCGGGCTGCTGGTTCATCGCTCGCTCGACCACGTGGCAGTCGGGAACCGCCTCGAACAGGTCACCCGCCCAAGCGAAGTCATCGACTCATTGGCGCGTACTGGCCCGCGCTCGCGCGCCGCCAGCAGCCTTTTTAACGGCCTGCTGCCGCGACTCCATCTGATGCGGCGGCTCGAACAGTACATGTGGCAGGCCGGGATGTATCAAGGCGGCTACAGAGCGCTGCTGTTGATGGGCGGTCTGCTCGCGTCCGGCGCCGTCGGCGGGACGCTGATCACCGGACAGTTGCTCATCTCTATTGCTGCGGGCCTGGGGCTTTGCGTGTTGCCGTTGATCTACATCCGGTTCAAGCGGGCGCTGCGCCTGAAGGCCTTCCTGCTCCAGCTGCCCTACGCGCTCGATCTGATCAAGTCGTCACTGGAAGCCGGCCACACCTTGCAGCGCGGGATGCAGGTGGTCGAGCAGGAGTTCCCCGACCCGCTGGGCGGCGAGTTCCGCACCGTGGTCGAGCAGGCGCGGCTTGGGCTGCCGATCTCCCAGGCGCTGGCCGACATGCTGGCGCGGGTACCCGAGGACGATCTGCGGCTGTTCGTGGTAGCGGTCAAGGTGCAATCCACAGTAGGCAGTTCGCTGGCACAGATCATCGCGCGGCTGTCCGACATCGTGCGCACCCGCCAGCGGCTGTTCTCGCAGATCCGCGCACTCACCGCGCAATCCCGGATGAGTGGGATGGTCGTGGGGTTGCTGCCGGTGGTGGTGCTCCTGATGTTCAGCATCGTCCAGCCGAGCTACGCGCAAATGTTGTTTTTCGACCACACCGGCCAGCTGATTTTAAAAACGGCCGCCGGCCTCGACCTCGGCGCCTTTCTGCTGATTCGACGCATCCTGAGGGTCAAATTTTGATCGAGGTGGCGCGATGAGTCCTCTGTTAGTCAGTTCCGTCGTGTTCCTAGTACTGGCCGGTGCGGCGAGCGCCGTCTATGTCTCAGTTACCAACAACCAGCACGTGATGCAGGCGCGGATGACCCAAGTGGGACATCGAGGGCGAATCAACATGGCCGCCGCCGGCATGCCGATTGCCGATCAGCAGGTGACCCGCGCGCTGCTCAAGTGGGCGGTCGGCCGGCTGCCCAAGCCCAAGATCGTCACGCGCCGCAGCGCCAAGCTCGGCGAGTTGTTAGTGCAGGCAGGCTTTAAAGCTCAGGGCGGGGTCGCCGTCTTCCAGGTATGCAAGCTCGTCACGGCAGTGTGCGGACTATTGCTGGGCCTGATTCCGAGCCTCGCGTTTAGCATGCGCGGAGGCCGCGTGATCATGCTGACGATCGTGGGCGCCGCAGTGGGCTCGTTCATCCCGGGCTATTATCTCAACAAGCGCGCCAAGAGCCGCCAGATCGATATCGGACGCCAACTTTCTGACGTGCTCGATCTGCTGGTAGTGTGCGTCGAGGCGGGGCTCGGCCTGCTGGAAGCGATCAAAGTTGTTGGCGACGAGACCAAGGCGCAGAAACTGGTCATCGGGCACGAGCTTACGCAGGTGGCGGGCGAGGTCAACGCAGGATCATCGCTGGGACAGGCGCTGCGCGCGCTGTCCGAACGCAGCGGAGTCGCAGATATCAAGCCGCTCGCCGCGACCCTGATTCAGAGCGAGCAACTCGGCGCCGCTATCGGACCCGCGCTGCGCGCGATCTCTGACTCCATCCGCTCCCGCCGCCGCCTTCACGCCGAGGAGGCCGCCCAGAAAACCACCATCAAGATCCTTTTCCCGCTGGTGCTGATGATTCTGCCCGCGATGCTGCTCATCATTATCGGGCCGGCGATCGTGCAAACGGTTCGCACACTCAGCTTCTGAAACGGGGCTCCTCTTCGATGCGCCTCGGCCGGCTCAGGATGCTGCCCGCCGCCCTCCCACACGTCCAATTTTTTCCTTCTTTCGGTCGACCTCGACAGACGCGACACGATTGCTGCTGGAGGGTAAAATGAAGGTGGCAAAAATGAAGGCGGCGAGGGCCGGGTCGAATCGTTCATCGTAAGCAGGGTTGAGGAGGTGGGCTGATGCGCGGGATGGTTTCGAGGTTTGCTTTTTTCAGACCGACAATCGCGAGATTGATGGTCGCAGGCGCGGCGATCGCGGGCTTGATGGCGGCTGGATGTTTGCAGGTAGCCCCACAGCCCCCCGTGCCGCCGACCACGATGAGTTCATGGGGGCCGATGGGTGGTTTCTCGATGTCTTCCGGAGCGCCCTGTAGCGGCAAAGCCACGCTGAGCGACGGCACGGCCTCGGTAAGCGACATATGTTTCACCGGCGCTGATAATATCGTGCTGTGCACGGACACCACCGCGGCGAATCCACTTAGATGCACGCCCGCCAGTGGCAGTCTCTCAATCTCCGGCGGCATCGGCGATACGGTCGCGTACGCGCGCATCCGCTGAGATATGGCCAGGTGAGATGGAAGACTCGGCTCACAAACAGCGCGCGCTCGAATTGTGGAACGAGGGCGTGCAGCATCACATGCATGGCGACTTCGACGGCGCGATCGCGCTGTACACGAAATCGATCGAAGTCTGTCCAACCGCCGAGGCCTACACCTTTCGTGGATGGGCCTACAATTTTCTCGGCCGCGTCGATGACGCGATCGGCGAGTGCAAGAAAGCGATCGAGGTCGATCCCGGCTTCGGCAATCCCTATAACGACATCGGCGCCTACCTGATCGCCAAGGGCGAACTCGATGAAGCGGTGCCGTGGCTGGAACAGGCCAAGCGCGCCCCCCGCTACGAGCCGCGCCATTTCCCCTATATGAACCTGGGACGCCTGCACGCAGCCAAGGGGATGCTGCAACAGGCGATCCGCGAATTCGAGCGCGCGCTCGAACTGCAGCCGGGCGAACCCACCTGCGAGGCCTTCCTGGCCCGGCTGCGCGCGACGCTCAACTGAGCGCAGGCGCGTGAGCGGCGCAGCGAGAGGCTGAGAAAGAACGATGCTTAAGGCGGGCGACGCGGCGCCAGACTTTACATTGCCGGCTGACGACGGCGGGGAGTTAACGCTGTCGAGGCTGCGCGGCCGCAGCGTTCTTTTGTGGTTCTTTCCCGAGGCCGACACGGCGGGCTGCAGTCTCGAGGGACGCAGCCTGCGCGATCATCGGGAGTACTTCGACCAGAGCGCAATCGAGGTAGTCGGGGTCAGTTTCGACAGCGTCGCCGACAACTCCGCCTTCGCGCGCAAACACAACTTCGGCTTCCGGCTGCTCAGCGATACCACGCACGAGGTCGCACTGGCCTACGGCGCCTGCGACACCCTCAAGGCAAGGTATGCGGAGCGCATCAGCTTCCTTGTCGACCCCAGTGGTCGAATCGAGCGCGTTTACGACAAGGTCGATCCGCGCGACCACGCCGCGCAAGTGCTTGCCGGCGTGCTCGGCGTGTAGCTCACGTTCCGCTTCGCCACGGATGAGACAGGCGTGGCGATGGCGTGTCCCTTGCACACTTATCAGACATGAATCTGCACAGTGTTATTGCCGATTCCGACGAATCGGCCGTTGTTGGCGTGGAAACCAATGCTAATCAAGCCGGCTCATCCTCATGCGCGGGCGCTTCGGCCGCCGAGTCTTTTCCGGCGCAAGCGATGCCGCGTCGGGATGAGTCAGATGAGTCGAACAAGTGGCTCACGATCGAACATGCCGCATCAGACTCCGGACAGGCGAGGCCGTCCACACTCGACGAAGTAATCAAGCAAACCCTGGTGCGTTTGCTGCGCGAGACCCGGGGCAATCGCCGCCGCACCGCGAGCCAGCTCGGAATCTCGCGCTCGACCTTGTACCGTATGCTCGAGCGTTACGGTATTGGTCACGTCGGCCGCGACGCGGCAAAGTCGCGCAAGCCCCGCATCGATCGGGCGATGCCGCCCGCCGTGCCCCCGGTACCGACAGCGTAACCGTTCTCCAAGTCACAGCGCGTTCTCCAAGGACCGCAATCGATCGGTGCGCCCCAGCCAGGCCGTTTGCCCCGGTGGAAACGGCAATGGCTTTCGATCCACAATAAGAACACAGATAGTGAGTGTGCCGTCGCAAGGCGCGTCTGCGTGGCGGCGTCATCTGAACGGGGTGGAGCAGGAGCAAGTTGAGCATGATCGGGCCGGAAGAAATTTGGGCCGAGGCGGTACGGACCCTGGAGCGCGACAAGCCGTTCGCGCTGGCCACGGTGGTCAATGTGCGCGGCTCGACCCCGCGCGAGGTCGGGGCCAAGATGATCGTGCGCGACGACGGCCAGTTCGGCACTATCGGCGGCGGCTGCGGCGAGGCCGAAGTCTTCCGCAAAGCTCGAGTATTACTTGAAGATGGTGGCGATGCCCGGTTGGCCGAGGTTGACCTCACCGGCGACTTCGACCAACAGCAGATCGGCACCTGCGGCGGCATCATGGACGTTTTCATCGACCTGTGGCGGCCGCGCACCGACCTCCAGATCGCGCGCCGTCTGGCCGAAGCCGCCGACCGCAACCGGCCGGCCGCGCTGCTCACGGTGGTCGACCCTGGGAAGTCGAATGGCACCGCTCCGGGCGCGAAGGTCGGTGAGCGTACGGTGGTCGATATATCGCGGCGCGCGGCGCCGGTGGATGGTTTCGCCGGCCTGGGCGCCGAGGCAGCGCAGCAACTTGGCGAGCGCACTGCGGATGCAGTGGCGGCGCTGTTCGAGGTCGGCGCCGACGGCGGGGTGCGGCCGGCCACGCGGGTCGAGCCGAGCGGCGCGCCGCGGGTCTTTCTCGATCCCATCACCGGCGCGCAACGGCTGATAATCGTCGGCGCCGGTCATATCGCGCAGCCGCTGGCGCAACTCGGCTCGATGCTGGGGTTTCATGTCACGGTGATCGATGACCGCGCGGCTTTCGCCAACCGCGAGCGCTTTCCCAGCGCCGATCAGATAATCGTGCGCCCGTTCGCCGCCGCGATCGAAGCGTTGGAGCTCGATCGCCATTGCTACTTGCTCTCGGTCACCCGAGGCCACGCCTTCGACGAAGAGGTCCTGCGCACCGCGCTTCGAAGGCGCAACGGCGCCTTCATCGGGATGATCGGTTCGCGCCGCCGCGTGCGCGCGACGCTCGAACGTATCGCCGAGGACGGCGTTCCAGCCTCTGAGCTTAACGAGGTCCACGCGCCGCTCGGCGTCGATCTCGGTGCCGAAACGCCCGCCGAAATCGCGGTCTCGATCATCGCCGAGATCATTCGCGAACGCCGCACGGGAGCGCGCGACCCGTTCAGCCTCGGGGTGAAGCTCGGGCAACTGCGGCGCCCGGGCTAGGAACGCTGTTGGGCAGCGATCCTGTTGTGGCGGAGTGCCGGGCCGGAAGCGGACCGTCGGCCGCAGGCGCACCGTTCGAGGCGATCTTGCTGGCGGCGGGTGAATCGCGCCGGATGGGTTACCCCAAACCGCTGCTCAAGCTGGGCTCGCGCACCTTCATCGAGATACTTGCGGCCGCGATGCTCCAAAGCGTCGCGCGGCTGATAGTGGTGGTCGGCGCGCACGGCGACGCGGTGCGCGGCGCGATTACTGCCGATCCGCGAATCCTCGTCGTAGAAAACCCCGACTTTCTTAAGGGCCAGCTTTCCTCGATCAAGACCGCACTGCCGCAGGTCGGCGCCGAGGCAGCCGGTGCCTTGATTCATCTGGCAGACCATCCGATGGTCCGTGCGGAGACCTTCGCCGCCGTTGTCGACAGCTATCGGCGCGTGGGCAAACCGATAGCGATCGCGCGCCACCAGGGTCGCCGGGGCCATCCGGTGCTGTTCGCGCGCGAAATGTTTGTCGAGCTGGCGGCCGCCCCCGAAGACCAGGGTGCCCGGGCGGTCGTGGCGGCAGACCCCTCGCGGGTGGCCTACGTCGACGTCGACGACCCCGGGGTGCTAACGGACCTCGATACCCCGGAGGACCTGGAACGGGCCGGCCTGGCCCGCCCTCCAGGCGGAGCTGGCGCTCGATGAGGACGAATTCGGCCGCAAATCAGGCATCTTTGGTGAAACCGTGGACCGGAGCCATCGTACTTTCTATCAGGTATGCGTGGCGTCCTTGCATTCAAGCGATTCGCGCGTAGCGTGTCGGAGCCGTCGGACCAGGACCTGGTAGCGGGGGCGCTGAACGGCGAGCCTGCGGCCTTCGCGGAGCTGGCCACGCGCCATCGCTCACGCGTCGAGCGGATCTGCCAACGCTTTTTTTCCGACCTCGAGCAGGTGCGCGATCTCGCGCAGGAAACTTTCATTCACGCCTACGGCGGGCTGAAGGGTTATCGCGCCGAAATTCCGTTCGGTGCCTGGTTGCGCGCCATCGCGACCAACTTATGTTATGACGAGTTGCGCCGGCGCCGGCGCCGCCCCGAAGAACTGGTGGCCGACTTCAGTGTGGCTGAGGCGAACTGGGTGGGATTGGTCAATACGGCCACTCCCGAGGAACTGGTCGAAGCGGCTGAGGAACGGCGCGAGGCCAAGACGCTGGCGGACAAGCTACTGGCAACGCTTAAGCCGGAAGATAGATTGGTACTGACGCTGCAGAACGGCGAGGAGATGAGTATCAGCGAAATTGCCGCGATCGTCGGCTGGAGCGAAGCGAAGGTTAAGATTCGCGCCTTTCGGGCGCGACAGGCGTTGCGCCGTCAAGCGGCGCGCCTGGTACGGCCGCGCAAAGGCGGAGAGTAAATGATGAACTGTTTCGAGGCACGTCAGGATTTCGTGGGCTTTTGGCAGAGCGCGCTCGAGGGCGAACGTTGCCGCGAGTTGCTTGCGCATCTCAAGGGATGCTTGAAGTGCGACCGCGCATTTCGCGCCTTTGCGCTGACGGCGCCGATGCTCCATTCCGGTGGTCTCGCGAAGACCGAGCCCTCAATCGGCGCGGCCTCGCAGGATGCGCCGCAAAGTATGCGGCAAGACGCTCCTCACTTCGGCTTCCCTGTCAATATGAATGGCCTCCGAAGGGCCGACGCTCATCGGGCGGCGGAGATTCTGCGGCGCGCGTCGGTTTACCGGCTCGCCGATCGCCACCCGTCGCATCACTGGCGCGAGGCTGCGGCAGGGTTGTCGGCGGTGGCGGCGGCGGTGCTGCTCCTCTACTTCTCGATCGCCGCGCCGTCCCAATCTTTCGACGACGCCCTGGCGAGTTCGGATTCGATTTCGGAGACGACCGCACAGCCGGACACGGATTTCCTCGGGCAGCAGATACCCACGATTCCCGCGGTGAGCAGCGACCTTGCAGGATAGTGGAAAGGGCTGGCTCTTCGTGGTGATTGCGGTCGCGGGTCTGGCGATCGGATTCGCCGCCAGCAGTTTAGCGTACCGCTACCGATGGCTGGGCGTTCCGCGGGGCCCGTTCATCGAGCGGATGCAGCGTGAGCTTAATCTGACGCCCACGCAGCGCGATCAAATCCTCCAGATCGTAAACGAGACGCGCGCCAAGATGGTGAACCTGCGCGAGGAGTTCCAGCATCAGCACCACGAAACGATGCTACAGGCGCGCGGGCGGGTGCGTGCTTTGCTCACGCCGGAGCAGCAGGAGAAATTCGATCGCGAATTCAAGCCCCCTGATCACGAACACGAGGGCGGTCCCGGCATGCATGAGGGCGAGGGCGGACCTCATGACGAGTCCCACGGGGGCCACTAATAGCTTCGCCCCCGCCACCTCAACTCCGACGATGAACAATGGGCGCGCGGTGGCCACCGCAACGCTGCTACCGAACGGCAAGGTGATCATTGCCGGCGGGCTCATCGCCGGCGGGCAGGAAGTTTTCGGGCCGACCAACAGCGTGGGGGTACCCCATCCACGCCTGCCTGACTTCAGCGTCCGCGAGTTGATCGTAAGGAACGGGCGCATATGGGTCGTCGTCGGGACCCATTGATAATTTCGCCGACTGGATCGCACTCAGCAGCCTCCCATGAGTGATGCGACTGCGACCGAAATAGCTCCAGCCCGACCGCAGACCCCATCGCGGGCTGCGCGCAAACGCGATGAGCGGTCAGGCGAGTCGTGCGGAAGATCCGGAAGCATGCCACCTGGCTCGACCAGCCGCACTTCGCCACGCTGCTCTACACCTACGGTGCGCCTCGGCCGACCGAACGCGATTACCGACCAACTCACGCGCTGGGATTGAGCCCATCTGCAGAACGCGCCTTGAGGCGCGACGCCGCCCTCGAGGCCAGTCACCGGAAATGGCTTGAGCTGGCCAAGGACGCGGAGGTCGTGCCGACCCCGGCCGCTCCCGCCAGCGCGAACGGCACGCTCACTGAGTTATTTTCGAAAGTAAAAAAGCCGGCCGCCATAGTCGAGCCGGCCCCTGCGCGCGGATCTCGCGCAAACGTGTCCGCCCACAGCAAGGGTACCGGCAATCACGTTTCGGAAGAGAAGGAAACGTCGAATCGTTGGGCCAGTTGGGTGGGGCCAGTCTCTCGAATTGCCGCGAGCTTCGTGCCGAGGGGGCTCAACGCGAAGCTTGGTTGCAACCTCTCAAAAAACATCGCTTCGCGTAAAAGGGGAATTGTATCGCAGGGAACCGATGCGTGCGCAGCGGGCTAAGCGCCAAGCTCTTGAGCAATCCGTTCAAAAGCGTTGTCGCATACCCTGAGGCGCTCTTCCGGCGTGGTCTCAGTCGGCAGAGCCCCGAGCATAGCAATCGTCGATACCGCGCCCCTCAGAGCATCGACCAGTTGCCCGACATCACGCCTGCTGGACGTGCGTGAGGCAATCTCGTCGAGTTTCGCTGCGATTTTCTCGATGGTGGTCAAGTCTCACAGCGACGCGGCCCACATCACCAAGCGCGTCGTCAGTCGCGCAAGGCCATAATAGAAACAAAGGCTGAACAGCAACATCCCAATCCATACGCCAACGTGCTGCAAAACCACCGTCGACTTTGGGGTATCGGAGTACTCGCGAACAATAAGATGATCCAGTATCAGGTGGCCGGGTTCTCCAGACCTCGCCTCTTGTCGGAGGTTCACTTCATATGCCGCCGGCTGCTGCCAGACTTCTTGCGTCCTGGCCAATTCCTGCATATTACAAAGTCCTCGGATTAACGCTGATCCCCACTTACCCGCCTACACCGCCAACACTTGATAGAGCAGGATTGATGCCCGAGCGCGATTCGCAAGAATTATCTTTGATTCCTTGTGGTTCTCGTCCGTTCTCGTCCGCATTGAGTTGCGGTTCTGCAACACCCTACCCGTATCCGAGCAACGAAATCGCCAGCACCCTCTTCATTCATGTACCAAGATCGAAGACATGTACCAAGATCGAAGTCTGCATCACCCGCCAGTCCGCGAAGTGGCAGACACTGGCCAGCGCCCCGGCCGCCACAACCTTGGCGATGAGCAGAAGATATCCGGGCGCAAGGCCGCCGTTGGGTGATTTGCTGGAAGAGGAGAAGAAGGCAGGCACGAGAGCGAAAGACGGACAGCCCAAAAAAGAACCGTCCGCACGCAAGGACGGTTCTTTAGTGCCACCACCGCCGACGCTCGTCCAACTCGGCCTGATGCGAAACGAAGCATCGGAATGCTTGAAGCTCGCGGCGCAGAAGCGAAAAAGCGAAAGGCCGGGCCCTAGACGGCACCAGCCTTCCTGAGTCTCTGGTCGCCGACAGGACAATGGCCTTTGTCCCCATGCGCGACCAGTCTCTCGAATACGTGCTCATGACATCTAACGCTTTAATTCGCCCATGGAAAAATAACCGAGGGGACAAAGGGCCCCGGTCGGTTCTTGGCGGAACACAAGAAGCCGCCTCGCGGGTTGGACGGGAAAATCGGCGCGGTGGTACGCTTCGATGGTCGAACGTGGCCTCCCCGAGTACGCGTTCGGCGTCCCAATAACGCTCGACAGCTAGGGGTTGTGCTGGCCGAGCTGGCGCGCAGGAAGTATCACCATGAGTGATAGAGGCAAATGGCTCATCGTCGGGCTGGCGGTTGGCCTGTGGCTCGCGATCGGCGTCGGGCTCGCGATACGCGCACTGTAGTAGGCGCTCATCCGCGTCGATGCGGCGAATCGGCGAGCGCCGTAAGCCCGCCGATACTTACGGTGTGAAGGCATTCTTTCGACGCACGCCCATCACGTCGCACAAGACCGCGACTCTTGATACATTCAACGCTGAGGTATTCTCTAAGCATCTTTCCCGCACCACACGCGGGCGAGAGATGGACCGCCGCCGCCACGGCGAAGCCGGTACACCTGGCGGGCAGCGTGGGCGCGAGAGGAGCGATTTCCCGGACACCCCCATACAACTCGCCAACTTCGGTGAAGCTACTGTGTGAGAAGGACTTCGCCGAAGATGGATAACCCTCCATCTTCGACTCTTACTCCATCTTCGTAACTCTTCATCTTGGGCTTCGGTGCGCAGGCAACCGGCAAGGCACCAAGGCGAGGAACGATCAGCGGGGGTAGGCGGCCAATTCAACGCCCGAGCCTGACGCCATTTCCGACACCATCAAGAAGGCCAAAAATAGAGGTCGGTGGCTGTCAATTGTGGCTGTCAACGGTCGCAGCCCAATTGGGCGTTCCCGAGAACTTAAACTCTTGATTTTGTTGATTTATGTGGTGGGCAGGGAGTGAATCGAACACTCGACACAAAGATTTTCAGTCTTCTGCTCTACCGACTGAGCTACCTGCCCACCGGCGCGCAGATTCTGATACCAGTAGTGTAAGGTCGGGACAGCACTCTTAAGCGCACGCCGACGACGATCTTGTAAATCTCCAACGCTTCGAGCCGCTCGCGGTGAAGCAGCGCCGCCGCAACCGCTTCGACCGCGTGCCAGTGCGCGGCGACCCCTCGCGCTCGGTCGGATGCGAGGAACGGCGAGGCGTCGAGCGCAGGGCCGGGTTGCTTCGCAGCTCGGTGGCGGGTGCTGACCCAATTCGACGGTCAGTGCCTAAGGTTCCGGGCTGCTAGCGCGTCGCGGCAGCCAGGCGGTCCGGCCCTGCCCTGCGAGCCTGCTGCTCGAGACCGTTCAGGCGCGCCGTCAGCGTATCGATCCGGGCCGTCTTCTTCTGCAGCGACTCGATCTGTTTTTGTAGAGCTACAATCTGTGCGTCTTTTCGCTGATTCTCTCTGATCTGCTTCTGCATCTCGTTGAGCAGCATCGCGGGAAGCAGATGATAGGCGACTGCCTCCACCTGGCCGTCCGCCCCGTATGTCACCAGTTCCGGGTAAACCCGCGCAACCTCTTCCGCGACGAGACCGTACTGCAGCGTACCCGCAGGGTCGTCCTTGTAGCGGAACGTCACCGGGCGCAGCTTCATCAGCCCGCCGCTCGCCTTGCCCATCTCGCGGATGTCACGTTTGAAGCGGGCCGACGAGACCTGGATGCCGAGTCGGCCGATGGCATTGACCAACACTGGCGATCCGACCAAGACGGGGGCGTTGTTGATGCCGGCGATCAGGGTACGGGTCTGTACGCCTTTCGTGCCGATGCGGATGGTGTTGGACTCGGCCGCGACACCGACGTTGCCGATTTCGATGTTGTTGTTCCCCGTGGTGAGATCAAGGCCCGCGTTGAACCCGACGGCGGTGTTGTTGCTCCCGGTGAGACCACCGCCTGCGTCGGAGCCGACGGCGGTGTTATTTTCCCCAGTCGTGTTGTTTTCAAGGGCGGCTTCACCAATGCCGGTGTTGTCACCGCCGGTAGTGTTGCTAAGGAGGGCGTTTTCCCCGGTGGCGGTATTGGTGTTACCCGTGGTGTTGTTTTCAAGGACATTTGCGCCGGTGGCGGTGTTAGAACCACCCGTGGTGTTCGCGTTAAGTGCGTTGAATCCGAGTGCGGTGTCAGCGGAACCGGTTGTATCGCTTGCTAGTGCGCCCGTTCCCAACGACGTGTTTGCTGTTTGCGCTCCGGCAGATCGTACTGGACCCGCAATAAATAGTGCGACCGCCAAACCCGCCGCGAGAGAAAGGCGGGGGTTCGTGACTCGGCAACTCACATGCCTTGGCTGTTCCATCTTGTTGCTCCTCCCGCTCTTGCGAGCGTTTAATTTTAAACTGTAGACAATCTGCGCTCCATTTAATCTATAGGGAAGATGAACCGACTTATTCACTCGTCGCTCAGTCGCTCAAGGAGCCGCTGGGCTGCCGGGCCTTTTGAGCAAAAAATTTTGGGAGGATCCGTTCTTGATTGCACTCGTGGAGAAATCGGATCGGGCGGATTCGGAGCAGCCGAGTAACTGGGTGCCGCTGCGGGCTGCAGAGTTGTACGAAGGTCGTACCGAACTTTTCGAGGCGGCATCGGCGCTCTGCCTGCCGCAGATTCGACCGATCACCGGATAGGAGCCCGACCTCGCCACCCCTCGCGGCACCCTCCAATCACTCCGTCCGCATGGGACGATTACCTGATGGGTTAGTGCGAGATTCCGTAACGAAATCACGGAGCTACCGAGCAATTTAGAGCTTTGTTGCTTGCTATCGTAAGCCCGCGGAATCGCTTCATAATCGCGATCAAAACCTCGTCAGGAATGCCGAAAACGTCACGCTCCGTAGGGTGGAATGGTCATCGCCCAGCCCAACCGAGTGGCGAGGTGGACAACGAATTTCAGTGCCGAAGTTTACTCACTCGCACCTAATTTTGCGCCTAAAATCCAGGAAGGCAGATCAGCAGGTAGAAAAGGCTTGATTACTAAAGACTTTGTGGTGGGCAGGGAGTGAATCGAACACTCGACACGAAGATTTTCAGTCTTCTGCTCTACCGACTGAGCTACCTGCCCACCGGGACTGCAAGTGTCGGGGCTTCGCGACGGTCTTAATTCGTACCTGTCCCGACTCGCCCTTGCAACAGCCATCAGGCTGCGCCAGCCCTGTCCTTAGGACAGCCTTGTGCGGTATCGCGCTACTGCTTGAGTGCCGCGACCCGCGCCTCCACGAAATCGATCACCTTGGCCTCGAGGTTGGTCTCATCCAGCCTATCGATCTCCTGGATTCCCGTGGGCGAGGTCACGTTGACCTCGGTCAGGTAGTTGCCGATGATGTCGAGCCCGACGAAATAGAGACCGTCGCGCTTCAGGCGCGGCCGCATCATCGCGCAGATCTCGCGGTCGCGCGCGGTTACCTCAGCTTTGACGCAATTGCCGCCGACGTGGATATTGCCGCGGTTCTCGTCGTCGCGCGGGACTCGCAGCGTGCATCCCAGCGGCTCGCCGTCGAGCACGATCAGCCGCTTGTCGCCGTTGCGGATTTCGGCCAGATAGCGTTGCGCCATTATTGGCCGTGACTCGAAACGGGTGACCGCTTCGAGGATCGCGTTCAAGTTGCGATCGTCCGCGGAGGCCAGGAATACGCTTTCGCCGCCGTGTCCGTCGAGCGGCTTGACGATCATCTGCCCGCCCTGCTCGGCCATGAATTTTTTGAGGCGCGCGATGTCCTGGCTCACCAGCGTGGGCGGAATCGCGTCGGGGAAATTCAGCGCGTAGAGCTTCTCGTTGGCCTCACGCAGGCCCGCGGGCTCGTTGAGCACGAAAGTGCGGCGGCGATCGGCCAGGCTGAGCAGCATCGTGGCGAACAAGTAAACGTCGTCGGCGGGCGGGTCCTTGCGCATGAAGATCGCGTCGAACGCCTCGAGCGGATAGTCGGCACCATCGTCGAGAAAGCGGTAGTGCGGCGTCCCGCGCATCACCGAGCATCGCCGCGCCCCGGCAAACGCGTGCGCGCCGATCGCATAGAGGTCGTGCAGGGCGACGAAGTAAGCCTGATGTCCGCGGCCGATCGTCTCGAGCATGAAGGCGAAGGTGGTGTCCTTGTCGGGCAGCACCTTCTCCAGCGGGTCCATCACGAAGGCGAATTTGTAAGCCACCGATCAGTCTTCTCCGCGAATCACTCTGCCAAGCACTCCATCAAGCACGCGCTCCATCAAATTCGTCGAGCGCGCCGGCCGCGATGCTGAGCGCGGCTAGCGCCGCGGTCTCGCTGCGAAGGCGCCGCCCGCCCAATCCTGCGGCGAGGAAGCCGGCCGTCCGCACTGCCGCCAGTTCCTCGTCCGTGAAATCGCCCTCCGGTCCGCAGAGCAGCAGCGGCGCGCGGTCGCCGGCCTTGCGCAGTATCGCGCCCAGCGGTGGCGCTCCCGCGCTCAGAACCACGCAGAGCCTGCCCCCGTTAAGCCGCCGGATCAAGTCTCCTAGCTTAAGCGGCGCGATGACCTCGGTCGCGCGCGGCGCAAGGCTCTGCTTGGCCGCCGCGGTCGCGAGCCGGCGCCATCGCGCGAGCCGCTCATCGCCGACCTCGCGCACGACCCCGCGCGTACACAACACCGGCCATAACTCGGCCGCGCCGAGTTCGGCGGCCTTTTCGACCAGGAAGTCCATCCGCGGGCCCTTGATCACGGCCGCTGCCAGGACAAGGCCGGCGGTGGCTTCCGCGCGCGCGTGCCTTGCTGCGGCGATTTCGACGACCGCGTGGCGCGCCTGGAAACTGCGAATCGTGCCCGAGTACTCCGCGCCGCGCTCATCGAATAGCGCGACTTCGGCGCCGGGCGCGAGCCGCAACACATCGCGCATATGATGGAGTTCCGCGCCGCCGACCAGCGCAACCGCGCCGTCGACGGCCGACGAAGATATCGCAAATCTCATCGCAATCTTGGCCACCCGCTTCATCGCGCCATCACCAGCGTGCTCCATCCGCGATCGCGCCGCACGCCGAGGCATCGCAGGCGCGGTCCGTAGCTACGGAGCACTGCCGGCGCCTCGCGGTTGAGAATTCCGCCGAGCACCAGGCGGCCGCGTCGCGCCAGCAGCCGCGTCAGCGTTGTCGCCATAGCGATCAAAGTTGAGCTAAGGATGTTGGCCGTGATCAGGTCGAAGCGGGGGCGGAGGCGCGCAAGCGGCGTGGTGGCGAAGCGGATTTTCCTCGCGAGCGAATTGAGCACCGCGTTCTCGCGTGCGTTCTCCAGCGCGAGCGTGTCGATATCGATCGCGCGTACCTCCGCGACGCCCATCAGGCGCATCGCAATCGCGAGCACGCCCGATCCTGTGCCGACGTCGAGCGCGTGCTCGAACCGCTCGGCTGCGCAAAGCTTCTCCATCGTCGCAGCGCGCCGTAGGTGGTCGGATGATGCCCCGTGCCGAAGGCCTGTCCAGGATTGATTACCAACTTGAGCCGCCGCGTGGCAACGTCCGAGTTCCATGGCGGAACGATCAGCAGGCGGCGGCCAATCCGCAGCGGCTCGAAACGATCCATCCATGCCGTCGCCCAGCCTGGATCCGCGATAAACTGGTGACGCGGCGTCCGGCCCGGACGCGCGAGCATCCCGGCCGCGGCCATCGCTCGCCGAATCGCCGCAAGCCGCGAGCCGCCGAGCCGATCGAAATACGCCTGGAGTTCCAGCGTCGCGTGGCGATGGGCGCTCCGATGGTCTCCGCCGACCGCGCATCCCATCGCCCCCTCGGCGACCAGCATCCCGGCCGCATCGTCAACCATCGCGGCCGGAACCTCGAAAGCAATCCGCACGTAATTGCGGGCGGCGCGTAAAGCGATTCGGGTCATCGTCCTTACACCAAGCATAAGGGTCGTGGCGCGGCTTGACGAGTGGGGCAAGGCGAACTGCCTGTGGAGAGGAAGCGCCGCCGGATTTGCCCGTTGCGATAGGCGGCGGGTAAACTCGCATGCAATGAGAGCGGTTCGCCTGGTTCTCTGGTGGCTTCTTCGATGCTGACGATTGCCCATCGGGGCGCCAGCGCTCTTTATCCTAAGCAATACGTAACTGAACCAAAGACGCGAAAAAAAAAAAAACCACACACCCCCCCCACATCCCAACAAGACACCACCAAATTGCCGTGACGCCCCGGGCGATGACACGCGGAGCTGGTTCGAGTACCATCCGGGCATGTCGCTTCGGATGCTCGGATCGGCCGGGCTCCCGGCCGCCGATGCCGTCATCGACGTGGGCGGCGGCGCATCCCCGCTCACCGGGGCGCTGCCGGATCGCGGCTTCCGCGACCTCACCGTACTCGACATCTCCGAAGCCGGGATTGAGCACGCGCGGGATCGCCTTGGTTGGGAGGCTGACGAGGTCGACTGGCTGACCGCCGACGTCTCAGCCGGCATCCCCGGCGCCATGGCCAGGTGTCCCATGACCGGGCGGTCACTCATTTCCTGACCATTGATGAGCACAGGCAGCAATCCTGGACACCCTGGACACGGCCACCGTCCCGGACGCCATCGCCGTCTTCGGCTGTTTCCCCCCGGACGGGCCGCAGCACTGCTCGGGCCTGCCAGTGGCCCGCTACAGCCCAGTGCAGCTGGCCCGCCAGGTCGGCGCCAAGTGGCTACTGATCAGCCAAGACCGGGAAGAGCATGTCACCCCGGCAGGCACCATCCAGCCGTTCACCTGGATTGTGCTGCGAAGACAGTTCTGAGTCCTGGCCTGCCCTCTAGCCTGCCTACCGCCGACCGCCGAATCCGCAAGTTATATCTGGACAGCTCCCCGTCCGGACATCCGGAGCCACATCGCGAAGCCCAGCTCAGCGCTCTCCGCTCCTCGCAGCCTTCAGCCGGACAGGACACCTCTTGTCCCCGTTCAGGTGAACGCTTCGGCGTCCGCGCGAACCTTGCGACCAAGCTTTCGTCGTTCAACTGGAAATTCCGTGCCGTTGCCGGGGGCTTCACCCCGCCAGCCTCGGCGGGCAAACGCCGAGAGTGAGGAGCCATGGTGACAGCTGGACACACCGCGATCGTTACGGGGCCAATCACGGCATCGGCGCGGCGACCGCCCAGGCCCTGGCCGGGCGCGGGTGCGCGGTCTTGTGCACGTTCCCGCGAGTCGATGACCCCGACGATCCCGGATCCCCGCAGGCCGTCCGCGACCACCGGGCACGGACGCCGCAGCGGTTATCGCCGCATCCGGGACGGCGGCGGCAGGACAGCCGCCGTGGAAGCCACCGTCCGACCCGGCCACGCCGGCCATGCTGTTTGACACCGCCGAGGAGCAGTTCGGGCCGGTTGACATCCTGATCAACAACGCGACCGGAGGGCTGGCCGACACCTTCGCGGCGGCCCCGGCCGACCGCCTCGGCAGGTCCCTCCAGCCGGTCACCGCCGAGACCTGGACCCGGCAGTTCACCGTCGACGCGATGGGCGCAGCCTTGATGATCAGCGAGTTCGCCCGCCGCCACATCGCCCGCCAGGCGACCTGGGGCCGGATCATCGGCCTGACCTCCGGCGGCGACATCGGGTTCCCCGAGGAGGTCTCCTACGGAGCGGCCAAGGCCGCCCAGGAGAACTACACGATGTCAGCGGCCATCGAGCTGGCCCCGTTCGGGATCACGGCCAACATGGTCCACCCGCCCGTCACTGACACCGGCTGGGTCACCGACGCCGTCCGCGAGCACGTCGCCGCGAGCCCCGGGCTCATCCACATCGCAACCCCCAGCGAGGTCGCCGAGGTGATCGCCTACCTCGCATCCGACGCCGCAGCCCTGATCACCGCGAACGTGATCACGCTCCGCTAAGCAACCCCGCCCAGTCAACTTCGATGCAAGCACAGCACCTGCCGCCTGCCTCCTGAAAAGGACCGGCCAGGTCAAGCAACACCACCGAGCCGGGATGCGTGTCACCGGACAGCCCCGGCGGCCTGACGACGGCCGTCAGCGCCGAAACCGAAGAGACGAACTGAACAACACCCACCCGAACCGTCCAGTCAATTCTTCGAAGCCCAGCTAGCGGGAGGCGCCGTCGAAGAGATCGGCTGAACGAGACACCTCTGGAGGCCTCGGCGTGGGGCGCGAGGCACCTGGCCGATGTCGGTACCCGGGGTCATACTCGGAAGGGTGGAAGCTCCTAACTCAGCCTGGGTCCCCGGTAACCACCGGACTACACCCGGGGTTACCGACGAGCAAGGCGATCTGCTCGACGCCATGCGGGCTTTCGGCGAGGCCTTCACCGCCCGGCATGTTCCTGGCGTGGTTTGGCGGCACCGGATATTTTAGTTTCCCGCTTGGACACGTTATTCCGGCGTGTGGGTTGGTTTTGGTTTGCTGGCTTCCATTACGAGCGGCCTAGTCGGAGGAGGAATCGTTTTCTTGTTCCTGAGCAAGTCCTCATCTCTCTGAGGACGACAAACATGGATCCGGCCGATTACGAAATGGTCGGCGTGCTGGGCCGGATCTCGTAGCGCGACTCCGCGCCGGGTGCAAAAATCCTGGAGAGCCTATTTACACGCAGATGGGGACACGCCGCGTGTGCGGCGCCCGAAGCGATGATGCAAGCGCCATCGGCAAGGGGAGCGAAGTGATGTGTTTACGAAAAGGGGATTGCTTACGTTCGATTGTGGAGCGAAATGTCGGGCGACGAGTAAATCAGCGCTGTTGGTTCCGGGTTTCGAAAAGACGATCAATTCTTTTGCGGGCTGAGTATCTAAAACGGTTTTGTAACAGGAGGCGTTATGCCGGAGATGTCGAGGATGGTTGAAATTTGGATTTTCGCGGGCCTGGGAGTATTGGCGCTTCTGTTCCTGATGAGCATGTTCGCGAGGCTGTTTCGCAAGGCCGGCCCGCACGAAGCGCTGGTTGTGTACGGCTTTCGAGGGACGCGCATCGTTAAGGGACGGGCACGGTGATTTTTCCGATGATGCAAATTGCCGTGGCTGTCGCTCGAGCTGATGTCGTTCGACGTGGCGCCGCAGCAGGATTTGTACACCAAGCAGGGCGTGGCGGTGACGGTGGAAGCCGTGGCGCAGATCAAAGTGAAGTCCGGAATCGAGTCAATGTGACCGCCGCCGAGCAGTCCTCACCAAGTCCGATCAGGAGCGCGAAGGGCTGATCCGCCTGGTGATGGAAGGCCATCTGCGCGGCATCATCGGCCAGCTCACGGTGGAAGAGATCGTCAAAGCAGCCGGAGATGGTGGGCGACCGCATGCGCTCCACCTGCGCCGACGACATGAACAAGATGGGACTGGAAGTGATTTCGTTCACCATCAAGGAAGTCCGCGACAAGAACGAGTACATCACCAACATGGGCCGGCCCGACGTGGCGCGCATCAAGCGCGACGCCGATGTGGCGACGGCCGAAGCCGACCGCGATACGGCCATCGGCGCGCGTCGGCGCAGCGCGACGCCGCCGTGGCGAAAGCGCAGGCCGACCAGGAGCGGGTGCTGGCCGAAACGCTTCGCAGGCGAAGCAGGCCGAGGCGCAGCGCGATCTCGAGGTCAAGAAGGCGCATACCTGAAGCCGTCAAGAAGCAGCAGGCCAGGCCGACAAGGCCTACGAGATCCAGACCAACGTGATGCAGCAGCAGGTGATCGCCGAGGCAGGTGAAGGTCCAGCAGGTCGAGAAAGAGCAGCAAATCAAGGTGCAGGAAGCGGAAATCCAGCGCCGCGAGAGCGAGCTGGTCGCCACCGTGCTGAAGCCAGGCGGAAATCGAGCGGCAGCGTATCGAGACGCTGGCGGCAGCCGAAAAGCAGCGGCTGATTGCGAAGCCGAGGGCCACGCGTCGCGCGATACGCGCCCAGGGCGAGGCCGAAGCCGAGATCATCTTCAAGAAGGGCGAAGCCGAAGCCAGGCCATGAATGTGAAGGCCGAGGCGTATCAGGAATACAACCAGGCGGCGGTGGTCGACAAGCTGATCACCAGCATGCCGGAGGTCGTCCGGGCGCTGGCGGCGCCGCTGGCCAACGTCGACAAGATCACCATCGTTTCCACCGGCAACGGCGATTCGGCGGGCATGAGCAAGATCACGGGCGACATCACCAAGATGGCGGCGCAGATTCCGGCGCTATTTGAAACGCTCTCGGGCATGCAGATGTCGGAGCTGTTGGGGAAAGTTCGGCTGATCGGCGACAAGACGGCAAAGCCCCCGGTGGTGGATGCAACGAAAAACTGACGTCAGTTGCTTGTGCGGACGGGCGCATTCGCCCGTCCCGCCGAGCGCAGCGAGGCGTTGGACTTGGAGTTGATTATGAATCGGAAATCGAAAGGAATGGGTTTAGGAATCGCGTTAGGCGCGGCGTTGGGCGTGGTCTTGGGGAATTTTGGCAGGGCATGTTGCTTTGTGGCTGGGGATCGGGGTTGCGATCGGGATTGCCATTGGCAGCACAACTCTGCGCCGCACGACCTGCGCGCAATGTGAAGC
>CAWFGH010000018.1:0-48562 GCA_963815255.1 uncultured delta proteobacterium | reverse complement strand
TGTTTCTCGGGCGCGCTTATCGAGATAGTGCACTGGCGCTGCTAACACGGGAAACGAAGGTGCTCTGCGCGAAATGCAACCACGACAACCCGCCAGACGCACTGTTCTGCATGAAGTGCGGGGCGAAGGTCGAGGTCGGCTGCTCTTCCTGCGGCACCGCCAATCCCACTGACGCTAATTTCTGTCGAAAGTGCGGAAAAGCTCTAGAAGCAGGGGTGCCGGCCTCATCGCCCACTCCTGCCGCCGCTGCGAAAACTCCACGCGTCGAAGTCACTCCTGAGCGGCAGACAGCAGAGGGTTTGGACGGCGAACGCAAGACGGTGACCGCGCTGTTCGCCGACATCAAGGGCTCGATGGAGCTGATCGAGGACCTCGACCCTGAGGAAGCGCGCCAGCTGGTCGATCCCGCGCTCAAGCTGATGATGGACGCGGTGCATCGCTACGAGGGTTATGTGGCGCAATCGACCGGCGATGGCATCTTCGCGTTGTTCGGGGCGCCGGTCGCGCACGAAGACCATCCGCAGCGAGCGCTGCTCGCGTCGCTCAAGATGCAGGAGGACCTCAAGCGCTACGCAAGCAAGCTGCGCGAGGAAGGGCGCGCGCCGATCGAGATTCGCGTCGGGCTGAACACCGGCGAGATGGTGGTGCGCTCGGTTCAGACCGGCGAGCATCGCACCGAGTACACTCCGATCGGGCATTCGACCAGCTTGGCGGCGCGGATGCAGGCGCTCGCGCCGACCGGATCGATCGCGGTGAGCGAGCATACGCAGAAACTGGTCGAAGGTTACTTCGCATTCAAGTCGTTGGGGCCGACCCGGGTCAAAGGGCGTGAGTGAACCGGTCAATGTTTATGAGCTGACCGGGCTGGGTCCGCTGCGCACGCGGCTGCAGATGTCGACGCGGCGGGGGCTGTCGCGATTCGTCGGCCGGGACCGCGAGATCGAGGAAATGAAGCGGGCCCTCGAGCGAGCCAAGGGCGCGCACGGGCAGCTGGTGGCGGCGATGGGCGAGGCGGGGATGGGCAAGTCGCGGCTGTTGTTCGAGTTCAAAGCCGTGGCGCAGAGCAGTTGCCTGGTGCTCGAAGCTTTTTCGGTCTCGCACGGCAAGGCCTCGGCCTATCTGCCGATTATCGAGCTGCTCAAAGACTACTTCGACCTGACTCCCGAGGACGACGAGCGGCGGCGGCGCGAGAAGATCGGCGGCAAAGTACTGATGCTAGACCGGACGCTGGAAGATACTCTGCCCTACCTCTTCGCCCTGCTCGGGGTGGAGGAGACGGCGGGGATGCTCGGGCAGATAGCGGCGGACCTACGGCGTCGGCGCACGCTGGACGCCATCAAGCGGATTTTGTTGCGCGAGAGTCTGAACCAGCCGCTGATCGTGATCTTCGAGGACCTGCACTGGATCGATGGAGAGACGCAGGCCCTGCTGAATCTGCTCGCCGAATCGATCGGCACCGCGAAGGTCCTGATGCTGGTGAATTACCGTCCCGAATACTCACACGGCTGGGGCAGTAAGACGTACTATACTCAATTGCGGCTCGATCCGCTGGGGCGCGAGAGCGCCGAGGAGTTGCTGGAAGCGTTGATGAGCGACGCGGTGGAACTGCGGCCGCTAAAGCGCCTGATCATCGAAAAAACCGAGGGCAACCCCTTTTTCATCGAGGAGATCGTACGGGCGCTTTTCGATCAGGGGGTACTGGTCCGCAACGGGGCGGTCAAGGTCACCCGTTCGATGTCCGAAATTCACATCCCGCCTACGGTTCAGGGAATCCTCGCCTCGCGAATCGACCGGCTGCCCTCCGCCGAGAAAGGGCTTTTGCAAACGCTCGCGGTGATCGGCAAACAGTTCCCGCTGGGGCTCATCAAGCAGGTTATGCAAAGGCCCGAGGATGAACTGGAACGGATGCTCGCCGCCTTACAACTTGGCGAGTTCGTATACGAGCAGCCGGCATTTCCCGAAACCGAATACATCTTTAAACATGCGCTAACGCAGGAAGTGGCCTACGGCTCGTTACTAGTAGAACGGCGCAAGGAATTGCACGAACGTACGGCAGCTCAGATCGAAGCGCTCTTCAATTCTCGCTTAGAAGACCATTACGGAGATTTGGCTCATCACTACAGTTGCAGCGGAAACAGTTTGAAGGCACTGGAATACCTGGAACTTGCCGCGCAACAAGCTATCGAACGATCCGCAAACGCGGAGGCGATAAATCACCTGACTGCCGCAGTGCGTTTGTTGAATACTTTGCCGGATAGTCCGCAGCGTGATCGGCAGGAACTGGCCCTGCAGACGATGCTTGGTCCGGCTCTGATAGCGACGAAGGGCAACGGAGCCCCGGAGGTCGGAGCCGTCTACAAGCGAGCGTTGCAATTGGGCCGGCAATCAGGCGAGGACGCTCGGCTCTTCCCAGTGTTGTTTGGGCTCCGATCCTTTCATCTCATAAGGGGAGAGTTGCAGCCAGCATTTGAGTTGGCACAGCAACTCGTGAGCTTAGCCGAGAGCGTGCAGGACTCTGGTCTTCTCGTAGAAGCTCACCTGGCGCAAGGAAATTCACTGTTCCTCTTAGGAAAGCTGATCCCTGGCTTGGAGCATACGGAGCGGGCCATCAGTCTATATGACCCACAGACGCATCACGTTCATGCATTTATCTATGGACTAGATCCCGGAGTGTTTTGCCTCGCAAGGGCGGCGTGGTTCTTGGCCGTTCTTGGATACCCAGACCAGGCTTCAAAGAAGCTCGGGGAGGCACTCGCCCTGGCGCAGAAACAGCGTCACGCGTTTAGCCTGGCAGTTGCCTTATTGAACGTGGATGCAGCGCTTTTCCTTCGCAGGGAATGGCCAGCGGTACAGCAAAAAGCGGAGGCGGCGATCGCGCTCTGCACCGAGCAAGGATTTGGGAGCATCCTGTCGCAGGCAACTATTCAGCGAGGGTACGCACTTGCCCAACAGGGCCAAGCGGAAGAAGGAATTGCGCTGATGCGCGGAGGTTTGGACGCCATGTTGGCCACGGGTTCCAGCTTGTTCCGACCGCTTTTTCTGTGTTTCCTGGCGGAGGCATGCTTGACATCAGGACGCTTCGAGGAAGGACTGGCGGCTGTGGCAGAGGCGATCGCAATAATGGGGAAAACAGGTGAGCGCTACTACGAAGCGGAACTGCATCGATTGAAGGGGGACCTAATCCTCCGACGTTCCGGCGTCGAAGCGGAGCCTGGCGTCCAGACAGAAGCGGAAGAATGCTTTCGGAAATCCATCGAGATTGCGCGTCAACAAGAAGCCAGGTCGTTCGAGTTAAGGGCGGTTACAAGCTTGAGCCGACTGTGGAAGCAACAGGGCAAGAAGGCCGAGGCCCGGCAGATGCTCGCGGAGATCTACGGATGGTTCAGCGAAGGCTTTGTGACGGAAGACCTGAAAGCTGCCAAATCGCTGCTTGACGAGCTTTCTAGTACGGCTGGTTCACCGAGGGCTTCGACATCCCGGACCTGAAGGACGCCAAGTCGCCACTCGAAGAGTTGGCGGGATAGACGGCGACGGAGGGGGGAAGTGCGCTGCTCGAACTGCGAGAGTGAGAACGCGGACGGAAAGAAGTTCTGCGGTGATTGCGGTACGCCGCTCGCGAACCGTTGCGCGAAGTGCGGGGTGGTCAATCCGTCCGGCAAAAGCTTCTGTGGAGATTGTGGAGGCGCGCTCGCGCCGACCAATATCGCCGCGCCGCCACTGGCGCCCGTCCGCAGTGCACTCGCGATCCGGATCTCAGCCGGGGGAATGGATGCTTCTGCGGCCGCCGACGGCGAGCGCAAGACTGTGACCGCGTTGTTCGCGGATATCAAGGGCTCGATGGAGTTGATCGAGGACCTCGACCCCGAGCAGGCGCGCACGCTCGTCGATCCGGCGCTGAAGCTGATGATGGATGCAGTCCATCGGTACGGCGGCTATGTAGCGCAATCCACCGGCGACGGCATCTTCGCGCTGTTCGGAGCGCCAGTAGCGCACGAAGACCATCCGCAACGCGCGCTGTTCGCGGCGCTGAAAATGCAAGAAGAGATGCGCCGATATTCGACGAAACTACGCGAGGCCGGCAACCTGCCAATCGAAGCCCGCGTCGGGGCTAATACCGGCGAGGTGGTGGTCCGTTCGATCGCGACCGGCGAGGGCCATGCCGAATATACACCGATCGGGCATTCGACCAGCCTCGCGGCACGGATGCAGGCGCTCGCACCAACGGGTTCGATTGCGGTAACCGACGCTACGCGCAAACTTTGCGAAGGATACTTCACTTTTGAGCCGCTCGGTCCGACCAGGGTCAAGGGGGTCAGCGAGCCGGTCAATGTATATGAGGTGACCGGGCTGGGACCGCTGCGAACCAGGCTTCAGCGTGCGGCGGGACGCGGGTTTACGAAGTTCGTCGGCCGCGTGCGCGAACTGGCGCAACTCGGACAAGCGTTGGAACAATCCAGGGCGGGGCATGGACAGATTGTCGCCGCGATGGGCGAGGCAGGAGTGGGCAAGTCGCGCCTGTTCTACGAATTCAAGGCGGTTGATGGGGATGGATGTCTGGTGCTCGAAGCGTTCTCGGTTTCGCACGGCAAGGCGTCGGCCTATCTGCCGGTGATCGAGCTTTTGAAAGACTATTTCGAGGTCACAGCAGAAGACGACGAGCGCCGCCGGCAGGAGAAGATTACCGGCAAAATCCTGACTCTGGATCGGGCGCTGGAGGACACGCTGCCCTACATATTCGTGCTGCTCGGGGCGGAGGAACCAACCGAGGCGATCCGGCAGATGGACCCACAGTCGCGGCGACGGGGTACGCTGGATGCTATTAAGCGGATTCTGCTGCGCGAAAGCCTGAAACAACCGTTGATCGTGGTGTTCGAGGACCTACATTGGGTCGACGACGAAACCCAGGCGCTCTTGAAACTATTCGCCGAAAGCGTCGCCAACGCGCGGATACTCCTGCTGATCAATTATCGACCTGAGTATCATCACGAGTGGGGCAGCAAAACCTACTATACCCAGTTGCGCCTCGATCCGTTGGGGCGCGAGAGCGCCGAGGAGTTGCTAGACGCACTGATGAGCGAGGCGGTGGAGCTGAGGCCAATAAAGCGGCTGATCATGCAGAAAACGGAGGGCAATCCGTTTTTCATCGAGGAGATCGTCCAGGCGCTGTTCGATCAGGGAACTCTGGTCCGCAATGGTGCGGTCAAGATCACGCGCTCGATGTCCGAGATTCACATCCCGCCTACAGTTCAGGGAATCCTCGCCTCGCGAATCGACCGGTTGCCAGCGGACGAGAAAGGGCTTTTACAAACGCTTGCGGTGATGGGCAAGGAGTTCCCACTGGGGCTCGTCAGGCGAGTGATGCAAAAGCCGGAGGATGAACTGGAACGCATGCTTGCGGCCCTTCAACTTAGCGAATTCATCTATGAGCAGCCTGCCTTTCCTGAATCTGCGTACACCTTCAAACATGCGCTCACCCAGGAGGTAGCATATGGTTCGCTACTGATAGAACGACGCAAGAACCTGCATGAGAGCACGGCACGACAGATCGAAGTTCTGTTCAATTCTCGACTGGAAGACCACTACGGAGATCTGGCTCATCACTACAGTTGCAGCGGAAACAGACTGAAGACCCTGGAATACCTGCAACTTGCCGCGCAACAAGCTATCGAACGATCCGCAAACACGGAAGCGATAAATCAACTCACCGCCGCTGTGCGCTTGTTGAATACGTTGCCGGGCAGTCCGCAGCGGGATCGGCAGGAATTGGACCTACAGACGATGCTAGGCCCGGTGCTGATCGCGAAGAAGGGCAACGGAGCTCCCGAAGTCGGAGCCGCATACCAGCGAGCGCTGGAATTGGGCCGACAATCAGGTGAGGACGCTCGGCTCTTTCCGGTGTTGTTTGGACTGCGATCCTTTCATCTCATACGAGCGGAGTTGCAACCGGCATTTGAGCTGGCACAGCAACTCGTGAGCTTGGCCGAGAACATGCAAGACTCGGCTCTTCTGGTCGAAGCTCATCTGGCGCAAGGAAATTCGCTGTTCCTTTTCGGGAAGTTGAGGCCTGCCTTGGAGCACTTCGAGCGGGCCATCAACCTTTACGACCCTCAGACACATCACGCTCATGCATTGATCTATGGGCTAGATCCAGGAGTCTTTTGTCTCGCCAGGTCAGCGTGGCTCCTGGAGCTTCTCGGCCATTCGGATCAGGCTTCGAAGAAGATAGAAGACGCTCTGGCCCTGGCCCACAGGCAGTCTCATGCGTTTAGCTTGGCAGTTGCCCTGGTACACGCGATTGTAATCTCTTACCTTCGAAGGGAATGGCTAACGCTCCAGCAACAAGCGGAGACGGCGATCGCGGTCTGCACGGAGCAAGGATTCGGAAGCATTCTGGCCCAGGCGACTACATATCGAGGGTACGCACTTGCTCAGCAGGGACAAACGGACGAAGGAATTGCGGTGATGCGTGCAGGTTTGGACGCCCAATTGGCCACCGGGGCTGGTCTGTTCCGGCCTTGGTACTTTTGTTATCTGGCGGAGGCCTGCGCGACAGCAGGACGCTTCGAGGAAGCATCGGCTGCTGTGGCAGAAGCGATCGCAATAGCGGAAAGAACGGGTGAGCGCCACAACGAGGCGGAACTGCATCGATTGAAGGGAGAGTTGATCCTCCGGGGTTCCGGCGTCGAAGTGTCGCCTGCCGTTCAGGCGCAAGCGGAAGAGTGCGTCCGGAGATCTATCGAGATTGCGCGTCAGCAAGAAGCCAGGTCGTTCGAGTTAAAGGCGGTGACAAGTTTGAGCCGGCTGTGGAAACAACAGGGCAAGACTGCTGAAGCTCGGCAGATGCTCGTGGAGATCTACGGATGGTTCAGCGAAGGCTTTGACACGAAAGATTTGATAGACGCTAAGGCGCTTATCGAACAATTATCGTAAGATCGCCGGCGACCAAGTCGGACGCCCCGAATGCGAATGTAGATGCATCACTAAAGTTCCAAGGAGGGAGAAGATGAGTACTACAAAGCTGATTCAGATGTATGCGTCGCCCTGGGCGGAACGCGTTCGATGGGCGCTCAACTTCAAAGGCGTGCCATATGAAAAACAGGACTACCAACCCGGTGTGGACGAAGAAGCAGTAAAGAAACTGACCGGGCAGGCCCAGGTTCCAGTGTTGCTGGTTAACGGCTCGGTGATTCCCGACTCGACCGCGATCCTGAATTGGCTTGAGCAGCACCATCCGCAACCGGCGCTCATGCCAGTGTCCGAGAAAGATCGGGCGCAGGTAATGATGTGGGAGGAGCTGATGGACGGGGTCCTGGGCCCTCAGGCGCGGATGCTCATCATTGGGCATTTTCTGCGGTCGAGCGCGCCGGAATTGCAACAAGGCGGACAATACTTTGCGCAGAAGTACCAACATACTCAGTATGCTGAGGAGCATGCCAAGGTCACGGTCGAGCGGATTTTGACGGTACTCAAACATGCTCTCGATGGACATGAGTATTTAGTAGGCGATGCTTTCACCCGGGCTGATCTCACCACGGCGAGCATGTTTCTGCTCGTGAACCCTCCTCCTGATGACCTCTTCGATTTTCCGGCGTCGATGCGCCCGATGTATACCGCGTCGGTGACCTCGAAATCAGCGTTTGCTCCGATATTCGCGTGGAGAGACAAGATGTATCAAAAGCACCGGGGCGAGACAGTGAAGCCGTAAGACGCCAAGATATTGCTGGACGCTTGGCGGCATGCGGCGAGATAGGAGCGGGGATTAGTCAGCCGGATCAGTAGGAGATATGCACTGTTCAGCTTGCGGGGCGGAAAATCCGGAAGGGCTCAAGTTCTGCGAGCAGTGCGCCGCTCCGTTCAAGCGGCGCTGCTCACAGTGCGGATTTGAGAACTCGCCTAAAGCGCGATTTTGCGGAGAGTGCGCCGCACCCCTGCCGGGAGCCGCGGGCGCTGCACCGGCCGCTCAGTCCGCCCCAGTCAAGGCCACAGCGTCGACTAGCGTAGGCGCGGCGGACTTACCGGCTTCGGAGTTGGAAGGCGAACGCAAGACCGTCACCGCGCTGTTCGCCGATATCAAGGGCTCGACCGAGCTTATGGAGGACCTTGATCCCGAAGACGCTCGCCGCGTGATCGATCCGGCGTTGAAGCTGATGATCGACGCCGCGCATCGCTACGACGGCTACGTCGTGCAATCCACCGGCGACGGCATCTTCGCGCTGTTCGGCGCTCCCGTAGCCCACGAAGACCATCCGCAGCGCGCACTGCTGGCGGCGCTCCGGATGCAGCAGGAGATCAAAAAGCTCGCCGGCTATTTGCGCGCCGAAGGCCGTGCGCCGATCCAGATTCGCATCGGACTCAACACCGGCGAAGTGGTGGTGCGCCCGATTCAGACCGGCGATCAGCACGTCGAGTACACACCGATCGGCCATACGGCGAACCTGGCCTCGCGGATGCAAACGCTGGCCGAGCCCGGCTCCGTGGTCGCGAGCGAGGCGACCTTTCGGCTATGCGATGGCTACTTTCTTTTCCGCGCCCTGGGGCCGTCACGTATCAAAGGCGTCAACGAGCCGGTCAACGTCTACGAAGTGACCGGGCTTGGATCGCTGCGCACGCGGCTGCAGCGCTCGGCCGGCCGGGGGCTATCGAAATTCGTCGGCCGCGAGCGCGAGATGGCCGCGATGCGCCACGCGCTGGAACTGGTGAAGAAGGGTCACGGACAGGTCGTCGCGGCGATGGGCGAGGCCGGGCTAGGCAAGTCGCGGCTGCTCTACGAATTCAAGATGACCTCGCAGAGCGGATGCCTGACTTTGGAAACGTTCTCGGTCTCGCACGGCAAAGCCTCCGCCTACCTTCCGGTCATCGAATTGCTGAACAACTACTTCGAGATCGAGACCGACGACGATGCGCGCAAACGGCGCGAGAAGATGGCCGGCAAGGTGGTGATGCTCGACCGCGCGCTGGAAGACTCGCTGCCGTACCTGTTTGCGCTGCTGGGCGTGGAAGAAACGGCCGGCGCGCTGGCGCAGATGGATGGACAAGTACGCCAGCGGCGAACGCTGGAGGCGATCAAGCGGATTTTGCTGCGCGAGAGCCTCAATGGGCCGCTGATCGTCGTGTTCGAGGACTTGCACTGGGTCGACAACGAGACTCAGGCGCTGCTCGACCTGTTGGTCGACGCGATTGCCAATACGCGCGTGCTGTTGCTGGTGAATTATCGGCCCCAGTACCGGCACGACTGGAGCAACAAAAGCCACTACGCGCAGCTTCGGTTGGATCCGCTGGGGCGTGAGAGCGCCGGGGAAATGCTGACGGCGTTGCTGGGCGGCGACACCGCGCTGCAACCCCTTTGCCGAGTGATTATCGACAAGACCGAGGGCAACCCGTTCTACATGGAAGAGACCGTGCAGGTGCTGCTCGACGAGGGGGCGCTGGTGCGCAATGGGACGCTCAAGCTGACCAGGCCGCTCGACGAGCTGAAGATCCCTCCGACGGTGCAGGCAATTCTGGCCTCGCGTATCGACCGTCTGCCCGCCGACGAGAAAGACCTGCTGCAGACGCTGGCGGTGATGGGCAAGGAGTTTCCGCTGGGCTTGGTCAGACGGGTCACAGGCAAGCCGGATGACGAACTGGAGCGGATGCTCGGCGATTTGCAGCTCGGCGAATTCATCTACGAGCAGCCGGCACTGCCTGACGTGGAATACAGCTTCAAGCACGCGCTCACGCATGAGGTGGCGTATGGCTCGGTGCTGAACGAGCGCCGCAAGCCGCTCCACGAGCGCACGGCACAGGCGATCGAGGCGCTGTTTGCCGATCAGCTCGACGATCATTTGCAGGAGCTCGCGCGCCATTACAGCCGCAGTGGAAATGCCGGCAAGGCGATCCATTATCTGCGGATCGCCGGCGAGCAGGCGGAACGGCGCAGCGCTCATGAAGAGGCAGCAAGCCTGTTTAACTCCGCGCTCGAAATGCTCGCGCGCGAGCCCGAAGCTGAGGAGCGGATGCGGCGGGAAGTCGAGCTGCGTCTTGCTCTCATCGGATCGCTGGTTGCGAACAAGGGCTACGCGGCGCCCGAAGTCGAGGAGTCCGCGCGGCGCGCGCTCGAACTGAGCGCCGCGCTTGGCGACCCCGGGCTCCACTTCTCGGCATTGATGTTCGCCTGGGCCTTCCATCAGGTACGGCGCGATCTCGGGCGCGCGGACCAGACCAGCATGGAGCTGATCGAACTTGCCGAGCGTGCGCGTGAGCCGGGCATGCTAGCGAACGCATTTTTCGCGAGCGGCGCCGTGTCGCTCTTTAGCGGAAAATTCCGCGCCGCTCGCGCAAGACTGGAACAGGCGGCGGCCATAGACGATCCTGCGCCGTTGAACGGGATGCCGCAGGACCCGCGGGTCGCTTCGCTGTCTTTTTTGTCGGTGGCGTTGTGGCTGCTTGGATATCCGGACGCCGCGCTCGAGATGAGCGGCGAAGCGCTCGGGCGGGCGCGAGGCCTCGGCCATCCGATGAGCGTGGCTTTTGCGCTCAGCTACGGAGCGATGCTTAAACTCTGCCGCCGCGATCCCGAAGCCGCGCACGAACTGGCGGACGAGGCCCGCAGGGTGGGGATGGAGCACGGATTTCGTTATTGGAGCGCGCTCGGATCGACCTACCGCGGTATCGCTCAGGCCGCGCTCGGACGCACAGAGGAGGGCATCGCGGAAACCCTGGCCGGCATCGAGTCGTACCGCGCGACGGGGTCCGCACTGGGCGCCGCCGCCGTCGTCGTGGGCCTGGTTTCGTCTTATCTAAGGGCGGGCCTCGCGGATGAGGCGCTGAGCGCGGCGGAACGGGGGCTCAGCGTCATCGAGCAAACCGGAGCGCGCATGAGCGCGGCCGAGTTGTACCGGCTGAAGGGCGAGGCGTTGCTGAGCCGCGGAGCGCCATTCGAGGCGCAGGCACAAGCCTGCTTCGAACAGGCGATCGCGATAGCTCGCCAACAGGAAGCCAGGTCGTGGGAACTGCGCGCCGTGACAAGTCTCGCGCGTTTGCTCGCGCAACGGGGCCGTCGCGACGACGCGCGCGCGATGCTCGCAGAAATCTACGGCTGGTTTACCGAGGGCTTCGACACCCCCGACCTCAAAGACGCCAAAGCGCTGCTCGAGGAGTTAAACGATTAGCCGCGTCTGTCCTACGCGCCCAGCTCGAGCATCCGCTCCAGCGCGCGCCGCGCCCCTTCGCGCACCTCTTCGGGCAGTTCAATCTCGAAGCGCAGGTTGCGCAGCGAATCGAGCGTGCCGCCCAGCGTGATCATCTTCATGTAGCGGCAGAGCTTGCACGCCTTGTAGAAGTGCTTGTTCGGAATCTCCATCAGCAACCGGTCCGAAAGCCCGCACTCGGTCACGATCAGGAACTTGTCGGCGTCGCTGCTCTCCGCATAACGCACCATCGCGCTGGTCGAGAGCACCGCGTCGGCCAGGCGCAGCACGTCGGTGCGGCACTCGGGATGGGCCAGCACCTTGATTCCGGGAATCGCGCGCTTGACCCGGTCGACCTCCTCGGCGGTTATCTGGTGATGCACGTAGCAGTTGCCGTCCCACGAGATGATCTTCTTGCTGGTCTGGCTCTGCACGTAGTTGGCGAGATTCTGATCGGGAACGAACAGCACGTGGCGGGAGTCGATTGCCTCGACCACCTTGAGCGCGTTGGCCGACGTGCAGCAGGCGTCCGACTCGGCCTTAACGTCGGCCGTGCAGTTGACGTAGGAGACCACTTTGAGGTCGGGATAAATCTCGCGCAACTCGGCTTTGCGCTCGGCCAGCGCCTCGGCAGTGACGCTCTCCGCCAGCGAGCATCCGGCCCGCAGGTCCGGCAGCAGCACCATCCGCTCGGGGTTGAAGACCTTGGCGGTCTCGGCCATGAAGTGGACGCCGCAGAACACGATGATTCCGGCGTCGCGGACCTCGCGCGCCTTGTACGCGAGTTCCAGCGAGTCGCCGATGAAATCGGCGACCTCGAATATTTCGGGACGCTGGTAGTTGTGGGCGAGCACGACCGCGCCGCGCTCGGCCTTGAGCCGGTGGATTTCGTCGATTTGGGCAGCGTAGCGCTCACAGGCCGCCAGATCGTAGGCGTCCTGCCCAAGGGCGGCGAGCTTGCGATAGAGCTGCGCGCCGGCGGTATTAGTGATGGTCGAGGATTGCATTTCAAGCATCATCGGTTAGGACCTCATGTGGACGCGCGATGCGGGTGGTTTCGAATACGGCCGCTTTACGGCCGTATGAAGATTGTCTGAATTCCCGTAGTTTGCGTCAATATGACACTTAGTCTATCAACAGGCCGACCGCGCTTGCAAGGGCAGTGAACGCCCGGGCGCCCGCGCACACCGAGCCCGGTTTTGAAGGCCGGGGAGATTCAGTTCAGGCCGAGTTGGGTCTTGATCGCGCGTTCGACGCCCGCCAGATCGGCGGGATCGATCGTGCCGGCCTTTTCGAGCAGGCGCTGCTTGCTGGCGGTAGTTATCTGATCGGCCATCGCCTTGTTGCGCACGCCATTGACTCTTACGTACGCCTCAGCCGGATAGAGACGTTTCACGTTGCTGGTGAGTGGAACGACCTGGACGCGGTTGAGATAGCGGTTGGCGCTGTCATTGCTGACGACGACCGCCGGCCGCGTCTTCCTGATTTCGCCGCCCGTTGTGCGATCGAAGGCTATCCACCATACTTCGCCGCGCCGCGGGGCAGTGTGCTCATCGCGGCTCATCCGCGACGTCTCCCACCAACTCTTCGCTCCACTCGGCGGCCTCGGCCTCGCGATTTTCGTCCTCGGCCATCGCGCGATAGCCCTCATCGAGCCGCTCGCGCACGACATGCGGCCGCGCCAGGTCGTTCAGGAAGCGGCTGATGTTGCGTGGGCCGACGATCTTGCGCAGTCCCCGGTAGACGGCGTCTTCGACGGTTATGGTCAGCTTTCTTCGAGCCTTTGCACCCATATACGTATAGTACACGTATAGGCGCCTCGCTTTCCAGATATGTTCAGTCACAATTGTCGCCGCGCTTATATGTCCATGCTCCGCCGAACGGTATGATTGATTCTCTGACTGGCTGAAAGGAACTGCGAGATGGCAGAGACGCTGGACCACGATGTAATCGACGCAGTGCGCCGCTTCGTCGACCGCGACGTTATTCCCGTCGCTTCCGAGCTGGAGCATGCCGACGAATACCCGCACGCGCTGGTTGCCACGATGCGCGAGCTCGGGCTTTTCGGCGCAACCATCCCGGTCGAGCATGGCGGCCTGGGATTGAGCTTCGTCAGCTACGCGCGTCTGATGGCGGAGCTGTCGCGCGGCTGGATGAGCCTGGCGGGCGTAATCAACAGCCATCTCATCATGGCCTACATCATCACGCATCACGGCACCGACGAGCAGCGCAAGCGCTTTTTGCCCGCGATGGCGGCCGGCGAGAAACGCGGCGGCCTGGCGCTGACTGAGCCGCACGCCGGCAGCGACGTACAATCGATCCGCACCAGCGCGGTCCGTCACGGCGACAACTACGTGCTCAAGGGCAGCAAGATGTTCATCACCAACGCCCGCCACGGCACGATGCTGGCCGTCGCGGCCAAGACCGATCCCAAGGCCAAGCCGGCCTACGCCGGAATCAGCATGTTCGCGGTCGAAAAGAACGAGCGCGGGCCGACCGTCAGCCGCAACATCAAGAAGCTCGGCTACAAGGGAGTCGACACTTGCGAGGTGTTGTTCGAGGAGCTCGAGGTTCCGGCCGGCAATCTTATCGGCGGCCAGGAGGGGCAGGGCTTCAAGCAGGTGATGAGCGCGCTCGAAGTCGGCCGGATCAACGTCGCGGCGCGCGCGGTCGGAGTCGGGCAGGCGGCGTTCGAGAACGCGATCCGCTACTCACAGCAGCGCACCACCTTCGGCAAACCGATCTGTGAGCATCAGGCGGTGCAGTTGCTGCTGGCCGACATGGGAACGCGAGTCGAGGCGGCGCGCCTGATGGTGCAGAGCGCGGCGGAGAAGAAGGACGCCGGCGAGCGCTGCGACGTCGAGGCGGGGATGGCCAAGCTGTTCGCCTCGGAGGCGTGCGTGAAAGTGACGCTGGACGCGATGCGCGTGCTGGGCGGCTACGGCTACACGGCCGAGTTTCCGGTCGAGCGTTTCTATCGCGACGCGCCGCTGATGATCATCGGAGAGGGTACCAGCGAGATTCAGGCGCTGGTGATCGCGCGCGGCCTGCTCAATCGCAATCGCATCTGAAGGCTCAGCCGTCGAAAACCAGCTTCAAGGTCATCACCAGCAAGACTGCGAGGCCGAGTCCATTGATCCAGGGCTAGAACGCGCGCGCATCGCTGCGCGTGCCGATCCATGCGAAAAAAATGAACAGCACAAGAAAAGCGAGGACGCCTACGTAGCTCCGGACGAACATCGACGCTCGTTGCCTCCGTCTCATGAAAATTTACGCCTGCGGCCGGGTATTTACGAGCGTCAGCGTCGATGTGAAAGTCCGGCGCTCGCGCGCTGAAGACAGGCTTGGAAGCGACGCGGCGAAGCGATGCCGAAACGCAACGCCGCATGTCGCGCGACCGCCATTTTTTTGGCGGTTGAGGTACGAAAACCGTTGTTTTTGTTGAGTGTTTCAGCGGCTCGCCTTTTGCTCGGTAGATCCTTCGGAAGGATTCTTCGATAGGCGCCGGAGGCCGCGTGCGGCCTCGCAGTGAGGTGATGGGGGGCAGGCGGAACCGCTTGGTTTCGCTTGGCCGGGGGCCGCACGGACCGCAAGGGGGATACGGGCGATCGAAGAACTCCGACCCTGTTGAGCCAAGGCGGCAACGAGAGCCAAAAGGGGGCGGGGGCGTTTGTCAAACCTCATCCGCAAGCGGTCGGCGACCGCTGCGCGGCTGACGGTGGCACTGATTAGCGGGATGGACGGCTCTCGTTGTCGCCCGGCCATGGGCCGCGGCGAGTCCGGTGGCCGATGCGCCGGGCACACAGCAGCCGGGCACACAGCAGCCGGGAACGCAGCAGATCGGAACGCAGCAGATCGATCACGAGCATCCTGGATCCGCCGCCTCGACGGCGCTTCCGGCACGCCTTCAATCCACGTTTTCACGCGACACCGCGTTTCCGCGCGAGAGGTCTTCCCGACGAATCGCCGGACGCGCCGACCACGCCGTCGCACACGCGACGATAGACTTCAGCGCGCTCTCCCGTGACGAAGCGCGCGGCGTCTTTGCGCCGGCCCGGCCCCATCGTGGAATACGCCCGCAGCGTAGCCCCTTCGTTCAAGTGCCCGCCTCCGGCCATGCGCATCATGCGCGCCACAACAAATCCCCGGCGGGCAAACGCTCCGCGCTCATCGGGTTTCCCGGACTCGGCGACGATAACACCGTGATTCCGCCCGACACCGACGGCGCCGTGGGGCCGGCCAATCTGGTGGTCGCGCTCAATAGCCAGATCGAAATTCAGACCCGCGCGGGAATGCTCATAAGCTCGGTCAGCCTGCTCAATTTCTGGTCCAGCCTGAGCGTCGGCACCGTGACCGATCCGCGAGTGATCTATGACCCGTACGGTCAGCGATGGGTCATCGTCACCGCGGCCGACCCGGAGACCACGGCTTCGGCGGTGCTGATTGGCGTTTCGCACAACAGCGACCCGACCGCGGGCTGGGACCTCTACCGGGTGCCGGTCGATCCGATGGGCCTGCGATGGGGCGACTTTCCCACCGTCGGGTTCAACAGGAACTGGATCGTGGTCGGGATCAACATGTTCACTATCCAGGGCACCTTTTATGAATTCGCGAACCTCTATGTCTTCGACAAGGCGGACCTGTATGCGGGCGGCTCGGGGCTCTTCACCCTGCTGCAGGACGACACCGGCGGCTTCGCGATGAATCCGGCGCTGACTTACGATCCCAACCTGGCGACACTTTATCTTCTGGAGTCGTGGAGCTCGGCCAACGGGCTGCTCAGGATGAGCACGATCACGGGCGCGGTCGGTTCCGAAGTGCTCACCACCGCCGTCGCACTACCGGCCGCATCGCAGCCATGGCAGGCGGTCGAGCCGACGATCAACTTCGCGCCGCAACTCGGATCGACCAAAGACATCGACACCGACGATGACCGGCTGGATTGGACGGTCTATCGCAACGGCTCTCTGTGGACGGCGCAGACCATTTTCCTGCCCGCGACCGGCACGCCCAATCGTTGCTCGGTGCAGTGGTGGCAGATCGACACCACGGCGGGCGATTTGGGCGGAATCCAACAGCGCGGGCGAATCGACGACCCGACCGCGACGCAGTTCTTCGCCTATCCGTCGATCGGCGTCAATCGGGAGAATGACGCGCTGGTCGGGTACTCGCAGTTTTCGGCGGCGCAGTACGCGGGCGCGGGCTTCTCGATGCGGATGGCCGCTGACGCGCCCGGCACATTGCGCGCCGGTACCGTACTCAAGGCGGGTGAGGCCCCTTACTTCAAGGACCTGGGCACAGGAGATAATCGATGGGGTGATTTCAGCAGCACGGTCGTCGATCCGCTCGACGATCTAAGCTTATGGACGCTCCAGGAATACGCGGCGACCAACAACAATTGGGGCACCTGGTGGGGCGAGGTTTCCATCGGAGGCCCAACACCGACACCGTCTCCCACGCCGACGGCGACGCCCACCCCCACAGCAACCCCCACGCCCACATCGAGCCCCACGCCATCACCGTCGCCAACTCCGACTCGGACTCCGACTCCGACGCCCACGCCTTCGCCCACGCCGACTCCGACTCCCAAGCCCACGCCAAGCCCGACTCCGACGCCAACCCCGACGCCATCACCCACTCTGACGGCGACACCGACTCCAATGCCGACGGCTACTCCGACACCCTCGCCGACTTCGACGCCCTCACCTTTGCCGACTCCGACGTCGACTCCAACACCTTCGCCGACGCTGACGGTCGCCGCTACGACGCTCCCGGCTGGCAGAGTCGGCATCTTCTATCACGCCTCGTTGGGGCTGAGCGGCGGGACGCCGCCCTATCTCGTCTACGTCAGCGCGGGCGCACTGCCACGCGGACTCGCGCTCAATACCTTCAGCGGCGAGATTAGCGGGACGCCGGGCGTCGCGGGTACCTCGAGGTTCACGATCCGCGTCACTGATCGGAGCCACGAATCGATAAGCCGGGCCTTTCAAATCGCCATCCTTCCGTAGTTTCAAATCCGCCGTAGTCTCAAATCCGCGCAGCGCTATCTGATCCACATCGCCACTTCGGGTTCGGCAGCTCTGCGTGCCGGGCACACGAGTTCTGTCTCAGACTAGATACGGCTTGCGAGGATCGCGGCGCCAGCGATGGGTGTTCTCGTCTGAGACACCCTGAGGCGAGGGCTGCCGCGCGATAACCCGTACTCGCTCACACATTCCGATTCAAATCGAGGCATGCGCGCTTTTATGCGCTTCGATGTCTCGTCGTGTGCGTCGGTCTGCCTCGAATTCCAACAATGATGGTGTGTCAGAGATAAAAATCGCCTGCGTGGTCTTGTCATTGCTCCTTATAGCCTCGAAACGAGAAAGCCCGATCCAATCAAGGCGGGCTTTAGAGGCTAGCGAAAGTGACATCGACCACGCAGCGAATTCGGCAACTCATACTGTCGGCGGCGATCGTGCTTGTGAGCGTCGCCGGCGTTCAGACCCTCGCCGCAGCCGCTTCCGTCCAGGTAGCCGGAACGGCAGGCGAGGCGGCGCAGCACGCTTCGTTCAACTTCAAAGCGGGCGCCCGTGAAGAGGCGCTTGGCCCGATGCCGCTCAATGAGCATCGTACAATTCTTCGCCCGGTCGCCCCGCGAATCGAAAGCACCACCAAGAATGAGGCAACGGTTGCGGCACCCGAGAGCGAGGCACAGGCGCCTGCGGTTTCGACCGTCCAATCGCTCCCGCCCGTCAATAGCTTCGCCGCGGTGGCCGACAACGGCACCGTGATTCCGCCCGATGCCGAGGGAGCGATCGGACCCCATCATTTGATGGAAGCGCTTAACAGCCAGGTCGTGATCCAGGACAGGTCGGGCAACATTCTGAGCGCGATCACCAACTGGACCTTCTGGTCGGCTCTGGGTGTGACCGAGTCATTCGACGCGCATGTGCTTTACGATCCCTATGCTGAAAGGTGGATCTTTTCATCCGCGGCCGGCGAAAAGTCCTCAACCTCGTCCATTCTGATCGCTGTCTCGCAAACCAACGATCCCACCGCCGGCTGGAATATCTACAAGGTAAACCTCGGTTCGTCAGTCAACTGGGTCGACTATCCGACTCTCGGATTCAACAAGAACTGGATCGTCGTGCAGGCCAACATCTTCACCATCGCGGGCAACAACTTCGTCAATTCGATGATCTGGGCTTTCGACAAGGCGGACCTTTACGCGGGCGGCACGGGCAAATATACGGTGCTCACACCGACCAATGGCTTTACCCAGGTTCCAGCCACCACGATGGACCCCAATCTTTCGACCATGTACCTGCTGGAACAGAGCAGTTCGGGTTCCGGCAAGCTGCGGATCGACACCATAACGGGCCCGGTCGGGTCCGAAGTGTTGACGAGCGGCGTCGCCTATCCGACCGGGCCGTCGGCCTGGCAAGACTTCTCACCGGTCATTAATTTCGCTCCTCAACTCGGCTCCAGCGAGAACATCGACACCGAGGACGGGCGCATCCAGAGCTGCGTGTACCGCAACGGTTCGCTGTGGGCCTCGCATACCGTCTACCTTCCTGCCACTGGAACTCCGACTCGCACAGCCGCGCAGTGGTGGCAGATAAACATGAGCGCTTCGGCGCTTGGCCAGGTGCAGCAGTTCGGACGTATCGACGATCCCACGGCCGCCAACTTTTACGCCTTCCCGACGCTGGCCGTTAATAAGAACGGCGACGTGATGCTCGGCTATACCCACTTCGGGACCGGGATATATGCGAGCGGGGCCTACTCGATTCACCTGGCGAGCGATCCTCCGAATACGATGGAAAGCGAGGTGATGCTGAAGGCGGGTGAGGCGTCCTACTTCAAGGACTTCGGCACCGGCGAGAATCGATGGGGCGATTTCACCGCTACAGTGGTCGATCCGGTCGACGACACCTCGATGTGGACGATCCAGGAGTACGCCGGTCAAAGCAATATGTGGGGTACGTGGTGGGGCTCGATAACTCCTGGCGCGCCGGCCGCGACGCCGACTCCGGCCGCGACCGCGACGCCCACTGCTGTGGCGACGCCGACACCCAAGCCGACCGCGACACCCACTCCGGCTCCCACACCGATTCCCACTCCGACGCCGACTCCATCGCCGCTCAGGATTGGCGCGTTCAGGATTTTGCCCAACGCTCACACCACGGTGCTCTATGACGTCTCGCTTGACATCAGCGGCGGCCGCGCTCCCTACACGATAGCGGTGGTCCTGGGTCATCTGCCCCCTGGTCTCTCGATCGATCACGCCGCCGGCGCCATTACGGGAATCGCGACCACCCAGGGCACCTGGTATCCAACGCTGCGAGTGATCGATGCTTCGGGAAATCGGGTGCGCAAGGCATTCTCGTTGACCGTGTGGAAGATCAGCGCCGCGTACTGTGCGCGGACTTTGCTCTGCACGCCGTAGTCAGGTCTGGTTAGTGGGCAGCGTGAGCCCCGATCGCTGACGGCTGATCGATCGAGCGAGAGGAACGAAAAAAAATGAAAAAATGAAAAAGGGCCGGTCCGCAGGGACCGGCCCTTTCGTTCGTCGCGGATAACCGCTTTACGGACAGGCTCCGCCGGTCAAGTGCTGCTGGGCGAAACCATGCGGATGGCAGTCGTCAAACGAGAGGTTGAGCTGATGGAGCAGGTTGCGCAGCGAGTTCGGATTGAACCCCGCCGGCATCCCGCCCTTACCCAGCGCCTTGTTGGCGGCCGCGAGAATCTGGGAGATCGACATGCCGTCGAGTGAGGTGCCGCTGCCGCACAGATTCAGGCTGCCGAACGGACCACCCGGACCCTGAGTGAAACCGGCCGCGCTGAAGTCGACGTTGAGTTCCAGCGCCAGGACTTCGCCGCCGAGGTTACCCGAGTGCGAGCTTGACGGGTTGAGGAGACACGCATCAAGCACTCCGGCCTTGCCGCCCGCGGGCAAGTAGTTCTGGATCGCGGCCGGCGAGGTGAAGGTCATTCCGAACTGATTGCTGGCGCAGGTGAGGCCGACGTGGACTCCATTGGTGCCGTATATGGTGTCGAAGTTCTCGGTCAGGACGTTATGGGCCTGATTGCCCTCGCCACTGCACGTGTCATCGGGTACCTGCTTGAGGCTGTTCGCGGAGCTATGGTCTTCGCTGCTTTCGCCGCAGGTATGCGACCAGTGCGCTTCGCTGTAGGTGCAGAATTCACCCTTGTCGAAAGGCGGTACGACCGGGGTTGGAGTCGCGGTCGGTGTCGGAGTGGGGATCGGCGTAGGTGTCACGACCGGAGTGGGCGTAACAACCGGCACCGGCGTAGGTGTCACGACCGGTGTGGGCGTGACCACCGGAGTCGGAGTGACGCCTGGCGTCGGTGTGACGACCGGCGTTGGAGTTACAACCGGCGTAGGGGTCACGACCGGAGTCGGCGTGACCACCGGTGTGGGCGTCACGATCGGAGTCGGAGACGGAGTGGGCGTCGCCGGGCCCGCATTGGCGGGTACGTCTTCTTGATCGCAGGCGGTATCGTCGACACCCGTGCATACACTGAACACCTTGCTGATGTTGCCCACCACGAGCGTGATGGTGGTGTCGGGGCCGGTGATACCGGCGCAGTTGGTAATCGTACCGCCGTTGGCGCCGCCACTGACGACCGCGCTTACGTCCTGCGTGTTGGTACTACCGTCGCTCATCGACGAGCCGTCAATCGACAGCATCCCGGTACCGTTGAAGCTGGTGAAGCTGGTGAGCGCCGCGGTTCCGGTCAACGCCGGATTGCCGGCATTTTGCGCGTCGCTGAGCTCGATGGTCTGGTTGCATCGCGCGAGCGTGGGCACAAATGGCTGACGCGCCGCGGCGCTTTGGGACCATCCGGCGTCGTCTCCGTTGAGTGCGACGCCCTGTCCGGCCGGCCCGTCGTCGTCATCAACGTCGACCAGCCGTGACACGTTCAAGTCGGTTTGCTGAGCGTTGGCCACGCTGACGATTACCTCGGGCCGGAGTTCGGTTCCCGGCGCGATTCCCAGGATCGTGTTGTCGAAGGTCGCGGTATAGAACAGCCGTTTGGAGGTCCCGGCGGCCAGACTGAACTCCGGTACCAGCGAGAAGACCGAGTTGTCGGACGCACTTATGAAGTCGACGGTGCCCGAGGCACTGGTGGTGAAAAACGTACCTTCCTTGACTGCGTGCCCGGCGACGGTGGTGGTGATCGCATAATTGCCCGGTCCGCCGCACGACGAGCTCGGCTGGTTGCGGGCGATTTTTTCCGCCGACGCCGTGGAAATGAAATTGCCGTAGGTCGCCGCCTGGCCGAAGGTCGCGTCGGCCACGTCAATCGCGGCCGAGACCCATACCAGGCCGCACGGGCGCTGCAGATTTATTATAATGTTACCGATCGGGGCCCGCTCGGTGCCGGTATTAGTTATAGTGAATTGCCCGTCAACCTGGATTATCTGGTCGCTCACGGAGACCTTGGTCACCCCGACCGTCCAGCTCGCGGTGCCGCTAGCGAAGCCGCCGTTTTTGGCGATCGACCAGTTGGTATTGGTGGCGAGCGCGCCGGTTACGCCGACGTTGCTCAGCGTTATATTGGCCTGCGCGCGCGCGGGGGCGGCCCATCCGAGCTGAAGCGCGATCAGCATTACCGCACCCGCGACGGACATGCTGGTGCGCGAGCGTATTGCGCGCGCCCGCATGCGCCGCGGATCGCGTTCGCTTTCGTTGACCGGGGCCGGACCGCGAGCACCGCGTTGCCCTTGAGTTCGCGTCCTTCGCGAAACGGTCCATAAGACTTGTCGCATAGTAGCTCCCTGCTCGTTGCCGCTGGCCGGGGCGCCGCGCGCGCGATGAATATTCATCTGCCATCGCGCGCGCTACCGCGCCGGAACCGACTTACTATTGAGGGCTCTAAGTGAAGCCCCTGCGCTTCTGAGCACGTTGCGTGCCCCGGAAATGAGTTGAAAAAGGTCGGATTTGCGCGGTGAAGACGGAAACGGACTGGCTAGTGACGAGAAACTGGCCTCAAACAGATCGGCCAGCGACAAAAAATTGGCGCTCGAGCGATGGAGCGCGCATCGCCGGCGCGCGCGCACGCGTCTGTGCGGCTGAGCCCGCAGCCGAGCCCGCGATCAAGATGGACTAGCGAATCGCGATTGTGGCTATCAGGCGGCGCATCACGGCGCCTGGCGCGCTGACGTTCGAGCGGCCCTCAAGCGGTGCGATCGAGGAGACGCGAGCCGCCAGTTCAGCAGCGTCGGCATCACTTGGAGCGGTCCTGAAGACGCAATCCCACAGCGCCGTGGTGACTCCGAAACACAGCGCCGGCGCGCAGTAGTGATGGATCAGATGGCGCGTGCGCATCCGCGCCTCGGCGCGGCAGAGCGGCGCATGAAAGTGTATCCGGTAGTGCAGCACTTCATAGACCGCGAACCCGGCCAGGATGCCGCCGTAGAAGATCGTCCATCCGCGCGCTCCAAGGGCGGCGCCGACGAGTATCGGCAGCAACGCCGGTAGCCATGCGCCAAGCGCGAAGACCGCGCGCGGGTCGCGATGGTGAACGTGATGGATCGGAGTTACGAAAGTCGCAAACCGATGGCCCATCCAGCCATGGACCGCATACTCGAGGAGGGTCCAGGTGAGGAGCCCCGCGCCGAAAAGTCCGACCAATCCGAAAACTCCGACGGTACAAATCACGCACGGCACATCAATATGGTAGAACCGCGAACGACGCCCGCGCAATCCGCTTGCGCGGATGGAATCCGCTTGCGGGAATGGCGCGAATCGCGCGCGAATGACAAATGACAATTGACCCGAGACGCTGCACAGAGGATTGCCGGGTTGGAGGCTGCCCGGGGGGAGGGGAGGCGGCAGCCGCCCGGTCAAACGAAAGCGGCGGGCGTTTGCTTAGCGAGGCTTTTCTGATTTACTGGAGGTTCGGATCATTGGCCGGTTCGAGCGGGACGCGAAGCGGCATTCCCGGAAAAAAAACCGGCTCGCGCGCACGTCATCTGAATTTAAGCCATCCACTATCGTCTTAAGCCTATAGATATTGCTGTGCACAAGCGGGCTGACATGAACTTTGCCATCTCCAGGAGGAGAGTGAATGTTTAAGAAGATCGCCGCGGTTTCCTGCGGCGTGTTTCTGGGTATCTTAATTGCGTTTGCGCGCGCCGGGGCTTTCCCGTTCTGGAGTTCCAACTCACCGCAGCAACAGGGTAAGTCCCAGTCGGCCCCGCCCGCGGAACGAACCGCGCAAGCGGAGCCGAATTCACAGCCCGCGCCGGCCAATCAGCCCGAACCCAACGAAGCCAGCGCTCAGATTCCTTCCTTCGCGCCCCTGGTCAAGCGAGTCGCGGCGTCGGTGGTCAATGTCAGCGTGGTGCAGCAGGTCAAGTCCGGCTCGCCGTTCGGCGGCTCCGGCGATCAGGCTGGCCCGGGCGATTCGCCCGACTCACCTGAAGGACCGGAGGGGCCGGGAGGGCCGGGTCTTGGACCGAACGGACCCGAAGGACCTGGCGACCAGGGACCCGGCGGGCCGTTTGGTCAGCAGCAAAACCCCTTCGACCAGTTCCGCCGCTTCTTCGGTCAGATTCCCCATGAGTACAAGCAGCACGGTCTCGGCTCGGGCGTGATCGTATCGCCTGACGGCTATATCCTGACCAATAATCACGTGGCCGGACACGCCGATGAGATTCACGTCCGGCTGCTCGACAAGCGCGAGTTTACCGCCAAGGTCGTCGGCAAGGATCCCAAGACCGATCTCGCGCTGATCAAGATCGACACCAAGCAGCCCTTGCCGGTGGCCCCGCTCGGCGATTCGAACACCGCGGAGGTCGGCGACTGGGTAGTCGCGATTGGCAGCCCGTTCGGCTTCAACTCGACGGTCACGGCCGGAATCATCAGCGCCAAGGGGCGCGCGCTCGGCGGCAACTACGACGACTTCATCCAGACCGACGCGTCGATCAACCCGGGTAACTCGGGCGGCCCGCTGTTCAATGCCAAAGGCCAGGTGATCGGTATCAACACCGCCATCTACAGCAGCACCGGCAGCAACGCCGGGATTGGCTTCGCCATTCCGATCGACATCGCCAAGCAGGTGATGCAGCAGCTCAAGGAGCATGGCAAGGTAGTGCGCGGATGGCTGGGAGTCGAAATTCAGGAAGTCACGCCTGACCTCGCCCAGTCCTTCAACCTGCCCACGCCCGAGGGCGCTCTGGTAGCCAACGTCGAGAAGGAGGGCCCGGCGCTCAAATCGGGCATCCAGCGCGGCGACATCATCGTCAAGTTCAATGGCCTGCCCGTGCAGGACGAGCATCAGCTCCCCGAACTCGTGGCGCAGACGCCGATCGGCGATACCGTGCCGGTCGAAGTGATCCGCAACGGCAAGCATCTCACGATCCCGGTCAAAGTCGCCGAACTGAAGGAAGAGCAGCTCGCCAGCGCCAAGAACGAGGAGCCGGGCTCCAACTGGGGTCTCCAGGTGCAGTCGATCACGCCTGAGGTCGCCAACCAGCTAAGCCTCAGCAACACCAAGGGCGTGGTGGTCCGCGGCGTGCAACCCGATAGTCCGGCGGCGGATGCGGGAATCCAGCAGGGCGACGTCGTGCTCGAGGTCAACCACTCGAAGGTCAACACGGTGGACGACTTCCTGTCGGCGGCCAAGCAGGCCAAGAAGGACAAGAACTCGGCCCTGCTCCTGGTGCAGCGCGGCAATGCCACGATGTACACAGTGATCAAGCCAAACGGCTGATCGATAGCGCCACGATGTACCCTGTTGGCAAACCGGAGAACTGAGCCGGGACGCCAACGGGCCTTTCAAGAGATCAGTGAAACAGGCGGGCGGGTCCTCCGAACAGGGGGAGCCGCCCGCCGCGTTCGGCTTTTGTGTGCGCAAACGATTACCAAACCGAAGAGCTAAAATCGGGACGCCAACGGGCCTTTCAAGAGATCAGTGAAACCGGAACGCCAACGGGCCCTTACCAAACCGGAGAGCTAAGTTGGGACGCCAACGGCCCCTACAAGAGGTTAGTGAAAAGAATCGAGGTGCGATAGGATTTCGCCACGCATTTCTGGGAAGATGCGTCATCCGGCGCGCGGCGACGGATTTCGGTGGCGGATGGTGATTGAGGCGGAGTGTCTGGCGGTTCGCGCGGGGTTTTCTCGATGGCAAAACGGCGGCGGCGGCAGTCACGCGCCAAACGCAAGCGTCCAAGCCTGATCCTGATTGTGGCACTGCTCGTGCTCGCCGCCGGCTTCATCACCCGGCGCGTGCTGGCGCCGCGTGCGATGCATTTCCTGACCCATCGCTCGGCGACGCCTTTGCCAGGTCCCGCGATGGCCGCTGAGCCTCGGCCGGGCGAGCCATCTCATGACGACGGCACGAGCGAGCGCCTCACCGATTCCGACCGCCGTGCACTCGACCAACTGGTGCGGCAAAGGAGCGGCAGGTAGGGGCGACGGATGGCCTCGTGGCTTCAATTCACCGACGATATCGGTCTGCGGGTAGAGCTCGAGCGCCCGCCTAAGCACGTCGTCTCGCTGGTGCCGAGCTGGACGCAGACGCTGTTCGCGCTAGATGCGGGGGAGATGCTCGTTGCGGCGACGCGCTTTTGCGTCGAGCCGGCCGAGGCGCTCGCGACCATCCCAAAAATAGGCGGCACCAAGAATCCGAACCTGCGCGAGATCGCGAAGCTCAAGCCCGACCTGGTGATCGCCAACGCGGAGGAAAACCGCCGCGAGGATATCGAGCGTCTGCGTGAGCAGGGAGTGCCGGTGCTCACCACCTACCCGCGCACCGTGCCGGGCGCGGTCGAGTCGATCCTGCGTATGGGCCGTGCGCTCGACCGCGAGTCGCAGGCGGCCGCGCTCGCGCGCGACATAACGCTCGCCGTAAGCGGAATCGAGGCCGGTCTCGGCGTATGGAGCAAGCTTCGGCTTCGCGTCTTCTGCCCGATTTGGAAGAAACCCTGGATGACCTTCAATGCCGACACCTACGCCCATGACGTGCTGCGCATGATGGGCTTCAACAACGTCTATGCCGCCGCCGGCGAGCGCTACCCGCGCACCACGGTCGAAGAGGCCGTCGAGCATCGCCCCGATATCGTGCTGCTGCCCGATGAGCCTTACGAGTTCGACCAGGGCGACCTCGAAGAAATGAAGGCGATGCTGCCGCCGGCGCTGGGGCGCCGGGTGCTGCTGATAAGCGGGCGCGACCTGCATTGGTACGGCGTGCACATGGTCGATGGGCTGCGCGCACTCAACGAGCGGCTCTCGCGGCTGCGCGCGGCGGTGGTCTGAGCGGCGCGCGCCGAGTAAGGACCGCGTGCGCGAGCAGCCGGCTGGCTGGAGTTTGCGCGCGTGGACGCGACGCCTTAAAGAAAGTACATCATCATCAGGGCACCCGCGCGCGTCTTTGACGGGTGTGCGCTTTTAGCGAAGGAGACACTGCAAGCTCATGGCTTCAATCGCACCGCTCAGCGGTATCAAGGTTATCGACCTCACCAAGCTCGCACCCGGTCCGCATTGCACGATGATCCTCGGCGACCTTGGCGCGGATATCATCAAGGTCGAGGAACCAGGGGCGCCTACGGGACGGCGCGCCGAGCAGGCCGCGGCCTCGGGCAAGACGCAGCGCCCGGCAACCGGCTTGGGCGTGCACAACGCGCTTGGGCGGAACAAGAAATCGATCGGGCTCAATCTCAAGAGCGGGGCAGGGCGCGAGGTCTTCCTGCGCCTGGCGCAGCGCGCCGACGTGGTGGTCGAGGAGTTTCGCCCCGGCGTCGCCAAGCGGCTTGGGATCGACTTCTCGATGCTCTCGGCGCGCAACCCGCGGCTGGTCTATTGCGCGGTGACCGGCTTCGGCCAGACCGGGCCGTATCGCGACTTCGTCGGTCACGACCTCAACTATATCGCGCAGGCGGGCGCGCTCTCGATGATCGGGCGCAAGGACCAGCCGCCGACGATTCCGCAGAACCTGCTCGCCGACTACGCGGGCGGTGGATTGCACGCGGCGATCGGCGTGCTCGCGGCGCTGCTCGCGCGCCATCAGACCGGCCGCGGACAATACGTGGATATCGCGATGCTGGACGGCACGATGCTGCTGATCGCGCAGGCGCTCTCCAATCATTTCGGCAAGGGATGGATTCCGCGGCGCGGCGCAACCACGCTCGACGGCTCGGCGCCATACTACAATCTCTATCTGACCAAGGACGAGAAATACATCACGATCGGTTCGGTCGAGCCGTGGTTCTACTCCAATTTGTGCCGCGCGCTCGGCACCGAGGAATATATACAGGACGAGTACAACAGCGCCCGTTTCGAGGAGATCAAGGCGCGCTTCGCCGAGATCTTCAAAACCAAAACGCGCGACGAGTGGTGGGAGGTGCTGACCAAAAACGATATCTGCGTGGGCCGGATGCTGACGCTCGACGAACTCGAGCACGACCCCCAAATCCGCGCGCGCAACATGATCGTCGAAGTCGAGGCGCCCAACGGCGAGAAGGTCAAGCAGGTCGGAATTTCGGTCAAGCTCTCCGAGACGCCCGGATCGATTCGCTCGCTCGCACCCAAGCTCGGCCAGCATACCGACGAAATCCTGACCGACCTCGGCTACAATCAGCACGATATCGAGCGCTGGCGCGCCGAAGGCGCGATTCGCTAGTGGCGCGAGCGGTGTGAGGAGAGTCGCGATGCCCGAGTTGCCCGAGTCACCCAAGCTGCCGTTAACTTTCATTCGCGGCCCTTACGAGCCGCTGCTCATCGACCATGCCGAGGGCGCGTGGCTCTACACCGCCGACGGCGGGAAAATCCTCGACGCGGCGGCCGGCGCCGTGGTGACCAACATCGGGCAGGGGCGCGAGGAGATCGCGCAGTTGATGGCCGAGGAGGTGCGCCGCGCCAACTACGTCGTTCCGATCTGGTCGACGCCGCAGCGCCAAAGGCTGGTCGAGAGGCTGGCGCAATGGACGCCGCCGGGCCTCACGCGCTTTTTCTTCACTTCAGGCGGATCGGAGGCGGTCGAGGCGGCGCTCAAGTTCGCGCTGATGTATCACAAGGTCCACGGCCACCCGCAGCGCACGAAAATTATCGCGCGCGAGGCTTCCTATCATGGCAATTCAATCGCCGCGCTCTCGGCCGGCGGCAGTCTCCGCCGCGCGGACTACGAGCACGTGCTGTTCGACTGGCCGAAGATCAAGCCCTCGTACTGTTACCGCTGCCCGTGGGACAAGACGTACCCCGGATGCGATATCGATTGCGCCAATGCGCTCGAAGAGGAGATCAATCGCCAAGGCGAGGACACGATCGCGGCGTTTATCGCCGAGCCGATGATGGGTTCGGCGGGTGGCTCGGTGCCGCCGGTCAAGGAGTACTGGCCGCGCCTTGCCGAGATCTGCCAGCGCCATGGCGTGCTGCTGATCGCCGACGAAGTGATGACCGGTTTCGGCCGCACCGGACGCCGTTTCGCCGTGGATCATTGGAACGTCATCCCCGACATCCTGGTCGGCGGCAAGGGCCTCGCCGGCGGCTACATGCCGATGGGCATGATCGCGGTGCAGGAGAGCCTGGTCGAGCAATGTGAAGCGAAGGGCGCGGACTTCATGTTCTACACCTATAGCTCGCATCCGACCGCCTGCGCGGTCGCCGACCGCGTGCTCGAGATCATGGAGCGCGAGCATCTGGTCGAGCGCGCGGCCGAGATTGGCGCGCGGCTGGGCGCGCAGCTCAAGGAGGAGCTGTCGGGGCATCCGATGGTCGGCGACATCCGCGGCACGGGGATGTTCTGGGGCGTCGAGATGGTGCGCGACCGCGTCTCGCGCGCGCCGTATCCGGTGGCGATGAAGGTCGCGAGCCGGGTGGTCGCGGCGGGGCTCAAGCGCGGGCTGTTCGTCTATCCGGCGACCGGGATGGCGCGGCCGGGCGGCGACGCGGTGATGGTCACGCCGCCGTTCGTGATCGGCACCGACGAGATCGAGTACATCGTGAGCCGCCTGCGTGCGACGCTCGACGACGTACATCCGAATCTGCAGTAGGCCCGCTCCGCGGCAGGCCGCTTCGCGGGCGAAGCAAACTTCCCGCAGAATTCCCGCAGGCTTTTTGCGCCGCCTCTTGCGGCTGCGACCGCTTTCCATTGGATTATAGGGTTGGTCCCGCGCGCGCCGCTCAAGCGGCTGAGCGCGGAATGGGGGCAGGGCCGCTCGAGCGCGGCCCGAGGAGACGCCATGGCGGTTATTGTCACCGATATAATTGGGCCCACGTCGAACTACTTCTATTCCCAGCGGCTCAAGCTTCACTACGTCGACTGGGGCAACGCGGACAAGCCGATGGCGATCCTGGTGCATGGCGGCCGCGACCATTGCCGCAACTGGGATTGGGTCGCGCTCGAGTTGCGCCGCCACTTCCATCTGATCGCCCCCGATCTTCGCGGTCATGGCGATTCCGATTGGGCGATTGGCGGCAGCTACGCGATGATCGATCACGTGCTCGATCTCTATCAGTTGATCAATGCGATCGCCGGCGGGCCGGTTACGCTGATCGGCCATTCGCTGGGCGCGGGCGTCGCGCTGCAAGCGGCCGGCGTATTTCCCGATTCGGTCAAGGCGCTGGTCGCGATCGAGGGTCTCGGGCCGCCCTCCGCGATGCTGCGTGAGACGCCGGCCTACGAGCGGATGGAGCACTGGGTGGGCGACATGCGCGCGCTCGCCCAACGCAAGCCGCGCGAGTACCCGAATATAGAGGAGGCGCTGCAGCGGATGCGCGTCGCAAACCCGCATCTGACTCTCGAGCAGGCGCGTCATCTGACGATCCACGGCGTGCGGCGCAACGAGAACGGCACTTACTCGTGGAAGTTCGACAACTACACGCGCGCCCATTCGCCCTACCTGTTCAACCTCAAGGATGCGACCGAAATCTGGAGCCGCATCCGCTGTCCCACACTGTTGGTGCGCGGCGACGAGTCGTGGGCCGGTGACTGGGAACGCGATGGGCGCCTGGACTCCTTCCGCACCGCCGAGCTGGTGACGATTCCCAACGCCGGTCACTGGGTGCATCACGATCAGCTCGCGGAGTTTCTCGCCGTCGTCCATCGCTTCCTCGGCCTGTAGTTAACGCAAGGGCCGACGAGGCGCCGCGAGCGTTCGGCGCGCAAAAAGAGAACGTGCAGAGAGTCGTCTAATGCGGATATTGCGGCCGCTATCGCTGCGCACTGACGAGTTCAACTACACGCTCCAGATTCTGTTGGCGGCGATGGTCGGGCTGCTGGCCGCGCTGGGCAATCTGGGCTTCGGCGCGCTGATCCGATTCTTCACCTGGGTATTTCTGGACCTGGAATGGGGCGCACTCGGAATCGGGCGCGGCGGCCTGCGGCTTGGGCTGCTACCGGTGGTGCTGCTGAGCGGCGGCGTCGGAATGATCTTGCTCGACCGCCTATTTCCGGGTGACGTGCTCGGCTATGGGTTTCCGAATTTTCTCGAGATGGTGAATCTCGGCAGCGCGCGGATCAAGCGGCAATGGATCGTGCTCAAGGCGCTCGGTGCGGCGCTATCGCTCGGATGCGGCGCGTCGGTCGGACGCGAGGGGCCGATCGCGCAAATCGGCGGCGCGATCGGCTCGGCGGTCGCGCAATTGCGCCGCCTGCCGGCCGACCGCACCAAGGTCCTGGTCGCTGCCGGCGCAGCCGCCGGAATCGCCACCACCTTCAACGCTCCGGTCGGCGGCGTGCTGTTTGCGCAGGAGATCGTGCTGCTCGGCGAGACCGAACTCGGCAACCTGACGCTGCTGCTGGTCTCGACCGTGAGCGCAGTGGTCTTCTCCCGCGCGATCACCGGCAACGCCGCGGTCTTTCAACCTCCGACCTTTCTGCTGCGCAGCTATTTGGAGCTGGTGTCCTACGCCCTGATGGGCGTGCTGCTGGGCGCGCTGAGCGCGAGCTATATCCATTTTTTTCATGCCACCGCGGCGGCCTTCCGCGCGATAAAAGCGCCGCAATGGGCGCGCCTCGCGCTGGGGTTGCTGATCGTCGGACTGGTCGCGATCCCGCTGCCGCAGAATCTTTCCGACGGCTACCCGACAATCAACCGCGCGATGGAGGGGCACTTCGCCCTCGGAACAACGCTCGCACTTACAGCGGCCAAATTTTTTACCTCCAGCGTGTCGCTCGGATGCGGCGCGCCGGGCGGCGTCTTTGGCCCCACGTTCTTTATCGGCACGATGGCGGGAGCGAGTTTTCAGCGCACGATGGCCTCGGTACTGCCGAAGCTGACGGGGCCGCGCGGGTCGTATGCGCTGATCGGATTGGGCACCTTTCTGTGCGGCGTCACGCACGCGCCGCTGACCGCGCTTTTTCTGCTACTCGACATGACGCAGGACTACCAGATTGCGCTGCCTGCGATGATCGCGATCGTGGCTGCGCTGGTGGTCTCGCGCTCGCTCGAGCGCGAGTCGATCGACACCTATCGGCTGGCGCGCGAGGGCAAGACGCTCGAGATCGGGCGCGAGCGGATGGTGCTGACGCAGATTCCGGTCGAGAGCGTGATGACCCACGATCCCGTCGTCGTGCGCTCCAACGCTCCGCTCACGGAAGTCCTGCGCGCGGCGGGCGACACCGCGCAGTTGACACTGCCGGTGGTCGATGACGCGGGCGTACTGGCCGGCCTTATCGTGACCCGCGACCTGGTCGCGATGCTGAGCAGCCAGGCCGACGTGGTCGGCCTCGTCAACGCCTATGACATCTGCCGGCGCAACACCCCGGTGGTGAGCGGCGACTCCAATCTCGACGAGGCCGCGCAACTGATGGAGTCCGAGGACCTCGAGGAATTGCCGGTGGTTGAGAGTATTGCCGGCCAGAGCGGCCGCCGCCTCGCCGGCATCATCGCGCGCAAGGAAATCGGCCAGGTGCTGAACCGGATGGCGGTGTCGCTCTCGACGCTGGCGAACACCGGCACCAGCATCTTCTGGGCGACCGGCTATCGCCTGATGCGCATCACCGTGCCGCCGACCGCCGGGGGCAAGACGATGGTCGAGCTGGCGCCGCGCGCGCGCTTCGGCGTGAGCGTGCTCGCGGTACAAAATGCGGAGGACTCGGGAGACGGCTTCATCCCGATTACGCCCGACCGCAAGCTCAATCCCGGCGACACCATCATGGCCGCCGGCCGCCCGCCCGATTTGCGCCGCTTCGTGCGCGAGTTGGAGCAATTGTAGCGGCGCCGCCGAAGCCCTCCGCGCGCGACTCGCGGCCGTTTCGTCTCGACGCTCGATCGGCCGCGTTTGAAGGATCCATCCGGATCGCTTCGGTTACCCATGATCGGTTCCGAGATGATAGAAAGTTTCCGAGCGAATCGGGAAACCGCTCATCACTCGGAGGACAACGTCATGCGCGCTGCCGTGATGCGTAACAAGAAGCTCGTGGTCGACGATATCGCAACGCCCGCCCCGGGCCCCGGCGAGGCGCTGGTCAAGACGCTCGCTTGCGGAATCTGCGGCTCCGACCTGCATGCGCTCAAGCATGCCGAAAAACTGGTAGAAGGGGCGCGCCGCTCCGGCGGCCCGTTCGTCATGGATCTCAAACGCGACATCGTGATGGGCCATGAGTTCTGCGCCGAGGTCATCGACTACGGACCGCAGACTCAGCGCCGCTTCAAGCCCGGCGCACGGGTGTGCGCGATGCCGGTGCTGATTCGGGCGAGCGGGGTCGAAACGGTCGGCTACTCGAACGAGCATCCCGGCGGCTACGGCGAATTCATGCGGCTGACCGAGAAGCTGCTGCTCGAAGTGCCCAACGGACTTCCGACCGAGCGCGCCGCGCTGACCGAGCCGCTCGCGGTCGGCTATCACGCGGTGGCCAAGGCGCGGATGGAGAAGGACGACGCGCCGCTGGTGATCGGATGCGGCCCGGTGGGCCTCGCGGTGATCGCGGCGCTGAAGCTCAAGGGGGTGCATCCGATCGTCGCCGCGGATTTCTCGCCGCGCCGCCGCGCGCTAGCGCAGCAGATGGGCGCCGACGTCGTGGTCGATCCCAAAGAGAAGTCGCCCTACCAGAGCTGGCGCGAACTCGCCGCCTATAAAGACCCCGCTGAGGCGCCGCAACTGCCGCCCTGGATGCCGGGGCCGGCGCTGCGTCCCGCGGTGATCTTTGAATGCGTCGGAGTGCCGGGCGTGATCGAAACGATAATGGCCGCGGCGCCGGCCCATGCGCGGATGGTGGTGGTCGGCGTGTGCATGGAGCGCGACCATATCGAGCCGCTGTTCGGGATCAACAAGGAACTCAACCTGCAGTTCGTGCTCGGCTACACCGGCGAGGAGTTCGCCGCCACGCTGCGCAACCTGGCCGAGGGCAAGGTCGATGGCGACCCGCTGGTGACCGGCAAGGTCGGAGTCGAGGGCGTCGCGCAGGCGTTCGAGGACCTGGCGTCGCCCGAGCGGCACGCGAAAATTCTGGTCGAGCCGTGGCGTAGTTGAGCGAGTTTCAAAATCGCTGAATGAAAATCAGCCTGGGTGAAGGTCTCTGAGAAGCGGCGGCGGTTGTCTCCGTGCGAGACTCCCTGGTCACGACCAGTGATATTTCAGGCCCGTCGTTCGCGGCTCAGCTCTGGTCTCGATGTCCAAGTATGCCACTTCGTATTTGCAACTGACGTTCGGCAACGCCGCGGTTTTCAATCTGAGCAAGATTAGCAGTTCGTCCCAGAACCGAATCTTCGGGACCAACTCCTTGGCCAGAACCACATCACCGGTCCAATAGTTGATGGAACCAACTCTCTTGGATTCGGACCATATCTGACCAGAGCCGTTGTCCCGAACACCGAAGTTGTCGTCTGTGCCCGGGAGGCCATAGATCCGCACTGTGCCTGGCGTGATGTATTTCCGCACGGTCGGCCGTCGTCTCAATCAAGGTATAATCCTGATCTGAGCGAAAGGCACGCCGTGATTCAAGACCCTCAGTTGCCGGGAGAAAAGCCTAAGAGGGGCCGGCTGACATTCGATTTCGACGCGAAAATTCGTCGAGCCGTGGCGTAGCTGAGCGAGTTTCAAAATCGTTAGATGAAAATCGGCATGGCCAAGGTCTGTTAGAAGCGGTTACTGTATAGATGCGCCCACGCGACTATGCGTCCGCGATGCGGGGATACGGCATGAAATCATTCATTGCTGCTATAGGCGAGTCTCTGGGAGGACTGCGAATGCGACAAATACGACGCGAGGCCAGGGTCGGGTGCTAGAGTCGAGGGTACCGTGTGACCCCAACCCACGAGACGCCCGTTCTAGAAAAGAAATTCCTCCGCGGGCAGACCCAACAGGATTCTTCCGGACATCGAGTAGAACTTGAGCGAATTGAGGACGTGCTGATTTATCGCCATGACGTCGCGCAGACAGCGGTCGAGTACGCCGCCGGCATACACGGCAGAACCGCCGCGCGTCTTGTACATCAATTGTACGATCTCCGTGCAGGTCTCATAGACATAGGGGTGAACAGCATTGAACTGGGCGCCTAGGCGGAGCGAGATGGGCTGCCTGGCGCACAACGCCTCGTACACACTGCCGATGGTTTCGAACAGGCATCCGCGCGCCGCGCACAGCATGATCTCGGCCTTGCCGATGGCAGCCTGCACATATTCTTCGTCGCGCAACTGATGTGCCGGGCGCGCGATGCCGTTCACGGCGCTGGCCCGAGCGGGTTTTGTCCCCGCGTCAATCAGCGCGTCAACCGCCGCGCGCGCCACGCCCAGGGCGGGTCCTCCGAACGGAAAAACGATATTGAAAGGAAAGGTGTAGAGCCCGCCTGTGCGGTAGAAAGTCGGATTCTGGAAGCTGAACGTGCGCTCTTCGGGCACGAAGTAGTCCTTCACCGCGAAGTCATGACTGCCGCTACCGCGCAGCCCGGTCGAGTGCCACGTATCGATGATTTCGGCGTCCGCGGTTGGGAACAGACACTGACGGGTCTCGGGTGTGCCGTTGGGCCGGAGGCAGGGGCCGCGCTCATCGTGCACGATGCAGCCCGCCTGGATCCACGCGCTGTGCTGGCAGCCGCTGGCGAATTGCCATCGACCGCTGACCTGGTAGCCACCCGCAACGCGCATCGCGCGCCCCATCAGAGTGATCGAGCCGGCAGTCGGCATATTCAGATCCGGGTACATGGCGCGGGCGACCTTCTGATCGAGGAAGCTGGTGGAGTAGGCGCCCATGCAGTTGATCATCGCGCACCAGCCAACCGAGGCGTCGGCAGCGGCAAGCGCCTCGACCACGCGGAGTTGGCTAATCGGATCTAGCTCCGAGCCGCCCCATTCGTGCGGCATCGCCATGCCGAAGATCCCGGCCTGTTTCATCTTATCGACGATATGAAGTGGAAGGCGTCGCCCTTGTTCGATCTCGTCGCGCGCGGCACGAATCAACGGCTGAAGCGCGATTGCCGCGTGGAGAATCCCATCGGCTGCCGTCGAATTCGTTTCGTCAGGCATGGCTGATACTGGACAGCACGCCACGCTAACGTCAATCTTGGGAATCTTCGTAACCTCGGAGACCGCATACGAGGAGTTTCCCGAGAAGATGGCAATATGTGCGCCCGTCCTGGCCGTCGAGATACTCTAAGCGCCCGCGGAAAATGATAGCGCCGTCGTCGTCGATATAGGCGGTCCACTTCACGGGGCGAGGATACTCCTACGCGGCCTCGGCCAAAAGCGTGCATAATCCAAAGGTCGTCAAACGTCCTACGCGCTGGACGGAACCGCAGAAAAGCCTTAATTTCCTTGGGCGCGCGCCCGTAGCTCAACTGGACAGAGCATCGGACTTCGGATCCGAGGGTTGGGGGTTCAAATCCCTCCGGGCGCGCCAGTCAAAGCAAAGGGTTTTCGCGCTGGTGCCAGCTTTTGGCGCTGACTGACCGCTTCGCCTGGCAGAGCCGCAGATGCATCCACGGATTCGGCTTGTCGCAATTGCTCTGCTCACCTTCACGCTGACTTCCCGATGTGCGGCAGCATTCGCTCAGCAGACCGTCGGCGAGGTGACGAGCATCACCGGGGTTGCGAAGCTTGACCGCGGCGGGAACGAGGTCGACCTTAAACTATCGATGCCGATCGAGGTCGGTGACAGGCTACGCACGACAGCAAAGGCGGAACTTACCGTGACATTTCGCGACAGCAGCAAGCTGGTTCTGTCAGAGTCGAGTTCCTACACGGTCGATCAATACGCGATGACGGCGACCACTCGCAGACGAGCGTTGCTCAAGTTATGGATTGGGCACCTGCGCGCGATCGTCAAGATGCAGAGCGGAGCTCCGAACTTCGAAGTGCATACTCCCAACGCGGTCGAAGTGGCACGAGGCACGGAATTCGAGACCGCGTACATCGCAGACCGGCCGTGCCCGGAGGACCGGACCTGTATGCGCTATACGACTGTCGGAGTGTTCCACGGCGTGGTGGAGGTCGCCAACATTTCGAACCCGGCGCAGGCGGTCCGGGTGACCGAGGGATACGAGACGACAGTAGCCTGCGAGTCGCCGGCGACTTCGCCCGCACCGCTGGGCATGGAGGAGATGGGCGCGCCCGGTTACCACTAACGGTTACCACTAAAATGACCAGAGGCAATCGAGCCCAGACTGCGCGGCGCGCTGTGCGATCGCGTCCGCTGATCAGAACGGTCACCGCGATTCTGTTCGCGCTCATCGCGATGCGAGGTTCGACGGCGCGTGCGTTTCCTTATTCTGATTTCTTGACTCCCGCCAACCCGCAGCATTTAAGCCTGACGCTGTTCGCCAGCTCCATCGGTGCCGAAAGCCTGTACGCGGCCACGCACGAAGGCTTCCAGCTCGAACAGACATTGAACCCTTATATCGGTGTGGTCGGCCGCGTCTCCGGATATCAGATCTACCAGGGCGACGGCTGGGACAGCCCGCTCACTGAGAATCCGGGAACTCGCCCGCGCAACTTCGGAGTCTTCATGGGCGGGATCGATCTGCTACCCGTTCAAGGAACCTCGCTGGCTATTCTAGGCGGGCGGGATGTCGGTGACAGCAACGGCGCGAGAATCGAGGGAGACTTTTCGAGTTGGATACTGCTTCACAGCCGCCATCCCATCAACGTGTCTTTCACAGGCGATCACTTTTACAACAACGGACGAAGCAGCGGCATGATCGATGTGCGCGTGGTGATGTCATCGTGGCGAGAACTGACCTGGTTACTTGGGGCCGGCGGGCAACTGTGGGGTGGCGGTTCGGAGCCGCACGTCATGAAGGAATTTGGCCCCGATCTGGGCCTGTTCTTCAGGCAATGGCAGACCAGTCTCGATTTTCAGGCCGGCTACGGCAACAGCCACGGATACGGTGCTATCGCGGTCTCGCGTCACTTCGGCTGGGACGAGCAGTAGAACCGCGAGGGGTTCAAATCCCTCCGGGCGCGCCACCAATACCCATCCCCCACATCCTGGCCTGGTTTGTGACCACGGTTGCTGCGCGCTAGACTCCGCCAACGCTATCGAGGGACCGCGGGAGGGAACGAATATGATATGCCCCGACAGAATTGGCCATGTGGTGCTCAAGGTGCGTGATCTTGAACGCACGAAGAAGTTCTACGCCGATGTAATGGGGTTGGAGGTGATGAAAGTCGAGCCATCAATCAAGATGGCTTTCTTCGCGAGCAACGGCCGCGACCATCATGAGATTGCCGCGATCGAGATCGAGGGCGAGGTCGCCGATTCGCCGGCTACCGCAGTCGGGCTATCGCACATCGCCTTTCGCCTTCGCGACGAAGCGCATCTGCGCGCCGCTTACACCGACCTCAAAGAAAAGGGGGTCAAGATCATCTCAGGGGTCAATCACGGAGTTACGAAGAGCATCTATTTCCGCGATCCGGACGGCCATATGTTGGAGGTCTACTGCGACGGTTTAGCCGAAGAGCTCGCGCAATTTCCCGATCCATACATGGGGATGGGGCCGCTCGATTTTGCGAAAGACGCGCCTGATTTCATGGAAGCATTCGGCGAGCTCTCGAAATAAACCCGAGCGCAGACTCCTGGTTCGAGTGGCGCAGCTATACGGATGACAGAACCCCGGGGGTCTGCGCGTAGTAAGTTAACTCTCGCAGCGTTGCTGCGGACGCCCGCCGCTGAAATCAGGGAGGCGGGTTGTTGTCCCTGAAGTGCGGATCCTCGGACGCGAGGCATCGCTGTTGCGCGTTGGTGCCCCGTTGGGCTTCGCATGCCTTCTTCGAGGGGAAGATTCCAACTATCGTCCATTTCGACAGGGGCGCTTTGATGTCCGCCTTGACGGACTGAACGCTGCCCGGTTGGCCCCCCGGCGGCGGCGCCGTCATCAGATACCAGTCGAGTAACGCGAGCGCTGCAGCATAACGGAGCTTCATTCGGTACTCCTATTCCCTCAAAGGGGGTATCGATGCTTTCGACGACACACTGTCCGCTGCGATCGCTGCCTGGCGACGGACAAACGTCGCCTATATCCCCCCTCTTTAATCGTATCTTTAGCTCAGACTTTAGTCGTAGATGTCTGATTTCTAGTCCACGGTACAGATTGAGCGCGTTCCCGCGCAAGATCTGGGGCCGGTGTTCGGCGATTCGACGGCGCTTGAGAACCCCACCTTCAAGGGCGATGCTGTTGGTCGATTCGTCGCGATTACCGCCAAGTCGGTAAAGATTACCTCGATTCTTCGGTAATTTTGAGATAATACCGAGGGGCTTCTGACGAAAACGGAAGCTTTAGCTACCATGTCGTTTGGCATCCGACATGCTTTATCCTCCCTTGGTCAGTATCGCGGCGTTACACCGCGATACGGAGAGGAGGCATGATGAAGTTCAGTTCTTCGAATAGTTCGAAGCGGGGAGTTATGGTGGCGGCAGCGATAGCGCTCGTCGGAGCCTTTGCGCTGGCTGGATGCTCAGGGGAGCCGCTATCGACTCGCGAGAAAGGAACGATAGGCGGTGGCGTCCTCGGCGCTGGCACCGGTGCGATAATCGGCGCTGCGGTGGGCGCTCCGGGAGCGGGTGCGGCGATCGGTGGTGCGCTTGGCGCGGGCACCGGCTACGTGATCGGCAACGCGCTGCAGAACCAGGAAGTCACCTCGCGGCAGCAGCAGGGGCAAATCAACTATCAGCAGCGCGAAATGCAGAGCCAACGGCGCCAGATTCAACAGCTCCAGGGAGAACAGTCGACCGAATAGGCCTCGATGCCGCGGACATATAGGAGATATCGCAGGAGACACCTGATGAAACTTCGAATGATTCTTGTGATGGCTGCGACTGTGGGGGTTCTGGCCTCAGTGCCGGTACGTGCGGCACACGCCGCGGAGCATCGCGGATGGGGCGACTACGACGACCATCACGTATGGCATAGCTACGGCTGGTGGCACGAGCATCATCCCGTGTGGTTCTGGGATCATCACCCGGAATGGGCCGTGCATCATCCCGAGTGGCGCCGTTCAGACGGCGACTGGGACGACCACCATCGCTGGCACGATCGCAATTGGTGGTACGGACACGATTCGAGGTGGGTCGAGGCGCATCACCCGCACTGGACACGGTGGCACGACTACGACGATCACGGCCATGGCCACGGTCACGGCCATGATTGACAGATTTGCAAGGGGCGAACAGGCGCGCAGAGCTTGACGGGCCGTCAAGCCTTCACGAGTGACCGCGGCCGCCGGAGCGTACCGCTACAGACCGCGCCGCGATATGAGCGGCAGGCCGCGCCGCGATGTGCATCGTGCCGAATCCTCTTGCGTTCGCGAGATTCCGGCGCTGTGCGGCCCGCATAATCTCTGCATGCGCGCGCCGCGGATTCTGTGATCGGGCCCCGTGCTGTGGCCCACGTGTCCCCTGAGCGAGCTGACGCGCCAGCGCTGCCGTCTGCCGAGGATGTGAGTACTCGATATGATCCTCGACGCGCGTCCAATCATCATCAGGACCCACGCTGTCGGTATTTGACTCGCGATTTAACTCGCGAGGCACCTGCTCGGCCGTCGCGCGCGTCTCACTGTTCGAGTTACTATTCGATTTGTGGTTCGACAGGTGGTGATGCTTCTTCGTGGGGAGGAGAATCCTGTTCAGCCACAGAGTGTATTGGGATCGATTGCGATAGCCGTAGCTGTTGCACCAGCCGGATTGATTTGAAAAACGCCCGAGCGATCCAGCGGGAAACCAGGGGTTGACGTTGCCGCCGGTCCACCACACGGTATATGGCTGCCATGCGCGATTCGCCTGCGACGCGGCTCCGCACGACCCCGCCCCGTAACCAAGGTAGCCGACCGTAAGACCCTCGTTCTCCCACCACCAGTCGGTATCGGCCAACCCCTCGCCTTGATCATTAGCAGCCGAAGACTGGCTTTGGTCGTCCGCAACTGAAGTCTGGGGTTGATTGCTATCAACCGAAACGTTGCTTTGGTCGTTGTCACTCGAAGCGAGGGCTGACGGAGCCGGCGTCGTATATTGAGCGAACGCGGGTACCTTCAGGATCAGGAAAAATCCCGCGGTCACGGCGAGAACTTTAAGTCTGCCCATCGACGCTCCTCCAAGGGTCGCATCCGTTTTCTCTACTGGAAGCGTAGACGTACCATATCCATAAATAGCACGATTTAAGGTCAGCCTCCAACGTGGCGCAGCACCTCGTTCGCCAGACGACGAGTGGTCTCAAGCGCGCCGCCCACGAAGATGAATTGGCCCGCGCCCCACTCGTTTGCGCGGCGGTTGAGTTCCTCGATGCATTGCGCGGGCGTCCCGATAAGAAACAGCGCCGAGCGCGGCGCTTCGTGCGCCGGGATGCCGAGCATTTTACCGATCTCGCGGGCGCTGGCCTCGGCGGCAGTGGGCGAATCCGCCAGCATTACGGAGAAGACCGCATTGCTGATCGTGATCGTGCTGGGATCGCGGCCCAGGCGCGCCGCCTCCGCACGTACGAAATTGGCACGGTCGCGAAAGACCGCATCGGTAACCTCGCCCATGCCTTTCAGGGTGATCGTCGCCGGCTTGCCGGTGTTCATGCCGATGTTCGCGACATCGGCGTGCTTGGCCATCAGGCGCAGCGCTCCGCGCCCGCCGCCGCCGATAAGGAACCGTGGATGAGGCTGCTGGAGCGGCTTGGGCCACAGGATGGCGTCCTTCATCCGATAGAACTCGCCCTCGAAAGTGGTGCGTTCCTGCGTCCACAGCGAGCGGATACAGGTCAGCGACTCGTCGAGCATCCGCAGCCGCGTGGCGATATCCGGAAAGCCGATCCCGGTCATGCGAAATTCGGTCTCGGTCCATCCGGCGCCGAGGCCGGCGACCAGGCGTCCGCCGCTCAGATGGTCGAGCGACATCAGGGCCTGCGCCGTCACCGCGGGATGACGAAACAGGTTGCATAGCACGAGGTGCCCGATTCGAATCGAGCGGGTCGCCTGCGCGGCGGCCGCCGCGAGCACGATCGGGTCGTGGGCGATGGCGTGCGGATCGTAACTGCCGCCGGGTTGTTGATGGACGAAATGATCGGGAAAGACCAGCAGGTGAAAGCCGAGTTCCTCGGCGATGCGCGCCGACTCGCGCGCCGCGTCGAGATCGATCGTGGCCAGAAACAGTCCGAATTCCATCCCATGCTCCTCGATAAATTTATGAACCGCCGAGCTTAGCACATCGCCGTCGCGCCACGTCGATGCGCGCAGATAATTCGATTCGGAGTAGGGCGATGGCCCGAAAACGAAAAGGGTAAGAATTAAAAGGAAATGGCTACTCCCGCTCCGGGACGAAGTCGAGCGCTGCCAGCCAGGCCGCGGCCTCGCTGTCCGACGGCGCGCGCCAGTCGCCGCGCGGCGAGAGCGACCCGCCCGAGCCGACCTTGGGCGAGTTGGGAACCGCGCTGCGCTTGAACTGGCTGGTCTGGAAGAAGCGGAAGAGAAACGTGCGCAGGTGCGTCCTGATCTCACCGATCGCGTACTGGTGGCGATGCTCGGGGGGAATATCGGGCCATCCGCCGCGACGCGCGTCGTGCCACGCGCAGTATGCCAGAAACGCGACCTTGGCCGGCGGATAGCCGAAGCGCAGGACGTGGTAGAGGCTGAAGTCGTGCAACTCGTACGGGCCGATCATCGCCTCCGTGTCCTGTGCCGGGCCCTCGCCGCCCTGGCCGCCAGGCACTAACTCGGGACTGATAGGCGTGGCGAGGATTTCGTTCAGCGTCGCGCTCGCTTCAGCGCCGAGTTTTCCCGTCCCGGCGACCCATCGAATGAGATGCTGGATCAGCGTCTTGGGGACGCTGGCGTTGACGTTGTAGTGCGACATGTGATCGCCGACGCCGTAGGTGCACCATCCGAGCGCGAGCTCGCTGAGATCGCCGGTGCCGACCACCAATCCGCCGTTGAGATTGGCGAGGCGGAACAGATGGCTGGTGCGCTCGCCGGCCTGCACGTTCTCGAATGCGATGTCATAAACGGGGGCGTCATCGCGATGCGGGTGGCCGATGTCCTTGAGCATCTGATGCGCCGCGGGTCGGATATCGAGTTCGTGCGCGGTGCATCCGATGCCATGCATCAGGCGGCGCGCCTGTTCCAGCGTGCGCGCCGAGGTGGCAAACCCCGGCATCGTGTAGCCCAGGATGTTGGCGCGCGGATAGCCAAGCAGATCCATCGCCTGCGCACACACGAGCAGCGCCTGCGTCGAGTCGAGCCCGCCAGAGACGCCAATTACGACGCGATTGATTCCCGTCGCGCGCAGCCGCGTCGCCAGCCCCTGCACCTGGATTTCGTAAACCTCCGAGCATCGCTCGTCGCGCTTCGCCGGGTCGGAAGGCACGTACGGGAAGCGCTCGGGACGGCGCTCGGGCAGCATCCGGCCGCGCCGCGCGAGTTCGGCCGGGAATCTGATCGTGCGAAACTCCCGCAAGTCGTCGTGATGATGGCGCACGGTCTGCGCGAAGCTGGTCTGGCGCATCCGTTCCTGGGAGAGGCGTTCGAGGTCAATCTCCGAGCAGATGAGTTGCGGATCGAGGCTGAAGCGGCGGGAGGTGGCGAGCATGTTGCCGTTTTCGCAGATCAACCCCTGACCGTCCCAGGCGAGGTCGGTGGTCGACTCGCCCGCACCCGCGCCGGCGTAGAGATACGCCGCCATGCATCGGGCCGACTGGTTTTCGACCAGCGCGCGGCGGTACTCGGCCTTGGCGACCGTGATTGGTGAGCCCGAGGGATTGAGCAGCACGGTTGCGCCGGCCAGCGCCGCGTACGACGACGGCGGAATGGGCACCCACAGGTCCTCGCAAATCTCGACGTGAAATGTGAGCAGCGGTTGTTCCTCGACGGCGAACAGCAGGCGCGCGCCGAAGGGAATCGCGGATTGGCCGCAAAGCTCGATTTCGTCGCGCACGGCGACATCGCCGGGCACGAACTGGCGCATCTCGTAGAACTCGCGGTAGTTGGGCAGATAGGTCTTCGGCACGACACCGAGGATGCGTCCGCGATGGACGACGGCGGCGCAGTTGAAAAGCTGATGGTCGATCGCGAGGGCGAGGCCGACGACCGCGACGATATCGAGTGTGCGGCTGACCTCGACGATCCTGCTCAGCGCCGCGGCGGATCCGTCGAGCATGACGCGCTGCTGATGCAGATCCTCGCAGGAGTAGCCGGGAAGTCCGAGTTCCGGGAAGAGCACGAGGGCGGCGTGGCGCTCGGCCGCCTGGCGCATCAGGGCGATAGTCTGCTCACCGTTGGACACCGGGTTGGCGACGCGCACGGCGGGGATGGCGACCGCGACGCGGACCATGTCGTGGTTGTGGAAATTGAAGAACTCCTCGCCCGTTCTCACGTGTGTCATGCCCGGCAAGACTTAGTGTATATCGGACGCTTAGTAAAAAGAACCCGGCGATGGCGGACTTTGGAATAGCGCCGCTTAACGACTGCCAATTCCTCGCTGATGGCGAGTTATGTTTCATTGGATTCGCGCGAGCGAGGCCGGATAAGATTGATTGCGCGGGGGCGCAAGTTCGCAAGGCAAGTTTCGTGGGCAAGTTTTGGGGAATGATTTTGCGGCGGAGCCCTCTTTCCGACCCGAATATCGTGGCTGATGTGCGCGGCGTTAGGGCTCGGCGGATGCTCGGCTTACAACGCGCCGAATGTCCCATTGCGGCCGGCGCCCGCCCCGGCGGTCGAGCCGTTGCCCGCGTCTTCGGCAGGAGGCCGTGTGACGCTCGCGTCGTGGTATGGCCCCGGCTTCGTCGGCCAGCGCACGGCGAGCGGCGAAATCTACCATCGCGGCGATCTCACGGCCGCGTCACGCAGTCTGCCGCTCGGGACGCGCGTGCAGGTCACGAACCTTAACACTGGCCGCGCGGTGGTGGTGCGGATCAATGATCGCGGACCGTATGTACACGGCCGCGGCATCGATCTCTCGCAGGGCGCGGCCGAGCGGATCGGACTCAACCACAGCGGCGTGGCGCGAGTTTCAGTGACCCGGCTCGATGCGACGGCGTCGGCATCGTCGATGCCGACGGTGCCCCAGGAGTGGAGCGGCAAGGCGCGAGTCAGCCCCTACACTCCGCGCCAATACCGCCGCACCAGTCACTATACCCATCACTATACGCATCACTATCAGTACGCGTCGGCTTCGACGTACCATTCATCGCAGGCGTACCATTCATCGCTGGATGGTGGCCAATCCGGTCGGCGAGTGGCTCCTGCAGATGGTCCGCTGAGATATCGTTCGCGCGAACCGTTCTCTATGTGAAGTGACGCTCGATGTAGATCAGCGCGCTTTCGAGGTCGGGCAGAATCTTGGTGCAAAACCGCACCATCCAAGGTGAACAGTCCTTGAAGCCGAGCGGGCTGAACGCGATCACGAACTTGCCGAGGTCGTAGCTCGCGTAGAAGACTTCCATTGCGGTGCCCAGCGAGGGCTTGCAATAGTTGACCAGCAACAGGTCGGCCTCGCGGACGTCCTGGAGGTCGAACTCGACGATCTCGTTGGAGGAGTCGATCTCGTTGTCGCGGAAATTGCGGCGCAGCGGATCGAGCAGGATGAAGCGGCCGGCCAGGCGTTCCTTGGCGCGGGTACGCCAATCCTTGGCGGCCTTCGGGTCGGCGTCCATGATCGGGCCGCAAAGATAAATTTTCCGCACGCCCTCCGCCATACGCAGGCAAATTAGCACAGGAGCGGGCTCTGCGCCGCATCGGGAAGAGCGTGGGGAAACCCTTTTCCGTTGCTGGAACGAGACTAACCGTGTGCTCTGTGAAACCGGGGGCGATGAAGTGCGTAATATGCGTAACAAGGGGGGCGAAATTGCGGCCGGACTTTCTTCATTCGGCATTGGAAACCGAGTAAACATTTAGAGGGCGCGGCTCGTCGAGCGCCTGGACACGATGGCCAAAGTCGAACCATTGCGGGAGCGGAAACCGCCGGAGATTCCGGCGCCCAAGGCCAAGCAGGTCTCGCTGGAGGCCGACGGCCTGGTCAAGCGCTACGGCGGACGCGCCGTGGTCGACGGGGTCGCGGTCAACGTCCAAAGCGGCGAGGTGGTCGGATTGCTCGGTCCCAACGGCGCCGGGAAGACCACGACCTTTTACATGGTGGTCGGGCTGATCAAGCCCGACGAGGGGCGCGTGCTCCTGGGCGGCGAGGACATCACGATGCTCCCGCTGTATCAGCGCGCCCGGCGCGGGATTAGCTACCTTCCGCAAGAGCCGTCGGTCTTCCGCAAGCTGACGGTCGAGCAAAACCTGCTCGCGGTGCTCGAGACGCTGCCGCTGGAGGACGAGGAGCGGCAGGCGCGGCTGCAGACGCTGCTCGACGAACTCGACATCGCGCGTCTCGCGCGTTCCAAGGCGAGCGTGCTGTCGGGCGGCGAGCGGCGCAAGGTCGAAATCACGCGCGCACTGGTGCTTGATCCGATGTTCCTTTGCCTGGACGAGCCGTTCGCGGGCATCGATCCGATTACCGTGGTCGAAATCCAGCGCATCATCACCTATCTAAAGGAGCGCGGCATCGGCATCGTGATCTCCGACCACAACGTTCACGCGACGCTCTCGATCATCGACCGCGCCTACGTGATTCATTCGGGCAAGATTCTATTTCACGGCGGCCCGCGCGAGATCGTCGACAGCGACATCGTGCGCCAGGTCTTTCTGGGCGAGCGCTTCCGCCTCGCCCGCTAAGACGGTTGCGGGGTGATGCAGCGCGGACGCGGCGGTGGTATTCTTCATCATATGAGCCTGCTAGTTCCAATGGTGGTCGAACAGACCGGCCGCGGCGAGCGCGCGTACGACATCTTCTCGCGCCTGCTGAAGGACCGGATAGTTTTCCTCGGCGGTCCGATCCATGATGAGACCGCCAACCTGGTCACGGCGCAACTGCTGTTCCTCGAGTCCGAGGATCCCGAGCGCGAGATCAACATGTACATCAACTCGCCGGGCGGCTCGGTGACGGCGGGGCTCGCGATCTACGATACGATGCAGTTCGTCAAGCCTCCGGTCTCGACGCTGTGCGTGGGGCAGGCGGCAAGCATGGGCGCGGTGCTGCTGGCGGCGGGGGCCAAGGGACGGCGCTACGCGCTGCCGCACTCGCGCATCATGATCCATCAGCTTTCCGGCGGCTTTGAGGGCCAGGCAACCGATATCGAAATTCAGGCGCGCGAGGCGCTGCGCCTGCGCGAAATCCTCAACAGCATCCTGACCAACCATACCGGCCAGGGACTCAAGCGCATCGAAAAGGACACCGACCGCGACTTTTTCATGCACGCGGCGCAGGCGGTCGAATACGGACTGATCGACGAAGTGATCGCGAATCGTCCGGGCAAAGCCGGCGGCGATCATCCCAAGCCGGCCGAGCATCCTAAGCCGACGGCGTAGACCTCACCCCTGACCCCTCTCCCTTCAGGAGAGGGGAACCTTACTTCTCTCGCGACTCGAGTTTCCGGCTCTCTTAGAAGAGCGTGCTACGTTCCTTCGCGACTCTGTCGAGCGCCATGGCAAGGTTCTCTCTGATCGATGCGTTCCTCAACCGCAGGACGCTTATTCCCAATTCGGAAAATGCCTGGTCCCTCTCGGCGTCATAGTCTTTTCGGCTGATGTGAACGGGGCCGTCCACTTCGATCCCGAGTCCTGGCGGAAGCACAGTAGAAGTCGACAATGAACCCTGCAATCACTTGTGGGCGCCTGAAGTGAAGGCCTGAAAGCGCTTTGTTTCGAATCGCCCCGCCAGAGCGTGCGCTCTTCGAAGGTCATCGTTCGGCGCAAACGCTGGGCGAGCTCGACCTTCGCGCTACTTACCGCCTGATTGCGAGTAATTCTCACGGCCCCGAACTCGTAACGTATCTTGCGGTCCAGTTCCCCCGTCCAAAAGAGAGACAAGGGCGAGGTCTATCTACCGTCTCCGCCTGGTTCCCTCTTCGAGATGTCTTCCTAACCGTCTGCGTCTGTTCCCCTTTTCGCGAGGTCTAGCTAACTGTTTCGTAACTGGGTGACAAACCCCACCCGGGTAAGGCTGCCAAGCTGGCACGAAGTGTGATGGACGAGCTACCGAGCAACGTTGATCGACCACCACTCCGCGGCTTGCTCTTGGAGCACCCTGCTCCTTCCGCCGTCCGCGCGGGGTGTGGTAGTACTCGGGGCCACAGGAGGCACGATGCGCTGCCCATGCTGCAACAACGAAAGCCCCGCCGATGCCTCGTTTTGCGAGGAATGCGGAACGAAGCTGGAGTTGATTTGCCCAACGTGCAAAGTATCGGTGAGTCCGGGGGCGCGATACTGCAAAAAATGTGGGACTGCAACTGGGACTGGAAAAACCGCCGCCTCCACGACCGTTTCTTCGACTAAATCGCAAATCATAGTCGCCGCCGAAAGCGCCGCGTCCGAAGCAATCGACGGCGAGCGCAAGATGGTCACGGCGATGTTCGCCGACATCAAGGGCTCCACGGAGTTGATGGAGAACCTCGATCCTGAGGAGGCGCGCGCGATTATCGACCCGGCGCTGAAGCTCATGATCGACGCGGCCCGTCGCTACGACGGCTACGTCGTGCAGTCCACCGGCGACGGCATCTTCGCGCTGTTCGGAGCTCCGGTCGCACACGAGGATCATCCGCAGCGCGCGTTGTATGCCGCGCTGCGAGTGCAGGATGAGTTGGGGCGTTATTCGGCGAAGGCGGTTGCGGACGGTGGCACCCCGATCCAGGGTCGCGTCGGCATCAACACCGGCGAAGTCGTGGTGCGTTCGATCCATACCGGCGCGGGCCACGTCGAGTACACGCCCATCGGGCACATGACCAATCTGGCTTCGCGAATGCAGACTGCCGCACCGGTCGGTTCGATCGCGGTCACCGAAGCCACTCGCAGGTTGTGCGAGGGCTACTTCATGCTGAGGCCTCTCGGCGCCACCAAAGTCAAAGGCGTCAGCGAGCCGGTCAATGTTTACGAGGTGACCGGGCTGGGGCCGCTGCGGACAAGGCTCCAACGCGCGGCCGGGCGCGGACTGACG
>CAWFGH010000017.1:0-27802 GCA_963815255.1 uncultured delta proteobacterium | reverse complement strand
CTTTTTAACGCCCAAGCCGGCCAGCGCCAAAAGTCGAGCCCCGCGATCACTCCGCCCGCCAGCACTCCTTGCACAAAGCGGCGGCGAGTGATTCCGCGAGCGGCTCTATTTGGACACCTTCCGGACGTCGATGCATGCGCGTCGCAATTATTTTCAACAGACATCAGACGAACCTCTGCCCTCCAAATGTTCAGCGCCGCCTCTCGATGCGCGAGCGCAACGCTGCCGATGTTCTTTCGCGAAAGCCGATGCGGTCAGATTGGACCGCACCGATGCCGGTCGAAATAGACAGCTCGAGGGATCAGATGGTCAAAGGCACAATGCACTATATCTATTTATAGGCCCACAGCGGCGTCGATTCGGTTACGCCCGAGATGCTCTTGCCGGCAATCCCGACGAACACCCGGCGGCCGAGAAAAAACGGCAGGCCCCAATCGAAGAACGTTCCGGAGCCAAGGTTGGCGCCCAGATCGAAGAACGCCGCGTTGCCGGTCACGAACAAACGCTGCGCGTTGGCGATGTCGAAGTTGACCACCGTTGAATTGAGGCCGTCGGAGCCGATAGTGGTCGCGTGCTGGGCGGTCAGCGCCGCCGGACAGTACCATGGTGCTGCGAAGCCGCAGACAGTCAAACCTGGATTGTCATAGAAGAAGCCATTGGAGCCGCTGTCGATGAAGCTGAGGGGGATCGGCGTGTTATGGAATCTGGTAGTGAAGGTGAGAAAGATCGGATCGGCCGTATAGACCTTGAAAGTACCGGGGATCTGATTGTTGGGCTCGGTGTTGATCCCGAAGACCAGTTGTCCGGCCAGCGACACGGCGCCGCTAACCGGCGGCTGCGGCAAGCTGAGAGCCACGCCGTTATTGTCGACCGGCAGCAGGGCGACCGGGTTCTGCACTTGCAGGGCGAGCGGTTCCGTGATCGGTGTGCAGGTGGTCGAAGTGCAAGCGTAGTAACCGTTGGCGAGAGTCGAGGAGACACATGCCGGGCAATCGAACTGTACCAGCCCCACGCCCAGGATACCGTTGAAATTCGCCTGCAAGGGATTTCGGTCTATTGGCACCCCGATTTGGTTGCACGCCGCGGGACGATGTCCCACGGAAGGGAATTGGGGATTGATGATCTGCACCGGCAGATTTGAAATCGTCGGCTCACCGGCCATCCTCACGTCCGCCATCGCGACGTTTCCCCACGCCGTGGACGAGCCGAAAAACGCGCACTCGCCAATCGCGTCGGGGCCCGACTTTCTGTGTCGGGAGCGGGACGGTCAGCGCCTGTGCAAAGATCCTGAGCCCGAACGACGCGGTGTCGATCAGCAGACGGCCGATCCTCTGGCAGTTGTTCGTGCCGGGCGTGCAGACCGTGACGTGACCGAAAGGCTGGTCAACGCCTTGTCCGTTGATGCCAGAGTTGACGTTGACGCTCAGCACATTGGCGGCGGCGGCGAAAACCGGACCGGCGGTTTTAAGCGTCGCCAGCATCGCGACCACAATCGCGAGTATCGTCAGCTTGCGCGGCTTCATTTTATCTCCGAAAGATTGACGCCCGCGGGCAGCGCGGCGGGAAGATACGCGCGTCCCCACGTCAGGGCCATGTTGCCGGCGGTCTCGACTGTGACGTCGCTCGCGTGCACCGACGACGCATGGAGTCCGAACGGACTCGGCGCGCCGGCATTGGCGGCATCGGTGTATTGTTTGAAGTAAGTGCCAAGCAGCGTCGCGACGTCGGGCGGCGTCGGTCCCCGCCACGTCACCGCGAACACCATTCCGCTCTGGCCGATATATTCGCTGACCACGGTGCCCTCCGGCGTCGTTAGCCGCTCGACGGTGAAGTTGCCCGAGATCGGAGCGTCTTGCGCCGGCATTCCAGGCAGTGGCCGCGCAGTGTGTGCGCCCTCGGCGGCATTCATTTGCGCGGCGTCGGCGGCGACCGACGCGGCCGGCTCGCCCAAGGTGGCGCGTGCGATGGAGGGTGCTCCTGTAAGAAGGAGCCCGCCTCCGAACAGAACGACGGTCATCGAGAGTGGAATTTTCATTTCTCTTAAGCCCCCGAAACTCTAACGATCCTCAGAGAGCCGATGCAACGTGAGAGGCCCCTAAAAGAGTTTTAACGCGTCGCGTATTACGCGTGATCGAGCTGAAATTGATGCTATATGACGCTTAAGATGCAACACTCGGCCAATGGCAGCAAACCCTCCGATTTGTATCATTATTAGACGCTGGTCAAGGACAATCAGAAATATGAGCCTTTTAATTATCTTTAGTAGTTGCAATAGATGCTGAAAGATGTTTAGATTAGATGCATGATGTTTCGGAATGAAACATCATCAACACGGCAGGCCGCAAATCGCGGCCTGGATGACGCAGGGAGCGGGCAGAGAGTCGATAGAAGGGTGGGACATCGAGCAATACAAAAAACCGTCGCGCTCAGCGCCGGCGCGTATCGGCGCCCCGGCAGGCCGGATCGTGGACCGGCCTGGCGCTCGATGGAATGGCGGAGTGATCAGGACTGCCTCCGGCGGCCCTCGATGACATCCGCAAACAAATTCGCGTCCCCGCCCGGTTAGTTTCCTTCCTTTTACCCCCGTGGCGTAGCTCGCTGACCCCGGCCGCGCCACATCCCCAAACCCCGCCGCCGCGCGCCCCCCGACGCGCGGCGGCGGGCACCTACCAGTTTCTCGGGATTTCTCGGGATCCTTCACGTTCGTTTCTATCGCGCAACGCCCGAAGCATTCTATACGATGAGGCCGGCCGCCGGGTTGCCCCCTTTGCGGGCGTTCATCCGGGCCGCACGATTCAACCGCTTCACGAAAGGGGCAAAGAAATGATCGATAAGGACCGTTGGAGTAATTTCGTCATGGCGATCGCCGGCGGAGTTGTCGGAGCGCTAGTGGCCGGCTCAGGATTGCCGGGGCGGCTATGGCCGGCGGCCACCGCCGAGGCCGCAACGCATCACGTGCGCGCAATCACGGCCGAGCAGTTTATTCTGGTCGATCGGACGGGCATCAAGCGGGCCGAGCTCGTGATGGAGCGTGGCGAGCCGCTGCTCGAGTTTTACGGGCCGACCGGCAAGACCGTGCGCGCCTCGATCGGCGTGGACCTGAAGGGCACGGCGCGCGCGCGATTCTATTCCAGCACCGGAATTTCACAGGCCGCGATCGGCGTGACTGGCGAAGGGCGCGCGGGCCTCGCGCTGCTCGACCGCCTGCAGCATCTGCGCGCCACCTTCGACGTCGCGATCGGCGGCGAGCCGACGCTAAGGCTCTATGACGAAAAGGGTGCCCGGATGGGACTGGACATCACCGAGGCCGGCTCGCCGGGCCTCGCGCTGCTCGATCCCGACGGCAAGACACGCGCGGCGATGGTGCTGAGCAACGACAGCAGTCCGTCGCTGACGCTGTATGGCCCCGACGGCAAGCCGATAAAGTCGCTGCCGTAGCGCCGCCCCTCGCGGGCGTGGCGGATGGCGCCGGGGCGTAGCCCCCGGCGCCATCCGCCACCCGCACCCCGCGCTCCGCGCCCCGCACGCGCGAGCGCCGCGCCTGTTCAGGCGCGGCGCTCGCACGTGCGGCATGCTTTCCTCGCGGCTCGCGCGCCCCGCCCTTCGGGCGCGGGCGCGAGCCGCGACGGGGGTCGTCGCCCTGCCCCGCCCGGGCGGCGACGGCGGCGCGCCCGCGCTACGCGCGGCGCCCCCCCGCCGCCGCCGGCTCCAGCAGCGGCTCGTCGGCTGCCGGTACCGGCAGCCCGAGCCGCCGCAGCACCTCGCGCTGGCCGACCCGCAAACCGCGGTCGGCCAGCTCGGCCACCATGTCGGCGAACAGCTTGACGTCGTTGTCGGCGGAAAGGCCGAGCGCGATCCGCGGATAGCGGCGCTGCGGTCCGAGGTTGAGATCGACGATCGGCCGCACCAGGTCGCGCGTGAGCGTCGCGCCCAGGCGCCGCGCGTCGGACTCCATGATGTCGCGGCGCACCGCATCGTGCACTTGCGCCGCCGCGCGCGTGCCGCCGCCCTCGCGCGGCGTTTCGGTGGTGAGCGTCTGTCCGAGCACCGCCTTGCTCACCTGCTTGTCGAGGTACTCGCAGAAGCGCTCGTAGACCTCGGCGCCGCCGGCCCCGCGCGTCTCGACGAATTCGATCAGCATCGATTCCGGGATGATCGCAGCCGCGTCCGTCCCGATATTCGCGACCGCGCTCAGGAGCGCCTGCTTGTCGGCCTCGGTCGCGCCGGGGCTGTATTTGCCCAGGCGCAGCGGCTGGCCGAAAATCTCCGCGAACGTCACCCAGTCCTTGAGCACGTAATTCTTGAACAGGTAGGCCCATCCGGCCGCGCGCGCGAGTCCGCCGCGCACCGGCAAGCCGGCCTTGGCCTTGGCGACGTGCACGATAAACTTGAACGGCGCGAGCGGCGCGGTGAGCGGCTGGATTCCGATTCGCGCATCGTTGCCGCTCCCGGAGTACCATCGCGAGCCGCGGTAATGCGACGCGCTCGCGCGCGGCACATCCGGCGACGGTTTCGCGGGCGAGACCGCCGCCGCGTCCGCCGGCACCAGCGGCCCTTCATCGCGCAGCGTGCGCACCAGCAGTTCCTCGCCGGAAATCCAGTCGAACATGAACCAGCGCGGGTCGCGCCACATCAGGCGCTTGGGGATCCATTCGCGGCCGCTGGTGTCCCAGATGATCTCGGTCGCCGAAAAACCCTTGCCGACCGCGTCGAGGATATCGTACAGCGCGCTCTCGAGGTCGAACGCGCCACCACCGACGAAGTCTTGCACCAGGTCGGCTGCGCGCAGGTCCTCGGCCGCTTCGGAAGCCGGCGTGACGATCAGCTCGGCACCGGCGATCGCCTGTTTGCGGGTGCTGATCACGGCCAGGTAGTGCAGGTCCTTCTCCTCCATCTCTTCGGCCAGTTCGAGATAGAGATAAGGATCGCCGGCTTCGGCCTCGCGCTGGATCGCGATCAGTTTTTCGGGCGTGAGCCCGACCGACGGATGCATCACCGAGTAGATATTGCGCACGCCGGCCATGGTGGGCGCGGCCTGCTCGTCGCGCAGATATGCGGTGTCGACCTCGCGCCCGTACGCATCATAGAGTTTCATGCTTTTTCACCAGCTTTTCTCTGATCTCTTTCCCGCTCTTCTTCAATTGCCCTCGCCCGCGATCGTGCGCGGGCGAGGGCTCAGAAAAATGCCGGCGCGTCCCGCCCTCACAGCCACGCCCACGCGCGCCCTCGCCCGCCGCGCACGGCCAGCGGCGCCGCCTCGCCCTCCTCCGGCGGCCCGAACGGATCGCGCTCGCCGCTTAAGGACTTGATCGCGGCCGCGCGCCGCGGCGCCGGCGTGTACGAGATTTCCTGCGCGCGGATACTGCTCGCGTAGTAGGCGAGCGCGCCGGCGATTGCGGCGTCGCCGTGACGCCCCTTCTGATCGCGCCGATCGGAGATATGCGCGTAGCCGTGTTCGATTTCGAGTGCGCGATGGTCCGCGAGAATTTCCGCGTCGCGCGGCAACTCCACCATCCCGTCCTCGAACGCCGCCTTGTAGCGCGGCATGTTCTCGCGATACCACTGCGCCGAGAGCATCACCTGTTCGACCCGCGCGCCGTAGCGCTGGCGCGCGGTCTCGGCCAGGTATTGTCCGTTGCCGCGCGCATCCAGCGCGCCGCCGATCAGCCGCGGCAGATGGTCCACGATATAAAACAGAATCTGTTCCTGCTGGCGGAACGGCACCCGGCGCAGTTCGACCACGAACGGCGTCCGCCGCACCAGATTTGGCGCGATCTGCAGCGGCCAAAAAACGCTCAGGTCGCCGTTGCGCCCGAAGTCCTCGCCGAAACAGCTCATCAGGTTGTCCAGCCCCTTGAGCGCCGGATCGAGATTGCGCTCGCACCACTCGCGCGCCGCGCCCACCCGATACTCCTCGGGCCGCTCGCTGAACTCGGCCGCCACTTCCCATCGCAGCACCGGTACGCCCGCGCGCATCCGGCTCTCGATCAGCATCGAGCTTAAAAACGCGCCCGCACTCGCGCGCGGCACGCACAAGAGTTCCTCGCTCGCCGCGTCGCCGTATTCGGCGAAGATGCGCTCGCGCCATTCGCGCTCGGCCGCCGCGCTGAAGCTACGCCCGGCCTTCTGGCAGATCCGATGGTACAGTCCCTCGGCGAGCGCGTCGTCGAGCGTCACGCGATGGAGCGAGAACGGGCGCCGCCCGGCGCGGATGTCGTTGACCAGTTCGTTGAACGGGTTCTCGGCGCCGTTGTGGGTCGAGATCACGCGCACCAACCCGCCCCACATCGTGAACGCCATCGCGGCCTTCATCAGTTCGGGCAGGTTGTCGTGGAAGGCGGCCTCGTCGATCACGGCGCGCCCCTGTTTGCCGCGCAGGTTGGAGGGACGCGAGCTGAGCGCGACGATCTTGTGCCCGGAGGCGAAGCGGATGCGGTACGCGAGCAGGTCGCGGCGCTCATCCTCGAGCACGACCTCCTCGATCGCGTGCGCCGCCTTGTTGAACTGGCGCGCCCACGCGGCGGCCGTCTCGACGAACTCGCGCGCCATGTCGCGGTTGTAGCCGAGATACCAGGTGTCCATCCCGGCCGCGGCGGCGGCCGAGAGCGCGGCGTCGGCCGCCTCGGCCCAGGTGATTCCGACGCGGCGCGACTTTTCGGCCACCTTGACCGCGGCGTCGTCGGCGATCCAGCGCACCTGGTAGGGCAGCAGCACGTCGCGCGCGACGGTGTGAATCGCGCTGGGCGGAGTTTTGTCGATCGCTTTTTCGCCGGCCTTGTCGCCAAGCTTATCGTCGATCTTGTCGTCGATTTTGGCCCTTTGGCCGCGCTGCGGCCGCCCCCGTGAAGGTGCGTCGCCGCCGTCCTTGCGCTTTCGCGTACTGTTGTTAGTCATCGCGTGGCTCTCCCGATCTTTCGCCGACAGACTCGCGCCGCCACTCTTTTCCTTCTCGTTTCTTTTAATGCCCTCGCCCGCGATCGTGCGCAGAGGTATGAGTTGACTCAGCGAAGGATGCGCGGAGAGCATTCAATGCGAGGATCGAAGATGACTCATTCCTCGCTCCGCGATGCGACTTCTCCCTGCGTTACCACCTCATCGCTGCGCGGTTCGGCCGCCGCGATCGCGTCGCCCGCTGACCGCGCCGTCTTCTCGCGCGATCGCTCGCCGACGCCGCCCGCGAGCCGACGCGCCGCCGCGGAGACCTCGTCGCCAGCCGCCATCACCGGCATCTCCGCGATCTCGAGCAGCGCCGCGCGAATCCGCTTCTCGGCCGCGGCCGACAATCCGCCATGCGATCCCTTGCGCGCCGCCGCGACTACCTTGCGCTCGGCCGCGAGCACCCGCCGCCCGATTCCGCTGCGCATTTCCTCGGCCGCCCGCCGCATCTGCACCGACGAGCGGCAGATCGAAGCGACGTTGCGCGCGAGCGCGTTGACGTCGACCTTCTCCGGGTCGGCCTCCTTAAGTTCCACCAGCACCCGGAACAGGTCGCCCTGCACCAGGCGCATCAAGCCCTCGTTGATCGAGTCGTCGGCCGCGCCCGCGGCCTCGACCACCGCGCGCGCCTGCTCGGTGGCGAGCTTGAGCGCTTCGAGCTTGCGGTCCAGCGCTCTGCCATAGCGGGCGAGCGACGTGTGATTGATGGAGTAGCCATTCTCGCGGAGCCATCGCGAGAGCCCGCGATAGTCCGAGAACGCGCCCGCGACCAGGCGGCGATCGAACTCGGCGCGCAAATCGGGCGGCAGCCTTTTGATCTTGCCCTTGTACGTAAGGTTGCTCGCGCCCGGCGCCGCGATACTCTCCGCAGCGCTTTTTTCAGTGACCTTCACGTCGCCGTTCCACTATTTCCAGAAGGCGGTTCTCACAGAGATTCAGAACCGCCTATTGACCCCCACCCCAACCCTCCCCCAAAACAACTTGGGGAGGGAGCTGAGCAGCCTCATGATTTTCGTTGATCTTTTTCTGACCTCCTCCCCAAATTGTCTTGGGGGAGGATGGAGGTGGGGGTCGAGCGAGGAAGCGCCGGATGTCTGTCCTCCGAGGCGCTTCCTCGTGCCGGTCCTCTCGCCGCGCCCCTCACCAATACTCGCGTGGCCGCTCTTTCCCCGCTCCTTCTTTTTGATGCCCCCGCCCGCGATTGTGCGCGGGAGAGGTTGTGGGTGAGGGTCCCTTTGCGGCGCGCCGCATTTCTGATTGCGCGCCGTCGCGTTCCTGCGCTCCGCAATGTTGTCTGCTGCACAAAACTCTGAAGCGCGCGCTTCGCAGCGAATCGCGCACACGATGGACCCTCACCCACACCCTCTCCCGCAGACGATGCGGGCGAGGGCTCAGAAAGCGCGCTGCGAATTCTTTCTTTTGTCGTTCTCATCGGTACGCGGTTCTGACTTCTTCTGTCATCCTGAGCGAGCGCTGCGCGAGTCGAAGGACCCCGATCTTTCTGGCCGAGCATCGTGAGAGTCTCGGAGCATAAGAATCCGGGGTCCCTCGACTCGCAGACTCGCTCGGGATGACAAAAGAAAAGAGCTTCACCACGCGCATCAACGCGCCCTCACCAATATTTGCGCGGACGCGCGATCCCGGCCGGCGCGGGCGCCGTGTACTCGACCACGTCGACCCCGCTCGCGGTCAGCCGCGCGTACCAGGTCTCGTTGTCTTCGCCCTCGATTTCGACCAGGCCGCGGTCGCGCAGGTAGCTCAACTCGCGGCGCAGCGCATTGAGCGTGATCGTGAGCTTGATGTCGGCCAGCACGCGCCACACGATAGTTTCCGAGACCGCGATCGGCCGGCCGGCGTCGAGCACGCGCAGGATCCGCCAGCGGGCTTCCTCGCGCTGTTTCTGCTCCAGGTTCATCGCATCCATCCGCGTCACCTTTTCACTCGCGCACTCTGCAGGCGCTTTACCGCCGGGCCCCTTTCCCGGCACGATTTGTCCCGCACGATTTGTCCGGCACATTCCGGCGGCGCGCCTCCTAAAGTGCCTCGACGCGCTCGCCGAGGCGCTCCTTGAGTTCGTTGATCTCGTCGCGCAACTCGGCACGCATCGCGTCCAGCTTGGCGTCGAGCGTGCTCGAGAAACGGATCCAGTCCTCGCGCCGCACGTACTCCAGCGGCAACTGCGCCTTAAGCCGCATCACTTCGCGTTCGATCTCGTGCGAGAAGTCGCTGCCCTCGCGCTTGAGCGAGGCGATCTGCACCGCCTGCACGCTCTCGTGCCGCTCGAACAGCCAGCGCAACGTTCCCGCGTTGAGCGCGATAAACGCCATCAGCGCCGCCGCCATCGTGCCGAGCGCGTCCCAGTTCATCATTTGCGCTCGGGCTCCGTATGGGATTTGAGCGCGAGCGCCCCGGCCATCGCCAGCAACACCATCCCCAGGCCGCGCCCGTAGGCATCCGCGTCGCCCGGCGTGAAACGCCAGGTCGCCACCACCTGCACCACCCAGAATGCGACGTACATCAGCGCCCCCAGCACGCCGATCACCCGGCCCGCGTCGTAGGTCAGGTTGTCCTTGCCGGTCAGGCAGTCACTCACGAACTTCATTGGACGTTCTCCGCTTGGGCGCGCGCGGGTCGATCCGCGCGCGCGCATCCTGCGAGCACTGCGTCGCGCTCGCGCACCGCCCCTTTCAGGATCGCCACCGCCGCCGCATACGCGCGCATCGTGTCGGCCGGCGGCGATTCGGGCCCCACTCCGGCAAGCGGCAGCGCGGGGTCGGCGAGCGCCGGCACGGGGCACGGGGTCTCGTGCAGCACCGGCACCTGCACCATCAGCGGACGTACCGTGGGCGCGGGCCCCGCGCCGGCGGCGCATCCGGCGAGCGCGAATGCGCCGGCGGCGAACATCGCGGCGATCGCTTTATTCACCAACATCCGCGCCGCCATACGCTCGGCATCTTCTAACCTCTCCTTGACCTAGGAGAGGTCGCCGCGAGCAGCGGGAGTGGCGGGAGGGGTCAGTCTGAATTCCGCTGTGCCGCAGCCATTTCGAGCGGATAGCGCAAAGCGACCACCGTACCTCTCCCCAACCCTCTCCTTGGACAAGGAGAGGGGGACAGAAGGGCTCGTCGCAGCTTGGCCGCGGCGAGTCGCTTTACTAGTTGAGTCGCGTGACTTCATCGCCGTCAGTTTGTCGGAGGTCTCTCGCACGCATCGTCGCTTCTGAGCCCTCGCCCGCATTGTTTGCGGGAGAGGGTGTGGGTGAGGGTCCATTGTGTGCGCGATTCGCTGCGAAGCGCGCGCCTCAGACTTTTGTGCGGACGACAACATTCCGAAGCGCAGGAACGCGACGGCGCACAATCGGAAATGCAGGTGCGCCGCAAAGGGACCCTCACCCTACCCTCTCCCGCGCACAATCGCGGGCGAGGGCATCAAGAAAAAGGAAAGGGAACAGAGCGGTCATGCAAGTGCTCACCATCGGCCAAGCTCCGCCGCCTGCGCGTTGCCCCATCGGATCGCCGCCGCACAGCCGGCGTCGATCCGCGCGCCCTCGAGCGCCCGTGCGCCGCTCGCCGCCGTGCGCATCGCCGCCGTTCCCACCGCCGTCGCCGCGCGCTCGCGCGCCGCCGCTGCCTCCACGCCTTGTTCGAGCTCCGCGCGCAATTGCGCCACCGCCGAGTTCTGCGTCGCGATCGCGCTCTGCAGCGCCGCGTTGCTCGCCTCCGCGTCGGCCAGCGAGGCGCTCAGATGCGTGACCGCAGCGCGCGCGGCGTCGCGCTGATGCAGCAGCAGCGCGCGGTAACCCAGCGCCGCCGCGATCAGCAGCGCGAGCGCCACCGGCTGCCAGAGCTTCGCTGCCAACATCGGAATCGCCGAACATCGCCTTGGTCCTTCGTCGCGCGCGCGCCCGCTCAGCCCTGGGGCGCGGAGGCGACGGCCGCCGCCGCCACCGGCGCGACCGCGGCGCCCATCGTCACGCCCGTCGCGTGCACCGGGGCCGCAAACGTCGCCGCAGGCGACGCAGGGGCGGCGGCAGCAGGCGCCGGATGCGATCCCATCTCGACCGCTGCGGCCACGGTGGCCGCGCCGTGATCGTCAACCGCCTGCGCATGCTTGTCGACCGCGGCGGCGAGCTTCTCGACCGCGCTCGCATGATGCTCGAGCGCGGCGGCCTGCGCCGCCGCCGCCGTCACGGCCGTGGGCGCGGCCGGCGCGGGCGCGAACGCGGGCTGAGGCGCCGCGGCGGCCCCATGCGCCGTCGGCGCCGCCGGCACAATCGGTTGAACCGCCGCCGCCGAGTTGCCGTTGGACGCGGCGGTCGAACTCGAAGTGGTGGCGCTATGGCCGAGCACCTTCTGTTCGAGCGCGGAGAGCCGCAACTGTACGCCGCCCAGCGCGGTGGTGACCTCGGTCATCATCCAGCGCCCGGCGAGTGCGCCGAGCGCAAAGCCGCCCACCGCGACCATCACGTAGCCTGCTGCCATTCCTGGATCGATATTCATTCCTTTTTCACCGTCCCTCGTTTTTCACCAACACTCGCGCCGATCCGCTCTTTCCCTCGCGTTTCTTTTCATGCCCTCGCCCGCGATCATGCGCGGGAGAGGGTTGGGTGAGGGTCCCTTCACGGCCTTTTTCACCAACACTCGCGCCACGCCGATGTCGGCGCGTTTTTCACTGACTCTCGGCCGCGTCTGACTCCCTCCCCCGTGTCTTGGGGGAGGGTTGGGGTGGGGGTCGAGCGAGGAAGCGCCGGACGGCTGTTTTTCGCGGCGCTTCCTCGTCCCAACCCATGTGAGCGAATGCTCATGGCTCGAATGCGTCGATTCTCTGACGCGCGTCACTCATACGCGCGATTCAACCATCCATTGAGGAACTCCCGATCTCCGCCGGCACGCCGACCGCGCTCGAGCGCCGCCAGCGTGCGATAGTAGCCGGCCGCCTCGGCGCGCAGCGCCGCGATCAGCGCGAGCTGATTGGCCGCACCCGCCGCTACGATCGTCGCACGGCCGATCGCTCCGTCTTCCGTCACCGGGCGGCCACACGCGCGCAGCGCGCGCTGAACGCATCGGACCGCATGATCGGGGCCGATATTCACCGCCAGGTCGAAGGTCTTCGCCGCGATCGGCCCCGGCAATTCGCTGTAGCGATAACGCTGCCACCAGTCGCGGAAATAGATCGCGATCGCCTCGGCTCGCGTCAGCGCCGCGATGTCGACTTTGGGATACTCGCGCTTAGTGATGCCGAACTTGGTCTCGCCGCCAGGGTCGGCCGGATTGTCAACGTAGCCGCCCTCGTCGCCGAGCAACCTGGCGACCGCACGCTCGAAGGCCGGCGGATAGTTTTTGAGTTCTTGCGTTTGCGTGCTGTCCTGGGCTTCCATCGCGGGCGGATTCTCGCAGGCCCGCGCGATTCGCATAAGGGTGAAATATTTCACCCCTAGACGTGCGAAGGCTGACTAAAGAGCAGAATTTCCGCAGGCGTGAGTTTGGTATTAGGGGATCGTATTTCACAAGCTTCTGGTGAGAATTAGCGGCCGTCTGCCTCGCTTCCGATGTCTTGGTACTCCCTCCCCCGTGTCTTGGGGGAGGGTTGGGGGTGGGGGTCGAGCGAGGAAGCGCCGGATGCCTGTTTGCTGCGGCGCTTCCTCGTCTTAATCTTCATGCATGAGCGCGCCGCCTCTCTCACGCGATAGGGCACGCCGACTGCGCCGAGAAGAAACTGACGCCGAGCGCCGGCTCTGGATGCATCTGCGGGGGCATCAACTAGGTGTGCAGTTTCGACGCCAACATCCAATCGGTCCTTACATCGTCGATTTCTGTTGCGTCGAACGCATGCTGATCGTCGAGTTGGACGGCGGGCAACACGAAGATCAGCGCGCGCAGGACGAGGCGCGCACACAGTGGCTCGGCGAGCAAGGGTTTCGTGTGTTGCGTTTTTCGGATCACGAAGCCCTGATGGAGACAGAGGTGGTTCTCACGGAGATTCAGAACCACCTATAGACCCCCACCCCCACCCTCCCCCAAAACTTGGGCGATTATGACGGACTTGACGGATGGTTCTGTTTGCGCTACTTTGTTTACATGATGACGCTCAAAGAATTGATGGCGACCTTTCCGACCAATGAAGCCTGTAAGCAGTATCTCAAAGAACGACGTTGGCCAGATGGCAAAGTGACGTGCCCGCGCTGTGGCAAGAGCGAAACGGTTTACTCGCTCTGAAGACTCGTCCTTTCCACTGGGAATGCTCGAACAAGGAACATCGCAAGGGCAATGCCTACCGTTTTTCCGCTGCTCGTTGGAACAATTTTTGAGAATACAAACTATGCCACTGAAGACTTGGTTTGAAGTTCTCTGGCAGATGCTCAACAGCAAGAAGGGTGTCAGTGCGCTTCAAATTCAGCGCCAGATCGGAAGCGGGGCCTACCGCACGGCTTGGTATATGTGCCATGCGCTTGCGAGCGGCCATGCATGATCCTGATTTCAAAAAACTTATGGGCATTGTCGAAGTGGACGAAACGTATCATCGGCGGCAAAGACAAGAACCGCCATTGGGATAAGAAGACTCACATTAAAGGCGGCGAGATGAGCGGCAAGACCACGGTCATCGGTGCGATCTCCCGCAAAGGCAATGTGGTCTGCCAGATCATCGAGAGCACCGACACGCCCACCTTGGATCGCTTCGTGCGCCAGCGCAGTCTCGCGACAAGGTTCGATCTGATCGCAACCGATGAACATTCGCGGCTATCGGCTGCTTGGCGAACAGTACAAGCACGCAGTAGTGTCGATCACGGCCAGGCGAGTAACGTACGCGGCGAAGTGCATACCAACAATATCGAGTCGTTTTGGTCGCTGCTTAAACGTGGCGTCATGGGCACCTATCACCACGTCAGCAAGAAGTATCTGCCATTGTACCTTGCCGAGTTTCAGTTCCGCTACAATAACCGTAACAACCCGGACATCTTCGGGAGCGCCGTAAGCAGGATGCTGAAGCGTCCGAACTGGCGGATGCTTCTGCATCACGCGTCCAGACGACCCGTGCAATTGAATCTGCAATTCCCAAGGGGAAGACGATATGTCTAAGTACAAATATGCACAGAAGAATCCTGCATTTTTACTGCCGTCCATGCGCTGACTATCACTTGAAAACGCACCCGCATTACCGCGCTGCCAAGCGCCGAGCGGCTAAACGCAAACGAACGCGGCAAGCAACTATGACCACTATTGATGCCTAGTAAACTGCGCCTCAATTTCGTCCATTAGTTCCACAATCGTATCTGCCGAACCACAATCCCGATTATTCGTGCTGCGATAAGCTAATAAGCAAACGGCTCCAACCACAAATGCAAAAGCCGTGAGCTATTAGTGTGGCCATTGTATTAGTAGGAGTGGTCCCGCTTAATTCCGGAATGGCAACGGATAAACTCAACCCAAGACCTGTACCTAAAAACAAAACTGCTGCTTCTTTCCACCAGTTATTGTCCGCCACGCCCAAGCGACGGATTAAACGCTTCAATTTGTCCCATTCGTTATATCGCACGGGAAGTCCCCGGAATGCTTCAGGCCGGTACGTCGCCAGCGCCAATGGTGGCGATTGAACAACGGCAGGAACGTCGAAAGGCTTGGTCGTAAGGTCGCTGCTGCTCATCTATGTAGCCTGTGCGGCTGGGACAAATCCCATTTGAACGGCATTGAAGAACATCAAAAATCCGCAACGGGTGCAGGCTAGGGCAATTGCCGGATATGTGTAGTGCTGATCCGTCTCTAACCAGAACGGCATCTTCACTATATCCGTCAACACATTCCAGCGTTGATTGCCGCAAGTAGTGCAAACCGGCGGAAAGGTTGCGCACAGCGGCCTGAGAAATGCTTCTACGTCGGCAGCAGCCACCTTGCCGGACGGTAGCGCACCCTGAACAGCAGGCAGTTGGAAAGTGGGAAAGGTCGGGTTGCCCATTCTCGAATACCTCGAAATGGGTGTACCATACCCCAGCTTTATCCGTCAAGTCCGTCATAATCGCCAAAACTTGAGGGGGAGGGAGTTGCTTTCAGCGGCGCGAGGCGAAGAATCTTGCGCCACCCGCATCGCTGAGTAGCCGGGGCGATCGCGCGCTCGCAGGCCGGCGGATAGTTTTGCGTTTGGGTGCTGTCGTGAGCTTCCATCGCGGGCGGATTCTCGCAGGCCCGCGCGATTCGCATAAGGGTGAAATATTTCACCCCTAGACGTGCGAAGGCTGACTAAAGAGCAGAATTTCCGCAGGCGTGAGTTTGGTATTAAGGGATCGTGTTTCACGAGCTTCTGGTGAGAATTAGCGGCGTCCGACTCGCTTCCGATGTCTTGGTACTCCCTCCCCCGTGTCTTGGGGGAGGGTTGGGGGTGGGGGTCGAGCGAGGAAGCGCCGGATGCCTGTTTGCTGCGGCGCTTCCTCGTCCTAATCTTCATGCATGAGCGCGCCGCCTCTCTCACGCGATAGGGCACGCCGACTGCGCCGAGAAGAAACTGACGCCGAGCGCCGGCTCTGGATGCATCTGCGGGGGCATCAACTAGGTGTGCAGTTTCGACGCCAGCATCCGATCGGTCCTTACATCGTCGACTTCTGTTGCGTCGAACGCATGCTGATCGTCGAGTTGGACGGCGGGCAACATGAAGATCAGCGCGCGCAGGACGCGGCACGCACGCAGTGGCTCGGCGAGCAAGGTTTTCACGTGTTGCGTTTTTCGGATCACGAAGCCCTGATGGAGACAGAGGTGGTTCTCACGGAGATTCAGAACCACCTATAGACCCCCACCCCCACCCTCCCCCAAAACTTGAGGGGGAGGGAGTTGAACGCCGCCGACCTTACATCTCTGCCCGAACCTGATCGACCGCTGCCCGAACAAGATCAGCGTCGCTTCCCCGCGCGACGGTTGGCGGAGCGCTATTTGGCCGCCAATAATCTGCTTAGGGACATGTCGAGCGATAAACGAAGCGTCCACTCATTTCAGCCCCGACTTGCGCAGGTCGGAAAGGTACCGTTGTCCTAAAGGACCGTGCCAGTTTCCGGGCATCCTCTGCACCTCTTCCAGCGAGAACCCGGGACTGATGCGCAGAACTTCCGCTGCCTCGGCTCGCGCGTCCTGCTCCCGCCCCAGTTCGGAATCTGCATAGACCAGGTTCACGTGGACCCAGGGATTATTCTGATCGCTTCTTTTCAAGGCCTCGACCGCTTCCGCGTACCGCCCCATTCCATTGTAAGCAACACCTTCCGGCATGGAGTATTTCTCCGGATGACGGGGATCGAGACGGATCGCCTTCTGGGCATACGCGAGCACTTCCTCCGGTTTGCTCGCTCCCCAATCTGGCGGCATTATGCCGGCTGGGAACACGCACTCGGCGTCGTTGATGTCCGCCAGCGCAAGCCAACCGTAAGCGCTGTTGGGGTCCAGCGAGACCGCGCGCTTGCCGTCGGCAACGGCTCGGTCGTGTTGGCCTTTGATCCCCTCGATCCACCCACGCACCGCGTACGCGTCCGCCTCGGAGTCATCCAGCGCGATAGCCTTATCGACCGATTCGGCGGCACGATCCAGCACGCCCGGATCCGTATCAAACTGCCAGATGGAGCCGAGAAAATACGAAACGGCCAATGCTCCATAGGCGTCCGCATAACCAGGGTCTAGCTCCACCGACTTCTCGAACATCTTTCGACCTTTGGCTAAGCCGTCCGGCGTTGGGCTCAAAAGACTCTCGAACCCGCGCAAAAAATAGTCGTATGCTTCCAGATTTTTCGTGCGCTGCGGTAAGAACCATCCTCGCTGCAGGACCGTGAGTTGAAGGTGGAGGGTCGCGACGAGGCTTTGGACTATTTCGTCCTGCAGCGCAAAGATATCGTGCAACTGCCTATCGTAGCGCTGAGTCCAGACCTGGTTGCCCGTGCTTGCGTCTACCAACTGAACATTAATACGCACCCGGTCAGCTGTTTTGCGTGCGCTGCCCTCCAATACGTATTTCACTCCTAGTTCCCGGCCTATCTCCTGCACCTTTGCCGGCTTGCCCTTATACGCGAAGGTGGAACCGCGGTCGATCACGAACAAGCCCGGGACTCGCGAGAGATCCGTGACAAGGTCGTCGGTGATACCGTCGCTGAAATATTCCTGCTGCGGATCGCCGCTCAGGTTGGCGAACGGGAGCACGGCGATCGAAGGCTTGTCGGGCAAGGCGAGAGCCAGACTCTGCGCAGGCGGAATCGAGGCGGAGGTTCGCGGCGGCTTGAGCGAGATATGCTGTACGAGCAGGACTGCCGCGGCGATAATCGCCAGCCCTCCCAAAGAGAAAGCGCCCCGCCGCACGTATTTTCTCTGAACTGCTTGCGGCTTCCTCGTCCTTGCCGCGCCTGCCCCCGGCAGCACCCGGAATACCCGCACCGGCTCGGCGATGTTCTTGACCCGCTGTGCGCCGAGGTCCTGATAATTCAGCGCCAGCTTTTTGTCGACGTGTTCGTGGACGGTGCCCGAGATACAAATGCCGCCCGGGTCGGCGAGACTCTCAAGCCGCGCCGCGACGTTGATCCCATCACCATAGATCTGATCGCCCTCGACCATTACGTCGCCGAGGTTGACGCCGATGCGAAACTCCATCCGGCGCTCCGGCGGCAGCTTCGCATTCTCAGTCTTGAGCGCGATCTGAATATCGACTGCGCAGTTCACCGCCTCGACCACACTGGCGAACTCGGCAAGAACGCTATCGCCGGCCGAGTTTACGAAGCGGCCGTGATGCTGCTCGATTAAGCTGTCGATGATCTTGCGGTGAGCGGTCAGGGTGACAAGTGTCGCCTCCTCATCTCCCCCCATGAGGCGGCTGTAGCCATAGACGTCGGCGCAGAGGATAGCGGTGAGCTTGCGTTCCACCCTCACCTGTCGTCGGCATCATCCTGCCGAGTACCTGATTGTGTCAATTACGCGACCCGAACGAAGCGGACGGCCGCGACATCCGAGGCGCGTCGCGAGTGTCGATAAAACTAGTGCTGGGGCGCGGCGGCCCCTGGGGCAGCGGCCTCGGGAGCTTCGGCAATTTCGGCCGCCGGAATCCTTTCCCATTCCGCCGGCACGCAGAGGAGCGAAGCGGCCACGCCCACGATCGCAATCACCGCGCACAGTTCGAACGCGCGCGCATAGCTCGCGGTGAGATCGTAGACCGCGCCCGCCGCCAGCGGGCCGATCGCGAGACCCAGCGTGAAAGGAAATCCCACCAGTCCCATCAGCGAGCCGTAGCGCTTGACGCCGAGCGATTCGGCCACCACCAGCGGCGACAACACTATCGGCCCGGCGACGATTAGCCCAAAGACCAGGACGAACAGCCCCAGGGCCACGATTTGGCTCGCCGCCAGCAACATCACCAGGCTGAACGCGAGCAGTCCGAAGGCCAGCGCGAGCGCGCTGCGGCTTCCGATCCGGTCCGCCACCACACCCATCAGCGGCTGTCCGATCGTCGCGAACAACAGCACCAGGCTGAGACTCAAAGCAGCGGCCGCGTCGCTGTAACCGATCCCGGAAAGATAGGCGACCATGTGCACGAAGGCGCCCACGCCGGCCAGTGGATACAGGAACTGCGCCGCCACGATCATCCAGAACGAGCGCGTGCGCAGCGCTTGCGCGACTTCCAGGCCGGGGACGTCCGCGAAGAGATCGCGGCTGTCTTTGGTCCGGGCCGTCCCGGCGGCGATCGCCGGGCCCTCGCCCGCAGCTTTCAGGGGGACGGCTCCGCACCAGCGCAAGCACCATCGGCGTGACGATCACGAACATCGGCACCGCGAGCACCAGTTCACCGACGCGCCATCCCCCTTTCGCGATCGCGTAGCCGACCAGCGGCGCCATCACCATCCCGCCGAGCGACTGCCCGCCCATCACGATCCCCAGCGCGACGCCGCGGCGCTCGCCGAACCAGTTCGAGACGACCAGCGCGGTGGGCACGAAGGTCGAGAAGCCGAGTCCCAGGCCGAGCATCGCGTACGCAACCAGCATCGGTCCGAACGAATTCGCGCGGCTCGCCAGGACCAGCCCAACCCCGGAGAGGATCGCTCCGATCGCGATGATGATGCGGGCCTCGACGCGTTCCAAAAGCCTGCCCGCCAACGGCGAACTGACCCCCGACGCCAGCCGCGAGCACCGCGAACAGCATCGATACCTGAGTGCGGCCCCAGCCGAATTGCTTGAGCAGCGGTGCGATAAAAAGTCCCGCGGTGTTGTAACCCGAACCCCAGAGCAGGAACAGGGAGAAGAAGAGGCATCCGGCAATCCACCAACCTTGTCGTTCGCGGCTTGTCATGCGGCCCTCCCACCAAGCGCGGGCTATCGGAATGTTGCGCCGGCTTTGTCCGAGCAGCCGGAAAATTCGCCGCGCGCCGCGGCGAGCTTTTGTTGCCACGCTTATCACCGTGGCAGCCGAAGCGATACAGCTATGGGCGCAAATCCGACAACGCGCAGGCGGCGGAGCTTGGCCGATGGTGAGCACTTGCATGACCGCTCTGTTCCCTTTTCTTTTTCTTGATGCCCTCGCCCGCGATTGTGCGCGGGAGAGGGTGTGAGGGTCCCTTTGCGGCGCACCTGCACTTCCGATTGTGCGCCGTCGCGTTCCTGCGCTTCGGAATGTTGTCGTTCGCACAAAAGTCTGAGGCGCGCGCTTCGCAGCGAATCGCGCACACAATGGACCCTCACCCACACCCTCTCCCGCAAACAATGCGGGCGAGGGCTCAGAAGCGACGATGCGTGCGAGAGGCCGTGGTCGGGGCCGCGCGCCACGCGCGCGATTCCGCGCGCGCGCGCTTCGTCAGATCGAGCCGGCGCCGGCGCAGACCTCGCGGCGCGCCTCGGCCAGCACCTGGAACACGCGCCGGCGCGTGCAGTTAAGTGCGCGCGCGATCTCCTCGACGCTGCGGCCCGCGGCGCGCAGCGCCAGGATCTGCATGCGCCGCGGTGGCGGCTTGGGCAGCTCCACGCGCTCGCCACCGAACATCTGGGCGAGCTTCATTGCCGCGCCCGTCCCGACCGCAAGCGCCAACGCGTCGTCAGGACACGGAGTGTGTGGTACGTACAGGCGGGTGCCTCCGAACCTGGCGATTAGCTTGGCCGCCGCTTCTTCACCTATGATCTCGACGATGAACCCCAGCATCGAATTTACCCCCGGTTTCGATTCGCCTGCGGCTCCGCGCCATCCTCCTCCGCCACCTTTGCAGTGCGAAATGGTCCTCTCTGTTGGTCTGTGCAGGCTCGCGCGTCGCCCAGCGGACTCTCACGGAAGTTTCGGAGTGAGACGCGGATGTTCCAGATTGAAACAGCGGCGTTACATTCGGAGCTGGCAGCCGGGAGGCCGCGTTGCGCCGTCCGCCAACGCAATGACATGCGGCGCCATCGAATGGCCGCTCGAGCGGCATACGCATCACGGCTCAAGCGGCTTGCGCCGGCTTAAGCGCCGCGGCGGTCAGCTCACGCGCGATTCGGTCGAGCAGCCGGGCGAAGTCGGCGTCGGCCAGGCGACGGCGCGCGACCACGTTGCAGGCGTGGATGACGCTGGTGTGATCGCGCGCGAACGCCATGCCAATACGTGGAAATGAGGCCGCCTGGCGCCGCCGTCCCGTCCATCCGCCACCCGCCATCTCGCGGCTGAGATACATCGCCACCTGGCGCGCGCCGGTCAGGCGATGGCGGCGCTTGCGCGAGAGCATCTCGCTGATGCTCAGGCAGAACGCGCGCGCCACGGCGTGCTGGACGTCGGTGATCGATATGCAAGCGGGGCGGTCTTCCATGGCGATAGTCCTCCAGTCGTTGACGCGCTTTTCGCGTGGCTTGAACACTTGTTGAGCGACGCGAGGCACGCTAATTGCGTAACCGATGCCCGAGTCTCAGATTCAAAGCGCACGCGCCGCGCTGCGCGCCGCTTGCGCGCGGCTGGTGTCGGGCGATAGGGCACTGGTGGAGCGAGGCGAAAATCCGTAGGCGTAACCATTGGTTGAAAAACTAAGGCCGGCAGGCTTTGCGGTGGCGGAAAAAATAGCCCATAAAAATGGTTCAGCGAATAAATCAAGCAAACATAGCTAAGAGTACTTATCCCACAGTAGAAGAACTATGTCAACTACAGTAGGAACATCCGCGGACGAAGAATTCCGCCGCCGCTTGCGCCTCATCATGCAGCAATTCGGATCGGTCGCGGATCTCGCGCGCGCCGTCGGCGTATCGGACAACGCCATCTACAAATGGGTCTCCGGCCGCGGCCAGCCGAGCATGATCAGCCTGGTCAACCTGGCGCGCGCGGCGCGGGTCTCAATCGAGTGGCTGGCGACGGGGCAGGAGGCGGCCAAGGGCGAAGCACGAGCCGCAGAATCCGGCGAGTTCGTATATCTGCCGCGTAATTCGGTGCGCACCGGGGGCGGCCGGGGAAACCTGCAGAGTCTCCAGATTGTGGATTACCTCGCGTTCAAGACCGAGTGGCTGCGCCGCCGTGTCGGCATCGATCCGAAGAGCCTGATGATGATCGAAGCGGTTAGCGATTCGATGGCGCCGACGATCGACGAAGGCGATCTGGTGGTGGTCGATTTGCGGGACCCGCGGTTTCGTCACGACGGGGTGTACGTGCTGCGGGCGAGCGGAGATCTGCCGATCAAACGCATCCAGCGCCGCCCCGATGGCAAGCTGATCATCCGCAACGATAACGGCGCGTATGAGCCCACGGTCGTAGCCGCCGACAGCGTCAATGTCGTGGGCCATGTGATCTGGATCGGCGGAAAGCTGTAAAGGCATACATAGATCCTACAAACGGTAGGAGATCGAGCTTAGCTGTAAAGCTCGCGACCCTATTTCGCTTCTCGGCCGCACATTTCGCGTTACCCCGCTGCAATTTCTCCCGCCAACGAACATCGCCCAAGGAACATCGCCCAAGGAACATCGCGAAGACGTTCGCGGAAGCCGGTCACGATAATTTATAATTTGCAGGCGAGCGCGGCCGGATTGTGGGGAACCACGCGGGCGCGCACGCGAGCAGTTGCCCGCGAGCTGCCAGACGCGCCGCGGCGAAGCACGCACTGCGGATCGCGAGGTGACGAATCGGGACGCAATGATTGCACGCGAGCATCGCTACGTACCCAGCCTCGATGGCTTGCGCGCAATCTGCATCGCGGCCGTGCTCTTCATCCATATGCCCGCGCCGAGCGGCCATCCGTGGGTCGAGACGATACGCAGCCGCGGCTGGTACGGCGTCGACATGTTTTTCATCCTGAGCGGATTCCTGATCACGTGGATCCTCGCGGTCGAGGCCGAGGCCACCGGCACGGTCAATCTCGGCCGGTTCTATCGCGCACGGACGCTGCGCCTGTTGCCCGCCTACCTCTCGACGATCGTGTTGGTGCTCGCGGGCTCGCAGCTCTTTGAAATCGCCCAGGGGAACGAATCCTACCGGCTCGCGCATCTGTGGCCGCTTTTTCTCTCTTACACGCTCAATATCTGGATAGCGGCGACCGCGATCTGGCCCTGGGGCGTCAGTCATTTCTGGTCGCTGTGCGTGGAGGAGCACTTCTACCTGACATGGTCCGCGGTGATGAAACGATGGGGGTTGCGGCGCGTTTTGCGCATCGCGTTGTTCGCGATTCCGGCGGTCGCGGCGTATCGAAGCGGCTGGTACCTGTGGATGAACCACGGGCATCTCGCCGCGCCCTCGCGAGCGTCCTTTTTCAGGATCTACTACGCGACCGATACGCGCATCGACGCGATCCTGGTGGGATGCGCGCTCGCGCTGCTGGTACGCGAGACGCGTCTGCAGGGGCTGTGGCGCCGGCTGGAGTCCGCCGCCTGGTTCCCGTCGCTCGCGCTGCTGGCCACGCTCGTGACGATCGGGTGGGTGACGCAGTATCACTGGCGCATCGAAACCTTCGGCTACACCGTGATGGCGATGGCGTCGAGCACGCTTCTGCTCGCGATCTTCCTGCAGCCGCAGTGCTGGATCGCGCGGCTACTGGCGACGCGGCCACTGGTCCATCTCGGCCGCATCTCCTACGGCATCTACCTGTTTCACGCGCCGTTGCTGGCGGGACTGGAGGTCAAACTTCGCTTCTCGGCGCAGTATATCGAACCCGCCCGCTACTTTCCGGTGCTTTCACTTCTCGTGCTCGGCTCGGTAGGCGCAGCCGCGCTGCACTATTGGGCCGTTGAGCGGCGGTTTCTTGCGATGCGCGGGCCGCGGCCGTTTCTGGCGAATTTGCGCGTCGCGCCATCCGCTCCGCAGGCGGCAGGCGACGGTCGCGGCGAGATTCCCGGCGAGGGTCCCGGCAAGGTCTCAGGAAAGACCGGTGGCGAACTATCGCTTCGACGCTGTTATGCGCGGCGAGCGGGCGACGGCCGGTCCGTCGGGCAGGATTATGTTTTCTTTACCGCAGCTTGCTCAATCGCTAATTCTTTATTCAGACGGGCGCGAATTTCATTTTCTTCCAGCGACGGTGACATTGCATAAGAATTACTGAGCAAGGAAGTGGCGTTCTCGACCAGCAAAGATCTTCCATGTAGCCTTGCTATTGTTGGTGATTTCTAGCGTAATTCGGTTGTTATATCGGGGTCGATCTTGGGGGCTGTGACAGGAATTCGATTCCAGACCGCGCGAAAGAATCTACGCCCTTCAACGAGCCCCATGAAATCATTTGGCAAGTGCACTACTTCCAGCGTTTTTGCGAAAACAACTGGTTGGGGTCGAGGTCCCAGATGTCCTGTTTTTGCTGCGCCCACGTTCCTCGTCCTTAAAATCTTTGTAGTAGCGAAGGTCGAAGGAGCCGATGTATTTTGACTGTTGGAAGGTCGAAAGAGCCGCCGCCACTCTCACGCGATAGGGCAAGCGACTCGTCGGGAAGAGACTGACGCCGAGCGCGTCTCGGCTGGATTATCCTGACCGGCCGCGATCTGTTCACATCAGCTGGGGTCTGGACAGCACCATGCTGGATGAATGATTGCTCGGCTTGTAGAGGTTTACTCGCTGGCGATTGTCCTTGTATGCCAAGAACTATGACGGAACCCGGTTTATCGCCAAATTGCGCCGCGCACTCGATCGGTCCTTACATCTTCGAGCTCTGAGACATTACGAAGCCGAACATTCTCCCACCTTACTCTCGATGTAGACCATGCGATCGTCAGGGAACGGGCAACCCGCACCTCGCAGGGCGCCCACACCATTGAACCTACTTTGAAATCTTCTTGTATCGCCATTGCTCTTCCCCCCCTCTATGCCTTGAAGGCCCAGTTCGGGTTTTAGCAATGGCGCGAGTCGAAGTCTACGAAACAAAGGCGAAACAAAATACACCAAGTGAATCAATCAATCAAGCAACAGCCCTGTGGAATAACCAAAGTAATGCGAGTTGCGCGCATAATGCAGTCGTGAGCATTTTCGCTTTTCAGGGTTGGGGGTGTCCGAGAGCTCCGAGGATTCGTCTGCCAAAACGAAGCCACCGAGACTCTTGGTTAACGCCCCCACCCTACGGAGACGTGGCAGAGTCGGTTTATTGCACTGGACTCAAAATCCAGAGGGGTCAACGCCGTCCAAGCTAGTAGACCCCGTGGGTTCGAATCCCACTGTCTCCGTCTGTTTATCTATACGGGATAAACGATATTATTGAAGGTCCTCAGACAAAATAATCATGCACATAGAGATCAAGCATGAATCAAATTGAAAAACTGCTGCAAAAATATCGCGCAGAACGAGATAGGCTCGATTGGCTGATTCAAACGCTTGAAGCCGAAATCGGTCAGAAGCCTAGTGTGACAAAAGGAGCACGCTCACAGCGAAGGCAAAGCGGAGCATCGACCGTTACTTTTGCCAAGCAAGCACTTCAGGCAAACATTCATGGTCTGATGATTCCGGCTCTCCTGGCGGAGATGAAAAAGCTCGGGTATGAAAGTCGGTCGAAAAACGAGGCGAACAATCTCAATTCGATTCTTCATCGCGAAGGGTTGCCCTTTCAGCGGACGCCGATGGCGAAGAATCTTGACCGCCACGGTCGTTACAATTCCTAAGGAAGGTGCCCCAGAAGCAACCGCGCCACCTTCCCAGAACCAACGCGGCCCATTCGGTCTACCATTGATGACCCTATATTTCGTCGCTTGAGAACAGCACTAGATAAGAGCAATTAATTTGAAACAAGAACACACACCCAAACCACGCGCGCTTTTACACACGCTGTTTTCGAAAAAGTTCTCGAAGCCGTTATTCGCCCTCATCCTGAGTAGCAATCGGAATCTGCTTCACCATCTCAAAAAACATCGGCTCGCCCGCGTCACGATGGTTCCAGCGGAAAGCGTAAGAGTTGAGATAGTCTTGCAGGTACTTCCTTGCTGACCACGTGATGCAGCTGTCCATCGCCCGTTTGCATACTTTGGCAATGACGCTGCCCTTCCGTTCACCATGCCGAAGATGGTGGCTTTATCGTATCGGTTTTGGATCCTCGGCGCTTGCCGACGTGCCTGTTCCTGTCGTTCCGCCGAAGAAGGATTCGTCAACCTTCGATCTCGCCCAACAGGTTCATCACGTCTTCGCTGAGCATCTTTTTGATTTGATGGAAACATCCTCCAAGCACATTTGTACGTCACACCGATCCTCGCGCTCTAGCTGCTTAGCGCTGATACCGCAGCGCAGGTCGGGCAGTACGCGCCCTCGAGATAGCGATGTTGAAAGAACCAGGCCACACAGCCCGGATCGCGGGAACATCCGCTCAAATTCTGGCGAGTAAACCGGCGAGGAACCTTCGGACCGGCCGTGAGGATTAGAGAGGACCATAAAGGAGAGGCCGCGGCGAGCGGCTTAGGCGGGTCTGGAAAGATGCGCCGTTTCCGACTATTAGCTTGTGGGGCCGGGAGAACTTGGGTCCCGCCGAAAGCAGCGACGCGATTCGCCCGTTTCAGGAGCGCGTCAGGAACTGCCGACGAAACGGCTGACAGGTGCGAGGCGGAGACTCACGACCTATCGGCGGCCTCGGCGGCGCTGGCCGTGGACGGCTGCCTGCGGTCTGACCGCGATGCTCAGGGCGCGCACAATGCAAGGGTTCAGGAGAGCTGGCAGGAGAATTGGTAAATGACTAAACGGTTGGGACTCCTTATCGTCGCAATCCTCATGGGCGTGATGGCGCGGGGCGGGCCGAGCGCGCTCGCCCAGATGCCGCCCAATGAATCGGTCACCGTGCTGCAGTTGCCGGCCCACTCGCCGCACTGGGTCGCGACGATGGCTCCGCTGTCGGGCTCGATAATGCTGACGCCGATGGTGTTAATCGACGGCGATACACGGCAGGTGCTCGGCAATCTCTCGGGCGGGTTGGCTGCGATGTTCGCGCCGTCGCCCGACCACAAGTTCTTCTACGTGGCGGAAACCTTCTATGCGCGCGGCACCCAGGGCGATCGCACCGACGTGCTCACGATTTACGACGCCACTCATCTCTCGCGCGTCGGCGAGATCCCGATTACCAGCAAGCGCCAGCTCGCGCTCGCCGATCCGAGCTCGATGGGCGTGACGCCGGACGGACGCTTCGCGCTGATGCTGAATTTGACTCCCGCGACGTCGGTTACCGCCGTCGACCTGGAAGGCAAAAAGGTGGCTGGCGAGATTCAGACTCCCGGATGCTCGGAGATCCTGATGCTCGGGGATCGCGAGTTCGCCTCGGTATGCGCGGACGGCTCGATGCTGACGACGAAGTTCGACGACAGCGCCAAGGCGACCGAGCAAAAGCGCACGGCCAAGCCGTTCTTCGACGTCGAGAAGGACCCGGTCTTTCAGCTACCGGCGATGTTCGACAAAAAAGCCTACTTCGTCAGCTACCACGGCATGGTCTATCCGATGGACCTTGGTTCGAGTCCGGCGGAGCCGGGAGATCCGTGGTCGATGCTGAGCGACAAGGAGAAGACGGACGGATGGCGGCCGGGCGGATGGCAGCCGGTGGCGGGCTACGCGCCGGGGCATCTGATTTTCGTGCTGATGCATCAGGGCGGCGAGTGGACGCAAAAATCAGCCGGCCCGGAAGTTTGGGCCTACGACGTAAACGAGCACAAGCGCGTGGCCAGGATTCCGATGCCGTTGCAGTCCAACGCGATTCTGGTGAGCCCGGATGACAATCCGCTGCTGTTCGCGCTGGTGACGAGCGACTCAAAGATGCAGATCTTCTCGGCGCTCAAAGGCAGGTACCTGGGCACCATCAACGAAGTCAGCCAGCATCCATACACCTTGTTCGGGATGTAGTGGCCCCAGGTAGTTGAGCGTGCGGCCTGCGAGGCCGCGGGTCGAGAAACTGGCGTCGCGGGGCGGGCGATGCTATTGGCAGGACAGAGTGCGCGCCGGGAACGGCCTTCGGGATTCCGGGCGCGACGCGCGAAACAGGAGACGGCGAATGGACGCACTGGTGGAACGTCTTTCACGCACGGTGGCGCAGCGGACCTCGCGGCGCGGCTTTCTGGGCTATCTCGGCAAGGCGCTGGTGGGCGGGATGATGATCCCGCTGCTGCCGATCAACCGCGTGGTCGAGCAGGCGCAGGCGCAGATGAGCGATGAGAGCGGGGCCGCGGCGGAGGCCGAGGGCGGCGACCTCACGAGTTGCGATTACTGGCGCTACTGCGGCTTCGACGGCTACCTGTGCAGTTGCTGCGGCGGCGCGCTGACCTCGTGCCCGCCGGGAACGGTGGCGTCGCCGACCTCGTGGGTGGGGACGTGCCAGCATCCGACCGACGGCAAGGAATACATCATCGCGTACCGCGACTGCTGCGGTAAGGACGTCTGCAACCGCTGCTTCTGCGACAACAACAAGGGACAGGTGCCGATTTACCGGCCGCAGTTGGATAACGACATCATCTGGTGCTTCGGGGCGAAGAACTTCGCCTACCACTGCACC
>CAWFGH010000016.1:0-142043 GCA_963815255.1 uncultured delta proteobacterium | reverse complement strand
GTTGGCGTCGGGCTGGCTGTTGGTGTAGCGGTCGGTGCGGCGGTCGGAGGGGTGGCGGAGGCGGTTGGGCGTGGTGGAGGAAGCGCTCTGCCCGTATTGTCGCATCCTGCCATCGAGCCCACAAAGCTTACCACCAGTAGCGCGATGAGCCACGTCTTCCCAAGTTGGCAGTTGCGCATCGGCGTGCTCGGCATCCCAATTCGCGGCGTGGCAATTCCTGTCTTTGTCATCGCGTGCTGGAGGTTGGCTACTTCACGGTGCGATAGCATCTCTTCTGTCACCGCCGCTGGCCCGCACTGACTATTGATGCGAACGCTCCGCCCGGATGAGCGCGCCGACAGATCGTGCGCGCACCTCTCGCATGCCTGCCATAACGTCCGAGCACGTTACGTACCCGACATATGAGGTTTCTATAAGACGGAGTTGCTCAGCGAAGATGATGTCGACTGACGAGCGACGAGACACGACCCGCCGGGGAGCGGCAATATATTGCCGCTGAAGCGGCCAGGCGCGCGTTTGCTCGAGTCGCCACGGTCCATTTTTCTATATTTCTCGTTTCTTTACTAAGTCGGCGTACTCGTCTCTGCGCTGGGGTGCTCATATCGATATACAGTGGATATTCCACTTGATATCTACCCTTCAGTTCCCTGTCGTGTCGGTGCATGAATTCGCAACGTCAATCACGCTGGTGAGCGGCACGGTACTGAACGGTAGGGCGCTGGCGGGAGCTGCCGACGTTGCTGGCGCGGTCACGATGGACGGCAATACGGTCGTGCGACCTGCACCATAGAGACGGAAGTACCCGGCGCGAGCGCGGAGCGGTGCCATAACGGCTCAGCTCCGCGTCTCTCATCGTCCGCGTACTGGGCCGCGTCCCGACTCCCGAAGAGACGGAGTTCCTCTCTCGATCAACTTGACCGCGATTCCGAGCCCCACCTATAGTGAGTGTTCGAGGTTGCGGGCTGCTCGCCGAGCGATCGCACCGCCGCGACTTGACTTCGTTCTATCCTTTAGCCGATTTGTCTTAAGCCGTTTCGCTGACCGTGACGAATGGCATCCGCATGGAGTATAAGTGGTCTTGAATGTTTCAGCAGAGGTATGCTCGACATGACCCAGATTGAAGCCGCGCGCAAAGGGATCGTCACCCCGCAGATGATCGAGGTCGCCGAGGACGAGGGCCTCGCCCCCGAGGAAATCCGCGGACTCGTCGCCAGCGGCGAGGCGGTCATTCCGCACAACATCCATCACGACTTCCGCGCGATCGGAATCGGCAAACGGCTGCGCACCAAGGTCAATGCCAATATCGGCGCCTCGAACTTCCACCAACTGCTCGACGAAGAGGTCGAGAAGCTTTACACCGCGGTGCGCTTTGGCGCGGATTCGGTGATGGATCTCTCGACCGGCACCGACCTCGACAAGATTCGCGCCGAGCTGCTCTCGCGATGCACCGTCATCCTGGGCACGGTGCCGATTTACCAGGTCGCCTCCGATCATTCGATCATGGAGCTGGAGCGCGAGTTTTTTCTCGAAGTGATCGAGCGCCAGGCACGCCAGGGCGTCGACTACATGACACTGCATTGCGGGGTGACGCGCGAGAGCGTCGCGCGCCTGCGCCAGCATCAGCGGATCGAAGGTATCGTGTCGCGCGGCGGCGCGCTGCTCGCGGCCTGGATGGAGCGTACGGGGCGCGAGAACCCGCTCTACGAGCATTTCGACGAGGTCTGCGCGATCCTGCGCGAGCATGACGTAACGATTTCGCTCGGCGACGGGTTGCGCCCGGGCGCCACCGGCGACGCCACCGATCGCGGCCAGATAGCCGAGTTGCTGGTGCTGGGCGAATTGACCGAGCGCGCGCGCAACGCCGGCGTGCAGGTGATGATCGAGGGGCCGGGCCACGTGCCGCTCGACCAGATCGAGGCTAACGTGCAGCTCGAAAAGCGCATCTGCGGCGGCGCACCGTTCTACGTGCTCGGCCCGCTGACCTGCGACGTCGCCCCCGGCTACGACCACATCACCGGCGCGATCGGCGGCGCAATCGCCTCCGCCGCCGGCACCGATTTCCTGTGCTACGTCACTCCGGCCGAGCATCTGCGCCTGCCCGATATCGACGACGTGCGCGAGGGCGTGATCGCGACCCGAATCGCCGCGCACTCGGGCGACCTGGTCAAGGGCGTGCGCGCGGCCAAAGTCTGGAACGACCAGATGTCGCGCTATCGCAAGGCGCTTAACTGGGAGGGCATGTACGCGATGGCGATGGACCCGGACAAGGCGCGCCGCTACAAGGAAGAGAGCGAGGCCGCAGGCTCCAACGTCTGCAGCATGTGCGGATCGTTGTGCTCGGTGAATATCGACAACGCCGCGATCAAATTCGCCGCGCGCCGCGCGCTGGGCGAGGCCGAGACTCATGCCGTCCACTGAGGGATTGCGCGCGGGCGACGACCTGGGCGCGGCGGCGCAGATCGCGCTTCGCGATCAGCATGGCAATGAGCGCCGGCTGGCGGAATTTCGCGGACACGCGCTCGTGGTCTACTTCTACCCGGCCGACGACACGCCGGGATGCACGGTCGAGGGCAAGGAATTTCGCGACCTCGACGAGGCCTTCGCGGGGCTCAAGTGCACAGTCGTCGGGGTCAGCGTCGATTCGGTCGAATCCCATCGCGCATTCGCCGAAAAGCATGCCTTTCCGTTCGCCCTGCTCTCGGACCCTGAGGGCGAACTGGCGAGCGCCTTTGGCGTACTGCGCGGAGGAGTCGCGGCGCGTTCGACCTTCGTGCTGAATGCGGACCAGCGCGTCGCACGGGCGTTTCACGAGGTCACTCCGCGCGGCCATGCCCAGCGCGTGCTCGATTTCGTTCGCTCCATACTCGAATCGCATCGGATGCTGGGCGGCTGAGGGGGTCCGGAGGTATCGACAAGGCCCAAAAGGTGGCTATCTTTAGCTGTAGTGCAATAGATGACAAATGATGTAATCTAAGGGCTGAATTACGCAGCCGGATATGGTCCAAAATTATGGCCAAGACTTCAAAGAATATTCTCGACGAGGCGCGCTCCCAGATTAAGTCGATCGATATCGACGAGGCGCGCCGGATGCTGGAAAAGCCGGGCACGGTGCTGCTCGACGTCCGCGAGGGCGACGAATGGCGCCAGGGGCATATTCCGCAGGCGGTCGGAATCCCGCGCGGCTTCCTGGAATTGCGGGTCGAGGAGAAAGTGCCCGACCATAAGACGCCTGTCATCCTACAATGCGCCTCGGGCACGCGCTCGCTGCTCGCGGCCCGGTCGCTGCGCGAGTTGGGCTACGAGAACGTCTACAACCTGACCGGCGGCTTCAACGCCTGGAAGGACCGCGGCCTGCCGTGGGTCGCCGACCGCCAGTTCACCCCCGACGAGCTGACCCGCTACTCGCGCCACTTCGTCATTCCGGAGGTCGGCGAGAAGGGGCAGGCCAAGCTGCTCGACGCCAAGGTGCTGCTGCTCGGAGCAGGTGCGCTGGGCTCGTCGTCGTCGCTCTACCTGGCTGCGGCCGGCGTGGGCACGCTCGGACTGGTCGATTTCGACGTGGTCGATCTCTCCAACCTGCAGCGCCAGATAATTCATACGACCGACCGGGTTGGGATGCTCAAGACCGAATCGGCGGAGAAGTCGATCAAAGCGATCAACCCCGGCATCAAGGTCAACCGTCACGAGGTCCGGCTCACCTCGGACAACGTGATGGACATCATCAAGGACTACGACGTCATCGTTAACTGCGGCGACAACTTCCCCACGCGCTACCTGATCAACGACGCCTGCGTGTTGGCGCACAAGCCGCTGGTCGACGGCGCAATCTTCCGCTTCGAGGGCAACGCGACGGTTTTCTATCCGGCCAAGGGTGGCCCATGCTACCGATGCCTCTACCCGGAGCCGGCGCCGCCGGACATGGCGCCGTCGTGCGCCGAGGCGGGCGTGCTGGGCGCGCTGCCGGGAATAATCGGCTCGATCGAGGCGCTCGAGGCAATCAAACTAATCCTGGGCGCGGGCGAGCCGCTGATCGGCCGGATGGTCTACTTCGACACGCTGTCGAAGGATTACGTGCGCGTGCTCAAGATCAAGCGCGATCCGAAATGCCCCGTCTGCAGCGACCATCCGACGCAGACCGGGCTCATCGACTACGAGGCGTTCTGCGGCCTCGCAGCAGCGCCGAGCGCGGGCGCGGCGGCCAACGGACATGCCGAAGCGGCCCCGGCCGCCGGGCGCTGAGATCGGGGATAGTTCGGATCTCCGCCCCTCGTTTCCTTAGCGCACTTCGGGTTAAATGTTGGCGGGTGCCGTTTTTCCGGCGCCCGCCAAACGTTTTAGCGCAGCGCGGGCGGGGAAGTATGGCACTCGGGCCGTTTTACGTGGCGGAAAAACTCAAACAACCCGGCGGCGTGCGCGGCGTCGCGCTCCTGATGCGCCATGGCGAGACGCCATGGAACCGCGAGGGCCGCGTGATGGGCCGCAACCCGGTCGAACTCGACAGCCACGGCCGCGCGCAGGTCGCCTCGATGGTTGACTTCGTGCGCGCGCTCAAGCCCGACCTTATCGTGACCAGTCCGCTGGTGCGCGCGCGCCAGTCGGCCGAGATAATCGCGGCCGGCCTCGGCGGCGGGGTGCCGATTCGCGAAGACCCGCAAATCGCGGAAGTCGAATACGGACGCTGGGAGGGGATGACCTACGAGGACCTGATCGTCGACGAGGATTATCTCCTCTATCGTGATGAGCCAATTCTGAGCTCGACGCCCGGCGGCGAATGTATCGGCGAGGTCCAGGCGCGCGGCGTCGCGGCGGTGATGCGCACGCTCGGCGAAGCCGACGGACAGCGCGTCCTGTTCGTGTCCCACGGCGATATCATCCGCACCGTGCTATGCCACTTCCTCGCGATGGAGTTGCGGCACTTCCGGCGCATCCGGGTCGACAACGCGGCGCTCTCGGCGGTCCAGGTCGCGGGCGAGTTCGCCGAGGTCAAGTTCCTCAATATCATCCCTGACATCGAACGCACTTTCGTCGCGCCCTTTCCGGCTAAGCCGTCGGCGGAATCGCCCGCGGAAACGGAAGACGACTAGCGCGCGCCTCGCGATGAACCCGCTGATCGCGCATTTCCGGATGATGGCGCGCTACAACCGGCTCGCCAATGAGCGGTTGTACGACTGTTGCGCCCGGCTCTCCGACGCCGAGCGCAAAAAGAATCGGCAGGCATTTTTCAAAAGCATCCACGCGACGCTCAACCACGTCATGGTCGGCGACCGCAACTGGATGAACCGGTTCGAGGGCGGCGTCGCGTCCTCCGCGCCTCTCGACACGATCCTTTACGACGATTTCGAGGAGTTGCGCGCGGCGCGTGTGCGCGAGGACGACCGTATCGAGCGCTTCGCCGCCGGCCTCAGCGACCAATTCCTCGACCGCGAACTCGCCTACGTCACCAACGACGGCAAGTCATATCGCAATCCGACGCCGATGCTGCTGGCGCATCTCTTCAACCACGAGACGCATCATCGCGGCCAGGTCCACGACATGCTTTCGCAGGCCGGCATCGCGACGCCGGTGCTCGACCTGCCCTGGGTGATTGCGCCATAGGGGCCCGGCACGCCCACAGGGGCCCGGCACGCCCACAGACGGTGGACGGCGGCACCTGCTCCAAAGTAGCGCCGCCGCCCACTGTCTGCACTACAATTCACGAGAAATGTCACTGGACTATGGCAAATCCCAAAATAGAATGGCAAAATTAAAAGCATGGGAGCCAGACTTACTCTCGACAAAGCGGGGCGAATCGTATTGCCCAAGCCGGTTCGTCAGAAACTCCAGCTTGTCGCAGGCGATGAACTTGACCTTGAGGCCTCAGAAGACCGTATTACGCTGCGGCCACTGCGGGGAAACGCGCAGCTTCGCAAAAAACACGGGGTCTGGGTTTTTCGCTCTGGCGAGCCACTATCGGCCTCCACGGTTCAAGAAACAATCGATCGCGTAAGGCGCGAGCGCGACGAAGCGAATCTCGCGCGCGGTCGTTGAAAGCGTTCTTCGACACCTCGGTCCTCATCCCGGCATTCATGGAGGACCACGAACATCACTCAGCGAGCCTGAAAATTTTTGTTGAAGCCGGGCATCGCCAGAGTTGCTGCGCTGCTCATAGTTTGGCCGAGGTTTACTCCACCTTGACCAGGCTGCCCGGAAGGCATCGTCTAAGCGGCGAACAGGCCCTGCTCTTCCTTGAAGACATTCGCGAGCGGCTGATGGTGGTCGCCCTCGACGAACGCGAATATTACGCCGCCATTAAAAAAGCCGCCACCACCGGAATAGTAGGAGGCACGATCTATGATGCGCTGCTTGCACACTGCGCGCTCAAGGCCAAGGCCGACACGATCTATACTTGGAACATCAGACACTTCGAGCAGTTCGGGCCAGTCATAGCCGAACGTCTCAGAACCCCATAGGAATCATCCTCCGAGTTTTCGCCGGCCTCGGCGTCCGCTATGGGCCGCCGTCAGGCCCTGCGTACTCGGTGCCCTGCCGCCGCCCACCGTCACGCCCTTGCGCACGCGCACCGCAAGCTCGGGGCGGCTCGGCACGTCGACGCGCAGGCTGCGATAGCCGGGACGCGAGGGGTCAGGCGCCACGAAGCCGGCAGTGTACTGCTCGCGCAATTCGTCGCTTATCGCCGCGCAGTCCTGGCGCAGCGCCTCGCCGTCGCCGACCTCGCGCACCACGAAGGTGCGCGCGCCGCTCTCGGTGGACAGCTCGGTCAGCGTCTGCGTATCGACGCGGTCCATGTCGCCGCCGAACATGAAACGGCCCGATCGCGATTCCCACCCCGCCCGAGTTCGGATCGCCGATTCCGATCGAATAGATCAACACGCCCATCCGCCGCGCCTGCGCAACCACCTGCTGCAGCGTCGCCTGGCTCGCATTATCCATCCCGTCGGTCACCACCAGCAGCGCCTTTTTGTCGTAGCGCCCATGTCTCACCATGATCAGGCCGTCCATGATGGTGTCGAATAGCGCGGTCTGGCCGTAAGCGTGCAGCAGCGCGAGCCGGCTCCTGACCAGGAAATGGTTGGTGGTAAAGGGCTGGAGCAGGAACGGGCGGTTGGAAAACGCGAACAGGAACACGTCGTCCTGCCCGTTGAGGTTGCTGATGAATTGCGAAATCGCGGCGCGCAGCTGCTGGAGCTTGGGCTCCATGCTGCCCGAGGTATCGGCCAGAATTCCGACCGACACGGGGGTATTGAGGTCCTGACGCAGGAACTCGAGCGGACGTTGCATGCCGTCGACGTAGATGCGGAAGTCGCCCTTTTGCAGCCCGGTTATGTAGCGGCCGTTCTGGTCGGTCACCGTGACCGTCACCTGCTCATAGCCTGACTGGTTGCGCAGCGCGCGCGAGGGCAGTTCCAACTCCTGGCCCGGCTGCGGGGCGAGCCGCGGCATCGTCAGCGCGTCGTTGCCGCCCTGCTGGCTGCCCGGCGTCGTCGGCAATTCGAGTACCGAGCCACCCTGGCCGTTGTTCAGCGGACGAGGCGGCGGAACGTACCCGTGCTGTTGCGCCGCCGCCGGTCCGGCCGCGATGAGCAGGCACGCCGCGAGCATCGCCACCACCGCTATTGCTGTCGCCGCCCGACCGCAGACCGCGCGGCCCCTTAAGCTCAGCATTGCGACTGTCCTCAAAAGCAAATTTCCCCGGCCAAACTTCAGGTTCGGATCGCCAAGGTCCCTACATTCCAAACACGCCCCGACACCTCGATCTTCCTATTTGCCTGCGCCTTGAGCAAGCGGGATAAAAATCCGACGCCCATGCGGCACTTTTATTCGATTTTCCCCGCCCGCGCTCAATTTATTCCCCGCCTTTCCCCCGCAGATCCCTCAAACTGATCAGACGCATCCGCGCGTTCCCCGTTTCGGCTATGTCCTCGGCGATAGGCAGCGTCGTAAGGTGGCGTGGAAGCCCTTGGGGCTGCCCGCGGGCGGGCGCCAAGGGAGCGCCAATCGAACGATAGCAAGCGAACGATAGGAGGACCGGATGAAATTCGGCATTTTCATCAAGGCCTCTTTTTCCCAAGGAAACCAGCAGATCCGCCCTTGATGACCATCTTGCCCCGAGCGGCGCAACACCGGCTTACGCCTGCGCGGACGTTCCGCCGTCCCGATCCCGCAAACGGGCGGAGGGCCGGAGCGGTCTATAGGTGCTCGCGGATGCGCTCGGTGTAAGGTCGCGCGAAATGTTTAATTCTCCACGATCCTTGTGGAGAAATGATCCATGCCTCCGTCGATGCGGCCGATGGACGGCGTTCGCGATCTGCTCGGCCCTTTCGGCGCTTGCGAGCCTCGCGATCAGCGCGAGCGTCATATCGATTCCGGCCGAGACGCCCGACGAAGTTACGAACTTGCCGTCCTCGACCCATCGCGCTTGCCTTATCCACTCGACAGCCGGGCCCTGTTCGGTCACCCATTTGAACGAGAGCTTGTTGGAGGTCGCGCGGCGTCCGTCGAGCAATCCGGCGAGCGCCAGCAGCGCCGCGCCGGTGCATACGGAGCTCACGATCTCCGCTTGCGCCGCGCGCTGCCTCAACCAATCCAGCAGGAGAGCGGTTTGGACCTCGCGCCGCGTGCCGATACCGCCCGGCACCAGCATGACGTCGATTCGCGGACATTCGGCGAGCGCGTAGTCGGCTATCGCACGCGGTCCCTGCGCGCTTTTGATCGCGCCGGCCCTTTCGGCGGCCATGACGATGGTGCATGCGCCGGCGATCTCGGCGTGCATCCCCCAAGCTTCCAGCGGGCCGAAGACGTCGAGCAATTCGAAGCCCTCGAAAAGCAGCACGCCGACGGTTTTCTGCGACGCCATCGAAGCCTCCCTTGGTGCGCGGGAATGATGTCCTCGCGGAAGGTGGATGCTAACCGTCGTGGCGGTGGGCGGGGAAGCGCGCGCGACGCGCGCGCTTCCCCGCCCCGGACCCAAAAGGCGCTCCGCCGCCCGCGATTCGATGTTTGGCTTCTGGTGCGCCGACTGCGTATCGGAGATCACGTGGGCCCTCCCATCTGGCGCACCTGCGTTTCTATTCGCTCACGTGCTGCGGGCGTGAGGATCGGGACGAAGCCTTGACGAATTCTGGGCTATGGTGACGGGCCGTTCAGCCCTATCGACTGGCTGGGCGTTTGAATCCAGAAGAAGGTCGCCCGCTTCGCTGGCCGGGGACACATCATTTTGCCGGCGGGCTAGTCATGGTCCCCATAGAAGGGAGTTCGGCGCCTCGATGAGGTATAAGCCCCTTGGCGGCGGCCTCGCGGCACCGGTTGATGGGGCCTATGGGAATCTTCAAGTCCTTGGTGATCTCGGCGATGTTTTTGCCTCCTTGGAGTTCCGTCATCACCTGTTCGCAATCGACCGGGTTGGCGTGAAGCTGCTTCATATATTCCCTGAGCGCCGATTGCAGCTCCGGCGGTGCCGAATCAAAGACCTCTTCTTGAGGGGTGTCGGGACCAATTTGACCCTGGAAAACCGTCTTCACCTGTCCCGACACGCATCCAAACACCAACAGATCTAGCCAAAATCCGCTTCCGGTCTGATGAGAGGAGTCTACATATATGAGACGATGATCGTCGTCTAACATTCGGTCGTCTTCAAGGGTTGTCTTCCAATCGCAGACCTTTTGTCCGGGGTAAACGTCACAATCGTATTCTCCAACTTTGGCACCGCCACCATTTTGAATCGACTTTGGATCGACCGTGGCCAGCAGTTCGTCGGCATTTGCAGTTCCGAGATCGTCGCATGGGATCTCGGTAGCGTATGCAGAGCGGAAAGAGATTAGGAGGACGATGGCACAGGCTATCGCGAGCACGCCTCGCACGATGTGGATCGCGTGTCAGTGGGCATTCATTATTTGGCTTCATATCGGTATCGATCTGCGAGTTCGTAATCTTCCTGCGCGAGCCATTTCCCACCTTAGCTTCTACTCTTTCACGTGTTCCAAACGAAAAGACCGGGCCGATATGCTGGACGGTGTCTGGGCGCCTGGTCCCCGAGCGGAACGGCCCCCAAGGACTGGCCCTCCGAAAAATAATAAGGCATCTGAAAGATTCACCGCCTACAACCCACGTAGCAGCGCGTTCCCTTCGTCCGTATAAACCCCCGGTTTTACGAACAAAATTAGCGGCGGTTCGACGTCGACTTCGACCCCGCCGCCTTTCGCGCGCCTCGACCAGCACGGTCGAGGCACTGGCGGCGGCGTAAGGGTGGACGAAGCGGATGCGCTTAGGCTCCAGGCGGCGGGCGCGCAGCGCCGAGATAAGCTCGGCGCTGCGCGCCGCCGCGAAGACGAAGGCCGCACGGCCGCCGTAGCGCGCATGGCGCGCCGCGGCGGCCGCGAAGTCCTCGAGCCGGGCCGTCGTCTCGCCGCGGGCGAGACGACGGCCTGGGAGCGGACTTTCACGCCCGCTCAAACGGGCGCGAAAGGGCGGGTTGGCGACCACCAGGTCGAAGCCGCCCGCCGCCGCGTCGAGCGCCCGGCGGCTTCGCAAATCGGCGCATACGGCGCGCACCATGCCGAGATCGTTGAGCGCCGCGTTGCGCGCGATCAATGCGGCGAGCGCCGGTTGAATTTCCATCGCGACTACTTCGCGCGGCCTAGTGAGCGCGGCGTAGATCAGCGCGACCACGCCGCATCCCGCGCCCAAGTCCAGCACGCGACGTGCGGGACGCGCCGCGGCGAAGCGCGCGAGCAACACCGCCTCGACCGAGAAGCGGTAGCCGCGGCGCGGCTGGTAAAGGCGGAGCGCCCCGCCTAGGATCGAGTCGAGCGTTTCTTCCGCGATTGATTCAGTCATTCATCCAGTTATGCATCCAGTTATGGAGTCAATTATGGATTCCGGCGCCAAGGGCGAACGTTACTCGCGCATCTTTCGCAAGGCCGGCGTCTATCTCGCCAAGGGCAACGTAGCGCGTGCGCTCGAGGTGCTCAAAGAGGGTCGCGATCTCGCCGAGCAGGAGGGCCATCCAAAAATGGCGCGCCTGTTCACGGCCGAGATGGAACGCGCCAAAGCACCCACGGATACCGAAAAGGAATAAGCGAAGAAATTTCAGCCTTGCGAGGGTTTCGCCGACTCTTGTGAGGTGCAGTAGCGTCCCAAACGGTTGGGAGACAGGGGTTTCGCTGCCGTCGCGTGTGCTGGCCACCGCTTGACGCAGCGCAGTTCGTACTTAAGTTCTACTCAGCGAGGCGCGGAGGGAAAACGAGCCCGGCGCGCGCAGCGACAATAAAATATCGACTGGCGAATATGCGGTCGGGAGGGTTTGAAAGATGGAAGTTGTACTCGGAAACGGATACGCGAACGGATGGTTGTACGATCGGATGAACAGTCTCAACCGGCTTTTCAACGAGGCGGGATGGACCGCTTCGGAAACTCATGACCACGTGACGCCGCGGACCGATGTCATCGAGCATGGCGAGGGCTATCACTTCTACTTCGACATGCCGGGTATCAAGGCCGATTCGGTCAACGTTCAGGTCGAGGATGGAAGGCTGATGGTCGAGGCGGAGCGCAAGCAGCCTGAGCGGGCAAAGGACGCCGAGGTTCATCTGTCGGAGCGCAGCTACGGCACGATGCGCCGCACGTTCACGATGCCTGATGATGCCAGCGCCGATGGGATCAAGGCGACCTATCGCGATGGTGTGCTCGAGGTGACGGTGGCGAAGAAGCCCGAAGCCAAGCCGACCAGGATCAAGGTCAACGTCGAGAACTAGCAAGGGCACCCGGACCTTCTGGTAAGGGGACTCGGCAGGGTGCGCCACACGCATAAGGTGTGGCGCACCCTTTTTTATCGTACAATAGCGCGTAAGACGGCCGGCGAACGATTACCGGCGAAAGGTCGGATACCCTGATATGAGCGCATCGCTCGTCGTCCTGATAATCGTGATCGTGATCGTCGGATGGGCCGTGCTCGGCTACAACGGCCTCGTTAGCCTGCGCAACCAGGTGCAGAACGCATGGCGTCAAATCGACGTCCAACTGCGCCGCCGCCACGACCTCATCCCCAACCTAGTCGAAGCGGTCAAGGGCTACATGCAATTCGAGCGCGACACCCTCACCCAGGTGGTCGAGGCGCGTGCCAAGGCCATCAGCGCGCCCGACCAGGCCTCGCGCATGGCTGCCGAGAATCAGATCACGGGAGGATTGGGCCGGCTGCTCGCGGTGATGGAGAATTACCCGCAGCTCAAATCCGACCAGAACGTGCTCAAGCTCCAGGAGGAGCTGACCACCACCGAGAATCAGATCGCTTTTTCCCGCCAGGCCTACAATGACGCCGTGATGCAGCTCAACACGCGGATCGAAAGTTTCCCCATCAATTTGATCGCCAACAATTTCGGCTTCAAGCAGGCCGACTACTTCCAGGGTGCGCCCGAAGATCAGGCGGTGCCGAAGGTCGATCTCGCGATGGGCGCAGCCGGCGCGCCGCAGCCGCCTCCGCGCACCTGAACGCTTCGGCGCTGAGATATTGAGCGGGGATGGCGGCTGCGCGCACCGATTTCTGGGAACTTGAGCGCCGCAACAGGCGCGAGACCGCGATCCTGGTCGTGGTGTTCATCGCGCTCTTCACCGCGCTCGGCTTCGGCCTGGATTTCCGCTTCCACGACCTCGCGATCGTCGACGGATCGCTGACCGGCTTCCCGCTACTGACGCTCATCGCGCTCGGCTTCGGAATTTTCCAATCGCTGCTCTCATACTATGGCGGCGCCGCGCTGGTGCTGGCCTCGGTGCAGGCGCGCGAGCTTACCCCCGATACGCCGCAGCATCAGATGGTGCTCGACGTCGTGCGCGAGATGGCGCTGGCGGCGCGGATGCCGGTGCCCAAGGCGTACCTGATGAACGACCCATCCCCTAATGCGTTCGCGACCGGCCGTGACCCGAATCATTCGGTGGTCTGCGTCACCCAGGGGCTGATCGACACGATGGATCGGGAGGAAGTGCAGGGCGTGCTGGGCCACGAGATGGCGCACGTGCGCGACTACGACATCCGCACCATGATGATGATCGCGGTGTTGGTGGCGGGGATCGCAATGCTGGCCGATTTCGTTTACCGCTCGATGTGGTATACGGGCGGCGGTGGTGGCGGCAGGAGCAGCCGCGGCCGCGACGACGACAACAGTGGCGGCAACGCGGGCGCGCTGATTGGAATCCTGGTGCTCGTGCTTGCAGTGCTGGCGCCGTTTTTCGCGCAATTGCTTGCGATGGCGGTGTCGCGCCAGCGCGAATACCTTGCCGACGCCGCTTCGGTCGAATTCACGCGCAATCCGCGAGCGCTGCTGCGCGCGCTCGAGCGTATCGCCGAGACCGAGTCGCCGCTGCGAAACGCCTCGCGCGGCACCGCGCACATGTTCATCGTCAATCCATTGCAGGGCGCGCGCGACGACGATGAAGGATTTTTCGCCAACCTGTTTTCGACCCATCCGCCGCTTCGGCGGCGTATCGAGCGGCTGCGCGCGATGCTGGGCGAGGCGGGTGGTGAAGCGCGGCCGGTGGGCGCGGCCGCCACGCCAACTCCGCACGGCTGATACGCGTGAGCGAAGACGACGCTAGCGGTTCCGATGGCGCAGTTCGCGTTCGACTTCGCGCCGCGCGGTCTTGCGCTTGATCGCCTCGCGTTTGTCGTAGAGCTTCTTGCCCTTGGCGAGGCCGAGTTCAACCTTGGCGCGCCCGCGGCGGAAGTAAATCTTCAGCGGCACCATCGTGTAGCCCTGCTCCCGGGCATGTCCCCACCAGCGGTCGATCTCGCGCCGATGCATCAGCAGCTTGCGCGGGCGGATTTCCTTGTGACTGAACTGTCCGGCCGGCGCGTAGGCTCCGATATGCACGCCGTACAGGAATGCCTCACCGTTTTTGATCCGCGCGTAGCTATCACGCAGATTGACCTTGTGCGCGCGCAGCGATTTGACCTCGGTGCCGGTCAGCGCGAGGCCGCACTCCAGCGACTCCTCGATAAAGAAATCGTGGCGGGCTTTTCGATTGTCGGCGACCAGCTCAAAGCCGTCGTCGGGCGCCTTGGCGCTTTCCTGGCGAGCCATCCTTACGAGCTTACCCCGTGCGGCGGCCGCGGCATAAAGGCGGCTTCGCCTTTGGGATGAAATATTTTGGGGACCAGGTACTAGAGCGCGAGAGCTCCACGGGACGATCGTCTTGGTCGGCCATGCGAGAGAGCTTGGCGGATAGAGGCGGCGCGCCGCAACTGCTCGTCGCAGGGCGCCGCACCGACAAACACCGCAGAGAAAAATGCCTCGATAGCGGTTCGCTTGGAGACCGCCGGCGGATAAGAATTCTCCGGACTTCAGTCGTCCTCTAACCAGCGGGCGATATCGCGACAATCCCCCTCTTTGGCGAGCCGTATCATCAACGAGCTGCATCATCAAAATGTCCGCATTAAGGTTTTGACTAGGCACAGGAATCGGTTGGTCTATTGACTCCTCTCATCTCGCATCGGGGCGGCGGACGTCGCGGCCACCAGGCGCTCCGGCCTCGCCGTTCTGACCTGCTGTTGCTCAAGAACGCTCAAGCGTGCCGTCAACATATCGATCCGTGCCGTCTCTCTCTGCAACGCGCTGATCTGCCTCGCCTGCGCAACGAGTCGCTGTTGGAGCGCCGCGATCTGAGCGTGTTCCCGCTGATTCTCTCTGATCTGCTTCTGCATCTCGTTAAGCAGCATCGCAGGAAGTAGATGATAGGCTACTGACTGCACCTTGCCGTCCGCCCCGTAAGTCACCAATTCCGGGTAAACCCCCGCAACCTCTTCCGCAATAAGACCATATTGCACCGTACCCGCCGAGTCGTCCTTATAGCGGAAAGTCACCGGGCGTAGCTTCATCAGCCGGTCGCTCGTCTCGCCCATGTCGCGAATGTCTCGCTTGAATCGGGCCGAAGAGACCTGGATGCCGAGCCGGCCATTGGCATTGACCAACACTGGCGATCCTTGGAGCACGGGGGCATTGTTGATGCCGGCTATAAAGGTGCGGGCTTGTACGCCTTTCGTGCCGATGCGTATGCTGCCCGCTTCACCCGGGATGCCGACATTGTCGATGTCGATATTGTTGTCTCCCGTTGTGAGGTTACTGCCTGCGCTGTAGCCGATGGCAATGTTGTAGTTCCCGGTCGTGTTGTTGACGAGAGACTGTACGCCGGTGGCGGTGTTGTGACATCCCGTAGTGTCGCTAAAAAGGGCGTTTTCCCCCGTGGCGGTGTTGACGACGCCCACGGCGGTGCTGTTCAGGGCGTTGAACCCGAGCGCAGTGTCTTCGGACCCGGTTGTGACGTGTGAGAGTGCGCCCGTTCCCAACGCCGTATTGCTTTGCGCACCCGCGGGCCGCACCGTGCTCGCGATAAGCACCGCGACGGCCAGGACTGCCGTGAAAGCAAAGCGGGTGCTTCTCAATACAAAGCTAACATATCTTGGTTGGTCCAATTTTCCCTCCCTCTCATCCGCGCTGTTTCGAACAATTGTTCTGTTGACCGTGACAACCTGATTTCGCGCCACATCCCCGCGGCCATATTAATACCAAACCTAGACGTTTGGTGGCTTGTTCATGCAGAAGACACTGATGGAATTCAACACAAACTTAACGTCAGCCGTCTTCGCCAGTGCGGCGTGCGTAAGCGTATAAAGCTCGCTCTACTCCGGTCAAACCCGCAACCATGTTCAGGGGGCCTGTCGCTGAGGTGGGACCTGGCTGTTGAGTTACAGCAATTACAGCAGATTACAGCAATTACGCAGTTATATGCGGTCTTGTAGTCTTTGCCGCAAAGCGCGCGAGATTTGATGAAGATTTAATCCGCATCAATTTGCTCTACGTCAGAGATCAGTGCTAGCGAAAAACTGTGTGAACTTCTGGGTCACGCATGCCGGTCGACCACGATGGCGCGCACAGGGCCAAAATGCCGAAATGAGGACTGGCAAAACTAACTACATCAAAGGGGTGAAAAATTGAAAAAGTCAGTTTTCGGCATAGGCCTGGCAGTCGTATTCTGCGGCGCTATGTCAGGCTTGGCCAGCGCTACGGGATATTCATTCCGAACGGTTATTTTTCCGAATGACACCTTCACTCAATTGCTTGGCATCAACGATTTCGACGTGATTGCCGGCTACCACGGCATGGCTATAAACCAGGGGTTCGTGTTTACCTTGCCGAACCATTTCACCTCCGAGAACTTTCCGAGTTCGGTGCAAACCCAAGTCACCGGGATCAACAACAACTTTAAAAAGAATTTCAAAACAGTCGGGTTTTACATCGATAGCGGTGGAACCAACCACGGCTTTTTGCGCAAGGTCGACGGCACTTTCCTGACAGTGGACTTTCCGGGCACCTCGTTCAATCAACTGCTCGGTTTGAACTTCCGCTCACAAGCGGTAGGTTACTTCGCGGACAGCCCGGGCTTCACCGTCGATCACGCGTACATCTACGACCAGATTGGCGGCGTGTTCCTGGAGATCGTAAACCCGCTCGCGACGAGCAGTCAGGCGACGGGCATCAACGACCTGCAGACGGTTTGCGGATTTTATGTCGACGCAAGTATGGCCACGCATGGGTTTCTCCTCAGTTTCGGGACCCTGACCACGCTCGATTTTCCGGCGGCTGGAACTACATCTACTATGGCGTTGGGCTTGAACGATAAAGGCCAAGTGGTCGGAGTCTACATGGTCGGTACGGCCATGCACGGATTCGTGTACAACAGCACCAACGGACATTTTCACTCGATCGATGATCCGAACGGACTGGGTACCACAACCATCAACGGGATCAACAACCTTAGGCAGATTGTCGGGTTTTACGTCGACTCGAACGGACACACGGACGGCTTTATCGGCACGCCGTTGCCGTGAGTACTGAAGTCCAACATTTGGATTTTGTTCAGTTTCTTACGCGCTTGGCGGCGCCGCGAGTTTCATCCAATCGCGGAGCGCGGCCTCGGTGGTGCGAAACGCGATCTCTTGCCACGGAATTTCGCCGGGCGCGAAGTAGCGCACCTCGCTCGCCTCGTCGGAGAGCCCGGGGCTCTCGCGGCCGGGCCGGGCGAGGTAGACCACGACCGCCGCGATCGGATTTTGCGGATCGGCGTAGATGCCAAGCAGGCGCTCGATCGTGACGATCATTCCGACTTCCTCAGCCGTCTCGCGCAGCGCCGCGGGCTCGGGCGTCTCGCCGAAGTCGACGTAACCGCCGGGAAAAGTCCAGTAACCCAGGCGCGGCGGGATCGCGCGGCGCAGCAGCAGTACGCGGCCAGCGTCGATCACCAGGCATCCTGCGACCAGCTTCGGGCTTTGGAAATCGATATAGCCGCATCGAGAGCAAACCTTATGGCGCTTGTGGTCGGGCAGTACCGTCCGCAGTTCCATCGCGCCGGCGCAGAGCGGGCAAAAGCGCGCGTTCGCGGGATACTGATGCTGGATTTCGTGGCGCGGCTCCACGGGACGATCATTTTGGTCGGCCATGCGAGAGAGCTTGGCGGATCGAGGCGGCGCGCCGCAACCGCGTGGAAAAGGGGCCGTTCACGAACGGCTCCTACAATCGAAGACAGCTCAGACGGGCGCGGAGATGGAAAAAACTAGAACGTGAGGCGGCGGACCAGCGCCTCGCCAATCAGCAGAATCATCGCCGCGAGCAGCGGCCACGCCGCCATCGATTGCCGGATCTCATGCTCCGGGCGCGTCAACCCGACGTCGGCGGGCGAGGGATTGAGCCGGCCGCCGCTGCCCGACGCGAGGCGCTCGAGCAGCGTGTAATTGGGCTCCGGGCGCGGCAGCTCGGCGTTGATCGCGGGGCTGACCGTGTACGCGAGAGGCGGGAACGCGAGCGACTCTGCAGTCGCCGCCTTTAGCGTAATGTTGTACGTGCCCGCGCGCGGCGCGTCGAAGCTGGCGTAGAGCTCGCCTGGCACTTCCTCGGAAAGCGCGCTCTGCACGCGACTGCCGTCGGGGCGCGTGATGGTCGCGCTGACCATCGCCGCCGACGGCGCCGGCCGATCGCTATAGTTGGTGAGCCTCAAATGGATGCGGCCTTCGCGGTAGCCGAGCGCGACGTCGAATTTCTGCTCAGTAGCGGCGGTCTGGGGCGTCATCCACGAGAAAACCTTGCTCCAGACCTGGCCAAAGATTCCGTCCTCCACCCACGGCGAGGACCATCGCCCGCTCGCGTCGGTGGTGACCGCGACCGCCTTGCCGGCTGCGAAGCGCCAGCTCGCGATGAGCGGCGTGCGCGTGTTGGCGCGGTTGATGAAAGCGTCGAGCGTGGCCTGCGGCTTAAGCTCGGTCGCGACGAAACCCTTGATCGCCGGTAACTGGCGGCCGGCGAGGTCCTTGAGCAGCGGGTCGGGCTTTACAGTGAACGGCGTGAAGTCCTTCTCCACCATCGTAGTCTCGCCGCCATGCGTTTTTACGTCCTGCAAAAACAACTCCGGCAGGTTGGCCGCGCTGTCGGTCTGGTAGAAGCCGCCGCCGCCATATTTGCTGATCGATTCGAGCAGCGGCAGATTGGCTTCGCGCCCGATCGCGATGGTGGAGATCGTCACGCCGCCCTCACGATGCATCGTGGAGACCAGGTCGTAGTACATCGCGGCTGTGCCGCCGGTCTCGCCGTCGGTCAGGACCACGACGTGCTTCACCGACGCGTTGTTGCCGGCCAGCATCCGCTCGGCCTCCTGCATCGCCGGCAGCAGATAGGTGGTGCCGTGCGCCTTGAGCCGGTTTATCAGCTCGTCGAAGTAGGGCCGGCTCTGGCTGAGCGGCGTCAGCGGGACCATCACGAACGGTTGCGAGTCGAAACCGATGACCGCGACCAGGTCGGTGTCGGCCATCGTCTTGGTGACCGTGCGCGCCGCCGCCTTCGCGTATTCCAGCTTCTCGTTGCGGCCCATCGAGCCCGACTTGTCGATTATCAGGACCAGCGCGCGAGTGCGCTGGCGATGCTGCGGCGGTTTCATGATGACCGGTAGCGCGCGCGCGAGCGGGCTGTCCTGGTAGCCGCCCAGACCGAAACTCTCGTCGCCGCCCGCCATCGCGAGCGAGCCGCCCTCCTCGACGTAGTTGACCAGCGCCTGCTGGGCCGAGGGCGATAGCCGCGAGCGCGGCACGTTGTTGAGCACCACCGCGTCGTAGCCCTTGAGATTGCCGCTCCAGGAGCCGCTGGGCGTGACCACGGTCGGCTCCAAGCCCATCCGATGCACGACAGATTCGAGATACTCCGCGTCGCGTGCCGAGCCGGTCAGGATGAGTACCTTGCGCTGCGCGCCGATCCCGACCCATCCGGTGAGCGAGTCATCCTCGCTGAACACGTCCTCGGCCCGATTGGCGGGCTTGAACAAGGCGGTGTACGAGGTCAGCCCGGAAGCCTCGGCATGAACCGGAAAGTCGAAACGCTGCTGGCCGCTTTGCAGAGTGACGGCGCGGGCGTCGAGCGGCCGGCCGTTTTGGAAAATCGAGATGGTTCCGCGGACCGGGTTCGAATTGTAGTTGGTTGCGGTGACGCCCAGCGCGAACGACTCCGACTTGGCCAGCGCGGGCGGCATCGTGAGGCCGGTGATCGCGACGTTAGGGATGCCGCGTGCGCCGGGCGGAGTAAAGATGTACAGGCGCACTCCGGCCGAGCGAATGGCGCCGAGTGCGCGCTCCGCATCGCCATGGTTTTCCCATCCGTCGGTCACTAACACGACCGATCCATCGTGCGCTGCCGGATTGGCGGCGACTTTCTCCAGCGCTGCTTCGAGGTCGGTGGCACCCGGCGCGCAAGTGGCGCATCCGGCCGCCGCGTCGAGCTTCGCGAGTGCGCCCGAGACCGTGGTCGGCTCGGGGTCGGTGGCGAAGATTACCGCCGGATCGCCGGTGCGCAGTTTCAGATCGTCGCGCAGGAGCTTGGCCGTCCACGCGCGCATCGCCGCGGTGATGCTGGCCGAGGCGTCGACCACGGCCGGCCGAGTTGTGCCCTCGCTCCGCGTGACGGTCTGCGGATCGGCGAGCGCCAGCACGCATAGCGCGAGCACCGCCGCGCGCAGCAGCGGGGCGATGAGCTTGCGCGGAGTGTCCACGCCGAGGAGCGACCAGGCGAAGATCAAGCCGACCGCGATCAGCAGCCAGAGCGCGCCCGGGTTTGCGAGCTTGGCGCCGGCCAGGATCAGGCTGAGATTCATCGCTAGACCGTGACCACCCGTTGTCGGCGCCGATACGCGATCAGCCCTTCGAGAATCACCAGCGCGACGATTACCAGGATGAAGTCGCTGGTGATCGGTGCGCGCCGGGGTGCGACTTCGGCCATCGTGCCTGAGCCGCTCGCTTCGATCTTTATCGAGGGCGTGTTTTCGAGATCGGAGGCGCGCAGATTGGCGAGGTTGACCGCGCGGATCGATTTGGCTCCGTCCGAAGCGATGAGCTCATAGAGGCCCTGAAAATTGGCGCCGGTGAACAACATTCCGGGCGTGACTTTGTTCTTGTGCCCGTTAGGCGGCACGATCGCGTCGACGCCGGCGGGCACGATCCACGGATCGCCCGTATGGTAGCCGGCGGTTTCGGCGCCGAAGCCGGCCAGGTAGCTAAGCGAGTTAAGCGTCAGCACCGACATCGGGAGGTTCTGCCGGCCGAGATAGGGAAAGGGATTGAAGCCCAGGGCGACGATACGATGGCCCGAGCGCTCGCCCGCGAGCATCAGCGCGCCGCCACTGCCGCTGACGATCGCCTGGAGCCATGGATGCTGGCCGAGATATTCACCGCCGTGCAAATTGAGGAGGCGAAAATTCACCGAGTCGGTGAGCGAGCCGGTCGGCGGCCATCCGGTGATCACAACGCTTGAAGCCGGCTGAATGTTGAAGCCGAAGACCGGATCGGCGGGAGGCGGCATCACTAACAGCGTGTTGACCGGCGGCATCTCCTTGGGCACCGCGTATTCGAAAATCGCGAGATCCGCGGACGCGAGATCCTTGGGGGAGAAGCTTGAGGGCGACGCGACGCGGACCGAGATTCCCGGCAGGCCCTCGAGGCCGGCGGCGTCGGCAGGAGTCGGGGTCACGAACAAGATCGAAATTGACTTGACCGCGCCGGCCGTGGCCCAGGCGAGGTTGTCGAGCGCGAAGCCGTCGGCCGGCGTAAGCGTCGCGCGATAGACTCTGGCCGGCGCCAGGTTGGGAAACTCGATCGCGCCAATCTGGCCCGGCTCCAGATGCGCCTGGGCATGCGCGACCGATTTGCCGTCGCCGAGGATCGCGAGTTGCAGCGTCTGCGCCGCGGGACTGAAGTTGGCGACCGTCAAGCGGGCGTGGAGCGCGGCCTGTCCCAACGACTCGCGCCGCAACACGAACGATCCGATCGCGTAGTTGGGCAGCGGATCGCCGAATGCGAACGCCTCTATACGCGGCGGCACAGGCGCCGCAAGTGGCCGCGCGCCGGCATAGATAACCCGGCGCAGCCGAGTGTCGGAAGCAAGTCCGCTCAACAGCGTGCTCAGCGCGGCCTGATCGGACGGCGCGTCTGCCGGATGCAATTTTTCAATTGCTGCCGACGCGTCGGCAGCGCTGGCGAACGGCGGACCTTCGCGATGAGGCTGCGGGGCGGTCAGATAAAGGTTGACCTCGCCCGAGCCTTCCCGCGCGAGCGCATCAGTGAGCGCCGCGCGCGCAAGGTCGAAGCGGGTGCGCTCGGGCGCCGGCGCGGCCTGCATTGCCGCCGAGTCATCGAGCACCACGGCGATCGGATTGCCCGTGCGCGTGACGTATGGCCCCGCGATCGCCAGGACCGCGAGCCCGATGATGAGCATCTCGACAAAGAACATCCAGTCCGGCCGCGGCCATCCGCCGAAGCGTTGCCCGCGCCGCGCCCGCAACGCGCGAAATGCGAGCACGCTGGAGACGACGACGCGCCGCGGACGCTCGCGCACGAGATAAGCCAGTGCGAGCGCCGGGATCAGCGCGAGCAGGTAATAAAGCGCGCCTGGATTCAGCAGTCCCATCACACCGCTAATGCCTTAGCCCGAAGTCGGCGCTCGCGCGCAGGAAAAAGTCGTGAAAATTCAGATCGGTGGTGTAGAGCGTGTAGTGCAGGCCGCGGCGCAGGCAAAATGTTTTTATCTCGCGCGCGAGACGCGCCAGCGTCTGGCGATACTGCTCGCGCTCGCGGTTGCCGATCGAGGCCATCACGCGCTCTCCGCTTTCCGCGTCGACCAGCTCGACGTCGCCCGTCAATCCCGCGCCCGCCATCTCACTGCCGCCGAGAATCTGCACCGCGGTTACGTCCATGTTGGCGGCGGTAAAGAGGCCCAGTCCGCGCGTCACCGAATTTATCATCATCAGGTAGTCCGAGATCACGAAGACCTTGCCGGCGCGGCGCACGGAGACCAGCTCGCGCGCGAGCGCCGTGGCGAGGTCAAGCTGGCCGGACGGCCGGATTGCGCCAAGGCGCTGGGCAAGTTCGACGATCCGATGGCGCCCGTAGACGAAGCCGGGCGTGGAGGCTTTGCCGTCGCCGGCCAGCACGCGAATCATCACGCGGTCGCCTTGCGCGAGCGCGACGTAAGCGAAGGCCAGCGCGGTCGCGACCGCCATCGGGAATTTGCGGTCGACCTCCGGCAGGCCCATCGAGGCGCTGGCGTCGAGAAAGATGTAGGTGAGGAGGTCTTCCTCCTCCTTGAACAGCTTGATGTACAGCTTGTCGGTGCGGCCGTAGAGTCCCCAATCGATGAAGCGGAAATCGTCGCCCAGCGCGTAGTGGCGGAAATCGCTGAATTCCAGCGACGAGCCGCGCCGCGGTGAGAGATGGGTGCCCTTGCCGAGTCCCTCGAACTCGCGCCGCGTCTTGATCCGTAAATGTTCAAGCCGGGCCAGGAAGTCCGGCGTAAATTCCTCGGGCAATCCCAGCATCGATACTCACGCGCGCGGCTTCTTGAGCCGCTTGGTCGCCTGGTCGAGGATCGAATCGGTACTGACGTTTTCGGCCTCGGCCTGGAAGTTGCGCAACAGCCGATGGCGCAGCGCCGGAACCACGCCGTCGGCGACGTCGTCGTAGCTGACGCTGACGCGGCCATCGAGCAGGGCGTTGACCTTGGCGCACAAGATCAGCGCCTGGGCGCCGCGCGGGCTCGGTCCGAAGCGTAGGTACTGCGAGACCTCGGGAATCGCACCGGGGCCGTTGGGCGTGCATGCGCCGATAATGCCGATCACGTAGCGTTCGATCGGCTCGGCCACCATCACCTCGCGCACCAACCCCTTGAGTTGCTCGATCGCGGCCGCTGCGCTGGCCACGGGAAAGATCGATTGCGCCGTATGCATCGTGGCGCCGGTGGTGCGGTTTAAGATTTCGCGCAACTCCTCGGGCTTGGGCGAACCCATCACGACCTTGAACAGAAAGCGGTCCATCTGCGCCTCGGGCAGCGGATAGGTGCCCTCGAGCTCGATCGGATTCTGCGTCGCCAGCACCATGAACGGCGGTTCGAGCGGATAGGTCATGCCGAACACCGTGACCTGCCGCTCTTCCATCGCCTCCAGCACGGCGGATTGGGTCTTGGGCGTGGCACGGTTGATCTCGTCGCCGAGCACGACGTGGGCGAAAATCGGGCCGGGCTTGAAATGGAACTCGCGCCGTCCATCTGCCTCGGTCAGGACCTGGGTGCCGACGATGTCGGAAGGCATCAGGTCGGGCGTGAACTGGATGCGCTTGAAGCTGAGCCCCAGGGCGTCGCTGGCGGTCTTGCACATCAGGGTTTTGCCGAGTCCAGGGACGCCTTCGATCAGGACGTGGCCGCCGGCGAACAATGCGGTCAGAGTTTTGCGGACGACATCCTGATGGCCGACGATAACCTTGCCGACCTCGGCTTCTGCGCGCGCGAAAGTGCGCCGGAAATCGGCGACACGTTCGGTAGGCGTAATTTGCGGGGCCGCTCCCATGCCTTCTCCTTGTTCCAATTGATGCATGCCGTGCGCGCGCTTAATGGATCAGATCGCGGTAGCGTGGCGGCACAAGCTGACGTTCCTGGGGTGTCGCGTCAAGCCGCTCGGCCTTGAGAGGGACGTTGGCGTACGGGACGCTCGCGGTCGGCCGGTTGGTATCGGCGACTAATTTGCCGCCGTTGGCAGAGACCACCTCGGTCGGCAGGCGGAAGAGCACGTAGCGCGCGTCGCGAATTTCGATCGCCGGTCCCTCGCCCGGTTTGTAGAAACGCGGAAAATTTTCGGCCACCGGGAATTCTCCGAGATGAGTATCGCCGTTGCCGCCTTTCTCGTTTTTGCCGCCCTTCGTGCCGCCCGACGGCATCTTGTCCTTAGCCGAGGTCCCGGGCCGCGGAATGTTGCCCTGGGCCATCGAGTCGGGTTGCGGCGAGGGGCCCTTTTCGTTGGGGTTGCTGCCGGGCTTGAGTGCGTTGCCCTTGTCGCCCTGGCCCGGCTTCGGTGCGTTGCTGCTGGAGCCCGCACCGGTTTCAATCTGCGCTTGGGCCTTGGAGAGGTCGTTGCGCAACTCGACTATCTGTTCCTTGCTCTTCGGGCCGTTGGGATTGTTCCCCTGGCCCTCGCCTTGACCCTGGCCCTGACCCTGACCTTTGCCCTGGCCATTGCCGCTGTCCTGGCTCTGCCCGCTGCCTTGCCCGGTTCCCTTCCCGGATTTGCCCTTGCTATTTCCGTTACCCGAGGAATTCTTGGCGGATTGCTCCGGCGTCGATCCTTGTTGTTGCTGCTTTTGCAGCTCACTCATCACTTCAGCCAGCCGCGCGAGCTTCTCCTGCGGCGGAAGCTCGGGATTTTCCAGCGCAGCGGCGGCGGCGAGTATCTTGGAGGCAAGCTCACGATCGGCGGAGGAGGGCGAGCTCGCAAGCTGCTCGGCTGCGGCGCGGAGTTTGCGCGCCTGCAGTTGCTCGGGCGTGGGCGGCCGCACCATCGCCACCGCTGCCGCCGCGAATATCACGACAATGACGGCTGCGATAGGCAGCGAACGCACGAGCGGACGGCGCACCTCGAAGGCGAAGGCGCCGTCGGGATCGAAGCGCTCGAGGTAGCCGGCGGCGCGGCGCCATAGCAGCGGGAACAGCGGGCTCCGCTGTGCGCGCTGCGAGGAAGGTTCGGCGGGGTTGGCCAGGCTGGCGAGCGTGACGATCTCCTGATGACCGTTGACGGCGTCGTCAACGCGCTCGGCGGCATCCATGAAATCGTCGGCCGCGCGCCAGGCCCGCCAGGCCATCAAGGCGCATCCGGCGAGCGCCGCGACGCCCGCAGTTAGCAGCACGAGGCGCAGGCCGCCGAGCCTCGCCGGCGCGAGAACATAGCCGATACGCTCCCAGGTCGCGGCGCCGATTGCTCGCAGCGTCGCGGCCAGCATCAGAGCCGTCAGCGCGGGAACGAAAAGCATCAGCCCCGCGCGCAGGGCGGCGACCCGTTTGAGACGGCGGCGGGCGGCCGCGATTTGCTCGACGGGATTGATTGCGATGGGTGTCATCGTTTGGCGGCTGACGCCGGCAGCGGTCTTGCGGCTGACGCCGGTAGCGGCGCGGCGTGGATTGCGGGCCTTTGTGCTTTGAGGGCGCTCCCTTGGGCGTTTAGCTTGCGCACGAGTTCGATAGCGTGTTGGTGCTCGCGCAGCGTGCGCGAAAAAATATGAGTTCCATCATTGCGCGCCACAAAATACAGATAGTCCGTGTGCGCCGGGTAAAGCGCCGCCATTATCGACGACATTCCAGGGTTCGCAATCGGTCCCGGCGGGAGTCCTGCAAATGAGTACGTATTATAGGCAGACGCAGTATGCACCGCCGTCGCCGCCGCCACAATTTCTCCGTCTGGATTATACTGGGCGGTGGGATCGGACTGAAGCGGCATCCCCAGCCTCAGGCGGTTATAAAACACACTGGCGATAGTCGGACGTTCCCCCGCCACCTTGGCTTCTTTTTCAATGATGGAAGCGAGCGTCACCAATTCGTGCGCGCTCAAATTAAGCTCGAACAGCCGCTCCTCGGTTGGCGATGGCAAAGCGCTATAGAACCGACCCAGCATCGCGGTCAGAATCCGCCCCGTAGTTGCGTGCGGCGAAAATCGATAGGTGGCCGGGAACAGGTAGCCCTCGACCCCCAGAGGCGCGAGCCCCAGCGCGGCCGGCAGCGGACCCCGTCGCGCAGCCTCCTCGAATTGCTCCTGACACACGAGCCCCGCTTCCTCCAGCCGCTCGGCTACCTGATGGAGCGTCGCGCCCTCGGGAATCGCCACCGTCACTGCCACGAAATCGCCATTGACCAGATGGCGCAAAACGTCGGTGAGGCGCTCGCCACCACCGAAGGCGTAGTCGCCGGGCTTGAGACTGCGCCCACCACCGGTTAAGTCGGCATACAGCATCATCGCGCGCGCGCTGCGGACGACGCCGGCCGACGCGAGCCGACGCGCCACCACCCCCAACGAATCGCCCGGATTGACGGACACGACCCTTGGCGCCGCGAATCTCGCGACCGGGACGACGCACGCGTAGGCAATCCATGCAGCGGCCGCCACGACGCCAAGCATCGTGAGGGCGGCTGCGGCCTTGAGGTATCGGCTCACTGGCTCACCAGGGCGTCGTCAGAAAAAGTCGTCGCAGATCGAGCATATCGGGGCTTCGAGCACCTTTCACCGTTTCGCCGTTTCACTGTCGTTGTTTCTGCGTCCGGCGGCTTTCCAGCCATCCTTCGAGAATCACCGCCGCCGCCACGGCGTCGCGCGCGGCCTTTTTCCGCGCAGCCCTGTTCGATGTCCGCGAGCCCGACGCCTCGCGCAAGCGCTCCTCCGCCTCGATACTGGTCAGCCGTTCGTCGAACATCTCGACCGGGAGACCTGTCGCCGAGCCCACGCGCTCAGCGAAAGCCCTCGCTGCGCGCGCCGACGGCCCCTCAGTGCCGTCCATGTTAAGGGGCAGGCCGACGACGAAAAGCGAGATCTCGCGATCCACCAGCCACGAGCGAATCGCGTCGAGGTCGCGTTGGAGCGAACGACGTTCGATTACTGCGACAGGATAGGCTCCGTGGCCGTCGCTGATCGCTAATCCTATGCGTTTTCGGCCGAAATCAATCCCCGTAATTTGCATAACCGGCCTTAGGCGTGCTAATATCATTTATAAGAGGAACTGTTGAAACATGGGCGCCCACACTGTTGCGTATGTTAGGCAAATCCCCTAAGTTGGGCGCGATGGTTCGGGGGACCTTGGCGCGAGTATTTCCACGTCTGATGACCGCCCTGGTGGTCGCTGCTCTGGCTACGCTTGCGTCGATCCAACTGTTTTTCCGGGCAGGCGAGCCTCCGACCCCAATCGTAGCGCTGATGGATCTGCAGGCCGGTCGTACCGATAGCGGCGGCCCCACCGAGATCGCCGAAAGCGCCACTCCGGCTCCCGACCCAATCATCATCCAGCTAACCCTCGACCGCTCGGCCTCGGTCTTGCGTTACCTTGAGGACGCCGGGCTGGACCCCACGGAAGCGCAGAACTGGGCCAGGCATTTCCAGGAGGTTGCCAACACCGGGACGATGAAGGAAGGCCACGCGCTGGTCCTTTACAAAGATCCCGAAACCGGCGACTTGCGCGACCTCCGCTACGATCTTAACACGAACATCGCGATCCGCGAGCACGCTCTGGGCGCGGGCGTCATCCGCATTACGCGCGACCTCATTCAGTACGACGTTCGACGGGTGAGTCTGGCGTTCCAGGTCGATCGCAGCTTCCGCACTGCCGCTCAGCTCCACAATCTGCCCGAGCCAATCGTTTATACACTTGAGAACATCTTCAGCGACCACCAGCCGCTCGACGAATTGCCGTCGGGCTCGGTGGTCAAGCTCATCTACCAGGAGAAGGTGGCTCGCGACGGCAGCTACAACTTGGTGACCGGGGTGGAGGCGGCGCAGATTCAGTCGGAAGACCGGCTCATGAGCGCCTTCGCTTTTCGCGATGAACACGGCGAGCCGCGCCTGTTCGATGCCAACGGCCAGGAGTTAGGCCAGCCGCAGACGCTGCGTTTCCCAGTCAAATTCAACTACATCTCCTCAGGCTTCACGTTCCATCGCTACCATCCAATCCTGCATGAGTACCGCCCGCACGTCGGCGTCGATTTGGTTGCCGAGTACGGCGCGCCTGTCCAGGCGGTGGCGGACGGACGGGTCGAGGTTGCGGGTTGGTGCGGGGAGCTGGGGCGATGCGTGCGGTTGAACCACGCGCAGGGCATGGTGAGCATCTATGGCCACCTGTCACAGATCACGCCCGGATTGGATCATGGCGAATGGGTGTCGTTGGGCGAGACTATCGGGCGGGTCGGTAGCAGCGGGCTCTCCACCGGGCCGCATCTGCACTTCGCGTTGGAGCGTGACGGTCAATACATCAACCCGCTGACCGAGAATATCGGCGTCAACCATCAGGTGTCGCCGCGGATGCGGTCGCTGTTCGACCAGTTCAAGGATAACTATCTCGCGATGCTGTCGAAGCTGCCCGACTTGGGCGGTCATTTCCATGTCGGCACCGCGGTATCCTCGGTTGCGCAGGCGACCGGTCAGGCGGCCACGCATCTGACGGGCGACCAGGGTCCGCATCGGGGGTTGCGCCATCGATGGCATTCCTTGCCCACCTCGATGGTTCGTTGATCCGCGGCGCTCGCCGTGACTCGTGCTTCGCTGGATAGCGATTTTTTCGATCTTCCCACTCCCCGTGTAATCGCCCATCGCGGCGCCAGCGGCGAGCATCCCGAAAATACCCTGCTTGCTTTTCGCGCAGCGGCCGAAGCCGGCGCGCCGTATTTTGAGCTCGACGTTCACATGACGCGCGACGGCGTGATCGTGGTCAGCCATGACGCGGAACTCAGCCGCACTTGCGGCCTCGACGCCGCGATTCGCGATCTGACGCTCGCTGAGCTGAAACGGGCCGACGCGGGATGGGGTTTCACAGCCAGCGACGGCGCGTTTCCGTTTCGCGGGCGCGGAATCGAAGTGCCGGCGCTGGCCGAGGTCTTCGCGGCGTTTCCCGAGCGCCGCTATATCATAGAGGTCAAGCAGAGCACGCCGAGCCTCGCGGCAGTGCTGCTCGACGTGATCGAGCGCGCAGGGATGCGCCGGCGGGTGCTTATCGCGAGCGAGGAGCAGGCCCCGATCGATGAAATGCGGGCGCTCGCTCCTGCGCTTCCGACCGGATTTCCCTACCACGAAATCGCCGGCTTCATGGTGTCGCTCGCGCCCGGTGCCGAGCCGTATCAGCCGCGCGGCGACGCGCTCCAGATTCCGCCCGAATACGAGTCGTGGCGGCTGGTAACGCCCCAGAGCGTCGCCGCGGCGCATCGGATCGGCGTCGAAGTGCACGTCTGGACGGTCAACGACGCGGCCGAGATGCGTGCGATGCTCGATCTCGGCGTCGACGGCATCATCACCGACTATCCCGCCCGCCTGCTCGCGCTCTTTTAGCCGGCTCGCCCGCAGCGTTCGCGTTTGCAGTCCACGCTTGCACGCCAAGGGACGTGTGCGCGCTTTCCCGGCGCGACGGGCTTCTGTTACGATCCCGCCGCTCCCACAGCACGGCGCCGCCCGGAGGTTGAATCGATGAAGCTCGACACGATGCTCTCTGCACGCGACCTGCACGAGGTTCCCAAGGCGGCGAAGGCCGCCGAAGATGCCGGCTTCGACGCTATCTGGTCGATGGAAGCGGGCAACGACGGATTCCTGCCGCTGGCGCTCGCCGCCGAGCACACCCGGCGGATCAAGATGGGCCCTGCGGTCGCAATCGCTTTCCCACGGAGCCCGATGGTGACCGCCTATACCTCGTACGACCTCGCGCGCCTGTCCGAGGGCCGCTTCGTGCTGGGGCTCGGCACTCAGGTCAAGGGCCATATCGAGCGGCGCTACGGGATGCGATGGGAGCCGCCAGTGCCCAAGCTGCGCGAGTACCTGGAGTCGCTGGCCGCGATTTTCAAATGCTGGAATGAAGGCGGCTCGAAACTTTCGTACCAGGGCAAGTACTACAACTTCTCGCTGATGACGCCGTTCTTCGCGCCGCGGCCGCATCAGTTCCGGATTCCGATCTACATCGCGGGCGTGAACGAGCACATCTGCCGCCTGGCGGGCGAGCTATGCGACGGCCTGCACGCGCATCCGTTCAACTCGCCCAAATACCTGCGCGAATTCGTGATGCCGCATCTCGAAGAAGGCTTCAAAAAGTCCGGCCGCTCGCGCCAGAACTTTACCGTCTTCACCACCGCCTTCGTGGTGGTTGGCAGTAACGACGAGGAGATCGAAAAGGCGCGCGAGGCGGTGCGTCAGCAGATCGCTTTTTACGCCTCCACCCGCACCTATAAGGTCGTGCTCGAGACACATGGATGGGGCGACGTGGCGCCGCGTCTCAACGAGAAGGCCGCCAAAGGCGATTGGGCCGGGATGGCCAAAGAGATAACCGACGAGATGCTAGACACCTATTCGGTGAGCGGCAAGTGGGACGATATCGCGGACAAGGTCAAGGCGCGCTACGACGGCCTGCTCGACCGCGTCGCTTTCTACATGCCGTACAAAGCCGGCGCCGACGAGGACGCTTGGCGCCGGCTCTGCAAGCAGTTCAACGGCTGAACCCGCGGGCCGCAGTGCGAACGCTCGCCGCGGCGGAGCCGTCTACTTGTCGAGCGTAGAGCCCAGTTCCTGCACTTTCTTGCGCAGCATGGCCACGAGCGCCGGGTAGCCGTCGTTGTTGAGCACGCGGTTGAACTGCTGGCGATAGTTGGCCATCACGCTTATAGCGTCGATATTGAGGTCGTAGATCTTCCAGCTCGCGCCGTCGCGCCTGACTAGATAATCGACCTTGACCGGCGGCGGCTGATCCTTGAGCAACACGGTACTATGGACCTCAGCGTAGTTGGCGCCGTCGTACTGCTGTCCGGTAAAGCTGACGTTGGAGGAAGTCGCGGTTTGGCGGATTTTCTCCACGCTGTATTCCTGCAACTTGCTCAGGTACACGTTCTCCATGAACGAGGCGAACAGGGGGACGAATTCAGCCTGCTGCTGCGGCGTGAGCTGGCGCCAATGGTAGCCGAGCGTGGTGCGCGCCATGTCGGCGAAGTCAAAGTTGGCTTCCGCGATCTCGCGCAACCGTTTGTCGCGCGCCGCTGTCGGCGTCTGAGTATCGCGCACCACCGCGGTCGCCTGATCGATAACCGCCTTGACCATCGCGGTCGGGTCGGCTCCCATGACTGCTGCCGAAGCATTCGCCTGCGCATGCGCCGCCCGCGGTATCAGAACGCAGAGCGCGCTCGCCAGGAAGACTGCACTCGCCAAGCCCGCGCCGAGGCTCATGCGGACTTTAACCGCTGCGTTACAATCGGAGGCGACTCCGCCGCGTTGCTGCCCTGTAACCGTAGAACTGAACATTGCGTATGAATAATTCATGACCCTCCATTATCGGCTCTTGTCCAGCATTTTAAAACCACCCCTGCAACTCGGAACAGCCCGATGCGTTAAAGGTTCAGATAAGCTACGCTATTTCCGGATGAACAAACGCGTGCTTTACGCGGCAGACCCGCGATGGGTCGCAATGGCCGAGCAGCTTGACGTACTGATGGCGGACGGCGGATTCCGTGCGCTTAAGGACGAAGCCCGCACGCGCGCCGGACTGCTCAAGGGGCCCGACGGCGCGTGGGTCTTCGTCAAGCGCGTGCGCACCGGTTCGTGGGCGAGGGGGCTCATCGCCACCGCGCGCGGTTCGCGCGTGCGGCGTTGGCTGGAGGGCGCGGCGATGCTTTCGACGGCAGGGTTCAACCGTCCGGCGCCGCTGGCCGCGCTGGAGGTTCGCCACGCGGGCGCGGTCAGCGAATCCTACCTGGTCTGCGAGGCACTCAACGACGCGACCGTGCTCAGCGGCGCGGTGTTGGGCGGGGGAAAAGTACATTTTCGCTCGCGCCGCTCGTTGCTCAGCGCCGTGGCGCGCGAGGTTCGCCGCCTGCATGACGCGGGGCTCTACACGCGTGATCTGCAGGAGACCAACCTGATGGTGCAGGAGCGCGACGGCGCGCCGCCGCGGCTAAGTTTCGTCGACCTCGAGGATTTCCGCCGAGTGCGCTCGGTCTCCTGGCACAGAAGGCTGCTCAATCTGGTTCATCTCGACCGAAGTATCGGACGCTTCCTGAATCGTCCCGCGCGGCTGCGTTGTCTTTATGATTATCTCGGCGCAACCGCACTGGAGCGCGACGAGCGGCGGCGCGCCGTTGCGCAGTTCTGGCAACTACGCGACGGGCTCGAGAGCCGCCACCGCGCGCGCGCGCCGCGCCTGGCGCCCATGGCGGCGCCGTCCGCAAGTCTCGTGCATGGCGCGGGGCCTGCCGCCGCGGACGGGTTTGCGCCGCCGCCGCGCGGCCACTGACACCGCAGACATCTACTGCATCGCCGAGCTATGGCCTTCTCGATTCGCAGACGCGAGTACGATCACCACACGGAGCAGGTCCACGCGGCCGGCGGCGCCAGCTTGCGCGACCTGATGCTCGGGCTCAACGACGGACTGGTCGCCTCGTTCGCGGTGACTTCCGGCGTAGCCGGCGCATTTAGCTCGGGCAAGATCGTGGTGATGGCCGGGCTAGCGGAGATGCTCGGCGGTGCGGTCTCGATGGGCTTGGCAGCCTTTATCTCGGCGCGCTCCCAGATCGAGTTCTACCACAGCGAGATCGAGCGCGAGCGCGACGAGATCCAACGATGGCCCGAGCGCGAACGCGACGAGATCCGCGCGATCTACCGCGGCAAGGGCTTCCGTGGCGAATTGCTCGACCGCATCGTGGGCCATATCACGGCCGACCCCGAGCGCTGGAGCGACGTGATGATGCGTGAGGAGTTGGGGCTGGCGGTCGAATCGTTCGATCGGCCGCTGCGCTCGGCCTTGACGGTGGGCTTGTCCTATTTCGCGGGCGCAACTGTGCCGGTGCTCGGCTACCTTTTCGTGCCGCCGCGCGAAGGCCTGGTTATCTCGGTGGTCGCGACGGTTGCGACTTTGTTCGTGGTCGGCGCGGCGAAGACGATAATCACGGCGCGCCCGTGGTGGCGGAGCGGACTGGAGAGCATGGCGACCGGCATCGTCGCGGCGGCGGTAACCTACGGCGCCGGGAGATTTTTCGCAGGCCGTTGAGAAGCGCACCGATGCAGGCACAGTATCCTCCATGTTCCGCGAAATAGCGTTGACCTCGATGGCGCATCACGGATATCTCTATCCGGTATTGTGAGTCAGGAAGCTCCCTCGGCCGCACCGGAGCACGTCAGCGCCGCTTTGCCGCCTTCGTCCCGTCCGACACCGTGGGAGACGGCTTGGTCGGCCTGGCGCTCGCCGCGCCTGTTCGCATTAGTGCTGCTCGCGCTCGCGGTCGTTCTCGGCGCGTTCTATCGTTTCCACCGCCTCGCCCGTTGGGACATGAACGGCGACGAAGGCATCGCGTGGGCGGCGGTGATAAAGCCGACTCTGCGACAGGTGTCGGCGGCGTTCTGGCAGTTTGAGAACGGCGGCAAGCTGCCGCTGTTCGATATCGTGCTGCACGAATGGGTGCGGATTTTCGGCGACAGCCTGTTCGCGATGCGCGCGATGTCGGCGGCGCTGGGCACGCTCGCGATCACGCTGTTGTTTATCGCCGTACGCGAGACCGGCCGTTCCCTGGGCGGAGACGCGGCCATCGAAGCTGGCGAAGTCGGCGGCGCATTCGCAGCGCTGATGTATGCGCTGAATCTCACGATAGTGGTGTCGGATCGCACGGCGCGGGAGTTTCCACTGCTGACCGTTGCCGAGCTGGCGCAGATTATTTTCTTTGTGCGCGCGCATCGCGGCCACGCCTGGACAGACTATCTGGGTATCGCGGTATTCACCGCCCTGATGCTTCCGATCAACTATACGGCGAGTTTTCTGTTGGCCGCCGAAGCGCTATGGCTCGGCATCCTTTTAATACTCAGATGGGCAGGGTCGGCGCGTGCCGCCGAGGTCGCGATTTTTCGCCCGGGATTCGCGGTGATTGGCGGGATCGCGCTTCTCGCACCGTTCCTGCCTGGCGTATTTATCTCCTCTCGCGACGCCGTGCAGCATAACGCCGTCAGCTGGATACAGATACAGCCGCCCGCCTGGCCGTACACGGTCTTCCGTGACGTGGCAGGGAAGCTGCGGCTGTTCGAGCTGCTTGAGGTATTGATCGTCTTCGGCCTCTTCTCGCAATCGCGCTCGGGGCGCCTCGCCTGGGGTTTTCTTGCGGCTTGGATGCTGGGTCCGGTGTTGGCGGTCTATCTCGTGACCTATCTGATTCAGCCTATGGAGTTCCCCCGTTACGTGCTGATCGCTTTTGTTGGCATGTTCGCGTTAGCCGGTCTCGGGGCCGGCTCGGTGCGCAGCACCGTCGTTCGGGTCGCGCTCGCGGCGGCGATCATTCACCTATCGACACCATCACTACACAGTTGGATGAAGGCCTTGCGCGACGGCGCTTGGGGTGAAGCGACTGCTCTGGCCGATCGATCCGCGGCAGGCGGACAAATCGCGGTGTGCTCGTCGGTCAACCTCAACGTGGTGCGATTCTACTTGCCTCCGGAGCGCCGCCGCGACGCAGTCGCGATGGCGCGTAATTGCGGCTCGGCCCCAGTGTTGATTCTCAGCGGACGGGGAGTTATCTCCAACGACGAAATAGCGGCGGCAGAGACGTGCTATCCGCGCCTTATTGCGCGTTTGCAACTGATCGAGGTGCGCGCGCGCTGAATTCAATGATGCAAGTGAATGCTGAAATGGAGTCACCGCGCAAGGACAGCGGCTCGAAACCGAGCGGTGCACATATCCACAACTACTCGACTGATATTGAACTTCAGCGGGAAGCACTAAGACGAAAGCCAGCGCTGCGTCTGCTTTATTCGCATTGGTATACGCAATGTGTCGAGGCATTCTCGAGGTACCGGCCCACGGTCGAGATCGGATGCGGGGCAGGGAACTTCAAGGCGTTCTACCCGGGAATGATCGCGACTGACGTGCTGCAAGGCACCGGAGCGGACCTGGTTGCCGACGCGATGGCTTTGCCGATCGGAAGCGGTAAGGCCGGAAATATCGTGGGCTTCGACGTGATCCACCATTTGCAACGCCCACTGGACTTTCTCAGGCAGGCGATCGCCGCGCTCAAGCCGGGTGGGCGTTTGGTGCTATGCGAGCCCGCGATGTCGCTCTGGGCAAGGTTCCTGTACCGCAACTTTCACCACGAAGCGTTCGACCTCTCTTGGCCGCTGTTCGATCTCGACGGCAATCCACCTGATCCCGACCCCTCGCACTCGTTCACAAATCAGGCGATTCCCGAGATCCTGTTCTGGAAGGAACGCGACCGAACGCTGGCCCAGGTTGGTCGCTGCAAGCTGGTAGAAGCCCAGAAATTTGGCTTTCTCCTCTATCCGCTAAGCGGCGGATACAGCGCGTACAACATTTTGCCCGCCCTTGGTTTGCCGACGCTGATGAAGGCCGAAGACTGGGTAATGCGGCCGTTCTCGCGATGGCTCTCCGGGATACGAATGTTGGTCGTGCTGGAAAAAACGCGGTGAGATGAACCGCCGCCCTGGGATATGTCAGCTACGTTTTTCCGGTTCGCTGTACGTCAATGCGCGGCGGCTGGAGAAGTAAGCTCCGGCTGCGGCGAAATACGATAAATCTCGATCTTTCCGAACACTGCACGCTGATCGCTGGATAGCTTCTCGTCTATGGTTTGAACCGTAGACATATAAAAAACCCATGCAGGATCGGGAAGCAGGTCCGGCACGGCGTGGCGAGCCTGCGCCAGCGCGGCGGGAAACGCCGCCGGTGAAGCGCCCCAGGTGTTGATCATCAGTACCCGGTAGTCCGCGCATCGGTACATATTGCTGTCGGGCCCAACGGGCCGCCATTGGTCAAATTCGCCGTGGCATATGTAGTAGTTAATCGTGCTGCCGCCGATCTGGTCGGCCAGCAAGACCCTGGGCCGTGGATCGCGCGACGATAAATATTTGAGCGCGCCTCGCATCTGCGCAATTTTGCAGACCCGGGGTGCCTCGTCGAGATAGTTACGTTGTACGGTCGCCAGCCAGATAGGTATCACGCACGCTGCCACGAGCAGCAAGACGGCGGCTCTGCCGAAGGCAAGAGCCGAAATCGCAATCGAGACGCCTGCCACCAGGAATAGCGCCAGGAATGCGTCGTGACGGCTGCCGCCGTAAGGATAGATCCTCATCGTGCCGGCCGCGGCAGTCACGGCCAACGGCAGCACGAGAGAGAGTGCAGGTATTTTTCGGTTGCCGGTCGCGCCGGCTTTGCCCCACAGAACCAGCCCGATGCCGGCGAGGAATACAAGAATCATCCACTCGCCCAGTCCGGCATTGGCAAAGACATATCCGAACAGGTTATCGGTGGCATGGCGCAGGTAGTCCGCCGCGCTTTGTGATTCGGGATGGAAATAAGACGACCGCAACCATCCGTCGCGCGCGCGCGTTTCATTTTTGTCACCGCGCAGTTTGTGCAAGTGGGTAGTGTAGGCGACGATTAACACGAAGGCGACCGCCGCTTGGGTCTTTATCCATTCGACGATCACTGGCCGGGGGATTTCTTCGAGCAGAAAACATACGATGGCATAAACGCCCAGAGCCGCGATGTACCAGATGGACATGTACATCGTCAGCACGGCCAACAGCAGCGCAACCCCGAAGTACCGCATCCATCCACGCGATTTCTCACGCAAGGCACGCTCCAGACAATACAGAGAGCAGGCGACGAGGAGAGCGTGCGGCATATAGTGCCGCACTTGTGCCGACAGAATAACCATTGGCGGCGCAAAGGCGAGAATGCAGCCTGTGACCATCCCGGCGCCCTTGCCGAATGTTTCGGCTACCCATTTGTATCCCACAAAGATGAGTAGTGTCCCGGCGATAACCGAAGGCATCCGAAAATAGAGTTCGGAGCTTCCGAAAAACGTCATGAAGTGCAGCACAAGATTCATCAGTGGCCCGTACGGAAAGATCTGCGCCGCTTTGTAAGTGTTGACGAGGCCGTGCCGCAGGGCCGGCAACATGATCTGGGCCTCGTCGGCATTGAGATATGCCGCCCGCGCACGCCAAAACCGCAGGCAGAAGCCGGCGAGCACGACGAGCCCCATCACCCGGTCCATATGCGTCTCGAGCCACGCATTCAGGCGGACGAACCAGAGACGGAACGCCTCGGCGGGTGCGGGTTTCGACGTCGGGACGGGCTCTGCTGCGTACGCAATTTCGGAAGTGGCGGTGTCGTTCATTCTTGTATGGTCAGCCGTGCGATGGAGGAGAATTTAGAGGCGCGCCCTTTAAGCGCCCTCGATTCAGTGAGCGGCCAGCGCTCTAGTCCGCGATGTACTCCATCATTTTTTGATTCCGCGGATGGCGCCATTCGCCGATATATTTCGCGCGCCATCCTGTATCGCGGCCGAACTCCTCGGCCGTCTCCCGCGAATACCAAAAACCGCGATGAGCGTGCGATCTGGACGGATTATCGCCTGGTGGCTCACCGATCTGAAAGGTCGCATAAAAGCGCATCCTCGGACTGACGAATTTTCTGAGCTTCGCCATACAGAGCTTGATGTCGTCGGCGGTAAGATGAGTAAAGAGCGACTGCGCGAGAGCAAACTCAGGCTTTTTGGTGAACCGCTCGAATTCGAAGGTGTCGGAAATGACTAATTCCGGCGCCTTGGTACGTAACATCTCGTGCCCCAGTTCAGTTCGTATGCCTGCCCTGATCAGGCTGCGTTCCTTCTCGAGTCCCAGGTAATTGCCGCAATTGAGATACGCGATGAAGTGCCGGCCGCCACGTAACGCGCCGCACGCGACGTCGAGAAAAACATGCTCCGGCTTCAGACCCGCCTCGACTATGAAATCGAACTGAAGTTTTCCGATCTGCTCCCACAAGCCTCCGACGTACTCCCTGTGACCGCCAAGCCACACCCCAAGACTGCCCTGTGGCTTGCCCAGCAGCGAATAGACTTTTGTCCTCATCCTGCCCAACATCCGTTCCTCCAACGAGAGGAGTCCATATGATGCGCGACGACGTTGGTTCCAGCCTATTTTCCCGCACTGGCTCGCCGCAATTCATTGCTCTGCGTGGGCGGCAATTTCCAGGCTGACAGATCGCGGCCCAGCAACAGCTCAAGCTCTTCAACTTCCGGGCGTAACAGGTTGCGCAGCTCGGCCTCGGTTTCAAGGCTAAGGCGTGGATATTCCTTGCCACCCGCGTGCAGAAGGTTCCATAGCGGCGTCCCGTCTATCAGCAGCCCGCCGAGGCGCGCGTGCCCGCGCCGTACGAGGTAGTCTCTGAAATTCTGCACGGCCCGCGCCAGGCGCATGCTGCCGGGCCTGCGCAGGGTTGGATTAACCGGGTCATTGGCCCATCGCGAGTTTCGCAGATCGATCGACTTGATTCCGATAAACGAGCACACCGAGTCCAGGTAGGCCTGGGGATCGGCGCGCAGGTCGTCGTAGAGGACCACCAGCACATTGTCCTTGCCGAACGCTTCCCGCCACGCCCTCACATTGAACGCGTAGCTGGTCGAAGCGCCGAGTTGCGATTGATGCTTTTTATAATCGAACGGCTCGTCGTCAAGAAGTCCCGCGTTACACCAGGTTTTATACTGCGAATAAATGCGGTCGACCGGATCGCGCAACGAAATGATGATTCGGCAGCGCGGAATGACCGCAGCGATCCGTTCGCGGGCCTCCGGATGGTCGAAATAAGTGGGCGCGATTTCGCCCAGTGGCAGGTGGTTGGGAGCGTCGCGCAAATACGAGAGGTACCATTCCAGCCCCAAGTCGTAGTTCCATACAAAGAATTGCGTCTCTTTGATCCCGAATGGCAGACCGACGTGCCCCGCTCAGAACCCGATAGAGCCAGGTGGTGCCGGTGCGTGGCGGTCCAACCGCGATGAAATCCGGCAGACGCGAGGTCCCGTTGCTTAGCGTGCCCATCACGTTCAACCCGACACTGCGGCCCGTCGCGCAGCCTGACCCGCCGGCTTCCACGCGGAAAGGTCGCGCTCGAGCAGTTCCTCGAGCGCCTCGACTTCGGGCAGAAAATGCTGTCTCGTCTGCGCTTCGAGTGCAGGGGTAAGCGGCGCGAACTCCTCACCACTGTACGCGCATAGCTGCCATAGCCGGGCGCGCCCCAGCGTTTCGATCGTGCGATGGGCCTGTAGCGACTGTAGCCAGTACATGAAATCGCGCGCGCCGCGGGCAATCACACGATTGCGCGCGCCGCGCCGCACCTCATTGCGGTCCAGCGATCGGTTGACCTCGGGCGTCAGCTCGAGCGGTGCGACGCCGATGAAACGGCAAATCGCGTCTGCGTATCCTTGTGCGTTCGCCTCCAGGTCATCGTAAAGAAACGCACGCACGTTGCGCTCTCCGAAAAGCTCGCGCCAAGCCCGAAGATGGAACGCGTAGCGGCTGGCCTCGCGGATTTCGCCATTGTTCATGACTTCGTCGGCGAAGCCACCGCGAGTCATGCCCACGGTGTGCAGCTTGCGATAGTGCGAATAGGCGCGCGCTACCGGATCGCGCAGTGTGCAAATAATCTTGCACTGAGGAAGGCAGCGAGCGGCCCGATCCCGGACGACGGGCGACGCGAAGTAGGCAGGTGTTATCTCGCCGACCGGCCGACCGTCCGCGTCTGCGCGAAAACAGTCGAGATACCACTGCAGCCCTTTGTCGTAGTAACGATCAAAAAAATGTGTCTCCTTGACCGCGCGCGGCAGCCACGTGCGATGGTATAGCACGCCGTGCAGCCAGGTTGTCCCGGTGCGCGGCGGACCGATGGCGATAAAATCCGGCATGCGCCCGGTGTTTCGGCTGCGCGACTGGTCGTTTGCTATCAACTACAGTTCCCTCCCCCCTGGCCGCATACTCCGTCGTTGAACCGATCTTCCGCCATTTTCTTCGTCAGTAAAGCGCCAGCGGCGCCCCGCCGGCCAGAAGCTCTTCGGCGAAGCCGGCATGGCTGGATGGTGCGGGCGGAATCTCGAGCAATCCCTTGCGACGCATCGTGCCGAGCGCCGCTTGATGCGGCAAAAGTGCGTGCCATGCCCTGAGCACATCGTCGCGTTCGACGGCCGGGACGTTGCCGTTGGAAGCTGAAGGCGGTCCATGTTCAAAAATCGCGTGAAGCTGACGGCGCAGATCCGGCCGCTCAAGGCTGGGCTGATACTGCAACGCGCAGAACAACGCGCGCCGCGCCTCGCGCATGTCGCCCGCTTCCAGGCAGCGCAAGCCCTTTACCGTCAGCAGCCAGTGATAGAGCGCCGCGCAGCGCCGCGCGAGCTTGTCGCCCGCCTCGCCGTAGCGCTTGCGCATGCGCGCCGCGAACAGCCCGAAGCCGGGCGCGTACTTGCGCATCCGCTCGACTATGGGGGCGAGCCGATAGTTCACCAGGGGCTCGGGCACGAAAGCGAAATCGCCGAGCTCGCGCAACAGGAACCAAAGCTCGGTGTCTTCGAAACCGGCGGCGCTCTTGTAATCCTCGGCGAAGCCGCCGACCCGGTCGAAGACCCAACGCCGGATTGTCACGCTGCTGGGCAGGATCGGCCACCATCCCTCCTCCAGCAGGTCCTCTATCAGTGGCGGCCGCGCCGTCCCCGGATGCAAGTAAGCAGGCGCGAGCGCAAGGCCGTTGTTGTCGACCGGCACCACATCGGAAAACGCCATAGTGGTGGTCGGATGAGTTTGCAGGGCTTCGACCGTTTTGGCCAGCCGTCCCGGAAGCCACTCGTCGTCGGCATCCAAAAACGCCACGAACTGGCCCCGCGTGTGGTCGACGCCGTAGTTGCGCGCCGCGGCGAGCCCGCCATTTCTTTTTCTGCGGATCACGTTGATAAGGTCGCCATAGCCGGCCAGCACGTGCGGTGTGGCGTCGCGCGAGGCGTCATCCACGACGATAAGCTCGAAGCTCTCGAATTGCTGGGCGAGCACGCTGTCGATCGCGCGCGCAACGCTTCGCTCGCCGTTATAAACGGCGATGATTACTGCGACTAGTGGCGCTGCCATCTCGCCGGAGAACCAACCCTTAGCCGTTCGCTGCTCCGCGTGCGGGCGCTTCACCGTCTTCCGGCATATAGAACTGCAGGTCGCACAGCTTGCGATACGCGCCGTCGAGCGCCAACAGTTGGTCGTGTGTGCCCTCTTCCACGATCTCGCCGTTGACGATCACAAAGATGCGGTCGGCGCGGCGCACGGTGGAAAGCCGATGGGCGATCATCAGGGTCGTTCGGTTCTCCATCAGCCGCTCGATCGCGTCCTGCACCACGCGCTCGCCCTCGGAGTCGAGGTTCGAAGTCGGCTCGTCGAGGATCAGGATCGGCGCATTCTTGAGCAGCGCCCTCGCGATCGCCAGCCGCTGACGCTCGCCGCCGGAGAGCCGCACCCCGAGCTCGCCCACCAGGGTGTCGTAGCCGTTGGGCAGACGGGTGATAAAGTCGTGGGCGTTGGCGGCCTTGGCGGCAGCGACGATCTCGTCGAAGTCGCCTTTGCCGCCGCCGTAAGCGATGTTGGTGCGTATCGTGTCGTTGAACAGAAAAGTGTGCTGCGAGACCAGTCCGATCTCGGCGCGCAACGACTTGAGCGAATAGCGCTTGGCATCGACGCCGTCGAACAGCATTGCGCCCTTGTGGGGATCATAGAAACGGGGGATCAGGTCGGATAGCGTCGATTTGCCCCCGCCGCTCATTCCCACCAGCGCCACGGTCTCGCCCGCTCCAATCTTCATATTGATATTGTGCAGAACCCACGCGCCCTTGGGGTCGTAGCGGAAGCTGACATTGCGAAACTCGATGCTGTGCGGGCCGTGTTTGAGCTCGAGCGTGTCCGGCGCGTCGTAGATCTCAGGCGGATGGTCGATTATCGCGAACACTCGCTCGGCCGAGACCAGTCCCTGCTGGATCGAATTGTTGGTGCCGGCAATTCTTTTGAACGGTTTGTAGATGATCAGCATCGCGCCGATAAACGCCGCGAACGTTCCGGGCGACTGAGTTCCCGCCATCACCGCGGGAATTCCGTACCACAGCACCATCACCACCGCGAACGCGCCCAGGACCTCGATAAACGGACTGCTGAAGGCGCTGGCGCGCAGCACCCGGCGCATCAACCGAAGCTGTTTCTTCAGCATCGCGCGAAAACGCTCGGACTCGTAATCCTCCATGCCGAACGCCTTGACCACGCGGCAACCCTGCACCGCTTCCTGCATCATCACCGAAATATCGCTCAGCTTGCGCTGCGCGCTTTTGGCCATTTTGCGCACGCGTCTGGCGGCTCCGACGATCGGGAGGATCGCGACCGGAAATACCACGAAAGCCAGCAGCGCGAACTTGAAATCCATCCAGAACAGTCCGCCCACCAGGGCGATCAGCGTGAGGCTGTCACCAACCAGCGAAATCAGGCTGTTGGTGATGATCGCAGAAGCCATTTGCACGTCATTGAGCGAACGGGTGAGCAAATTCCCGGTCGGCGTCCAATTGAAAAACGAGAGCGGGAGGCGCTGCAGGCGATCGTTGAACTCAGCACGCAGGTCCATCGCGGTCTTCATCCCGATATAGTCAGTCAGGAAACTTGAGAGGAAATCCGTAAGCGCGCGCACGATGAACGCGGCGAGAATCGCGAGACTGAGCAGGTGCAGCCGATGCACGGTGATGGCGTCGCTCGCCTTGACTTTCGGGAGCAAATCGATCGTTTCCTTGATCAGGTAGGGAATCGCGCCGTTGGCCCCGCTGAGCACCAGCATCGCCAACACCGAGAGCGCGAGGTCCGGAAAAATATAGGGACGCGCGTAGCCGAGCAGGCGCTTATAAAGCGCCCAGTATCGACTTTTCTCCTGCTGGCCCTCGGCCGAGCCCCCCAAAAGCAGGATTTCACTTATCCCGCGCCAGAATTTGTTACTCATCGGCTCCTTCCGCGCCATCGTTGGCGCGATTTCACGGCTTGCCCCGCGCCGCCCGTTTCGCGCGCGCACGATCGCCGGCCCAATGATACGTCTGATATATCCTGACCCGTTCCGAAACCGAGAATATCAGTCTAGCGGAAATAATTCTCAAGCTCAGGCTTTGTGCGCTCGCCGCGGACGATACGTCCGCTGAGCGCCCGCACCACCGACATCGGCAGGAACGTGCGCAGCCAGCGCGACGTGGCGCGGACCTGGAACGGCCCATAGCGCATCGCACAGGCGAACGCGCGGCGCGCGCGCAGCTTGTCGCCGTCGCGCAAGGCGACCAGTCCCGCGTAGCCCCAGGCCGAGACGAAGGCGTTGCTGGATTCGCGGACGAGCCGCTGTCCCGCCTCGCCGTAACGCTCGGAGACCAGCCGCCCGAAAATCTGGTAGCCCTTGGCGTATTTCATCATCCGCTCGTTTGGCGGAGTGGTGCGATATCTCACCAGGCGCTGCGGCACATAGATGAAATCGCCCTGCTCGCGCATCACCAGCCACATATATGGATCCTCGAAGCCGGGCGTGGTGAAGCTCTCGTCGAAACCGCCCGCGCGCTCGAAGGCGCTTCGGCGCATCACGGCGGCGCTGGTCAGGATCGGCCACCATCGCGTCAGCAACTCCTCCATCGAGGGCGCGTGCGCGGTGTCCTCGTCGATAAACTTTACGTCGAGCTCGTGATCGTAGTCATCCACCGGGATGACGTCGCAAAATGCCATCGCCACCGGCGCGGCCGTGTCCAGCTCGGCGGTCAGGGTCTCGAGCATCCCCGGCAGCAGCACGTCGTCGGCGTCGAGGAAGGTGAAGTATTCCGAATCCGGCGTCGCGGCCGCGGCGCCGGCGTTACGGGCGGCGGACGGGCCGCGGTTGCTCTGGCGCAGGACCTTTATCTGATCGCCGTAAGAGTTAAGGATGCGGGGGGTCGCGTCGGTCGAACCGTCGTCGACCACGATCACTTCGGGGCGTTCGCACTCCTGCCCAAGCGCGCTGTCGACGGTTCGCCGGATGGTGTCGACGCCATTTCGCACCGGAATAATAACCGACACTCCGCTCATAGCCACATAACTATCATTTCCGCGTGCAGACAACCAATAATGTGCGCGGGCGTTTGTTGGAACCAATATCCTGAAGGCTTGCGGCACAGAGGCTCGCGCGCTCCTTTCGGACGGCGGCTTCAGGCCGCAGGTGCTGGTGTGCGGCAGACCTACCACATCTCGTCCCACATCTCGTCATATCTCGGAGCCCGCACGTCTCTCACCTGCTCCGCCGGGTTTCTTCCACGCCGACAGATCGCGTCCGAGCATCTTTTCAAGCGCTTCGACCTCGGGCCGGAAGCGTTCGCGCAGGCGAAAGTCGAGCGCGGGATCGAGCGGACCGAACTCGCCGCCGCCGCGAAAGCTGAAGCGCCATACGCCGGCCTTGCGCAGCATTGTGATCGCGCCTGCGGCTTTGTGCTCCTGGAGCCATCGTCGCAGCCGCCAGGCCTGCTCGGCGAGCAGCGCGATCCGCGGGCCGCGCGTCACGCTATTGACCCGTTTGCCCAGCAGCGGTGAACCCTCAAGCGCGATCGGCGCGACCCCGACGAAGCCGCAGATCGTATCCAAGAAGCGCTGCGGCGCGCGCTCGAGGTCGTCGTAAAGCACGACCAGCACGCGCTCGGCGCCGAAGCGCTCGAGCCAGCGGGCTAGATAGTGAGCGTAGCGGCTGCCCTCGGTGGCGGGCGTCGCACTCTCCGCCAGCTCCACCATCGTCGCCCGCGTCCATCCGTTGTGCCGCATCAGGCGGTAAAACGAATACAGCCGATCGACCGGATCGCGCAGCGTGCAGATGATTCGGCATCCTGGAATATCCTTCGCAATCCGCCGGGGCGCCTCGGGCGCGGCGAAGTAGTTGGGCGAAATCTCGCCCATCGGGAGTTCCGCCGCGCAATCTCGGAAGAACTCAAGGTACCACTCCATGCCCTTAGCGTAGTGGGTCGAGAAGAAATCGGTCTCCTTGGTGTCGCGCGGCAGTCCGACGTGTCCGCCGAGCGCGCGATAGAGCCAGGTGGTCCCCGTGCGCGGCGGCCCGATCGCGATAAAATTGGGCAGGCGCACGCTCGCCGCCTGTTTGAGAGTCGCCGCGGAGCCCGGTTTCATCAGGTCAACGTTATTTATTTAGGTTAAACACGCGGACTGTGCCGGTCCTTCCCGCATCGAGTGCCGTTCAGGCGCCAGCCAACTCAGGCATCGAGCAAGAAATCACGCTTCGATGAGTATGTCGTCGCCGTCCACGCGCACCGCGAAGCACGCCACCGTGACGCTGGTGTCGTCCACGTTCTGCCCGGTAGTCACGTTGTACTCCCATCCGTGCCACGGACATACCACCGTCGTTCCCATCAGGTCGCCTTCTCCGAGCGGGCCGCCGCGATGGCGGCAGGAGTTATCGATCGCATAAAACTGGCCGCCCGCGTTGAACAGCGCAATCTTGCGCCCCCCGGCCTCGACGGTCTTGCCGGTGCCGTCGGGAATTTCATCGCGCCGTGCGACTTTCACGAAGTTTGCCACGCGCCCCGCCTGCCTCCGTTTCTGTGCGCAAATTGTATTGGGCGAGGGCCCGCCGATGCAACTTGGGCCGGCCTGCTCCGCACGCGCCCGCGTCTTCACCTACGTCGTATACTCGCTTACGTCGTATACTCGGCGTTGATCTTCACGTAGTCGTAGCTGAAGTCGCAGGTCACGATGCTCGCGCGGGCTTTGCCGAGCTTCAGATCGATCGTGAGCGCAAACTCGGGATCCTTCATCCTGGCCGCCGCGGCCGCGAGCGCGTCCGTGTGCAGCGCGCCGTGGCTGGCGATAGGGATTCCTGCCATCCGCACTTCGAGCCGCTCGAGATCGAGCGCGATGCCCGCCTTGCCGGCCGCCATCACGATTCGTCCGAAATTCGGATCGCATCCGAAAAACGCCGTCTTGACCAGCGGCGAGTTGGCGATCTGGCGCGCGATCCGGTCGGCGTCGGCAGCGCTGCGCGCTCCGCGCACCTCGATAGTGACCAGCTTGGTCGCGCCTTCGCCGTCGCGCACCAGCTCGCGCGCGAGGGTGCCTGCCACCGCCGTGACCGCCTCGCCGAAAGCCGCAAGCTCGCGTCTGCCGAGTGTGCGCGTCGCGCCGGCGGCGCCACTTGCCATAAGGAGCAGCGTGTCGTTGGTCGACATGTCGCCATCCACGGTGATCGCGTTGAAGCTCGACGGCAGCGCGCGCTTCAGCGTGCGCTTGAGCTCGGGCGCGCCGACCGCCGCGTCGGTCACGATGAAGGCGAGCATCGTCGCCATCTTGGGTTCGATCATTCCTGCGCCCTTCGCGCATCCCGCCACTGTCACTTCGGCGCCGCTGAGCATAAGGCGCGCCGAGGCTATCTTGGGATGCGTGTCCGTGGTCATGATCGCGCGCGCAAAATCCTCGAGCGCGCCGGGCGAGAGCGCGGCGACCGCGTCGCGAATCCCGCCGCGGTATTTCTCGAAATCGTAGAGATGTCCGATCACGCCGGTCGAGCACGGCGCCACGACTTCGCGCGCGCATCCGATTCCCGCGGCCAGCGCCGCGCACGAGTCCCTCGCGAGCTTGATTCCGGCCTTGCCGGTGAAGCAGTTGGCCGAACCCGAGTTGGCGGCGACCGCCTGCAGGCGGCCGCGCCGGATGTGTTCCTGGGTGACAACGACCGGGGCGGCCTTGACCCGGTTGGTGGTGAAGACGCCCGCCGCGGCGACCGGGCGATCGGCCACGATCACGCCGAGGTCCTTGCGTCCCGGCTCCTTGCGCAGTCCGGCGGCGACGCCGGCGAAGCGAAAGCCTTTTACCACTCGCGGTTCCAGGGTCAGGTCCATCAAGGATGCGCCTCCGAGGGCGATTTATACGTGCCGCGTTGGCAACGACGCAAGCCACAGGCGCCGTTGTGGCGGAAGTTTGAGTATGGTCAGTGCCAGAGCTGACTCGAATTGTTTCCGAGTCGCTCTGACCTTCTCCCCCAAGACACGGGGGAGGGAGTAAGAACTGCGGAGGAGGGAGTAAAAAAGGAGCTAGCGGGCCGCTGCGGCCCTACTTGCCGTGGCAGCGCTTGTACTTCTTGCCCGAGCCGCACGGACACGGATCGTTGCGGCCGACTTTGTCGGCCTCGCGTTTCACTGCCGCCCCCGGCGGAGCGCCCGCGGGCGCCTGCTCGGTCTGCCCGCCATGGCTCATCACGACGCGCTGCGGACGCTGCTGCTGCTCGAGCTGCTGTACGCTCTGCTCGCGCACTGTCTGCACCGAAAAGACCTTCTCGACCACGTCCGCCTGCATCGTGCCCATCAGCGCCTCGAACATCGAGAAGCCTTCCTTCTGATACTCGACCAGCGGATTGAGCTGGGCGTAGCCGCGGAGCCCGATACTCTCCTTGAGATGGTCCATCGCAAGCAGATGGTCCTTCCACAGCGAGTCGAGCGTCTGCAGCATCACGATCTTCTCGATCTGCCGCATCACCGGCGGCGTGAACTCCTGCTCGCGCTCGTCGTAGAGCGCGCGCACGCGTTCGCCGGCGACCTCGATCAGGTCGTCGGGATGGTCGATCGCGCGGCCGTTGGCGTTCTCGCGGAAGTTGAAATGAAAATGAAACTGCTTGTAGAACGCGTCTTCGATCGCCTTCCAGTTCCATTCCTCGGGCGCGGCCTCGGCCTCGACGTGGGCCTTGACGATTTCCTCGATCAGCGCGTCGCACATGTCGACGATGTCGTCCTTGATCGGAGCGCCCGAGAGTAGTTCCTTGCGCCGATGGTAAACCACTTCGCGCTGGCGGTTCATCACGTCGTCGTATTCGAGCAGATGTTTGCGGATGTCGAAGTTATGCGCCTCGACCTTCTTCTGCGCGTTCTCGATCGCCTTGCTGATCCATCGATGCTCGATCGGGATGCCGTCCTCCATCCCGATTCGGCCCATCAGGCCCTTGAGTTTGTCGGCGCCGAAGATGCGCAGCAGGTCGTCCTCCAGCGAGAGGAAAAACCGCGAGCTGCCGGGGTCGCCCTGGCGTCCCGAACGCCCGCGCAACTGGTTGTCGATCCGCCGCGACTCGTGACGCTCGGTGCCGAGGATGTGCAATCCGCCGGCCGCGAGCACCTGCTCGCGCTCGGCCAGGCACTGGGCGCGATACTTTTCGAGCGCCGCGCGAAACTTCTCGTCGTTGGGGTCGCGAGTGCCGGCCTCCGCCGCGGCCATGAACTCGGGATTACCGCCGAGCACGATATCGGTGCCGCGGCCGGCCATGTTGGTCGAAATCGTGACGCCGCCGAAACGGCCGGCCTGGGCCACGAACTCGGCTTCGCGCTCATGATTCTTCGCGTTGAGCACGGAATGCTTGACCCCAGTCTTCTTGAGCTGGTTGGCGACCCGCTCCGACTTTTCGATCGATACCGTGCCGACCAGCACCGGCTGGCCGCGTTCGTGACAGTCCTGGATCTCCTCGATCACCGCGTCGAACTTCTCGTCCTCGGTCTTGTAGACGACGTCGTGATTGTCGATGCGGATCATCGGCTGGTTGGTCGGCACGACCACCACGTCGAGACCGTAGATTTCCTTGAACTCGGCCGACTCGGTGTCGGCGGTGCCGGTCATCCCGGCTAGCTTGTCGTACATCCGGAAGTAGTTCTGGAAGGTGATGGTCGCGAGCGTCTGGTTCTCGGATTCGATCTTGACCCCTTCCTTGGCCTCGACCGCCTGATGCAATCCGTCGCTCCATCGCCGCCCGGGCATCAGCCGCCCGGTGAACTCGTCGACGATCACCACCTGGCCGTCCTTGACCACGTATTCGACGTCGCGTTTGAACAGCGTGTGGGCCTTGAGCGCCTGGTTGACGTGATGAACCAGCAGGATGTTGCGTGGGTCGTAGAGGTTGTCGATCCCCAATAGCGATTCGACCTTGGTCACGCCTTCCTCGGTCAGCGCGACGGTGCGCAGCTTCTCGTCGATGGTGTAGTGGTCCTCGAGCTTAAGGCGCGGGATGACGCGGTCGACGACGTAGTAGGTATCAGTGGACTCCTCGGAGGCGCCCGAGATGATGAGCGGAGTGCGGGCCTCGTCGATCAGGATCGAATCGACCTCGTCGACGATCGCGAAGTGATGCGGACGTTGGACGTAATCCTCCAGGTTGAACTTCATGTTGTCGCGCAGGTAGTCGAAACCGAACTCGTTGTTCTGGCCGTAGGTGATGTCGCAGGCGTAGGCGGCCTTGCGATCGGGGTCACTGACGCCGTGGACGACCACGCCGACGCTAAGCCCGAGAAAAGTGTAGATACGGCCCATCCACTCGGCGTCGCGCCGCGCCAGGTAGTCGTTGACCGTGACGATATGCACGCCGCGGCCGGTAAGCGCGTTGAGCACCGCCGGCAACGTGGCGACCAGCGTCTTGCCCTCACCGGTCTTCATCTCGGCGATCTTGCCGCTATGGAGCACCATCCCGCCGATTAACTGGACGTCGAAGTGCCGCTGGCCGAGCGTGCGGCGCGCGGCCTCGCGCACCACCGCGAAAACCTCGGGCAGCACCTCGTCCAGCGCCTCGGCGCGAGCCTCGTCCTCCTCGATCGTGCTCAGCCTGACCTTCCACTCGGCGATTCGTTCGCGCAGACGATCGTCGGTCTCGGCCGAGATCTGCGGTTCGAGGTCATTGATTGCGGCGACGCTTGGCCGCAGCTTTTTTAGCTCGCGGTCGTTCTTCGAGCCGAAGACTTTGTGTGCAACAGCGGTAAAAGATGATGCCATTTCGTACGAACCAATATAGCGGGAGCCGCGGGCGCGGGTCGATGCGTGCTCTGATCGGTGTATTCTACCTCAGCGCAGGATGATTTTCAGCGCCGGACAATTTTCAACGCAGGCCAATTTTTAACGCACGTTTTTAACGCAAGACATTTTATCGTTCGATCCGCACGGCCGAATCGACCTGCGGTCCCAAAAAGCGCCGTCCGACCCGGATAAAGCGGTCGGGCGTCTCAGTCACGAAGAAGCTCTGCGCGCCGCGCCCGTCGCGCCGCGCCAGCTCGAGCGTGCCCAGGCGCTTGTGCACCGCCGTGGCAGTGGCGGTTGCCGAGTCGACCAGCCGGACTCCCCCGCCGAGCACCCGCGCGAACATCGCGCTCAGCAGCGGATAGTGCGTGCATCCCAGCAGCAGCGTGTCGATTCCGCTCTGCTTGAGGCTTTCCAGGTAATAGGCGACCGTGCGCTCGGCCACCTCGCCCTCGGTCCATCCCTCCTCGACCAGCGGCACCAGCAGCGGGCAGGGGCGGGTGTAAATCTCGACCCCGGGGCGCATCCGCTGCAAAGCGCGCGTGTAAGCGCCCGAGGCGATCGTCGCCTCGGTGCCAATCACCCCGATTTTGCCCGAGCGCGTTGCGCGGAGCGCCGCGTGCGCGCCGGGCTCGATCACTCCGGCCACCGGCACCACTGTCTCGCGCGCGATATCGTCGAGCGCGACGGCGCTCGCCGTATTGCACGCGACGACCAACATCTTGATGCCCTTGGCGAGCAGGAAGCCAGTGTTCTCGCGCGAATACTGCACGATCACCTCGCGCGACTTGGTGCCATACGGGAGCCGCGCGGTGTCGCCCAGGTAGATGAAATCCTCGTGCGGCAGCAATTCGACCAGCGCCTTGAGGACGGTGAGGCCGCCGATGCCCGAATCGAAGACGCCGATCGGCCGTGCGCGGTTGTCGGCCGCGGCGCGGCCGGCGGACCGCGCGCGGCCTGCGATGCCCGCCTTGCCGTTACCCGTGGCGAGCGCCGCCGCCGCTTCGGCGGCGGCGGCGCTCGCCACGGGCACGCGCTGCCGCGGCGCGACGCGCCGCGGCAATCGGGGCGCTCGCGGCAGTCTCGAACCTGCTGGGGGCGTCTCGCCGCCAGCAGGTCCGACACTGCCGCGCCCGCCGCGCCCGCGGCCGCCCGCCGCGCCACGCGAGGCCATCAGCGTCCCGCCAACGCTCGGCCAAGCGCCGCCGCGGGCGTCGGCGCCTGGCCCAGCACGCGCCGATGGATACTCGGCGGCTCCATGCACAGGTAGCGCATGATCGCGGGGCTGGCGGCGGCGATACGCCGCTCCAGCGTGCGGAGCAGCCCCGCGCGAAGCGGCGTGAAGGTGCGATAGCGTCCGTCGGGCGCGAGCACCTCTTCGCCGCACAAGAGCGGGTCGTGCGGATGACGCCGGCGCGCCGCGGAGCGGAGCGCCGGCGTCATTCGCAGGCCGCCCAGGCTGATGAACGCGATACGCGCGGGCGAAATCGTGTCGAATAGATCGTCGAGCAGCGCCAGGTAATCGCGCTCGGCCCCGGGATAGGCAATCACCGGGTCGAGATGAAAGCCGACCTTGTAGCCGGCCTCCAGCACGCGAGAGGCTGCCGCAAGGCGGGCCGCCGGCGACGCCGTGCCCTTCTCGGAACTTAAAAAAACGTGCGGCGGCGACAGCGTCCACGACACCAGCGTCCGTCCGCGGGAATCGACCGTCAGGAGGTCGTCAATCTCGTCGGTCTTGGTCTTGAGTTCGAGCAGCAGGCGGTCGCGCGAAGCGCAAAATTCGACGAGGTCGCGGCTGATACCGGTCATCCGGTCGAAAGCGAGCGAGTCGGCAAGTTCGCCCGTGCCGACGCGCATCGCGCGCCCCGGCGTACGGCGCCGTGCGCGCTCAAGCTCGTCGAAAGCGTCTGGGTAGTTGGCGTAGACCTGGAAGCCGGGATTGTCGGCCAGATACTCCTGCAGGAAGCAGTAGCTGCAGTCCATCGGACAGTTAGACGCCAGGACCAGCACCATATATCCGCAGCAGGCGAACTCCGAGGATCCCGCCGGACAGGCCATCAAGAAGGGCGCGCGCCGATGCATCACGGCCATTCGCCGCTTGCCCGCGCCGAACGGATCTGCGGCGCTGGCAGTGGGGCGGATCACGTCGCGGGCGTTGGCGATGAAATTCACCGGCACTGCTGCCGGAGCGCGGCTGATGATGCGCGCGGCCAGCGCGCTTTGCCGGCATCGCTCTTCGATTACGATCTCGTCCAGCTCAAAATTCATCAGGCAGCTCAAAATTCGTCGAAGCTAAATTCTCGGCGAAAGATCCCGGGCGAAAAATTCCTGCTTCAGTTCCCACCGCCCAGCAGGTCCAGTATCCGTTCCACGGCGTCCGCATTTTCCTCAAGCGCCCGCAGCGAGTCCCTAAACTCCGGGCCGCTGCGCGCCCGAATCTCGATCCGCAGTTCGTCGGAACCAAGGTCCTTGGGCAACGCGACGGCGACGGTGCGCGGCAGCTTGAGCGCGGCAATCTCCGCCTTCATCTGTTCAAGCGCACGGCCGAGGCGCGGAAAACGCATCGCCCGCAGCTCATCGACGAACGCGCGCGCCCGCGCCGGCGCGGGTTCAACCCCTTCAAGTATCCGTTTGAGCGGCGCGCGGGCAAGCACGGCCGAAACCTGAGTCTTATCGACGAGAGCGATCTCTTCCAGCATGTCGAGCGCGCCCTGCAACTGGCCGACTCGCAGGCGCAGGCGAGCAGACGCGTCGAATATCGCGGCCGCGCTGTACGTATCCAGAGCCAGCCATCGCTCGAGATGCCCGCGGTCGAGATGGCGCGCTTCGGCCCACGCCCGCACCGCTTTCGCGATATGCTCGTCGCTCATTTACTTGAGCATTGTGCCCTGAATTGCGCGTGCGGCTCGATTGAGTCCGCCAATATGCCGCGATACGTGAGCATCGCGCGCATCCGCACACACGCGGCCTCAAGCACCGCGTCGGGCGCGGCGGACCATCGCGCTAGCGCCGATTGCGCTGCCCCGGCGAGGAAGGCGGCGTCGTCGTGGCGGCCGCGGCGCGCGAGCCCCTTGCCATAGACGTGACATTTTTCGGCCATCACTTCCGCCGCCATCGTGCGCCTCGCGGCCTCGAGCGAGGCGTCGGCGAGCAGCTTCGCCAGCGCGAGGATACGGAAGCGATCGAGCGCTGCGACGGTCGCCGAGAGCTGTCCGGGATGGCCCGCGCGGCGGACCGTCAGCGGCTCGTCGAGCAGGCCAACCTCGTGGCGCGCCAGAATCCGCAACCACAGGTCGTAGTCCTCGCACGCCGCCATATCCTCATCGAAGCCGCCAACCTCGTCGAGCAATTCGCGCCTTAAGATTGCCGCTGACGGACTGATGAGACAGGTATGGAGCGAGTCGATGAATATATCGCCGGGACGTTTGCGATGGCGCCGTCCGGGGTTGACGCGTCTCCCGTCGCGCATCCAGGTCTCGCCAGTCTGCGAGATCAGGCAGTCGGGATTGTTGCGCATGAAGAGGCTTTGGCGCGCGAGCTTTTCGGGCATCCACAAATCGTCGGAATCAAGAAAGGCGATCAAACGGCCGCGCGCGAGCGCTATACCGCGGTTGCGAGCGGCAGCCGGCCCGCGCCGCTCGGTTCTTACGGCGCGTATATCGGCGAAGTGCGCCGACAGGTCGTGACCGGAGAGGTCTTGCCAGGTGCCGTCAGTCGAACCGTCGTCGACGACCAGCACCTCGAAGCTGGAGCCGCGCTGAGCGGCGACCGAGGACAGAGCCTCGCGCAGCATCGCACGCCGGTTATGAGTCGGGATAATTACGCTTACCTCGGGCGTCATCGCGGGAGAAAGTCGGCCGTGCCGTCGTCGTCATCGTCGGCCGCGCTCGCGCGCCGCGCCTCGCGCGCGCAGCCGACGATCCGCCGGCGCAGCTCGTCGATTCCCTCGCTGTCGAGCGCCGAGCACAGGATCGGTTCGATACCCAGCGGCTTGAAACGCGCGAGCGCCGCGGCGCGCTCGGAGCGGCGGAGCTTATCGCATTTGGTCGCCGCGGCGATGACTTTGACCCCACGCCCGGCGGCGAGCGCGGCCAGGTCAAGCTCTTCGCGCTCGGGCCCGCGCCGCGCGTCAACCAGCAGGACGAGCCCGGCCAGACGTTCGCTCTGGGCGAGATAGCCGTTCATCATCGAGGCGATTCGCGCCGCCTCGGTCCGCGCCATCTTGGCGAACCCGTAGCCCGGCAAATCGACGATCGCGAGACGGTCGCCGACCGCGAAAAAGTTGAGCGCACGAGTGCGGCCTGGCGTGCGCGAGGTGCGGGCGAGATTTTTCGACCCGGCCAGCGCGTTGAGCATCGAACTCTTGCCAACGTTGGAACGCCCGGCGAGCGCGACCTCGACGCGGTCCCATCTCGGATAGCCCTCCGGCGCTAAAGCGGAGGTCACGAATTTCGCGTCGAGCCGCATCGTGTGAGCTTAGTCCCAGTTGCGCGGTATCGCACGTTCCATTTCTTGCGAGCAGGCGAGCAGAGTCGTTAGCGGGCGAAAGTTCCGACTAGGTCGCCGGTGGCCTTGACGTGTCCTTTGGCGGCCTCCTCGACCTGCGCCGCGGTGGCTCCCGGCTTGAGGTCGAGCGTCGTGTCCAGCGCGGTCAACTCGAAGTGGTAGTGATGGGGCGAGCCTGGCGGCGGGCATGGACCCTTATAACCTATCTGGCCCAAGCTATTGGCGCCCTGGAGCCCCCCGTTGGCGAGCTTCTCGGTGGGCGGGACGTTGGCGTCCAATCTGGTAAGGGTGACCGGCAGGTTGTACACCACCCAGTGAATGAATGTCCCGTTGGGGGCGTCCGGATCCTTGACGATCAGCACGAGCGTTTTGGCGTCGGCGGGGACGCCCTTCCAGGCCAGCGGCGGTGACTCAACCTTGGGACTCTTGCAGCTGTAGCGGACCGGAATCGCCGATCCCGCGGTGAATGCCGAACTCGTCACGGTCAATTTTGGGTTATTCTGCGCGGCGGCGGGAAGGGCGAGGGCGAACAAAGCGAAAGCTATAAATATGGGGAGTCGCTTGACATGAACCGCCATACTGGTCTCCTAATAGGGGGACGCGTCGCAAGGCGCTCTATACGCGCGATGCATCTGTTTGCGGATAGTAATCCGTCAGGAAGCGAAGTGTACAGCGGCAACTGTGGACAACGTTGTCGATAGCCCTTGTGGAGCCTCTTGACCAGCGCTAGCAGTTTTGAGAATGTTGCTTGCAGTCAAGGCGGGTTTAAGGTAGCATCCGAGATAGCAGGACTTTAAAAGCGCAGTAGTTCTTGGCCGTAAGGGGGCGGTGTCGAGGGCTGTGGCGCGGAGAGAACATGGCAACAGAAGCAAAGTACAATCTGCCCCGCGTGATGACCGTGAAGGAGCTTTCCGCTTACCTTCGCGTCCATCCGTCAACCATTTACAAGCTACTGCGGCGCGGCGAACTGCCGGGCTTCCGCATCGGCACTGACTGGCGCTTCAACGCCGAGGTCATCGACCGCTGGTGCCTCGAGCGCAACATGAAGCCCAGCGAAATCGCCGAGAGCCTTCGCGGCAACTAGCTTTCCGTCCCCATGGCCAGTCGGCGCGAGCAGCGTCGCCTGGCTATGAGGGGCTCTAGCTCAGAAAGAGCCCATAGGCGAAGGGGTTTTCCCCCTCGCCCGTACTTACGTGGGCTCTCCCGATCTCTTTGCAGAATAGACCCGAAGTCACACTGGATAGACTCGAAGTCACGCCAGCGCGGTCAGCGCTGGGTCCGCGGCAAACCCGGAACATCCACGAGACGCACTTCCGAAGGTCTGACTTCGAGTGCGCGACCGAATAGCGCGTCATCGCGAATCAGGCGCACGACTCCGTCAGCGATCTGCTCAGGTTTGAGAATCCGCTTCGGCAAGCTCACCTCGTGCCCGGCACCTTGCTGGATTTCGACCGCCTTCCTGACCAATGGCGTGTCCACCACACCCGGACAGATACAGTTGACTCGGACTTTTAACCGCTGCGCCCACGGCGCCAGCGAATAGGTCAGGTTGATGACGCCCGCCTTGGCGGCGGCATAGACCGGGTCGTCCATGTACGGATAAAGCCCCGCCATCGAGGCCGTGTTGACGATCGCGCCGCCACCGCCGCTCTGCATCATAGGCCCCGCCAGAAAGCATCCGAGGATCACCGCCTGTAAATCTATATCGAGCACGCGACGCCATCGGTCGAGGTCGCATCGCGGAAAGGGCGTGTCCCGACCGCGATTCCCGCATTGTTGTGCAGGATGTCGAAGCGGCCGAAGAGCGATAGCGCGGTGTCCATCATGTGCCGCGCCTGCTCGGCGTTAGTGACGTCGGCGCGTACCGCAGCGGCGCGTCCGCCGGCGCTTTCAATCAGCCGAACCGTTTCGCGCATTCCCGCTTCGTCGAGGTCCGCTGCGAGCACGGCGGCGCCCTCGGCCGCCAGACGCACGGCCGTGGCGCGGCCGATTCCCGACCCGCCCCCGGTGACGACGGCAGTCTTACCTTTGATTTCCATCTACGCAGTTCTCCACCTTTCGTGTGTCGGAAGCCGGGCTTTCGATTTCAGAATCAGCCGATCGGAAGCCGGCGATGACGGCGGTCGAGCGGAAACGCCTCATCAATAAGCTCGAGCTCGCGTCTGGTCAGCTTCAGGTCACCCGCGCCTGCATTTTCGGCGGCATGCTCGGGACTGGAGGCCTTGGGAATCGTAAAGAGCGAGGGACGCCGGACCAGGAAGCGGAGCGCGACCTGGCGCGGAGTCGCGTCGTGGGCAGCGGCGATTTCGCTCAGTACGCGGCCTCCGGTTGTCCCCGGGCCGGGAAAGGAGGTTGAATGCCCGAACGGGCTGTAGCCAACGACGGCGACGCCATGCTCCTCGCACCAGGGAATCACGGCGTGCTCGATCGACCGCTCCTTTAGATGGTAGAGAACCTGGTTGCACGCGATCGTGCCTTCGCCGGCGATGCTCACGGCCTCCTCGAGGTCGGCTACGTCGAAATTGCTCACGCCCCACGAGCGGATCTTGCCCTCGCGCTGAAGCCACTCAAAGCCCGCGATCGTCTCCTCCAGCGGATACGAACCGCGCCAGTGCAGCAGGTAGCAATCCAGCCAGTCGGTCCCCAGCCGCGCGAGCGAGTTCTCGCAGGCCGCGACCGTTCCGCTTCGGGAGGCATGTTGGGGAAGGACCTTGGAGACCAGGAACACTTCGTCGCGTCTGCCAGCAATCGCTTCGGCAACGACTTCCTCCGCGGCGCCCGATCCGTACATCTCGGCAGTGTCGATGTGAGTCATGCCGAGATCGAGGCCGCGGCGCAACGCGGCGATCGCTAAGCGCCGCTCGGCGGTTTCGATATACCAGGTCCCCTGGCCAATCACGGGTACCTGGCGCTTGGTGGAACCGAACAGATGGCGTTCCATAGGCGTCCCTCGCGATTTATCGCTTTCGTCCTCGCGCGCGTGCGCGATCTCTCGTGCGCGATCTCGCCTGCGCGATCTCGGCGTCGCGCGCTTTTCAGCGACCCTTGCTACATGGCTTCTTCGATAGCGGCCAGCAACGTGGCGAGATCGTAACCGCCGTCGTGGCGTACACCATTGATAAAGAAGCTGGGCGTGCCGTTCACTCCGCTGCGAACTCCACTGGTGAAATCCTCGCGGATGCGTGCCGCGTGTCGATGCTCGGCCATATCATCGCTGAATCGCGCCACATCAAGATCGAGCTCCGTGGCATACTCGAGCAGATCCTCGTCTTCGAGAGCGTCCTGATGTTCGTAAAGCGTATCGTGCATTTCCCAGAACTTCCCTTGCGCGCCGGCCGCCTCCGCCGCCTCCGCCGCGGGCGCGGCGTGGGGATGCGCGTTGGTCAGCGGGAAATGCCGAAAGACGTACCGCAATCGCTTGCCCAGCCGCTTCTGGATTGCCCTTACGATCGGGAAAGCCTCTCCGCAATACGGACACTCATAGTCGCCGTATTCGACCAGCGTGACGCTCGCGGTGTCCGGTCCCTGGATGTGATCGCGATGACTGACCTGTGGGGTTAGTTTGCTTGCCATTTGTCACCTGCCTCGTTTTGAAGCGAGATTTTCCAGAGCGGCGAGGATTCCGTCGGCCCCCGGATTGACGCCGATGGGAGACAAATAGCTCCAGCGAATTGTTCCCCCTGAGTCGATCACGAACAGTGCGCGCTCGCAGACGCCGTCCTGTGGCCGATAGGCGCCGTAGGTCTGGGCGACAGCTCCCTTGGGCTCGAAATCCGCGAGCAGGGGAAAGTGCAGCTTGCGGTCCTTGGCGAAGGCGCTGTGGCACCACGCGCCATCGACTGAAATTCCGAGCAGGTTGGCCTTGAAGCGATGAAATTCCGGCAGGATCTCGTTGTACAGCGCCATCTGATCCCCACACACCGGACTCCAGTCGGCAGGGTAGAACGCGAGAATGACGGGAGCGCCGCGCAAATCGGTCAAGGTGACGAATTGGTCGGGTGTGCTTCTCAGCTTGAAGTCCGGCGCCGGAGTGCCCGCCGCGAGCACGGTCTTTTGTCCGGTAGTTCCTGTACTCATATTGGAACCCTCTTCGTTTGCGAGTTTCCGTTCGACGGCTACTTGCAGGAGTAGTCGATAAAAATTCCGGCTTCGCCGGGGAAACGGCCGGTCAGGCCCGTGCGATTTGGAGATCAGGTCAGGCGCCGGGCTTTTCCGCGTCGTGGGCGTGGCCGATAGCCTGACGCAGGCGGCGATCCAGTTTGGCGCAATTCAGAATGACTTTTTCGAAATGCACCGATTCGACGGCGTCGAGCGGGACGGTGAATTCGCCGGCATTCTCGACGTAGATCACCAGCTCCGGCCGGCCGCCCGGCGCAACCTGGCGCACCGCGCCGAACTCCTCGCCACCGTCAGAAATAAATGTCTGGAATCCAACTTCGATTTTTTCTTGCATGGGGCGATTTCCGTTTTTGGATGGTAAATTCAGGTTGGCTCAAACGGGAGCCGTATTGCAAACCGAAAGCTCGCGCGCGAGACACGATCTGCGGATTTTTGCGAGAAAGCGATGCGCCCCGCGAGAGGGGCGCATCAGTGCTCAATGCGGAATCCAGATTGGCGCAGCGGCGAAGAGCCGATCGACGATCCCGATCTGATAGGCGAGGAACAGGCCGAAGCCGAAACTGAGCAGTCCCGAGCCGGTGACGAGCCGCTGGTGCAGTGAAGACATTCGCCTCGACGCGACGATCAGCGGTGTCGCGATCGCGGTCGTGATTAATCCCATGCCTATGATCGTTCCGACACAGAAAATCGCCAGGTAAAGCGTCGCCCATAGTGGCTGGGGTATCGCGCTCAAGACCAGCAACGCAATTGCTGCGCTGCCGGCGAGTCCATGAACCAGGCCGACGCCAAACGACCTTAGCAATGGGCGGCGCGCGGCGAGCTGCGACAGTGCGCCGGGGGCAAGGCCGTGTTCGCGATGGAGTTCGCCGGCCGCGAAGGAATATTCGTGCGGATGCTGATGGACGTGCGGATGGCGATGCGGCTGACCGTCATGAGTATGAGAATGCGAATGCACGACTAAATTTTCCGGCAAATCCTCCGGCAGATTTTCCCGTAAGCCTTCCGTAGCTGGCACGGGAGTTCCGAAAAGGCGCGCCACGATTCGGCGTACCAGCGCGCCGACACTGCCTAGGCCCAGCAGGATCAGCACGAGCGCGACCGCGAATTCCATCGCGAGGCCGAGCCGAATCGGCACGGCAAGTTTGAAGATAATGATCGCGGCGCCAACCGCAAGCACGGTCAGCGTATGCCCGAGGCCCCAGACCACGCCGATACGCGTGGCCGAGGCGAGACGGCGCTCGCGGCTCAGAATGGCGGTGACCGCGATTACGTGATCAGGGTCGGTCGCATGGCGCATCCCGAGCAGCAATCCGAGCAGTGCGATTCCAAGCGGTGCGGAACTTCCGGGGTCCATCGCCAATTAACTTTCCCAGCCGAGCGCCAACGAGACACCATTACAGATCGATCGCGAGGCGTCCCCTAGTCAAATGCGCAACACGCCGACGGCGGCGAGCGATTGCAACGCGATAGTGATGCCCACCACGGTTATCACAGCGGACGAGGCAAGCGGCAGCCATCGCTCGGTCAGCGGTCCGCGCGCCGCGAAACGGCTCATGAAGCGCCGCGCGTAAACCATCGCCAGCCCAAAACCGATCAACACGGCGGCGAGCCCCGCGCTGAACGCGACTATCAGGAACAGTCCGAAGGCGATGCGATGGATCGCGAGCGCGCCCAGCAGCACGACTAGCGCGGCGGGGCAAGGCACGATTCCGCCCGTGATGCCGAGCGCGCAGAGGCTTTTGAGCGAGATCGCGGCGGCCGGCGCATAGTTGGCGTCTTGATGGATGTGAGGATGCCCGTGTGCGTGCGCCTCTTCGTGTGAATGTTTGTGCATATGGCCGCCCCACCAGGTGTGGCGATGGATCGGCGCGGATGCGTGGCTGTGCCGATGTTCGTGACCATGATCGTGATCGCGATCATCATGATCATGATGATGATCACGATCGTGCGAATCGGCGGAGACGTACCGGCGGATGAAGAGCGCGAAACCGAGTCCGGCCACCATCAATCCCGACGTCATTCCGAGCCACGGGTAAAGCCGCTCAGGCACGACCCATTGCGAGGCATAGAGCGTGATGATGCCGAGCGCGTACACGGAAATCGTGTGCGACGCGGTCACAACGGCGCCCAGCAACACGGCATGGGCGGCGGTGCCGCGCGAGCCGACCAGGTAGGCCGCCACCAGCGTTTTGCCGTGGCCGGGTTCCAGCGCATGGAAGCCGCCGAGCACGGCCGCGATCAACGCCGCGGTCAGCAGGAACGCCAAATCCATCCGCTTGGACTTGATGAGATCGGTGAACGCGCTATGCGGCGTGCCTTGCCGGTTTGCTTCCAGTTTGACGCCCGGCACCGGTGCGCTGCTCCCTGCGGCGAGCCATCCCGCCGCTCGGGCGCCGTCCGTGGCGGGCTCGCCGCCGGCCACAGTGCCGGGCGGCGCGGCCGTGAATGTGACCACGGCTTCGAGCGTCTGCGGCGGACTGTGCAACATGTCGGTCGGGTAGTTGGTCAGTTCCAGGCTGCGGTCGCGCGAGGGGACGGAACTTCCGGTCAGCACCGCGCCGCGGCCGCCGAGCGCGATTATCTCTTTCCATCCGGCGCGGCCGGCGAAATTGTCGTCGCGGTAATGAAGCGACAGGGGCCGAGCGCCAATAGCATGTGCAATAACATGTGCAATGGCATCTGGCAGACTGACCCGATAGACAAAACCCATCTTCATCGTCGGCAGTCCGCCGGCGCCCGGCGGAAATATTGCCTGGCGCGAAACGCATTCGAGCTTAAGCGGCTGTCCGTCGGCGTCGAGCGTCAATCCGCCCTTCAAGCTATCGGCCTGCCGGGCGAGATACGGCACGAGAGCCGGATCGCCGGCATTGGTAATCAGCCCGCGTTCCTTCGTTTCCTGAAAGGTCGGAATTTCCGCCATATCGATTATGTAGTCGAGCTCGACGTCGCGCGCTCCGGCGACAATCTTCATGTAGTGATTGATGCTGAAGTTGCCCATCGGATGCGCCCGGGCGACGCGCGGAATCGCGACGACCGCGCATAGGACGAGCAAGGTCGTCAGAAGCCGCGCCCTCGCAATGCGTATCGGTGAATTCGAAATCATCGCTGGTTTGACTTGCCGGCCTCTGCATATTGGCGCTTGCGTGCCCCAGAAAGCATCGCGTATTCGCGAGCGGCAACCTCGTCGAGGATCGGCTGGAAATGTGGGTTTATAGCCAATGCTCGCGCGAGCCTCGCGCGCGCCAAATCGTCGCATCCCAGTGCCAGGTAGATCATTCCGGCGTGGAAGTATAGCCGAGCATCGGTGGTCTGAAACCGCAGCGCCGCCACAATATGCGGCAAAGCCTCGGCCGCCTTGCCGCCGCGGTAAAGCGCCCATGCGAGTGCGTCGTGTCCGTAGATGTCCTGGCGGACTGCGAATTCGCGCGCGGCCAGATCGATCGCCTGCTGATGTTCGAGATCGTGGTCCGCATAGTAGTCGACCAGGACGCGATTATAGAGGACGCGGTTGATCGCGTTGAGCCGCGCGATGAACTCGACCAGTTCGCGCTGACGCTGAGCGTCCTGCCGGCGGCCCATCTTCGCATAGACGTCGCCGAGAGCGGCGGCGTACTCGGGGAGCGGAATGACCGCGATCGCGCCGCGGTACAAACCGGCTGCTTCGTCGAGCCTGCCTTGGGCCGCTCGCACCTGCCCGAGGCTCGCCAGCGCGCGATAGTAACCCGGATCGGTCGCGAGCGCAGCCTGGTCTTGCGCGGCGGCCTCATCGAGCTTACCGAGCAGGAAGTAATCCTCCGCGAGACGCGTTTCGGCCCATGCGATCGCCTCAGCAGGCGCTCCGTCCCTTAGGCCGATAGCGATAGCCCGTGTCAGATCCGCGATCGCGGCGGAATTGTCGCCGCGAATAGTCTCAAGGCCCGAGCGGCGGCTATATGAATACAAATCGTTACTTGATAGCGGCCATCTGAGCATAGGTTTTCGTGGCCGCGTCGTACTGCCCGGTCTCCAGTTGAGTATCACCGAGCACGCCATAGGCGTTCGAGTCGCGAGGGTCGAGCGCCATCGCGAGGCGTGCCTCGCGCTCAGCGCCGGCGAAGTCATGCAATGAGTAAAGCACGTATGCGAGGTGACGGTGGGCGGGGCCAAGATCGGGCTCGAGCTTCAGGGCGTGCTGCAGGGATTGCGAGGCCAGGTCGTAGTAGGTGATGTCGCCGGTTTCGCGGCCCTTCTCGACATACGCGTCGCCCAACTTGTAGTAGATCGCGGCGTCGTCCGGGCGCACCCGAAGGATTTTCTGGCAGATGACTATTGTGCGATCGACGGTGTTCTCGCCAAGGGCCGGCAGCGCCAGCCATAACATCATCGCCAACAGCGGCGGCACGGCCGCGATGCTAACCCGTCGCTGGCAGTGCCGCCGGTTGCCCATTGTACTCATGATTGCCCGTCGCAACCGCGGCTACGGATTGGGAACCGTCGGTATTCCGTTGGGGCCGTTAGGTGAGCCGGGCAGCGGGTTCTTGATGTAGGGGAAGGTGGTGTCGAAGTCGGTGCACTGCACAAAGGCGCCGTCGGTAAAATCGAGACCTCCCGATGGAGCCTCGCTCATGGTGCCGAACAATCCCAGGGTGATCAGTCTGCCCATCGCGACGCGCAAGGTAATGTCGACTACGTCGTCGCCCGGCCGTCTGCCATTGGGAAAGCCCGCGCTGTCACCGCCGATCACGCCGAGCCGGCTCTGCGATGTGCAAGTGGTAGCCGCGGTGCTGGTGTTGAGCCGCAACATCTCGGCGGCCTGCACATGGGGCGGCTGGTTGATCCCTGAAATGCCGGTCAGGAAAGTCGCAACCAGGTCGGCGCGCGGGAAAAGAGTGGGCGCCTTCGTTCCGAAAAGCGCGGCGATGATGGCCGGAAAGGTAGGATTGGTCACATAGGTGGCGAACTGGGCATCGTCTTCCGGTGGGCTCGCGTTGAAGCGATCCTTGTCTTTCAAACCGATTACCAATTCATTAACCAGTGGCATACCCAGCCGCGATACCTGCCGAAAATCACCATTTTCCAGATCAGGTTTGTCATCCTTGAAGTTAGTACCTTTCAAGACTCGGGTCTGGGGCAGACTCGCCGTCGTCCAGCTGCCGATTATTGGAGTCTTGTTGGTGATAAGGCAGGTTATTGGCACCTCGAGAATAAGCGAGGTGACGTTTTTGCCGCCGATGCTGTTGGGTTGCGAATTGGCAAATGCCTCGCCGATAGGATGTGCGTAATTGATGAGGTCGAATGTCTCGCCGAGGTTGACTACAAACGGGTCCTTGCGTTGTCCGACGAACAGCCTGCCCTCTCCCGCGCATCCGGGGATATTGACGTTGTAGATGAATTGCTTTGCGTAGGTGTCATAGCTCATGCCGGAGGTGCTGTCGTCATTGAGGCAGTTCGTTCCCGTGCCGGCGTCGCCGAAGGATTTGCAACCGATATTGTCGGTGGGCTTGGTGAAAACCTTGGATCCGCCGCTGGCATTGGTGATGAACTCCGTCGAATGGCCCGGACGAATTACTTTGACGGTATAGGTTTCGACCACGTTCAGGTTGCCGGGCATGCCGGGTATTGGCCCGATGTTAGTCAGCGGAACGGCGACATTTTTGCCGTTGATCGGAAGGGTCAGGTCCTTGCGCGTGTTCGTGAACTGGAAGCGGAAAATGATATCCGCCTGCGCATCTCCGTCATTGTCGATTTTCATTTCATAGCGAGCGGCCGGGTCGAGCAGGAAATAGTTGGGTCCGCCGAACGGATCCTCGAGCGGGTAGTAGTTGGCGACCATCGTCACAAAATCCGAGCGCCCGGATTCATAGCTGCGGAACATGTACCAGTCAGTTCCATCCACCTTGGGCATCTCGGTGATGAGCGGCGCCTCGCGATGGCTGGATGCGGCGGCGCGCGGCGGCATGACCGTCAACGCCGCGCAAAAAGCGATCGCGCATACTGTTGTGATGATTCTGCCGGCGATTTTGCTGGCGTTTTCCATAGGATCTCTCCGATTTACGCACGGTTGTTCCCACGGCCCGAGACCCTCGCGGGTCCGGTGCGATGAAGCGGGCGCGGACCTTGCGGACCTGCCGGACCTGCTGCGCGCCACCTGGAAGGCCTCGTCGCTCCATATACGAGAGCGATACGCGGATCGGATTTAAGCCGGAGTAATTATTTTGCAGCCGGGAGATGGGCTACCCGACGCGGCCCAGGATAACGCCGGCTACCAGCCCGATCAGAACGTAGGCGGTGAACGCGACGTAAATTCCGTCACGTTCCTTGACGAAGAGCAGGAAGCAGAACGCCACGCGCGCCAGCGGCACCAGCGTCAGAACCATCAGGCCGAGGGTCATGATCGGGCGCGGTTCTCCCTTTAACGAGGCGGCCACGAGCGCGGCCACGCTCTCGCGATTTTGCAAGTGTCCGATTTTCTGCAAGTGATGGAAGCGCGCGACGTAGTAGCCGGGATTTTGCCAGGCCATGCTGATCAGACCGATGAGCAGGACTACGATCGCGGTCGCCAGAATGGTGCGCAGGATGATCGGGGTCCAGACCCGCAGAATTCGTTCTTCGTCGTCGGTTCGGTCGTTCATTCAGAATCCATTTAGCGCACGCCATCCCATCTCGAGGGCGATCAGCAGCAGTATTATGACGAACAGATGACGCAACGCCTGTACGTTGACACGCGGCAGCACGCGGCTGCCGGCGAGCGCTCCGACGATGACCCCCAGCGCGACCGGCGCCGCGATCACCGTGGCGATGTCCCCGCGGGCCAGGAAAACCAGCGCGCCCGCGCCCGCGGTTACGCCAATCATGAAATTGCTGGTCGCGCTCGAGACTTTCAGCGGTATGTGCATTACGTAGTCCATCGCCATCACCTTGAGCGCGCCCGAGCCGATTCCGAGCAGCCCTGACATCAGGCCTGCCACCACCATCAGGATTGCGCCGCCTGGCACGTTGACGACTCCATATTCGATTTCCTGGCCGCCGTTCTCGGCCGGTATCCGGCCGCCCAGCCTCAAGCGCTCCGCGAGCGCGTCGCAGTGGGGCACTATCGAGTCGCCGGCCTTGGTCACCGTGAAGTACGCCGACTGCAGCATCATCAAGGCGAACAGCAACTCCAGCACCCACGTTGGAACGATCCCGGCCAGGTAAGCGCCGGTCACCGCGCCGGTCACGGTGGCGCACTCAAGCACCATCGCCACGCGCAGATTGGTCCAGCCGTCGCGGACGAAGGCGACGCTGGCGCCCGCGCTGGTCGCGACTACCGAAATCATGCTCGCGCCGACCGCGATTCCCATCGGAATGTGCGCGAAGATCAGCAGTGCGGGCACGATGAAGACTCCGCCGCCCAGACCTGAGAGCGCGCCGATAAAGCCCGCGCCTATAGCGAGCGCCAGAAGCCCCAACAAGATGAACATCAGTCGCTACTGTGTCAGAACGGGCGCGAGGGGTGGAGTTCGAGCGCGAGACGCGGATTGGCGCGCAACCCGCGCTCCATTTCGTCGGTTATCTCGCGCACGGCGCGCAGCGGCTCGCTCGAGCGCCAGATGGGATTGCTGACGATCAGGTAGTCGGCGCCCGCGCGCACCGCCTCGGCGGCGCCGAAGGGGTATTCGCTCGCCTCCCATCCGCGGCTGCGGCCCATCCCCGAGCTTATTACCGTGAAGCGCCGGCCGCAGGCCGCGCGCACCCGCGCGGTCTCGTGCGGTGAGGTCAGCACGCCGTCGAGCGCGGCGTCGGCCGCCAGCTTGGCCATCTGGACGACGCGCCGCGGGGCCCATCCGCCCTCCGCGCCCGCCTGTGCGGGATTGTTGCGGCTGAGCGCCGCGAGCATCGCGACCGCGATGATCTGCGGGCGGCGCAATCCCTCGGCGCGGCACACGCGGGTCACTTCTCCGCGCACCCGGTCCATCATTTCGAAGCTGCCATGGGGATAAAGGTCGAACATGCGCACGCCTAGGCGGGTCGCCTCGATGGCGGCCTTGCATACGGCGGGCGCGCTGTCGTGAAACTTCAGGTCGAGGAAGACTTCACCGCCGCGACGGCGAATTTCGCGCACGAAGTCGGGTCCGCAGTTGAGGTAGAGCGGCTTGCCGACCTTGAACATCCCGACCACGCGCGCCAGCTCGTCGACCAGCCGCAGCGCCTCGGCGGGCGTCCCCAGGTCGAGCGACACAATCAGCCGCTCGCGCAGCGCGCCATGCCGGATCAGGCTTGAAAACGGCCAGTACTGCGTCATCGCGCCCCCCGCTCAAGGGACCGTGGTCATTGTGTAAGGCAGCACACCCGACGTTGGTTGCCGACATCCATTGTCGACACCCTCTCCAATGATGTGATTGCGAGACGATGTCAAGGCGCGCATCGCAGATCGATTTGCAGCGCCGATGCGCGTCGATAGGCCCCCGTGCTCAGCCAAGCCATCGTGTCAGGAACAGCCCGGCCATCCCGGCCGCGAAAATCATCCACGCGGAGTTGATTCGCGAGTAAATCAACAGCACGACGCTGGTCGCCGCTATTGCGATCGTCGCAACGTCGATCAGCGCCGCCCGTCCGAGCTGCCATGTCACCACGGCGAGCAGCGCGAGTGCGCCGACATTGACGCCATCGAGAAACGCCCCGGCGGCAAGCGAGCGCCGGATGCGCGGAATCAGCGGACGGCTGGCAGCGACGAAAATAAAACCCGGGACGAAAATCGCTATCGTCGCGACCACCGCGCCGGTCACGCCGCCGAGGAGATAGCCGATAAAAGTCGCGGTGGTAAATACCGGTCCCGGAGTGACCTGGCCGACCGCGACCGCGTCGAGCAGCTGCGACTGCGTAATCCAGTGCAGGCGATCGACGAGGTCGGTCTGAAGAAACGCGAGCAGCACATAGCCGCTGCCATAAAGCACCGCGCCGACCTTTAGAAAGAAAAGAAAAAGCCCCAGCAGGCTGAAAGGTACGATCGCCGCCGCCGCGCCTGCGCTCTTGACCATCGCCACGATGCCGGGCCATCCGGGCATCGGGAGTGCGGCGAGCGTCTCAGAGTGGCGCTCGCGCTCGATCCATGTTGTTGCGGCTGTAATGACGCCTGCGCCGAAAAGTACGGTCAACGGGCCGGCGCCAAGCATCGTTGCCAGGATCGCAATCGAACCTACGAGCGCAAGAAATCCACTTTTGATCGCAACGGGAACAAGCCGCCAAAGCGCCTGCAGTATGATGGCGACGACGACCGGTTTGATCCCGTGCATGATGCCCTGGAACTGAGGCAGCGATCCGAAACGCACGTAGGCCCACGCCGCGGCCATCACTATAAGCATCGCCGGAATGATGAAGCACACGCCGCCCACCACCAGTCCCTTCCAGCCGCCTCGCTGATGGCCGATATGAAGCGCCATCTCGGTTGAGTTCGGCCCCGGGATCAGATTGGTCGCGCCGAGCATGTCGAGAAATTCCTCGCGCGAGAGCCATCCGCGCCGCCGCACGAACTCCTCTTCCATCATCGCGATGTGCGCCGCGGGCCCGCCGAACGCGGTCGTCCCCAGGCGCAAGAACGAAACCGCAATCTCCCGTAACGCCGCCGACTCGGCCATCATGCGCCGCAAAGCGATGATCCCGAGGCGCAAAAACGAAATCGCAATCCCCAGTAAAGTCAGTAGCTGCGCCATCATGCGCGAAAAGAGTGGGGCGGGCTGCCCGGCGGTCTGACGGCGGGGCCGGCAAAGGCGGCGGGAATAGAGACACAGGCGGCGGCAAAAAACGGGACAACAGTGGTGGCAAAAACCGCGACAAAAGCGATCGCAATCGGCACGACAATCGCGGCAGAAGCGATGCAGGTGGCGGCAGAAGTAGCGGCGGCAATAGCGCGGCCAGTAGCGGTAGCAAAGGCGGCCGCAAAAGCGCCGGCAATAGCGAGCGGAGGCAGACTCGGGTCTCACGGACATTCAACGCCGCATCTGGAGGCTGCCCAGCATTCTTCCGCGATCAACGAGAGCGGGACGCGGAAGTTAGCGGCGGAACAGCGTCGATTCGCCGATCGGCAGTCCCAACGCGTAGCGGCGCAGCCAGTCCAGCGCGACCTGCCCGGTGAGAATCTTTATCCAGTCGCGGTTGCCGCGTAACTGGTACCGGCGCGCGGCTTGGATTCCGTTGCTCCCCACCAGCCCGACGCAGACCGTTCCCACCGGATGCTCGGCGGTGCCGCCGTCGGGCCCGGCGACGCCCGAGGTCGCAATTGCAAGGTCGGCGCTGGCGCGCTCGCGCGCCCCGGCCGCCATCTCGAGCACGCATTGCTCGCTCACCGCGCCGTGCTGCTTGAGCGTCTCCTCGCGCACGCCGAGGATGCCGGTCTTCAGCTCGTTGGAGTAGGTCACGAAGTCGCCGATGAAGAACTTCGAGCTGCCGGGAACGTTGGTCAGGCGATGGCCGATGAGGCCGCCGGTGCATGACTCGGCCACCGCCAGCTTGATCTTGCGCTCGGTCAGCAGTTGCGCGACCACCTCCTCCATCGAGGCGTTGCCCTCCGCGTAGACGAAGTTTGCGATTCGCCCGCGGACACGCTCACTCAATTCCTCGAGCTTGCGCTCGGCCACGCCCGGCTTGCCCTCGACCGTCACGCGTAGCGAAATTTGCGGGAAGGCCGCGCGAAACGCGACCCGCGCCTCCTCGGGCTTGATCAGTCCGGCGACCGCCTCGTCCAGTCCCGACTCGCTGATGCCGAAGGTCTGGAAGACTCGCACGGCGTAGATCGTGTCGCTGCCGCGGTTTTTTCTGAGCCACGGGATGACGCTGTCCTCCATCATCGGTTTCATCTCGCGCGGCACGCCCGGCATTACGACCAGATGGCAGATGTGGCCGTCGGCCTGCGGCACCGCCATCTGAAAGCCCGGCGCGGTGCCGAGCGGATTGCGAATCACCTCCGAGGTTTCAGGCAGGTCGGCCTGCTTGAGATTGTTCTCGGGCATGATGCGGTTGATCGACGCGAAGATGCGTTTCATGTGGTCGACGCTTTCCTGGTCGCGCACCAGTTTGCGGCCCGTGATGCGTCCCACGGTCTCGTTGGTCAGGTCGTCGGCGGTCGGCCCGATTCCGCCGGTCGAGATAACCACGTCCGCCATCGCCATCGCGGTCTTCCACGCCCACTCCAGCCGCTCAGGGACGTCGCCCACGGTCAGCACCGCGACGACTTCGATACCGACCTCGGCGAGCTTGTCGGCGATGTAGTTGGAATTGGTATCCACTATCCGGCCGGTGGTGATTTCGTCGCCGGTGGAGAGAATGACCGCCTTTTGAATCATCGATGGCTCCCTTGCCCGCGCCTGCCGGGCATTAAAATGCGCTGCACGCCGCTCTAAAGTGAAACTACCAGCGCGAGCGCGTGCAGCACGAGGTTCGCATATATTGCCGCTACCACATCGTCAAGCATTACCGCGACTCCGCCCCGCATCCGGCGATCGATAAGCCCCGCAGGCTCGGGCTTGAGGACATCGAACAGGCGAAACAGCGCGAAGCCCGCGCCGAACGCCATCCAACTCGCCGCCGGACAAAGATACATCGTTAGCGCCATTCCAACGATTTCATCAATCACGATATGCGAGCTGTCGTGCTGATCGAGCAGCTCCTCGGCGCGCTCCGACAGCCAGCATCCCACGGCGAACAGCCCCGCGATAAGCGCGAGTGCGACGAGGCGCGACCGATGCTCCAGCGGCACCGTCACGCCCCACGCCAGCAGCAATCCCACCACCGAGCCGGCAGTGCCGGGAGCAACCGGTGCGTAGCCGCTATAGAATCCGGTCGCGAGGAACAGTATCAGCTTGCGCACTATCTGGACGGTCTCAATCGGGGCGGTCAATCCGGCCGGACTTAATCGGGCCTGACGGGGATCGGCGTCTCGTCGGCTTCCACAGCCACCGAGCGCACTCCCTCGATCTTGCTCGCGACCTGGTTGGCGAGTTCGTCCCACGGCGGCACCAGCCCGGGCCCGCGGACCTGCACGGCGCCCTGGGTGCACTGGACCTCGAGCGGGGCGTGGCCGAGCTTGGGATGCGCGTGGCAGGCGGCGCGCACCTGGGCGGCGGTCGCCGCATCGCGCATCTGTTGCCATTGCTCGGCGCCGATGTGGGCGTCGATCTGCTCGGCGCACGCGGCGAGAGCCGCGGCGCTGATTTCGAGCGGAGTGCCGCAGCCATTGACTACGATGTCGTAGGAGGCCGGATCGTCGATATCGACGCCCATCAGGGTCTGGATGCGCGCGCGGACCTCCCGGTCGTGGTCGCGCACGCGCCGCTGAGCGGCCACCGCGCTGAGATTTTCGGTCTCGCCGACCACCTTTACCCGGTCATCGAAAGGCCCGACGATCCGGACCTTGAGGCCGCATCGGTATGGCGGCAGGAAGACCGGTGCAGAGGGGCTGATGGTTACCAGCCGGTCCTGCGCCATCTCGCGCAGCAGCGTGGCGCGAAAGAACGACGCGAAGCGCACGCCCTCGGTTTTCAGGCGCGACCAGAAGTGCGGTTGGCGCTCGTCGAGCACCACCATCTCATCGGCGGTGACCTTGTAGACGCGCGAAACCTGCGCGATCAGATCCTCCCTGCTCAGGAACCGATAGCCGAGCCGCCTGGCTACAAGCTGGCCGAGGTCGTTACCCCGCGTACCGAGCTGTTGACTCATCGCAATTATCGCCATCGGCGGTCTCCCGGGCGTGCGCGAGATTATCGAGCGCGTGAAATAGATCCCCGGACGCAATCTTAAGTGCTCGTCGGTGGCGTGGCAAACCGCGGCGCGATGGCATTGCCGGGCGCGGGCGGATAGGATTTCTGCGCCCGCACGCGGCGCGTGCCGTTCGCGGAGCGGACTTCAGAGGCATTTGTGTGGCGGGAGCGATGCTCGCTCCCGCAAAAGTCACGGTAAGATCAGCACAGGACTGGCGATGGCCCGACGGAAATTACGAATTGGCGGCGCACCGATCAACCCGGCGCCGGTGCGCGGCGATATGACCGCCGCCGAACTGATCGATACCGCATTTCTTGCTTACAACGGACGGCGCCTGCGCGAGGCTTGCCGCCTGTTCGCCGAAAAAATGCTCGAGCCCGACGTACTGGTCGGGATGAGCATCACCGGCGCGCTCACGCCAGCCGGTCTCGGGATGTCGTGTCTCATCCCGCTCATCGAAAACGGTTTCGTCGACTGGGCGGTGTCGACCGGCGCCAATCTCTATCATGATACGCACTTCGCGCTCGGCCTGCAGATGTTCCAGGGATCGGCCGAGGCCGACGACGTCGCGCTGCACAAAGCCGGCGTGGTCAGAATCTACGACATCTTTTTCGACTACCGCGTGCTGCTCTCGACCGATGCTTTCTTCCGCCAAATCGCGCGGCAAGAGGAGTTTCAGCATCCGATGAGCACCGCCGAGTTCCATCATCGCGCCGGCCGCTACGTGGCCGAGCGCGAGCGGGTGCTCAAGTTGCACAGCCGCTCGATGCTGGCCGCGGCGCACGAGTGCGCGGTGCCCATCTACACGTCGTCGCCCGGCGATTCGTCGATCGGGATGAACCTGGCGCTGCTCGAGGTCGAGGGCTACGGCCTGCGCCTGGACCCGCTCGCGGACGTCAACGAGACCGCGGCGATCGTCTACGCGGCCAAGGCCGCCGGAATGAAGAGCGCGGTGTTCATCCTGGGCGGCGGCTCGCCCAAGAATTTCGTCCTGCAGACTGAGCCGCAGATCCAGGAGGTGATGGGCGTGGCGGAAAAAGGCCACGACTATTTTCTGCAGGTGACCGACGCGCGGCCCGACACCGGCGGACTGAGCGGCGCGACACCGTCGGAGGCGGTGAGCTGGGGCAAGATCGATCCCAACCGCTTGCCCGACTCGGTGGTCTGCTACGTCGATTCCACGGTGGCGCTGCCGCTGATCACCGCCTACGCGCTGGCGCGCCGCAAACCGCGGCCGTTGCGCCGGTTGTACGACGAGCGCGAGACGATGATGACGCGGCTGCGCACTGCGTACGAGCGCGTGCGCCGCAAGCGATTGCGCCGCGGCGAGTCTTGAGCGCGCGCGATGAGGCTTAGATGAAAAAAAACGCGGGCGATCACGCACGGCGCGCAAGCGCCAAGGCGGAGACCGCGGGCGGAGAGCTCGCGCGCGAGCTTGAGCACGCGCGCGCGGCGGCTCTGGAAGCCGGAGAAATCCTGCGCCGCTATTTCCGCGATCGCGGCTACGAGGTCGGTTCCAAGGGCCGCGACAATCCGGTGACCTCGGCCGACCTCGAAGCCGACGCCGCGCTGCGCGAGCATCTGAGCGGCGCCTTTCCCGACTACGGATGGCTTTCCGAGGAGACGGCCGACAATCCTGCACGGCTTTCCCGCCGGCGCGTGTGGATCGTTGACCCGCTCGACGGCACCAAGGAATTCATCAAAGGCATCCCGGAGTTCGTCGTCGCGATCGCGCTGGCCGAGGACGGCGTGCCAGTGCTCGGCGTGACTTACAATCCCATCAAGCGCGAGCTGTTCTGGGCTGCGCGCGGCGCAGGATGCTATCTCGACGACAGTCCCGTGCACGTGACCGCCGCTCCCGGCCTCGCGGGCTCAGTCGTGCTCGCCAGCCGCAGCGAGACCGCGCGCGGCGATTGGAAGGCCTACAAGGATCAGTTTGCCGCCCACCCGATCGGCAGCGTCGCCTATAAGCTCGCACTGGTGGCGGCGGGTAAGGCGGACGGAACGTTCACCGCCAGCCCCAAGAGCGAATGGGACATTGCCTCGGGCGCCGCGCTGCTGGCCGAGGCGGGCGGCGTGATGACCGACATCCACGGCAATCCGATTCGCTTCAATCGCGAGCAGGTCAAGCTCGATGGCTTTGTCGCCGCGGGTCCGGCGTTGCACGCCGCGCTAAGCAAGTTGGTAATCAGGAAATAGCTATACAGTGGGCGCGCTGGTCCGTCTGAATCTGCGCACCAGCCTTGGCAGCAGCGCGACCGCAGCCAGCAACCCGGCGGCTAGCGCGATATTGCGTATCGCGCCGGCGCCGTGGGCGGCAGCCTCGCGTCCGGCGTAACCGAGGTAGGTATAGGCAAACGCTCCCGGCAGCATGCAGATGGCAGAGGCGATTACGTACTCGGTGATGCTGATACGCGTAAGCCCCAGTGCGTAGTTGAGCAGGTTGAACGGGAACAGCGGAACCAGCCGCACGAACGCGACAAAGCGCCATCCTTCGGCCTCGACCCCCTCGACCAGCGCCTTGAGCCGCCCTCCGGCGCGGCGCGCGACGAAGTCCGCTGCCACGTAGCGCGCGGCCAGAAATGCGAGCGTTGCGCCGAGCACCGCGCCGATGAGGTTCCACAGCGTGCCCCATAGCGGCCCGAACAGCGCGCCGCCCGCCAGCGTCATCACCGACCCCGGCACGAACAGCACCGTCGCCGCGGCGTAGAGCGCGATGAAGGCGAGCGGCGCCCACGGCCCCATCGCTCGCAGTTCGGCTTCGAGATGGCCGGCGGCGAAGTACGAGCGATGAGTCGCAAACCAGGCGATAGCCGCGACTATCGCGAGCACCAGGGCCACGCGCGGCAGCGCCGCACGCGTCGCGCCGTCAGATCTTGCGCTCACCGCTGCCCCAGAGCGCGAACGCGGCGAGTCCTACCAGGTAAACGGCGGCGGCGAGGTAGAACACGTCCGAATACGAGCCGGTCGCCTGCACGATGAAGCCGGTGGCGGCGACACCGATGATTCCGGGCAGCGTGGCGAAAGTGTTGGAGATGCCCATCAGGATTCCCGCGTAACGCGGCGCGACATCCAGGTGGTTGACGCCCCATCCGCCCAGCCCGATAGCGTTGCCGCCGACCGCTGCCGTCGCGAGCATTACCGCCTGCGCTGCCGTGTGCGCGAACGGCATTGTGCATACTGACGCTGCACCGAGCCCGAAACCGATCGTTACCAGCGTCTTGCGCACCGCCGTCATCCACATCCCGCGCCGCTGCAAGTTGTCGGCGAGCCATCCGCTGCAATTGGCGACCACGAAGGCCGCCACATACGGCATCACCGCCATCACGCCGAGGTCCTTAAGCGGGACGTGAAAAGTTTGATCTAGATAGCTCGGGAGCCAGAGCAGCAGGATGTAGTAGCCGAAGTTGTTGCACAGATGCGCCATCACGATCGCCCATACCGCGGGCTCGCGGCAGATTTTGTGCCACGGGATAGCCTCCGCGGCGTCAACTTCGGACCGCCCCGCGCGGATCTCCGACAGTTCGGCGGCGCTCACTCCGGGCGAGTGTTCGGGCCAGTCCGCCGCCTTCCACCACCACATCGCGAGCCACAAAAGTCCGAGGAGCCCCGATAGGTAGAACACCGCTTCCCATCCGAAGGCGATTATTATCGGCGGGCTCGCGAGCAGAGCGATGATCGTGCCGAGCGCGGTGCCGCTTAGGTGCAGCGAGATGGCGCGCGCGCGCTCCGAAGCCGGCGTCCAGCGCGCGGCGATCGAATGGATAGCGGGAAAGTTGACCGCCTCACCCGCGCCGAGCGCGGCTCGCATGAACAGCAGCAGGCCGAACGAGGCGGTCGCGATTGGCGTGAGGAAAGTCGCAATCGACCACAGCGCCACGCCCGCGCCCAGCACGCGTTTGCCGCCGAAGCGATCGGCGAGTAACCCTCCGGGCAACTGGAACCACAGGTAGCCCCAGAAAAAGGAAGAAAGAATCAGGCCGCGCTCGGCGTCGCTGTAACCCTTGTCGTGGGCGAGCGGGATGATCGCAATCGAGATGTTGACGCGATCGATGTAGCAGAGCACCGTCGACAACGCGAACAGGATGATGACGGTATAGCGCCGCGGCCATCGCGCCGCCATCGCAACCGTGGCCTCGGCTGAGACTGAATCGGGCATCGCAAGTTCGCGCCGAGCTTATTTGGACGGCGCGGACTTTACCACTCGCGGCGCGCTAGTGGCTCAGTGCCAGACGGATGGCGTTGAGGATATAGATGAAGTCGCGCGGCGCGCGCGCCTCGCCCATCGCCGCCACCCGCGCCAGCACGTCCATCTCCTCGGCGCTGATACTGTGTGCGCGCCGGAGGCGATCGTCGTGGCGGAACTCCTCCCAGGCCGAACGGCGGCGGCCATCGTTGTTGGGGGCGCTTACCAGATCGCGCGCGCGCGGGTTGGCGAGGAAGAATAGCTCGCGGCTCTGCAGACCCAGTACCTCGCTAAGGCGCGCGATCACTTTTTCCGAGGGATGGCGCTTGCCGGATTCCAGGTGGCCGATATACGGAGTCGAAGTCTTAATCCGCCGGGCGACCTCCTCCTGGGTGAGATCGAGTCGGCGGCGGCGCTCGCGAATGACGGCGCCGAAGGTTGGCTGAGTCGTTTTTCGCATCGGATGTCCTTTGTCGCGGCTGGGCCGGGCGGGAGCGCGCCGGTTAGTTGCCGTACGGATTGCGCCCCTGGTTCAGATAGAGGGAGAAATCCTCGACCGACCCTGCAGCGTGAGCGGGGCCGCGAAAATGCTGCTCGGTGCCGGCGCCGAGCGGACCGACCTGGAGCCGGTCTTCGCCGAGCGGACGCCCCGCACTGTCGTAGTAGTGAATTTCCAGGTCGAGCGTGGCGGCACGCGCACCCGTGTTGCGCAGATCGCCCGCCACGAAGACGTTATCGCCCTGGTGCTCGAGCCGGCTGTCGATCACTTTTATTGGTTGCACATGCGCCAGCAGAACAAACACGATAGCGACGAAAGCTATCGCTCCCAGCAGGATGAAAAGCGTCCCCTTGCGCATGGCCGCCGCCGTCCGCCCGCGGCGCGATCAATATGAACGCGGCAGATGCAGCACGTGCTCGCTTATCGTGTTGAGCACCATCTCCTGCGAGACCGGCGCGATCTTCAGCATCCGGCACTCGCGAAAATAACGCTCGACGTCGTATTCGCGCATGTAGCCATAGCCGCCGAGCGTCTGCACTGCGCGATCGCAGGCCTCGAAGGAGGCATCGGCGGCGCGCAGCTTGGCCATGTTAGCCTCGGGTCCGCACGGCTTGCGATGGTCGAACAGCCACGCCGCCTTCATTGTCATCAGCTCGGCTACCTCGAGCTTGGAGTAGGCGTCGGCCAGCGGATGCGCGATCGCCTGGTTCTGGCCGATCGGGCGTCCGAACACGATACGCTCCTTGGCGTAGCGCACGGCCTTGTCGATCGCGGCGCGTCCGATCCCCACCGCCTCCGCGGCGATCAGGATACGCTCCGGATTGAGTCCGTCGAGCAGGTAGCGGAAGCCCTTGCCCTCCTCGCCGATCAGGTCGGCGGCCGAGACCTTGAGGTTGTCGATGAAGAGCATGTTGGTGTCGACCGCGTGGCGTCCGAGCTTGAGCAGCTCGCGCACCTCGATCGCGTTGCGGTCGACGTCGGCGAAGAACAGGCTCATTCCCTCGGTCTTCTTCGCCACCTGCTCGAACGGCGTGGTGCGCGTCAGCAACAGCATCTTGTGCGCTTCCTGCGCCTTGGTAGTAAAAACTTTGCGCCCGTTGATCACGTAGTTGTCGCCCTCGCGCCGGGCGAACGTCTTGATGTGCGTGATATCGTTGCCGGCGTCGGGCTCGGTCACCGCGAAAGCGGCGTGCAGCTCGCCGCTGACCACGCGCGGCAAATGGCGGCGCTTCATTTCCTCGGTGCCGTGCATCACGATCGGCGTGAGGCCGAAGATCGACAGATGGATCGCGCTGGCGGCGTTCATCGCGCCGGCGTAGGCGACCTCGCGCATCACCAGCGCGGCCTCCGTGATACCCAGTCCGCTGCCGCCGAATTCCTCGGGGATCGCCACTCCCAGGTAACCAGCCTTGGCTACGGCCTGGTAGAAGTCGTGGGGGAATTCGTGCGCGGCGTCCTTGGCGCGCCAGTACTCGTCATTGAAGCGCGCGCACATCGCGCGCACACCCTGGACGATTTCCTGCTGCGCCTCAGTCAAATCGAAATCCATGTCACCATCCGTCGAAATAAATCCTGCTGACAGAAATTTCGCCGCGGCGTGTCGCTCCGCGCGTGCGCATCGCTATCCGCCCGGTACGATCTACGGGCATCTTAACCGCTCACTCCATTATTACAACCCGCCATTATTACAACCCGACCGGGGCCAATCTGAAGCGTCCTCATCGGCTCCGGCCGTTCGACTGCCCCGGCGCTCTCATTTATAAGAACTCGATGCGTTCGCGGCCAGGCGCAATCCCAGGACCGATTCCATCGCGATGAATCTCGCTGTTGGCGTGGCATTGATCGACCTGTTGCTCATCGGGCCGGTGGTCTCGCGCGCGATCGAAGAACATATCGAGCTTTTTTTTCTCGCTGTCGGGCTGCTCGCGATGACGCTGGCAGGGGCGTGGCGATGGGACGTCGCGAGCCGCGCCGCCGCGCTGCCGTTGTGGATCACGCTGACCGTGATCGTCGCCGACGTCATCTTCGGCCGCGCGCGAAGCCTGATGGATCGTTCGCTTGGATGGATGCGGGAGCGTGTCGATCGTCCATTCCTGTGCGGCGGGGCTGTCTTCGTCATCGCTTTGCTGTCCGCGATGCTTACTTCGATCGTCGCGGCGCTGATGCTGGCCGAGGTGGTCGAACTGATGCGCTTCGAGCCGCGCGCGCGAGTCCGGGTCACGGTGGCCGGATGCTTTGCGATTGGGCTGGGCTCCTCGCTGACGCCGCTCGGCGGGCCGCTTTCGACACTCGCCGCTAGCGGTCTGGGGATGGGCTTCGGCGGGCTGTTCGCGATGCTTGCGCCTTACGTGCTGCCGGGGATGCTGGCCTGCGCGATCGTCGCGGGGCTCTTTGCTACCGGCGACGGCGGCGCGAGCGCGTCTGCGGTAGCCCCCACCGTCGTTCCCATCCGCGAATCAGCCGTTCGCGCCCTAATCCGCGGGCTCAAGGTCTACGTTTTCATCGCGGGACTGGTGCTGGTCGGGGAGGCCTTTGCTCCGCTGGCGGCGCGCTACGTGCCGATGTTCGGTCAGTCGGCGCTCTACTGGGCCAATATGGTTTCAGCCACGATGGACAACGCGACGCTGGTCGCGCTGGAGGTCCACGCGATGGACCCGGCGCGGGCGCGAGCGGCGATAATTGCGCTGCTGCTCGCGGGCGGGATGCTCATTCCAGGCAACATCCCGAACATCGTCGCCGCCGCCGCGCTGCGGATCGGCGCCGGGGAGTGGGCGAGGATTGGCATACCAATGGGCCTCGTTCTGCTTGGCACCTACTTTGCGTTGCTGCACGTCGCAGGATGAGACGCGTGGTGCTGTCGGTATATGGCGCCGGATTTTCATTACGAAATGCAGGCGCTTGCAATGCCGTGCAGCAGCGCGGGGTCCGAGCGAGTCCACGTGGTCGGCATGGTGCTGCCTAAAAAGGCGTCAAGCGAATGAGTCACGGGCGTTGCGTTAGATGAATTTTCGTGACACAAAGCGTGGGATGCCGCCGCGCCGGAATCGCAAGCGCGTCGCTTGCCCGGCCGCGCAAAATCTTGCGGTCGTTCCCACGAACATGAAACGCTGTCGGTCTTTAGCTTAAGCGGAAATACGGGGTTGCCGTCCCTGAAGCGGCCAGGAGGGCTACGCGTTCGATGACTCCAAAACAAATTCTCCAGATGATCAAGGACAAGGGCGCCACGTCCGTGGACTTGAAGTTCATGGACCTGCTGGGGCAGTGGCAGCACTTCACTGCGCCGATCAGCGAATTCCAGGACGAATCGTCGTTCGAAGACGGACTGGGGTTCGACGGGTCGTCGATTCGCGGCTGGCAGTCGATCGACAACAGCGACATGCTGGTCATTCCCGACCCCAACACCGCGGTGATGGACCCCTTCACCAAAGAGCCCACGCTCACCATGATCTGCGACATCTCCGATCCGATCACCCGCGCCGACTACTCGCGCGACCCGCGCAACGTCGCGCGCAAGGCCGAGGCCTACCTCAAGTCGACCGGGATCGGCGACACCGCCTACTTCGGACCCGAGCCCGAGTTCTTCATCTTCAACGGCGTCCGCTACGATTCCAATCAGCACTCGAGCTACTTTTACATTGAGTCCGAGGAAGGCTTTTGGAACAGCGGCCGCGAGGGCGCCAACCTCGGCTACAAGCCACGCTACAAGGAAGGCTACTTCCCGGTGCCGCCCAACGACAGCCTGCAGGACATCCGCTCCGAGATGGTGCGTGAGATGGAGCGCGTCGGCATCCGGGTCGAGAAGCACCATCATGAAGTCGCCACCGCCGGCCAGGCCGAAATCGACATGCGGTTTCAGTCGCTGGTGAAAATGGCCGACTGGCTCACCTGGTACAAGTACATCTGCAAGAACGTCGCGCTCCGTCACGGCATGACGGTGACCTTCATGCCCAAGCCGATCTTCGGCGACAACGGCTCCGGCATGCATACCCATCAGAGCATCTGGAAGGGCGAGACGCCGCTGTTCGCGGGCTCGGGCTACGCCGGAATGTCGGAGATGGCGCTGCACTACATCGCCGGCATCCTGCATCATGCTCCTGCGCTCGCGGCGTTCACCAATCCGGGCACCAACTCGTATCGCCGCTTGGTGCCGGGTTTCGAGGCGCCGATCAACCTGGCGTACTCCAGCCGCAATCGCTCGGCCGCCGTGCGCATCCCGATGTATTCGCCCTCGCCCAAGGCCAAGCGAATCGAGGTGCGTTTCCCCGACCCGACCTGCAATCCGTACCTCGCGTTCTCGGCGATGCTGATGGCGGGGCTCGACGGCGTCCAGCGCAGGCTCGACCCCGGCCAGCCGCTGGACAAGGACATCTACGCGCTGACCCCGGCCGAACTGGCCGAGGTGCCCAACATGCCGCCATCGCTGGAGGCCGCGCTCGACAATCTCAAGCGCAGCCATGAATTCCTGCTCAAGGGCGACGTCTTCACCGAAGACCTGGTCGAGACCTGGATCGACTACAAGATGTCGAAAGAGGTCAGTCAGACGCGCCTGCGGCCGCATCCGTACGAGTTCGCGCTGTACTACGACGCCTAAGGGCGCAACCGTGTAGCGCGCGCGGCCACGCGGCGCGCTCGCGGCGAGTCGATTATGCAGAGGCGGCGGACCCTGTGTCCGCCGCTTCTTTTTGTTTCATCCGCGAGCGCGCCGGAGGCGAGCGAAGTGGCGTGTTGCAGGCGTGTCGCAGATGATATTTTGATCTACCGTACGGCCTGCGCCCCGCGTCGGGGCGCAGGCCGTACGGTAGCACCCTCGATGCGTCCAATCCAGGCAACCAACCAACGCGCCGCCGAGCACCGCCGCGCCCGCCCGGCGGGCGGGCGCAGCGGTGCTCGCGCTCGTGCTAATGGTTTGCGCGATCGCAGGCGCGAGGCGGCTTGCCTGGGCGTCGGCGGAGAATCCACCGCCGCCCAGGAAGGCCGCTGCGGCTCCGAGCGGCGCCGCGAGTGCCGCGGCGGCCGCAGCCGGCGCACACGCCCGCGCGTCCGCCGCAAGCGGCGCCCGGCGAGCGCGGCGCCGCAGCCGAGCGCGCTCGCGCGGACGCCTTTCGCCGCCGCATCGCCCGCGGCCGACGAGCGCGCCGCGGTGGTCAACCTTCTCGGCGAGACCATCGCCTGGTATCGGCAGTTCGCAACTGAGGAACGTCTAGCGGTTGAGCCGGCCGAGACGCTCTTTGTTGACGACGACCGCCAGATGGCTCTCGAGGTTGTGAAGTTCGCCTTTCAATACGCGCGCGCGGTGGCCGCACTGTTGAAATCCGAGAAACCTCCCGCCCCGCCGACGCCGCAGACGAGCGCGGCCGGTGGCCCGGCAAACAGCGCGACCGCCGCGTTGCCCGGACTGGCTACCCTGATCGCCAGGGCGCAGCAGCAGCAAAATAACCTCAACCAGCTCAAGCAGCAGGCCGAGCAGCTCAAAGCAGAGATCGCCCGTGCCAAGGCCGCCAGGCGCGCCGCGCTCGCGCGCCAGCTCGCGATTATCCAGAGCCAGATCGAACTCACCCAATCGCGCCTGGATTCGTACAACGCGCTCATCCAGTTCGAGAGCACCACGGTACTAGGCGGCACTCAGAGCACTGGGTTGTCGAGCCAGATCGACGCGCTCCAGCGCAGCGTGCCGCAGTTGAACGCGCCGGCCAAGGCCGCCGCGCCGGCAGCGCAGGGACCGCTGCCCGTGGCGGCGGTTACGACGCACAACCCCGCCGAACTTGCGGCGTCAGCGCCGGATAATGCGTTGTTGGGCACTATCGAATCATTGATAAGGCTTGGCGAGGAATACCATGCGCTAGGCGACCGGATTAAAGAGACCCGCCGTCTGTCGGCGTTGAACGCCACGGCTCGCACGCCGCTGATCGCGCGCATGCGCGAGCTCAATGCACACGCCGACGCGCTGGCAGCCGAGCCGAGCAGCGACGACCTGGCCGCCAACCTCGCGCGCAAGCAGCAGTTCGACGATCTGATCAAGCGTCACAAGTTGATCACCGAAGCGCTGGTGCCGCTCGCCAAGCAAGATGTGGTCTTGCAGCTATACGTCGCAAATCTCCAGCAATGGAGCGACATGGTCGATCAACGCTCGGACAACCTGTTTCGCCGCCTCCTCCTTCGGCTCGCCGCGCTCGGCCTGGTCCTGCTGACGGTTTTCATTGGCGCCTTCATCTGGCGCAGACTGACTTTCCGCTATGTGCAGGACCTGCGCCGGCGGCGCCAGTTGCTGCAGTTGCGCAAGATGACGGTGGCGTTGGTCGTGTTCCTGGTGTTGCTGTTCGACTTCGCCAGCCAGTTGGGGACGCTGGCAACCGTGATGGGGCTGGCTGCGGCCGGCGTCGCGCTGGCGCTGCAGAATGTGATCCTGTCCTTCGCCGGATATTTTTTCGTAACCGGGCGTTATGGCATCCGGGTCGGCGACCGCATCCAGATCGCCGGCATCAGCGGCGACGTGATCGACATCGGGCTGTTCAAGCTCGCGCTGATGGAGCTGGTGGGCGACGGCAACTCGCGCCAGCCGACCGGACGGGTGGTGGTCTTTCCCAACTCGATCGTTTTCCAGACCAACGGCAACTTCTTCAAGCAGGCGCCCGGGACCAGCTTCGTGTGGAACGAGTTTCGCCTGACACTGTCGCCAGAATGCGATTACCGGCTGGCTGAGAAGCGGCTACTCGAGGTAGTCGAGGACGTCTATGCGCGTTACCGCGACACGGTGCTGCGCCAATACGGCGATCTCGAGCGCGACCTCAGCATGAAGTTCGAGTCGCCGCGCCCGCAGAGCCGGTTGCGCCTGGGCCCCAACGGAATCGAGCTGACGATTCGCTATCCGGCTGACACCCGCTACGCGGTGCAGGTCGCCGATGAGATCTCGCGCCGCGCCCTCGACGCGATCGCGCACGATCCCGCGCTCTCGCTGGCGATGCCGGGTACGCCGAACCTGATGCCGTTGGTATCGCCGCGTCCGCCGGTGGCCGAGGCTGCTGAGCAATCGCCGGCTGCCGCCTCCGATGGACACGACACGCCCCACCAGGCGGAGGCCGCGATGGTCCCGGCGGGGGCCGAAGTGATAGTCGAGCCACCGGCGGGCGAGCCTCCGGAGCCGCCGCCGCGTCCGCCGGACAAGACCTGACTGGATAGCCACGTGCAAATGAATTGAATCGAAGTTACTATACCGCCGCAGCCCTCTAGGGCTCGGCGGACAAGGGCTCGCCGTCGTCGTCCGGCGCGCGGGCCAGTGCGTGCGCGATTAGCCAGAGCCCGATAATAAGCAGCACCAATGAAACCCCGGCGCCGGCGATACGCGGAATTCCCACCGCCGGTAGCATCCACCACCACAGATTAACGATCCTGAGCGTGCGCGAACTCTCGACCCTAGCCGCCAGCGGCGCAGTGCCCGCTTGGTGCACGAAGACTCCAACCTGGTCCGCGTTGCGATAGGCGTCGGCGGTTTCGCGCCACGCGGCGCCCCAGATTCTAAACGCCGGCGCGTAACGGGGATTCCATGTTTGCGCCGCGGCGCTGATATTTGCCGCCACTGCTTCCTGGTAGTACCGCTCGAAGAAAGACATCAGCGTGGGTGCATTGACGATGAAACCGGCGATAGTCAGTACAATCAGTAGCCAGCGCCGCCGCCGCTCGAGGAGTCCGCTGAGCGCCATCAACCCTGGCATTGCAGGCAGCAGGAGCCGTGGCCCCCAAGACCATCCTCCCGCCCAGGACATCCAGATCGAATGCTCGGCCAGGTACGCCGCGGCCACGATCACAACCAGCCTGCCCTCCAATCGGTTGAAGACCGCGCCCGGCACCGCCGCCACGGCGATAATCGCCGGGCTGTACCACAGCAGTCCGCGGCCTGGCGAGATCAACAGTCCAGCGATCGCGTATGGCACGACACGCAAGGCGAACGATCCTGGTTGGCCGAAGTCGAACGGATTCGCGAAGCGGGCCCAGTTGTAAGCGAAGTAAATTAGCAGTCCCACTACTGTGCCGCACAATGGCGCGATCCACCTGGCCGCCGGCTGGCGCTTGCACAGCAGGTAGCTGCCGAGGCACGGGCCAAGGACTATTCCGGTCGGCTTGGCCAGCACCGCGAGCAGTGCCGCGGCGGTGGCTCCGCGCCAATCGTCGCCCAGGGTAAAATAAATGCCGGCCACGGTAAGGAGCGCGAGCAGCGGGTCCGCGAAAAAAAACCGGCTGTAGACCGGGGCAATCGTGCCGAAGGCAAAGCCGAGAGCGGCAAGTATCGCCCCCCGGGTAGTGGCGCCCAGGCGCCGGGCGAGCAGACCCACCATCAATGCGCTGACGGCCGAGAGGATCGGCGACAACGTGACGGCAAACAGCGCCGCGACGTAATGCTGCGGCAGGCCCAGGCGATGACTTGCAAAAATAGCAATTCCCACCAAAGGCAATGCTATTATCGATAAAAGTGGATACCAACTGGAATAGAACACACCATGGCGCCCGATCGCCCCGAGTCCAACAATCGGCACTGCAAAGCCATGTCCGGTGAGCAGCGACTCGGATACCGCGACCATCGAATTGCCATCGACCGAGTAGATGACGGCCGGAAAGAAAGCCAGGTAGGCCAGGCATATTCCTACCGCGCAGAGCAGCGGAGGTTGCACCCTGCGCCCGCCGGCGTTTCGCCTCATTGACAATGAGCAGCGGAGCGCGAAGTTGCCGCCTTCGTCAGCTCGGGGGATAAACTCGTCGCCGATGAACTCGTCGCCGTCTCCGGCTTCGCCCGCGCAAAAAAGTACGCCGTCAGATAGGCGAGGATGGCCGCGGCAAAGCCGTACTCGCTGGCGATGCGAAAGGATGCGCCGCCAATCCAATGGTAATCTTGCAGCAAGGTCAGCGGGTAGTTCGAAAACGCGAGCAAATAGCTTGCGATCGCGCCGTAGATCACGCCTGGTTCGACGTCACCGCGGCGTGAGGCGTCCGCGATCGCCGCGAATGGCACCGCCAGCAGGATCAGGTAGTGGCCATGCGCCGTCGGCGCGAGCAGGATCATCGCCACCATCCACAAGGAGAGCGCACGCCAGCCGCGATCAGGTTCGACGCTCGCGCTGGCGCCGACGGTCAGAACGAAAAGCGCAACCTCCACGGTAATGACCGCCACGCTGCGGATGGCGTCGATGCTACGAGTCGGCGAGGTGCCTCCCTGAGACCAGAACAGGCGCGACACGAACCCGTTGATCGAAAGATTATCGGGATGCGCGAGGAACTGCCGGTGGTTCGTGAAACCCCATGTGCCGACAAATGACAGGACGTTCGCCGGCCCCATGCTCCATATTGTCAGCGCGCCGAGCATCGCCCCGCCGATAATCATCCAGCGCAGCGCACCCCACTGTCTCCGGCCGGCCAGGTAAAGGGCGAGCGTCCACGGGTACGCCTTGAGCGCCGTGGCCATCGCGAGGTTGAGGCCGGCCCAGCAATTCCATCCACGCCTCAGGCAGTACATCGCGGCCACGATCAGCAACAATATCAAGCACTGGGTATTGGCAAAGTAAAAGAGCTCATATACGGGCGGATAGATGAATAGCAACCCCGTGAACAGGAGCATCTCCCGGAGCGCGAGCGACGTTTCCGTAAACAGCAGGAGGCCGAGCGCGAACACCAATGACGCGAACGAAATACCGATCCATATCCAATAGGCCGTGCGCGCGCCGAGCCTCGTGAGCGGCTCGATGCATAGCAACAGGATCGGCGTCTGGTTAGAGATATGGTTAACGCCTATATCCACTCCTTTGGAATGAGCGAGAGCGTCGAATTTGTCGGTGTAAGGATTCGAGCCCAGGCGAAGCGACAGTGCGGCGATGTAAAAGTGACCGAAGTCGCCGAGCTTCGGCGGAGCCGGGAGTTTGAATAGAACAAACCGCACCGCGTATGCGAGTACCATCAGCCAAAGCAGTCCGAGGACCCACGGGCGCGTCAATGTTGAGATCACGCGCGGCAGCATGTCTCGACCAGTCGTTCGTGGCGGCTCGTCATCGGTGACGAAGTTCCCTTCACATACCAAGACTCAAGCCCTCTGAGCGATGGACACCGCGAATACCAGCGCCCTGGGCGAAGTACTATGAACGCGGCGCTCCGCGACTCCGCACAACCTTGTCAGTTGGATGTGTGCCGCGCAAGGCTTCGGCAACCCGGCAGGCGGAGATGCTATGGAACACAGATCCAGATGTTGTTCAGTCCGTTAACCCACGCTCCAGTCCTGGCTCCCGCGCTGGTACAAGCCACGGGCGGATTCGCTGGGGGGTCGCAATCGACGCAGTAGCGCCGCGCTCCGTTCGTGACGCTGCTCGGCAAGTCGGCGAACTTCACACCCGGATCCTGGCCGCCCAGGCTTTCGCTCAGCCACCATGACTTGCCGGCGTTAGTAGAGGCGATGCCGCTGGGCTGTATCGCGTCCCGCACTACGACGGGCGACAACGGATTCGCGATCACATTGAGCAGCTCGGCCGGGCTGCCACCCTCAAAATCCGTTCCATTGACAATGAAGGGCGCGCCGCCGCTGATCGCGAGGTAGGCGTTGCCGGTCGCGCCGCTGGTCAGTTGGCCGCCGTTGATGACGATCGGGGCATACGCCCCATTGGAATAGACGGCCGCGATCTGGTTAGCCGCACTATCCTCGATATCAAGCTCCGGACTGTCCAATAGCGCCTGAGCCTGCACGAAGTACAGCGGGGCAACGGCAAACCCCCGGTCGCTGAAATCGGGCATTATGTAATGCCCCGAACCGCTCACTTGGCCAATGCATGAATACTGTCCGTCGCACTGCAAATGGTCATAGAGATTGTTCCCCCCCTGATTCAGAAACAGGAACCCGACGTTGGTTTTAGCGGCTGGAACGACGCTACAGAAGAACCGGCGAACAGTGTCTTGGAAGTCGTTGTCGTGCAGGTTAAGACAAGTCCGTCCCGCACCCTGCACCTGGATATTCTCGATAGTTGAGTTCAGCATCCAGTTCGCATAGATGCCGTTGTCGCTCAATTGCATATTACCAATGTAGAGCGGATTCAGATCCGCGGCGCCATTGCTGGTTTCGATTGGGATGAAGACGTTGGTGCCGCCATTTATCCCGCTGTACCCTTCAATGGTCCCGGTTGGCGCGTTCGTCGGAAAGTTCTCAAGAAACATCGTGTTGGCGTCGGCGGTGAACTTAGCGGTCGGCGGGGTAAAGTTCGAGGTATAGCGCGCCGTGTTGGAGATGCGAATTGAGTCATAGAAGGCGGGCGTCACGTTCGTGGTGGTGCTCATCCCGAGATATGTGCTCGGCGACGGGTCGGCTAACTCAAAACTCTCATAGGGCGGTATCGTCCAGCTTCCAGATGCCGCCGTCGAGGCCGCCAGCACGCCGTCGATAAAAAGCCGCAACGTGCTGCCATCGTAGGTCAGCGCCACGTGATGAATATGGAATGCGGTCAACCTGCCGGTGGTGCCGGCGCCCACGGTGACACTGGATCCGCCGATGTCGGCACTGGCCCGAAGACAATTGCTTCCGCCGGTGCAACCGCCGCCCTCCATCAAAAACGTCAGAGCGTTTGGATTGCTTGCCTCCGGGACTCCCGAGTGGATACCAATCAAGTTGAGGTTATCAAAGCCGCCACCGTCATCGAAAAACGGCTCGACGTAAAACTCGACCGTGAAGTTGGCGAATCCATTTATACTGCTTTCGAGATTCGCCGCGTTCATTATCTCCATCGTGGCGTTATTGATTCCATACCCCGCACCATTGAAGAACTCCGGATCCTCAGCATCGAGGCTGCCTCCGCTACCAGTCGCAATTGTCTTACTACCCCCGGTCGTTGCCAGCACCCATACGCAGTTGTTATCCGACGTCGTTGTGCCTTGCGGAGAGGTCGGCCACGTGGGCTGGGCGCTGCCTGAAGTGCAGCCATTGCCGCTGTTCAAGAAAGTCTGGACTTCGATATTCCCGTTTGAATCGATGATGTCCGACGTTATCGACGCGGCGCCGCTGGAGTTGGGACCTCCATACCGATGAGCAGCGTGCCAGGTAGTCGAAATGCTTGTGGTCAGCGGCGGCTTCCATCCGGCCTCGGCCGCCTGCGCGATAATCGTCGAGCCGAAATAGTTCTGGCAGAACCTGGTTTGCTGCCATCCACCGCCGTTGAACTTGAGCGAGCAGTTGAGCAGGATCGGCGCGCTGGTCTTGTAGCAGAGCCCGCCCGGAGTCGCGGGCAAATACACTTCCGGCTTGTTGGTACCCGACGCGCCGCAGGATGCGTTGACCGCCGCCTGAATCGCCGCGGTGTCGTCGCTCACCCCGTCGCCCTTGGCAAGATAGGGCGGTGCCTTGACGTTGATCGCTCCATTTAAGTGCCCGCTGATGTTCGCGCTTTCGTCGACGACGGTGAAGGGCGCGGTCGCGCCGTTGCCGACCGCGATACCATTCCCGGGCACCAGCAGCTCGCGATATTGGGGATCGCCCGGCTGGTCGGCCTTGACGCTGGATGCCGCGATGATGTTGTGGCCGTTGGCATTGAGGTCCTGCTCGAGCGCACCGATGGCGCAGCTCCAGACCCCGCGCGCGCCTTTCGCCCACGCTCCGGCGCCGCCGGCGCTGCACGGCGCCGTCGCCTTGCAATCCTTGCACCACAACAGCAGCCCATCCTGCTCGGCAGGCAGGCTCGCAAAGGTCAGACCGGCAAACTGCGGCGCGATCGGTTGAGCGCCCGAGAAGCGCTGATTGATCGCCTGCCGGAAGTTGAACCCGGCGCCGATGCCGGTGAAGTTTGGAATCGACTGGTATTGCGCCGCCGCCGCCCCGGCCATCGCGGCCAGTATCACGAGTGAGCGCAGGAACATTTTCGATAGCGATTTATGCATGATGTAAGTCCGTCAGAATCCGATTGCCAGCCAGGAGAACCCGTTGCTCAACTCGCCCGCGTATGGCGGCGTGGTCGGGTCGCCGGGGAGGTTGCCGGGAACGTCGAGCACGAAAATCGCGCCGAAAACGCCGTAACTGATGACCGAGGCGGCGGTGTTGCGCCCGTGGGTTTGGTAATAGACGTTGGTCGCCAGCGGCGGCAGCAGGATCGCGTTGGGAAATGGGATCGGCCAGCTCACCGTGAATTGCGTGTCGTTGAGGATGGCCTGCTGCGAGAGCGCGTAGTAACCCCACTGGATGATCGCGATCGCCGAACCGCGGCTCACGTCAGTCAGCGGGATTTTCAGATAGCCTGCGGTCTTAAGTGAGCCGGTGAAGCCGGCGACGAAGCTCTGCAGCGCGCCGATGTTCGCGATGTTGGTATTCTGCCGTCCGTAGAGAAATGCCGTGCGGTTGGCGAGCTGCTGATGGGGTTCATTGCTCACTCCGATACCGCTGAAGCTCGCGCCGGTGCCTGCACCTTCGACCGGATCGGTTTGCTGGATCTCGTAGATCTCGTTGGCGGTATATTCCGCACTATCGATAAGCGTTGCCATCATTTACCTCAGTAGTTGTTCAGAACGTGAAGGTCCAGGTGCCCTGGTAATTCGCCGTGCCGTTGAAAGCGAATGCCGGCACCACCGCGTGCGCCAGCATCGGAGCCGGTGCGGTATGCAGCGCGACCAGGGTCCAGACTACGCCGCCGTCAGTGGTGGTGGCGCCGAGCGCCGTCGCCCACGTCGGCGCCGCCGAACCGCTGGTGCCCGCTGTCGTACAGCGTTGGATATTGCCGTTGGCGTCGACGATCAAATTGCCGGCCGCCCACGCCGTTGAGGCCGCCCACACTGGATTCGCTGTGCCTAGCGCGGCCGGCATCGCGGCCGCCGCCCCGTTGGCGAACAGGCCCACCTCCTGCACGGTCATACCGAGCGCGCCGTAGTCGGCGGTCGCCGTCAGCGCGTAATTGAATTGCACGCTGCCGGCATTGGGAAAAGTATGCGTGCCCACCGCGTTATAGTATTTCGGCGAGGTGCCCAAGTCGGTATCGTTCACGGTCGGCGCCGCGCCCCCAGACCCGAAGCCGACCGCCAGTGCGTATTGGCCCGACGTGACGCCGGCCATCAGGCTGGCCAGCGCTGGCAGCCCGGCGTTGACGAACAGGTTGCGGCATTCCCATACCAGCGCGCCGCGCCTGAAGATTCTGACTATTCCTTTTGGCCGTTTCACCATTGCTTTACCCGTTTGCCGAAATAGGCACTCCGTTGGCGACCACGCCCGAGTCGGCCACTGCCGGCTCGTGTGCGCCGTATGTTATCCCGATATGGTAGTAATGCCGGTTGTAGACCGGCGCGATTACTCGCCGGTCCGCTAGCGGCGCGATTGGCGCGGTCAGCAGGTCGCTCGGCGCAGGCGCGTGGTCGACCGCGCCGGTGAAGTCGCTCGGTGCCGGTGCGGCGTCGGCGAGTGGCGCTGCCTCGAACACCAGCGCATCGAGCCAGCTACGCATGGGCTTAAAGAAGTTCACCGCGGCTATAATTCGCGCCGCGTCGTTCATTCCGACCACTTGTCCGACTCCCAGATTCACCACCACCCGAAATATCGCCCAGCCCTCTGAAGACGGCCACGCACTGCCGCCCCAGCTCGCCTGTCCCTCCAGAAAGCCGACGCTGGACCAGCCGAGCGCGCCCAATGCCTGCCTGATTGAATAGGGTGTGCCATGCACACGATGCAGCGGGATGGCGGCCTGCAGCAGCGCGCGCCACGAATCGAAGTCGGTCGGCCCGGCGCTGCCCGACGACGACAGCAAGGTGTCGATATCGGTTAGCGAGTCGACGTCGGTCAGCGCGTCGATGCTCTCGCCCGAGGTGGTCGCCGCGAGCTGCCACTGCGGATCGAGCATGTCGAACTGCCAGGCCAGGAAGATCAGCGCCGAATCCGGAGCCGAGGCGAGCCGATAGATCAGCAATGGCGTCAGGTCGAGCGCATCGAGCCGCTCGATCGTCGCCAATAGCGATTGCGAACGCAAATCGTTTATCGAGGGCGGTAGCTGGAGCTGCGCCATCAGTCCACCAGCATTTCCGGCGCCGCCGTGCCGCCGTCGCGCGATTGTCTACCGCCGCTACGCTGCGCCTCGGTTGCGCAATACATGTGGGGCTCCGGTTCCGGCTCAGGAATTGGCTTGGCGATGTCGAATCGCGCGATCAGCTCGTCAGCCTCCACCGCACTGCGCTTGTGATCCGCGATAAGATGCGCGCGCACCGCGTCCGCCATGCACAAGTCGCCCCGGCATAACGGGCAAAACTGTCTGGCCGCGGCACCCATCACGAATGCTCCGTGGCGATCGCCTGCGCCAGTGTGATCGCGGTGCAATTGGCCCATTGTCCCACACTGAGCTGGGTATACGACGGCTGCGTCAGCACGACCTGGTAGACGCCGGGGACCGAGAGCGCCGCCACAATCTCGCTCGGCACGATGTCGCGCTGGATGCGAGCGGCCAGGTTGAGCGCGATGTCCTGTGCGGCGGCGTTGACCGCGGCCATGGTCGAAATCGGTTCGGCGTCGGCGAACAGAGTGACCGTGCCCGCAATCTGGTAGTCGATCTCGCTCACCGCGAGCGCGCTCACCGTGTCGGTGAGCGGCCGCACGTTGTCGGCTCCCAGCGCCTGCAGCACTTTGGCGAGCAGCGCGGAGTCCGCCACGCCCGCATTGTTGGGCGACGCCGCCGGCTGCGCAGCGATCGGTCCGGTCAGGATGTATACCTGTACCGTGCCGGGCGTGGGCGACGTCACGCTCACGTCGATAATCGAGGGATCTACGCCGAGCGCGAAGAAGCGGTACGCGCCCGCCGGGCCCGCCACACTGAACTGGTTGGGCGCGGCCTGGATGCGGGTGCGCAGATGGTCGTCGGTCTCGGGCGCCGAGCCTCCGCCGCTTGTGATGGAGTTAGTCACCGACGCGATTAGTACGTTGGGGTTGAGCAGCACGTTGATCTGGCCCGGTAGATAGCCATTCGCGTTGGGACCGGGAGCGGTGCAGGTCGCCGTGACGCTCGCGACCGTCGTCGCGGCCGGCACGATGAGGTCCGCGTTGGTGGCGAAAGCGAATTCGCCGTCGGCGGTGCCAGCCCGCGTGCCGGCGGGGATGGTATATGGAAGCGTCAGCGCGTTTTGCAGATTGAACTGCAGCGTCGTCACCGCGCCCTGCGCACCGAGCCGCGTCACTCCAAGCAACTGCCCGAGGTAATCGATCATCGGAAAGACCGCGAAGGCGAGCAGGTTCTGCTGCCCGGCGTACTGGATCGCGTTGCGTACCAGGGACTCGCGATAAGCGTACAAGTTGATCAGCAGGCGTTCGACTTGCGCCGGTTGCAAGGTGCGGCCGGCGGCGGCCTGGAAGGCCGCGACCATGTCGGCCAGGATCAGGTTGGGGTTCAGCCCGTCGGCGTCATTGATGAACGTCGGCGGCGGCAGATTCGATATTCCGGCTCCCATCTGGCATCCCTTCGCGATTGGCACGCATGCTGCGCGCGTCCCGAGCTTGCTATCCCTGGCTGGCTATCCGGGCTGGCCCGCGCTCGCCAGCGCGATCGTCGTGGTCTGCGCCGGGCTCGGCGCGCCGCCCAAATTAAGCTGCCACGCCACCGTGATCTCGACGTGCGCCCCCGGTTGCGTCACGATACTGCTCAGCGGCGTGGTGGTGACGGAGAGCACCTTCACGCGCGGCTCCCACTGAGTAATCGACTGAGTGACTTCACGCACTACGGCCGGCCCTGCCTGGCTAATCGGCGCATCGATATACTTCCAAAGGTCGGTGCCGAACGTCGGACGGAGCACGTCCGTGCCCTTGGGCGTGGTCAGAATGATCGCGATGCATTGGTCGACGTCGTCGACTCCCTTGACGACCTTGCCCATTCCCGATCCTGGCTGCCCTAAGGAATCGAGCATCAGCGACCAGTCTGCCGACTTGATATCCGAAAGTGTGATTGCTCCTGCCGGCATTATGCAGCGTTCCTCGCGCAGTCATCCTGAGTATCGCCCTGCGCTATCTGTTTCATTGCCTACAAATCCAACCGCGACATCGGAGCGGCGGCCATGATATCGGTGAAACAATCATGACATCTGCTGCGACGGCGGTGCCGTATTACCGCCCTGCGGATCCGCGTGGGTATGCCCGTTGTAAGTGTTGATAATGCCGTCCACCGAATCGTTGTGCGCTGAAGTGATGAGGCTGATTCCGCCCGCGGCGTGAACGGTGATGTTGCCGATGGCGTCGATCGCAATCGACGCGCCATGGGCGCTCAGGTTCATCGTCGCGCCGTTGGGCAGGCTCACGGCGAGCGCGTGCGCTGCGCGGTCGTACTCGACGCTCGCTCCGTCCTTGAATGACATGTGGTATTTGTCAGCGCTCTGGACCGGCGGGGTGTCGGCGCTTGAGTATATTGCCCCTAATACCGTTCCCGCCTCGTCGTGTTCATCCATCAGGCATACAACCTGCTCGCCTATGTCGGGTATCCAGTAGCTTTTGTCGTTTTGGGTTTTCGAAAAGAGGATCGGCAGCCAGTACGACAACATCTGGTCGCGATCCGGAAATGCGACCCGCACCCGGGCGCCTTGAAGGTCTTGCTGTTTCACCAGTCCTACGCGAAACATGTTTGCCTGCTCAGTTCAAACTCCAGGGTTATGCCGCCGAGGGCCGGGCGGCGAGTGCTACGACAGCATTCGGAGATCGGCCTCGGTTACGTAGCCGGTGGCGCGCGAAAGCCGATGCTGTGCGCGCTCGATCATGTAGTTCCCGTCCATCACGTCCCATCCCGACAGCGCAACCACGTTGCCCGCTACCAGCAGCGTCGTGCCGGGCGCGACGAGACGGCAGGTCACCAGAAGCCGGTTGGCCTCGTGCAGCGCGGCGCTCGCGCGTTCGAGGGCCTGCTGTCCGTTCTCGCAGCGTGCGACCACCTTCAGCATGTCGCCAGTCGCCACCGTGGGGCTGGCCTGCGCGGTCTGTGCATAGAGCTGCTTGCTCCGCGGATCGAAGTAGGCAGTCTGCGCCTGTTTGTAGATCCGATGGGTCTTGGCCACGAAGCTGAAGCGCTCGACCGTGTTGCGATAGAGCGTCAGTGCCGCCGGCTGCGCTTCAAGACTGGCGCGCGAGTAAAACACGAGCTGGGCGCCGCGCACCGTGAAATCGTAGTTGTGCTCGATCGCGACGCGGCGGAGAAACTCGAGGTCGGTCTCCTGTTTTTGAGTGATCCGCAAATAACTGATGTCGATTTGATTCGGCGCCCCAATCACGGTCATCCCGTGCCGCGCCGCGACCGTCGCCGCGATTTGCAGCAGCGTCTGGTTTTCGTACCCGAGGCTATTGCGGGTGCGGAGCGCAGGCGTGATCCAGGCCGGCAGGCAGCGCAGATGGAAAACGTCGGGCGGTCCCTCGAGTTCGAGGTCGTCGACCTGGAAGTCGCCGCACGGGAGCAGCAATTCGCCGGTATAGCCAATCAGCAGGCTAACCACGTCGCCCCGCTGCGGGAACCACGCACCCTGCCAGCGCTTGTCGCGGTCTTCCAGCTCGACTTCGAGTTCGCCGGAACGCCCGCCAAGCTCATCGACGTAGCTTAACGAAAGCACCATGCGCGATATGTCGGTGGTGATATTCACACCCTGATAGGTGAGTATCCAGTTGGGCGATCTGATTGGATATGCAATCGCAGCAGTCATCGGTTCAGACCGTGGCGGCGGTTTTCCAGGGTGGCAGGTCGGTGGCCAGGACGCTCTGCTGCTGGATGATCGGGATAGCCAGCGCGATCCCGGCCTCGAATACCGGCTCGATTGGCACTCCAGGGTTGGCCATGACGATAATGCTATAGTTAGCTGGGTCGCCGTAGTATTGCCACGCCAGCAAATCCCATCTCTCACCGGCGTAGGTTAGATGCTGGATGAACTGTGGCGCGCTCATAACGGCGACCTTACGATCGCGGCCGCGGGCACGTCGGCGTAGGAAAGATTCGGCCCGCCCGCACCGCCGGGCAGCGGATTGTCGACCAGCGGAGAGACCCCGGGCTGATTGAAAGTCGGCGCGGTATAGCTCGCTGCGGCAGCGCCGGTCCCGAGCAGCGCGGCGGGGGAATTATAGCTGATAGCTATAGGCGCAATCCCGAGCGGCACCGAGGCCAGACGCGGTGGCGCGGCCGGATCGAGCTCGGAACCGGGCGCCCATTCGCGAAGGCCCGCCCGCACCCGGACCGCCACGGGCGCGGCGTCGGCGCCGAGTTGAATATCGCTGGTCGCAACCGACTCCACCACGAAGAAGCCACGGAAAACGCCGTTGCCGAGCACGAGTGCGCGTGCCTGATGGTCCCTGGCGGCGGCGAGCAACGAGGCGAGTTGCGCCGCCGGGTTGGTGAAGGAGGTGTGAAAGAGCATCGCGAGCGTGATGCTTTCGAGTTCGGCCGCGAGCCATTGCAGGCGCGGCCGATCTTCGACCACCCGATGTTCTGCGTAATCGAAGCGCCGGCTGGATTCGAAGACCTCGGGCGAGCCGATCACTTGAAAGGAGATTTCGCCAAGTAGTGCGAACATGTGTATTGCCTTGATAAAATCGCTACTGGTTCGACAGCAGAGGATTAAACTCTCGGCGCTGCTGCCGGACAATTTCGCGCGCGAGCACCTGGTGCAGCTCGCGCCCGTGGCGCTCGAGCACTTCCATCACGCGGCGTTTGAGCGCGGCCGAGTCGGCCGCGTCCTCGGAATGGATAACCACGCTGGGCGCATAGTTGATTACGATCGGACCCTGCGTCATGCCCACCGCTAGGAGCGGAGCGGCGATGCGTGCCGTGTCGTTGGTCGAAATGAGGGGTGTGGCGAATGCTCTGGAATAGCCCGCGGTGAGCATCAGCGGTGTCGCGAACGCGGCGGCCGCCGCGGCCCGCCTGACCGCGCGCAGCATCGGCGCCGGCCGTACGACGGCAGCGGAAGTGTGCTCGACAGCTCGTGCGCGATAGATGCCGCGCGCTGTTGCCGGTCGAGCGGCGGAAAAGCGTGGTACATTGAGGTTTGCCGGCTTGACGGCGACGAGCGCGCCGCTGGCGAATGGGATTGCGCTCCCCACGCTCTCGCCTAGCCACTTCAGCAAACGTGCGACTGCCTTGTGCGCCGAGTCGACTGAACGCGAGAGCAGCCGTTTCGCGGCATCCCAATGCCGGTAGAGTTCATATCCGGCAACCGCGAGCGCGTCGGCGATAACTACATACCAGCCGAGCGACAGCTCAATGAATATCGCGACCGATCGCCCTATTGCGGCTAGCGACTCCATAAACCAGGACACGGTCAGTGGTGCGCCCGCGTTAAGCAGCCAGCGAAAGCCAGACACGGGACTCAAGACGATTCTGAAGCCTTTTCGTAAAGGTGCGATCAGCTTATCTGTCACATATGTAGCCGCTTTCCCGATAGCAATCAGCGCGGCGATTCCAAGTACAATCCACTTCGTTATTTGTGAAATAATGGAGGTCTTGCCCAGGAAGGTTCTAACCTCGTTTATAGCCTTGGTCGCATCCACGAGCACTCGGTTCAAGAACGGCGCGAATGGAGCGACCGATTCCCGTGCAAGACGATTTGCGTTCTGCCTCAAAGCCGCTAGTGGGTCAGGCTCCCTTTTGTCGGGGTGCCTCGACTTCCCGTGATGCGCATGAGGGTTGCGGTACGGAGAAGCGGCAACAGAGTGCAATACGGCCGAGAAGATACCCAGCTGCGCTGCGAAACGAGGTGAGGCGGTGTCGCTCCAAAAGGGTTTGGAAACGTCGTGATAGCGACGGATCTTTTCGGGCGCACCTAGGTCGTTTTCAACCGATGAATTAGACTCGCTTGAACCGGCCTTGACCTGACTCTGAGTGTCAGGGGCCGCCGACCACGCGATGACCAGGCGCGGGCTTGAAAACCAGGCACGATGTACGCGCATGTCGAAGAGGATCTGTTTCATTGCGAGCGAGAAGTGTGCAAAGCTACGCGCGGCCTGCCGAATTGCATAAGCGCTCACCAGCGCATGCTGCATGTCGAGTGTGTTGCTTCTCGGAATCATAAGCTATAGAGCTTCAAACTATGGAGAGCCATGAAACTATACTCTGGATCGAGATGCTCATCATTTTATACGTGCTGCTCGTTCTGAGTATGTCGGCCGTGGTTCTTGGATGGAACATGCTAAAGACGGTTCTGACGCTGCTAAGACGGGTACTGCTCTGGGTTACGGGAGCCAAAGATTTGGTCGAACTCGCGAAGCGGTTCGATCGCTGGACGGTGGAAACACGCGAACGCCAGATCGCACGTGGCTCGCCCCCTACACTGGGAGGCGTGCTCAAAGTCCTTTGCTGGCGGGTGTGGAAAGTGTTTGAGCATCCGATACGGTCCTGGCGAGGTGAATTGGTTTACCCGCCGAAGAGGGGCGTCCGTGGCAGCGGCGGCTATAAGCCGTGAATATGCACGTAATCTGCGAGGCGTTAGTTTTCGAAGAGCAATAAAACTGTCTGGGAAGTGCGTACAGGCATCCGATACTCGCCTGGCGGGGCGACCTTGATCGACCGAAGCAAGGCACGACCGATGCTGGAGTAAAGAGGCCGTGAATATGCACTCATCCGGCCCGACGGCGTCTCTCGAATTGCACTAAAGCTGTCGGGCAAGTGGTGCATATAGCATGTACTGTCTCTCCGGATCATAGGTGACAACTGTTCACGCTACGCAAACCATAGAGCTGCGAGCGCGGATGCGATGCCCAGTGGCTTACTGCTTATTATCGCGGCGCGCGCTCATTGCTTCGTCGGCGATGCGGTTGTAATCGGCAACCGCCACCATCCAGAAGTCGATCTCGTCGAATTCCATCGCCGCTAGTTCCCCGACACCGAAGCCGAAGCGGACGAGTCCTGCGAAACCGCCGGCGCTGGGGAGTCCTGCGCCGGCTCGGGAAAATTTGCTCCCGTCACCTCTGCCTGCAGTACCAGCACGTCGCCGAGGTCCATCTCGACCACGTCTTCGTATACGATCGGCGCGCCGTCGATTTGCGCCAATTCGGCGATCAGAGCGAAGACCACCGCGGTCGGGTCGGGATTGCCGGCGACCGCGCGTTGTGCGTGCATAAGGTCGCGCCCCTTGCCTCTGCGGATCGCGGCGGTCTTGCCGGAGGGCAATGTCACGTTGCGCGATTGCACGGGTTGTTCGGAGGGCTGTGTATCGGGCATGAAGATCATCTCCGGCGAGCCGTGATTGACGTTCAAAGGGGCCGCTCGACGAGCGGCCTGGTCGCAGAGTGTTACGGAACCGCTAGCCGCCCAGGTTGGCGCGGAAAGTGCTGAGTTGATCGACGCCGTTTACCACGTAGATATTGGCCATCACGTCGAACAGGAAAATCTGCGTACCGCCAATATATAGTTCGGAGTGATACACCGCAATTACCGACGTGGTATCCACTCCCTCGTGCGCCTTGAAGGTCATCGCGCCGGCGTCTTTGAATATCCCGGTCATCAGGTATACAAGCGGCTGTTGCTGCGTGCGTCCCTGGCTGGTGTAGGTTTCAAGGTTGCTGCGCACCTGGAAGTAGTGCGCCTGGAAGGGGCTGTTCAGCGCCGTTTCGGCCTCGGGATAGATCGACGCCCACTTGATCTTGGCCTCGAGCTTATCGACCCCGGCCCAGAACTCCGCCGTGCCGGCCATGCCAAGCCCCTTGTGATCGACCATCTTGTGCTTGGGCTTCGCGACTTCGATTTCTTCGGCGCGGCCCAGGAGCCCGATGCCGTCGAGGTAGACGTTGGCGTTGGTGATTCGATTTACGGCCAGGTTTGACATTGCGATGAACCTCGTCAGGCCCGGGCGCGCGCGGCGCCTGGAGCCTCGATTAGTGTGGCCTTAGGCGTTTAGTGTGACCGCGGTCAGCGCGCTGGTGTTGCCGAGCCCGCTCAGCAACGTGGTGTCGATGAAAACGTTGAAGGTCAGGCGTTCGGCCGGCGGCGGCGGCATCACGTCGATGTCAAAAACCAGTTGTCCGGCGGCCACCTGGTTGGACGGGTTCTCGGCCGGATTGTAGCTGGCGGAGCCGGCGACCAGCGCGCCGCGCCCGATGAGGCTGCGGATGAAGGCGTTGACGCTGGCAAGGATCGCCGAGATTAGCGCGTTGCTGATCGGCTGATCGATGAACTGGAGCATCGCGAGTTCCACCGATTCCTCGATTACGTCCATCGTGCGGCGCACGCTGATGAAGTTGTTGGGCGTGGTCGTGGTGGGATAGGCGGCAGAGCGGTTGCCCCAAACGCGCAGACCGGTGCCGAAGGCGTTGAAGACGGTCAGGATGCCTTGCGCGTTGAGATTGTTGACGTCACTCGCCGCGTCCAGCACTGAGGCGTAGAGCGTTACGTCGGGACCGAGCGGGCCGGTCATCTGAGTATTGGAGGGCGACCACCAGTACCCTTGCTGCAGGTCCTTGGCCGCGATCGTTCCAGCCACCCACTGCGAGTAGGGCCCCACCGCGGTAACGTTGGCCGCGTTCTGCACCGGGGTTCCTGCGGAATTGATCGTGACGCCGGTCGGGATGAGGCCCAGGTCGAAGAATTTCTCCTGCGGATAGCAGAGCACGGCCCGGTCGGAGCTGGTGTCGAACACGTTGCCCGCGACGCCGCGGTTGGCGATCGCAGTCGCCGGAGAGATCGACGGCGGCGAGTCGATAAGCGCTATCGCGCGAATCGTAAACGCCGTGGAGACCAGCGCGTTGGCGGTCGGCGGCATCCTGCGAGTAGCCGGGCGCGATCAGAATCTTCGGAAAGAATCCCATCGTGCCATAGGTCGTGCGCAGCGCCTGGATTCCCGTATACATGGTGCCGGTGACCGAGCCGACGACGTCGCTGTCTTGCATTTTGCTCGGGTCAGCGTAGCTGAAAGAGAGACTGAGCGCTTCGCCGGTGGTGATTGCGCCGCCTGCCTTCTGCGTCACGATTCCATTTATGGGATCGAGCGTATAGTCAGTCCCATTTATATAGGTAGTCGAGCCGGCGCCGTTCTTGACCACCACGTTCCAGACGCCCATATGCCCAAGGTTGAGTATCTGCGGCCCCGACGCGGGCATCGCCATCGCCTGGGCCGTGATGGCGGTATAGTGGAGATAGGGATTGAAGACATTAACCACGATCACCTGGCCGGCGCCCTGGGCCTGAATGGCCGCGAGCGCGTAAGGAATCGTGTATCCCTGCATCAGCGGCCCATACGCGGCGGCCGAGCCGGCGATATTCGGGTTGGCGGTGAAATTGACCAGCGTGGGCGCCTGCAAGACAGTGCCGGCGATGGTGACCAGCTTCCAGACCGCGGTGCCGTCGGCGCTGGTGGTGTTGAGCGCGGTCGCCCAGGTCGGTGCCGAGGTGCCGGTGGTGCCGGCGGTGGAGCACTGCTGGATGTTGCCATTGGGATCGACCACTTGCTGGCCGGCCGCGACGACCCAGCTGGGCTGCCACATCGCCGGCGCGCCGACTGCCGCCCACAGCGGCGCGGAGCCGACCAGGCCGATCACTGCCGACTTTACGACCGTGATCGGGACCGGTCCGGTGGAGGTTTCGATCGTTTCAATTCCGTGTAGAAAGCTGGCTGGCATCTTCTTTCACCTTCTTTTAATGCCTTCGGGAGTTTGCCGCTCCGCTTCGTCTAGTTGGTCGGGGCCGTCGGCGATGAGGAGTTGCCCGCGACCGCGGTGACGGTTTCGGAATAGGTATAGACGACGTTGACCGTCGCGCCCGATGGGATCGCGCCGCCCGTGGCCCGGGTAATGATTCCATTGACCGCGTCCAGCGTGTAGTCAGTGCCGGCGAGATAGGGATTGCCGCCGCCAGCCGGAGTAATTACAAGGTTCGCGACATTACCCACTGGCAACTGGATCACGCCCTGCGAGTTGAACGTGTATGCGGCCTGCGTGGCGACTCTGGCGGTCTGCCCGCCCTCTTCCAGCGCGATGCCCTTGATGAAGAGCGGGAAGTTATCCTGCGTTGACGCTTCGAGCGCCATCGTCTCGAGCGCATAGAGCGCCGACCAGGTCCATACGGCACCTTGCGGGTCGCGGCCCAGGAACTGTTCCCGCAACGGGAACAGCTTGCGGCATCCGGGAAGCTGCAGGCCGGTCAGCGCGGCGCGGATCGCTTCGAGCAGCGCGTAGGCGCCCGGGTTCGGTCCCGACGGGTCGGCGCCGAAACTCCATCCGAGGTCGCGCACCAGCAGGATGATTTCGAATTCGAGGCGGCGCGCCTGCACCACCGCTGCCGTATCGATCAATGCTCCGTAAGTTGCGCCGCGCCATGCCACCAGGGCCGCGCCGATGCGATGGGTGAGGCGGTAGGCGGCGGGCTTGTCAGGAAATTGCGCGATCTCGATCGCGGTTACCTGCGCGCGAAGCTGCGCCGCGATTGCAGACTCGAGGGTTGCGATATCGAGCGGCGTGGGCGGCGCGAAAGTCTGACCGACCCAGGGGCTGTCGAGCGTCACTCCCATCGTCAAAATCCCTTCAACGTGCCGCGGCTGAAAACGCGCGGCGGCACCGTGCCCGAGCGATCGCCGCCCGCATCAGTTACGACCGCGCCCGACGCCTCGGGCGGTTCCTGGTTATCCGGCGCAAGGCCCAGCGTGAGAGTGCCGTCGGCGACGCGCACCAGGACCGCCACCGCGTCTTCGTAACGCTTGCGCGCCTCGGCCAGATCGTGCAGCGGGCGCAGCGCCTGCAAACGGTACATCGCGACGTCGCAGGTCAGGCGAGCGAGCACGGCAGGCGGATCGCTGAGCGGGAGGGTGAAGCGGCTTTCCAGATAGCCGTCGATCTCGGCCGAGGCGTCGGCGAGCGCCTGCTGCAGGACGATTTGATTGACGACGGTCTGAGTCGGATCCTCGTTGGTCAGCTGCACGAGATCGCGATTGGGGTAGCGTGCGATCATGTCGGAAGGCTGCGCGTAGACCATGATAATTCCTTGGGCAAATAATTCCTTGTCGCTTGCCTCGTTCGCCTAAGCAGGCGGGCGGCCCGGAACGGAGCCTCGCGGCGTCCGTCCCGGGCTCGCATCGGGGGGAGAGGCTAGGCGAGGTACTCGCTGACGATCAGGTCGGCGCTGTTGCGCCAGATGTTGGTGGTGGGCACGGAAGAACTGGCGCCGGCGCCGGCCATGAATTCCGAGTTGAGCAGCTGGCGGCCGACTTCCTCGAGCGACGGCGGCACGACCAGGTAGACGCCTTTGCGGCTGGAGAGCGCGCCGAACGGCATTCCGCCGTCGGTCTTGATCGCCCGCATCGCTGCGCGCGCCGCGCCATAGTTAGTCGGATTGCTGAGGTCGGTATTGCTCGCGTAACAGAGCTGCCACAGCCCGACGCCGGTGTTGGCGCGGCCGTCGACGCCGTAGCGGAACTCGCGCCGGTTGAAGACCGCCTCGTCGGTGAGCGTGTTCATCCGCGTGACTGCGTACTCGCGGCGCAGCTGGAAGATGAACGGCCGGATCGGACGCGAGGCGTCGACCAGGAACCAGTAGGCGCCGCTGCCGCTGGAGTTGATATTGGCGACCTGTGTCGGCGTGTTGCCCATCAGGCCCACCGGATGAGAGGCCGAGAAGAAGGCCTGGCCGTCGTAGCCGAGCACGGAGGAGGGCGTGTTCACGGCCGCCTTGATGGTCGTGAAGAGCAGCATGTCGGGATGGACCTTGGTGTCCCAACCGAGCTGCTCGATAACCGGCTCGTAAACGCCGTAGGTGTCATCTTCGACGTCGTTGCGGTCGATCCCGACGGTGTCTTCGAAGTTTTTGTTGACGATCGTGTAGGCGTGAGACTCGAGCGCCTGGACCACGCGGCTGCCGAGCCACTCGCGGAACTTGGTGGTGCGGCCGAGCCATGGGTAGGTCGTCTGCCGCGAGCCCGAGCGCACGATCGAGGCGATCTGCTCGTAGTAACTCGGCGGCGCTTCGAACCCGCGCTGAAAGATAACGTCGAAGCCGGTGAACAGTGCGGTGAGATTTGATGCGCTGATTTCCATCGTTGCTACCGTGTGAGCCCGCGGCGCGGCCGCGAGCGGCTGAAGGGTTGGTCGGTCGTCCTAGACCGCGAGTGCCGACTGATGCCAGAAGTCGACCCAGACCTGGCCGCTGGAGTCGAGGTTCATGATCGTGCCGGCCACGCTGCGCGAAGGCGCGCCCCAGTTGTACGAGGCCAGTACGGTGGCGGCGGCGGCGATCGTGCCGCCGCTCGGCGGCAGCATGATCAGCCCCGCCTGGTAGTCGACCACGTAGTCGCTGCCCTCGACGTAGGTGGTGCCGGCGGGCGAAGAAGTCACCACGACTTTGGAGACGTTCTCGTGGCCGAGGCTGATGACCTGTGCGCTGGTCGAGGCGGGAAACGTATGCGATTGCGCGCTGACCACGGTCGCGCCCGAGCCGTCGCTTAGCGAGACCGAGTTGTCGTCGACCGCGAAACAGAGCATCCCGACCTGCGGCTGCGCGATCGATCCGTCGTTGATCGCGTAAAGATAAACGCCGCGCGCGCAAATCACCGAGATCGCGCCCGCCGCGCCGGCCGGCAGATTGGTCCCGGGAATCGTTGCCGACGACACATTGAGCGCGTCCTGTCCGGGCATCCCGAGGTAGATTCGCTCGGCGCGGCCGACGATCCGCAAGCCCGCGGCGGAAGCGGCGGGCACCGCGTTGCCGTTCGCGTTGAGCGCCACCATCGAGCCCAGGTAAACCGTGGTGTTGGCCTCGACCGGGTAATTCTGCGTCCGCCCGAAGTCGGCCATCTCGGGCGTATTGCGTGAGCTGCTTAGAGCCGCCATTTCGTCACCTCTTTGAATCCTGCCTATGCCTGTCCGGCCGCGGCGCGCGCGTCCGGTCTAGTCGTTGCCGCGGTTGAGCCGCAGAAAATCGCTCCGCCCCGAGCGCTTGCGCCCGAGGTAGTCTTCGGGGCTCAAGCCGAGCTGCGCACAGATCGCGGTCTCGGTGGCCGTCAGCGCGGCCGTCGCGGCGAGGGCCGGTAGCGGAGGAGTAAAGGTCGTGGCGGCGCTCTCGAAGGCTCCGCCGAAAGCCGCGGGCTGGCGCGCGGCGAAGGCGCCGAAGCCCTTGAAGTCGGCCTGGCAGTAAGAGATCGCCCACTGCCGCTGCGCCGGAATCAGCTTGCCCGCCTTGATCGCGTCGTCGACCGCGCGCTCGGCGCGCTCGCGGGCGCGCTCGACCCGCAACTGATTGAGCTCTCCGAGCACGCGCTGGAACTGCGCGACCGCGACGTAGCGGGCCGGATCGGCGCCGGCTCCGGCCCCGGCGGCCTGCATCGCGCCGGCGTCGCGGTCGTCATCGCGGTCATCGCCTTGCGCGCCGTCGCGCTCGCCGCCTTCATCTTCGTCGCCGTGGGCGCTTTCGTTGAGCGCCCGCACTGCCGCGAGGACCTCTTCGGGCGAACTGTCGTCCCCGAGCCCGAGCATTTCGCACAACTGTTGCAGCAGCGTGTCCATCGCTTCGCCCCCTTGGCCGAGTTCGGCGCCGGCCGCGGTGCCGGCGCGGCGTCCGTGCTGAACTTCCGCGCCTGGCGCACCCATTCCAGCCACCGCGCGCGCCGAGATCGCGGTCAGATAGAGATTCGGATTGTTGGTGAGTCCCGCCCGCAAAAGACGCGTGACCGCGCCGTCAGGCGAGTATTGGAAGACCGGCGAGATGTAGCGGTACTCGCGTGAGGTGATCGCCTTGGCGCCATGCGGGGTCCATTCCACGCGGCCCCACAGCGCGCCGTCGCGCTCCGCGAGTTCGCGGATCCATCCGGCGGCAGGCGCGGGACGGCCCTTGGGCGCGGCGAAGTCGGTCGCGTGGTCGTAGTCGATCGGGACGCCGGCGGTCAGCCCGAGCGCCTCGGTCGCCGCGATCACGCGCGCCGGATCGGCCAGCCGAAACGGCCCGCGGCCGTCGCGTCCGCTGAACTCGCCCGCCGGGATCAGCATCACCCACTGCGGCGGCGCGCTGGAGGAAAGATCGGCGTCCTCGATTGCGGTGCCGTGGACCGCGAGCGGGCCGCCCCGTTCGATAAGCTCTGTGGTCTTGAAGTGGGTCACGTCCATCGCGCGGAAGTGTGCCCGAATTCGCGAATGTGGATAAGGGTGAAATATTTCACCCCTATGCGCGGACATGCCGGACGTCGGAGCGAGAGTTGCGAAAAAAAACGCAGGCGGAGCGCTCCGCCTGCGTTGTAAGTCAGTTGCGGCCGTGGCCGCTCAACGAATCAGATCTGACCGCTCACCGCGTCCTCGCGCATGGTCGGGGCGGGCCGCTTCTCGATCGGCGTCCATTGCCGAAGCTTCTCGCCGATATAGATCTGGCGCGGGCGTGCGATCTTCTGTTCCGGATCGCGCACCATCTCGGCCCACTGCGCCATCCATCCCGAGGTTCGCGGTATCGCGAACAGCACCGGGAACATGGTCATCGGGAAACCCATCGCCTGGTAGATGATCCCGGTGTAGAAGTCGACGTTGGGGTAGAGGCGATGCGAGACGAAGTATTCGTCCTCGAGTCCGATCTTCTCCAGCTCCAGCGCGATATCGATCAGCGGGTTGCGGCCGGTGATCTCGAAGACCTCGTAGGCGAGCCGCTTCACGATCTTGGCGCGCGGGTCGTAACTCTTGTAGACGCGATGTCCGAAGCCCATCATCTTGCGCTCGCCGGCCTTGACGCTCTTGATGAACTCCGGCACGGCCTTGACCGAGCCGAGCTCGGTCAGCATCCGGATCACCGCCTCGTTGGCGCCGCCGTGCAGCGGGCCGTAAAGGGCCGCAGTGGCCGCCGCGACGGCGGAATAAGGATCGACCTGCGAGCTACCCACCGAGCGCATCGCGTTGGCCGAGCAGTTCTGCTCGTGGTCGGCGTGCAGGATGAACAGGATGTCGAGCGCGCGCTCGAGTGTCGGGTTGGGCTTGTAGCGCAGCTCGGTCATCTTGAACAGCATCGAGAGAAAGTTGCCGGCGTAGCTGAGATCATTGTCGGGATAGACGTAGGGCAGGCCGCGGGTGTGACGATAAGCCCACGCCGCCAGCGTCGGCAGCTTGCCGATCAGCCGGCGGGTCTGCAAGCGCCGCGATTCGAGGCTCATGATCTCCTTGGCGTCGGGATAGAACGTCGACATCGCGCCGATCGTCCCCACCAGCATCCCCATCGGATGCGCGTCGTAGCGGAAACCCTGCATGAAGTTCTTCAGATTCTCATGCACCATCGTGTGGGTCTTGATGTTCTCTTCCCAGGCGCGGTAGTGCTGCTCGTTCGGCAGTTCGCCCTTGACCACCAGGTAGGCGACCTCGAGGTAGTTGCTGTGCTCGGCCAGTTCCTCGATCGGATAGCCGCGGTAGCGCAGGATGCCTTTTTCGCCGTCGATAAAAGTCACCTTGCTCCTGCACGAAGCGGTGTTGGTGAAGGCCGGGTCGTAGGACATCAGGCCAAAATCCTCGGGTCCGGTCTTGATGTCGCGGAGTTTGGCGGCGCGGATCGCGCCGCCTTCCTCGATCGGAATCTCGTATTGTTTGCCAGTGCGGTTGTCGGTCACGGAGAGCGTGTTTTTTGCCATGAGCGTTTCCCTTCTGTCGCGCGAATCGTCTCTATGATCGGCAGTCTTGCCCGATCGGCGGTACAAGACAAGTGCGCCAATCAACATATATACAGTTAAACGGTTAAACGATTAAGCAGACCCCGCGGCGTCAGGCGCGCCGCATCGCCGGACGGCGTGCCCGCGCGGTTTGAGGCTGGCGCGGCCCGCCCATGCATGGCACGCTGTTCGATCATGAATCGCGTTCCCGTTTGCCAAACACAGATCAGGACGGCAACAAGATGATCGATCGGCTGATGACCGCGGTCTCCGTGTTCATTGTCGCGACCATCTCCACGATGGGCTATGGCGGAATCGTGCTGCTGATGGCGATTGAGAGCGCCTGCGTGCCGCTGCCCTCGGAAATTATGATGCCGTTTTCGGGCTACCTGGTGTCGACCGGCCGTTTCGATCTCAACCTGGTCGCGATCGCGGGAGCGATAGGATGCCTGCTCGGATCGTACGTCGCGTACTTCGTCGGCTTAAGCGGCGGACGCCGCCTGCTGCTGAAATATGGCCGCTACATCCTGATCGCGCCGCACGAAGTTGAACTAGCCGATCGTTTTTTCGACCGCTGGGGCGCGCACGCGGTGTTCATCAGCCGCCTGTTGCCGGTGGTCCGCACCTTTATCGCGCTGCCCGCGGGGATCGCGCGGATGCGCCTGATGCCTTTCACCATCTACACGCTGCTCGGCTCATACCTCTGGTGCCTGGGGCTCGCGTGGGCCGGGATGAAGCTCGGACAGCACTGGGACCAGCTCGGCCCGTACTTCCATCGCTTTGATGGCGCGATCGCTGTGTTGCTGGTCGTTGGCATTGCCGCGGTGCTGTACAATCGGATCAAAGGAATCGCTTCCGCGCCCGCGCCCGACTGACGGTTTCGTCCGGCCACGCAAGGCGGCGCGATTGCGAAAATTGAGGACCTCTCACGATGGCAGACCAGCTTAATCCCGACGACCTGACCGAAGTCTTTACGAGCATCGATTCGACGCAGGTTCAGATGGCGCACGACCTGCTCGACGGCAGTGGAATCGAAACCTTCATCTTCGACGACGACTCTTCTCGGATGCTCGGCAGCACCGGCGCGGTGCCGTCGCGCCTGATGGTGCATTCGGCCGACGCCGATGAAGCGCGCGAGCGGCTGAAGGAACTCGGCTTCGTGGATGCCTAGCTCGCGATAGCATCCGCGAAACCGCGCAGCGCTGCCGTGATGAACGCGCGCACGCGTGCCGCATCCTTCTTTCCGCGATTTCCGGGCACGTCCGTATGGGTGAATGAATCGACGCCCCACGGCCGCACGGTGGCGATCGCCCGCGCCACGTTGTCCGCCGAGAGCCCGCCGGCGAGAATCACCGGGATGCGCGAGCGTTCGACGACTGCGCGGGCAACCGACCAGTCGTGGGTCTCGCCAGTTGCGCCCTTCGCGCCCGAATCGAGCATCAGGTAGTCGGCGGCCTCCTGATGCGCGTCAGCCTCGGCAATCGTTTCGCCGGCGCGCACCGCGATCGCGCGGAGCAATCTGACCGGCGCGACCCGCTTGCGAATCCATGCGCAGTCCTCGGGCTCGATCTCGCGTGCGGCGATATGCACGATATCCGGCCGCACCGCGTCGACCATCGCGCAGATCTCGTCGCAATCGTCCGCGAGCGAGAGCGCCACGCCACGCGCGCGCGGCCGCACCGCGGCCAGAATGTCGCGCGCTGCCGCAGCTTCGATTCCCTCGGCAACCACTCCCGGTTCGGCCACCACCACGCCGACCAGGTCGGCGCCGGCTTCGGCGGTCGCTATCGCGTCGGCGATCGAGGTCATGCTGTAAATTTGTATGATCATTCTTTCACCAACCCTCGCGGCACGCCTCCGATGTCGGCGCTTGAACCGCTGTTCGGATGTTTTGTTTGCCGACTCGCGCAACGTCTTGTTCATCAACCCTCGCGCAGCCTCTCACAGCGGCCGGACGAGTTGCCGCTCGAACGCATCCGCCATTGCCGCCAGCGTGTCGGCCTCTGCGGCCGGCTTGTCGTCGCGGATCCGCACGATGCGCGCAAAGCGCAGCGCCATCCCACTTTCGTACTGTGGGCTGCGCTGAATATCGCTGTACGCGACCTCGACCACGACCTCCGGCCGCACGAACACGGTGGCGCGCGTCTCGTCGGTCTTGAGCGCGAGCAGCCGGGCCGTCATCTGCTCGAATAGAGCGTCGGTCAATCCCTTGAAAGTCTTGCCGACCTCGACGAAACCGCTGCGCTCCGGATCGCGCGCCGCCAGATGATAGTTGGAGAGCCATCCATGGCGCCGTCCATAGCCCCAATCGGCGGCCACGATCACGAGGTCGAGCGTGTGCGCGTGCTTGATTTTGAGCCATCCGCGGCCGCGCGCGCCGGGCGTGTAGCGGCTCGCGAGCGCCTTGGCCATCACGCCCTCGTAACCGGCGGCGACTGCGGCCGCATAGAAACGCTCCCCTTCTTCCAGAGCCGCCGGCACGATTCGGTCGGCAAGCGAGAGACCGGCGCCCTCGGCGAGCCGGGCCAATTCGCCGTAGCGCTCCTCGTATGGCCGGTCGATCCAGAGTTCGCCGTCCAGCGCGAGCAGGTCAAATACGAACAACCGGATCGGCTGCTCGATACGCAGACGCTCGACCTCGCGCACGCGCCCGAACCGCCGCATCACCTCCTGGAAGGCGAGCGGCCGGCCAGTCGGGTCGACGGCGATCACTTCGCCGTCGAGGATGGCGTGGCGGTCGCCGAGGCGCTGAGCCGCCTCGGCGACCTCGGGCAGGCCGGGCGTGATCTCATTTAGGCGGCGCGAGAAGATTCGCACGCCGCCGGGTGCGTGATGGATTTGCACGCGCGCGCCATCGATCTTGTGCTCGATGGCGATGCGCGGGCCGAGAATCGCGAACGCGTCGGCGATCGCGCGCGCGGGCTGCGCGAGCATCGGGCGCAGCGCGCGCGCGTGCGCGACGGCTTTGGCGGCGGCGGGCGCGAGCGCGCCCGCCGCCGCCAAAGCCGCGTCAGGCGCACCGTCGCGGGGACTAACGGCGGTTTCGCCGTTAGCCCCCGCGACGCTTTCCGCTCCGGCACCGGCGCTCGCGCCGGCGCCGCGTGCGGCGACGTTGGGCGGCTGGCGCAGGGACTGCGCCAGCCGCCCAACGTCGCCCTCCAGCATGTGCATCCGACGAACCTCGTCCACCGGACGTCCGGCCATCTTCGCCAGCGCCTCGAGCATCAGGCCCTCGCTCATCCCGTGGCGCATCTCGCCGATCAGAACCTTGGCTGCGTATTTCGCCTCGAGCGCGGTCATCCGTGCGAAGAGATCGCTGAGCCCTTCGAGCTTGCGCCGTCGCGAGCTGCGTCCCTCGATCTCCGCGATCTCTTCGAACGCGCGGCTGACCTCGACGAGCGCGAGCGTCGGCTCCGGCTCGTCGCGCCGCAACCGCATCACCATCTCGATCGCCTCGCCGAAGTCGGCTGCGGCGGTGAAGATGTCCTCGCCCTGGTCCTCGCCGCCGCCGAGCGCGGCGGCGATCTTCCACACCGCACGGCCGCTCACGTTAAGCCGCGGCTCGCCGCCCTGTTCGAGCGCGCGGCCGACCATGAAACGCGCGGCGATCGCGGCCTCCGCGGGCGCAAGGCGTGCGAGAAAGTCGGCCGCGAGCGCGGCTATCTGGAGGCGGCTACTGGTCTGGCTGAGCGACTGGCAGACCTCGGCGAAATCGAAGAAGGAGCCCACGATTGCAGATTAGACTCGCCCAACCTCGCCCAGCGCAAGTTCCTTGGATCTTCCGACTAATATCCAGCAATCTCGACAATACAGACTATCGATTCTCGCTGAAGAGGATTCCGCCTTCCTTGAGCTTCGCAATCCGCGCGTCGGAGTAATCCAGCACTTCCTTGAGCACCTGTGCGCCATGCTCGCCCAAAAGCGGAGCCTGGATGTCCGGCAGGTCCGGATAGGCCGAAAATTTCAACGGAAAACCGGGAATCGTCACCTCACCGAGGATCGGATCGCGCACCTTGCGCACCATGTCGCGCGCCTTGAAGTACGGATGCTTCATCGTGTCGATGACCGAGAGCACCGGCGCGCATGCGACCCGGTTTTCCTCGAGCGCGGCCACCGCGGCGTCGTCACTGGGCATCGATGATAGCCACTCCTCGACGATTGCGTTGAGCGCGGCGCTGTTTTTCACCCGGTCCGCGCTGGTGGCGAAACGCGGATCGTCGCGAAGCTCCGGCCGGCCCATCGCCTTGGTCATGCTTGCCCACTGGCGATCGAGCACCAGGATAAATATCCAGCCCTGCGGCCCTTTATATACTCCGGCGGGACAAATCTGGTTGTGATATCGGCCCATCCGTTTGGGGATGAACGCGCCATCGGTGATGGAATGGCTCTGCAGACCAAAATCGTGCATGTGGTAGAGCGCGTCGATCATCGCGATGTCTATATACTGTCCGACACCGGTTTTCTCCCGAGTATAAAGTGCATATCCGAGTGCGGCAAAAGTATGTACTCCGGTTCCCACGTCGGCGACACCGATTCCGACGAAGGTCGGAGATCCATCCGGGTCTCCGGTCATGTGCATCATGCCGGAGAATGCCTGCGCGATCATGTCGTAGCCGGTCTTGTGCGCGAGCGGGCTCTTGCGTCCGAAGGCCGAGAGCGAGGCCATGATGAGCCGCGGATTGAGCGGCTTGAGCGAATCGTAGTCGAGGCCGCGTTTTTGCATTACGCCGGGTCCGAAATTCTCGACCACGATATCCACCTTGGTTACGAGCGCGCGGAGGATCTCCAGCGATTCCGGCTTGTTGAGGTCGAGGCACAGGCTCTTCTTGCCCCGGTTCTGCTGCACGAAATAGCCGCTGCGTCCGTTTTTGATCGTCGGCAGCAGACGCGACGGATCGCCCATCGGCGCGAGCTCCACCTTGATGATGTCGGCGCCCATCTCCGCCATCAGCCGGGTAACTGTGGGCCCGGCCAGGTACTGCGTGAAATCGAGCACCCGGCATCCCGCGAGCATCGTGGAATTCGCTTTTGCGCCAGCCATGCTTGTCATCTCCCCGAGCCAATTCGCGCTTGCCGCGTGGGAGCCATCTATCACAGCTTCCGCCCGGTGTGGAGTTCCACGAGTGCACGCGAGTCTGGACAGCGTGGCCCGGCTGCGGCTAGATGACGGCTAGATGGAGGAATGCGCGATGTCCGCGAAGCAAGGGAATCAAGGTTCCGAATCGGCTGCCCTGCGGCCCCGCCTAAAACATCCGGTGATCGATTCCGACGGCCATTGGGTCGAGTTCGGGCCGGATCTGATGGACTATCTGAAAGAGGTCGGGGGAACGCGCGCGGCCGAGGGTTTCAGGAACCGGCCGTACGAAGGATGGCATCTCACGGTCCCGCTCAAGGAACGGCGCGAGCGCCGGCTGGACCAGCCGGTATGGTGGGGCGTGCCGACCAGGAACACGCTCGACCGTGCGACCGCGATGCTGCCGAAGCTGCTGTACCAGCGCATGGGCGATATGGGGATGGATTTCGCGGTGCTCTATCCGACCGCGGCGCTGCGCATCCCATTCATCGCCGACGAGGAGACGCGCAAGGCGACCTGCCGCGCGTTTAACCGGTACTCGGCCGAGCAGTTCCGCGAGTTCAGCGACCGGCTGACGCCGGTGGCGATGATTCCGATGTATACGCCCGAGGAGGCGATCGTCGAACTCGAGTACGCGGTCAAGACGCTGGGGCTCAAGGTCGCGATGATGCCGAGCCTGCTGCGCCGTCCGATTCGCGCGGCGGTCGGTCCCGGCGGCGAGCCCAATCCGTACGCGCAATGGCTCGACATGCTCGCGCTCGACAGCGAGTACGATTACGACCCGGTGTGGGCGAAGTGCCAGGAGCTCGGCGTCGTACCCACCTTTCATACGGTTTCCAAGGGTGTCGGCACGCGCATCTCGCCGTCGAATGCGGTGTACAATCATATCGGCCACTTCGGCGTGGCCGGCGAGGCGATTTGCAAGGCGCTGTTCCTGGGCGGCGTGACGCGGCGCTTTCCGAAGTTGAAGTTCGCCTTCCTGGAGGGCGGCGTGGGATGGGCCTGCGGGCTTTACAGCGATCTGATTGGCCACTGGAAAAAACGCAATCCCAAGGCGCTCGAGGACATCGACCCCGCCAATCTCAACCGCGAGATGCTGGCGCATCTGTTCCAGCGCTACGGCGGCAAGGCGCTCGCCGACAAGCTGGAGCGATGGAAACTCGAGGGCGAGTCGTACTCGCCGCGGACCGCCGACCCCAACGCGTCGCTTGACGACTTCGAGGCCTGCGCAATCGAGCGCGCCGAACAGATCCGCGATCTGTTCATCCCCAATTTTTATTTCGGCTGCGAAGCGGACGACGCGGCCAACGCCTGGGCCTTCAATACGAAAGCCAACCCGTACCGCGCCCGGCTCAACGCGGTCTTCGGTTCCGATATCGGCCACTTCGACGTTCCGGACATGACCAAGGTGCTGACCGAGGCCTGGGAACTGGTGGACGAAGAACTGATAAGCGAGACGGACTTCCGCGATTTCGTGTTCGCCAATCCGGTCAGGTTGTGGGCAGGCAACAATCCGGATTTTTTCAAGGGCACGGTGGTCGAGCAGGCGGCGCGCGCGGTGCTGGCCGAGGGCTGAGACAAGCCGCGCGACGGCTCACGGGGACACTCGCGCTGTCACTTCAGAGCGACCGGGCTTCCGCCGATCTTCACGCGGAACAGCGTATACGGCTTTTGCCTAAGATCGTGGCCGCCGTGGAAGCGCGCGCCCCGCTCCAACTGATTAACGGTGAAATAGAGCCATCCGTCGGGCCCGACCGAAAGCGTATCCGGCCATAGCACGCGCGGGTCGTGAACTATCGTCTCCCAGGTGCCGTCGGGCAAACGCCGGCGGATTCCGTCGTGCTCGTAGTCGCCAGCATAGACGCGGCCCTGCGCGTCGGCCTCGAGTCCGTCGGAGGCTCCTTTTTCCCCGAGGTCGGCCACCGCCGCGCCGACCTGCTCTTCGGGTACCGAGCGATCGCGCAGATACGCCGTCGGCACGCTGAACAGATGGCGGCTCGATAGCGGGCAATAGTAAAGCGTCGCGCCGTCGGCCGAGAGCGCGATTCCGTCAGCAGGAACGGCGAATGGCTGCGGCGGACCGTCCGCCGGCCGCACCATCAGCGTCTCTCCCTCGACGATCGGCACGAACGCGGGATCGGCCTTGGTCGAATGATGATTCGCAAGCCGGCGCCAGGCCTCGCCCGAGGCTAGGTCCACCACGATCAGCGCCCCGGTTCCGGAATCCGTGATGTAGGCGATGCCCTCTTTACCCTGGCGCAAATCGAAGCGGACGTCATTGAGATAGGTTTTGGGCAAAGCGACGTCGGGCTTGAAGACAATCGTCTTGGAGATCCGGTTGGTCGCGAGATCGACGGCAACCAGTTTCGCGCCACCCTTTATCGGTTCGCTGAAATTCGGCGCCGCGGTGTCCAGTACCCACAGGCGATTGCGAGCGTCGGCCACTACGCTCTGCACGCTGATGAAAGTCTTGGCCGGGCGCGCATTGTCCGCCCGATTCACCTCCACATCGGGATAGGCTACGAGACGGCCGCCGCGGATTTCACCGACCGTGAACGGCACGTCGTCGCCCCAGCGCGGAAAGTTTACGAAGATGCGTCCGTTGGGTGCGACGGTCACGCCCGTCGGCATCGCGCCCTGGAACTCGAACACCGCCTCGATCCGGCCGATCGTGCGTTCCGACGGCAACTGGATTGCCGAGGCAGACGAGGCGCCGAGCAGTATCGCGGCCGCGAGCAGCACTCCTCGATTCATCAGCATTCCTCCTCGAGCACGCTCACACACCGCGGCATCAGCCGAGAGCGGCGCGGACGATTCGCGCCCCTGCAACCATCGCGCTCAACTTCGCGAATGCGAGGTCGCGCGGGATATATTTCATCCCGCAATCGGGCGCGATCACCAGCCGCTCGGGTGCGACGAACTCGAGCGCGGCGCGGATACGGCCGGCGACCGTCGCGGCGCTCTCGACCGCGGGATCGTTAAGGTCGATCACGCCCAGGATGATGGTCTTGGAGGGCAGTTCTTTCAGAATCGACAGATCGAGCCTGGGCTGCGCGGCCTCGATCGATACCTGGTGGGCGAGGCAGTTCTCGAGTTCCGGCAAAAACGAGTAGCCGGCCGGCTTGTCCTTCATGATGTAAGCGTAGCCGAAGCAGAGATGCACCGCGGTCGTGCCGGTGACGCCCTCAAGGGCGCGATTCAGCGCCTTGAGCCCGTAGCGGCGCGCCAACTCCGGGCGCGCCTGCATGTAAGGCTCGTCGATCTGCACCACGTCGGCGCCGGCCGCGAACAGATCCTTAATCTCCTCGTTGACCGCCTCCGCGTACGCCATCGCAAGCGAGTCCTCGTCGGGGTAGTGGGCGTTTTGGGCCTGCTGGGTCATCGTGAACGGGCCGGGCAGCGTGATCTTCACCTTGTGAGTGGTGTGCGCGCGCAGAAAGGTGAGGTCGCGCACCTCGACCGGCGCGAGCCTGCGAATCGGACCCGAAACCAGCGGCACGATGTCGGGGCGTCCGCTGCGGCTGATCGCGCTGCCCGGACGTTCGCGGTCGACCCCGCCGAGCGCGTTGGCGAGCCGGTTGGAGTAGCTCTCGCGGCGCATCTCGCCGTCGCTGATGATATCGACGCCGGCGCTTTCCATCTCGTGAATCGCAACGATAGTCGCGTCGTCCTGCGCCTGCTCGAGCCACGGCTCGGGGATTCGCCAGACCTCGCGCGCACGCACGCGCGGCGGCGGCCGCTTGGCGAGATTCTCACGGTCGATTAGCCAGTCGGGCTGCGGATAGCTGCCAACCACCGTAGTCGGCAGAAGCATCCGTTCATTCATCGTGCATCACCCCACGCGTTGAAGTAGCGGGGCACGCGATCGCGGGCCCGGACGGCGCAAATCATGACGCCTTCGGCGCGCTCCGGCAACTCGCGCGCGACGCGCTCGGAGCAAGCGCAGCTAGCCGCGCGCCTGCCTGGGGCGCTTCACTATGGATTAATAAGGAAGTAGCGCGTCGTTTCCCACGCCGCGATGAGCTTGCAGCGTGTCGTGCGTATTTCGATCAGAGAACCGGGGGGCAGTTTTAGCCTCCAGCGATTCCGCTCAGCGTACGGCTTTGAGAGCGTCGCGAACCCTGGTGCACTCGGCGCGTAACTCGACGACGGTCGCGGACGCGCCGTCGAGCGAGCCGTTGCGGGCCTTTTCCTCGATCGCGTTTGCCAGCGCCTGCATCCGCGCAGCGCCAAAGTTGGCGCCGGTGCCCTTGAGCGTATGCGCGGTTAGCCTGGCGGCGCCGACGTCTCTTTTTGCCAGTGCCGCCTCGAGCGTTGCCAACTGGCCGGGAACCTCGTGGATGAACATATCCACCAGGTCGCTCAGCAGGTTCTCGCCCTCGTTGCGCAGATCCTGAACAGCCTTTTGATCGATCGAACTGTCATTGGCTATGTCGTGCGAATCAACATTCATATTACTGCTCTCTTCATTGCTCTTCCGCTATGCAGTCCAGGCCGGAAAGGCTCGCTGCAACTTTTGCCGCACCGGCTCGAAAGAGAACTGGCTAAACGGCTTGATCACGTAGGCGGTCGCGCCCTCATTCAAGAACGTATCGCGCGTCTTCTCGAAGGGCACCGCGCTCACGACCACGATTGCAGTCTCTGGAACCTCTTTTCTCATGGTTCGGAAGGCGGCCAGGCTGTCGATGCCCTCACGCTCGGGCATCATCACGTCGAGCGTGACCAGCTTGGGCTTGAGCTCTCTGAAGAGCCGGAGGCCCTGCGCGGCAGTCTCGGCTTCGCCCTCGACATGGAAGCCGAGCTTGGTCAAATGATGGCGGATGATTTTCCGCGCGAACGGCGAGTCATCTATAATCAACGCTGCTACGGTCACGGCTGATTCGCCTCGAACATCGTTGCCAGCAGTATTATTGCAGAGGAATTACTATTCATTGCGTAAGCTGAGCATGAACCGCGCCCATGTTGGTTCCGCCAGTGCCCGGAGTGCCCTCCGCGACCTGGCGAATGAATACCGCGTTGATGTCCGCGCCAGTGGTGCCTGAAATCCATACTTCCGCAAACCCGGTGACCGGCACCGAACAATTGCCCTTGCATCCGCTCCAATTGACTACCGGAACGACCGTCACCCGTGCGTCGCTCAAGGTGTGCGAGGACCACGTCCCGGTGGAATCCGAGGCATTACCCGCCGCCACCCGATCACTTACGCCTTGGCCGATCGGGCCGACCGTAGCGCCCGGCTCGATGGTCAAAATATCGCCCACCTTGACCGTGCAGGAGCATCCGGACCCAAGATTCTGCCTGAATGCGTTAGCGCCCGATGCGTGCCGTTGCTCGCACTTTGCATAGATAGCCCATCCCAGCATCCCGCACCGCAATTTCCGTTATGCAATGTGAGCGCCTGTCCGTAGGTATAGGTGGTGGTCGAGTCGAGGCCGATCGGCGCGATGTTACTGGCGGAAGCGAGTCCCTGCAGCACCGCCACGGAAGTGGCGCTAACGGTAAAGTTTTGGATGCCCACGACCCGGGCGAACAGGGCGGATATCGTGCGCGTCGCGCTTACGGTCATCGACTGATTGCCCGAATTGGCGACCACGCTGGTGAGTTCGCTCAGCAATATGCCGTTGTTGAGCGCATAGGTGCAGGCCGCGTTCTGCGCGTCGGTTGCGTAGAGGCACGCGGCATTCTTACCGGTGAAGGTAACGTTGTTGAAGTAAGTAGCGCCTGCCAAAGCTGCAGCGTCGGTGCCACCCTGTAGCTTGTTTTTATTCCAGTAAATATAGAAAACGTCGATTCCGAGCGCGGCTATTCCGACTAGTCCGACCGCCGCCAGCGCGAGGATCACCATAATCTGACCCCGCCGTCCGCGCCGCGCACGCCCATGCTTTTGTATCAATCTCATATCGCTCCATTTCCTCCAAGGCATGATCGTGCAAGGAGCGATCCAGTATCGCAGCTGGAAATGTCGATCGGATCAAGTGATTCGCAAATTGACTAATGGCATCACTGGTATGGATCATGCTCCGCTTTTCAGCTGATGCGAGCTTTGCATACATTGCTGAAGATAAGTGATGTGCGGAAAGGAGACGCTGTATCGCCAACGGACGCACGATGGATCGGCCGCGAGACATATCGCGTCAGTCACCTAATTGACCGTCAGCGTGAAGGTGCGGCCGCGAGTTTGCGAGCGTCACGGCGGTCAGACCCTGGTCGAATTCGCACTTATCATTCCCATCTTTCTGCTCTTGATGCTCGGTGTAGTACAGATGGTGGTCGTCGGGGGTGCGGCGCTCGCGGTCAACCAGGCCGCGATCTCCTGCGCGCGCTATGCTTCGCTGAATCCGAGCTTTGCTCAGAGTTCGGTGGGCAGCTACCTGGCCTCCACCGCGTCACCGCTCATCAGCGATTCCGGCCTGCAACCGGTAGTACTTTCGCCCACGTGCGGTACCGCGCGTGACCGGGACCGCGGTCACAGTGACGGTCAGTTACAATCTCCAGACCAAGCTGTTTTTGGGTACGACTTTTTTCGGGGTTACCTTTCCAAGCCAGCTCTCGGTTACGCAGACCATGACCAGTGAATAGGCGCGTCCACGCGGACGCCGCCGCGAGTCAGCCGGAGGGGCAATGAATTCAGCGCAACACAACGGCAATGGCAACGGCCTCAATACCGCGCAGCACAAGCGGCGCGGCAGCCTCAATATCTCGCTGGCTGGTGGCACGCCGGCGCAGCGCACCGCACTGCGCGAACTGCTGGCCGCGCTCACCGACCTCAGGATGGAGATTGCCGAGATTGCAGCCCCCGGACAGGCGCCGCCGCAAGGCGACGCGGTGCGTATTCTGATGATACTGCTCGACGAGGACCTCGAGCTGTGGGATGAGGAGCTGCGGCCGTGGATCGAGAGCGGCAACTGGTCGCAGGTGACGGCAGTGGTCAGCCGGCGCACGCCGGAAGCGGTGCGCGGCGCGTTAAGCGCTGGCGCCAATGAAGTACTGTTCATGCCGGTTGATCCGGTCGACCTCGCGCGCTCGCTGTGGACGGTCAGCGAAATCCACCGCGGCGGCGGACAAGCGAGCAAAGCGGCCTACGCACTGGTCAGCGTGTCGGGCGGAGTCGGCGTCAGCAGCCTGACGGTCGCCTTGGGACTCGCGCTCCGCCGTCTGACGCAAAAACAGGTCGCGCTGGTCGACCTCGGCCTTCAGGCAGCCTCGCTCTCGGCGATTCTCGACCTCGAAAGCATCCATTCGATCGGCGAGCTCGCCGACCCGACCACCAGCGTCGATTCGATTCGCCTTGAATCAGCGGCCAGCAAACATTCCTCCGGGCTGTACCTTTTGAGCGCGCCGGCGCGGATCGAGGACGGCGAGATGGTCTCGCCAGGCACTATCGAAGCGACCGTCGGAGTGATGCTGCAATTGTTCGACTACGTACTCATCGATTGCGGCCATCATGTGAACGAGGGCACGGTGGCGGCGTGGGAGCGCGCGGGTAACGTGCTATACGTGCTCGATCAATCGATCACCGCAGTGCGCGCAGCGCAGCGCTTCCTTGATCTGTTCGAACGGCTCAAACTCAAACACGTCTCGCTCGACCTGTTGCTCAACCACTACCGCCCTGCGCATGCCGTCTCGCTGGAGAAAATCGAGGCCGCGTTGCATCGGCCGGTGGCCTTTTGCATTCCGCACGACGAGGCGGCGCTGGCGGCGACCGAGGCGCAAGGCGACGGACTTTCCACGCTGCCGGCGGGGTCGCCGCTGCTGCTCGCGGTCGAGCGGCTGGCCAAAACCCTGATTGGCGCTCTGGAGGCCACCGACGGTGCGCACAAGCCGGGCGTTTTCTCCAGGCTGATGAATGCGATGGGCCGCTAGGGAGGCACGCCGCCAATGGGTCTAATCGATCGTCTGCAAAGCGACGGGCAGGGCGCGCCCTCGGCGGCCGGGCCCTCGCTCTTTGCCATCGATACGCGCCAGCTAATCGCCGCGTCCAACGAGGACGCGGGCAAGGTGCGTTTCCAGGCGCTCAAGGGCCGGATCCAGGATCTGCTGCTCAAGAAAATCGACATCACCAAGCTCGAAGACGCGGGCTACGCGCCGCTGCTGGCGCAGGTGAACGCGGTGATCGACGAACTGGTCGACGAAGAGCATCTGTTGCTGGCCGAAGCCGATCGCGAACGCCTGATCGAAGCCACCACCAGCGACATGCTGGGCCTCGGCCCGCTCGAACCGCTGCTCCAGGACAACGACATCTCCGACATCCTGGTCAACGGCTACCGCGGGGTATGGATCGAGCGCAACGGCAAAATCTACAAGACCACCGTGCGCTTTCGCGACGATCGGCACCTGATGAGCGTTATCAACCGCATCGTGTCGCGCGTCGGCCGGAGGATCGACGAGGCCTCGCCGATGGTTGACGCGCGGCTGCCCGACGGCTCGCGCGTGCACGCCATCATACCGCCGCTTGCGATCGACGGCCCCGGCTTGTGCATCCGCCGTTTCGGCGGCCACAGCTACAGGATGGAAGATCTGATCATCAACGGCACGTGCACCCAGGAGATAGCCGACTTCGTGCGCATCGCGGTGCTCACCCGGCTCAACATCCTGATCAGCGGCGGGACCGGCAGCGGCAAAACCACCCTGCTGAACTGCCTCTCCACCTATATCCCCGAAGACCAGCGCATCATCACGATCGAGGACGCCGCCGAGCTGGCCCTGCAGCAGCCCCAGGTCTTCCGCCTCGAGACCCGCCCGCCCAACGTCGAGGGCAAGGGCGAGGTCACGCAGCGCGAGCTGTTCCGCAATACCTTGCGGATGCGTCCCGACCGCGTGATCGTCGGCGAGGTGCGCGGCGCCGAAGTGCTCGACATGCTGCAGGCGATGTCGACCGGCCACGACGGCTCGATGGCCACCATCCATGCCAATACTCCGCGCGACTCGCTGGGGCGGCTCGAGATGATGATGCTGCTGTCGGGAGTGGCGCTGCCGGAAAAAGCGATGCATCAGTATGTCGCCAATTCGATCAACCTGATCATTCAGCTCGCGCGTCATTCCGACGGCGCCCGCAAGATCATCAAGATAACCGAAATTACCGGGATGGAAGGCGACACCGTGCTGACCCAGGACCTGTTCGAGTACGTGCGCACCGGGGTCGACCCGTCGGGCAAGGTGCTGGGGCATTTCAGGACCACGGGCACACGTCCCTTCTACACCGAACGCTTCGAGGCCGCCGGCTTCGCGGTTCCTCAATCGATGCTCGCCCCGCGCGAGCTGCACTGACGCGATGACGGAACTAATCACATTGGTCTGTTTCGTCCTGCTGATAAGCCCGGTGGTCGCGTACTACACGATGCGGCAAAAGCATCGGCTCGCTGAGGAACGGGTGCTCGAACGGCGGCTGGGAAATTCGCCGGCGAGCCCGCGCGCGGAGGCTGCGTGGACCCCGCCCAAGGACGAGATGACGCTGGTGCTTGCGCGGCTGAGCACGGTGCCGTGGGTGGGCGGCTTCCTCAGCGAAACGATGCGTCAAGCGACGGTGCCGCTCATGCTCGCGATACCGGCACTGCTGGTTGTGGGCACCTTCGTCTCGGGTCACTGGCTAAACGTCCCCGGCGCACTGCTATGCGGTGTCGCAGCCGCCACGGCGCCGGTGCTTTACGCGCACCGCAAGCGCACCCAACGGCTCAAGCTGCTCGGCGAGCAATTGCCGTATCTGATCGATCTGCTCAAGTCCGCGCTCGAGTCGGGCCATACGATGCTGCGCGCGCTTCAGATGGCGGGGCAGAATCTGCCCGAGCCGGTTTCCGGCGAGCTGCGCCTGATCGTCGAGCAGGTCCAGCTTGGGATGACTCTGCCGCTGGCGCTCGAGGCGATGTACCAGCGGGCGCCGGTCGAAGAGCTGGGCTTCCTGGTCGCCGCAGTGCGCGTCCAGACCGACGTTGGGAACAGCCTGGCCGAGATTTTCCAACACGTCGCGGAGGGGATGCGCAATCGGCAGCGCGCGGAGCATCAGTTGCGCGCGCTCACCGCGCAGTCGCGGGCGAGTGCGGTCATCGTCAGCTTGCTCCCGTTCATCGTGCTAGCGGCCTTCAGCCTCATCAACCCGGACTATTCCCGGCCTCTGTTCCATAATGAATACGGGCAAAAGATGCTCGAGACCGCGATCGTGCTCGACATAATCGCGTTCTTCGTGATGCGCAGAATCGCGCGGGTGCACTATTAGCATGTCCTACATGATCGCTCTCAACTGTTTTTTTCCTCGGAATGACTACTGTCATGGCGCTGTATTTTGGACTTACTACCGAGGAGCCGCGAAATTCCTGGCAAAGCGCGCGCGGCGTATCGCCGTATGGCGCGGCCGGCACGCTTGACCGGTCCTCGCTTCAGTGGAGCGGCATCTCCGGAAAGTTGCTCGCGTGGTGGATCAATAAGACCGAGGCCGCCGATCAGAACTCGCCCGAGGTCCGGCAAACTCACATCGCGCTGACCCGGGCCGGTTTCAACCAGGTGGAGCAGTTGGCCGTATACCGTGCGGCACGGGTAGCCTCATTCGTACTGGTGATTGCGGCGGGCCTGGTGCTCGCGCACTTCCACCCGCGATGGCGGATTCCGGCGCTGCTGGGCGGCGCGGTGATCGGCTATCTGCTGCCCGGCAATATCGTCAAGCGCCTGGGACGTAAGCGTCAACTGACTATCCTGCACGAGCTGCCCGCCATCCTCGATCTGCTGGTGGTCACGCTGGAAGCCGGACAGGGATTGCTCGAAGCGATCAAAGTCGTCGGGCGTGAGACCGCGCGCCAGGGCCGCGTGCTGGGCAAGGAGTTTACTACCGCGGCGGCCGAGATGAGCGCGGGCATTTCGCTCGAGGACAGCATGCGCAACCTCAGCGAACGGACGGGCGTGGACGACCTCAAGGCGATCGGCGCGGTATTCATCCAGAGCAAGGAGATCGGCGGGCGCCTGGGGCCTTCGTTGCGCGCGGCCGCCGAACTGCTGAGCGCCAAGCGGCGTCTGATGGCTGAGGAGGCGGCGCAAAAAAGCTCGGTCAAAATGCTTCTGCCGCTGGTGCTGCTGATTCTGCCCGCCATGATGATCATTATTCTCGGCCCGGCGATTATCCAGATCTTCCAGATGCTCATCGGCGCGGCCGCATAGTCCGCCTCCGCTAGTCCAGGCTGCCCGCAATGATCGTGGCCCGCGGTCCGCGCTGCGTCACGGGCAACCGCCCGCGAACTTCACCCGCATCGGAGCATATGGCAGCCTCGTCGCTGGCAATCGATCGCTTGACATTTAAGCGAACGCTTTAATATCATCCTCGCCATGCATTCCTCCGCGAGCGACGGCGTCTTTCACGCCATCGCCGATCCAAACCGCCGACGCTTGATAGATCTCCTCTCCGACGGAGAAAAATCGGTGCAGGAGCTGGCTCAGGGCTTCGACATCACGGTCGCCGCCATCTCGCAGCATCTCGCGGTACTGCTCGACTCCCGCCTGGTCAGCCGCCGCGCCTTAGGCCGGCAACGCCTATATCGGCTTGACGCGGCGCCGCTCCGCATCGTCGATGAATGGACCTCGCAGCATCGCCGCTTCTGGCAGAGCCGGCTGAAAAGGCTCCAAGCCTACCTGGATAAAAGCCGATGAAAGTTGAAATCCTCCTGGTCGAGGACTACACGCATCCGATCGACAAAGTATGGGCGGCGATTACCGATCCGGCCGCACTGGCTCAGTGGCTGATGGTCAATGACTTCGAGCCGCGGATCGGCAAGCGCTTTACGCTTCGCGCAGAGCCGACTGCGGAGTGGCGCGGATGGATGGACTGTGAGGTGCTGGAAATGGAGCCGCCGCGGCGGATGGTCTGGTCGTGGCATCGTTCGGAGTTGGACGAGCTCGACTCGCGTCGAATTCCGGCTTGAGCCGATCGCAGGCGGCACGCGGCTGACATTGATGCATACCGGTGAGACCGACTCGATGGCGAGAGGGCGATACTCCTCCGGCTGGCCGGTAAAACTCAGCAATCTAGGATCGTTGCTGGCAAAAACAGACTAGTCTCGAGCGTTACGAAAACCATCACGGAGCAAAGTCTTATGCAGAACCACGAGGTCGTTTCGCACGACGAATGGCTCGCGGCCCGCAAGCAGTTCCTGGCCAAGGAAAAGGAATTCACCCGGCTGCGCGACCAACTGAGCGAGGAGCGGCGGGAATTGCCCTGGGAGAGCGTCGACAAGAATTACGTTTTCGACGGGCCCGGCGGCAAGGAGACTTTGGCGCAGTTGTTCGAGGGGCGGAGCCAACTGGTCGTTTATCATTTCATGTTCGATCCGGATTGGGACGCGGGATGCCCGCATTGCTCATTCTGGGCTGACAACTTCAATGGCATTCCCGTGCACCTCAACCATCGCGATGTGACGATGGTTGCCATCTCGCGCGCACCGCAGGCGAAACTGGAAGCCTACCGCAAGCGCATGGGATGGAGCTTCAAATGGCTATCGTCATTCGGTAGCGACTTCAACTATGACCTACTACGTGTCATTCACACCGGAAGAAGTGGCGAAAGAGCAGTCCTATTACAACTATAGACTGAACAAGCCTCCGGCTTCGGAAATGGTAGGAATCAGCGTGTTCCACAAGGACGGGGATGGGACGATATTCCACACCTACTCGTGCTATTCGCGCGGCGTGGACATGTTAAACGGCGCCTATCACTATCTCGACCTGGTGCCCAAGGGGCGCGACGAGGCCGGCCACAGCAATCCTCAGTTCTGGGTGCGCCGCCATGATGAATATAAAGATTGATTCGCACGAGTGAGTATCTTAGCTCGTTGATGCTGCGCCGCCGGCGCCTGCGCCGTCAGCCACGGACGCGGCCGAGGCTCTTGAGCCGCTCGGTGATTGACGCCGACGCTGCTTCGAGACCCCGCTCCGTATCGACTACGAGATGGGAGGATTGCGGGATCTCGTTCAGCGCGACGAACTCGCCGCGCTGGCGCAGATAGGTCGCGACGCCGGCATCGGAGATTTCGTCGGCGCGGCGTGCCCGAGCGGTAAGGCGGCGCACGATCTCGTCGTGGCTCGCTACACATTCGACGAACAGCGCCGGCACGTGAGCGCGCTCGGCGATCGTGAGCGCCTTGGCGCGGTATGCGGGTGCGGCGAAGGTGGCGTCGACGATCACGCCGGCGCCGTCGTGCAGCCGGGCCGCGGCCTCGTCGAGCAGCGTCGTGTAAGTCTTCTCGGTGAACTCGCGACTGTAGGCGCCGGCCGCGTAGCTATCGGAGAGGCGTTGGGCAGGCGCGACTCCGGCCAGGCGTTTGCGGACTTCGTCGGAGCGCAGCAATTCGAATCCGAGCCGGTCCGCGAGGCGGCGCGCCACAGTCGATTTGCCGCTGCCGGAGAGCCCGCATACCACGATCATCGCGGGCCGCGACTCGCGCGCGAAATCGAGTGCCAGCGCGACGTAGCGGCGCGCGGCTTCGGCGGCGGCGATACGCGTCTCGGGCGCGATCGCGTCGTCACGGCTAGTCAGGCCCTCTACCTTTGCGCGCACCAGCGCGCGATGGACTTTGTACAGTGGGATCAGCAGCGGAAGATCGACGTCGCCGGAAGCCTCGCGATATGCTCCCACCAGCTCATCCGAAAGCCCGCGGGCGCCGAGCCGATCGAGATCCATCGCGAGGAATGCCACGTCCGAGGCGACGTCGACGTAACGCAACCCCTCGCTGAATTCGACGCAGTCGATGATCGTGATCGAATCGCCGGCGAGCGAAACGTGCTCGCAGCGCAGGTCGCCGTGACCCTCGACGACGCGGGCGCCAAGCGCTCGACGGTTGAGCAAGCTCCAGCGCAACTCGATTACACGGTGGGCGAAACGCTCCAGCTCATCCAGCTCGCCCGGCGCGATCGCATTCGCGCAATCGAGCGCGAGTTCTCCGACATTTCCCCGCACCAGCCGCCATATCGATGCCGCTGCGCCATATTTCCATCCCTTATCGGCGGCTGCCGCGTGATGAAAGGCGGCGAGCCGAGTGGCGATTGCGCGAACCTGCGTAGCGTTCACACGGCCCTCGGCCACCATCCGATCGAGCATCGTGGCCTCCTCAAGCCTGCGCATCCTGACCGCCCACTCCACCGCGGCGCCCGTCTCGTCCGCGCCGTTGGACGCCGCGCCCAGCATCAACTCGCCGCCGCGCCTCAGGATAGGAACCACGCCCAGGTAAACGTCCGGCGCGAGCCGCCGGTTAAGTCGCACCTCGTCGAGACACAGTTGATGCCGGCGGGCGAGGGTGCGGGCATCGAGAAAAGCAAACCGCACCGGCTTCTTGATCTTGTAGACGTAGTCGCCCGCCATGAAAGCGTACGAGACGTGCGTCTGACGCACCTCGACCGAGCGCGGATGGTCCGGGTACATCTCCGGATGCATCATCGCCTCGACTATCGCAGGCAGATTGCACATCGGAGCGATGGATTGCGACGTTGCCGTCATCATGGATTCCACCTGACACCTTAGGCCCGCCTCGCGCCACGCTCAATTCGCTTCGAGAGAGGCGCCCCGGAGAACTGGCGCGATTTCGTTTGGTTCCATGAGGAACAATTGATACGCTTTTGAATCATTTATTACCACTCGCGCTCTCTGCCGAACGTTAGGGCGCAGGCACAGTCGTTGCCCCGGCCGTGGCACTGCTCTCGTTAACGGCCGTATCACAGGGGGGTCTCATGGCTTCTACAAAAGCTGGAGCCGGGTTGCTGGCGACGGTCGCCTTGACCTTGGTCGTCCTCGCGATCGTTACGGTGACGGCTGCACCCAGGGCGTGGGCGGATGACTCGGAGGCGCAGGCGCTTAAGCAAGTCCAGCGCGAGTTGCGCCAACTGCGCGCCGATCGCGCGCGCGACCGCAAGCTAATCGAAAAGCTCGAACAAAAGCTCGACCAGGTGGAGTCGCAGGACAACCAGGTCCGCACCACCAATCAGCAACTCCAAAGCACCACCCAGCAACTCCAGAACAGCAATCAGCAGTTGCAAACCAAAACCGATGAAGAGCTGAAACAAATCCAGGCCCAGGTGGCGGCCGGACCGACGCAGTCGCAAATCGCCAGATGGCTCGGCGGCTACTGGGGTTCGCATCAATTCACCATCAACGGCGGAGCGGCCGTTGATTACATCTATGACCACAAGTTGGGCCAGAATACTTTCACGCTCGACTTCGAACCGATCATGCTGTTTCGACTCAACGACTGGCTGGCGTTCGAGGGCACCTTCGAGGCCGGCTACGATCCGGGCTCGGGCGCCTCGTTCGACGCGCCGGTCGTCACCGCGCAGATCTTCCTCAATGACTATATGGAAGCCGTGCTCGGCATCTTCGACCAACCCTTCGGCGACTTTTACGAAACCCAGGGACCGTTCTGGGTCAATCGCTTCATCACCGCGCCGTTACCCTACGGAGCGGCGGCGCTGGTGCCACCGAGCGATATTGGGATGCAATTGCGCGGCGCATTTCAGTGGGGACAGGTCGGACAGGATGCGGATTATACAGTCTGGGTAGCCAACGGTCCGAGTTATGATTCCTCATTGCCGCAGCCGGTGGTCGGCCAGGCGCTCAACGGCTCGACCAATATTGACACCAACACCAACGGCAAAGCATACGGCGGGCGGTTCCGCGTGTATCCATTTCCGCTCGACAGCAACCTCGGCACGGCTCGAGTTAGGCGCCTCGACCTACAACGGGAAATGGCAAAACGGCCTGTGGCTGAATGCCTGGGGCGTCGACTTCGCTTATCTGCGCAATAACCTGCAGACCCGGGGCGCGTGGATCTCTGCCTATCGGCAGATGCCGGCGGGATCGGGTCCTGACAATCGCCAGGGATGGTATTTCCAGGTCGGCTATTTTCTCAATGGACTGCATCTCCCCGGCTTGAGCGAATTCGACCAGTACCTCGCCAAGATCGAGCCGCTGGTGCGTTACTCCGGCGTCAACCAACGCGCCGTGGTCACAGACGAGATCTCGACCAACCCCAGTTTCGGCTTCAGCGGCTCACCGTCAGTCTTCGCGCCGCATGCGCGCGAGGTCGCATTGGGGCTGGATTACTGGATTGCGCCGTCGATCGTATGGCAGACCGAGTTCGATCTCGAGCTGCCTCATGCCGGCGGCACTACCTACACTTTCAACGGCGCGAGCACGCCGACCGTAGGCAGTGTCGGCGCGACGCCCAATGACCACGCGCTCTTGACCCAATTCGCGGTGGGTTTCTGAGGCGCAAGGGAGGCCGGCACATGACGACACTAGGCAAGAACATCGTGATTCGATTACTACTCGCGATGATGCTGCTGGCGCTCAGCGCCGGAACGGCGCTGGCGGCGGAAAGCGAACAGCAGCAGCGCGAAATGTTCAAGCTGGGCGCGAAACTTTGGCCGGTCTATTGCGCGCAGTGCCACAACGCGCGTCCGGGCTCCGAGTTCTCGCCGCCTCAGTGGGACGTGATCATGATGCATATGCGGACCCAGGCGAACCTTCCGGCCAGCGATGCGCGGGCGATGACCGAGTACCTCAAGCGTTCGCACTAACCGACACGGGCGCAACCACTCCACGACTGCAACGAAAGGAAAAACGATGCGGCGAATGAAGATCCTGATGACCTTGCTGGGTGTGGCGGCAATTCTCGCGTTCACCAGATTGCCCGCGCGGGCCGACAGCGCCCAGGACAACTACACCGCCTACTGCGCAAAGTGCCACGGGCCCGAAGGACGGGGCGACGGACCTTCAGCAGGATCACTCGCGACCAAGCCGCAGGACTACACAGACTGCGCTGCGATGCAGAAGATCTCGGACGATACGATGTTCAAGGTGATCAAGGGTGGCGGCGCCTCGGTCGGCCTGCCGGGTGACATGCCGAGCTGGAGCGACGGGTTGTCCGACCCGGAAATTCACGACTTGGTGGTCTACCTTCGCACATTTTGCAAGAAGAAATAGCCGCAGCCGAGCCGCTGTCGACGATCACGGGACCACAATCGCGCGTGCGAACGCTTTATTGACGAGCAGAGTCAAGAGAAAGTGAGGCGGGGCTTTCCGTCTGACCCACGAATCGCGAAGGGACATAACCAACTCAGATACAAAATGAGTATTCGCCTGCGCTCGATCTCTGAGCGACTTGATCAGAGCGGTAGCAGCATCGTTGGCTTGATAGTCCGCATCCTCGGACAAAAGTGCGGTCACACGGCGAGTCAGCTCGATCTCGTCGTGCCATTCTCCTAGTTCATCCTGGATAGTCTTCAGCCATTCTGTCGTGGCCTCGGCACCCGGAAGTTCGACGAACCGCGACACCGTCTCAATCATATAGCGAAGCGTTTTGGTCTTAATCCTAACATCATGATAACCGGCAGCATCTTTGCGGAGCTTGGCCGTGTTGATAGCGGCAAGCCATCTCTGTTCCGCCTGCCGGATAGCGGTATCCAGGACTTCAAGCGACGGAGCCTTGAAACCTCGGCCGCCCAGAGCCTTATCGGTCATCCGCCTGAGCTTCTTCAGGCCCGCCTTTGTGGTTGCACGGTACATTTTCCTGGTGATTTGTTTTGCCTCCGGCGTCATTTGCCGGATCACCGCGCGCAGAATATGCCGACGGCGCGCACTGGCAGTGTTGGCGGCTCGCTCTCTCAATTTGCCCAGAATCATATCGACGTCGCGGCGCCTTCCGAGCGTGTGGCGGAGCCATTTCAGTCGTTTTCGCAGCTTTGCGGCGGGCTTACCAGGCTTCCAAAGAGCCGCCAAATCGACCAGCGTTTGCAGGCGGCGCGTCGCAACTCGCAGATCGTGAATTGCGCCTGCACTGCCGCTCCGTAGAACTCGCTTGTACTCCTCGCGAAGCCGGCGCGAAACTTTATGTACCCGTCGAGTGAACGCACGCCGGAGCTTCTTGTCGCTGACGTCCATCGTGCGCAGCGAAAGTTTCGGCCTTGTCCCGTTCACGCTCGTCATCTGTCCCGCCTTTCATCCCGTGCGCCGTCGACTCTAACCGTCGTTTGCCTGACCAGTTCGAAAGCTTTCTCCGGATTGCCTACCCCGAGAACTTTGAACTGATTTCCTTCAGCCGCATGATAGCTAGCGAAGAATCTTTCGACGTTCTCAATAAAATTTCGCTCCAACTCGTTGAGCGCGCGGGGTGCGTCAGGATCCTTGATCGAAACGGCCAGAATTCGATCGTTGCGATAGGTTTTGCCTTTTTCGGATTGCTCGGCATAGACCACTCCGAGCAGCCGGCAATCGAGACAGCATCCGGGAAAAAGGATTTCATCCAGGACCAGCAGAACGTCGATGGGGTCGCCGTCGGCAGCCTGAGTTCGCGGTATGAAACCGAAGTTGAACGGAAACCTTTGACCCTTTGGCAGGATACGGTCCACTTTGTACAGACCGGCCGCTTTATCGAGCTTGAATTTGAGCCGGCTCTCCTTCGGGGTCTCGATAACGACGGTTGTCTCTGGCGTCTCCATTCAACTTATCCCCTAAAATATGGAAATAGCTATTTGTTGCGCTTGCGAGTCCGAGCGGCCTTCTTTGCCGCAGCCGAGCGATCTTTCCGGGTTCGGTTCTCTGCCGCCTGATGCGCCTGTCGCGAGAGCGCGCGTGGCGATGCGGAATTCCGCTGCTCGCGTTCGAGGGCCTGGAGCACCGCTCGCGACCGCTTTCTCGAAGGCTTATGCGGCTTTGCGGCAGCCTTGGAATCCTGTTGAGCCTTTCGGCGAGTTTGCTCGGACGTCTTCGAGCGTCCCGGCGGCGGCAGCTTGACCCCGGCGCGCCGAGCCTTGGACAATCCGATCGCGATCGCCTGCTTGGTCGACCTCGCGCCATGTTTGCCCTCTCGCACGTGCTCGATTTCTTCCCGCACGAATTCGCCGGCCTGGGTAGAAGGTGATTTGCCCTCGGCCGCGTCTTCGCGCGCTCTTTCGAGAGTCTCCTGATCAGGCATTGGTGGCCCTCCCAAAAATTGTGGTTGAGTTGCCGCGCGAACGGATATTGGCTGCGTCCGTTCCCCGCGCGAGCGAACCCATTTTATTCCAGCAAAACGGATGCCGACGAAAACCCGAGGCACAGTTTTGTCTTTTTTGCGGACAATCGAAGCTGGTACCAAGAGAAGGGGGCGGTCGGACAGGCGTTGGAGACTTCCAGCCCGTCTAGTCAGAAGGATTTGCCGCTAGCAAAATTTCAAACGGTCTCGGATTTTCAGAAGCTTCCGTTTTTTCGAGACGTCCTTTTTTCAAATGTTGGGCGCGAATCAAGGCTAAGTCCTTGTCTGCTGCTACTTTGAAAAAGATGGTGAGGCGCCGGCATCTCGCCCCGACGATCCCGACGCGCTTGAGCACCGTCGGCGCTTCCGATAGGTTTTGCCGGACGGCGTGCCCGATCTTTGCCCAAACCGGCGGGCCGGCCGTTTCGAGGGAGGAAATTTCTGATGAGCGCTATCAAGCATCTCGCCGCCGGCGCGGCACTCGCGATCGTCTGCACGGTCGGCCTGGTTTATCCCGCAGCGGCGCAAACCAGCTCGAGCCCGGGCAGGACGCAGCGGCAACTGGATGTCGCGGCCGCGCGCGCGGACCGCAAGGCAATCGTCGGCGCGAATATGAATCTGACCGAAGCGCAAGCCAAGGCCTTCTGGCCGCTCTACGACGCCTACGAGGCCAGGATGGATAAACTCGACGACCGCCATGCCGCCGAGGTCAAGGCCTACGCCGAGCACTACCAGACGCTCACCGAGGACGACGCGACCAGCAAGCTCGACGAGGTGATCGCGATCAAGCAAGCGCGGCTCGACGTGCAAAAGGAGTTTGTGCCCAAGTTCCGCGCCGCGGTCTCCTCGATCAATACGACCCGTTTTTACCAGATCGACAATAAGCTGAGCGCGATGATCCAATGCGATATCGCGCAGATTGTTCCGCTCGCGCGTCCCGGAACCAAAACCGCGAACGAATAGCGCCACGCGGGCGCGTCCAACATAGCGCCGCTGCCCTAAACGGCGCGACTCATCTGATCGAAGAGGGCGAATCTGCGCGCAGCCTCGCGCGGATCGTCCTCTTTTGAAACGCCCGCCGGCGATGCTATACGAGAATCTGAAGTCCTTACCTTTTACGGAGGGAACCGCAGATGGCTGACTTCGATCTCCATATCAAAGATGGAACGGTGGTCGACGGCACCCGCGTGCCGCGCTATCGTGCCGACGTCTGGATTCGCGAGGGCAAGATCGCGCAAATCGGCGGCCGCGCGCTCGGCCTCGCTCGCCGTGTGATCGACGCTGAGGATGCGATCGTCGCGCCCGGCTTCATCGATCTTCATACCCACTACGACGCGCAGATCCGCTGGGATCCATACTGCACCATTTCCGGATGGCACGGTGTCACCTCGGTAGTGCTGGGCAACTGCGGCTTCGGCTTCGCGCCTGTACGGCCTGAATTCCGCGAACGCTCGATGCTCACGATGACGCGCACCGAGGCGATTCCCTACGACGCGATGAAGAACGGGATGGCGTGGGACTGGGAAACCGTCCCGCAGTACCTCGACTCGCTCGACCGCGCGCCCAAGGGCGTCAACTGCATCCAGTACATGCCGACCGCCTCGCTGATGACCTACGTGATGGGACTCGAGGCGGCGAAGAGCCGCCCGGCCAGTGCCGAAGAGCGCGCGGCGATGCGCCGGCTGCTCGCGGAAGGGATGGACGCGGGGCTGAGCGGATTTTCGATCCAGCGGCTTGGCCCTGATTCCACCCAGGCTGATTTTGACGGCTCACCGATGGTCACCGACACGATGTGCGACGAGGACATCCTTAATCTCGCCGAGGTGCTGCGCGAGCGCGACGAGGGTTTCATCCAGATCACCCAGGCAACCGGCCATATCAAGGACGACCTCGCTTTCCTCGAACGGCTGGCTGCGACTGCGCGCCGTCCCGTGCTGCATAACGTGATCGTGCCGACCCGCAAGGACCCGGAAGTGCATCGGCGAAGCCTTCGATGGCTCGAGCGCTGCCGCGCCAAGGGCCTCCCGATTTTCGGCCAGACCGGCACCGTCCGCACCGGCTTCGCGTTTACGCTCGAGCACTGGAATCTCTACGACGCGAGCCCCGCCTGGCGCGCGATCACGACGGGCACCCGAGAGGAGAGGCTCGCCAAGATGAATGACCCAGCGCTCCGCGAGGCGGTCAAGCGCGAGACCGACGCGGCGGACCGCAAACTGCGCGCGATCCAGGCCGGCGTCGGCGGGGCGGTGCACACGCTCATCGTGCAATGGGTCGACGACCGCCCGGAACTGGAAAAGTACGTCGGGAAATCGCTCGGCCAGATTGGCGCCGAGGAAAATCGCCATCCTATCGACGTGATGCTCGATCTCTCGATCGCCGGCGAGCTCAAGGTCGAATTCCTCGGCCCCAACAAAGGCTTCAATGCCGACTTCATGGCCGAGATGACCAACGACTCGCCCTACACCATCCCGGGCGTTTCCGACGGCGGCGCGCATACCAAGTTTTTCTGCGGCGGCGCCTTTACCACCGATTTCCTGTCGTGGCTGGTGCGCGATGAACAGAAGGTCACGCTGGAGGAGGCGCACTACCGGCTCTCCGCGCTGCCCGCGCACGCCGCGGGCTTCCGCGGCCGCGGCGTGCTGCGCGAGGGCGCGGCGGCGGACGTGGTCGTTTACGACCTCAAGGAACTGGCGATCGAGCCCGAGTGGGTGGGCGAAATCGCGCACGATTTTCCGGGCGGCGAATGGCGTCGCGTGCAACGCGCCCGCGGCTATCGCGCGATCATCGTCAACGGCGAGATGACCTTCGCCGACGGCCGCTCCACGGGCGCGACGCCGGGACGATTGCTGCGCGGCGGCCGCGGCTGAAGCGGCGCGCCGCGATGGAGCTTGGATTATGGTGCGTTCGTCAGGCCGCCCTGTCACGCGGCCTGACCTCGCGCTCGACCTCCGCTTCGAACTCGTCGCGCGCGACTTGCAGTCATAGTCTTCTGCATGCCGAGCCAGTCACAGACCGCTGCGCCGAAATTGTGTTAGCCGCCGGTCGTTGAACTCGGCACTACATGATGAACAGCATCTCCTGGTAGGTCGCCAGCGGCCACAGGTCGTCGGCGACGATTCCCTCGAGCATGTCCGCGGTCTTGCGCACCGCCGCCATCGCCGGCAGCACCGCGTTGCACAGATGCTTGGCGTGGTCGAGCTTGCTATGCCCTCCGCCCTCGGCCAGCATCCCTTCGAGCTTCACAATTCCATCCTGCAGGTCCTTCACCAGCACGGTCACTTTGTCGAGCGTGTCGGTGTCGAACACGTAGCCGATGGCTTTGAGATGCGCACAAGTCTGCGCCAGCTCGCCCTGGTATCGGATTGCCGCCGGGAAGATGATCGTCTTGGCCATTTCGATCACGGTTCGCGCCTCGAGCCCGACCACGAGGCAGTACTGCTCGAGGTCCACATCCATCCGGCCATGCGTCTCGCGTTCCGTCAGCACGCCGTACTTGGCGAAGAGATCCGTCGCCTCTTTGGTTCCGAGCAGCGGCAGCGCTTCCACGCACGAGCGCAGGTTGGGCAGGCCACGGCTTTCCGCTTCCTTGTGCCATGCCTCCGAGTAGCCGTTGCCATTGAAGACGATGGCGCCGTTCTCGGCCATGATCTCTTCGAGCACCTTCTGGATGGCGCCGTTGAGCTTCGACGGATCGTCGCCGACCGCTTTCTCGAGCTTGCTTGCGATGTAGTCGAGCGACTCCGCCACGACTGTATTCATCGCGATCATCGCCCCCGCGATCGACTGGCTGGATCCGACGGCGCGGAATTCGAAACGGTTGCCGGTGAAGGCAAACGGACTCGTACGATTACGGTCACCGGCGTCTTTCGGAATGACGGGCAGCGAGTCGACGCCGACCTTCAGCGTTTCCCCGCCTTTTGAGCTCTTCGCACCGCCCTTGGTCACCTGCTCGAAAATGTCGTTGAGCTGCTCGCCCAGGAAGACCGAAATGATCGCCGGCGGCGCTTCGTTGGCGCCGAGGCGATGGTCGTTCGAGGCGGACGCGACCACGGCTCGCAGCAGCCCGCTCCATCGATGGACCGCGCGGATAACCGCCGCGCAGAACACCAGGAACTGCGCGTTGTCGTGCGGGTTGTCGCCCGGATCGAGCAGGTTGCCCTGGGTCGCATTGCCGAGCGAGAAGTTCACGTGCTTGCCCGATCCGTTAACGCCCGCGAACGGCTTTTCGTGCAGCAGGCAAGCCATGCCGTACCGCTCGGCCACTCGCTTCAGCGTGACCATCGTCAACTGCTGATGGTCGGCCGCGACATTTCCATTCTCGAACATCGGCGCCAGCTCGAACTGCCCCGGCGCGACCTCGTTGTGCCGCGTCTTGGCCGGAATCCCGAGCTTGAACAGCTCGCGCTCGCTCTCGAGCATGAAGGCGAGCACGCGCTCGGGGATCGCGCCCAGGTAATGATCCTCGAACTCCTGGCCCTTGGGCGGCAGCGCTCCGAACAACGTTCGTCCGGTGGCGAGCAGATCCGGCCGCGAGAAGAAGAAATGCCGGTCGATCAGGAAATATTCCTGTTCGCAGCCGGCGAAGGAGACCACATGGGCCGGGTTCACGTGTCCGAACAGTTTCAGAATTCGCTGCGCCTGGTTGTTCAGCGCCTGCATCGAGCGCAGCAGCGGCGTCTTCTTGTCGAGCGCCTCGCCGGTCCACGAGACAAAGGCGGTTGGAATGCAAAGCGTCGTACCGTTGGGGTTCTCGAGGATGTACGCGGGACTCGTGACGTCCCACATCGTGTAGCCGCGCGCCTCGAACGTGTTGCGGATGCCGCCGTTGGGGAAGCTCGACGCGTCGGGCTCACCCTGGGTGAGAGTCTTGCCCGAGAATTCGGCGATCGCGCCACCCTCGCCGTCGGGCGACAGGAAGCTATCGTGTTTCTCGGCGGTGAACCCGGTCAGCGGATAGAACACATGCGAATAGTGCGTGGCCCCTTTGGACATCGCCCAGTCCCTCATCGCCGACGCGACCGTGTCCGCGATCGCCGGGTCGAGGCGCGATCCTGTCTCGATCGTCTTCATCAGCGACTTGAATACCGGCTTGGGCAGGCGCTCCTTCATCGCCGACTTGCCGAAGACATTCGAACCGAATAGTTCGCTAGCCGAAACGTTGGCAAATGACAGGGGTGCTCCGGTGGGATGATAGGTCGTGACGGCCTCGATAGCCTGCAGACGTGCCGAGCTTCCGCTCAAAATCGTGTCCTCCGAAATTTTGAATTGCTTTTCTCGAGCGGTCGCGTTGCGACCTTCACGAGATCAACCCATTCGGAGTTGCAAGGACCGCGCCCCGCATTTGGAAATCGAAAGCTCAAGCAATAGCTGGATGTTATATTCGTCAACGCGACGCATGATGCCTCAATTCCCACCATGATGCGCAGCAGACGAGCGACGGTCGCTTGCGGAAATCAACCGGAATTTCCATTTTCAAACCTTTGCATCGTTTCGCCGACAGAGGCGGTCTGTCAAACGGAGAGTTCGAGGCCGGTTTTGAGTCCAAAGGGCTTCCCCACGGCGCCGGGAGGGGCGGGTTTCGCCTCCGGCCGGCAACGCAACGCCGGGAGATGCCCTTTTTTCCGAACGGTTCCGCAGACACTTTTCCCTGCGCCCCAGCGTCGTCATCGAAATTTGCACCTCCCGGCCAAATCCTGCCAGAAGGTTCTACTTCCAGTCTGTCTCACCCAAGGGGAAGCTTATGGTCCAGCGTGGCCCGGCTCTGATTATCGATCCCCGGCGTATCACGCCGCGATCGGCAAAAACTTCGGGCCATCACTTGCGCAAGGCCTCGAAGTGGTAGCGCTGCGAGACGCAGATCAGAAGCTGGCCCTCAAGGCCCGCTGAACGATGCGTCCGGATCGCGGCAGCCTCGGGGGAGGACGTAATCTTCAGGAATTCCGCCGCCGAAGGATATTGAACGAGCGCCGCTCTGTCCCAGAGTCCCTCGACTTCGCCAATCGTAAGGTACTTGACGGCGCTGTCAAAGAGAAATTTGCCGCCACCGCGCTCGACGATCTTGCGCATTGTCTCGATGTAAATATCGAAGGCCTGCTCTCCTGTAAGGTCAGTCTCACGCCCATCGGAGTACTGCGCCTTGGCGCGGAATTTGAGGAGGTTGAGCATGACAATTGGTTGGGGCGACGAATCGTTGCGGAGCACCTCGATCTGACCTCTTACGGGGTACAGAGCGTTTTCGACTTCCATCTTGTTTTTCCTCGCGAGATCAGATTCCCAAGGCTGATAATGTGGAATGCGGTGTGCCAGCCGTAGGCTAAAACTACTACTTAATTTAATGATAATCGACGATCTCGACTTCGTAAGCGTCGCGCTTGCCCCACACGAAACAGACTCGCCATTGATCGTTGATTCGGATGCTGTGTTGAGCCTGGCGGTTGCCGCTCAAGCTGCAAGAGCTACAGCAAGAAGTACAGGATGGGCGCGACGCTGATGACCACTGCCGACCGCGCGTCGCGCTTGTCCCCCCGCGGAACCCGCAACCCAAAACAGCGGGAGCCGCGCGTTCGCGCGACCCCCGCTGTTTCATTCCCAATACGCAGGCGCCGCGCGGCTAAAGCCGCACGGCGCCCAGCCCTGGTAAGATCTTACGTCAGGTTTTCGCGCCCAAGCGGATCGCCGTGGTGCAGTGGTAGGCGAAGTTCTTCGCGCCGAAGCACCAGATGATGTCGTTATCCAGCTGCGGCCGGTAGATCGGCACCTGTCCCTTGTTGTTGTCGCAGAAGCAGCGGTTGCAGACGTCCTTACCGCAGCAGTCGCGGTACGCGATGATGTATTCCTTGCCGTCGGTCGGATGCTGGCACGTTCCCACCCACGAGGTCGGCGAGGCCACCGTTCCCGGCGGACACGAAGTCAGCGCGCCGCCGCAGCAACTGCACAGGTAGCCGTCGAAACCGCAGTAGCGCCAGTAATCGCAACTCGTGAGATCGCCGCCCTCGGCCTCCGCCGCGGCCCCGCTCTCATCGCTCATCTGCGCCTGCGCCTGCTCGACCACGCGATTGATCGGCAGCAGCGGGATCATCATCCCGCCCACCAACGCCTTGCCGAGATAGCCCAGAAAGCCGCGCCGCGAGGTCCGCTGCGCCACCGTGCGTGAAAGCCGTTCCACCAGTGCGTCCATTCGCCGTCTCCTGTTTCGCGCGTCGCGCCCGAAATCCCCGAAAGCCGATTCCCGGCGCGCACTCTGTCCTGCCAATAGCATCGCCCGTCCCGCGACGCCAGTTGCTCGACGCGCGGCCTCGCGGGCCGCACGCTCAACTACCTGGGGCCACTACATCCCGAACAAGGTGTATGGATGCTGGCTGACTTCGTTGATCGTGCCCAGGTACCTGCCTTTGAGCGCCGAGAAGATCTGCATCTTTGAGTCGCTCGTCACCAGCGCGAACAGCAGCGGATTGTCATCCGGGCTTACCAGAATCGCGTTGGACTGCAACGGCATCGGAATCCGGGCCACGCGCTTGTGCTCGTTTACGTCGTAGGCCCAAACCTCCGGGCCCGCTGATTTTTGCGTCCACTCGCCGCCCTGATGCATCAGCACGAAAATCAGATGCCCCGGCGCGTAGCCCGCCACCGGCTGCCATCCGCCCGGCCGCCATCCGTCCGTCTTCTCCTTGTCGCTCAGCATCGACCACGGATCTCCCGGTTCCGCCGGACTCGAACCAAGGTCCATCGGATAGACCATGCCGTGGTAGCTGACGAAGTAGGCTTTTTTGTCGAACATCGCCGGTAGCTGAAAGACCGGGTCCTTCTCGACGTCGAAGAACGGCTTGGCCGTGCGCTTTTGCTCGGTCGCCTTGGCGCTGTCGTCGAACTTCGTCGTCAGCATCGAGCCGTCCGCGCATACCGAGGCGAACTCGCGATCCCCGAGCATCAGGATCTCCGAGCATCCCGGAGTCTGAATCTCGCCAGCCACCTTTTTGCCCTCCAGGTCGACGGCGGTAACCGAGGTCGCGGGAGTCAAATTCAGCATCAGCGCGAAGCGCCCGTCCGGCGTCACGCCCATCGAGCTCGGATCGGCGAGCGCGAGCTGGCGCTTGCTGGTAATCGGGATCTCGCTAACGCGCGAGAGATGAGTGGCGTCGTAAATCGTGAGCACGTCGGTGCGATCGCCCTGCGTGCCGCGCGCATAGAAGGTCTCCGCCACGTAGAAGAACTTGTGGTCGGGCGACGGCGCGAACATCGCGGCCAACCCGCCCGAGAGATTGCCGAGCACCTGCCGCGTATCGCCGTCGATTAACACCATCGGCGTCAGCATTATCGAGCCCGACAGCGGAGCCATCGTCGCGACCCAGTGCGGCGAGTGGGCCGGCAACTGCAGCACGGTGACCGATTCATTGGGCGGCATCTGGGCGAGCGCGCTCGGCCCGCCCCGCGCCATCACGCCCATGAGGATTGCGACGATAAGGAGTCCCGACCGTTTAGTCATTTACCAATTCTCCTGCCAGCTCTCCTGAACCCTTGCGTTGTGCGCGCCGTGAGCATCGCGGTCAGACCGCAGGCAGCCGTCCACGGCCAGCGCCGCCGAGGCCGCCGATTAGGTCGTGAGTTTCCGCCCTCGCACCTGTCAGCCGTTTCGCCGGCAGTTCCTGACGCACTCCTGAAACGGGCGAATCGCGTCGTCTGCTTTCGGCGGGACCCGAGTTCTCCCGGCCCCACAAGCTAATAGTCGGAAACGGCGCATCTTTCCAGACCCGCCTAAGCCGGGTAGTGTCCTAATTTGAAATTTTCTCCAAGAGTTCGCCGACCGTCCAGATGTGATCGCTAATTCCATGCGCCATCGCGGGAGTCATCTTCAACGTCTTGTGAATCCGAACAAGATTGTAATGCGCGAAGTGTAGCGCGACGGCCGCCGCGTGGTTCGCCCGCTTCTTGCTGAATCCATTGGTTAGGCGCGTAAACCGCCGCATCTGCATCCGCATCGTGAGATTCTGGCGTTCAACATAGGACGTGCTGATATGATCAAGGTCAGGCTGTCCGATGATTTCCTCTCGCTCGCATTTCAGCATGATTGGCGGAGAGTAGCGCCCGCGCCCCTCGTTCGTTTCCGATGCGAAAATCTTGATTAGCTGCGCATGATCGCAGCAATTCCCAAACGGCTGCATGACCGCGCCGTAGTACGGGCGAAAGGCATCGGTTGTGATCTGTGGTCGATTCTCCACGCGGTTGCGAAGATCGTTGATGAACAGAACAGTATCGTTCCACGTTCGGCGTCCGAGGTGCCAGCAGGGGACCAGTTTGCTGTCGGCATCGATGGCCACGAACGTGTAGAGATCGCCGAACTCATCTGTTTTGTTCAGACGGTGAGCGGTCTTCTGCTTCACTCCAATGTAAGACCAAATCTCATCAAGCTGGAGACGCGGGCAACTCAGGCCGCGCATCATTTCGTCCAGCAGGCGATCGCAGCCGTCTGCGACGCGAACCATCAGCCGCATGATTGTGTCGCGATGAATGTCCGTCATCCGCTCTACGCTGCGAATGGAATTGCCTTCGACAAGAGCCGCGATCACCGTTGCTTGATCATCACCGCTCAGTTTATTCATATTAGCAATTATGCTTGAGCGCTTACGAATTGTCAAGTCTGTTGTTGCCGCATAGACCTCCGTCGAACAGGCTTCTCATTTGACCAAAGCGTGATATCGTATATGATACTATGACTAGGGGGAAGCTGGATGCATTGCGGAAGGATATTCTGCGTCTCCGACGGCGAATCTCCGTCAGCAGCAAAGAGATCCAACGCCTTGTTCGGGCTTGTCGACGCAAAAAATTATCTGAAGACGACAACAGCATCATTTATGAACACAGGGTTTTAGCAAATCGGACCTTTCTAATAGTGCCGAAAGAGGACGATATTGCCGAAACTACGAAACAAAGCATCCTAGATACTTTGGAAGGTGACCTAGATGCGTACCAAGAAACGTTTGATTACAGACCGAGCAACGGCCGTCGCCGCCCATAAGACAGTTGAGAGCTATCTTAAGCTGCCCTATGCCCGAATTTTAATACCAGAAAACGACAACCGGTTTTCAGCGGAAGTGCTGGAATTCCCTGGTTGTGTCTCTCAAGGGTCGAGCGCCGAAGAAGCATTTTCTAATCTTCAAAAGGCGATGGTCCTCTGGATTAATGCTTGTTCGCAAACTGGCAAGCCGATACCCCCGCCATCTGGAAATTACGGTTACTCCGGAAGGTTGGCCCTGCGTTTACCGCGCGACCTCCATCGATTGGCTTCCCGAAAAGCTGAGCGAGATTCTGTAAGTCTAAACCAGTGTCTCGTTAGCGCAATCGCCGCATGGGTGGGTGCAGATAACTTGTATGAAAGACTATTGGATCGTTTTCAGAAACCGATAAATTTCTTGACACAAATTAATATTTCTTCCAGTTCTACAGATCCGTCTCATGCTCCTTTCAAGATAGAACTCCCACTATCCAACGGGGTTGCCACAGCTCAGGTTTAACTGGCGATGGCTGAAACAAAAGAGCAACTCGTGTTTTCATACAAGGAAGTTGTCGAAGCCCTCATAAAAAAACAGGGGCTGCACGATGGCATTTGGGCGCTTTATGTTGAGTTTGGAATAGGCGCCGCAAATATCCAGAATCCCCAGACTAACGTCGTTTCACCAGCAGCAATCGTTCCTGTTGTTAAACTCGGCTTACAACGCGCGAATGAAGTAGGCCCACTATCTCTTGATGCAGCGGAAGTGAATCCAGCACCCACGAGACACTGACATCAGCGCTTTTGCCAACGAACTAACGCAGCCTTTTTGGCAATCTGGCTTCGCTTCCTACTGGAGAGCTTTGCTGCTCGCGCCTTGCCGCCTTTAAGACCGCCCAGTTTACCGAGCGCAACAGCGGCGGGATTCTTTCCGCTCTCCTGTTGCTCGGTCGGCAACTCGCCCGATATGGCATCGATCAGATTCGCCGCCATCTGATTGATGTCCGGTTGGCCCGTCCTTGAGCGCTTAGGCATATATTTTATAATAGACGAATGAGCGATGACCTGCCAATCAAGGACGTTGATGCGATCAAAGGCTACATCGAGATGCTCGACAAGATGATCGAGCGGATCGAATCGGGAAAGACTTATCCCGCTGACCCGCCTTTGGATTCACTTAAGTCGGCGCGCGAGGACATGAAACGAAAACTGGAACAACTCAAGAACTGACCAGAAGTTTCAAATTAGGACACTACCTAAGCCGGTAGTGGGTCAGTTTGATTTGTTGCGTCGAAAGAGTCTATCCAAAAAGATCCAGCCCAAGAAAAACACAACCACTGCTGCGGTAGCAATCAAGTTTCTAGGAGCAAGCAGCATTTTCCATTCATTTGGTCCGCCGAGTGCGGCGAAAACCAGCATCAACAGCAATACCAAGAGCCGAACAGGCCATCCAAAAGTACGCCCCCTAGCGCCAGTCATTTCGCCGTTTCCCATTCTTCGACGCCACCCCGGTCTCTCTCTCTCCTGATTCCTCATGGCCGGTGCGCCAGATGATGGGCCGCTGCCCGCATCCGAAGGGGCCTCAGATCGCGCCCGCGCCAGGTCCCCGAGCGGACGCCGCGCCGCGCTGCGGCGCGTGATCGGCAAGCGTGCCACCGGTCTTTCCTGAGACTTTGCCGGGACCCTCGCCGGGACTCTCGCCAGGAGCATTGCCAAGAGCCTCGCCGCGACCGTCGCCTCCCGCCTGCGCAGCG
>CAWFGH010000015.1:95000-218695 GCA_963815255.1 uncultured delta proteobacterium | reverse complement strand
CTTCGATGGAAAATCTTAGGGAGGCCGCTGACACGATGACGCGATTGCTCGACGAGTTGCTGAAGGCTTAGTTGCTGAGCCGGACTGAGTGACCCAGCAACCACGCCCAACGCGCGTCGTCGTAGGGCTGAGTGTTCTAGTTTGAGATGCGGGTGGCTGGCCTAGTTTCGGAAGAGAAGAAAACGGCGAATCGTTGGGCCAGTTGGGTGGGGCCAGTCTCTCGAATTGCCGCGAGCTTCGAGCCGAGGGGGGGTCAACCCGAAGCTTGGTTGCAACCTCTCAGAAGACACCACTTCGCGTCAACCGGGAAATTGTATCGCAGGGAACCAATGCGAACGAAGCGGCGCGGCGGCTTTTCAGGTCTCCCATCTAAGCAGGAGCGGCTCCTGGGTGTCATGCCGCTTCATCAATGACCGCCAGTAATTTTCTCGCTAATTCCGGGCCTGCGAGCGAGCGCGGCAGGGTGAGTAGCGGCGAAAAGCTCCTTAGGGGCGTTTCCGTGCCAAAATCGGGCGCCGTGCCAAATGGGCGAAGCAATTCTGTTCTCTGAGGGACAAATCGGTCGTTTTTGCCAAGAGTTGCAGTTGAATCCCCATGTCACTTCGCTGGGAATTTTGATACACGGTTTTACGGTTTTATGGCTACACAAGGGGGGACAAATCAACAGATGCCTTCGATAGTGTGGGCTGTTCCTGCGACGGCCGTTCGGCTTCGTGAGACTCACATCTTCCGCTTTCTCAAGGATGCGCGATGCTCGGTGCGGACTGTAGAGGTTAGGCTGTTCAAAACGAGCCGCATGTCCGACCGAGCGCCCATAGACAGACGACGCTGGGGACCTGGTAGCGACCTGCCGATGACCGCCAAAGAGATCTGCAATACATTGCGGATAGCGATTCGGCGGAAGCCACTATTGTGGCGTCAGACGAAGCTTGAACGCTCACGGCTTCATGTCTGCCATTTAGCTCCCGCGGCTTGCTAATCGGAGGCGCGGGTCGTCGCGCCCTGTCGATCTCCTCCGTGCGCGCAATTTCGCATTCCTTCGCTGTATCGTAGGGCTTTTTGATAGCCCACTTTGAAAGCGGCGCAGACGTATCGCCGCCCACCGGCGGGACCACTCAGATACCAGCCGACCAAGGCGAGCGCGGCGGCGTGGCGGGTTTTCATGGCTGCCATGTAGCAGAGTGACTTGGAAAATCGAAGGGCCGTCAACCCGGCCCTGCGCATCGACGCCTCGCCGCTCCTCGCATCTGAGTCGCGGCGGTCGGCCGCCGTGATTTGCCCCACCTTCACGGCAGTCGGCCGCTTGCGCCGCGATCAGCGCAGGGCCCGACTTAGCTCCTCGATATTTGTAGGCTTCGGAAAGTAGTGGTCGAAACCGGCTTCTTCAAACAGATGCGTATCAGCTTTGGTGCCATAACCAGTAACGGCGATCAATCGGGAATCGCGGGTCTCTGGAATTTCACGTAGCTTTCGCGCGAGCTCATACCCGTCCATATCGGGCAGTCCGATGTCGATCACGCAGGCGTGCGGTTTCTGATCCGAGATAACGCGCAGCGCCTCGGATGCGTCGCGCGCTTCGGTCACTTCGTATCCTCGCGCCCTGAGCAAATCGGCCAATAATTCGAGGTGGTCAGGGTTGTCGTCCACTACCAACACTCTCCTGCCTTGCGATCGCGCTCTCTCGGGCATATTCGCAGCCATAGGCAGCCGCACCGTGAATTGCGCACCTTTACCTGTACCCTCGCTATGGGCGATGACTGTACCGCCATGCAGCTCGACCAGCACCTTGACTAGTGCCAACCCCACGCCGAGCCCGGTTTTCACCGTTTTCGCGGGTTCGTTGGTTTGAAAGAACATCGTGAAAAGTTCCGGCAGTGTTTCAGGATCGATCCCGACGCCAGTATCGCGCACGGTCAAAACCGCCGAGTCGCCTTGGGAAGCCAGCCCAACAGTAATAGTTCCACTGGGAGGGGTGAATTTCATCGCGTTGCTGAGAAGGTTCGTGAGAACCTGCACGATGCGTGTTTCATCGGCATACGCGAATAGCGGCCCCTCAGGAAGCTCGACCTCTATCTTCAGTTGCTTGGCCTGGAAATCGCTCTGGAACGTCTCCACGGTTTGCTGAACGGACACACGCAGGTCGAGATCTTCGCGTTTGAGCTGAAGTTTGCCATAGCGGAACCGGCTCATCTCCAGTAGGTCATCGATCAATATGGCCTGGTGACGCGCCTGCCGCTCGATCCGCTCTATGGCTTTTTCCATTCGCAGATCCGAGGGTTTCAAATCTTTGAGCAGTTGCGTACTTAGGAGAATGGGCGAGACCTGATTGCGCAGCTCATGAGAGAGGGTCGCGAGAAAGCGATCGCGCTGCTGATGAAGTTCCCTCGCTTCGCCTTGAGCTGAATTGCGTTCCTCCTCGGCGGCCAGAATGAACTGCAAGACCGAGGCGTTCGTGCTGCTATCGATGGTGTCGATTATCAGTTTGCGCCCACGCTCGACCTCCTCGGCGCTCGCATTCGCTCCGATAATCTCTTGAAGCATGTCAGTCAGAATACGGCGGAGAATCTGGAACTCCCGCAACAGCGGCACTACGGAAAATCCGATTCTCCGCCGTTGGTGACCATGCTGGGCGGCGTCTTCCTCAAGGGTTTGGGTTTCAGTCGGCTCGCCTCGAAGAAGTTTGATGACCGTATCGGTTAGCCCGGGCAGATGGTCCTCGAGTTCTTCGTCGCCTATCTTGTGGATCACCGCCGCTTGCTCCGGGTCACGGCGAACTTCGTCTCGCCACCGAGCGAGGATTTGGGCCCTTAAGCCTTCGATGGCACTGTTCGCTTCCTTTCGCGAACCGCCCTGAGAGCTCATAAGCGTTCCTCCCTAGTGAGCCTAGGACTGTGACTCTACACCCCTTTAAGCGAGACACAAAAGAGATGCCTTGAACGGCGCGATGCACCAGAATGGTCGTCGCCCCCCCTCGTTATTTTGGTCCCGCGGAAATCTTAGCGTGGGCTCACCAGCAGCCGACATCGGATGAGATGTCTGGTGGTCGGGGCTTCCGCGCGGGAGCACCCAACGGAGCACTTGTCTACCACGGAGTCACTAAAAGTCCAACAACTGAAAGGGTTTTTGGCTATATCAAAGTGACGGAGCATCCGATCCATCTGCACGGGCTATGGAGCGAACTCGAGAATGGCAACGGCGAGCTTCGGCCCTACAAACACACCATCAACGTCAAGGGGGGCGAGCGTCTGAGCTATCTGGTCAGTGCCGACACGCCAGGCCGGTGGGCGTATCACTGCCACCTGCTCTACCACATGGACTCCGGCATGTTCCGCGCGGTGATCGTATCATGAGCGCGCTCGGTTACGCGGCGTCGTGGCCGCGTCGGATCAAGCTGCTCGCCGCGGCAATCACCGCGGCAATTACGCATTGACATGCATCGGTTCAGCCGGCGCGCCCGCTCAGCCGTCATCGCCATCAGGTCGCTTACGAAGGGAAATTTGGCGAGACGGCTGACTTCACTCGCGCAGAAGGCGGCATCGTCAACGACCTGCGCTTCGTCTTCGGAATCCGGCTCTGGTACTAGCCGCGGCTCCCTTCCCGAAGCGACGGAGATGGAACCCGGCTCGGACGCGCGCGCGCGCGCGCATCCGGATTCGGCATCTAACGGGGCATTTCGCTCATCGCTTTGACGAAGTCTTCGATCGGATTGCCTGCTGGATCGACCGCTGGATCAAGCGCCGGATCGACCGCCGGATTTGGCGCCGGATTTGCCGCGAGGACCGGGGCGTCGGCCGCTGTGAGCGAACCGGCAGAGTCGCCGTCTGGCGCGCCGGCGGAGTCGCCGTCTTGCGCTACCGCCAAATCTTGCGCTACCGGCAACTCGCTGGAGCAGGAGACTGATTCTCGCATTTGTTGCGGTTCTCGTTCTTGCGGCTCCGACGGCCGAAGGGCCGGCATCTCCCGGCAATAACGGGCCATCCAATGGTCGAGCGCGGAGCCCTGGGCACTCTCGTTCGTGTTCGCGAGCAATCGCCGCACTCGCTTGTTTTGGATCATCTGCTCGCGGTCTGACTTGCGCAGGAGCAGCGCAACCAGCCTCGCGTGCTTGAGCAGGAATTCAGAATCCGCCAGCGCCTCCGCGGTCAGCCGGAGCAACTCGACCTGATCATGCCAGGAGCCGAGCACGTCTTGCAGGGATTTGAGAAATTCCAGCGCCGGTTCGGCGTCGCGTTCACCCAGGTCGCGCGCCAACTCGATCCGATAGCGCAACTGCTTGGTCCGGATGCGAAAAGCGTGAACCTCCACGGGATCGAAGCTCTCGCATGCGCGCGACAGAGCCTGGCGCCACTCGGCATATCCCGCAGCCGCCGCGGAAGCCATCACCTGCGCGGCGTCCTGGCGCTCATCGTGCGCAAGCTCTTCGAGAAACTTCCCGGCGCGATGCCCAAGCGTGAAGAGCTTGCGGTTCGCGAGCTTGCGGCGCGCGCGGCGAATCCCGCGGTCGCGCTTGCTGAGCGCGAGGTCGCGGATCATGGCGTAAGCTTTTTTCTCCTCGGGATTCCGCACCCGGCGCGCCTTGCGCTCGAGCAGATCGATCAGCACGTCACAGTCGCGCCATCCCCCAAGTGCTCGCCGGGCGCGCCGCAGGGCACGTACCATCGTCCGGGTCTCCGAGGGCAATGGGTTGGCAGAGAGCGCGGACACAACCTGCTGAAGCCGCCGGCTCCAGACGCGGAGGTCGTGGACGGCGTCGACACTGTCCTCCGCCAGCACCTTGGGCAGAAGCGACATGAATTTTCGCAGCCGGTCGTGCAGCAGTCTTTCCAATGCCGCGCGATTCTGGCCATTTCTGGCGGACGCCTCGGGCTGAGGCAGAGTCGCGATCGACGTGGTTGCGGACAAATTCGAGGCCTCCGGATAGCGGTAAATTAACGAAAATATAACGACATCTTAACACGACGATACGACGGTTCAATCCGCCTCCGCTGTCGTGCGTCGAGATCGCCGGCCAGCCTCATGGCAGCCAAAGCCGAGTGCATCGAAAGCCGTCCAACCTTCTGTTTTCGCAACCCAGACGAGCGACCATCGTACTGATCATGGAACTCGATGTCGGTAACGGGCCGCAGCACGGCTTCTGCGAATAATCGCGAAACGCGAGTCGCGGCCAGCTACGAATGCCGCGGGCGAAGGGCACGTAACAGACTCTTCACCCGCAGGGCGTTGAAGCGTCCGGGACCACGGGGCTAGTCTGACTAACTGCGCCCCACCACAGGTTTTGACCCGACAGCAGCCCAGCCTTTGGTTGAGGGAGGGCATGATGACTGCAGGCAATAAGCATTCTAATCGTGATGGGATTTTCCTGGACCGCGTCATCGCGTGCCCTGTGTGCGGTGAGAAAGCACATTCGTTTCGGATCCGGAGGGTGATCAGTCTGCGCACCGTCGATGGCGAGTTCTACCACCAGACAGCAACGTGTACCGGGTCGATGACGCCAGATATGCCGGCAGCCATGGATCTTTTACGCCTGGCGGTCGAAGGATCCTCGTAAGAAGAGCTTTGCACAACTGCGACGATCCCTTCTGGCCCCTCTCCTTGTCCGAGGAAACGGTTGGGGAGAGGTCCGGTGGTCGCTTTACGAGACCCGCTCGAAGTGGCTGCGGCACAGCGGAATTCAGACTAACCTCTCCCGCCGCTCGCGATGCTCGCGGCGACCTCTCCTAGGTCAAGGAGAGGTTAGAAGATGCCAAGCGTATGGGTTATGCAGAGCTCTCTCGTTGGGGGGGCTTTGCTTTAATAGGCAAAGCCCGTTGGGGGACAGTCCGGACGCGCTCGCTATTCTTCGCCAGGGCGTCCTGTGGTCAGGGCGTGCCGTGCGAAGAGACCCTCCTGAAATCAGCGTGGAAGGTCTGCTTGCCGTACATCTTTTCGTTAACCGCAATGAGTTGCGTTCCACGCATCAAAATAACATCGTGGCTGACGAGTCTGCAGTCTTCGACGGCGTCGACCTCGACGTGGAACCTGACCGGGACAGTCCACAGGATGTACCTGGTCTGCGTCAAAATAAGATGGTTTCGAATCTTCGCGGTGCCGGCCTGATCGTCTGCTGAAATAACCTGACTATCGAACCGGTCCGGCCGTACGACGGCCATTCCGATCACGAGCTTCAGAAGATTGAGCCGATAGGTCCCCTCCGAAACTGGTCCGTAGCACAGCTCGTATGTCGTAGGGTCCTTCGACATGGTATTTCCCGGAATTGCCGGCTTGAAGTCGTCGCCCTGGATGGTGCCCCGCCAGCATCCGACGAAATCCGAAGGCAGCCGCGTCAAGATCGCAGCTCGCGACCCCTGCCGTGAGTATCGTTGTGGTGAATCCTGCTCCCTCGCACTCGGCAGCACCAAGGCTGTGAGCGATAGAGCGACGACCAGCGCCATGGCCACGCTGAACCTTGCGACCCGCAAACGGTGATGGAGGGACCTCAAACAGGGCGCGCCTGGCGATCCAACGCATCGAGCACGATCCGGGGCGGATCGATAAGCCGCAGCGCGTTGGTTAAAAATACCGGCGGACGAATCGAAGCCACCTGGATACGCATCGTTATAACTCCCCGCCTACCCATATGCGCAGGCAATTTCGCAAGTGTTACGGCGATGCGACCATCAGATGAAGCATCGCGTCGCCCGGTCGCGACCCGACTCGTCGCCGGCTCGTGACTTTTACATTCACTTTGCATGTTCACTGTTCACTTTTCACTGTCTCGAAAGACGCGGCCGTCTCAGTTGTGAGACAGGTTTCTGGAAAGTACTGACGCACGGCGCTCGCTAACCAAATGTAGTGTTTATGTACTCATAGACTATCTAGCCCTGCAGATAGCAGTCTCTCCCGAGCGTAAATCCCCCACGGGGGGAATGGAAAACGCTCGCTGAACGAGCTGGCGCGCCTGTTGCTCCCTATCTATTTGCGTTCGACAGGCAACCGAGCGCTAATTCGCCAAGCTTTGCCGAACAATGCGCAAAAAAGACCACTGAAGCAGATGGTAGCTTAAGCATGAATTACAATGATTTGACACGTCTAATCATGTCTAACAAACTTTAGAACAGGGAAACTTGCATTGACAAAACGATCACAAATCCCGGTTGCCGCTTTCATCGGCTTAGCGTTGCTCCTGCTCGGAGCGGCGCCGTCCCCGGCGCACGCGGCTTTGGGCAAGACTGCCGATTCGGTCGCTGCCGACGCCGCCTCTTTAAGCGCGAACGCTGTCAGGCAGACGCCACGCTCCGCCCTAAACGCGCCCACGGTTGTGGCGTACACCGTCGAGCAGATGACTACTGCGGCTGGAATCGCGGTCAACGAATACGTCGGCCCTGACGCAAGGGTCTTTGCGATAACGTGGCGCGGGCGCAGGCCGCCCGATCTGTCGGTGCTGCTCGGGTCCTACTTCGCGCAGTACCAGGACGCCGCCATCGCGGGTGGGCTTGCGGCCCACGGACTGCATCATGCGTCGGTGCGCGGGAGCGACGTGGTGGTCGAGATGGCCGGCCATATGCGGGACATGTCGGGACGCGCGTTCCTGCCGGCGATGCTGCCGCGCGGGGTCGAGCCGTCGGAGATCCGATGATGCGCCCCGGCGGAATCAAATTTGCCGCCGCCAGATTTGCCGCTGTGATGATCGCGGCGCTGGCGATATTCGCCGCGCGCCCGGCGTCCGGCTTCGCGGCCGGCGGGGAGCCTGTGGTGGCGGCGGCCTCCACGGTTCCGCCCAACCGGCTGACAGTCACCGTGTGGGCCGGGCCATATCAGAGCTACTTCAACGGCCCGTTCACCACGGTGACCATTTGTCAAAGCGGCACCACTTCCTGCGAGACCATCCACGGCATCCTGGTCGACACCGGCTCCTCAGGGCTTAGAATTTTCAGCCAGGTCAATCATCTGGCGCTGCCGACGGAGACCGCGTCCAATGGCAACCCGATCGCGGAGTGCGTGCCGTTTGGTACGCTCTCGACCTGGGGCCGGGTCGCGTATGCCGACGTAAAACTGGGCGGCGAGCCGGTGATCTCGAAGATGCCGATTCAGATCATCAACCAGAACTATTCGTCGATTCCGGCGGTGTGCAGGAGCGGCGGTCCGCCGGTGGCGCAAAGCCCGACCCAACTTGGCTACAACGGAATTCTGGGGGTGGGTCTGTGGGGAGCCGATTGCGGCGACGCCTGTGCGTCACTGGGACCCTGGAATCCCTCGATGTATTTTCAGTGCTCAGGGGGCGGATGCACAGTCGCGCCGGTGGCGGACGCGAGACAGGTACAGAACCCGGTGGCGCTGCTGCCGGTGGACAACAACGGCGTGGTGCTCAAGCTGCCGACGGTTCCATTTCTGGGCGCGCCCCTCATCTCGGGCAAGCTCCTGCTCTGGGATCAACACGCGCCCCAACAACGCGCTGGGCAGCGCCGCGGTTTTCAAGACCGACGGAGTCGGCAATATCACCACCACCTATAACAACTCCACGACAGACGGTTTTATCGACAGCGGCTCCAATGCGTTGTTCTTCGATAGCGCATCGATCCCCCAATGCGATCCGTCGCTGGCGCCGGGCTTTTACTGTCCCTCGGAACTGCTGGTGCTCGGCGCGATAAACAGCAGCCGGCGGGGCAGCGGGTTCGGGTTGGTCACATTCAACGTGGCCAACGCGCTTTCGCTCGCCAACACCGGCAACAAAGTTTTCTACGACGTGGCGGGAACGTTTGGCGGGAGCTTCTTCGATTTCGGGCTGCCGTTTTTCCTAGGCCGCAACGTGTACACGGGAATCGACGGACGAGTCACGTCTGGTGTGGGTATGGGTCCGTATTTCGCGTACTGAGCGCCGCCGCGTCCCATTCCCTCCCGCCTGACCGTCCCGCCTGAACCCCGGCTGCGTATTCTGAGATCCTACCAATACTGATTAGTCTATCTAATTTGACCTAATTCGTTCCTCATATCGGCCAAATCCTTACAACTGCCCGGCGGTGAGGTAGTAAGCTGGACCTAGTTAGGGTTGAGTTCGCTCATCAAGCCGGTACCGCTCCGAACTCCGGCCTTGAGACATATGCATCAGCGAGCGCCACCTGCTCTCTCCCGATCCAATGAGGCTTTGAAGCGGCTTGTTCGGTCGGAAGCTATTTCACTCTTCATCAGCCGTGTACGAAGGGATGTTTTTGGAAGAACAGATCTCTCGCCTGTAACAGATCGCAGGAGGATTTCTCCATGAAAAAGAGAGTTGCCCTCTTAAGACTGGCGTTCCTGGTCGTGATCGGCACAGTGTTGTTCGCTTTCTATGCTCCAGCTTCGTATGCAGGCGCTCCGGGCGCTATCGCATCGTGTGCCTTTATTGGCATTTGCACTGGTAATGGCGAATGCACCTGCAGCGGGGTCCTCTCGAATGCTACCACCGAGCAAATTCACGCAGTGGAGAGCGAAAGCGGAAAAGAGACTCTTATCTGCAAGGGAGACATCCCTAAAGCCGATGCTCCGGACTCGGCGACAATCTGTCGGGGATCGGATCCGGGCGCCCCGCCATGCACTCTCCAGGGCTTCGGGCTTATGGCGGTTAGCGGCAACCCAAGCGTAACGACCCATGACTGGCAGGAAGTCATAAGCGCATCGGGTCAGATCTCGTTGGTTTGTCACAACCTCCAGCCTCCTCCTCCGACTTGATAACACGCGCGACGGCTGCGCCATTGCCGACCGGTGGCGCGGCCGCTGCGCACGCCCTAAAGCCGCATCCGCAATCGATCCATCATCCGCTTGACCAATCCGCCGCGCGCGACCGCCGCCGTCGCGAGCATCGGGACCGTCGACTGTGGCTTGCCATCCACCATCAGCACCAACGCACCGACCTTCTGTCCCTTGCCGATCGGCGCGACCAGGTATTTCGCGTCGAGCGATCCCGCGAGCGTGACCCTATTCTCCTGCCCATGCTCCACCGTGACGACGGGAATCTGAACCGGCGCCACTGCAACTGCGTCGGCGGCGCCGCCGTATACACGCATCTTGTCGGGCAGCGTCTTATGCCAGTCCGGCTGCACGCTGGTGAAAGTGCGGAAGGCCCAATCGACCAGCTTTTCGGTCTCGACCCGGCGCGCCGAGGACGACGGCGTCCCGAGCACGGCCGAGATCAAATCCATTCCCCCCGCGTGTGCGCTGGCGACCAGATGGTAGCCGGCCTCCTCGACGTGGCCGGTCTTAAGCCCGTTGACCCGCGCGTCGTAGAACAGCAGCGTGTTGAAGTTAGGCTGATGGATTTTGTCGAAGGTGAAATCCTTGGCCGAGGTGTATTTGGTCGCGTCGGGAAAGCGCTGGACGATCGCGCGGCCGAGTTTCACCATGTCGAAAGCGCTGGTGTACATCTCGGGCACCGGCAGGCCGTCGGGATTCTCGAAGTGCGTCTCGCTTAGCCCGAGTTCCTTGGCCTGTTGATTCATCTGCTCGGCGAACGCCTCGCTCGAACCGCCGAGGTACTCCGCGAGCGCGACCGCGGCATCGTTGCCCGACGACACCATCAGGCCGAACAGCAGGTCGTTGACCGAGACACGCTGGCCGACCTGCAGGAACATCCGCGACACTCCGCTGTTCATCGAGAGCCGCCAGGCCTTCTCGCTCACCGTGACCATCGTGTCGGGCGTGATGCGTCCCTGATGCAACGCCTTGAGCACCAGGTAGAAGGTCATCAGCTTGGCCAGGCTGGCGGGCTGGATCTTGTCGTGCTCGTTGTAGGCGTAGAGCGTCGCGCCCGAGCGCGCGTCGATCATCATCGCGGCCTTGGCGTTGAGCCCAAAGGGCGCCGGCCGATCGCCGAGCACATGGATCCGATCGAGCGGCACCGCCGAGGCCTCTGCCGCCTCCGCGTGCCGGGCGCGCCGCGCCGCCGCGGCGGGCGCCGCATCGAGGGCGAGCATCGCCGCGACCATCGCCACTATTGGCGCCACTATCGAAAGGATCGCGAGCCTGAATCGGGAATAACTACGCACGTCCATCGCCTGCCCCCGCCTCCGCGTACTTAAAGGTACGGCGTGACGCGATTGATAATCAAGGCACGCGACGAGATTAAGCGACGAGGCTGTTCCATTCACCGCCGATTCCGACTATTCCATTGTAGGCATGGCTATCGATCTCTCGGTGATCCTGCCGGTGATGAACGAGCGCGACAACCTGGTCGCGCTGATTCCGCGGCTGGGCGAAATCGCCGAACTGTTCCATCTCAATTACGAAATCATCGTGGTTGACGGCGGCTCGACCGACGGCACGCGCGAGGCCGCCGCCGAACTGGGCGCGCGCGTAGTGCCCGAAGGGCGCCGCGGCTACGCTGGAGCGCTGACCACCGGTTTCGCCGAGGCCAGCGGCGAGTACCTGTTGACGCTGGACGCCGACATGTCGCACGACCCGGCGTTCGTGGCCAAGATGTGGCGGGCGCGCGAGCGCGGCCGATATCGTGATTGCCTCGCGCTACGTGCGCGGCGGAGTCGCCTACACCGACCTCAGCCGGCGCCTCTCGAGCTACCTGCTCAACGGGTTTCTGCGCCGCCTGTTGAGCGTGCCGATCCTCGACCTGTCGAGCGGCTTTCGGCTCTACCGGCGCGGGGTGGTCGAAAATCTCGAACTGACCAGCCGCAACTTCGAGGTCCAGGAGGAAGTCCTGGTCAAGGCCTGGGCCCAGGGCTTCAGCGTGATCGAAGTTCCGTTCACCTATTTCCCGCGCGAGGCGGGGCGCTCCCACGCGCGGATGCTGCGCTTCGGGATGGACATCCTGCGCTCGGCGATAAGCCTGTGGCGGCTGCGCAACTCGATCGCGTCGGCCGACTACGACGAGCGCGCGTTCTACAGCATCATCCCGCTGCAGAGCTACTGGCAGCGCCGCCGCCACTCGATCACGGTGTCGTGGACGCGCAACGCCGGGCGTACCCTGGACGCCGGCTGCGGCTCGAGCATCATCATCCAGAGCCTCAACGACGCGGTCGGGATGGACTACAGCCACAACAAGGTGCGGTTTCTGCGCCGCTACGGAATTCCGCTGGTGCGCGGCTCCGCCTTCGCGCTGCCGTTTCGCGACCACAGCTTCGATTGCGTGATCAGCTCGCAGGTGATCGAGCATATTCCTTACGACGAAGTGCTGTTCACCGAGATGAAGCGCGTGCTGCGGCCGGGCGGGATGCTGGTGATCGGGACGCCCGACTACGCCACTATCGGATGGCGCACGATCGAGCCGCTGTACGGCCTGCTGCAGCCCGGCGGCTACAAGGACGAGCACATCACCCACTACACTCGCGCGCGCCTGACCGAGATCCTCGAGCGCCATGGCTTCATCTACGAAGAGGCCGCTTACATCCTCAAGAGCGAGCTGATCATGCGCTTTCGCAAGCCCGCGGCTGAAAGCGCGCCGGTCGCGGAGCCGGCGCAGCGGCGCGCGGCCACGGCCTGAGGGCCGGATCATGCGCGCGGCCGATGCGATGCGGACTGCGCATCGGGCTCCAACTCCCGCATGGCGTTTCGATGAATCTCCGGAAGTAGCATGCTCTTAGCATGGTCTTAGCATGATTTTGCCGGGGCGCGACGAACTTATCGCCGCGGCGCAAATCGTCGGCGCGGCGATCGCTCCAACGGCGCAGATCCGCTGGCCGCTACTCGGTGCGCGCACCGGCGCCGAAGTCTGGGTCAAGCACGAAAACCACAGCCCCGTGGGCGCGTTCAAGTTGCGCGGCGGAATCGTCTATATCGACGGCCTCGCGCGCGCGGCGCGTCCGCCCGCGGGCCTGGTCGCGGCGACGCGCGGCAATCACGGCCAGAGTATCGCATACGCCGGGGCGCGCGCGGGGATGCACGTGACGATCGTAGTCCCGCATCGCAACAGCCGCGAGAAGAATGCCGCGATGCGCGCGCTCGGCGCGGACCTGGTCGAGCACGGGCACGATTTCCAGGCCGCGCTGGAATTCGCCCAGCGACTCGCCGCCGAGCGCGGCCTGCATATGGTGCCGTCGTTCGATCCGGCGCTGGTGCGCGGCGTCGCGAGCTACGCGCTCGAGTTTCTTGGCGGGGTCGCCGATCTCGACACGGCTTACGTGCCGATCGGCCTGGGCTCGGGAATCTGCGGGATGATCGCGGCGCGCGAGGCGCTCGGGCTACGCACCAAAATCGTCGGCGTGGTGGCGGAGAATGCGCCGGCCTACGCGCTTTCGTTTGCGGCGGGACGGGTGATGACGACCGAGTCCGCGGACACGATCGCTGACGGCGTCGCCTGCCGCGTGCCACTGGATGAGGCGGTCGAAGTGATCAATCGATGGGCCGAGCGGATCGTGACGGTGAGCGAGGCGGAAATTGCGGCCGCGATGCGTTACTACTTCAGCGATACGCACAACGTGGCCGAGGGTGCGGGCGCAGCGCCGCTCGCGGCGCTGTTCAAGGAGCGGTCCGCGATGGAACGCCGGCGGGTCGGGTTGGTGCTGAGTGGCGGCAACGTCGATCGCGAGGTGTACGCGCGCGTGTTGGCGGCGCAATGATTGCGCGCCACAAAGCAGGCGAGCGCAGCCTCCGCTGACCGGCGGCGCGGCGCCGCATCACTATTGATCGAGCAGCTTCCGTAGCACGTCGAGACGCAATTCCTGCTGCGCGCCGAGCCACAAGGCATGCTCGGCGTGGTCGCGGTATCCGTCGTCGGTGTTTGGATGGATGAGGATCGAGAGTCCGTCGTGATTGAGCATCAGCCACGGCACGACGCGCGCGAACTCGCGGGCGGCGAAACTGACCTGGTACATCGGCAGCGGATGCGGTCCGACCGGTTGGTCACGCCAGTTGCCCATCGCGACCTCGAACCTTTCCTGGAGCGCCTCGCGCAACGACGCGGCGGCGGCGCGCGAGGCCGCCCCGGTGTAATAGACATGGGCGTGATAGCTTTCGATTTTCGCCGTATCGCTAATGGCTTCCATCGTGGCCTCTCCGGACCTCGCGAATGATTTTCTTCCGCGTGCGTTTCCGCGCATCCAGCATCCACTTTCATAGTAAGCCGGGCGGCGTCGAAAAAAGAAGGCGGCGACAATTTTCGTTGCCGCCGCCTGTAGCGAGTCCGGGCTTATGATGTTGGTTGCGCGCCGGTCGGGTGTCGGCCGGCCGGCTCGCAGTACCAATGTCTTAAGGTACGACGACGGCCGTCAGATTCAGCGTCAGGTTAGTCCCGGTATTCGCCGGAGAATATGTTCCGGTGGCGGTTCCGAGTCCGGTGATGCCACTCAAGGGAAATCCTTCGACGACTAACGTAGCGTTCGTCAGGGCACCGCCGCCTGAGAAGGTCAGGGGCAAGGTTGCACCAAGAGGGGAGCATAGCGAGGCGAAGAACTCGATCGTCGCCATATCGGATCCGCCAGTTTGGGTATATTGGATCTCGCCCCAGGCGGGCTTGCAGCCAGGATGGCTGGTATTTCGCGTGTTGTCGACTGACACATCCACCGTAGTTGTCCCCGGTGGAATGGTCAGAAGCCCTCCCGTTGCGGTGTGAAGCGAGGTCTTTGTGGCGGTGTAGCAGACGCAATTGTCACCGGACGGACACAAGGCCGGGTAGGGCAAAGACGTACATTTGCTGGTAGTCGTCGTAACCCCGAAATGGCCAGTAACGGTGAACGTTGCGTTTATAGCCAGCGCCGGCGAGGCGCCGAGCGCCACAATGGCGATTGCCAACAGAACGATTAGTTTGCGCATGATCCTTATCTCCCTTAGCCGTTGATTCCTGACTCGGGGTTCGATTACTCAGTTATCAGGCCGTGAAGCGTCAATGACAGGCTGCCAGAAGGATCGAGGAATCCGCTGACTTTTCCGTAGCCCTTTCCGCCGTTGACCGGAGCCGGGCTGGTGGCAATCCCGAATCCTCCGAGAATTGGACTGTCGGCGGTGGTTATAGGAGCGCAATGCACCCCGTTCAGGTTGAGTGTCTCCGAGGACGGACTGCCGAGGCGGGTGGTGGTCAACCTCGCGATTCCAAAAAAGGGCGTGCAATCGCCGGCAGCGCTCACGGTGGCCGCACCGTTATCGAAGGTCAGAAACAGGTCGGCAGTACCGGTGCCGTCGATAGCAGGTTTCCCGCTCACCCTGCCGACCACGGCGCCGGGGACCTGCACGCAGGTGCAACTACCCGAGGGGCACAGATTCGCATAGCCTTGGGTGCACTGACTCCCGGACGGAGCGCTCGCGGTGCCCGTAATGGTGGCGTAACGTATCGCGCTTGTGACAGCCAGCACCCGTGTGGCGCCCAAGGCGAACCAGAGCGCGGCGAATCCAATTGCAAATCGCTTCATGCTTGTTCCTCCCCGCCAAAAATTGCTTAAGATTCGAAAAAACCAAAGCGACGAGTTTGTTATATGTTGGAATTTCAGGCGAACGCTACTTGCGACCCCTGCCAAAGTCAAATGCCAATCAGCCCATTTAAGAGCACTTAATCCCAAGCAAATCTTCGGCTGGATTTTGCTTGTCAGATATTCGTAGGATTGGAGTCAGGCGTTGACAATGAAAATCGAAGACGCGGTAAACATCGACGACCTGCGCCTGCTCGCCAGGCGGCGGCTGCCACGGATCGCCTTCGACTTCATCGAGGGCGGCGTCGAGGACGAGCACTGCATCGCGGCCAACGAGAAAAGCTTCGCGCGCCATCGCCTGGTGCCGCGTTACATGGTCGACATCGCACGGCGCGACCAATCCGCCGCGCTCTTCGGACAAAGCTTCGCGAGCCCATTCGGCATCGCGCCGACCGGCCTGGCGGCGCTGTTTCGCGCTGACGCCGACCTGGTACTCGCGAGGGCGGCGGCCGCCGCCAATATCCCGTTCATCATGTCGGGCGCTTCCACCGCTTCAATCGAAGCGGCGGCCGAGGTGGCGCCCGCGCATACCTGGTATCAGCTCTACGCGGCGCGCGACCGAAAGATTTCCGCAGATATGATCCGGCGCGCGCGCGACGCCAATCTCAGCACCCTGGTGCTGACGGTCGATGTGCCCGTGTCCTCCAAGCGCGAGCGCAACGTGCGCAATGGCTTCGAGTTGCCGCTCAAGCTGAAGTGGTCGAAGTCGCTGGAAGCGCTGATGCATCCGCTGTGGATTGCCGACTATCTCCGCCGCGGCATCCCGCGGTTCGACAACTGGGCGCCATATGCCGCGCCCGGCGCCAGTGCCAAGGAGATCGCCGCCTTCGTCGCCAGGCAGATTCCGTGCAGCGTAACCTGGGGCGACCTGGAGGAGTTCCGGCGCCTATGGCCGCGCCGCCTGGTGATCAAAGGGATCATGCATCCGGACGACGCCGTAGAGGCTGCGCGGATCGGAGTTGATGGGATCATGGTGTCGAATCACGGCGGGCGTCAGTTGGATCAGGCGCCGTCCGCGCTCGAGGTGCTGCCGGCGATTTGCGCGGCGGTCGGGGACAAGCTCACCGTGATGCTGGACAGCGGCGTGCGGCGCGGCGGCGACATCCTGACCGCGCTATGCCTGGGAGCGCGTTTCGTTTTCGTCGGCCGCGCGACGCTGTACGGCACCGCCGCGGGCGGGTTCTCCGGCGCGCAGAAGGCGATCGACATCCTGCGCAAGGAAATCGACCTCGTGATGGGCCAGATTGGATGTCCCAGCCTCGAAGGGATCGGCCCCGGTTTCCTTCTGCAACCCGACGCCCCTGCGCTGCGTACTACAGAGCGGGCGGAACCCGACGGCGCCGATCTTCTCGAGCCGCTCCGGTTGGCGGATAAGGGTGCGCGGTGATGATTATTTCCGAGACGCAAGCGCGACAGTCCGCGGTGGACGCGATACGACGATGAAAGCGGAATCGATCGCGGGACTATGGTTTTTTGTGGCCGCGGCTATCGCATCGGGATGCGCCGTGCAGCAGCCACCCGCCGTTCCCGCGGTGGCAGAGGCGCCGGCGCATCCGCTGCCCTTCAAGGGGCATCTCGCCGAGGGTGATGCGAGCGAGGTTCCGCCAGCGGTGGCGATGTCGCTCTCGAGCACGTCGCCGGTGACGTTTTCCTATCGTGAGGAATTGACCCACGACGATTATCACATACCGCTGATCGTCACCGCGTTGGATCCGGTCACCTACGCAGGCGCTCCGCTGGGCGATCTTGGCGTGACCGCGTTTGCGTCGCTTTCGATCACCGACGGCGACCGGGTGCTCGGCGATTACACCGCCAAAGTACATATCTCGAAATCGTACACGCTGTATAAGGAACCGACTCACAAGGAAGTCGAGGAAGCCGCGCGCGCCGCGGTGCGCGAGAAGATCGATCAGAAGCTCTACCGCGACGAAGACCGCCTGGCGCAGGCGTTTGCCGGCGCGGGTCAACCCGGATCACCTGCCGCATCACCTGCGCTCGGCGCGGGACAACCCGGGATCAGCGCAGGCTATCCCGCAGTTCCCGCATCGGACCAGTGAGCCGCAACCGTGCGGCGATTCTGCTTGGCGCCGCGACGTTCTTCGTCGCGGGATGCGCGGTGCAGGGGCGCCCGTTTGAAAGGGCCTCGGCGCCTCCGAACAACGCGGTGATCTACGTTTACCGGCCCTACCACTATGGCTCGTCGCTGCTGCGGCCCGCGGTGACCTGCGGCGAGGACAGCGCGCGTATCGGTCCGGGCGCGTACCACGCGTTCATCGTTCCAGCCGGCTCAGAGCAGATCCTATGCAGTGTCGAGGGCGCCGAAAGCGCCGACCAGGTCGAGATCGACCCGCACACGCGCGTCTACTACATCCGCGAAGAGTTCGTGTGGGGTCGCCTGACCGGCCATCCGCATATCAACCCGGTCGACAACGATGAGGCGCAAACCGAGATTCAGAAGTGTTGCGTACAAGAACCCTGAGCGCAGGCCTGAGAGTGTTGACCTGGCAGATGTGACCTCTCAAAGTCCCCAGGACATGTCCGCGTAAAGCTCGGACGCGATCTGCTGCATCATATTGCCCTTTGCAACCGCCTCCTGCGTTGCCGCTACCTGCATGTCGGACATCTGCAAGAGCTGCGGGCCGCGCAGATTTTGCTTCAAAAACTGCGGCGTGGTGGGCACGATCGCCTGCGCCACCACGGACGCCTGACTGGTGGCGCTAATGCCGTTGGTGCGCCAAATCTGCGTATTGGTCCGTCGATCGGTAAGCGTGGCCGCGACCAGGATAGTGTTTCCATAGCTCAACGGCTCGGATACACCGTTCAAGCTACCAGGCCCCGTAGCTGCATAGAGAACTTTCCCTGTGAGCAGCAGATCCGCCTGCGCCGGATCGTCCACTACCACTAACCTTCCGCGCGACGAGATGGCGTCCTTCATGTAGCGCATGAATTCGTCGTTGATCCCGGAGACGTACGTCATGTTTTCGAATCGAGCGACATAAACGGTTTTCGCAGAGCTGGGCAGCGCGCTGCCGTTGTCGGCAAAATGCAAAGCGCAGCCGTCAATTGTGATGCCCGCCGCCAAAAACATCAACCACGGGACCATCAACCAGATGATGTACCGGAACGAGAACACCACGGTTCCCCACCTGGTCGCCGATGCCTTCACCGGACTGTTCATTTGACTACTCACTGATGTTGGTCGCACACACTGATCCGCGGTACTAGTTGGCAAGGCTGGCCCGTTCCATTGTGATTGCCGTGTTTGACGAATCGGTCACGGGCCGGGTTGGCACCAGACCCATAAGTTGAAAAGGATTGTTCCCGAACGGAGAGCCGGTGCCAAGGGAGCCCAACCCGCTAAGCGTGAGCTGGAAGATGTAACTAGTGTCGTTCGGATAGTAAGTGTTATTGATGGCAAAATCGGCAAACCAGCAGTCGCAGGAAGACTTTAGCCGAATCCCGAATACCGTTGACAAGATCCGCGACGTACCAAAGTCGTAAACCGGCGCGAAGAAAACCCCCGCACGGTTGAACAGGCCCAGGTAAGTTTGCAATGAGGCGGTACTGAGAGAATTCACCGTGTTGCTGGTATTCAACAAGGTCGCGTTCGGCGCGGCGTATGTATATGACAGCGAAACGAATGAGCCTTGCACCGCGCGTCCCGTATAGACGCTTGGAGCAGTTTGTCCGGGGGGCTGAAAAGCCAGCGAGAAGTTGAAGGCATCGAGGCCTTGCCCGGGGCGTGGGCTCCAGTCGAGGGTTGACCCGGCGGAAAGGATGCTGGTCGGGAAAAGCTGTCCCTGCAGGGCCACATCGGACAGATGGGATCCGTCGTTCGACACTGCGTGAGTCGTGTCGTAGGCCTGTTCCAGGTTGAAGCGCACCAGCTCCGTGCTGGCGCCGCCCGCGGTCGTGAAGGTCGGTCCCATCATGGCCATAATCCGGTTGCCGAGGTTCGAGCCAGGCGCCCGAGCTTCGGACTGACCGAAGATCCGCAGACTTACTCCATAGTCAATGAGGCTCCGGGCCTCCATTCGATCCGTGCTGTCAAAGAGCGGAAATTGGTTCTGGGCGATGGAAGGGACATAACTGTATTGAGTATACGGTTGGATCAGGGTCTCGATCTTGTGCAAGCCCAGTTTATCCAGATCGTAGCTGTCCACCAGCGCACTGCGCACCCCGAGGTTCGTGTAAGGTATGGCACGAGCCATCAAGCCGCCCGGCGCCAGCCCTCCCAGCGAAAGACCGTTGTTGTAAGTCAGACCCTGGGTTCCCACCGGTATCACGTTTACCTGATGTCCGGAGACGTCATAAGCAGCCGCGTCCACTCCCGCGGTCACCCAGCCGTCAAGAAAACGGCTCCACATCCAGGGCACGGTCAGCCGAGGATTCAGGTCGAGCCTCGAACCGTCTATACCCTCCTCGCGCCAATAGTTCACCGCGGACACATCGTAGTCGAGATAGGCCAAGCCGCCCGCAAGACCTTGGTACCCGCTCCACAGCAACTTCGGCAAAGTCTGCAGGGCGAAACTCTGAGGTTGAATCAGGTCCTCGTTCCACACCCCTTCCAGTTGCAGATAGCTGTTGTCGAACTCCTGAAACAGCCCAAAGTTTGAGGTTGCGTCGCGCGCCGTCTGCCACAATCCGCCGTTCCAGCCATATTCGTGGGATAAAGCGACGCCCGGGATTTCCCTGAAGAACAGACTATCGCTGCCGTAAAATGAGCTGGCGTATGCGAAGAGGCTCGGCGTGAGATGTTCCTGCATGAGACCCACGAAGCCCCAGCGGTTGATGGGAATATTCGGGTCGGCGATTTGAGGATCGACCAGGTCGCTCTGTCGGTTTTGCGCGGAGCGAATTGCTTCGTTGAAGTAGCTTCCGGTGACGAAAATATGATCCTGCTCGCTGTTCACCAGTCGGTATTCAAGTTGCCCGCCGATGCGCGTCGAGGTCTGGATGTCGAGCTGTGCGGTCATGTCCTGGCTTCGGCTGATATCAAGGAAATAAGGCTGCGCGTATACCGCGCCGTTCAAGCTCGAATACCCATATCGCGGCGTCAGTAAACCACTGTGGCGCTCGCTGTTCGTGTTGAGTTCCACGAATGGGACCGGAAGTATCGGATGGCCCAAAACGTCAAAGTATGCGTCGTGCGCTTCGGCCGTGCCGCCAAGATGAACCTCGATTTGTTTTGCGCTGATGCTCCAATCGGGGCGCTGCGGATCATTGGCGCAAGTTGTAATCGACGCGTCAGTAGCTTCGTAGTGCTGGCTCGGAAGCTTGCGTATGTCTTTTCCGGTCAAATAATAGTTGTCGTTGAGCGCGAAAATCCGTGCGTCGGCGAGCCTGACGGTCTCGTCGTGCAAATCGAACCAGGCCTTGTTGGAGTGAATGTTCGAACTCGGATCGACCAGGTGGACGTTCCCTGTAGCTACGCCACGATACTGCTGCTGCAGGACGATTTGGTCTGCCGTGATCGTGGTCGGGCCCTGCTCGAGCCTCGCCGCTCCGGTGATGGTAAACGTATCGGTCTTGCTGTCGTGATCCAGGGTCCGGCCTTCAATGTAGACGGGCATGCTGGAGGTTTTGCGCTCAGGGCGCAGGGTGTGCAGTTGTCTTTGCAGAAACTGCTGCTCGGTCGGCATTTTTGGCTGGCGCGTTTTCGGCCCAGCATGGGCATCGGCCGCATACAAAACCAGGCCGGCCAACAACATCAGAACCGTTGGGTACCGTCGCGGCATTTGCAACCCATTCTGAGGACAACGGAAGCTCGCAAGCCTGAGCTCGCCGAACGACTTGCGCCAAACTCCAGGCGTCCCATCACGCGCCCGACCGTGTGCGCCGGTCACGACCGGGCTTTCAGTCCTTAAAGGCTACCGGGCAGCCACTGGAAGTCATTTACGTCCAACGCTATACGTCGTCGGCGGACTGATGGTTACAAATGGTGGTTCGCGACTTTCGCGCCCCAGGATATTCACCGCATGACTCAGTGCTAGTCGTTGGGAGAAGGGCAGGGATGACGCGAAGACGATTTAACCAGGAGGAGCGGATCCTCTGGCGTAAAACAGATGCGGCGCCGGACCAAAAAGGCTCCGGCGCCGCGCACTCGGGGATTCAGCTCGTTTAGCCGCTACATCCGGCGAATCACATGCTCGGCCACGCAGCCGCCGTGGGGCAGCCGCTATCCGGGCACAGGACCGCCTTGAGCCCGGTGCCATCGACGTAGGTCGCCGTCGTGGTCGGCGTGCTGCACGTCGGCATGGGTGGAATTACCGTCGCGACAACGGTGTTATTGTTTCCCACCAGCCCCGTTACGTAGAGCGTGACGAAATCGAGCACTGGCACGCTGGTCTTGCCGTTCTTCCCCGCCGCGGTGAAGTCGACCAGGGGCACGACGACGATATGCGGATCGCTCGGCGAGAGGGGTGATGGATAGCCCGTGGCTGGCACTTGAGAGACTGTCGAGTTAGGAAGATTCAGGCCGCGGTCGCTGAAGCCTTGGGCCGTCGGGCCGACGATGTTGCCGGTTTCCGTCGACAGCGTCATTCCTGCGGTGAGGACCTGAGCTTCACCGTGCCCGATGTTCGAGCGGTAGGTCGAAGCGCCGCTACCGCCGATCGCCAGGGGATCCCAGTTTCCCGGAACTCCAGTGACGCTCTGATCCGATTTCAGTTGAATCTGTGCGCCTGCGGAAAGGTTGCTCGTGTTGAAGGTGTACGCTCCGCCGCAGGTCGCATCTCCCTGGCCCGCAGACTTCCCCTGCCCATAACAGCCGTTGCCGGCGCAGTTCTGCTTGCAGGGCAATCCAAATGGGGCCGCTCCGCAGACTCCAGTGGTTGGCAGGACGCCGGCCGTCGCCTTTGCGGTCACCTTGCCCTTCTTCAGGCCGACCAACTGCAGGAAGTAGTAAGGCACCTGCCGCGACAGATAGACGCTCACCGACCTGTCGTCGGCGGCGGGTGAAACGAGGATGGTATCAGAGCCCTGGGTGATGCCGTTGTACTTGGCGTAGTTGGTTCCGGTGCTGATGACCGCCGAGTTGTTGGTGGTCACCGTGTCGCCGGTAAGCTGCGAGGCGCCAGCGAGCGCGGCACTATCCGCTGCCTTCTGCAGCGCCCCCCAGTTGTAGTAGAGCACACCGATATCGGCGCCGAGTCCAATTATCCCGAGCAGGACGGGCATTATTATCATCATGATGGCAGCGATCTGCCCCTTGGAGAAACGTGACCTTCGAATCATGGCTCTGTCCTCTATTTTCTGCACTTTATCTCTCTTATTTAATCATATCGCCGCATCAGCCATCTGTAATCGACTTCAACAGTCTTATACAGCTCTATTCATCTTTAACTAGCCATTTATCGTTGTCAAGCATCTATGTCCTCTTTTAATTATCTTTGACCACCATTCGTGGCGATTTCTCCCCCTGGCCGGGATTTGGCAATACTTTTACGCTGCAAAGCGTGAATCAGAAGACGGAGCTAGAGAGCGTGGGAAGGAATCAAGTCTGACCAAATCTGATGAAGAACCGAGAGAGCTTTTACGACAGTAGACAAACCAATTGTGCTACTACATACTGCGTCGATGACTCACGCGAGAACCGCGCACGTCTATGCCCGTGGCCCCCGTAATCTGTTCTCCTCCCGAGTGACCGCGGCCTCGTACCTCCTTCTACTTTTAGTAGTGATGTTCGCGACGGGCTGCGGAGGGGATCGGTCCCAATCGCAACCGACGCCTAAACCCCTTCCCACGACGACCGACCCCTGCGCCTTCACCAACCCCTGCGCCTTCACCAACGCCCGCGGGAGGAATCGTTCACTTCGTTCCCAACTCGCATGCGTTCTGGAGCAACCCGGCGAATTGGACCACCACCTTTGGCCCGGCCTATGCCAATATCCTGCTTACCGGCAGCAATTTTCTGCCGTGCAGGGGCGGACCATTCGCGCTCTGTTACTACTCGGGCCCGAGCTCCGGCACCGAAGATTTATCCTGTACCTTGACCGCGGACGGGCTTTACGCGAACTGCAATTGCTTCGACATACCCTACGGAGTCTACTTCGTAGACATAAACGCAATCCTCAACCACTCGGTGTATGAAAATACGGTCGCTCAATGCGGAATCGACGGCAGCCTGTGCGCGACGCTCAACTCCGCCCCGGTTTGCCACTCGATCAATCAGGGAACGTTGATTCCGGGTGCGAACCTGTTCTCGACCTTCAGCTTCGATTGCATTCCTACCAATGGAATCGGCCAGACCGGTTGCACGCAGGCGCCGTACGCAGGATGTATGACCGCGCCTTGCTTCAAGACCGGCAACCCGAGCATTGTCCAGTGCTCGTGTCCGGTCTTCGATGGTCCCTACCAGGTAGGCCAAAACAATCAGGCCTGCACGCTAGGAGATGACCTGGTGTGGTCGGCCGCTTACGCTCCGCCGTCGACTCCCATAGCTCCGATCATGTCATCCGCGGCCGCCAACGCGGTGGCGGCGCCGGCGGCTGTTCCCAGCCCGGCAACCTGCCTGCCGGATGCTCCTGGAGCGGTGGGATGCCCGTTGTTTGTCCCCGGCACGACTGTTTTGCCACCGAACAGCGGTGTCAACTGCGCAAAGGTCTGCAATGAGTATGGCACTTGTCTGCAAACCGCCGCGGTCCAGACGGGCTACACCTGCGACGCGACGCTTTGCACGGACCAATGCAATGACCGCGACCTGTTGGGAACCGCCTGCTCCAACCTCACGCAATGCGACCTGTCGGAGATAATCAAAGCCGAGACAGCGGCTGAATGCAGTTGCTGCGCGAGCCAGCTATGCGGATGCAACCCGGACGCGAACACGAATAAGGCGATCTTCGCGCTCAACCAGCAGCAGCGAAATCGAGGTATCACGCCGCAATGCGACGTCAACGGCACCCTGTGCGGATCGCCGTGATTGCGCTTTCAGCGAACAGGTCACTCCCCAACGATCTTTGATGACGTGCGCGCTTCCATAGACTATCGCGGTCCGGGTACGGACCGCCCGCGCTATTGCTTGCCCTCTTGTCCCAGCTTCATCGTGCCCACCACAGGTACGCCCATCGGACCTACCGGAATATATACTTCCGTGTGGTTCGGCGAGTTGACCATTTTCTGCTGCGCCTGAATGGCTTCGTACTGAACGTAGAGTGGCGTGAGCTTCTGATTGATGGTGTCCATCGCTTTGGCGACGCCTTCCGCGTCAGCTTCTCGAATTAGTGCCTTGGCCTTTGCGGTCTGGATTTCGATGGTCGTCTGTTCGAGAACTTGCGTAGCAGCAAGCTTGTTGGCGACCGAATCTGCGACGGTTTGCGGATACTGAATATTGCCGATAACGACACTGATGATTGTGAACGGGGTGCCGTGTGTCAGCTTCAAAATTCGGTCCTGCACGGCAGAACCGATCGCATCAATGTTTTCCTTGATATCCAGTCCATCGTATTTCTGAACCTCGTCGCGCGTGTAGGTTCTAAATGGTTCCTTGATGAAATTGTCGTAAGCCACTCGTTCAGGATTCTCGCCCGCCTCGCCATATTTTTCGACGAATGTCTTGACGTTCTCAGGATCTATCTTCCAGAGCAGATGCGCGCGAAACTCGATACGCAGATTGTCCTTGGCTAGTACGGCGTCCGGACCGACAAAATGTTCCGTGCTCGTATTTGGCGTCACCGAAATGTTGGTTACAGCAAGCCTCCAGCCCAGACCGGTTGAAGTCGGTCCCGTTTGGAGTTCGTAGAATCGGGCGGCCATTGTGTACGGATGCTTGGTGACGTATCCGACGTAACCCGCCGGCGTAGATGGATTCGAGAATCCCATTCTACTAAGTGCCAACACTGCTATACTAAGAGCCAACACTGCAAATAATCGTCGCATTCCTCCCCCCCTCCTTTGTCGTTTACACCTGCAGATGCGCCGCAGCAGTCTCTATCTTTCGGTCGGACGCGAAACGGTATTCCAATCCGCTCTCCTCATAGAACCGAAGTCTGCCAAAATAGCATTTTGGGTTGGCACATGCTGCCTCTCGTGGTCGGGCGGGCAGGCTGTCGTGGCATGGGAATGATGACATCGACGGAGAAGGCGCCCCGCTCATTCAAGCGAGGCCAAGACGAATTCGGCGATCTTCGCGCTCAATCAAAAGCAGCGGAATCGAGGTATCACGCCGCAATGCGAGATCAATGGCACGCTGTGCGGATCGCCGTGATTTACGCTTTTCCGCTGCGCTTTAGGAGACGCGCCGGTTCATCTTTTGGCCGCGCGCCCCTCGACTGATCAGACTATCAGTGCGCTGTCGCGCAACTGCCGTTGCCGTCGGTCGCGAGGTTGGGCGGGGGCGCCTCCGCGAGCAGCGACAGGTTGACGTTCATCAACGGTGCGTTCACAAAGTCGAACATGTCGAGCAAGGGATTAGCATTCGCGTCGCGCCGCGTCAGGCTCGCTCTATTCAGCCACCGCATCTCGATCAATTTCAGCAGCGAAGTGTGATCGCCCGTAGTGTGCGACACGTAATGCGGTTTGGAGAAGGGCGAGACCGCGATGAAAGGGACGCGAAATCCGAGCTGATTGAAGTTGGCGCAGCTCGACGGATACGGCCCTGTGGCGGTAAAGCTAGGGCATAGCTGAGGCGCGTCGACCGTCTGACTGGTCGTACAGTTGGCGCCGCCTCCGGGATGAGTGCTCGCCGGTGGATTGGAGAGATCCTCGCACTGGCCGGGGTTGATCCCGTCGGGATTGAGCGCGACTTTCTGCGAAGCAAGAGGCGGCGCCACGTGATCATAAGCGCCGCCGTGCTCGTCGTACGTAATGAACAGTATTGAATCCTTCCAATCGGGGCTGCCGCGAACCGCGCTGACGATCTGGGAGATGAAATACTCGCCAGCCCGTACGTCGTGCGGCGGATGCTCGTCGGTCGCGAGGTTGCTCTCTCCCGCGAGCAGCGGATCCACCAGCGCGACCTGGGGCAAGTTGCCCGTCGCGGCGTCGATGAAGAAATCCGCGACAGGCTTGAAGTGGGTCGAATCGGTGGTACGGAACTCGCCCGCTTGCGGCACATCGCTGAAGTAATCGACCCAGGTTATTCCGGCGGCGTCGAGCTTGTCTAAGATGGTGCCCGTGATCGGCTTATAACCGCCCACTGGAGGGACGATTTCATTGGTGGTCAGATGGCCAAACGAGGTTGCGGCCAGCAGATAAAAGCGGTTGGGGACCGTCGGGCCGACGACGTCACAATGGTAATGGTCGTCGATCGCGAAGGTCTCGGCGAGCGCGTAGTAGAAGGGCAGATCGTTTTCATTGTAAAAGCCCATGGTCTCGTCTTCGGTCGCGCTCTCGACGCCATTGTCCGGCTGTTCCGTTAGATCGTTGACGCGGACGAAGCCGTCGTTGGGGCTCGATTCAAGCATGTTGTTCGGTGCAGTGTAGTTGCCCTCCTTGTGACTGCTCGCCCAGCCGTGATCGAGGTCGGGCGTCGGGCAATAGTCATTAGTGTGAAACGCCATGACCGGTGAGCCGGAGTCGTCAGGATTCGAATTGGTCCAGGTATACGTGCCGTTCGCGTTAGCGATGCAACTTAGCCCCTCGACGCACGTGGTCGGATTGGGATCGTGCAGGCACGAACTACCATTCGCGGGGCTGTGGTATAGCGTATTCTGGGCGAGCGCCAGCACGCCGAAATAATTGTCGAACGAATGATTTTCCTGCATCGCGATGATCACATGGTTCACCTTCGCAAGCCCGCTCGCGCTCGACTGAGCCGCCGGCAAATCATGTGCGGAGAAGCCAATCGTCACGAGCGCGGATACTATGACCGCTACCACATTTCGTATGAGATCCTCCTCTGCGCCGGCGCCGATGTTGGAGCGTCCCGTCGAAGGCTACGGGCTCCTTCCTCTGTGGCCGGGCAAATCTCACGCTAATGGCGGTATTCGAGACGAGTCAATTGAAGAAGACGTAACCGATCGCGAGCGCAACACATTTAACACGCCTGCAATTGGCTTGCAGCAAGTCAGAAACAACCCACTATGCGCCTAAACAGCTTCGTCTCGGCTGTATCTCGGATGTCGGCAAAATGCGGTTTGCTTCGTCTTCTAGGGCTTTGACGGCGGCCGCCGGGGGGGAAGGCGACGGCCGCCGTCTCGCCGCGGGCAACCTCACTTTGGCTGCCCAGCAACGCTAGATTTCTACGCGCCGGCTCATAGTTCGGCACTTCGCGCACCAGCTCACGCCACACCAACGACGCGCGGTCAGTCTTTCTCTCCTCGGCGTAGATCACACCCAGTGTGTTCCGCGCGTCAGGCTGCGCAGGATTCAACCGCAGCGACGACAGCGTCTCGCGCTCCGCATCCGCAAGCAGTCCACGCCGCTCGTAGACGAGGGCGAGATTGAAGTGCGACTCAGCATGGTTTTCACCGAGGAGCACCGCCCGCCGCAGACTGTCTGTCGCTGAGTCCAGCTCGCCGTCTTGGAGCTGAACCAATCCCATGTTCAGAAACAGATCCCAGTCTTCCAGCCCAAGCGCCACGGCACGCTGATATTCTGTAAGCTCGGCGGTTCTGTTGCCGATCATTCCTTCGGCGAAACCCAGATGATAATGAGCGAGCGCGTTGTCGGGATGCTTGCGTAGGACTTCGGCGTGAAGACGAATCGCCTCCGGGTAATTTTCGACACCCAGCGCATAGTCCGCGCTGACATCACAGACTTGCTGCACCCCTTCGCCCGCGCTTGCGTTGCAGGCGATGCCCAGTGAGAGCAGCAGCATAGCCGCACGAAATAGTGCCAGCGAGACGCCTCGCTTGTCGACCGACTCATTCACGGGACAATCACCACAGTGTTCTGGTTCGCGCCATTTTCAACCGCAATTCGCATGCCACAACTACCTCCAGGCAAACTGCGTGCGATTCTCGCTAGCTCAAAAGGAAGTTGCGGAAGTCAGGCGACCGGAAACATGAATTGCGGACCGCGATATTGGCGTCGACACCGCACTCGCACGCCAAATACGGCATCTACATATGCGGAAGCTTAAACCGGGAAAATAGGCCAGGTCTGGGATCAGGGCTTTCGCGATTGGATCAAAGCTTTCGCGATTAAGAGATACGCTCGAAGAATTCATGCTGTCCCGCCCGTCACAGTCTTACCTATTTTCCGGCTACGTAGGGGTGGACCATCTTCGCCGGATCCACGACGCGGTCGAACATCTCCTCCGTCACAAACCCGAGCTTCAGCGCGGCGGCTTTCAGCGTAAGGTCGTTATCCATCGCGTAGTGCGCAATTTTTGACGCTTTGTCGTAGCCGATGACCGGCGAGAGCGCGGTCACCAGCATCAGGGAGCGGTCCACATACTCCTCGATCTTCTTTAGATTCGGCTTGGTCCCCTCGATTAGGAACTTGCGGAAGTTTGTGCAACCGTCGGTCGTGATCGCGATCGAGTGCATAATGTTGAAGATCATTAACGGCTTATAAACGTTCATCTCCAGATAGCCGCCGGCGCCGCCGAAGCCTACTGCCACGTCGTTGGCCATCACCTGAACCGCGATCATGGTCAGCGCCTCGGCCTGGGTTGGGTTCACCTTGCCAGGCATGATCGAGGAGCCAGGCTCATTCTCTGGGATCTCCAACTCCGCAAAGCCGGCGCGCGGCCCGCAGGACATCAGGCGGGTGTCGTTGCCGATCTTGTAGAGCGACACCGCCAGCGTGCGTAGTGCTCCGGACAGCTGCACCAGCGCATCATGCGCTCCTTGCACCGCGAACTTGTTCGGCGCGCAGACGAACGGCAAGCCGGTGAGCTTCGCGATCTCGGCCACCGCCGCTTCGGCGAAGCCGGGGGCCGCATTGATACCGGTGCCCACCGCGGTGCCCCCGAGCGCCAGCCGGTACACGCCCTTCAGCGCATCTTCGATCCGCTCGATATTGTCGCTGAGCATCCCGGCGTAGCCGGACCATTCCTGCCCCAGCGTGATCGGCGTGGCATCCTGCATGTGGGTGCGCCCGATCTTGACGATGTCCTTCCATTCCTCGGCTTTCGCCGCGATGGCGTCGCGGAGATCGGTGACGGCAGGAAGCAACCTCCCAGTCACGTTCACTGCGGCAGCGATGTACATCGCCGAGGGGAATGAGTCGTTGGACGACTGCGACATGTTTACATGGTCGTTCGGGTGGACCGGCGCCTTGCTTCCCAGCGCGGTGCCCGCGAGTTGGCAGCAGCGGTTGGAGACTACCTCGTTGACGTTCATGTTGAACTGCGTGCCGCTGCCGGTCATCCACACATGCAGCGGGAACATGTCGTGGTGCTGCCCGGCCAGGATCTCGTCGCAGGCCTGCACGATCAGCTTGTGCATCGAGTCCTCGAGCCGCCCACCTGCGTGGTTGGCGTTGGCCGCCGCCTTCTTTAGTGTCGCGTAGGCGGTGATCATCTCCCGCGGGATCAGGTCCTGGCCGATGCTGAAATGCTCGAGCGACCGTTGCGTCTGCGCTCCCCACAGGCGATCGGCTTGAACTTTTACCTCTCCCAGCGAATCGCTTTCGACGCGCCATCGATCTCCGTTGAGTAGTGCTCCTCGCGTTCCTTTCGTACTCAACTGGGTATCTTGAGTTACGTTCTTCATGGTATTCACTTCAGTCCTCCGCTAAGCACCGATGCCAGGCTTGTTAATCAACCAGCTCGCACAAAACCAACTCCGAGTACTCACTCAATAGGGTGGAGCGGAACGCTCGTGTCAGATCAGCGCCGGATATTCGGGTCTATAGGTCTCCGACTGAATGAAAGCACCGATATCGGACGGCTGCGGCGCGCGTGCGAGGCCACGCTTGAAGATCACTTCCGCCACGCGTTGTGCGGCGTACAACTCCGTCTTTAGTATTTCCGACTGGGGCGGGTAAATCAGCCCGACGTCCAGCTCAGCCTTGGTCACCTGCTCCGCCACGGCATGGGCCGCGACGATAAACATCTCATCGGTAATCCGTTTCGCACGAGTCGCATAAACGGCCATTCCGATCGCGGGGAAGATGTACACGTTGTTCCCTTGCCCGGGCACTAGGGTCCGGTCGCGCCAGCGCACCGGAGGAAACGGGCTCCCGCTCGCAAAGACGGCGCGGCCTTCCGACCACTGATAAGCCTCCTCCGCGGTGCATTCGGAGTGCGAAGTCGGATTTGAGTAGGGGAAGATAATCGGGCGCTGGTTGATTCGGGCCATCGCCTCGATTACGCGCTGATTGAATGCTTTGGCAATGGTGCTGACCCCTATGATCGCGGTCGGCTTGATCGATTCAATCGCATCGACGAAATTTTTTACCGGTGGGTGCGGATGTGCGTAAGGTTTTTGGAAGTCCGCCAGATCATTGCGGGTCGATTCGAGCAGCCCGTTAACGTCGAACAACCAGGTTCGAGCGCGGGCCTTTTCCGGCGCAATTCCTTCGAGCGCTATAGATTCCGTCAACAGGTCTGCAATGCCGATACCCGCTGAACCCGCACCAAGGAACAAGAAAGTCTGCTCGGAAAGTCGTCCACCGGTTATGCGAAGCGCTGCCAGAATTCCGGCAAGCGCAACTGCGGCGGTGCCCTGCACATCGTCATTAAAGCAGCAAATCCGATCACGATAACGGGCGAGGAGTCGTATCGCGTCGACTCCGGCCCAATCCTCGAACTGGATGCAGCAGTTGGGGAACTCAGCCTGAACCGCCGTGATGAATTCGTCGACGAACTCGTCCAACTGCGGTATTTCTGGACGCGTTTGCCGCAGGCCCAGGTAAAGCGGATCGCGCAGAAGCGCCTCGTTGTTCGTGCCGCAGTCCATAAGGACGGGTAGTGTGAACTGGGGTGGTACTCCGGCACACGCGGTATAGAGCGCCAGCTTTCCGATCGGGATGCCCATGCCGTTGGCGCCGAGGTCGCCAAGTCCAAGAATTCGCTGGCCACTGGTAACCACCATGAAGCGAATGTCGCGTTCCGGCCAATTTCGAAGAATCTCTCGGACGCGTCCCTTCCGCTTGATTGAAACGTATAGACCCTTGGAACGGCGGATGATGTGGCCAAACTGCAGGCAGGCCTCGCCGACCGTCGGCGTGTATACGAGCGGCAGGAAATGCGCGGGATCCGACATGAGCAGGCGGTAAAAAAGTGTCTCGTCCGCGTCCTGGAGTTGCGACAAGAAAATGTACTTTTCGAGGTCGGTCGGCTTTTGTCCTAATTGAAGGAGTACTCGCTGGATCTGAGTGTCCTCGCTGTCGATTCCCTCAGGCACGAGACCAACAAGTCCGAGGGCCTCGCGTTCGGACTCAGTGAACGCAGTCGACTTGTTCAGGCGCGGGTCGCGCAACAGAGATATACCGCGGAGTGTAGTACTCATTGATTTGCTCCTTCTCCGACGTCTACGGTTTATGAATTAATCTAAATCAGAGTTATCGCCATCAGCGGAAAATATCGGTCTTAGCTAGCTTCACGACGTCTCTCGCTGTTGCGCGATAGATACTGAAACTATTCAATTTACGAGGTTGACCGGATGGCCCTCCAAAAACGCACGCACGTTGGCGATTGCCGTGTTGAGTAGCCGCGTTCGCGCTTCCTTCGTTGCCCACGCGATGTGCGGTGTTACGATGCAATTCTTCGCACGCAAAAGCGGATTGTCGGGAGAGGGCGGTTCGCTCGAAAGTACATCAACCGCGGCGCCCGCCAGACGCCCGTTGTTGAGCGCATCCGCCAGGTCCTGCTCTACAACCAGCCCACCACGCGACGCATTGATGAGAAAGGCGCTCGGTTTCATCAGAGCCAGGGATTTTGCGTTGATAATCCCCTGGGTTTGCGGGAGCAGCGGGCAGTGCAGACTCACAACATCGGCTTGCGGCAGCAGTTCATCGACTTCATACCATCGAAAGTTGGGCCAGTCGGGAACCGAGCTTCTGATCTCATCGGCTGCAATGACGCGCATTTCGAACGCCAGTGCGATCTCGGCAACGCGTTGGCCGATCCGACCAAGGCCTATTATTCCGAGCGTCTTGCCCGCCATCTCGACCAGTGGCGTTTTCCAGAAGGTGAAGTCGATAGACCGCGACCACGCTCCGGCGCGAGTCGCGTCGGTGTGAAGGCCGACGTGATGGCACAGCTCCAGAAGCAGCGCAAAGGTGAATTCAGCTGTGGAGGCCGTAGCGTAGGTAGGGACATTTGTGACGGTAATCTTGAGCTCGCGCGCTGCCTTCACATCGACGACGTCGTACCCGGTGAACAATACGCCGATATAACGAGTCTTTTTTAGCTGCGGCAAGATTTGCGCAGGCACATGAGTCCTGGTCGTCAGCACGATTTCGGCGTCGCGAGCGCGCTCTACGATCTGATCGTCCGCGGTACGGTCAAAGACTTGCAGCTCGCCAATCGCGCGCAGCGCCTCCCAACTCAAGTCGCCCGGATTCAACGCGTGACTATCGAGAACAACTATCTTCATGAGAGCCTCCTGCTGGCGTCTTCTCCTCAATTCCAGACGTGTGCATCTCATCGGCGATCGTTGCTCACCGGAAAAGGTTCGTTTTGGCTAGCGCGACCAGCTCGCCCCCGTTTCCGCTAAGCACGGCCTTGAGCGCGAACAGGCCGAAACCGTATGCCTCCTCGAACGTGATCTTGGGTGGCATCGCCAGCTCCTGCGGATTGGTCATCACATCAAGCAGGGCCGGACCGCGATGAGCGAGCGCCAGAGAAACCGCCTGTTCCAGATCGGCCGGATCTTCGACATGGATCCCGAGAATGCCTACCGCCTCCGCCATCTTCGCGAAGTCGGGATTCTTGAGATCGACCCCGGTCGGCAGATAGCCCGCCGTTTTCTGTTCCAGATCGACAAAGCCAAGCTTGCCATTGTGGAAGACGACCACCTTTACCGGCACCTCCATCTGCGTGAGTGTCAGCAGATCGCCCATCAGCATCGTGAACCCGCCGTCACCCGAGAGCGAGATCACCTGGCGGCCGGGAAAGGCCGCTTGCGCGCCGATCGCCTGTGGCATCGCATTCGCCATCGAGCCGTGATTGAAGGAACCGAGCAAGCGTCGCTTGCCGTTCATCTTGAGATAGCGCGCCGCCCAGACCGAGGGCGTACCGACGTCGCAGGTGAAGATCGCGTCGTCCGCTGCAGCGTCGCTCAGCATCCTGGTCAGATACTGTGGATGAATCGGCTTGTGCCCGGCATGGCCCGTCGCGAGATCGTCCAATTCTTTGCGTGAGGCTTGATAGTGACGAAGCGCCTTGTCGAGAAAGGTGCGATCGCTCTTCTCGCGCAGGCGCGGAAGCAGCGCTACGATCGTGCTCTTGACATCCCCGACCAGTCCCATCGTCGAGCGACGCACGATTACCGAGTTTTTCGCCACGAATGTCTACCTGCACGATCTTTGCCTCGGTTGGATAGAACTGCCGGTAAGGGAAATCGGTACCCAGCATCACAAGGACATCGCAGCCGAGCATCGCGTAATAACCGGAAGCGAACCCGATCAGTCCGGTCATCCCAACGTCATAAGGGTTGTCGTACTCGACGTATTCCTTGCCGCGCAGCGCGTGCACCATCGGCGCCTTGAGCGTCTCGCCGAGTTTCAGCAATTCGGCGTGAGCACCGGCGCAGCCGCTACCACATAATAAACTGACGCGATTGGATTCGTTCAGCAGTTCCGCGAGCCGGTCGAGATCTCCGTCCGATGGCCGGATCAAAGGCCGCGCAGGCTTTTGATAGGCAGCGGGGGCGCTCAGATGCTCTCCTGACTGGAGCGCAATGTCGCCGGACAGAACGATCACGGCGACTCCGCGTCGAGCGATTGCGGTAGTAATCGCGGTCTCCAATGCACGCGGCATCTGGGCAGGAGTCGAGACCAACTGACAGTAGTAACTGCATCCCTTAAACAAAAATTCAGGATGCGTCTCCTGGAAATAGTCGGAGCCGATCTCGGCGCTTGGAATGTGTGCCGCAATTGCGAGAACCGGCACGGCGCTTCGATGGCAATCGAAGAGCCCGTTGATGAGATGAAGGTTGCCAGGACCGCAACTGCCGGCGCAGACGGCAAGCTCGCCGGTAACGTGCGCGTCGGCGCCCGCGGCAAAGGCCGCCACTTCCTCGTGGCGGACGTGAACCCATTCGATGGTTTTCTGTCGGCGTATCTCGTCGCTTATCCCATTGAGCGAATCGCCGACTATTCCATAGATTCGCTTGACTCCGGCCTCGATCAGCGTCTTAACAAGGCCTTCTGCTACCGTCGACATAATTGGTTCCCCTTATTTCTTTGGCGATAGTTTGATGGCCGTTATTCGCGGATCTTGAACCTTCATCGCAAGGGCGTGAAAAATGTTCGCACAATAGTCCCAACGAGTACGAGTCAGGGTTCACGGAACTACCCTCACTCCGATTCCTGCTTTTCTGATCGTCTCGCTCGGACCGATCTGCTGCGGCCTCGCGCCGGCCGCGATCGAGCAGCGGTTCGACATCTCCGGTGATGAGCCTCGCGCTGCGCTCGTTCCACAGATAGAGCCAAGCCCACTCGGCCATAACGATGACGCGGTTGCGGAAACCGATAAGATAGAAGATGTGCACGCCTACCCACGTTATCCACGCGAGAGGGCCCGACAGCCTGATTCTCCCGATCTCGGCAACCGCGGCACCGCGTCCGATGCTCGCAAGCGTGCCGCTAGAATGTCGGGCATCTGAACCTCTCCTAGATTTCAGATTGAAAGTCCCTCGATTAAGGGGCCCTATTTCGATTTAATAGGCGTGAAAAGTGACGGCTCTAAGGTTGTGCGCTCGATTGTCACAGGTGAAAGATCCGGCGCCTTCCGACGAGTTCGCATGACAAGCAGTTCGCATACCACGGCTCCCTCCACTCGTTGAACCGCATTCCCTGGTCACCGCGAGCACGGACCTTAGATTCGATAAGTGATACTGCTGGGTGTGCAGGTTCGCCGAAGACAAAATCGTGGAAGATGCGTATCCTGTTCTCTGGGAGCACGACTGGCGAAGAATCGTAATTTTACGATTCTTCGTAGCCGGAACCTTCGCGAGCAACATTGCAACAATCGAAGGGGACCTTAGAGCAACGGGCCTATGGCCGGCTTCGCTAAACCGGAGACGAGATCAATGGCACGTTGTGCGGATCGCCGTGATTTACCGTTATCGCTAATTGGATCACTCCCGCGTTTTTCTAGAACGCTCGGAGCGCTCCCACACTGAGAGTCGCCCTTTTGATCAAGAGATGAGGCCGGCCCCCAAGAGGAGCCCCGGCGAGGCCCGTCACCCCCATACACCTGACCCGCGGCGCCGAGCTTCGCGACGCTCGCGTTTGGCTTCGGCCTTGGCTCTGCGCTCCGCTTCTTTTCTTCTCTGTGTAAGGTTCACACTTCCGATAGTAAAACGCGCAGGTGCAATCTGGACGCCCAACCCGATCATCAATGCCCCGTGCACGCTCTCACACCCGCGCAGGTTGTGTTGGACTTAACTGCGGCATCGGCGTAGCTCTCGAAATGGCTGAGCGCCGCTTCCCCCAAGATGGCGTACCGGCCGACCCGAGGCTCGCTGGCCTGGCCTCGACCCCCAGCACTGGCGAGCCTCCTTTCTGTCAAGCGCGACGGCTCGGTCGAAAGTCGGGCTGCGACTCAAGATTCCGGCACGATTTTCTCGGTGCGCCTGCCTCGTCGCTGGTTCGGATCCAAGGCATAGCGGAATCAACTCATGGACCAATTTTTTGGCCGATCCGGGACATATAGCTCCGAGGTAGCTTCCCTTCGGTGCTGCCGGAGGTGTTAGCGAAAGCGCCAAACTTTGTAGTCCGCCGCGGGGGCTGCTCCGGGGCATGCGCGCTCTCCCATCGGAGTTGGTCCCTTTGGTCTTGCCGCAAGCGGTCTGAGGATAGTCTCAACTGCTAGCAGCGAGATCGACAATCGCAATTAAGCGATCAAATCTCACGGATTTTTGCAGATAAGCGTTGATTCCGTTAGGCGGTTCGCCGGATGGCGGGTTTCCGGAAACCACGACGACCGGAATTTGGCGAAGCATCGGATCCTTGGCGCGACGGCACGCTCCCACAATGACAGTCGCCCTTTTGATCAAGAGATGAGGCCGGCCCCCAAGAGGAGGCCCGGCGAGGTCTAAAGGGCAAGAGAAGATGGTGGAGGCGGGGGGAATTGAACCCCCGTCCGAAAACCGCCGAGCGGTGGCCACTACACGCTTATTCCGCGATTTAATCTCGCCGCCTCATCGCCCGCGGACGGGCTGTGAGGCGACCAGCCACTTTGTGTTTCGGGAGTGCGCCCAAGTGGCCGACGGCGTTTCCCTAGCCCACTAAATGACGCCCCGGCCCGCTGTCATGGGCGAGCAGCGGCGGGACGCTAGCGGCCCTTAGGCCGCCAGAGCGTAACCGTTATTGTCTGCGGGTAAATTTCGCAGTCTGTTTGTTTAACGGGATAACAGCACCCCGGCGTGCGACCACGGCTTTCTTGTTTCCGTCGAACCCGGTTCGCCCCCAATCTTTGGAGCAAGCCTTGCGACTCGCGTCAGCCGTTACGCTACTTCCAATCTAAGCCCTGCACACGCCGCGCGCAATCGCCGATTCCCGCGTGCTGGCGCCCCCGTTTGGCCGAAAGCCAAGTTCGTGTAGCCTGTTCTGTCAAGCAAGAGCGAAACGGCGCCCTAACGTGCGCCGGACTAGCCCTTACGTTGCCTCATCAACGCGAAACGATGGCAAAACGAATCCTCGGCATCTCCGCCTATTATCACGATAGCGCGGCTGCGCTTGTGTGCGATGGCGAAATCGTCGCCGCCGCGCAGGAGGAGCGCTTCACGCGCAAAAAGCACGACGCGAGTTTTCCCCGTCACGCCGTCGCCTGGTGTGTCGGTTCGGCCGGTCTCAGGCTCGAGGACCTCGACTCGATCGTCTTCTACGACAAGCCCTGGGTGAAGTTCGAGCGCATGATGGAGACCTACCTGGGCTACGCGCCGCGCGGGCTCGGCTCGTTTCTGACCGCGATGCCGATTTGGCTGAAGGAAAAACTCAACCTGCGCTCGGCGCTCAAACGCGAACTCGCCTCGCTCGACGGCGGTAAGCTCGATGATCTTCCGCCGCTGCTCTTCACCGAGCATCATCAGGCGCACGCCGCCTCGGCCTTTTTCGCGAGCCCATTTTGGCGCGCGGCCGTGCTCTGCCTCGACGGCGTCGGCGAATGGGCGACGACCTCGGTGTGGCTGGGCGAGAGCAATAACCTCACGCCGCAGTGGCAGATCGATTTTCCGCACTCGCTCGGCCTGCTCTATTCGGCCTTCACCTACTACACCGGCTTCCGGGTGAACTCGGGCGAGTACAAGCTGATGGGCCTTGCGCCATATGGGGAGCCGCGCTACGCCGGCGCGATCCTCGACCAACTGATCGACGTCAAACCCGACGGCACGTTCCGCCTCAACACCGAATATTTCAACTACGTCACGGGCCTGACGATGACCAACGAGCGTTTCGCCGCACTCTTCGGCGGACCTCCGCGCAAGCCCGAATCGCCGCTGACGCAGCGCGAGATGGACCTGGCGGCGTCGATACAGAAAGTGACCGAGGACGTGGTCTCGCGCCTGGCGCTGACGGCGCGGCGCGAGCTCGACGCCGACTACCTCTGCCTGGCGGGCGGCGTGGCGCTCAACTGCGTCGCCAACGGCCGGCTGTTGCGTGAGGGAACTTTTCGCGACATCTGGATCCAGCCGGCCGCGGGCGACGCCGGCGGCGCGATCGGCGCGGCACTCGCCGGATGGCATCTCTATGGCGGTGCGCCGCGCGAGGTCGACGGCGACGATCTGATGCACGGCTCGTTTCTGGGCCCGAGCTTCGACGAGGCCGAGATCAAGGACGCGCTCGATCGCGCGGGCGCGCGTTACGAGTGCCTGTCCGAGGCCGAGTTGCTGGAATTGGTCGCCGTGATGCTGGCCGAGGGTGCGGTGGTCGGATGGTTCCAGGGGCGGATGGAGTTCGGGCCGCGCGCGCTCGGCAACCGTTCGATCCTGGGCGACCCGCGCAACGCTAAAATGCAATCCGTGATGAATCTCAAGATCAAGTATCGCGAATCGTTCCGGCCGTTCGCGCCCGCGGTGCTGATCGAGCGCCTCGAGGAATATTTCGACCTCGATCGCCCGAGTCCCTACATGGGACTGGTCGCCAAGGTGCGCGAGGAACTGCGGCAACCGATGACCGACGAGCAGCACAAGCTGTTCGGTATCGACAAGCTCAACGTGCCGCGCTCGAGCATCCCGGCCGTCACCCACGTCGATTACTCGGCGCGTATCCAAAGCGTCGACGCGCGCACCAATCCGCGGTTCCATCGGCTTATCGAGCGCTTTGCCGCGCGGACCGGATGCGCCGTGCTGGTCAACACCTCGTTCAACGTGCGCGGCGAGCCGATTGTGTGCACGCCCGAGGATGCGTACCGATGTTTCATGCGCACCGAGATGGATGCGCTGGTGGTCGGAGATTTCGTCCTCACCAAGAGCGAACAGCCCGAGCGCCCGCGCGACGAGAGCTGGAAGCGCGAGTTCGAGTTGGACTGACGGCCGGCGATGGAGCTCAGGGCAGCGGGGCAGCTACCGAAAGCGGAGCTGCGCAATTTCGGACTGATGTTAGGCGCGCTGTTCGCGGGGCTCTTTGGCGTGCTGCCCCTGCTGCGCCATCATACGCCGGCGCAATGGCCGTGGGTCCTTGCCGCAGTGCTATGGCTGCCCGCGCTTTTATGGCCACGGAGCCTGACGCTGCTCCATCGAGGGTGGACGCGGCTCGGTCATGCGCTCGGATGGTTCAACACGCGAGTCATCCTGACCCTGATCTTCATGATCGTGATCACGCCATTCAGCTTCGTGATGTGGGTTTTCGGCCGCGACCGGATGAAACGCGGCTTCGACCCCAAGGTCGAGACCTACCGGGTGCCGAGCCCGCCGCGCCCGCCGCAAGGCATGGAGAAGCCGTTCTGAATCCGTTCCATCGGTGAGGCGTATTCAGCGCTGGTGCTCGGGTTTCGGGGGCGCCCCAGCTATACTGACCGCGACTCGGATGTTTTTTATGTTCTCCGCGTTAAGCCTTATTCTCTCCCGTTCGGAGTCGTCTTTGTGCTTGTGCGTCGGATGAGCCCCCGGTCGTATCGCTTGACGGAGAAAGCGTACTGATGTTGGATTTGTTGAAAGACCTGTGGGGGTTTGCGAGCGAGCGCAAGAAGTTCTGGCTGGTGCCGCTTATCGGCACGTTGCTGGTGCTTAGCGTGCTGATCGCGATCGCCGAATTCTCCACCGTCGCCCCTTTCATCTACACCCTGTTCTAGGCCGGTGATCCGGAAAAAGCGCGTTGCCGCCAATCTCGCGCTGGTTCTGGCGGGTGTGGCGATCGCATTTCTGGTCGCCGAAGTCGCCGTGCGCGTTAGCGGCCTCGCCAAGGCCAGCCTTTATACGTTCGACGCATATCGCGGATGGGGCCTCAAACCGGGCGCATCCGGATGGCAGCGTGAGGAGGGTGCCGGCTTCGTTAGCGTCAACCGCGCGGGCTTTCGCGGTCCGCAATGGTCGATCGCCAAGCCTGCGGACACGCTGCGCGTAGCTGTTGTCGGCGACTCTTTCACCGAGGCGCCGCAGGTCGCCTACGAGCAGACCTTTTGCGCGGTGGCCGAGCGCGCGCTCGGCGGATGCAAGGGGGTGGGTGCGCAGAAAAATCCAGGTGATGAACTTCGGGACCGACGCCTACGGTACGGCGCAGGAGTTGATCACGCTGCGCCGGCATGTCTGGCAGTATTCGCCCGACCTCGTGGTGCTGGCGTTTTTTTCGGGCAACGATCTGCGCAACAACTCGACGGTGCTGGAGAGCGACAGGTGCCGCCCGTTCTACGTCTTCGAGGACGGCAAGCTGACGCTGGGCGGGCCGTTCGAGCGTTCGCGATGGTTTTATCTGTCGTGCATGATGCGGTTCGAGTCGCGCCACTCGCAGGTGCTCAACCTGATCGGCGACGCCAAGAGCGATATCCGATCGAAAATAAAAGCGAGGGAAGCCCGGCGCCGGTCAGCCGGCGTGTCCACGCCCGCGGCGCGCGCACCCGAGGTCGGAGGGCGTGCCCCCAAGCCCGAAGGGCGTGCAAGTAACGGCGGCTTCATGCCGGTTGCCGAACAGCAGCCGGCGACGCTCATGCACGAGGAGGGAATCGAGGACAATATCTACCGGCCGCCGGTGACACCGGTATGGGAGGATGCGTGGCGGGTCACCGAGGGAATCATCACGATGATGGCGCGCGAGACGGCGGCGCATCACGTGCCGCTGCTGGTGGTGACGCTCGCTAATCCGCCGCAGATCTATCCAGCGCCGAGCGTGCGCGGCTACTACCTGCAGACTTACGGCTCGACCGACATTTTCTATCCCGACCAGCGGATCAAGGCGCTCGGCGAGCGCGAGGGTTTCGAGGTGCTGAATCTGGCGGCGCCGATGCAGGCCTACGCCGACGAGCATCATGTGTTCCTGGCCGGCTTCAAGAGCACCAAGTTGGGAGTGGGGCATTGGAACGCCGACGGCCATCGGCTGGCGGGGGAACTTATCGCGCAGAAGATCTGCGAGATGCTGTCGGCGGGCGCGCATTCAGCGGCCGTCCGGTGAGCACCGCCACCAGCGCACTGCTATTTTGGCGGGGGCTTGCGGAGGCTTCTACAGCCTCTTAAGGTTTCGGACGGGGAAGCGCTTCGACGCCGAACGGGGGGAGGGCGAGACAGACCATGATCGAGTTGAAGTTAGAGATGGCGACCGCGGGCCGTGGCCGCAATCGGCGCAATCTGCGTAGTCTTCGCAAGCTGATAGCAGTCGCTACGACCGTACTGGGACTGCTAACGATGACTGCGGCTGCGCGGCCGCAGAATAGCCCCGAGCCCAGCGCTCAGGCTACCAAGGAAGCCAGGCACGCCAAAAAGTCCAAACAAGCAGCGAAACGCCGCGTCATCCCGGTGACGATCAGCAAGGGCGAGACCTACACCATCAGCGGCCTCGAAAAAGGCGCCAAGACCGACTCGAAGGCGGGCAAAAATCCCAATGCGCTCAGCATCGAACCACAACCCTCGGGCGACATCGTACTGCTCGGCACCGAAGGCGGAAGTTGGAAGATCGACGCGACGCTCGCGGACGGCGAGAAGGTTACTTACGACGTGAAGGTTAAGGCCGAAGCGCCGCCAATCAATTCGCTCACTCCCGGCACCGCGCCGACGGCGATCGCTCCGTGACGGCGACGACCCGCTCCTCAAAGTTGTAGCTGACCACCGCCTGACGCCTTACTCAGCGCGGCGGCAGCACCAGGATCTGGCCATTCATCTCTGGCTGATGCACGGCGCATCGAAAATCGAAGAGACCCTCGCGATGGAACGTATAGACGTACGAGGTCTGCGAGAGCGGCACGAGCCGCAGATGCATCAGTGCGTGGCCGGGACGATCCTCGAGCATGAAATCGTGATCGTCGTCGGGCTGTAGGTTCCACAGCGTTATCCTGGTTGGCTCGTCGCGATGAACCGCGATGAAGCTGGGCGAGAATGCGTAGACTTCGCCGAAGTGTTCGATGGTCGGCTTGGGCCCGGTCTCCTTCACTGCGACCGCCTCGGTGAGTATGACGACGCTTAAGGGAGCGGCCGTGGCGCTGCTCGTCACCGTCACGATCTTCGAGGCGGCTGCGTCAGGCATGAAGTAGCGGACCGCGCCCGCCCCGCCAGCCATCGTGTCGGCGGCGCAGGCGGCCGCTACGGCTACGAGCAAAGCCGCCGCAGCGAAGATCGCCGGGGCGCAGACGGCGGCGATGTACGATCGGGAAGATCTGGGCATCCGCAGCGGGCAGCTCGTGCGCGGATGAAAAGATGAGTCGAAGTGCTGGGGCATCATGTTCCTCGCGTTAGCAACGGCCGCATCGCGCGCGACCATCGTGTTGCGGCCGGGATCCGGTTAGGATTTTAGGCGATGTCGAATGATTTTCGCACACCAGGCGCGGGACGTATCGTGTTGGTCACGGGCGGCGGCGGCTTCATCGGGTCGCATCTGGCCGACGCGCTGCTCGAACGCGGACTTGCCGTGCGCGTGCTCGACAATTTTTTGACCGGCAATCGCAAAAACCTCAACCCACGCGCTGAGCTGGTCGAGGCCGATATCCGCGAGCCTGCGGCGATCGAACCAGCCTTCGCCGGCGTCGATTGCGTCTTTCATACGGCGGCGCTGCCGCGCGTCGGGCTCTCGATCGAACGGCCGGTCGAGACTCATCTGGTCAACGTGGTCGGCACGCTCAACGTGCTGATGGCGGCGCGCGCGGCGGGCGTGCGGCGCGTGGTCTACTCGGGGTCGTCGTCGGTTTATGGCGAGCAGGCGGGAGAGCAGTCGGAAGAACAGCCAGGCGAGCAGTCCGCGATTGGCGCTTCGCGAGACGATGACGCCGAATCCGCTCAGCCCCTATGCGTTGCAAAAGCTGATGGCGGAGGAATACGTGCGGATGTTCCATCGGCTGTACGGGTTGGGCGCGCTCTCGCTGCGGTACTTCAGCGTGTACGGCCCCCGGATGGACCTGGAGGGTGCGTACGCGACGGTTATCGGAGCTTTCCTGCGCGCGCGGCGCGAGGGGCGGCCGCTTCAGATTCGCGGCGACGGCGAGCAGCGGCGCGATTTCACCCACGTGCGCGACGTGGTGCGCGCGAACCTGGCGGCGATGGACTGCGCGCTCGAGGACGGCAGCGCGATCAATGTCGGGCGCGGAGATGCGCTCAGCGTCAACCGAATTGCGGAGCTGATCGGCGGACCGCGCGTCAACGTCGCGCCGCGGCCGGGCGAGCCGCGCGACACGCTGGCCGATCTCGCGCGCTGTCGTGCGATTCTCGGATGGAGTCCGGAGGTCGCAACCGAGGACGGCGTGCGCGATCTGATGCGGCTTCACGGGCTGCCGCCGCAGGCCTGAGGTTTCAAAGAGACCTCGCGACGCAGGGCAATAGTCGCGTCGCGAATGGGACCCTCACCCACACCCTCTCCCACATATGATGTGGGCGAGGGCTCAGCAACAAAGCAGCGTTAGAAGGGAACGACCTCAGGCAGCATGTTGGCGAGGGGGTCAGAAGAAAAGCGGCTTAGAAAAGAAACGATCTTCGACGGCAAGTGGGCGAGGCTCAGAAGGAGGGGAGTACCCCCCTGTCTTTCTTATGCCCTCGCCCCCGTCCGCGGGGGAGAGGGTCAGGGTGAGGGGGTCGATCGCTTGGCCACGGCGAGGGCTCAGACACGGTTTCAGTACGGCCTGCTGATCAGCACGCGGTCGGTCTTGAGCGCCGCGATTTGCTCGTCCTGATAGCCTAGATACTTGCGCAGGATCAACTCGTTGTGCTCACCGAGCAGCGGCGCTTGCATGTTCGTCGGGCTCGGAAATTCCGAGAACCGGATCGGGAAGCCGGGAACCTTGATGTCGCCCAGCACCTGGTCGTGCACGTCCGCCACGGTGCCGCGCTCGCGCAGGTGCGGATGGTTCATCGCCTCCTCGAGCGGACGAATCGGCGCGACCGGGATGCGCGCCGCGCGCATTACTGCCAGCGATTTGTCATCGTCGGGCATCGAGGCCAGCCAGCCCTCGACGACTTCCGTCACCGCGTCGCGATTTTTGACCCGCGCCGCGAGATCGGCAAAGCGCGGATCGCGCGCGAGTTCCGGATGGCCCATCGCCTCGCAAAACTGCGCCCAATGGCGATCCATCCAGGCCATGATGATGAAGTAAATCTTCCGGCCCTTGAAAACTCCGCACGGGCTGAGCCCCGGATAGTAGCGGCCGGAGCGTTCGACCCGCGCGGCGCCGCCACTCGCCGTCAACAACTCGACGCCCATGTCCTGGTAGCCGAAGTAGGAGTCGAGCAGCGAGACGTCGATGTACTGACCGGCGCCGGAGCGCTCGCGATGGAGCAGCGCGCACGCGATCGCGCCCATCCCGTGCACGCCCGTGCTGACGTCGCCGATCGCCATAAGTGGAATTACCGGCGGCCCGTCCTTTTCGCCGATGAGGCCGGTGATGCCAGCGTAGGCTTGGCCGATCAGGTCGAAGCCCGGGTCCTCGGCGAGCGGTCCGGTCTGGCCGAACGTCGACACCGAGCACATCACGATACGCGGATTGAGTTTGCTCACTTCGGGATAGCCGAAACCCAGGCGTGTGATCGCGCCGGGCGCGAAGTTCTCGACCAGCACGTCGACCCGCTTGACCAGTTCGCGCAGGATCGCGACGCCCTCGGCATGGCGCGCGTCGAGGCAGAGACTCATCTTGCCCAGGTTGTGCTGGACGTAGTAGGCGCTGCGGTTATCGCGCACGTAGGGGATGAGGCGCGCGCGGTCGCCGTCGGGCGCGAGTTCGACCTTGATTACCTCGGCGCCCATCGTGGCCATCAGCCGCGTCACGGTCGGCCCGGCGACGAACTGGGTGAAATCGAGGACCTTGTAACCGTCGAGCACGTGTCGGAACTGACCTGAAGCCATCGAATAGTCTCCGGGCGAAGGCGCGCTGATGCGACAAAGTTGCTGTAGCAAGCGGCGCGCGCGCTTCGCAACCCCGCACGCCGCGGAGTGCCGCCCCCGCGCGCGCACGCGCGCGGAGGCGGCGCTCTGCATCGGCAGCACAGGAGCGGCCGTGCGCCGAAGGCGCAGGGCCGCTCCTGTGCTGCGATGCGCCGAGGCGCGAGCGCGGGCGGGGACGCCGCCGCAAAGCGGCGGCGTCCCCCCTCCCGCGCGGCGGAGTGCGGAATGCGGCAGGCGCGGCCGCGCCTGCCGCATCGCGCGCTCGCTAGGCCACTTGCGACCGGACGATCCCGGTGTCGCTCCGCGAGGCCGGCGCCGCTGGCAGCACGCGCACCGGCAGGATCACCAGGCTCAGCCCGTGCACCTGCAGCCAGTTCTGCAACTCGAGCGCGGTGTGGTTGTGCAGGAAGCGGCTGATGAAACCTTCCAGTTCAGCTTCGAAGATGAGTTTGCCGGCGAAAAACACGGCCTGCGGGAATTCGTGCGCGACGTCCAGGCAGAGCTTGCGCAGCTCCAAAACGACGTCGGGGCCGATACTGACGCGCAGCTCGGAATGCAGACCCAGGTCGGTGGCGAAGCGGCAGTATTCGCTCAGGTCGTCGGCCACCTGTTGTTCGAGCTGCTTCACCTCCTCGGGACCCCTCATCCGCGACGATTCGACTTCGCCCACGCCGATGAAAATCACGTTGCGGTACTGATCGCGAAACAGCCGGCGTAGCGTCAGCAGGGTGGCCAGCCCCAGGCCGTTGAACCCGTTAACCAGGATCGCCGCGGTCGGCGCGGTGCGATCGTATTTTTCGGGCGGACTTTCCTTGGCCGCGAAGAGCTCGGGCAGGATGTCGGCTTCGAGCTGCGCGATCGCATCGCTGATGTATTGATAGTGGTGGCGCACCATGTAGCACAGCGCGACCAGCGCGCCGGTTATCACGATCGTCACCCAGCCGCCCTCGTCGAACTTCAGCGTTACCGTGAGCATCAGGATGAGCGCCGTGAACAAGCATCCGACGCCATTAATCGCGAGCTTGCGCCGCCAGTTTGGCTCGCGCGCGCGTTCTTGCCACCAGTGCACGCTCATCCCGAGCTGCGAGAGCGTGAACGTGACAAACACGTTGATCGCATAGAGCACGACCAGCAAACTGACTCGCGCGTGCGTGAACACCAGGATCGCGATCGCGGCGAGGCCCATCGCGAACACCCCGTCCTGGGTCACCAGGCGGGAGCTGAGCTGCGAGAAGCGGCGCGGCAGCCAGCGGTCCACCGCCATCGTTGCCAGCACGCGCGGCCCGTCGATGAAGCCGGTTTGCGCGGCCACGAACAGCAATGCGCCTTCGGTGATGAGGGTGAAGGTGACGATCGGCACTCCGACTCCCAGGCCAAGCAGTTTCCAGTTGTTGGCCACCCGCTCGAACAGCACCGCGTTGAGCGTCTGGCCGTGCACCGGGGCGACGTTGAAGAGCAGGTAACAGACCAGGATGCCGCCGGCCAATCCCGCCAGCGAGATCGCCATGTAGAGCATCGTGCGCTTGCCTGTCTGCGTGCGCGGTTCTCGCAGGATCGGCAGACCGTTGCTGACCGCCTCGATTCCGGTATACGTGCCGGCGCCCATGCTGTAGGCACGAAAAAAGACGATCGCCAGCCCCAGTACGCCGATGGTGCTGATGCCGGTATGCACCTGGTTGATGGCGTCGCGGGTGATCGTCGGCAGCTCCGGGCTCCTGACCAGCAGCGCATAGCCGACCAGCCATGCGTGCATCACCACGAATGCGAGGAAGATCGGCAACAGCGAAAGCACCGATTCCTTGACTCCGCGCAGGTTCATCCCGACCATCAGCACGACCACCACCAGGGAGAGCCAGAATTTCAGCCACAGCCAGTTGGTCGGCAGGAAGCTGAAAATGGCGTCGGCGCCGCTCGCGATCGAGATCGCGATCGTCAAAACGTAGTCGACCACCAGCGCACACCCCGAGATCAGTCCCGGATACGGCCCGAGCAGCTTGGTTGCCACCAGGTAGCCGCCGCCGCCCGACGGAAACAAGTCGATCGTTTGCGAGTACGAGGCCGAGATGATGAAGACGGTCAGCGCCGTCATCACGGCCAGGAACACCGCCAGGTACTGGTCGTGGCCGAGCGCGAGGAAAGCCTCCTCGGGACCGTAACACGACGAACTCAGTCCGTCGGAGCCGAGGCCGACCCAGGCCAGAAACGCGACCAAGGAAAGGCTATGGAAGATTCCGGGATCGCGAACGTCGCGCGGCGGTCCGATGATGACGTCGGTCAGGGTGCGTTTGCCGCCGCCATTTGACCCGTCGGCGTGAGTGCGCTTATTTCCAGCCGGGCCTTCGCTGCCGGATTGTGTTCCCATCGTTTATATCTGAGAGCTGCTCCTATTAGCTGGGCAGTTTAGACGCAAACTGAGCAAGCGGGCCAGATCCGCCGTCAAGGCTTTTAAATTGTGGCGTAATCAAAAGGATAAGCGGCACGCTCGAGCCCCAGGTTGTAGCGCGCGGCGTCGATCAGGTTCTGCATCAGCGCGAGCACCGTCATCGGGCCGGTGCCGCCAGGATTAAGCGTCACCCATCCGGCGATGTCCTTGACTCGATCGAAGTCGACGTCGCCGACGAATTTGCCCGGCCCCGCGCGGCGGAAGCCCACGTCGATCACGCACGCGCCCGGCTTGATCATGTCCGCGGTTATCAGGAACGGCCGGTCGGTGTCGGCGCCCGCGCAGGAGACCACGATATCGGCCTCGCGACAGATGACGGCAAGGTCGCGGGTGTGGCGATGGCACCAGGTCACGGTCGCGTTGCACATCCGGCCGCCCAGGATGAGCGCCAGGGGCTTGCCCGCGATATCGCTGCGCCCGATAACCGCCGTGCGCGCACCGTCCACCGGCACGCCGTAGTAGTTGAGCAGTGTCAGCACGCCGCGCGGAGTGCATGGGATGAACCGGCCCAACTGCGCGCGATAAAAACCGCTCACGTTGACCGCACCCACTGCGTCGACGTCCTTGGCGGGATCGATCGCGTCGAACAGCCTGTAACGGTCGACCTTGTCCGGTATCGGCAGTTGCAGCAGGATCCCGGCCACCGACGTATCGGCGTTGAGCTGCGCAACTTCTGCCAACAGACGCTCGGTGCTCGCCTCCTCGGCGGTCATCGTGAGCATCCGGCTTTCGAAGCCCAGTTCCTCGGCGAAGCGGCGCTTGTTGCGGACGTACTGGCGCGAGGCCGGATCGTCGCCGACCAGCACGGCGGCCAGCGCCGGCGCGCGATGCTGGCGCTGCTTAATCTCTCGCGCGTAACGCTCGAGCTCGGGGCGCAGGCGGCGGCTGAGTTCGCGCCCGTCCATGATTATCGCGGACATTCGGATACGGATCCTTGATGATAGTGCCGGGAGCCAGTTTTTCGGTTCCAGTCTTCGGTGTTAGCCCTCGCTACATATAGTACCGATCCGGCGGGCAGATAGTACCGATCCGGCGAGCAGCAAATCGTCACGTCGCGCGGCAGCGCAAAAGCGACGGCGGATAAGCTGTGGGAGAACGTGCATCGCCCCGCCTCGTTGGGTTTACCGCCCTTTGATAGAATCCCAACGCACATGGAAGCGCTGAGACGCACCACTTTATTCGAGTTGCATCGGCGGCTCGGCGCCCGGATGACCCCGTTCGGCGGCTTCGAGATGCCGGTCAGCTACGCGGGGATAATCGACGAGCATCTCGCCGTGCGCTCGCGCGCCGGGATCTTCGACCTCGGGCACATGGGCGAGTTCGAGCTGACCGGAAAAGCGGCGCTGGCGCTGCTCGAGCGCGCGATGACCAACTCGGCGGCGCGGCTGGAGGTCGGCCGGGCACAATACACGTTGATGTGCACGCCCGAGGGCGGCACTATCGACGACTTGATCGTCTACCGGCTCGACGACGCGCGTTACATGCTGTGCGTCAACGCCTCGAATATCACGGCAGATCGCGAATGGCTGCTCGAACTCGGCGCGAACGACGCCGGCTTTCGCGACCTCAGTGACGAGACGGGGCTGGTCGCGGTGCAGGGCCCGCAAGCGCAGGCGATTTTGCAGCCGCTTTGCCGCGTGCCGCTCGCAGCGATACGCCGCTTCGCGGTGATCGAGGCGGAGGTCGCGGGCGTCCGATGCGTCGTCGCGCGCACCGGCTATACCGGCGAGGACGGCTTCGAGCTATTCACCGCGGCCGTCGCCGCCGAGTCGCTCTTCAACGCGATCCTTGAAGCCGGCGCATCGGCCGGGATGATGCCCTGCGGGCTTGGCGCGCGCGACACGCTCCGGATGGAAGCGGGGCTGCCGCTTTATGGCCACGAGCTTGACCGCGCGACCTCGCCGCTGGAGGCGGGCCTCGATACGTTCGTGAAGCTCGGGCGCGAGTTCGTTGGCGCAGCGGCGCTCGCCGCGCAGCAGCGCGACGGGCTCAAGCGGCGGCTGGTTGGAATCCGTACCGAGGACGGGCGCAGCGTGGCCCGCCAGGGTTACAAGCTTTTTGTGGGCGAGCGCGAGGTTGGCGTGATGACGAGCGGGACCTTCGCGCCGAGTTTCAACCGGCCGCTGGGGATGGCGTATCTCGACGCGGCGGCAGGAGCACTCGAGTCGGTTGAAGTGGAGATTCGCAATCGCCGCGTCGCCGCCGCAGTGACAGGGTTGCCATTTTACCGCCGCGGCAAGCCGCCAGCGGCGTAGATGGAATTGGAAGTAGTCATCAATAACGGGAAACAGTTTTACTCCCTTCCCTTTAGGGAAGGGGCCGGGGTTAGGTCACCTGTGGCCGCTTCTGTCATCCCGAGCGAGTCTGCGAGTCGAGGGACCCCGGGGTCTTCTCGCGCCGACCTTGCGCGCAACGTTCTCTCGGGAGAATCCGGGGTCCTTCGACTCGCGCAACGCTCGCTCAGGATGACAAGCTATTGTACCGGAACTTAGTAATTAGACGTTACACTACTTGGTACCGTAATAGCGACGAAATGACTATGGAGAACATACTCAATCGATGAGATTCTTTGCACATACCGAAACCGACGTCCGCGCGATGCTCGATACGATCGGCGCGCGCGGACTCGACGATCTGATCGCGCACGTGCCGGCCAATCTGCGCGCGAGCGCAACCATAGACCTGGCGCCGGGGAAGAACGAGGCCGAAATCGCCGCCGAGCTTGGAGCGCTGGCCGCGCGCAACACCGGCGCCAGCGCCTTTGCGAGTTTCCTCGGCTTCGGCGCGTACCGCCATCACGTGCCGGCCGCCGTGCGCGCGGTAACCGCCCGCGCCGAGTTCGCGACCAGCTATACGCCGTATCAGCCCGAGGCAAGCCAGGGCACCACCGAGGCGATTTTCGAATTCCAGACGATGATTACGCAGCTCACCGGCCTGGAGGTCGCCAACGCCAGCATGTACGACGGCGCTTCGGCGACGGCCGAGGCGGTCCTGATGGCGCATCGCGTGACGCCCAAGCGCACGCGAGTCGCGCTTTCGCGTGCGCTATGGCCCGACTATCGCGACACGGTGCGGACGTATCTGAGTGCGCTGGAGCATCTCGAACTGGTTGAAGTGCCGTTCGATTCGCAAAGCGGTGCGATCGATCTTGCTGCCCTGGAGCGCCTTGCCGACGATCGGCTGCTGTGCGCCGTTATCGGCTATCCCAACGCGTTCGGAATCGTCGAGCCGCTGGGCGAGGCCGCCGCGCTGACCAAACGCGCGGGCGCTATTGCGATCTCGGTCACGGCAGAGCCGCTCGCGCTGGGTCTTTTGAAATCGCCCGGTGAGCTCGGCGCAGACATCGCGGTCGGCGAAGGACAAAGCTTCGGCCTCGCGCCGCAGTTCGGTGGTCCCGGAGTCGGATTCATGGCGGCTCGGATGGCGCATCTGCGCCAGATGCCCGGGCGGCTGGTGGGCGAGACGCGCGACCGTTTCGGGCGGCGCGCATGGTGTCTGACCCTGGCGACGCGCGAGCAGCATATCCGGCGCGAGCGCGCGACCTCGAACATCTGCACCAACCATTCGCTGTGCGCGCTCGCGGCAACGGTGTACCTGGCGATGATGGGGCGGCAGGGGGTTGCGCGAACTTGCCTCGCGCAACGTCGAGCTGGCGCATCGCGCAGCCGCGACGCTCACGACCGCCGGGATACGTGCGCGCTTCGGCGCGCCGTTCTTCAACGAGTTCGTGGTGAACGCGGGTGACGCGGCCGCGGCGCTCGCGCGAGCGGAGCGCGCCGGAATCCTGGGCGGCATCGCGCTCGGCGGCTATTGGCCCGAGCTTGGCGACGCGCTGCTGGTCAGCGTCACTGAGATGAATACTCAGTCCGAGTTCGAGCGGCTCGCCGGCGCGATTGCCGGGGTCAGTTGATGGGAGGGGAGGATAAGATGGCGACGGCGGGCAATATCGCGCGCGATATCGAAGAGACGCAAGCGGCGCCGGCCGCGACGGGAGCGCCGAACGCATCAGACGTCCGCAGCGTCTCGCTGCTGTTCGAGGAGTCGGCGGCCGGACGATCCGGTGCCGACGTCACAGCGCGCGCCGCCGGCGAACCCGACGCGGCCGCGATCTTGGGCGCGGAGCTTTGCCGCGACGACATCCCCGGCTTTCCGGAACTCAGCGAGCCGCAGGTGATGCGCCATTTTCTGCGCCTCTCGCAGCTCAACTTCGGGCAGGCGCTCCAGTTCTATCCGCTCGGCTCGTGCACGATGAAGTACAACCCCGTGCTCAACGACGAGATGGCAGCGCTCGCCGGCTTTGCCGCGCTCCATCCGATGACCCCGGCGCATCTGGCCGCGGGCGCGCTCGAACTGATGGCGTGGCTGGAGGCGGCGCTCGCCGAGATAACCGGGATGGACGCCGTGTCGCTCCATCCGGCGGCCGGCGCGCAGGGCGAGCTTACCGGACTGCTGATGATGCGCGCGTACCATCGCAAGCGCGGCGCGGCGCGCCACAAGGTGATAATCCCCGACACCGCGCACGGCACCAATCCGGCGAGTTGCACGCTGGCCGGGTTCGAGGTCGTGGTCGCGAAGTCGAATCGGCGCGGCTTTCTGGAGGCAGCCGAGATACGCCGGCTCGTAAGCGACGACGTCGCGGCGCTGATGGTGACCAATCCCAACACGCTCGGAATTTTCGAGCCCGAGATTGCCGCGATCGCCGACGTGCTGCACGAACGCGGCGCGTTGCTCTATCTGGACGGCGCCAACATGAACGCGCTTTTAGGCGTCGCCAAGCCGGGCCACATGGGCGCCGACGTCGTGCAGCTCAATTTGCACAAGACCTTTTCGACTCCGCACGGCGGCGGCGGTCCGGGCGCAGGCCCGGTCGCCGTGAAGAAGCATCTCGAACCCTTCCTGCCGCTGCCGCGTTTGCGCAACGACGGCGAGGTCTGGCGCTTTGACTACGAGCGTCCCGATTCGATCGGGCGGCTTCGCGGGTTTCACGGCAATTTCGGGATGCTGGTGCGGGCCTGCGCGTTCATCCTCGCGCTCGGCGGCAATGGGCTGACCGAGGCGAGCCGCTTCGCGATCCTGGCCGCTAACTACGTGCGCAAGCGCCTGGAGCCGCATTTTCCCAGCGCGACCACGGAGCCGTCGATGCACGAGTGCGTGCTGACGCACGACCTGGAAAAGCGCGCCGGCGTGAACACGCTCGATATCGCCAAACGCCTGCTGGATTTCGGAATCCATCCCCCGACGATCTATTTCCCGCTGGTCGTGCATGGAGCGCTGATGATCGAGCCGACCGAGACCGAAACTCGCGAGACGCTAGACACCTTCGTCGACGCGATGGAGAAGATTTACGCGGAGGCGCTGAGCGATCCCGAGATGGTGCGCACTGCGCCGCATACGCTGGGGCTCTCGCGCGTCGACGAGGCGCAGGCCGCCCGCCGCCCAGTGCTGCGCTGGCAGCCGAAAGATAAGTAGCGATTTGCATTATTTGTTCTTCCGATAACCAAACGCTGGCGTGGTCTTTGATGCCGCCGCCTGCCGCCGAGCATAGAGTGTTCTCCAGTAGGAGACGGCATTTTTATGATTACAAGACAGTTGCTGCCGATCTTCGTCCTGGCAATTGCGATCTTTGTCCTGGCAATTGGAGGACTGGCTCTCCTCGGTTGCGGAAGCCAAACGCAGGTCTCGGGCAACGTGACGCAGGCTTCAAACCAGACCTTGAGCAGGATCGATTCAGTGAGTAATGCGAGCGATGATGCAGTGGTGCCCGGATCCTCTTCGGCCGCTGCTGCGCCTTCATCCAGCGCGCAAGGGCGTCCTGCGCAGTTTGTGCTGCCTGATCCACGACAACATGTTTTGTCATCTGGATTTCCTGTGAGAGCCTACTGATCTCGCCTCGCAGCGCTTTCATTCATATCGCGATCCTCGCCGGAGTTTCCCGAGGCGTCTGCTAAGCTTGCGATGTGAGTGAACGGCGCGAAAGCACGGTCGTCAACTCAGCCAGCGCGATCATTTTGGCGGGCGGCCGCAGTGCGCGGATGGGCCAGCCCAAGGCGACGCTCCTTCTGGGCGGCATCACGCTAATCGAGCGGACCGTCATCGAGCTCGCGCGCGCCGAACCGGCGTGCGCCTTCGAGGACATCGTAGTGGTCGCGGCACCCGAATCAGAAGCTATCGAGCTTCCCGCGCTCGGCGGGGTGACGGTCGTGTATGACGAGAATGCTTACCAGGGGCCGGTCGGCGCGCTCGCGCGCGGACTGCGCGCGGCGCGACACGAGCTTGCGTTCGCCTGCTCGTGCGACTTGCCGATGCTGCGTTCAGGAGTCGCATCGTGGCTCCTCTCGCTGGTAGCTGAAGGCGACGACGCGGTGATTCCCCAGGTTGGTGAACGACTACAGCCGCTGCATGCGGTATATCGCCGGCGATGCGCCGGCGCGCTGGACGCGATGCTCGCGCGCGGCGAGCGGCGGCTGAGCGCCATCGCCGACGCGGTCAATTCCGGTATCTTGGCGCGCATCATTTCCGAGGCCGAATACCGCCGCATCGATCCCGAGGCGCTCAGCTGCTTCAATATCAACACGCCCGAAGATTACGCACGCGCCAAAACCCTGCACAATCATCTAGAAAATTGACCGGGCGCACGCACGAATGATTTTGCCGCGAGCGTCGCGGCCCGTTATTGTCGTTCGCACGTGGCAATCAAGAACTCACCGCTGATTGCACAGTACCTCAGCGTCAAGCAGAAGGTGCCCGACGCGATCCTGTTCTTTCGCCTCGGCGACTTCTACGAGATGCTGTTCGAGGACGCCGAGGTCGGCGCGCGCGTGCTCGATATCCAGCTTACCTCGCGCTCCAAGGATGGCGTGCCGTTGTGCGGCGTGCCGTACCATTCCGCCGAACCCTATATCGCCAAGCTGCTCAAGGCCGGATTGAAGGTCGCGATCTGCGAGCAGACGCAGCCCGAGCCTCGCTCACGTGTCACTGCCGCCGCCGGTCAGATGCCGGGGGCAGAGGCGCCGTTTCAATTGACCCCACAGCGCGGCCTGATGCCGCGGCAGATCGTGCGCGTGATCACGCCGGGCACGGTGGGCGAAGAGACCGTGCTGGCGGCACTCGAAAAGAGTTTTCTGCTCGCGCTCGGCGCGGACGGCGCCGGCGAGGGCGGGTTCGCACTGGCGGCGCTCGACGTTTCGACCGGAGAATTTCTCGCGACTCGAATTGCCGGAGCAACCGGAGTGCGCGAGGAGATCGCGCGAATCGCGCCGCGCGAAATTATCGCACCCAAGGGCGACACCGCGCTCACCGCGGTGCTCGACGGCGTAGACACCCCCGTTACCTGGCTCGACGGCCCAGGCTTCGGCGCGGGGCGTCCACGCGAGGCGCTGGCCGCGCGCTTCGGGGCCGAGGCGGCCGGCGCGCTCGACGAGGCGCTCGGTATCGCGGCCGGCGCCGCGCTGGTCTATGTCGAAGAAACCTTCGGCCGCGAGCTGGCGCATCTGCGCCCGCCGCATCTATATCGCGCTGCCGAGTACATGCTGGTCGACGAGGTCAGCCGGCGCCATCTGGAACTGGTGGTTTCTTCCGACGGCACGCGCCGCGGCTCGCTGCTCTCGGTGCTCGACGAGACGCTCACGCCGGTCGGCGCGCGCGCGTTGCAGAACTGGATCGTCTATCCGCTGCTCGACCTCGACGCTATCTGCGCGCGCCACGACGCGGTCGAGGAGCTGTTCGAAACCGATCTCGGCGGCGATGTCGCCGACGCGCTGCGGAGGATTGGCGACCTCGAGCGGTTGGCGGGCCGAATCGGAAGCCTGCGCGCGTCGCCGCGCGATTGCCTCAAGCTGGAACAGGCGCTGCGGGCGGTCGGCGCGCTGCGAAGTGCACTCCAGCGATGCCAGAGCGCGCTCATCCGCGAGATCGCCGCACGGCTGGTGCCGATGCCCGAACTCGCCGCGCGGATCGACGCGACGATCGGCGACGAGCCGCCGGTCAATCCGCGCGACGGCAACGTGATTCGGAGCGGAGTGAGCCCGGAGGTCGACGAGTTGCGCGCGCTCGCCTCAGACGCGCGCGGCGTTATCGCGCGGCTGGAGGCGGCCGAGCGCGCGCGCAGCAACATCCCCTCGCTCAAGGTCCGCTACAACCAGGTCTTCGGCTACTACATCGAGGTGACCAAACCCAACCTCGACCGGGTGCCCGCGGACTACGAGCGCAAGCAGACGCTGATCGGCGCGGAGCGCTTTACCACCGCCGCGCTCAAGGATCTCGAACGCAAAATTCTCGGCGCCGAGTCGGGGCTGAAGGAACTTGAACTCAGGCTTTTCACCACGCTGGTTCGCGACCTCGCGATGCATGCCGGGCCGATCCTCGCGACGGCGGCCGCGGTCGGCGAGTTCGACGCGCTGTTGGCGCTGGCGGCGGTCGCGCGGCGGCGCGGGTACGTGCGGCCGCGGATGAACTCGGCGCTCGCGCTCTCGATCCGCGACGGGCGCCATCCGGTGCTCGAGGCCGCGATGCGCGCGGGCGAATTCGTGCCCAACGATCTCCAGACCGATCCCGACGAGCGCCAGCTCCTGCTCATCACGGGGCCCAATATGGCCGGCAAGTCGACCTACCTGCGCCAGGTGGCGCTGATCGTGATCATGGCGCAGATGGGGAGCTTCGTGCCCGCGACCGAGGCGGCTCTGGGGTTGGTCGACCGCGTGCTGACCCGCATCGGCGCGCGCGACGATCTGCGCCGCGGCGAATCCACCTTTATGGTCGAGATGCGCGAGACGGCGCGCCTGCTGATGGGCCTCGATCAGCGGAGCCTTTTGCTGCTCGACGAGGTCGGCCGCGGCACCAGCACATTCGACGGGCTCGCAATCGCCTGGGCGCTGGCCGAGCATCTGCACGACAACACTCGCGCCAAGGTGCTTTTCGCCACCCATTTCCATGAACTGACCGATCTTGCGCGCGAGCGCCGCCGCGTGAAGAATCTCAGCATGGCGGTGCGGGAGTGGAACGGTGAGGTGGTCTTCCTGAGACGCGTGATCGAGCAGCCGGCCAGCCGCAGCTACGGGATCGAAGTCGCGCGGCTTGCCGGGCTGCCCGAAACCGTGGTCGCGCGCGCGCGTCAAATCCTCGCCAATCTCGAGATGGGGGAACTGGACGAAGCGGGGCAGGCCCGCCTGGCGCATCGTCCCGATACGCAAGGCCGCGCCGGCCAGCTTGGACTCTTCACGCCCGCCGAGCGGCGCGTGATCGATGAATTGAGGACGCTCGAAATCGAACGCCTGACGCCGATCGAGGCGCTCAACGCGTTGGCGCGCGCGCTCGATCGGCTCAAGCAGGGCGGCGATCAGTAGTCGTTTAAGCGCATCGGCACTCGCCGGGCGTGGGAAACGGCAGCGGGGTGGCGGATTGCGGAGGGTTTCGCGTTGGACGCGGAGGGTAGCGATGCTTGTCGCCGCCGCGCTCGCGCTGGGTGCGGCGAGCGCAGGCGCCGCCGTGATCGACAGCGCCGCGGCCGTTCAGCGCGGCGCGATCGTAGAGTTGCATTTCGGACTGCGTGGCAACGGGCTCAGTTGGACGCTAAGCGCTCACGGCGACGAGCTCTGGATCGATCTCGCGAATACCCGAATCGAGCTTCCGCCGCGTCCGCTCTACGGCCGCGAGAGCGCGCCGGTCCTCGCCGTGCGCGCGATCGACGCAGGCGGTACGCGATCGCGCCTGGTGATCCGGGTCGCGGGCAAGACTGACTACGCGGTCGGCAAACTGCCGCACGAGTTGCTGATTCGCCTCGCGCCGGCGGGCCAGGCTCCTGACCTGGCCGCGCCGGTGCTGGTGCGCCTCGAGCGCCGCAGCGAGCGGGCGGCCCCGGGCCGCCCGCCCGCTGCGGCGCCGCCGCCCTCCACCGCGGCCGTCGCGCCGCCGACGGCGGCGCGACGGCCGCAGGCGCCTGCGCCGTCAGCACCGCCGCTGCCGCCTGCCACGATTGTGGCGGGCGGCGGCGGCGCGGCGCAGATGGCGGCGCTGCCTCCGCCCGCCCCGTCGGGGCGGGCGGAGGCAGCGCCGGGGGGCGGAGCCGCGATGACCGCGGCTCCGGAGCGCCAGCCCGTGGTCGTGATCGACCCCGGCCATGGCGGTTACGACTCTGGCACCGAGGCCGGCGCGCCGCTGCTCGAGAAGGACCTCGCGTTGCAAATCGCGCTGCGGCTCCAGGGCGAGCTCGAGCGTCGCGGCGTCCACGCAATACTCACTCGCACGGGTGACTATTTCGTAACGCTCGCCGACCGCACGGCGTTTGCCAACAAGGCCGGCGCCGACTTGTTCATCTCGATTCATCTCAACTCGAGTCCCGCCGCCGCAACGACAGGAATCGAGACGTATTATCTGAATAACACGACAGATCGGGCGACGATGCGGCTCGCGGCGATGGAGAACGCAAGCGGAGGCGCCTATGGCACCGCGGCGGGGGGCGACCTAAACTACATCCTGAGCGATATGCGCCAGCAGTATAAGGCCAACGAGTCGGTTGCGCTCGCCTCGATGATCGAGGCGCAGACCGCAGCCGACCTCAACGCGTCATTGGGAGCGCAGGTGAGTGCGCTTGGAGCGATGCGTGGGCCGTTCTACGTGCTGGTGGGCGCGCAGATGCCGGCGGTGCTGGTCGAGTGCGGCTTTCTCTCCAATCGGGACGAGGCGGCGCGTCTCGCTTCCGCGCAGTACCAGCAGGTGCTGGCGCAGGGTATCGCCGAAGCAGTGGTCCACTATTTCAACGCCGATGCCGCAGTGGGCAATCTGTGAGCGAAGCGCCTGTTTCAATTGCGAGCGAGGGCACGCTCGTCGCGCCGTCTGCGGTCGCGCGCGACGAAGATTCGCTCTACACGGAGTTCCAAAGCGGCGGGCGGCCCGGACCGGCCACGCGCGTCTGGCTCAACGCGGTGCGCGAGGAGCTCGCGCGACGCCATTTCTCGGGCGCGGGCGGGATGGAGATCGTGCGCGAGTACACCGGATGCATCGACCGGCTGGTGCGCGCGCTCTATCGGCTACGCCGATTACCATCATTCGCGCCGCTTCTCACGCTTGAACCAGCGCCTGGCGGTGATCGCGCGCGGCGGCTACGGCCGCGGCGAGCTCAATCCGCAGTCCGACATCGACCTCCTGTTCCTGCACGACTACAAACCCGGCCCTTACGCCGAGGTCGTGACCGAAATAATTCTGCACGCGCTGTGGGACGCCGGACTCACGGTCGGCCAGGCGGTGCGCAACGTGCGCGAATCCGTGCGCGCGGCTAACGACGATCTGAAGGAGAAGACCGCGATCCTTGACATCCGTTTTCTCGCGGGTGAAGAGAAGCTGTGGGCGGCGCTCGACCAGGCGCTGATCGACGAGGTTCTCAACCGCAACCAGCAGAAGTTCTTCCAGGCCAAGCTCGAGGAAAGCCGCGACCGCCATCGCCACTACGGCGATTCGATCTATCTGCTCGAGCCGCAACTAAAGGAGGGCGAGGGCGGCTTGCGCGATCTGCATACGGCGCTGTGGCTGGCCAAGGTCAAGTACAAGGTGCACTCGCTGCCCGAGCTGGTGCAAAAGGCGATCATCAGCGAGGCCGAGCTCGAGGAAGTACTGCGCGCGCAGGATTTTCTTTACCGCGTGCGCAATTCGCTGCACTTTCTAAGTGGGCGCCATTTCGATCAGCTCACGTTCGAGTACCAGGAGCGGATCGCTCCGCTGCTGGGTTTTACCGATACCACAACCACCATCGACGCCTCGGACAGCGCGGCTTCGGCGCTGATGCGCTTCTACTACGCGCAGGCCGCGGCCATCCATCGCTTCTCCGAGGGGCTGATCGCGCGCGTCACCGACGATCCTGCCGTCGGGCGCTTCATGCGGCGCACCGGCGGACGCCAGATTCGTCCCGGAGTGCTGATCCAGGGCCGCCTGCTCGCCATCGCCGAGAAAGAATTCTTCACCCGCGCGCCGATCAATCTGCTGACCATTTTCGCCGATTGCCAGGCGCACGGCGTGGAGCTTTCGGGCAGCGCCTATCAGCAGGTGCGCGACAGCCTGGGGCTTATCGACGACGCTTTTCGATGCGACCCGCGGACCGGGATGGCGCTGATGGGAATCCTGTCGGGGCGCCAGCGCGTGGCCGAGACGCTGGAGGCGATGCATCGCGCGGGCGTGCTGGGCGCGGTGATTCCCGAGTTCGGCAATCTATACGCGCGCGTGCTGCACGACCTCTACCACATCTACACGGTCGACCGGCATTCGCTGGCCGCGGTGCGCGAGCTCGAACGGCTGCGCGCGGGCGAGTTCAAGGACAGCAATCCGCTGCTGACCGAAGTCGCGCGCGAGGTCACCGCGCTGCCGTTCATTTTTCTCGCGCTGGTCCTGCATGATATCGGCAAGGGCCATGGCCACGACCATCACGAACGCGGCGCGTTGCTCACGGCCGAGGTCTCGCTGCGACTGGGACTCGATGGCGAGGAGACCGACCTGGTGGTGTTCCTGGTGCGCAACCATCTGATGATGTCGCAGGTGGCGCAGAAGGGCGACGTCGACGACGTGCGCACGGTCGAGGAGTTCGCGCGCGCGGTCGGCTCGATCGACCGGCTGAAGGCGCTCTACCTGATGACCTTCGCCGACATGCGCGCGGTGGCGCCCAACGTTTACAACAACTGGCGCGACATGCTGCTGAGCGACCTCTACATGCGCACGCTCAAGATTCTGGAGCAGGGCGATCGCGAGGCGGTCGATCCGGCGCGCCGGCTCGCCCTGGTCAAAGCGGCAGTGCGCGAGCGGCTTGCCCCTCTGGGCGCGGCGCCTGAAGAGGTCGCGGCGTTTCTCGACCTGATGCCCGATCGCTACTTCCTCACCGTCCCCGAAGACGACATCCCGACTCACTTCGAGCTGATGGGCGCGCTGGGCGGGCAGGCGCTGGTCTGCCGCCATCGCCATTTTCCCGAGCTCGAGTTCAGCGAATTTATCGTGGCCACACGCGATCAGCCGGGATTGTTTTCAAAGATTGCCGGCGTGCTTACCGCCAACAATCTCAACATCCTCTCCGCGCGCATCACGACCCGCGCCGACGACGTCGCGCTTGACGTCTTTCGCGTCTCGCACGGCGCCGGGGGGATGGCGATGGAAGAGGAGCGTTGGCTCCGCGTCGAGCGCGACCTCGAAGCCGTGCTGGCCGGCCAGCGCGACCTCGAGGCGATGGTGGCCGAGGCGCAGCGCTCGCGCGTGGCCGGGCGCAAGTTCGTGCGCCGAGTGGCGACCGAAATTACGGTCGACAACCGCAGCTCCGAGCAATACACGCTGGTAGACGTCTTCACCCAGGATCGGGTCGGCTTGCTGTTCGCGATCACGCATACGCTGTTCAAGCTCGGGATGGTGATCCATCTCGCGCGCATTTCGACCAACGCCGACCAGGCGCTCGACGTTTTCTACATCAGCGATGCGAGCGGCGGAAAAGTCGTCGAGCTCGATGCGATGCGGCGGCTGCGCGCGGCGCTGGTTGAGCGGCTCGACGATGTCCCGGCTCAGAACGGAGCGGCGTGAAACCCAGGCTCAGCCCAAAACCTGCGTCGCGCGCGGATGCCCCCGCTGCGGCGCGGGGCTGGGATCAGGACAGAGATCGGGACTGGGACCAGATCATCGAGCGCCATCTCGACCGCCTGCGAGTCGAGCGCGGTCTGAGCAACAATTCGGTGCAGGCCTACGCGCGCGATCTTCGCGAGTTTCAGCAGCACTGCCGCGACCATCAAGTCGAGCCCGAGGTCCTGCAGGCGCGCACTATCAGCGGCTATTTGGAGACGATGGGGCGGCGCGGGATGTCGGTGGCGAGCCAGCGGCGCCATCTGGCGAGTATCCGCGGGCTCGCGCGCGAGATGGTCGAGCAGAAGATCGTCGAACACGACCCGGCTGCCGCGGTCAAGCTGCGGCCGCATCCGCGGGCGCTCCCGCGCACGCTTGGCCGGCGCGACCTCGAGATGCTGCTCGACGCGATCGACACCAAGATACTTCGCGGCAAGCGCGACCGCGCGATGCTCGAACTCGCCTACGGATGCGGCCTGCGCGTCTCGGAGCTGGTCGGCCTTAGAGCCGGCCAGGTCAATATCGCGGAGCGAATCGTGGTCGTGCTGGGCAAGGGCGGCAAGGAGCGGATCGTGCCGATCGGGTCGGCCGCGGTGCGTGCGCTCAAGAGCTTATCTCGCCGCGCGCGAAGACGGAGCCGCGAAAGAAGACGCGCCCGGCGCGGCCGTCGCCGGCGTTGTTCACCAGCCGGCTAGGGCGTGCGATGACGCGACAGGGGTTTTTCAAGGCGCTCAAGGGATGGACCCTCACGGAGCCGCGCCTGGCGTGGGTCAGTCCGCATACACTTCGCCACTGCTTCGCGACCCATCTGCTGGAAGGCGGCGCCGATTTGCGCGCGGTGCAGGAGATGCTCGGCCACAGCGATATCTCGACCACCCAGATTTACACCCATCTGTCCAAGAGCCATCTGCGCAAGGTCTATCGCAAGTTCCATCCGCGCGCCGCGCGCGCCGAGATGTCCTGAAGATGTCCGAAGATTTCTGAAGACGATCCAAAAAGGCGACCCAGCTTGTCCAACCTCAGTGAATTCATCGTCACGCTTTCGATCTGGGCGGTGCCGACCGTGTTCGCGATCGTGCTGCACGAGGTGATGCACGGTTATGTCGCGAACCTGTTGGGGGACGACACCGCGGCGCGCGCCGGGCGGCTCACGCTCAATCCGCTAAACCACGTCGATCCGATCGGCACGATCATCATGCCCGCGCTACTCCTGTTTCTGCATCTTCCGGTCTTCGGCTACGCCAAACCGGTGCCGGTCGATTTCCGCCGTCTCAGCCCGCCGCGCGCCGGAATGATCGCGGTCGCCGCAGCGGGCCCGCTGACCAACCTGGCGCTGGCGGTCGCGAGCGCCTTTGTGGCCCGCATGCTCGCGCCATACATCAACGCGCCCTGGGGTGAGGCGGTGGCGCTGCCGATCGTCTACATGATGCAGGCCTCGGTGATGATCAACGTGTTGCTCGCGGTCTTCAACCTGCTGCCGCTGCTTCCGCTCGACGGCGGCCGGGTGCTGGCGGGGCTTTTGCCGCTGCGCGCGGCGCGCACGTTCGCGCGTCTTGAACCGTACGGACTTCTGATATTATTCGCGTTGTTGTATACGAACGCGGTGAACGTGGTTATCAGTCCGCTCATCAACGCGATTACGCGGGTGTTGCTATGAGCGACGGTTCGCAGGACGCGGCGGAACGCGTCGAGGCGGGGGCGGGGCCGCGCTTTCGCCTACCAATCTACGAGGGGCCGCTCGATCTGCTGCTTCATCTGATCAAGCGCGCAGAACTCGACGCGCGCGACGTCACCGCCAGCGTCATCACCGAGCAGTACCTCGCCTATCTCGAACTGCTCGACTCGCTCAACCTCGACGTGGCCGGCGAGTACCTGGTGATGGCGGCGACGCTGCTGCTGATCAAGTCATTCTCGATGCTGCCCCACGCGGGGACCGAGGAGCTGGAGGAGGCCGAGGAGCTCAAGCGCGACCTGGTCGCGCGCCTGCTCGAGTACCAGCGCTATCGCGAGGCGGCCGAGAAACTCGGCGCGCGTGCGCTTTTGGGCCGCGACGTTTTTGCCGCCCCGGGCGAGAAGCAGCCCGAGGAGGCGCCCGAAGAGGACGGCCAGGCGCCGCGGCTCAATGTGTCGCTGTTCGACCTGGTCGAGGCGATGGCGGCGGTGCTGAAACGGCTGACCGACACCACGCCGCGCGCGATCGCGCTGCGCGACATCCCGGTCGCCGAATGTATCCCGCGGATAATGATGGCGCTCGAACAAGGTGGCGGCGCAGTGGAATTCGCGGCGCTCTTCGAGAATTTTAACGATCTGAACGACCGCCCGGTTTTGATCGCGACCTTCATGGCGCTGCTCGAGCTTATCCGGCAGGGCAGGGTGCGTGCGCGCCAGGCGCGTCGCTTCGGCCCGATCCTGCTCGAGCGGCGCGAGCAGTCGGCGTCCGGTGAAACGCCGCCGCCGGCGCCCGCGGGCGGCGAGCAGCAGTGAACGGGGATCATCAAGTTGTGTTCGCGACGGGCCGCGGCTGAGCGCGGCCGCGCGGCGGGGGTGGGATGGAAGAGGAACGGCTCAAGGCGATTTTGGAAAGCCTGCTGTTTGCGGCGGGCGAGCCGGTCCCGCTCACGCGGCTGGCGTCGGTGCTCGACAACGTTGCGCGCGACGCGATCAAAAAAGCGCTGGGCGAGATGATCCTGGGCTACGGCGTGGGCGCGCGCGGAGTGATGCTTGAAGAGGTCGCGGGCGGTTACCAGTTGCGCACGCCCAAGGAACACTCGCTCTACGTGCGCAAGTTGCTCGCAGCCAAGCCGCCGCGGCTTAGCCGCCCGCTGTTGGAGACGCTCGCGATCATCGCCTACCGCCAGCCGGTGACGCGTCCCGAGATCGAGCAGTTGCGCGGCGTCGATTCGGGCGGCGTGCTCGAGACCCTGCTCGAACGCCGGTTGGTGCGTATCGCCGGGCGCAAGGAGGCGCCCGGGCGTCCCATCATGTACGCGACCTCGGCGGAGTTCCTCGAGGTCTTCGGACTGCGCGACCTCGACGGGTTGCCCGACCTCGAAGAATTCAAGGAGCTGGAGGAGCGCGCCGCGCAGGAAGCGTCTGATGGCGAGCAGGCATCCGCCGCGCAGCAGGAATTCGCGCTGCGCGGCGCAGAGGGGTCGTCCGCCGCTGCCGCTTCGGCAGCGGCGGACGACGCCTCTGCGCCGGCCGAGCCTTCCAGCGGCGGAGAAGAATTGGCGCCGCCTCGCGGCGCCGAAGCCGAGGCGGCGACCTGTCGACGACGCGCAGAGCGCGTCGTCCGACAGCGCGCCGGCGACGGAGCGGCGAGGGGAGGCGGAGCCGCAGCGCGACTCCGCCTCCCCTCACCGCGGGCGCGACGACGAGCCACAGTAGCAGCGGCAAAGAAATTTTCCGTTGTCCGAATTTCCCTCTCCCAGTTGTTTTGGGGGAGGGCTGGGGTGGGGGCCTACAGGCGGTTCTGACTGTCCGCGAGAACCGCCTCTTTCTGTATTCGCCCGCGCATCAAAAAAGACCAGGACGTGGAAGCGCCGAAAAAAGATACCGGCGCTTCCTCGCTCGACCCCCACCCGCCGGCAGCGGCGGCCGGCGATCTCCCCCAAGACAATTTGGGGGAGGGATCAGAAACATGTGTTAATCCGTGACTAGTCGATCGAATTGCCGCTATCGCTGCCCGGCTCGCCTGCGCCGGCCGGTCCCTGCGCCTCGGGCGTAAACGTGACCAGCAGGCGCGGCGGAGCGTTGAGCGGCACCACTGCGAACCGCGACACCGGTGAAGTATTCACGGTCACTGTGGTGCCGTCGGCGTCGGTCTGAATATCGCAGTCGTGGAAGATCGAGCGGTCGAAGGTCATGTGAGTCGCAAGGCCGTGCGCCAGCTTGGTCTCCTTAAGATGGATCGTCAGGGTCGATGAACTGGAGCCGTTCTGAAGCTGGCTCTCGAACGGGACCGCGCCGGTTAGATCGAAGATTACCGAGAGCGGCGGATCGGCCGAGGAGAGCCTGACCTTGTTGAGCGTGGCCGGGCCGGTCCGTCCCGCAGTCTTGACCGCGCCGATAGCCGCTTCGGGAGAGGCGGGAGCGGCGGCGCCCGCCTCGGCCGCGCCGGGCGATATGGAGCTGCGGAGTGAGGGAGCGGACGCGCCGTCCGTGGAGGCGACCGCAGCGCTTGAACTTGCGGGTGCGGCGGCATCAGTTGAGCCTGCGGGTGCGGCGGGATCGGGCGATGCCGGCGGCGGGGGCGGCGCTTTGAGGATCGGCAGCGGTGGATACGCGTTAGGGTCCGCGGAGGCCAGCGCGGTTTCGTCGCCCTGGCGCACCTTCACGTCGTCGGTGTCGCTGAACCCGCTCTCGGTCAGCACCAGATGCAACGGATCCTCTTCGGTGTCGACCGGCTGATGCAGTTTCTTGAGTTCGTACTTGGCCTTGCTGGCATACATCGTGCCGGGATAGTGGAGCACAACGGCGGTGAAGGCCTGCGCGGCGGAATATTTTTTACCTTCCTTCTCCAGCGTGGTGCCGAGCTGGTAGAGCGCCTCGTCGCCCACCGGGGTGTCGGGCCACTTTTGCATTAGCTCGGCCAGACGCGATTCGGCGGCGCGAAAGTTAGCCCGCTTGTAATAGAAATCTCCGATCAGCAGCTGATGGCGCGCGAGCATTTCGCGGCAGACGGAAATCTGCTGATGGGCCAGCGCGGCGAAGCCCGTTTCAGGATAGCGCCGTTCGATTATCTCGAACTGCTGGAGCGCCTGCTCGGTGTTGCTCTGGTCCTGGTCGGGACGGCCGATCTGATCGTAGTGCGCCATCGCCAGGTAGTACGACGCCAGCTCGATCTCCTTGCTGGTCGGATGCATCTTCTCGAAGTCGCCCAGCGAAGAGATCGCCTCGGCGTAGTGCTTCTGCTGGTACTCGGAAAGCCCGATCTTGAGCTCGGCGTCTTCAGCGTAGGGGCTGAAGGGATACTGGTCGATCAGCTTCTGAAAGTAGATGGACGAGCCCTTGTAGTCGTGGGTGGCAAAAGCCTGCTGCCCCAACGAGTAATAGTTCTCGCCGGTCGGGGTCTGCTGATGCACAGCACAGGCCGACACGCAAAGCGCGAGACAAGCCGCCAGTAAGAGAGCGAGACGCCGCATATACGAAACTTGCGGCCAGATTAGACGCTGGCTGATCGCAAGGCAAGCCGGTACCGGCACGGATGACAACAGCCAGAGAGTGATAAACAGTGGGAGAGTGATAGAGGCGCTACGTCAACGCGAAGGACGCCGAAAATACCACTTTGCCCTGGGCCAGGTACTTCAGGCCGAAGCCCGATGCTCGCGCACCCGGCGCGACGACTTCGACCCGGCGAAAGCCGGCGCCCGCGAGCATCGCGAACATTTCCATCGCGTAGGGCTCGACGTCCGTTGCCATGTGGACGATCGCTCCGGGCGCCAGCACGCGCTTCAGGCGCGTGGCAAAGCCGGCGGAAAACATCCGATGCTTCTGTTGCGAGAGCGTGAGCCAGGGATCGGGAAAATAGACGTGGCACGCGCTCAGGCTCCCGGCCGGCAGCATCAGGTTGACCAGCGTCCGCGCGTCCATCCGGGCCACGCGCAGGTTGCCGACTCCGCGGCGCGCGGCGCGCAGCGCCATCACCCGTGCGACCGAGGCGGCAAGCTCGACCGCGAGAAAATCGCGCTCCGGGCGCTCAGCCGCGTACTCGATAATAAAGTCGCCGCGCCCGGCGCCGAGCTCCACCTCCAGCGGCGCGCGCCGTCCGAACAGGCGCTCGGGATCGATCGCGTATACCGGTCCGTCGTCGGCCACCAGCACGCGCGTCGCGAGAGCGCGCTTTTCCGGATCGCGCCACATGCGCGCCGCCTTGCGCAGCCGTGCCATCAGAGGAACGTCCGACGATGTCGGTCCGGCGCGGCCTAGTCGGTGCGCGCCATGAAATCCTTCACTCGCTGCACCAGTGGCGCGAGGTCGGTATTGTCGACCAGCGCGCTGGCCATCCTGACCGGATCGCCGAAGAAGAAGCGCTCGTAGAGCACCTGGCGCCCGGCGAACGAACTGCCCGCGGCGTCCCAGGCGAGCCGGTAAAGCGCCACACGCTCCCGCGCGCCGGCGTCAGCCTGACCGAAGTAGCGTTCGATCTCGGGCGCGATCGGGCTTTTGAAGTCGCGCTCCGACGGCGTCGCCATCAGGCTCGAGGAGCTGTTGAGCTGGATGATCTCGACGAGGCGCGGATACAGTTTGGGAAAAAGATTGCGCGCGGTGTCGAGCGGCGGGCGCGCCGGCATGTACTCGCCCCACTTATCAGGCGCCGCGTCGGCCTCGGCCGCGCGCAGGCACGAGCGCATCAGCTCGGTGGTGATGATCATCTCGGCCAGCCGCTCGCGCACGTGCGGGAGGCTCATCGCGTCGCTGACCTCGGCGATCCGCGCGGCCAGGCCAAGCATGAATTCGCTCTTGACCGCGTTCTTGACCACCACCTGATGCATCATGTTGACGACGGCGCCGGTCTCCGCATAGAGCGCGTTGCATCGCGCCATATCCCCGCATACGAACACGCGCTCCCACGGCACCATCACGTTCTCAAAGATGACGACGCAGTCCATCTCCTCGAAACGCGAGGCGAGCGGATGGTCGAAATGCGATCGCTCGGAGTCAAACGCGTCGCGGCAGAGAAACTTGAGACCCGGCGCGTTGCACTGCACGGCAAACGCCAGCGCGAAGGGCTTCTGGCTCGGGTCCGCTTTGAGCACGGTGGAGGGGAAGACCAGCAATTCCTCGGAGGCCGGCCCGAGTGTCGCGAGCATGCGCGCGCCGTTGACGATAATTCCCTCGCGGGTCTCTTCGACCAGGCGCAAAGCGAGGTCGGCGTCGGTCTGCCCGGCCCATCCGGCGGCGCGGCTGGCGCGCGGGTTGAGCAGCGTGTGCGTGGCGCACCAATCGTTGTGGCGCGCGGCGCGGTAATACTCGACGATATTGTCGCCGAAGCGTTTGTCGGCGGCGGCGAAGAACTCGTGCGCGGCCGCCATCGCCGCGATGCTGGCGTTGAGGTAGTCGGGCGTGCGCCCGAGCATCCCGCCGCTGAACTCGGCCCATCGCCTCATCATCGCGCCGCGCTTGCGCACGTCGTCGGCGCTTTGCGGCTGGATGAACGAAAGCCCGGCGCGCTCGCCGCCCTCGGCGCGATAGGTCATCGCCTCGGGATGCTCGATCTGCATGTCGTAGAGCGAGGCGAGCGAACGCATGACCGGCTTGAGAGCGGGATGGGTGGTAGGGTCGGCGACGCGCTCGCCGCCGATCCAGATTTCGCTCTTGAGCTTGCGCATCGCGCTCAAATAATTATTGCCCGAGCGCGCGCCCATCAGAGGATCTCCTGCAACTGCGGCAGCCGTTTGCGCAGCCGCTCGGCGGCATCCTCGGGCGCCATGTAGGGCGGCCGCGCCGGCCCCATGTCGATCCCGGTCGCGACCGAGGCGGTGACCTTGGTGACCCCGAGATGGCCGAGCGCCTCCTCGCCACCGCGCGGGAAGCATCGATTGAGCCGGCGCTGGATTTCCTGGGCGCGCATGATGTCGCCAGCGCGGTATGCCTTGAGCAGCGCTGCGGAGGCGGGCACGGCGAAAATGTTGATGAAGCCGCCGGCCGCGCCGAGCATCAGGCCGGTCAGCAGTGCGCGGAAGGTGTTGTAGATTTCGATCCGCGAGCCGATTTGGTCGTAAAGTTCCTCGAGATGCTGGAGATCGGTGAGGACTTCTTTCATCGCGACCACGCCGGGAATCGCCGCCAGGCGCGCGGCGAACTTCGGCGTGATATTGAATTTGCTCAGCGCCGGATTGTGATAGACCACCAGCGGCAGATCGCCGGCCTCGGCGATCATGCGGTAATGGCGCTCGACCTCGGCCTCCCCGCAGCGCCAGTAGTAGGGCGGGATCACCTGCTGGGCGTCGTAGCCCATCCTTGCCGCGACCTTGGCGAAGTGCAGAGCCTCCAGCGTGGTCGCGCCCGAGGTCATAGCGGTCGCCGGCACGCCGGGACGCTTGCGGGTTTCTTCAAGGGTCACTTCAAACGCGCGCGTGCGCTCGGCTTCGCTCAGATGCAGGAACTCGCCGATGCTCGGAGTGGCGACGATACCGTCGGCGCCGTTGTCGAGCGCCCATCGCACTTCCTTGCGCAACGCCTCTTCGTTCAGTTTGTAGTCCGCGGTGAACGGCGTCACCAGCATCGCATGGATTCCGTGCACGAGTTTCATTTCACTTCGCTCCTGCTGCCGGTGCAGGCGCGCCTTGATGCGCGCCGGCGGTGGGCCGGGCGAAATAGAAAATTGCCTGGCCGGTTCCGAGCGCGGCTTCGTAGCGTCCGAATTGCTCGCCGCGCCAGTTCCAATCGGCGCCGCCGAGCGCACCCGCCATCATCAGGTAGTGCGAGAAGCGGCCCTCGGGCGAACATTCGGCGCGATACTCAGGAGCGGCGCGCAGAATCTCGTCGTGGCGTCCAGACTTAAACCATTCCATCAATTTCTCGTCATACAGGCGGTTGGCGAGCGAGCTGATGTCCTCGGGCGAGGCCGACGCGTGTTGCAGCACGTTGTCGTAGTCCCAGAAGCGATGCGACAGGCCGCCGGCCGCGATCAGTACGACGCGCCGGGTAGAGGCCCGGATCGCGGCGCCCATCGCGACACCGAAGGCGACGTCGTTGGAGATTCGGGCCGTCTGGCACACGCCCATCGACAATACGCTTCGCGTGGCGCCGGGGTTAAAGTAATGCATCACGTTCAGCGTCGGGTAGTGCAGCGGCAGGGTCGGGTAGCCCGACGCGATCGCGCGCAGGCCGCCTGAGCGGGCCGCTTCGACGATCGCCGCGGCCAGTTGCGGATCGCCCGGATAGTCGAAGGCGTACTCGTGGATCATCTGCGGCAGTTCTTCGGAAGTATAGAGGCCGCGCAGGCGCTCCTGCGCGTTCAGCACGTACTCGAGCGTGGTGAACCAGTGCGTGTCGATCAGCACGAAGGTGTCGAAGTCGAGCCCGCGCAGGCGCTCGCGTTCGAGCGCCTCCATCGCCTCGTAAAAGGTGGTGACGTTCTTGCCCATGTACGCGCGGCGCGCCTCGGGGTCGTGAATCATCAAGCGCGGCACGTGGGTGGTGAAGATTGCGGCTACGATCTCGCCCATCGCGGGCCTCCTGTGGCGCGGCAATTCATCGCGATGCCTCGTGTTCGGGATATGTGAGGCAGACCAGCTTGGGTTCGGTCCAGAACTCCAGGCTGAAACGCCCGCCCTGGCGGCCGACTCCGCTCTGGCCCGAACCGCCGAACGGCGTGCGCAGGTCGCGCAGGAAAAAACTGTTGACCCATACCATCCCGGTCCTGAGGTGCGCGGCCACGCGCAGCGCGCGCTCCAAATCGCGGGTCCAGATGTAGGCGGCAAGGCCGTAGCGCGTCGCGTTGGCCATCGCGGCCGCCTTTTCCTCGTCCTCGAAGCGCTCGACGCTCAGCACCGGGCCGAAAATCTCCTCGCGCACCGCGCGCGCGTCGGGCCCGAGCCGATCGAGCACGGTTGGCAGGTAGTAGTAGCCGGGACGAGGATGCTCGGGAATCGCGCCGCCGGCCAAAAGCTCCGCGCCGCCGGCAACGGCCTCCTTGACGAACGAATCAACGCGGTCACGATGCGCTGCCGAAATGAGCGGGCCGTATTCGGTGTCGTCGTCAAGCGGGTCGCCGATTTTAAGCCTGCGCATCTCGCCGAGGACCATCGCGATAAACTCGTCGGCGATTTTCCGCTCGACCAGCAAGCGCGATCCCGCGACACACGACTGGCCCTGGCTGCGGAAGATCGAGCGCGCGACGCCGGCGGCCGCGCGCTTTAAGTCCGCGTCGGCGAAGACCACATTGGGCGACTTGCCGCCGAGCTCCAGGGTCACTCGCTTGAGCGATTCGGCGGCAGCCGCCATTACGCGCTTTCCGGTCGCGACACCGCCCGTAAACGCGATCCCGTCGACGCCCGGATGCGACACCAGCGCCGCGCCCGCCGCGCCCTGGCCGGGCAGGACGTTGAGCACGCCCGGCGGAAGCCCGGCCTCATTTGCGATTTCACCGAGCGCGATCGCGGTCAGCGGCGCGAGTTCCGAGGGCTTGTAGATGCACGCGTTGCCGGCGGCGAGGCATGGTCCGAGGTTCCACGTGCCGAGCATCAGCGGCGAGTTCCACGGGATGATGATCGCGCCGACGCCGAGCGGCGCGCGCTCGGTCAGGCTGACCAGCTTGAGGTCGGTGCCGAGAAACTTGGCGTCGCCGTAACTCGCCTCCTGGGTCCACGCCTCGGCGGCGTTGGCGAAGAAGCGCAGGTTGCGCGCGGCGCGCGCGATGTCGTGGTTGACACATTCGCTGACCGGCTTGCCGACGTCTCGCGCCTCGAGCCGCCCCAATTCGCGGGCGCGTTTTTCGATCCCGTCCGCAATGCGGCCGATGATCCGCCCGCGAGCCTCGGCGCTCATCTTCGGCCATGGGCCATGGTCGGCGGCCTCGCGCGCCGCCGCGACCGCGCGCTCGACGTCCTCGGCACCGGCGTCGGCGACCTGGGCGAGTTCTCGTTCGGTCGCAGGCTCGATGTCCACGAAGCGCGCGCCGCCGGCCGCCGCAACGTACTTCCCTCCGATGAACAGATTGGTTTCCATCCTGGCCGCTGACTTATCCCCGCTACGTCGCTACTCGCTATAGGTCAGACACAACTGAATTTCCTCGAATTCCATTCCCAAGACAACTGAGCCGTGCCGGGGTCCGGACGTCCGTGATTTTTCCAGCAATTCGCTCACAGGCGCGATTGTCGATGGCGTTCGATCCGCTAGACCTGCTGTCAGTCATGATGTCCTTTTGGCCAATTTTGAAGAAGATGCGATCCGCGGCAGCTTCCCACCGCGACGCTGTTGCCCAATGGCGGCGTGCTGATCGCGGGCGGCTGGAACGGGACAAACTCGCTCGAGAGCACGGAACTCTACACTCCTTAAACTTGCGGAAATTCAAGGCGCCGACGGGGGTCGCCTTGACCAGCCTGCGGCGCGGCCATAACGTTAGGACTACGATGGCCGAGCTGCCGGACATCATTCCAATATTTCCGCTACCCAATTTCGTGCTGTTTCCTGGCGTGACAGTGCCGCTGCATATTTTCGAGCCGCGCTATCGCGAGATGGTCGCCGACGTCGCCCAGACCCATGGCACCATCGGGATGATAATGCTCAAGGGCGACTGGGAGCGCGATTACTACGCCTATCCCGACATTTTCACCATCGGATGCGCCGGCCGTATCAGCTCGCTCGAGAAACTTCCCGACGGCCGCTTCAACCTCCAGCTCGAAGGGATCAGCGAATTCCAGGTGAAGCGCGAAATCCACTCGCATTCCTATCGGCAGGCCGAGGTCCAATGGTGTCCGTCGGGCCGCAGGCTGCTCGGGCTCGAGCCTTCCGAGATGACCTCGCTGCGCGACCTCCTGGTCGGGTTTCTCGGCGAAAATGCGGACTCGGCCTGGCGTGGACTGGTCGAAGAGCAGGGGCTGCGCGACGCCGACCTGATAAATTTCCTGTGCTTTCACCTCGACGTCACGCCGCTGGAGAAGCAGACCCTGCTCGAGGCGCTCGACGATCGTATCGCCTGCCTGTTCGACGTGCTGACCTTCAAGATCGAAGAGCGCAAGCTCGGCCCATCCGGCCCGCGAGGCGGCCCCGTCAACTAAGGTCTGAGCAGCCTAACGCAAGTCGGGGGCGGCACAAGCCAGCGGCGGCATCCAATAGATAGGTATTTTTGGCGCCTGTGCCCAGATAAGTAGCGCCTTTGCATTTTTTCCAAGCCCAAATGCCAAATTACCCCGTCTGCCTCGCTAACGGACACTGCCCGGGTCACGGAAATTCGGGATCAAGTTCTTAAGGAATTCGGCAATTTGCGCGCTCGCGCGCCTTTTTGCGCTGTCGACGGCATCGCGTCGCACTTCGGCACAACCGTTGCTCCAGCAAAGTGCACCAACGTGCGACTGGCTTGGAAGCAGCCGCAAGCGCAAACGACGGGGCGAGGGGACGATGCAACTGGAGAACAGCGTGATTGCGGGGATTATGATTCCCGATGCTTTGACCCCGGGGCAGTATTACGACGGCATCCGCGCCGACGATTCCTTCGCCCGTCCGATCAAGCGCCTGATGCTGGCGGTGCTCGAGGACGCGATGCGCTGCTACCAGACCTATACGAACTCGCGCAGCCGCGCGCAGCGCCGAATGTTCGTCGAGGCCGAGGCCTGGCTGATGGATCGTAAGGCTGAGGGGCCGTTTGCCTTCGAAACCGTCTGCGAAACCCTCGGAATCAATCCGAGTTGCCTGCGCGATGGGCTCCGCCGATGGCGTTTCCAGCAACTCGACGGGCTCAATCCGCGTCGCCTGGCGCGTCGCTCCCCCGTGACCCGCGTCGGCCGGATAAGCGCGCCGCTAAAGCGACGCCGGCGCAAGCCTTCCGAGATGGTCGCGGGTGACGGCGGCAGTATCGCGGTCGCGGTCAATGCCAATGGGAACGGCAACGGCGTGGCGCCGCATCGCGATGGCCTCGCGCACGACGGCCTCGGTTTCGGCGAGCATGGCAGTGAAATCGAAAACGCCAATGGCAGCCATCGAGGCTTTTCGCGTCGCATCGATGTAGAGCAGGCCGCTGTAGCCTGATATCTCTTCGCTAGACCGACAGGTAGGCGGAATCGCTAACAGTTACCGCGTCTGCCACAGGATGCGCCCGTTCTGATCGAGGCGGCGCGCGCGCCCCTCGACGCGCGAGTACTCCAGGTGCGCGAGGGTCTCGAACGTCGCCGCCATCACGTGAAAAATCGGCCGGTCTTCGTCGCCGAAGATCTCCTGCGCCACCTCGAAGGCGGTGTGCGGCGTGCGCTTGATCAGGTCGAGCATCTCGGCTTCGCGATAGCGATGATGTTCGATGAGCTGGTTGGCGCGATGGCGATGGTCCTGGTAAACCGCGCCGTGGGCGGGCAGCACCAGTTCGACCTCGAAATTCTGCACCTTGCGCTGCGAGTCGATGAAGTCGCTCAGCGGATTGGACGGTCCGGAGGGATAGACGCCGACGTGCGGAGTGATGCGCGGCAGCAGATGGTCGCCAACGATCATCACCTTTTCCTTACGCAGATAAATTACGCTGTGGCCCGGCGCGTGGCCCGGCGTCCAGATGACCTCGAAGCGCCGCTCACCCACCGCGATCACGTCGCCGTCATGCAGGAAAGCGTCGGGCTGCGGCACCGGGTTGTACTGGTCCGTGCCCATCCACGTCGGCCGCATCCCTTCGATCGGGTATCGTTCGATTGGAAAGCCGTGACCGGTGAAAAAAGCGAGCACCTCGGGATTTGCTGATGGCGGCGGCAGATTCAGCATCCGGTTGACCCGCTCGACTTCGAGGTCGTGCAGGTAGGTGCGGGCGTGGCTCAATCCCTTGATCGTTCCCGAGGCGCCGAAATGGTCGACGTGATGATGGGTGCCGAGCAGCACGGTCAGGTCTTCGACCCTGGTCCCGGCCTGCACGAAGGCGTCCTTGAGCGTGGCCACGCTGTCGGCGGTGTTCATGCCGGTATCGACCAGCGTCCACTGACCGCCGCCGCAGTCGATCAGATAGACGTTGACGATCGTCGGCCGCATCGGCAGCGGCAAAAAGAGTTCGTAAATTCCGCGCTGTACTTCTGTGATCTTGGCTGGCATCGCTTAAAGGCCTATTGGGCGGCGCTTGGGCGTGGCCGCGAGAATCGTCGGCCCGCTGCCGCCCGGCCAGAGCCCGGCGCCACGATCATTCTCCTCCAATCTGCGCGCCGGCAAAATCGCCGATCGCGAGCGGAGGTGGCACCGGACTGGTTACTCGTGAAGCTGTTCCTTCACCTGGAAAGTCAGCTTAACCGTCACTTTCCAGCGTGACACCTTGTTGTGCGCGACCTCGGCCGCGATGTTGGTCACCTGGGCCGTGTGCACGCCGGAAATCGTCACCGCGGCGCGCGCCACCGCCAGGTCCACCGCGTGCTCGATCGACTCGGTCGAACTGCCGGTCAGTTCGATTGTCTTTTCAACCATGGAAGTTCCTCGGCCGCGGCGGCACTGCGATTTGACGCGCGCGCACGCGCGGCGTTAGGGTTGAGCCCTGCGCGCTCATTACGTCACACAGGGAACCCAAAGACAAGGCAGACTCCTCTATGAGCTACGCCTCCACTAACTATGATCGTTCGGCGGTGCGGGCAGTAATCGAGGCGGCCAAAGCGGGTGGGAGAAACGCGCTTTCGCCCGCCGAATGCAGGGCGCTGTGCGAGGCTTGCGCGATCCCGCTGCCCAAAGCGGCGACCGTGTCGTCCGCCGCCGAGGCCGGCCGCGCTGCGAGTGCCGTCGGCTTTCCAGTGGTGATGAAAATCGTCTCCCCCGACATCCTGCACAAGACCGAAGCGGGAGGCGTGATGCTAAACGTGCGGAGCGCGGCCGAGGCCGAGCGCGCCTACGAAAAGATCGTCGCCGGCGCGCGCGCGTACAAGCCCGACGCCAAGGTCGCCGGGGTCGAAGTCCAGCAGATGCTCTCCGGCGGCCAGGAGGTTATCGTCGGCGCCACGGACGATCCGAGCTTCGGCAAGGTGGTGGCTTTCGGGCTGGGCGGCGTGCTGGTCGAAGTGCTCAAGGACATCACGTTTCGCCTGGCGCCGGCGAGCCGCGACGACGCGCTCTCGATGATCGACGGGATCGCGGCGGCCGAAATTCTGGGCGGCGTGCGCGGCGCCGCCGCGGTCGACAAGGGCAAGCTCGCCGCGATCATCGAGACAGTCTCGATTCTTGCCGCCGACTTTCCGGAAATCGCTGAGATCGACCTCAACCCGGTGCTGGCGCGGCCCGACGGCGCAGTGGCGCTCGACGTGCGCGTGCTGCTGGATTTCGCGCCGCCGCGCGAGCGCTTTCGGCCCTCGCGCGAGGAAATCCTGCGCGCGATGAACCGGATCATGCGTCCCGAGGCGATTGCGGTCATCGGCGCGTCGGCCGAGGACGGCAAGATCGGCAACTCGGTGATGAAGAACCTCATCAACGGCGGCTTCGAGGGCAAGATCTATCCGATCCATCCCAAGCTGCCGGAAGTGATGGGGCGCAAGGCCTATCGCAGCGTCAAGGAAGTGGCGGGCGAGATCGACGTCGCGGTGTTCGCGATCCCGGCGCCGCTGGTCGCGGGCGCGCTCAAGGAGTGCGGCGAGAAAAAGATTCCCGGCGCGGTGCTGATTCCGTCGGGCTTCGCCGAGACCGGCAACGTCGAGTTGCAAAGCGAGATCGTCAAAATCGGGCGGCAATACAACGTGCGCCTGATGGGCCCGAACATCTACGGCTTCTACTACCTGCCGCGCAAACTCTGCGCGACCTTCTGCACGCCCTACGACGTGCTGGGCAAGGCTGCGCTCTCCTCGCAAAGCGGCGGGGTCGGGATGGCGATCGTCGGGTTCAGCCGCTCGACCCGGATGGGCGTCTCGGCGATCGTCGGCCTGGGCAACAAGTCCGACCTCGACGAGGACGACCTGCTGACTTTTTTCGAACAGGACGACGCGACGCAGGTGATCGCGATGCACGTCGAGGATCTGAAGGACGGCCGCTCGTTCGCGGAGGTCGCCAAACGCGTCTCGCGCAAGAAGCCGGTGATCGTGCTTAAGGCCGGGCGCACCGCGCTCGGCGCGCGCGCCGCGCGCTCGCACACCGCGGCGCTGGCCGGCAACGATCGCATCTATGAGGACGTGTTGCGCCAGTCGGGCGTGGTGCGCGCCCGCGCCCTTAACGACATGCTCGAATTCGCGCGCTGCCTGCCGATCATGGCGTCGCCCAAGGGCGAGAACGTGCTCATCATCACCGGCGCCGGCGGCTCGGGCGTGTTGCTCTCCGATGCCTGCGTCGATAATGGGCTCAAGCTGATGGACATGCCGCCCGACCTCGACGCGGCCTTTCGCAAGTTCATCCCGCCCTTCGGGGCGGCCGGCAATCCGGTCGATATCACCGGCGGCGAGCCGCCCACGACTTATCGCAACACGCTTCGATTGGGGCTCGAGGAGCCGCGCATCCACGCGCTCATCCTGGGCTACTGGCACACGATCATCACGCCGCCGCTGGTGTTCGCGAAACTGGTGACCGAGGTGGTCGAAGAACTGCGCGCCAGGGGAATCGACAAGCCGATCGTCGCGTCACTGGTCGGCGACGTCGAGGTCGAAGAGGCGTGCCGCGTGCTGTTCGAGCACAATATTCCGGCCTATCCGTACACGACCGAGAAGCCGGTGATGGTGCTGGGGGCGAAGTATCAATGGGCGCGCGCCGCAGGTTTGGTGGGCGGCTGATCGCTCCAGTCCTGGCGCGGCAGCAAACGGTCTCAGCGGACTGCTATTTCTCCTTCTTCTCGAACTTCAGTGAGGCCGAGTTCATGCAATACCGCAATCCCGTTGGGTTCGGGCCGTCGTCGAACACGTGACCCAGATGCGCGCCGCAGCGGCTGCACGTCACCTCCGTCCGCACCATCCCATAGCTCTTGTCCACCGCGTTTTCGACCTTGCTCTCGTCCTTGGGGGCGTAAAAGCTCGGCCATCCGCATCCCGAGTCGAACTTGGTCTCGGAGTCGAACAGTTCGTTGCCGCAGCCCACGCATAGGTAGACGCCCTGGTCGTGGAAATCCCAGTACTGGCCGGTAAAGGCGCGCTCGGTGCCTTTTTTGCGCGTGACCTCGTATTGCTCGGGGGTCAGGAGCTTTCGCCATTCCTCGTCGGTTTTGACGATCTTATCCTTGACGATCTTGTCCTCGACGATCTTGTCGGCCACCTTCTCGGTCATGATGCTTTTCCTCCGCGGCGATAAATCCCACACGCCAATTTCAGCACATCACCGCGCCGCGCGTAAGTGAAGTGAAAAGGTGAAAAATTAAAACGGCCGCGGAGGTTTCCCGTCCGCGGCCGTTGGTAATCGTTAGCGGTCGAAAATCAGTGCAGTACGGGTTGCGCAGGAGGCGCGGTCAGCGGCGCAAGCGGCGGAGGCACCGCGACCGGGCCGACCGGTGTGCGTTCGATATAGGTTTGCGGCGCGGAATTCTCTCCCGCCGCACTCGATGAAGCCGTCGTCGCCGGCGGTGGCGCAGGCACGATCGGCGCGACGTTCGGGCCCGGGTTGTATATCTGGCTATACTCGGTGTCGCCGCTCATGGCCGGCGCCAGCGAGGTCTTGGTCGCGAGGTAGTGCAGCGGGCGCGTCACGCCCCACTCCAACGCATAACCGATCGGCGCGAGGAAGTAGCTCACCACCTTGAGCACCTGGCCGTCCTCGGTATCGGTGTACTCGTTGGGATTCTGTTTGTCGTTATATGGGCCCTGTTGCGCGAGCGCGCTTGCCGGCATCGCAATCGCCAGGGCAAAAACCATCCAAAGTATTAGGCGCCGCATAGCAATAGTTTGTGCCCGCCACCCCGTTTATGTCAATGGTCGCACAGGGCCGGGTAGTGGGCTGTTTTGAATGGTATGATTCAAAAATCATGGAGGGTCACCAATGGCAGACTGCTCCGGAAAGAGAAAGTCAGCGGCAACATGTAACAGCGTGGTCTACTCCTGCAATAAATGTACGGGTGTTGGCTGCGACCAGGTTGAGGCTGGTGAATGTTCAAACCAAGGATTTCGGTCCGGAACCTGTGTGAAGTGCGGGACAATAAAACTCGGACAAGACCTGCCGCTCGTGATGACGCCACAGTTGCAGCGGGCGATCAAAATACTGCAAATATCACTGCCTGAGGGGCGAAAAGGTAGCGATTAAATAGAACTCCTAAAACCCCCACTGCCAAGCGCCGCGCCCCTGCGAGGTGTCGCTACGCGCCTTAAATCCAGGATTTAGATGCGCAACTACTCGGCCACGCCTGCGACGCGCGCGCTCACCCCGACCGGCGGTTTTCTGGAGCGCTTCAGCTACTCGCTCAATCCGTACATCGGATGCGCCTTCGGCGATAGCGGCGGATGTCCGTACTGTTACGTGCGGGCGCTGCCGGTGGCTCGGGCCCAGGCCGGTCCGTGGGGCACGTGGGTAATTGCCAAGTCCAACCTGCTCGAATTGCTCGAGCGCGAGCTTCGCGCGCTGGAGCGATCGGGCAAGCTCGAACGCGCAGCCGTCATCATGTCGAGCGCGACCGATCCGTACCAGGGGATGGAGCGGCGGATGCGGCTCACGCGCGGCGCGCTGGAGCTGTTCGTGCGCCGGCCGCCGCGCCGCCTGCTGTTGCAGACTCGGAGTCCGATGATCGAACGCGACCTCGACCTGCTGATACAGCTTGGGCCGCATCTCATCGCGTCGATAACGGTCGAGACCGACGACGAGCAGGTGCGGCGCGCGCTCACGCCGACTTCGCCGTCGATCGCACGGCGGCTCGCGGCGGCTCGCCGGCTGCGCGCGGCGGGCGTGTTCGTCCAGCTCGCGGTTTCGCCGATGATGCCGAACGATCCTGAGCGCCTCGCCGAGCTTGCCGACGGCGCGGCCGACCGCGTCGTAGTCGACACCTACTTCGACGGCGACGGGTCGGGCGGCCGGCGCTCGCGCGGGCTCAAGATGGAGGAGCTGTACGCGCGGCTGGGCTACGAGGGATGGTTTCGGCCTGGGGCGGAGCGCGAGTTGATGGCGGCGATGCGCGCGCGGATGGGCGCGGAGCGGGTGCTCTTCAGCCGCGAGGGATTCAACGCGGTGTAAGATTCGATCTCTGAGCGGTAAAAATTTTTTCTAAATGTCCGTAAGAACCGCCTGAGTGTAGCGGCAGAAAAATCGGAACGAGCAAGCGCCGCGGAGAAAGAATATCCGGCGCTTCCTCGCTCGACCCCCACCTCATTCCACCCCCAAGATACGGGGAGAAGATCAGAAGCGCCGGCATTACCCGGCGCGCATCCACTTGTGGCATAAGGGCGAAAGCCGCAAGACAACTCGACACTACATCTCGAGCAAGGAGACTCCGCCGATGGATTTTGGAATTCTTTTGCCCTTTCGAAACCCTCCGCAATGGCATCGCCCGATAACCGAGGTCTACGACGAGCATCTTCAGGAAGCCGTGCTGGCGGAAGAACTCGGATACGATCACGTCTGGACCACCGAGCATCATTTCTATGACGACGCCTGGTCGCCGTCGCTATTGCCGATTCTCTCCGCCATCGCGCAGCGCACCCGCCGCATCCGCCTGGGCACGTTCATCATCATCCTGCCCTTCCATCATCCGGTCCGCGTCGCCGAGGATGCGGCTACTGTCGACATTCTTTCGAAAGGCCGGCTGGACCTGGGCGTGGGGCAGGGCTATGTGGTCAGCGAGTTCGAGAGCTTCGGCATTGCGCGCAATCAACGCGGGGGCCGGGTCGAGGAGGGCGTGGAGCTGATCAGGCGCTGCTTCACCGAGGAGAATTTTTCTTTCGACGGCAAGTACTACCAGATGAAGAACGTGAATCTGACGCCCAAGCCGGTGCAGAAGCCCTATCCGCCGATCTGGATCGCCGCGATGGCGGAAAAATCGGTGGCCCGCGTGGCGCGGATGGGATATCACCTGGCCGGCAGCGGCGGAGTCGATCTCCAGCAGATGTACGACGCGGGACTGCGCAGTCACGGCCACGACGTCGCGAGCCATTACATCGCGCAACTCCGAGCGGTCTACGTAGCCGAGACGCGCGAGCAGGCGTGGGACGACGCGGAGGAGCATCTGTACTACATGATGACGGCGTACGATCGCCGTTTTAAAGAGGCCAACGATCTGCCGTGGAGCGAAGCGGTATTCTCCCGCACGGACGTTCCGCCCCCGGGCGAGATGCGCAAGACCCCGGGGCTCAGCTTCTTTCAGGCGCCGCTGGCCGTAGGAACTCCCGATGACGTAGTGAGGGACTTGCAGCGCTACAGCGAGGCGGGCCGGGTGACGCACTTGGTGATGTGGATGCAGTTGCCCGGGATGCCGGCGCACAAGGCGCGCCGCTCGATGGAGCTGTTCGCGAAAGAGGTGATGCCTCGCGTGCGCTGATGGCAAGCCGGCATAGCGCATAGTCACAGAGCGAAGCTGATTACTCAGTGCGAAGCCCGGCTGTCTCGACGGCAGCGCGGGCTTCGCATTTTTTTTGGCAATGATGGGCCTGACCCATGCATATGCTTCGCGGGCGCATGCCACTCGCGCTCTTTTCGGCGCAGGCAGCCCTTACTTGCTGCAGGGCGGCAGCGCGGGGAGACGTATCCCCTCACGCGCTTGCGACGATCAAATTCGGCTCTAACAAGCCGTAGTATCACAAATTTCCCAACGCGCCTGCGCTCGCTTGATTCAGGGCAAGGTCAGGGCGTTAGTCTGAAAACATACTCATTTGAATTTGAAGAGAGGTATACGGATGAAAAATGCGACTGGCTATCTGGCGCGCTGGGCCCTGGCGGCAATCGCGGGCATCGGGCTGTTGTTGCTGGCTGGCGGCGGGCCGGCCTTGGCCGGAGTCAACGGGCACGATTTCCATGGCCGCTACGTTGCCTCGTATCACGCCTTTGATGCCTCGATTACGGGCACCGTGAGCGAGCCAAATCCGCCGGCGATACCGTACGCGGTGTCGGGCGTGATGGCGAGTGACGGCAAGGGGAATGTTGTTGGATTTCTCAACGAGGATTACGGCTCTCCCGGCACCGGAGCCGCGTCCAGCTGTTCGATCGCCGGCACCTACACGGTCGGCACGGCTCCCGTCGGCACAGTGGCGGGATTCGTCACGATCAACCTGACCAGCAGTTGCAAGACAGTCACTTGCACCGGGACCACGGTGCCGAGTTGCGCGGCTACGGGGGTCGCCAGCCCGGGATCGCCGGTCCAACTCTTCTGTGCGCTGTCAGGCCCGTCGGGTAAGTCGCTCGATTGCACGGAGATGGGCGAGGCGGCGAGTGGCACCACCTTCCAGACCCCGATCTCGGCGCCGCATTGGCAGCGGGAAAATTAAGGGAACGCTGACGTAACGGACCAATGAATTTGTGGGACAAGACGGCGCGGCTGATCGTTTGATCGGCCGCGCCGCCCACGCATTTCCGCCATCAAGCACGTCCGACATCAATAATAGGGTGCGCATCAATAGGGGCATCGCGGGATTCAGTGCTGCGACGATGGACTCCTGATCAGGTGCACGATGCCGACCAGGACGACCGCGCCCACAGTCGCCATCGCGAGGTAGCCGATACTCCCGTTGACCACGATTCCCAGCGAGTTGAAGATCCAGCTTCCGATGACCGCGCCGATTAGGCCAAGCAGGATGTCGGCGAAAATCCCGTAGCCCCCGCCGCTCATCAACTTGCCGGTCAGCCATCCTGCGATTAGTCCGATAATGATTGCGTAGAGCATGCGATTGAGCCTCCTGGCGTCAGGGATCTCCGCGTCGAAGATCTCCGGAAGATCTCTGAATGACGAGACCGCCGGACTTCTTGCCGAACGAGTCTAGTACGAAACCGCGAACGATCTAATCACCCCAGCATTTCCCGTCGCGGGGTGGGGAGTAACATCTTTGGCTCCCCGCAGTTCTGTGGGTATGGTCAATCGCGCTCAGGCCGCGATGTACTGGTCAACCGGAAACATCAGGCGGCCGCGAAGGATCGGTACGCACACGGGCGGAAACTCCTGCACGATCTCGGCGCCGGCATCACGCAGGCGCTCGATGAAGCGCCCGAGGTTGAGCATCGCACCGGTCGGCAGATCATGCAGCACGACCACGCTCCAAGGCGTAGCGCGGCACTGCTCAAGCGCCCGTTCGACCCATCCCATCGGGTCTTCCCAGTCGCGCGGCACGCAATTCCATAGCACGCAGGTGAAGCCGCCGGCGCAGAGGTAATCGACCACCTTGCGGTTGAGCAATCCTGAATCGAGCGCGCCGCCGCCACCGAAGGGGCGGAACAGGCGATCGGGATGGGCGAGCGGACCGAGGATCCGCTGGGCACGGCCGATTTCGTCCTCGGCGCCGTCGTGGTCCTCGCGCCGGCCAAACGGCTTGCTATGCGTGAGACTGTGATTGCCGATCCAATGGCCCTCGGCGCGCGCGCGCTCGGCACGAGCGCGACGCTCGGGGTCGGCGAGCTTCTCTCCGATCACGAAGAAGGTCGAGCGCAAGCGCTCAGCGCCGAGCACGTCGAGGACGTGGTCGGTAACTTCGGGCTCGGGCCCGTTGTCGAAGGTGAGCGTAATCTTCACTTCACTTCATCTCACTTCGACCCTGCCTTGGTCGGTGCGGGGGCGCGATGCTTCGCGGACCCGGCGTCGCTCGGATTGAGTTTGCCGTTCGTCGAAGCCCCGCGGGCCAAGCAATTCGGCTCGCTTACTTCTTCTGTTCCATCGGGGCGCCGCAGCATTTGAGCGCGCCCGCGCCGCCCTTGGTGACGATTACTTGCGAGCCGCATTTGGCGCAGATGTAAACTTTTCCCAGTTGGTTAGCCATCGTTGTTGATTGCTCCGTCGGATGTGATGCGCCGCGCGATTTCAGGTGCCGCGAAACAACGGCTTGCGCTTGTCCAGGAAGGCCCGTACGCCCTCGGCGCGGTCGGCTGTGGTTTGTAGCAGGGCGTACAGATCCTCTTCAAGTCTTATACCTTGATCCAGGGTCAGGTCGCATCCCTTGCGCACGGCCTCCTTGGCCAGACGCGCGGCGACCGGGCCGCGGCTCGTGATTGCACGCACGACTTCGCCGGCCACGCGCTCGAGTGCGGCGCGGCCGGGTGCGACGTAGGTCACCAATCCCAGGCGCATCGCCTCGCCGCCGTCGATCGCCGCGCCGGTCAGTAGCATCCGCAGCGCATGGGCCGCGCCGATAAGCCGTGGCAGGCGCTGGGTGCCGCCAAAACGTGGCATCCGGCCGCGCCCGAGTTGGCCCATCGTGAAGCGCGCATTTTGTGCCGCGACGCGAAGGTCGGCCGCGAGCGCCAGTTCCATCCCCTCATCGGCGGCGAGGCCGTCGATTATCGCGAGAGTCGGCTTGGAGAGCACCGCGATCGATTCGACCACGCTCGGCGCCATCGAATCGACGTCGTCGTCGAAGCCGCCGCAGAAGTTGCCGCCCGCGCCACGAATCACGAGCATCAGGGCGTCCGCGTCGTCTTCAACTTCCTCGGCAAGCTCGATCAGCCTGAGCGCCATCGCGGCGGTCAATTTATTAGCCGCGCGGTTGCGCGCAGCCGGCCACTCAAGCGTCGCGGTGACGCATCCGCCTGCGCTCGCGACTTCGATCCGGCCCGCCGCGGCGCGCGCCGGGCGCACGCGCTCAGGGCTGCGGCGTGTCGCCCTTGTCACGCAGCTCCTTGCGCAGGATTTTGCCGAGCGGATTCTTGGGTAGCGCCTCGATGAACTCGATCGCCTCGGGCCGCTTGAAGCTCGCCAGACGCGTGCGGCAGAACTCGCTGATGTCGGGCGCGGTGACGTTCTGTCCGGGCCGTTTGACGACGAAGGCCTTGACGGTCTGACCCCATTCGACCGACGGCACGCCGATCACTGCCGCCTCGTCGATCCCCGGATGGCTCATCAGGACGGCCTCGATCTCGGCGGGCGCGATATTTTCGCCGCCGCGGATGATCATGTCGTCTTTGCGTCCGGCGAAGAACACGTAGCCCTCTTCGTCGACCCATCCGAGGTCGCCGGTCGCGCGCCATCCCTCGGGCAGGCGGGAGTCGTCCTCACGTCCGGCATAGCCCTTCATGATGCGCGGGGTCCGGATGAGGATTTCGCCGACTTGGCCCGCGGCCAGCAGCGTGCCGTCGTCGTCGCGCACGGCGACCTCGACGTCGGGCAGCGGACGGCCGATCGAGTTTAGCCGCTTGAGCTTGAGCTCGACGGTCTTGGGGTCGCCGTCGATCCGATGGTCGTCGGGGCCGAGCACGGTCAGCGAAGAGGTGGTCTCGGTCTGGCCGTAGGCGTTGACGAAGCCGACGGATTTGGGGAACGCCTCGATCGCGCGCCGGATGGTCTGAATCGGCATCGCCGCGCCGCCATACGCGAGATTGGTGAGGCTCGAAAAATCGGTTTTGGAGAACGACTGTTCGTCGAGCAACTGCTTCATCATCGTCGGCACGACGAAAGCGTGCGTGACTTTTTCGCGCTCCACCAGTTGCAGCCAGCTCTTCGGATCGAACTGCGCCATCACCACCATCCGCCGCCCGGTCCATAGGTTGGTCATCATCGCGGTGGTGCCGGCGATGTGGTAAAAGGGCACGCACACCAGCGCGACGCCCCGCTCGCTGCCGTCGGCCATTTCAACGTTGGCCGTGACGTAGGCGGCGAAATCGCGAAAGCGCAACATCACGCCCTTGGGCAGCGAGGTCGTGCCGCTGGTGTACATCAGTACCGACACGTCTTCATCGTCGACCTCGACTTCGCCTTCATCAACTTCGGCCGCCTTGACCAAATCCGCGAGCCGCGGCATCCCGGCCGTGCCCTCGCCCCACGCGACCACCTTGGCGGTCTTGAGCTTGGGCGACACGCGCGCCATGAGGTCGAGGTAACGGTCGCCGGCCAGCAGCACCTTGGCCCCGGCAGTGTTGATCATGTACTCGAGCTCGGCGTCCTTGGCGCGGTAGTTGAGCGGCAACCAGGTGAGTCCGGCCTTGGCGGCGGCGTAGTAGCCGGCGATGTAGTTATCGGAGTTGGTGTCGAGCGCGGCGATTACGTCGCGAGGCTTCAGCCCCAACGTCTTGAAGGACGAGCTCAAGCGCCCGACCAGTTCGTTGAGCTGCGCGTAGTTGAGTCTGCGATCGCCGAAGACCAGGATTTCCTGGTCGGGGGCAATCGAGCCGGGGATGCTAATGAAACTGACGGTATTCACGGTACTCCGTTTCCTCCGGGGCGGCGTGCCCTCTTGGGGGTCGCCGGTACTCGCTTTCCGAGCCGCAAATTTTCGAGCCTGCGGGCAAGCCGGCGCTCCATCGCCAGCCCTTCATTAAGCGGCAGGTCCAGGCCGTCCCAGACCGCCAGCTTCGCCATCGCGACCCGCTCGCGCGGCAGGCGGCAGAGGCGACGGGCCAGCGCTCCGGCCGCGCGCATCAGCGCCGCCGCAGGCACGACTTCGGCGACCAAACCTATTGCTAAAGCCTGCTTTGCGTCAATCCAACGGCCCGTGAGGCAAAGGTCGAGCGCCCGCCCCGCTCCCAGGCGGCGGGAGGCGGTCTGCGTGCCGGCCACTCCGGGAATCATCCCAAGCCCCGTCTCGGGCAGGCAGAAAGACGCATCCTCGGTGGCGATTGCGATATCGCACAGCAGCACCATCTCGAGGCCGCCGCCGACCGCATAGCCATGAACCGCGGCGACGGTTGGGATTGAGAGCGTGCGCAGCCGGCCCCATACGTCGCGCCGAAAGCGGACCCATCGCGCGACCGTCGGCGAAGGCGCACTGCCGAACTCGCTCACGTCGCCGCCGGTGGAGAACGCCGGGCCCGCGCCAGAGAGCACCATCGCGCGGACTTCGGGGTCGTCGTGGATAGCGCTGAGCGCGCCGAAGAGATCGTCGCGCATCGCTACATTATAGGCATTGAGCTGGCGCGGCCGGTTGAGCGTTATCCATGCGATCGGCCCGCGCTTCTCGAAACGGATCGTGCTGAAGCCCGGCGATGGAAGATGAGGGCAAGGGCATGCTGTGCGTTACTTGCGCCATAACGGCGATGACCGCGCGAACGGTCTCCCAGAATTTCGCTTGGGACTTATGCGGAGAACAGATCAGCGCCGGGGCTGGCCGCGACCTCGGGGCGCCCGCGCTCGAAGACTACGCGGCCGCCGACGATCGTGATATCGACCGGCAGGTTCATCAACTCGGCCGGCTTGAGGCCCATCGGATCGCGCGGCAACACGATAAGGTCGGCGAGGCGCCCGAGCGCGATCTCGCCCGCCTTTATTCGCGCCAGGCGCGCCGCCTGCGTGGTGAAAAGCTTGAAGCCCTTCTCGATCGAAATGCGCTCGTTAAGGGAGATTTCGTAGCCCTCGACCGAAACGCGCATCGCGGCGGCCGCGATCGCTACCAACGGCCGCGCTGGCGTGACCGGCGCGTCGGTGGCGCCGGCGATTTCGATCCCGGCCTCGAGCAGGCTCCGCGCGCGATACAGATAGGGCAGCAGTCCCGGCTCGGTGACGTACTTGGCTCCGCGGTAGTACGGGAAGCCGGGATTGGTTACCACCCACGCGCCCAGGACCTTTAAGCGTTCGAGCTGTTCGGGCGTGATCACGCCACCATGCTCGATACGAAAAACCGGGCCGCCTTCGGCCGCGGGCGGCATCCCGCGCGCGACGGTCTCCAGCGATTTGAGCGCGAGTTCGAGTTCTTCGACCTCGGTGCAATGGAAGGCCGAGTCCAGTCCGGCCTGGCGCGCGCGCTGGACCCATTGCGCGATCGGGCGATAGTCGGTGCGCGGGCTCTCGATAAACTTGACCGCGACGAGCGTTATGCCGGCCGGCTGCGCGGCCCGCGCCGCCTGGTCGAGCGCGTTCAAGTGGGGCGCGCCGAGCATCATCGCGACCCGCTGTCCCACCGCCCGCCCGTTCAGCATCCGCGCCATCAGCGCGACTTCCTCGGGCCCGTTGCGCACGGTCGCGTCGGTGAACGCGGTCACGCCGGCGGCGGCAAGCTCGCGGCTGAACAGGCGCGCGCGCGATTCCAACTCGGCCGGGGTCACGCGCGGGAGCTGCCGCGAAATATAGCTTTCCATCCCGGCCACCAAACCGCTCAGACGGCCCGTCGCGTCGCGCATCAGGACGGCGCCCTCGGGCGGCTTGAAGTCGGGCGCTTCGAGACCGAGTGCGGCGATCGCGCGCGAATTGAGCCACGAGGCATGCAGCGTCTGATGGCGCAGACGGAGAGGATTCTTGGGCACCGCGGCGTCGAGTTCCGCGCGCGTGGGACCGCGCCGTCCGGCGAGCAGCGCCTCGTCGCATCCGAACGCGCGCAGCCAGTTGCCCGGCGGCGTCTTGCCCGCGGCCACGCGCAACTCGGCCATCAGATCGTCTAGCTGGCGGCATCGCCAGAGACTAAGCCCGGCCGCCGCGGAGGCGGCCTCGAAGAAATGCAGGTGCGAATCGATCAGGCCCGGCGCGACTGCGCGGCCGGCGAGGCGAATCAGATGCGTGCGCGGGCCGAGCAGCGGCTTGATCTCGCTATACGGCCCGAGCGCGACGATTGTGCCACCGGCGACCGCAATCGAATCGCTGGCGGGATAGCCCAGGATCGCTCCTTCGTGCAGAACGAGATCAGCCTTGAGAGCCATCAGGATATCAAGCGCAAGGACGTTCGAACGCTACAGGGCGACCCGCGGACGCAGCCCGACTTTGACAACAATTTCCGGACTTTAATCCGAGGACGGGAGCGCCTTGGCTTCCTTGATTTTCATTTCGACGTCGCAACACTCGATCGCGCCGGTGCCCGGCTTGTTGCACAACACTTCGGTGCCGCACTTTTCACATAGGTAGCGCTTGCCCAACTGGTTAGCCATCGTTCGAGACTCCCATAATATTATAGTAATAATGGCCGGCCGTTGCGGGGCCGGCCGTGAAATCTTTGCTTGGGGAACATCGATCGGCGAAATCGATCGGCGAAATTCCGAGCCGCACGGTCCCCGGCACTTTTTTAGAGCATCGAGCGCGATTCTTCAATCAGTCTTTCATTCAGTCCTTATTTTGCATCATTTGCATCGATTGAGCATCGCTTGCAAACGGTAATTCGCTGACCGCCGCCGCGAGCTCGCCGTCCGCGTCATGGACTCTCACAGCAGTGCCTGGCGTCCAGGCACTGTGATGCAGGATGGCGAGCGCAAGCACGCCCAGCCGCGGCGAGCGGAGCGGGCTCGTGAGATGGCCGATCTCCTTGCCCGCGAGCATCACGCGTGCCTCAGCGGCCGGCACGCGTGTGCCGTCGATCCTGAGGCCCATCAGCCTCCGCTTCAGTGCGCCGCGCGCGGTCGCTCGCTCGATCGTCTCCTGTCCGATGTAGCATCCCTTGTTGAAGGAGATCGCGGGTTCCATCCGCGCTTCCAGCGCGATTGTTTTGTCGTTGGTGTCGATCCCCGACCCGCGCCGTGCCGCTTTCGACCCGCAGAATCTCGGCCGCCTCGATGCTGATTTCGCGCACTTCATTGACTTCGCGCACTTGGCGGCGAATTTCACTTTCACTGTGCTCGCCGCCTGCCGCGACCATCCGCGCGACGATTTCCGGCGCGCTCGCGCGCCCCGCGAGAATCGTGAAAGCCGGCGCGCCCCATCGCGTTACCTGCGCGATCAGCGCACCGCCCTCGGCCTCGCCGAAGCGCCACGCGCCGGGGAGCGACGCCGCCGTGCCGAAAACTGCGCCGACCGCGGCCGCCGCGTGCGGCCCGTCTATTTGTATAACGCTAGCTCGTTGGATCACGCTATCTCGTTGGATAACGCCGTCTTGCCTGACGGAGTCGCCGCTTTCTTCGAACTCGACGTCGTCGGCGACCAGGAAGCGCTCGAGGTGGGCGCGCACGGCCGGCCAGAGCGCGCGCTCCATTTCGAGCAGCAGCGCGTCGGCAGTGGCCCACACATTGGCCTCGGCAATCAGGTGGGCGCGCTCGGTCAGGAACAGCGCCGCGACCAGCCCGCCCGGTTTGAGTCCCTTGATGTCGTTGCTGCACATCCCGTGCAGGAATGCCGCGCGGTCATCCCCGCTCATTCGGATGACGATACGCTCGGCGACGAGGCGCACTCCCGCGCCCCCTTTTAGCGCGCGGTAGTCGGCCTCGAGGCCGCCGCCGCCGAGGGCGTGGCGGTCTGGCGCTGCGGTGGAGCTTGTGTGGTCCATTCTGGCTCGACTTCCTGCCAAATCCGGCTGTCGCCGGCCTGCCGAATTCGGCCGTCGCCGGCCCTGACGATTCCAATTCTATCATCGCCGGCGATTACGTATACTGGCCTTGGAGGCGCGAGACGTCCTATGGGTACATTTATTTTTGGACTTGTAGTGGGGTTCGGCGCAGCCCTTACGCTTTTCATCTACGACGAGGGCGAAGTTTTTCTCAAACTGGCGCGGCAAATCAAGCTCGTCGCCGGCAAGTACAAGGCGGAGCATCACGCGTAGCCGCTCGCCCGGCGCACCAGTATCTCTTTCGAGGATTTCTTGCGAAGATCTCTCGTCAGGATCTTTTGGAGAACCTCTTTGATGTATCGGCGGACGATGGAGCTCTCAGGAAGCGCGCCTGCGCGACTGCATCGCGGCTGGCGACGCGCGCTTAAGTGCGCGCTGCTCGGCGCCATGTCGTGTGCGCTGATGTGCGCGATTATCCCTGCGGCGCGCGCCGCTGACGATCCCAAGGCCGCCTCCGCCGATCTCAGCAACCAGGCCTTCGAGCTTTTGAACTCGCTCAGCACGCCGGACGCCGACGGCAACGCGAACCCGGGCTCCAAGGCGCTGCTGGGACCGGTCGCGAGCTTCGCCGGCGATGCGCAGACGCTAAGCCAGGCGCTTGGGGCGGGCGACAAAGCCGGCGCGCGGCGCGCGACGGCCTCGCTCGACGCCGACGCGGCGTCGGTCGACGCCGCTCTGAAAGCGCATGGCGGAGCGATCAAGGCAGATCGATGGGCCGCGTTGAAGCATCAGCTGGCCGCGATCGAAAAGAGCGTTCCACCCGCGCCCGCATCCGCCGCGCCGCTGCCTTCTTCACCGCCGCTCGCATCAGGCGAGCCCGCGAGAGCGAGCGCGGCCGCTCCAGGAGCCGCCATGATGTCCTCCGCCGGCGGCGGACAGTGCCCCGGCCGCGAGCGCGCCCGGGACCGCGGATAGCGGCGGGCCCACGATCAAGATCGAGTCGCGCAGCGTGGTCGGCGACGTTACGCATGTGAAGGGATACTTCGAGGGGTCGGCGCTCCGGGCGGCCGGCATCTATGAAGGCGCGCAAAGCGTCAAGCCGATTAAGGTCGATCACGTGCTCGGGCGCCAGAAAGTCGAATTCCAGCTTTCGCTGCGCGACGCCGATATCGCGACGAACCTGCGCGTCATCGACCAGGCTGGGCGCGTCGCGACCGCGTCGGTTTTTGCCGAGGACTCGACGGCGATGGCAAGCACCGGCACGGAATCAGGGGTCGAGGTCGACCGCGGTGCCGGTGCGACCTCCGGCGGCAACACCGCCGAGATTCCGAGCGCGAGCGCGCCCACATCAGGGTTGGAGGAATCCCCGCCGGGCACGGATGACGGTCTCGGCAGCGGAGAGATGGGCGGCGGACTCGATGGCGGCGGGCTGGGCGGAGGACTCAGCGGAGGATCCGGCGCTCCCATAGGCAACGTCCAGATCAACATCGAGTCGGTGAATCCGATTAACCCGCTCTCGCACGTCTACCAGGTGGCCGGGCAGATAGTCGGGCACGGCGTGCATCGCGCGGGAATTTATGTCGACGGCCGGTTAGTTAAGCGATTACCGGTCAGCCGCGGCGCCAACGTGTGCAACTTCCATACGACCTTCATGATGAACGGCGGCACGGCGACGATCCGTGCATTTAGCGCGGGCAATCAGTACGTCGAGTCGTCGATCGAGATGCCGCCGGCGGTGGCGTCGGCGCCGCCGATCGTGGTCGCGCCCTACGGGATGAATCCCTATAGCCCCTTCGGGATGAACCCGTACGCGGGCGATCCGTTCGGAAGTCCCTACGGCAGTCCTTATGGCTCCCCGTACGGAACTCCATACGGCTCGAGCCCCTCCTACGGCATCAACATCAGCCCCTACGGAATCACGCGCTATCCGGTTAGCCCGTACGGCGCGAGTCCTTACGGCGCGAGTCCCTATGGCGGGAGTCCGTATGGTGCGGTTCCGTTCGGCGTCAACCCGTATGCCGCGCCGATCAATCCCTACGGCAACGCGCGGCCGATGGGCCCCGCGGGCCGCTAGCGCCATCGAGCGGGAATTGCTTGAGGCGGATGTCACGGAAGAACAAAGGGTCCCGGGGTCCGAAAGGTGATCCTCCCATACCCCTCCACTACGAACCGCAGAGTCAGGCTAATCGGTACAGGTACCTTTCCACTTCAGCCAGCGACGGACTGCTGAGGGTTCTGCGTCGTCTGTTTGGTCGGCGGCGCAAGCCTCTCTTTGAAGACCGCCCGCTCGAGTAAGCCGTTATTTTTGGCGCGGTTCCTGTAACCGAGCAGTTTACGCATGTAACTAGAGATGTTACACCTGTGCGGTGATAGAGAGCTTCCGGCGCGTATGCAACGACCGTAATGGGAGCCAATATGACCAGCAAACGGGCAGTGAAACACGGAGCAGTGCGGCAGCCAACGCATCCCGGGGCCATCCTGCGCGAGGACGTCCTTCCGGCGCTCGGTCTTTCGGTAAGCGAGGCGGCGCGGCAGCTTGGTGTGACGCGCCAGACGCTTCATCGGATTATGGCCGAGCGAGTGTCGATCACGCCCGAGATGGCCGTGCGGCTAGGCCGGTTCTGTGGCAACGGACCTGGATTGTGGCTGCGGATGCAGCAGGCCTGTGACCTCTGGCGCGCCGAGCGCGAACTTGGTGCTGAACTTGAACGAATTCCCGTTCATCGAACGTCCTCTGCGGCGTGAGCGCGAAACAGACCTTACTTGCCGCGACTGCGCCGAGTCCGTTAAACTCGAAAATTCGACCGAGAATTTCCAAACCAATCGATACTTCGCGAGTGCACCGACGATGCTGATTCAGGCGACGCAACTCCGCCCCGGGATGATCCTGGAGTACAACAACGGCCTGTGGCGGGTGATGGCAATCAGCCATATCACGCCCGGCAACTGGCGCGGGATGGTCCAGACCAAGCTGCGCAACGTCAAAACCGGCACCCAGACCGAAAACCGCTTCCGCTCTGAAGATCGCGTCGAGCGCATCATCCTGAGCCAGATCGAGATGGAATTCCTCTACCAGGAAGGCGACGATTTCCATTTCATGAACACCGAGACCTACGACCAGATCACGATTCCCAAGGAATTGATCGAGGACGTGGTCGGCTTTCTCACACCTAATCTAAAAGTAGAAGTTGAATTTCATGAGACGACGCCGCTCAACGTCTCGCTGCCCAAGACGGTAAATCTCAAGGTCGTGCAGACGGACCCCGGGATGCGGTCCGCAGCGGTCACCAATACGCTCAAACCGGCCACGATGGAGACCGGGCTGACCGTGCAGGTGCCGCACTTCGTGCAGGAAGGCGAGACCATCACGATCAACACCGAGACGCGCGAGTACATGGCTCGCGCCAAGTAGGTGCGTCGCACGCCCCGCCCCGGACGGGGCGACAATCCTCCGCCAGCGAACGATTCGAGAGCCGCCGACGAACGTCGAGTCCGGCGCGATCGACCCAAAGGCCTCGCGCACGCCGCCAAGCCATTCCAGTCCGCTAAGCCCGACAGATTTGACAAACCCGCCAAGCCCGACAAGATCGCAAAGACTTCCAGCCTCGATCGGCGCGTCAAGCCTGTCAGGTTCGACCGGCGCGACAAGCCGGTGCGGTTCGATCGGCACGACAAGCCCGCAAATTTCATCAAGTCCGCCAGATTCGTCAAATTTGCCAAGCCCGACGGCTTCGTCGAGCGCGCCGCAGTAAAGCCAACCGGCCCCGCTCTGCGGCTCACCTCGAACATCTATATCGCGCACACGCAGCCAGGCTTCGAGGGCGTCGCAGCGGAAGAGATCGCATCGCGCTACGCGACGCTCGCGGCTCGCGGCAGCGGCGGCCCCACGATACGCGAGTTGGGGCGGCGGACGGTGCCCGAACGGGCCGGGATGACAATCTTCAGCGCGCCGCGCCCCGACCCGCTCAGCGCCGCGCGCACGATCGAGGATTTGTTTGCACTTGTTGGCTATCGCGACGGCCTCGGCACGACGCCCGCGACGCTGGAAAAAGTTCGCACGACCGCACACGAGGCGCCGTACGTCGAAGAGGCACTGGAGGAGCGGGTGCGGATGACTCCCGGCAGCCGCGCCGGGCGAAAGCTGGGCTTTCGCGTGATCGCGCGTATCGCGGGCGAGCACGAGTTTCGCCGGCTCGACTTCCAGCGCGCCGTGGAGCGCGGCATCGCCGAGCGCGGCGACCATTCATGGCGCATCGCGGGCGACGACGCCGACGTCGAGTTCTGGGCCACGCTGCTCGGCGGCGAGATGTTCCTCGCCGTGCGGCTGGTCGACGAACGGATGCGCCATCGCGAGTACAAGGTCGCGCATCGGCCGGGCTCGCTGCGCGCCTCGGTGGCCGCCGCGCTGGGATGGCTGAGCCAGCCCGGCGCCGACGACCGCGTGGTCGACCCGATGTGCGGCGCGGGGACGATTCTTATCGAACGCGCCCACCTGGGGCGCTATGCGATGCTGGCCGGGTTCGACCGCGACCCCGGCGCGATCGCTGCGGCGCACGAAAATATCGGTCCGCGTTACCGGCCGATCGGGCTTGCGCAGGGCGACGCGCTGCGCCTGCCGCTCGGCAACGCCGCCGCGACTCATCTCGTAACCAATCTGCCGTGGGGCACGAAATACGGATCGCACGGGGAGAACCGGCGCCTCTATCCGCGCCTGGTCGAGGAGTTCGCGCGCGTGGTGCGGCCGGGCGGACGGCTGGTGATGCTGACGGCGGAGCGGATGCTGATGCGCGAGGTCGCTAACCGCGGCTTCGTGCGGGTCGAGTCGGTGAGACGAGTGATGATCCTCGGAGCCCCAGCCGTGATCTATCTCTGCCGGACGTAACCGGCGCGACGGCAAGGAACGCGTCTGCGCGTTCCTGTAGAAGCGCAAATCCGCGTGGTCGGGCGAGTGGAAGGTAAGCGCGCGGCGGCGACGCGCAGCGCATCGACCCTTGAAGCGCGCGGCGCGGTCGTGCGATGCTCGGGCCGCTAACGCCCGCATCGTCTGCAAGCTCAAGGAGTTTCCGCAAGCTCAAGGAGTCGCCCGCATGGCTGAGGATATTCTGAAGGTCGAACGCCATCCGAATTACGCCACCATCACGCTCAACCGCCCCGAGAAACGCAACTCGCTCAACGAGGCGCTGCTGTCGGCGATGGACAAGGCGTTCGCCGCGATCGAAGAGGACAAGGAGATCCGCGCCGTCATCCTGCGCGGCGCCGGCAAGAGCTTCTCCGCCGGACTTGATTTGGCCGAAGCCGATCGTCTCGAGGGCGGGCATACTCCGGTCAGCATCGAGCGCACTTTCCATCGCCTGGAGCAGCTTCCGGTGCCGACGATCGCTGCTGTGCAGGGCGCCGCGCTGGCCGGCGGATGCGAACTCGCGCTGCATTGCGATCTGCGGGTGGCGGCGGAGGACGCGCGAATCGGGATGACCGTCGCGCGCGTGGGATTGGTGGTGCCGTACGATTTCATCCGCAAGCTGATCGAGATCATCGGCGCGGCCAACACCGCACAAATCCTCTACACGGGCGAGCCGGTCAACGCGCAGCGCGCGCTCGCGATGGGGATGGTGCACGAGGTCGTGCCCAACGACAAGCTCGACGCGGCGGCGGTCGCGTGGGCCGAGAAAGTGTCATCGAACGCGCCGCTTTCGCTGCGCACGATGAAGCGGAGCATGCGGCGCTCGATGAGCGAGGCCAACGACGCATGGCACGACGACATCCTGGAGATGGGCCGGATGGTGCGCGCGAGCAAGGACGCCAGGGAGGGAGTGCGGGCGTTTTTGGAAAAGCGCAAACCCGTCTGGCGCGCCGAATAGTTTTACCGACCCTCCCGGCGCCGCTGCGTCATCATCGCGCCCCGAGCTTCTTAACTCCCTCTCCCGTGTCTTGGGGGAGGGAGTTAAGAAACTCGGGGCGATCGTACACGCGAGGGCTCAGCGAGAGGCCGCGGTTTTTTACGGCGGCTCTTCCGCTGTCGCGCGCAGCGGCGGCGTCTCGGTCAACACGAAGGCCACCACGCCGGTCAGATTACCGAGCACGGTCGCCGCAAACCATAACAGCCCCAGTGCGATCGCGTCCGCCTTCGCCATCCCGGCCATCCCGAACAGCATCAGGTACGCCGTCTCGCGCACGCCCAACCCATTGAGCGTTACCGGCAGGCTCGCAAACACGTTGGCGATCGGCACGCACAGCACGAACAGCGTCAGCGGCGCCGAGAGCCCAAGCCCGCGCGCCAGGATCCATTGGCATATCGCGAGCCCGAGTTGCAGCACGATCGAGAGCCCGATCGCAGGCATCAACGCGAACGGCCGGTCGAGGTACGGCGCGATGGTTGCCGCGACAGCCGCGATTCGTGCCGGCATCCGCGCAGCCAGCTTGCCGATGAGCGGCAGCGCCACGAAGCCGGCGAGCGAAATCACACCGACCGCGATCGTCGGCAGCGTGACCGTGCGCGGCAGCTTGACGCTCAGGGCCGCGGCTGCGACGGCGGCCATCCAGAACAACCCGATGAGGCCTACGATACGGTCAGCGGCGACCGAGGCGATCGCGTCGGCGAGCCGCTGATGGCGCCGGCCGAGATAGACCGCGCGCAAGGCGTCGCCGCCGACCAGCCCCGGCACGAAGACGTTGGTGAACATCCCGATGAACGCGTATTTGAGGTAGTCGATGAACGGCGCGGGGATTTTCAGGATCGCGCCCAGCAGGCTCCATCGCCACGCCGACATCACCTGCCCGGCCACGTAGATTCCGACCACCGCCAGAAAGAACGCGGGCCGCTCGCGGGCAAGCTGATGGAGCACCGGGCGCATGTCGTAATGCCACAAGAGCAGCGTGACGATCAGGATTCCCGCGCCCGCGCGCAGCGCGAAACCGATCACGGGATGGCCCTTGCGGGCGGGCGGCGAGGAGGGCGGTGGTGCGAACGACGCGCCGATTGCCGGTTCAGCTTGCATAGCTTGGCTCACTGGCTTTGAGGATCGCGCGCTTGTGCCATTCGGATCCGATCACAGTAAATTCTCCCAGCCGCTCGCGCAGCTTGTTGAGCTCGCGTTCGTCGATCACCAGGACCACCGGTCCCGGCATATTCCATAAGCGCAGCGCATCGTCCTCCGAGCGGAAGAAATAGCGGTCGCTGTCGGCCGCGTGCATTTCGCCGAAAGCGAGCTCAGTCGGCGCGCCGACCAGGATCACGCGGCGCCGCGTGTAAAACGGCAGCGCCTGGACATAGCGCGGATAGCAGACGAGCTTTGCGTCCGGCGCGCGCGTCTGCACCATGCGCGCAAGCGCGGCGTAGGAACGCAGCGGCTCCGCCTCCAGGCGGACGAAGCTTCCGGCGCCCAACGCGATCGCCGCCGCCAGCACCATCGCGGCCAGTCCCGCGTCGAGCCGCCAGTGGCGAAAGATTTCAGCCACCAGCGCGCCGCCGGCCGCGCCGATTAGGCCGAGCGCGTAGAGCGCCGGCCGCGCGGCGACCACGTAGGGGCTGCTGAAGAGCGGCGCCGTCATCGCCGCCACCAGCATCGCGACTCCGAGCAGGCTCAGGATGGCGCCCACCGCGGCGAAGCGGGCCCGCACGCCGGGCGGTTCGGTGCCGGCGTGCGCGCCGGCCGGGAACGCGCGCGAATAAATTCCGTCGGCCAGCAGCACCGCGATCGGCGCGGCCGCGGGCAGGATGTACGGGATGAGCTTGGCGCTCGCCGCCGAGAACATCACGATCACGACCGCGGCGGCGACGATACAAAAACGTCCCGCCGGCGTGCGTGCGAGCGCGCGCCACGCGATAAACGGCGCCATCAGCGTCCACGGCATCATCCCGGCCGCCAGCACCGGCAGATAGTAATAGAAGGGCTCTCCGTGACTGTAGCTGGACTCGAAGAAGCGGCGCAGATGCTCGCCGATGAAATAGAAATCGACGAAGCCGGGCTCGCGTATCGCGATCGCGATGAACCATGGCGCGGCTATCATCAATACCATCGCGGCGCCGGCGAGCGCATGGAAGCGGCCGATCGCGCCCGGCAACTCGCCCTGCCACCAGAGAAAGATCGCGAGCGTCAGGATCGGAATGGCCGCGCCCACCGGACCCTTGGCGAGCAGGCCCATCGCGATCGCGGCATAGCCGAGCCAGCACCAGCGTCCGCCCTCGCTCCAGTGCAGGTAAAGCGCGAACAGCGCCACCGTGACCGCCGACGCGAGCAGCATATCGGTGGTCAGCACCTGCGCCATCAGCGCATACAGCGTCGAGGTGGTGAGAATCGCGCCGGCCAGCAGCGCCCGCCCACGGCCCATCGTGCGGCGCACGAACAGCCAGGTCATCATCACGCCGGCGAGGGCGGCAAGCGCCGGCGTCAGGCGCGCCGCGAATTCGTTGACGCCGAAGAGCGCCATCCACATCGCGCCGAGCCAGTACAGCAGCGGCGGCTTCTCAACGTACGCGACGTAATTGAGGTGCGGCACGATGAAGTTGCGGGCGGCCAGCATCTCGCGCGCTATTTCGGCGTAGCGCGCCTCGTCGGGCTCCCACAAACCGTAGCTGCCGAGATGGAAGAAGAAGACCGCGGTCGCGAGCGAAAGGAGCGCGAGCGCTTCGATCGTGGGCGAGCGCCACGGCGCGTCCGGCGCCGCCGATGCGGGTGCGGCGCGTGAGACGAAGTGCGGGTCGATAGGCGCGGGCTCGGACACGACGCCCAAGTGTATCGTGCGGGCCACGTCCATGCAGCCATGCGCGAGCGCGGCCACGCGCGCTCACATTATAGGCCGGCGGCACCGCCGCCTTTGCGCGGGTCGAAAGCGCCATTCAGATCGCCGGGCGCAATCGTGATCGCGCCAACCGCGCCCAGCGACGGCACTTCCTTCAGCCGGTAGCCCATCTGCGCGAGCGCGCCGCGCGTGGCCGCCGGCATCGCGGATTCGACGAACACCACATCAGGCGCGGCCTGCTCATGCACTCGCGGCTCGCCGACCGCCGCCTCCGGCCCAAGATGGAAGTCGAGCACGTTGAGCGCGACCTGCACCACGCCGCTGATGATCGTCGGGCCGCCCGAGGCGCCCGCCGTCAGCACTGGATGGCCGCGGCGCATCACGATTATCGGCGACATGCTCGACAGCGGGCGCTTGCCCGGCGCGATCTCGTTCGTCACCGCGCCCACGAGCTTGAACGCGTTGGGCACGCCCGGTGCGACGGCGAAGTCGTCCATCTCGTCGTTGAGCACGAGGCCGAGACTCGCGACCATCATCTTGGCGCCGAAGATCGTATTGATGGTGGTGGTGACGGCGACCACGTTGCCGTCCTTGTCGACCACCAGCAAATTGGAAGTGCCGTGGTCGGAGGCCGGCGCGAGATGCGCGGGTGCGCCGCGATGCAGCGCGCGCTGGAGCGCCTCGTCAATATGGTGCTGCGAGAGCAGCACGTCGACGGGCACGTGGACGAAGTCCGGGTCGGCATACTGCGCACGATCGATGAAGCCCTCGCGCATCACCTCGATAAGCCGCGCCAGGTAGGGCGGCGAGTCGACACCCAGGCCGGAAACCGGCGCGCCGGCGAGCATCCCGAGGATCTCCAGCACCACGCCGCCCGACGACGGCGGCGGCATCGTCCAGACTTCATAGCTGCGGTAGGCGCGATGGAGCGGCGTGCGCCACACCGGCCGGTACTGCGCGAGGTCGTCGGCGGTGATCAGCCCGCCGTGCGCTTTCATCCACTGCGCCAAGGTGTGAGCGATCTCGCCGTGGTAAAAGCGCGTGACCGGATCGTCGTCGAGCGAGCGCAACGTCGCGCCGAGCGCCTTTTCATGCAGCGGGTCGCCGGGCTTGGGCGGCGCGCCCGCCGCCGTGAGGTAAGTCGCCTTCAGCCCCGCGTCGGCGGCCAGCTCCGCCGTGGTTTGAGTGATGTCCTTTACCAGGTGCTCGGTGGCGGGAAAGCCCTGCTCCGCGAGCCTCACGGCGGGCGCCGCGACCGTCGAGAATTTCATCGTGCCGAAGCGCCGGAGCGCGGCGTCGAGCCCCGCGATCTCGCCCGGTACGCCGATCGCCAGCGGACCGGAACGCGCCAAATCTTCGTCGGGCTTGCCGTTGCGCACGTACATCGTGGCGTTCGCGGCCATCGGCGCGCGCTCACGATAGTCGAGCGCATAGAAGCTGTGCGTGCGTGCGAGGTAGATGAGCATGAAGCCGCCGCCGCCAATTCCGCACGAGGCCGGGTTGGTCACGCCCACGGCGAGCGCGGTTGCGGCGGCGGCGTCGATCGCATTGCCGCCGCGGCCCAGGATTTCGACTCCGGCGTTCGCGGCGAGCGTGTTTTCCGCCACCACCATCGCGCGATGCGCTTCGGTGGCGCGGGCGGGAACGGCCGCGGCGCAAAGCGCGACCATCGCAAGCGCGGCGCATACCGCGCGTCCGCTCAACGCGTGCGTGCGGCGCCTCGCCGTGGCGGCGGAGAGACAAACTTTTACGGAAAACATCCCACGCCTTTCTAACAGCGTCATTGGCCCAAGGAAAGCTGGCGCGTCGCTGACGGCGGGGCGCGAATCGGCTGCGGGATCGGCGTTTTTGGCCGGTTAGATTTTGCTCGCGCGAAGTGCTTTGATCGCTGCCACCCCTTCGCAAGCGCGGCGCCGGCGCGAGAAAATTCCATAATAAGAGGACAAGCCGATGGGATTCGAAGAAATCATCTACGAAAAAGCCAACCGCGTCGCCGTGATCACGCTCAACCGCCCCGCACGGCTCAACGCCTGGACCGCCAGGATGGAATCCGAACTGCGCGAGGCGCTGCTGGATTCCGAACATGACGACAAGGTCGGCGCGATCGTGATTACCGGCGCGGGCAAGGCCTATTGCGCGGGCGCCGACATGGGCGCGCTCAACCGCGTCGCCGACGGCACGACCTCGGCGGTGCAGGCGGTCTCGGGCGAGGTCGCCGGCACCAGCGAGACGCGCGCGGATTTCCGTCAGCGCTTTTCGTGGATCGCCGGCCTGCGCAAGCCCGTGATCGGCGCGATCAACGGCGCGTGCGTCGGGATGGGCTTCACCACCGCGCTCTATCACGACATCCGGATCGCCTCGGAGCGCGCGCGGATGGGGCTCATCTTCGTGCGCCGCGGCCTCGGCATCGAGCACGGCGCGAGCTGGCTGCTGCCGCGGATCGTGGGGCTGTCCAACGCGCTCGATCTCGCGCTGAGCGGGCGGCTGCTCGAGGCCGAGGAAGCGCTGCGAATCGGCCTGGTGAGCCGGGTCGTCGCGCATGAGCAGTTGATGCCGACGGCGCTGGAGATGGCGGGCGAAATCGCGACTAACTGCTCGCCGCTGGGAGTCGCGCATGCCAAGCGGCTCATCTATCACCATCTGTCGACCGACCTCGGCACCGCGCTCGCCGAAGAGAACGAATCGATTGCGGTGATGACGCACTCGGAGGATTTCAAGGAGGGCATCCGCGCCTTCCAGGAGAAGCGCGCTCCGCGCTTCGTCGGGCGCTAGGGCGCGGCGCGCGAGCTTCACGCGTGAATCGGGCGCTAATCGGACGTTAGTCGACCCTGCGCCTGTAGCTTACTTATCGAGCGGATGCTTGAAGCGGCGGTCGGGATGGCGCACGGTCAGCACCGCGCATCCGGCCTTCTGCACCACGCGCTCGGCCACGCTCCCGAGCAGCACGTGGGCGAGCCCGGTGCGGCCGTGAGTTCCGAGTACGATCAGGTCGACGTTTTCGGCCTGCGCGGCGTGGATGATCTCGAGGAACGGGGCGCCGACACGCAGCAGGCTCCGCGCCTTGATTTGCGAGTCGCGCAGTTGGGTGACAATCCTGTCGAGCTCGCGCTGCGCCCCCAGCCTCTGCTCCTCGGCGATCTGATTCATCGCGCTTACGTCGAAGGCGGGGCCCAACTCGCTCACCATCACGGGCGGCAGCGGCTGGTCGACATGCAGCACGATTATTTCGGAGCCGAACTTGCGCGCCAGCTCTTCGGCAAAGCGCTGCGCGTTGAGCGAGTCCTCGGAGAAATCGGTCGCGAGCAGAATCTTATTCAGTTCGGGCACGGCTGAACGACGATACGCTTGTGACGGCGCGTTGGGCAAGTGCCGATGGGGTGGATTCCGAGTGCCGCCGCGCACTAAAATCAATGTCACAGATGAAACGCTCCGACATGGTAGCGCTGCTCAACTTCGAGCGCGCCTGTGATGAACTCTTCGACGAGTGGCTCGGGCGATGGCACGGCGCCGCCGCGCCGGGAGCGTCGGGCGGCGCGGTCGTGGTCGACCGCGGCGAGGAGTACGAGGTACGGATCGAGGCCGCCGTCGAGGATCCGGAAGTGATCCATGTCGAGGTCAGCGAGGCGGGCTTGATCGTACGGATTCCGGCCGGCGCGCATCCGGCGGTCGAACGCAGGATGACTTTTGCGCAACCGATCGATCGCGAGCGCACGACGGCGCGATGGGCGGGCGGCATGCTCACGATCGTGTTGCCCAAGCTGCCGGGCCGTCGCGTCAAAGTTCAATAACCGACAACCAGTAACCCGCAGTAACCCGAAAAAAAGGAAGCGATGATGGCCGAGGGGGACGACAACAAGCCCGCGACGCGCCCCAGGAGCAGGCGCCGAAGGCCGCGCCCCCGCCGGTTGAGCTCCGCGCGGACGAGTTGCGCGGCCACTCTCCGCTCAGCCCCGACGAGTTGGTCCGCGCGGCGCGCGACGGCGCTCACGAGCTGCTTGGCCAGCAACGTGCCCTCGACGCGATACGGATGGCGATCGGTATCGGCGCGCCCGGCTACAACGTCTACGTCAGCCGCGCGAGCTCGCGGCGCGAGCGCGAGTCGATAATCCGCTTACTCCAGCAGCGGGCGGCGGCGATGCCGACGCCGGGCGATTGGGTCTACGTCAACAATTTCAAGAGTCCCGAATCGCCCTCCGCGATCTACCTGCGTGGCGGGCAGGGCGTCGAGCTGCGCGACGGGATGCGCGATCTGGTCAGCTTCCTCATCGAGCAGCTCCCCAAGGCCTTTCGCCGCGAAGACTTCGATCAGGAGCGCAAGGCGCTGCGCGAGAAGTATAACCGCCGCGCACAGGAGCTGTTCAGCCAGCTCGAAAACGCCGCGCGCGAGCGCGGTTTCGCAATCCAGGGCACGACCACCGGCCAGGTCGTGTTTATCCCGCTCCTCGGCGGCAAAGCGCCCGAGTCGCCCGAGGATCTCAATCGCAAGATGCAGGAGCTGCCCGAGGCGGAGCGCGAACGGCTGGCCAAGCAGCAGGCCGAGCTTGCGGACCTGTTCGCAACCATGGCGATGCGTCAGCAGGAGTTGATGCGCGAGCTGGTCGAGGAGATTCGCCAGATCGAACGCACCTTCGCCGCCCGGCTGATCGCGCCCGCCATCGCCGCGCTCAAGGCGCGCTTCGACAGCCCGGCCGTGTCGGCCTATCTCGACCAGGTTGCCGAGCACATGCTTGACCATCTCGATCGCTTTCGCGAGACCGCGGAGGCGGGGCCCGACGGCACGCCGCGTCTTGCGGTGGCGCAGCGCCCCGAAAGCCCGGAAGAGGGCCGGTTCTTCGAGTATCAGGTCAACGTGGTAGTCGATAATTCCGGGCGCAGCGGCGCGCCCGTGATCGTCGAGGATGCGCCGACCTATCGCAACCTGTTCGGCACCATCGAACGCTGGGTCGATCCGACCGGCCGCAGTGCGACCAACTTCACCCGCATCATCGGCGGTTCGCTGGTCAAGGCGCACGGCGGCTTTCTGCTCTTCGACCTCGACGACGCGATCGTCGAACCGGGCGTATGGAAAACGCTCAAGCGCACGCTCAAGACCGGCCGCATGACGCTCGAAACGCTCGAGCCGTTCCCGTTCTTCATGGTGAGCGGGCTCAAGCCCGAGCCGATCGAAGTGGCGACCAAGGTCGTCGTCACCGGCAGTCCCTACCTCTACAACCTGTTATACTTTTACGACCCGGAGTTCGCCGAGCTGTTCAAGGTCAAGGCCGAGCTGCGCCCGCTGGTCGATGCGAACGCGGAGGCCGCGCGCCACTATGCCTCACGCGTGGCCGCGCTGGCGAAGACCGAGGGGCTGCCCGAGTTCGACGGCAGCGCGCTCGCGCGGATCGTGGAGTTCGGGATGCGCCAGGCGGGCGACCGCAATCGGTTGCTGAGCGTGATGGAGCCGATCGACGACCTCGCGCGCGAGTCCGCGTATTACGCACGCGAGGCGAACGACAACCAGGTCAGCGCACGCCACGTCGATCGCGCGCTCAACGAGCGCATCCTGCGGCTCAACTTCATCGAAGAAGAGATCCGCCGGCTCATCGCCGAGGGCACGCTGATCGTTCATCTCGAGGGCCGCCTGGCGGGCCAGGTCAACGGGCTCGCGGTGCTCGACGTCGGCGGCTACAGCTTCGGCCGCCCCTCGCGCATCACCGCGACGGTCGCGCTCGGCCAGGCCGGCGTGATTAACATCGAGCGCGAGGCGCGGTTGTCGGGATCGACGCACGACAAGGGCATGATGATCCTCGGCGGCTTCTTCCGTCAGCGTTTCGGCCAGCAACTGCCTGCCGCAATGACCGCGAGTATCGCGTTCGAGCAATCCTACTCCGGGATCGACGGCGATAGCGCGAGCTCGACCGAACTCTACGTGCTGCTCTCGGCGCTGAGCGGCGTGCCGCTCCGCCAGGACCTGGCCGTGACCGGCTCGGTCGACCAGTACGGCACGGTGCAGGCGATTGGCGGCGCCAACGAGAAGATCGAAGGCTTCTACCGCGTCTGCAAAGCGACCGGCCTTAGCGGCACGCAGGGCGTACTGCTGCCGCGCGCCAATGTCGTCAACCTGATGCTCGACTCGGAGACGGTCGAAGCGGTAGCCAACGGCCGCTTCCACATTTATCCGGTCGACAATATCGACCAGGGAATCGAGATTTTGACCGGCGTGCGCGCGGGCACGCTGGAGGAGCCGGGCACCATCAACCATATGGTGAACGCCCGCCTACGTAAGATGTCAGACATCCTGCGCGAGCGCCGCCCGCCCGAGGAGAATCGCGGCGGTCTGGCCGCCGGTCCGTCGCCTGCGCCGGGGCCGCCGCCGCCCACGCCGCCGGTCCCTCCGCGCTGAGTCTGAGATGCCGATCGATCTTCGCCTGGACGCCGACGAAGTCTCGCTGCTCACCGACTTCTACTCGCTCACGATGGCCGCGGCGTATTTCGCCAGCGGCAACAACGACGCCGCGTGCTTCAGCATGTTCGCGCGGCGGATGCCGCCGCGGCGCGGCTTCCTGGTGGCGGCCGGGCTGGAGCGGCTGCTCGAGGTGCTCGAACAGTTCCACTTCGCGCCGCGGACGCTCGAGTATCTCGAATCGCTGCGGCTGTTCACTTCCGAATTTCTGGGCTTCCTCGGCCAACTGCGTTTCAGCGGCGAAGTGTGGGCGATGCCCGAAGGCACGATCTTTTTCGCCACCGAGCCTATCCTGGAAATACGCGCGCCACTGATCGAGGCGCAACTGCTCGAGACCCTGGTGCTCAACCAGGCCGGCCTGGCCTCGCTCATCGCAAGCAAAGCGGCGCGCAGCCTGGCGGCGGCCGGTGGGCGGCGGCTGGTTGATTTCGGGCTCCGCCGCAGCCAGGGCGCCGATGCGGGTCTGGTCGCCGCGCGCTCCAGCTATCTGACCGGTTTCGCCGGCACCTCCAACGTGCTGGCCGGGATGCGCTACGGGATTCCGCTCTACGGCACGATGGCGCACAGCTACGTGATGGCGCACGAGCAGGAGCGCGAGGCGTTTGACAGTTACGTCAAGGTCTTTCCGCGCCTCAGCACCTTGCTGGTCGATACCTATGACACGCTGCGCGGCGTCGAAAACGCAGCCACGGTGGCGCTGGAGTTGCGCGAGAAAGGGGTCAAGCTTCAAGGCATCCGGCTCGACAGCGGCGACCTGCTCGAGCTGAGCAAACGCGCGCGCCGCCTGCTCGATCGGCGCGGGCTCTCCGACGTGCCGATTTTCGCCAGCGGCAACCTCGATGAATATCGGATCGCCGAACTGGTCAAGGCTGGCGCACCGATCGACGCCTTCGGAGTCGGCACCGCGATGGTGGTGAGTGCGGATGCGCCCGCACTCGACGTGGCCTACAAGCTGGTCGAGTATCGCGGCGAGCCACGGCTGAAAACCTCGAGCGAAAAGCTCACGCTGCCGGGGCGCAAGCAGGTCTTCCGCGCGCGCAACGCCGCCGGCGGATTTTACGCCGACCTGATCGGACTGTTCGAGGAGAGCCCGGACGCCCTGGAGCGCGAGTTTCGCCCGGCGCCCGGGTCGGTTCAACCGATGCTCGAACGCGTGTTCGCCGACGGCCATCGAATCGGTGCGCGGCCCCCGCTGAGTGAGACGCGCGAGCATTTCCTGGAAGCGTTCGCCCGCCTCGAACCTCGCTACAAGGATATCGACCGTCCCGACGCCTTCCCGGTGCGCCCGAGCGCCGCGCTCAACGCGCTTCTGATCAGCGAAAAGCTTCGCGCCGGCCGCCGCCAGGGCTAAGCGCGATGGCCGAGGAGCGCACGGTCCGCCAGGCGGCTCCGGGCCGGCATTTCTCCACATCCGCGGAACATTGGTTCGCGCGCGCACTGCTTGCCGTGGCGCTCGTGATCGGGACGGGCGTGCGGTTCCATCGTCTCGGTTACGCGCAGATGGACATCGACGAAGGCGCCTCGTGGGCTGGCGCTTCCGCGCCCACACTCGGCGAAGTAGTGGCGCGGGAGCGGCAGATGGATCCCGGCAAGCTCGCGCTCTATGACCTGATGCTGCACGAATGGATCGGCGTTTTTGGCGACGGGCTTTCTGCGATGCGCGCGATGTCGGCCGCTCTCGGGACGATCGCGATCGTGCTGGTTTTTGCTGCCGTGCGTGAAGCCTGCCGCGGCCCCGATGGCGCGGGCGGCGTGGCCGTGGGCGAGCTTGCCGGCGCGTTGGCCGCGCTGGCCGTCGCGACCAATCTTACGCTGGTGATCTCCGACCGCACGGCGCGGATGTACTCGCTCACGCTGGCCGCTGAATTGGCGCAGGTCATTTTTTTTCTGCGCGCGCGTCGCGAGGGCGGATTGCGTAACTACGCCGGCGTCGCCTGCTTCTCGGCGCTCGCCGTGGCGGCGAATTTCTCCGCGCTCTGTTTGCTGGCGGCCGAGGCTGCGTGGCTATCGTGTCTGCTGGGTGCGTGGCGCGCGGGTGAGTCGATCGCGAAGCGCCAGGTGGTGCTGACCGCTCTCTGCGTCGCGGCTGGAATGGCGATGCTGGTGCCGTTGCTGCTGGCGGCAGCCCCGAGCGTGGCGACGGCGGTTCACGGCGGCATCATCGACTGGATCAAGCCGCGTCCGCCGTGGTGGCCACTGGTGATGCTCGAACAATGGACCGGCTGGGTGCTGTTTTCGCCGCTGGCGGCGCTGGCCGGTTTCGGCGTGTGGCGGCAATGGCGCGGAGCGGATTCGGCTCCCGCATTTTTTTTGGCGTGGCTGCTGGTTCCGATGCTCGCGGTGGCCGGGTTTTCGTGGGCCGTGATGCCGCTGATGGTGCCGCGATACCTGCTCGGCAGCCTGGTCGCGTTTTTCGCGCTGGCCGCTCTGGGAGCCGCCTCGATTGAAAACCGCCTCGCGGTCTTGGGCCTCGCGGTGGCGCTTGCATTCGTCTCCTTGCAGCGCATCCATCGCCACTTCCGCCGGCCGCAGGGCGCGCAGTGGCGCGAAGCGGTCGAACTCGCGCGCGCGAGCGCGGGGCCGCAGGGGCCGATCGCGGTGGTTCCGTATTACGCAGCCGACGTGGCGCGCTATTACCTGCCCGCCGGCAGCCGCCAACTCGCGGTTGGCTTCGAAGACGGATGCGGGCCGGCACGCGTGGCGATTTTAGCCGGGGCAACCTACGTGCCCGACGGCATCACCGCGAAAGCGCAGGCCTGCTATCCGCGCGTGCTCGCCGAGCTGCGCAAGCTCGAAGTGCGCGCGCGCTGAATCGGGTGAGTCGCGACGTGGCCGTCTTCGATCGAATCGCGGCATCCAGCACCGGCCAGGCGGCGATACGGGCCTCGCATTCGCCGCGCGCGCTCGCTCTGGGGTTGCTCGCGCTCGCGCTGGTGCTCGGCGTGGTGATGCGCTTTCAGGTGTTGGGGCTCGCGGAACTCAGCGCCGACGAAGGCGCCTCGTGGGCGGCAGCTTCCACTCCCGGCGTGAGCGCGGTGGTGGCGATGGAGCAGGAGCTCGATCCAGGCAAGCTGCCGCTCTACGATCTTTTGCTGCACGGATGGATTCGCATCTTCGGTGACGGCGTTGGCGCGATGCGCGGGATGTCGGCCGTGCTGGGGACGATCGCGATCGTGCTGGTCTTCGCCGCCGTGCGCGAGATTTGCCGCTCGTTGGGCGGGCAAGCGGGGGCCGCGATCGGCGATGTGGCGGGCGGCTTCGCGGCGATCATCTACGCCGTAAATTTCATGATGGTGACGTCGGATCGCACGGTGCGGATGTATCCGCTGGCGATGAGCGCGGAGCTGCTGCAGATTTTTTTTCTGGTGCGTGCGCAGCGCCGCGGCGGATGGCTTAACTATGCCGGGGCGGCGATTTTCACGGCGGCGATGATTGCCGCCAATTTCACCGCCTGCTTCCTGTTGCTGGCCGAAGGGCTGTGGCTCGGATGCTTGCTGGTGGCAAAAGCGTGCGGGGCGCGGATGGAAAGCCTGGCAATCTTCCGCCCCGGCGCGGCGCTCGCCGCAGGAGTTGCGCTGCTCGCGCCATGGCTGCCCACGGCGCTCGCCTCTTCGCAACGGGCCGTGGCGATGGGCGCGCTCGACTGGATAAAGATGCGCCCGATAACGTGGCCCTACCAGGTGCTGGTGAACGCGGCCGGCGGCCTTGTGCTCTTCTGGAGCTTCGCCGCGCTGGCCGGCTTCGGAGTGTGGCGGCAATGGCGCTCTGCGCCATTGGCCTCGGGCTTTTTCGCGGCGTGGACCGCCGGGCCGATCCTGGGGCTGATGGCGGTGAGCTACCTGGTCCGGCCGCTGGAGTTTCCGCGCTACGCGCTGATCGCGTTCGTCGGGATGTTCGCGATGGCCGCGATCGGCGCCGCGCGGCTGCGCGAGGCGACGGTGCGCCTGAACACAGCCGCGCGCTTTGCGCTCACCGCCGCGTTAGTCGGCCTCGCGCTCGCGCTGATCCGCCTCTCGCTCGCCTGGACGCATCATGTAATCAGCTATCCGCGCGAAGCGGCCTGGCGTGAGGCGGCTGAACTCGCCGTCCGGCAGACCGCGGCGGACGAACCGATCGCGGTATTTCCGGAGTATTGCAAAAATGTGGTGCGCTATTACGTCAGCCCGGAGCGCCGCGCCGCCGTGCTCGGCGAGGACGCGTGCGGGCCGCCGCGGGTGCTGATTCTCAGCGGCCGCGAAATCATGCGCGAGGACCGAGTCGCCGCGATGGAGAAGTGCTACCCGCGCGTTGTCGCGTGGCTGCCACTGGTCGAGGTCCGCGCACGCTGATGGTCCGGACGCGGGCGCTGGCGCTGCTCGCTCTCGCGCTGATGCTCGGCGCCGGCCTGCGCTTTTATCGATTGGGGACGGCCGAGCTCAGCGCCGACGAGGCCGCCTCGTGGGCGGGCGCGGCGGCGCCCGATCTTCGCACGGTCGTCGAGCGGCAGCGGTCGCTCGATCCGGGCAAGCTCGCGCTCTATGATGCGGCGCTGCACGGATGGATCAGGCTTGGCGGCGATGGCGCCGGATCGATGCGCGCTTTTTCCGCCGTGCTCGGCACTCTCGCGATTGCGCTGGTTTTCGCGGCGACGCGCGAGCTGATGCTGGACCTCGGCGGCGCGGCTCTAATTCCGCGTGCCGAGGTTGGCGGCGCGCTCGCGGCGCTGATAGCCGCGGTCAATCTCACATTGATCGATCAAGGGCGAACGGTGCGGATGTATCCGCTGACGCTGACGCTCGAGCTCTTACAAATCATCTGCTTGCTCCGCGCGGTGTCTATTCGTGCGCGAGGCCGGGGCCGTGCCGCGAGCCTCGCCGGCATCGCAGTTTTCAGCGCGCTCGCAATTGCCTCCAACTTCACCGCGGCTCTGCTCATCGCCGCTGAAGCGATGTGGCTCGGATGGGCCGCGGTACGCAGACGCGTTGGCGCTCGCGCGCGCGCCACGAACGAACTCCATCTGTTGTCGCCGGCGCTCGCGCTTTGCGCCGGGATCGCGCTGCTGGGACCGATGGCGCCGATGGCGGGCCGCACTTCGATCGTCGTCGTGCACGCCGGCGTGCTCAACTGGTCTCATCTGCGGCCGCCCTGGTGGCCGCTTGAAATGCTGCGCAGCGCTTCAGGCAAGGCGCCGTTCATGCTCCTGCTGCCACTGGCGATATACGGCGGATGGCGGATGGCCCGCGATGGCGCCGGCGCGGCGCTTGGCTTCGTGCTGTGGTGGATGCTTGCGCCGATGGCGCTCGTGATGGCCGTCTCGTACGCGTTCACTCCGTTCGAGGAAATGCGCTACGTGATTTCGAGCGTGGCCGCGTTCTTTATCCTGGCGGGGATCGGGCTCGCGGCGATCGATGATGCGAGATTGCGTCTCGGGTTGCTCGTGCTGATTGTGGCACTGTCGCTCGACCACGTGCGCCGCGACTTCATCAAGCCGCGGTATGTTCAATGGCGCGAGGCAACTGCGCTTGCGCTCGCGGCGGCTCCCCCCGGCGGCACAATCGCCGTGGAGCCCGACTACGCAGTGAACGTGGTGCGCTACTACCTGCCGCCCAATCGGCGGGCAAGTGTCGAGGCGGCCGGCGGGCAATGCGACATGCGCCAGCGCGTACTAATCCTAAGCGGCGCACAACTGCTCGCCCCCGCGCAACTCGCGGCGCTTAGGAATTGCGACCCACTGGTCGTCGGGCAATTGCGGCTGGTCGAAGTTCGCAAGCGATGAGCGCGGCGTTGCGATTGTCGCTGCGGGCGTCGCGGCGCGCTCAAGGTTTCGGCGGTACGGGAGTTGCCGAAACGTTGGGCGGCGGCGCGCTGGGTGGGAGCGCGAACGAGGGGGCCGCGTGGGCCGCGCGCGCAAGCTGGTCGATCTCGAATACCATCGTCATCAATGCCGGCGTGTCGCCTTGGGGCGGTGTCGCGGAGAGCGGACGCGGATAAGGAAAATAAATCGCGGTCGCGTAGGGGCGATACTTGTCGATGATCGGCTTGAGCGCGGGGTACGAGCCCTGGACGCCGATCGCCACGCGATGTGGCTGCCAGGGCGCGACCATCAGGCCGTCCAGCATGACGCCCGGCTTTGGCGAACTGCGCAGCAAAGGGCCTCCGATCCAGTTGGGCGGCAGCAACCCCGCCTGCTGGACGGCAAGAGGAGATAAGTCGGGGAATCTGCGGCCGCTAGCGACGTAGTTGTAGGCTGCGGCGACCAGCGTATCGAAGCGGACGGCTGCGGCGCGCGCCTGAAGTGCGACTGGATCCTCGCTGGGCCATTGCGCCCGCAGCTCCGCGGGCAGTTGGTACAGCGTGACGCCGCCGACGTTTTGCGCGGCGACGTCAAGGCCGCCAAGAATCACGTTCCACACCTCGCGGTCGCGCGGCACGATCGGCCCGCGATGCCAGATGCCCGGGCCCCTGGCATGGCTGACCTCGATCGAGTGATCGCCCTCGCCGGCGAAGATCACCGCGCCCACGTCGTGGCTCTTCAGGAACGCCTTGAACTGGCGGCCAGCATCGGGAATCGGCGCGACGTCGTACAGTGCGTCGACGATCGGCCAGCGCTCGTACTCAGCGGGAATCGGCGGCGCGAATCCCGTGTACCCGCCCGCCATCCGGAACTCGAACGCAGAAAGCGCCTGCCACAACATCCCGTCGCCCTCGAACCCGTACGGCAAAATGACCACCGTCTCATCCGGCTGGAGATACTGTCGATAGAGCGCCGCGGAGAAGAACTCGGGCGTCGCCAGCGTCGTGGCCCAGAACGAAGCGTCGAGGGTGGGCAAGAGCGAAAGCGCGATCAGTACTCCTGCGACCCATCTAAGAGCCACGCGATCCGATCCGCCGCGCGGCGCCGCGCTCATCCACATCGCGCACAAAATCGAGATCGCGAGGAACATGTAGACCGCCAGACGCGCCGGCATCGCCTTGGCGATTAGCGGCAACGTCGAAACGATGATCCAGGGCATCGGCACGATAAAGTGTCCGCCCACCTGCATCCACGATCCCATCGCGAGCACGCCCATCGTCGCGGCAAACAGGATCAGCATCCGCACCGCGGGCTCATGCCATCGCCGCAATGCCATCGCGATCGCGACCACCAGCGTCAGGCCGAGGTACGCGTCGGTGTCGTAAATTCCGGCGCGGAAGTTGACCGAGATGGCGCGCATCGCGTCGAGGCAGCCAAGCGCGTTGGTTGGGACGGGCACCACGAAGTTGAGCAAATCGACCGAGCTGGTGGCGCTCGCCCAAATCGTGCCGTGCGGGAAACCGAAGGCGAAAAGATAGTAGAGGTAGGGCGTGAGCAGGAGCATCGCGAGCGCGTAGCTAAGCCCGATCGGTGCGATGAGCGCGCGGACGCGGCTGCGGTCGCTCTCGCCGGTCACCAGCAGCGCGATCGCGATCGCAATCGCGGCGCTCATCGTCATCGTCGCGAAGGTCTCGATGAAGAGTAGAAATTGCGCACAGAGTACCAGCGCGAGCAGCACGACGAAGTTTCGCCGGCGCAAGGTTCCATCCAGCCCGCGCATCGTGAGGTACACCGCCAGCGGCAGCATCGGCACCAGGGCAAGATCGATATTGCCGAGCAGCTTGCAAATCAGGTACGGCGAAAAGCCAAAAACGAAGCCGCCGAACAGCGCCGGCACGAACTCGCGCACGACATGGCGGCACATCACGAACGCGGCCCATCCAACTATCGCCGGGCACAGCAGGCAGAGAATGTTGTAGGCGGCGACCGCGCCCAGCGCATTCGTGACCGGGAGCATCAGCCACGCCGCGAGCGGGATGTTAGTCGTCCAGGCGAGGCTGAAACCGCCGGGCGCCCATAGTGCGTGCGTGAAGAGCGGGTTGATGCGATTGGCTAATGCGTGCGCCCACCAGGCCAGGAACCAGATCGACTGCGGCGGGTCGGGGCCGTCGCCGACGTAGAAAGAGGATAAGCCGCCGCCAACCGCGCGGCCGAAAAAAAGCATCGAGAATACCAGGTAGATGAGAAATGCGGCGGCACCGCCGCGCCGTCCCGGCGCATCCGTCGCCGCCGCCGTCGCCGTGCCGGCCGCCGCGTTTCTCATCTACCTGGGGACTCGCGATGCGCGTTGCGCCGCCGCGGCGGGAAGTTCCCGCGCGGCCGCTGCCGCAACGGTTTCGCTGCGCGCGCGTGACGCGGCGCGTGCGAGGCCGTCTGCGCTGAAGGTCATCACCAGGCGTCCGCGAAGGTCGTTTTCCACGCCGCGCGCCGGTTGTTCCAGGTCGCGCGGCACAAAGCCGATCGCGTCGGCGCGATACTCGCCTAGCACCGCGCGCAACGCCGGATACCAGCCGGTCACGCCGACCTCGATACGGCCCTGCTCGTCGACGGCAAGCCACAAATCGTCAAGCTGATGCGGATCGCTCGGATGGCGCGGCAGATTCATCCCGCCCTCGTCCCACGGCGGCTCGGCCTTTTTCGGCACGACGATCCATCCAGTGGGCATCAGTCCCAGCTTGTAGACTTCGGCGGGAGTCAGCGCTGTCGGCGGATGGCCGCCGTGCAGGTAATTCTCGGCCGCGAGCACCAGCGCCGCGAAACGCGCCTGTACGAGACGCGTCTCCATCGCAAGTGCGTTCGCGTTCCGCCACGGGGCGAGTTCCGCTGGCGTCGCGCGGTAGATTGTCATCCCGCCCGCGTCGATCGGCGCCGCGTCCAGCGTGGCCATCAGCGGCCGCCATATCTCGGCTTCGCGATCGTCGACCAGGACGGTGGCGGCATCGTGCGTCGCGAGGAAGGCCTTAAGCTGATCGCCGGCGTCGGGAAGCGCGACCGTGCCGACGCGATAGAAGACGCGAACTATCGGCCACTGACGAAACTCGAGCGGGGGGTTGCCCGCATAGCCCCCGGCCATCCTGAAGTACCATCGGCTTTGAAGCTGCCACATCATGCTGTTGCCGTTGATGGCGTAAGGCAACACCACGACTGTGTCTCCGGGCGAGAGATATTTCGCGTAGAGTGCTTCGCGGAAGAAGGACGGTAAGTCGATCCGGGATGTCCAGAAGCTCGCGGACAGGTTCGGCAGCATCGATGCGACGACGACGAGCGCGGCCGCCACGCGGACCCATCGCGGTGTCGAGCCACTGCTGAGCCATAGGGCGATGATGATCGCCAGCGCGAGAAAGGCGTACAACATCAGGCGCACTGGCAGCGCTTTGCCGATAAGCGGCAGTGCGCCGAGAACCAGGCCCGGAAGCGGAATAATCGGCCGCCCGCCGGCCACCAGAAACGGCCCGAGCGAGAGCACTACCGCGACGATCAGAACGAGCACGAGAGAACGGGCCCATCCTTCGCTCCAATTGCGGCGCGCGAACGCCGCGGCGACCAGGATCAGCGGAATGCCGATATAACCGCCGGCCTCGAAGATAAGGCCGAGAAAGTGCTGCGTGATCGCGCGCAGAGAAACCGCGCGGCCAAGCTCCATCGTGGAGGTCGGGATCAGCAGGTTGAGCAGGTCGCAAGAGTAAAGCAGCGAAGGATGCTGCGCGCCGGGTTCGTAGCCCAGAGCGATCATGTAGTAGAAGAGCGGGCTCAAAGCCGCCAGTGCGATCGCGTAGCTGAGCGCGACGGTCGGAAGAAGGTTCACGGCCCGCGTTTTTTCGGCGTTCGAACCGGCCACCAGCAGCACGATGAGCGCGATACCCGCAAACAGCGTCATCGTTGCGAACAACTCGATAAACATCAAAAGCTGGGCGGTCAGCACGAGCGCCAATCCGGCGATCAGCGCGCGCCACGAGATGTCCGCCCTAAAGCCTCGAATCAACAGCAACGTGAATAGCGGGATCGGAAAGACCAGCAGGAGGTCGAGGTGGGCGAGGGTCTGGCCGAGCATGTAGGCGGAAAAGCCAAAAACGTAACCGCCAGTCAGCGACGCGCAGTACGCGCCAGTCAGATAGCGACACAGAACGAACGCGGTCCAGGCGGCCAGTGCGAGCGCGAGCAGGCAGAGCAGGTTGTAGACTGCAACCGGCCCCGCGATAGCGATCGGCAGCGCCGCAATCAGGCTCGCGAGCGGCATCGAGGTCGCCCAGGCCAGGTTGAGACCGTGCGGAGCCCAAATCGCGTCCGTGAAGAGCGGATTGAGGCCATGTGTCAGGGCGTGCGGCCACCACGCCATCAGCCACATCAACTGAGGCGGGTCGCCGCCCTTGCCGATATAAGAGGTCGTCCATCGCCCGCAGAGGCCGCGTCCGAAGAACAGCGCGGCTAGCGCGAAGTAGATCGCAAGGGCCGAGATGCCTCGAAGGTCGAACGCCGAGCGCGGCCGCCGAATCGTTTCCGCCATCGTTGCCACCGTGAGCGCGCGTGACGGGGTTCAGCGCGGCGCGCTCATCAGGCGGCCTTCTCGAGCAGCCAATTGAAATACAGCGGGAGGCCGGGAAGCAGGCGCAGCCGCTCATGCTGCGTCACCCGCAAGCCGGCGCGATCGAAAGCGCTCGAAACGGCTCGTGGCGTGGTGACGTGACGTTCGTTGATGTTCTTGAACCCGATCGCGCGAAACCCCAACTCCATTATCGAGTTCACCGCCGGCATGCCGAGAAGAAAACGGCCGCCCGGTTTGAGCACGCGCGCGACCTCGCGCAGCCCCTGCTCGTACTGGTACAGGTGCTCGAAGACCGAGAAGCATACCGCGAGATCGAACTCCGCGGACTCGTAGGGCAGTTCGTAAACACTGCCCTTGATGAGCCTGGCGGTGCGCCCATGGCTACCGAGCCACTCCTCAGCGAGCGCCGGGTCGGCGTCGAGATCGATGCCGTGAAGTTCGTCCACGCTGGCGGCGATCGCGAGCAGCACCGCGCCTGCGCCGTAGCCGACCTCGAGCGCCTTGGCGTAGCGGCGACCGGAGATCATCCGCAGTCCGAGGTTGATCCGTTCGCGAAAGAATCGCCCGATAAGCGGGCGCTTGTAGTACGCTATCGGATCGGTTGGACCGTTGGGCACCAGACCTTCCAACAGGCTCGTAGTCAGTTGCAAATCGGCTTGAGGTCGATTGTTATTCACGAAGCGCTACTCATTTTTTCGGGTCTTCTGGACCGCTCGAGACTTGGCGCGAAGGTAGCGGAAGGACGAACCGTCGGCAATATACCTCAGCGCGCTGGTGCCTGAGCGGCTGACGCTGCGCGAGCGAGGCCGGCGCGGTCGAACGTCATCACCATCATCGATGATTCGCGCATCGCCGGCCTTTGCGGCGCCGAACCGGCCATGAACGGCGCGGGGTACGGAAAATAAATTCGAGTGGCATCGGCGCCGTAGCTCCGGATTATCGGTTCGAGCGCATCGTAACGGCCCTCGATTCCCACCGCTATACCGTTCGGCGCGGCGTCGCCGAGCACGGTTCCAGAACGAAAAATCGGATTGGAATCTGCCGTGCCAAGAAACGCTCCGCCGAACCATCCTTGCGGCAGCAGGCCGAGTTCCTGCGCATGCTGCGGGCTGAGCGATGCGAGGTCGCCGCCCGTGTCGAGATAGCGCTCAGCGCCAAGCAGCAGCGCTTCGAATCGCGCCTGCTCGGCGCGCTGCTCCATCGCGAGCGCCGTCAGGTTGCGATAGGGCGCGAGCGCTTGCGGCGTGAGTTGATATAGCGTGACGCCTCCGGCCTCGATCGCCGGGACGCCGAGCGAATCGAGCATCGCGGAAGTTGCGTCGCGCTCGGGCGTGAGCGTCGGCGCTCGTACCCAGGTAGCGGCTGTCGGGCGTCCGTCGATCGATCCGACGCGGTATTGGCGGCGCGGGCCGACGATCACCGCCCCGACGCCGTTACTAGCCAGATATGCTTTCAACTGATCGCCGGCCGCCGGCACACCTCTAAGCTGATAAAGCCCCGCGACAATCGGCCAGCGGCTATGCTCCTGCGGCACTGGCGGCGCGAAAGTCACGTAGCCCTCCGCCATCCGGAAATACATCCCGGTCGCCGCCTGCCACAGTGTCGCCTCGCCGAGTATTCCGTAGGGCAGCACGATCACGGTCTCGGCCGGCGCGAGGTATTGGCGATAAAGGCCGGTGCTGAAAAAGGCGGGTATCGCCGCCGGGGTTGCCCAATACGAGGCGGACAGATTGGGCAGCATGAACGGGATGATCGCGAGACCTAACGCCCAGCGCAGTTTTTTTCTTCCGCGTTTCCTTCCGCGGTCTTCCGCCAGCCAGGCCGCGACCATCACCGCCAGCACCAGGTAGGCGTACAGCATGAAGCGCGCGGGCAGCGCCTTGTCGAGCAGCGGCAAGCGCGCGAGTGCGGAGCCCGGAAATCCGATCACGAATCGTCCGGCGAATTCGAGCCACGGGCCCATCGCGAGCACGCAGATCACTATCAGCAGATGGACGAGGAATCTGCCGCCCGGCGCGCTCCATCGCTCGTGCGCGAACAGGATCACGATCGCGAGCAGCGGCAGTCCGAGGTACGCGCCGGTCTCGGCGAGCTCGGCGCGGAACTGATACGCGATCGGAGCGAAGAACGGAACGCGGCCAAGCTGGTTCACGGTGGTCGGGATGACCAGGCTCACGACGTCGATCGCGAAATGCCAGGGCGAAAAAATCCCTCCCGGCGAAGCCGGGAAGGCGAACATGTAATAGAGGTACGGCGAGACGATAATCGCCGCGACGGCGTAGGCGGCGGCGACCAGCGTCGCGGTCGCGAACAAGCGCCGGCGCTCCTGCGGCGCCATCGCGGGCGCCGCGAGCAGAAACGCGATCGCGCCAAACAACGTTGCGCTGGCGACGATCTCGGCGAACGACAAAAACTGCGCGGCGATCAGAATCGCGAGCGCCGCGACGAAGCTTCGCGCGCCCAGGTTGCCGTCGATCCGCCGCAACGTCACATACGCGGCGAGCGGTATCGGCCACACCAGGGTCAGATCCATGTTGCCGAGCATCCGGCTCAGCACGTAGGGCGAGAAAGCGAAGAGCAGTCCGCCGAGCATCGCGGGCCAGCATCCGCGCACCACGTATCGGCAGAGCACGAACGCGCTCCATCCCGCGAACGCCGGCGCCAGTAGGCAGAGCAGATTGTACGAGACGATCGGCCCGAAAAGTCGAGTGACCGGATATACCAGCCAGGCCGCGAGCGGCATGTTGGCGGTCCAGGCGAGATTGACGCCCGAGGGGGCCCAGATGACGTTGGTCAAAAAAGGATTGACGCTGTGCGAAATCGCGTACGCCCACCAGGCCATAAACCAGATGTATAGCTGAGGGTCGGGTCCGCGGCCGACGTAGACGCTCGCCGGATGGCCGGCTATTGCGCGCCCGAAAGTGAGCAGCGACAGCGCAAGGTATACGAGAAATGCGCCCGCGGCCTGACGGTCGAAGAGGCGCGGGACGCGCGTTATCTCCGGCATTGGATAATTTCTTTACCGCGCCTTCAGGCTCGCTGCGCTCGGAGTTTTATTCAGAGCGCCGGCAGGTAAGCCGCGGTTGCCCTCTTCTGTCATCCTGAGCGAGCGTTGCGCGAGTCGAAGGACCCCGATCTTTCCGGAGGAGCATTGCGAAAGTCTCTGCATATAAGGATCCGGGGTCCCTCGACTCGCAGACTCGCTCGGGATGACAAAAAGAAGAAAGCTTCACAGACGCGGCGTTGCTGAGGTCCAGGATAACTGACATGGGTGGCTTGACGCGCGGAGGACCGCGCGCGGTCCTTCGACTCCGCTCGCAGACTCGCTTCGCTCAGGATGACCGAAGAAGCGTCCTTGGCCTACCCTCCAGCATTTTCCGGATAGGTTAACAAACTCTCGGGACCCCGGAGTATAGTTTTTGTTGTAAACGAATATCCAAGACTCAACACTAGCAATCCGCGAGCGTCGCCGCGATGCGATGTGGTGCATATTGACTCGTGTCGCGATTCAGCGCGGTATCATCGTAGCGGGAGGTGTCGCGTCAATGGTGGATTTGGATGACTCCAAGTGAGATTTGGAATCGAGATCGAGCCGCGGTGGCTCCGCGAGCGCCAATGCGGCGGCGCGAGCTAGTCCCTGCTTATCGAAAGACATCATGAGTGGGTAATAGTATGTACCTTCGGCTGGCTGCGAAATGGTTTTTTCAGGGACGAAAGAAAATTGGATGCGCCGCGCGTAAACACTGTAGCGATCGACGAGCGGGCGCAAACCTTCCCGCGTTCCCATCAGGCCGATTGTGATTAGTCCGTCGGAATCCGTGCGCATATATAGTCGATAGTCACTTCCCCGCGAGGGGACTGTCAGCCAGGAGGCGGGAAGGAGCTTCAACTTCGCGGCGCTCGAGAGCGAGAGTCCAGGCGCGCCACCGCTCGAAGCGAAATAGCCTTGTGCGGCGATCAGCAGAGCGTCAAAACGCTGCTCATCCGCCAATGCTTCCATTCGCGGCCAGTCAAGTGCGCGATAGGGCGCGAGCGTCGCGGGCGCCACGCTATAGAGCGTGACGCCGCCGCCCGTCGCGATTGGTTTGCCCAGCGCGGTAACGATCGGATCGATTGAGGGAAAGTCAGACGGTATTGGAATATCGCCTTTCAGCACGGCTGTTACATCGTGATTCGCGGCGAAGGCCTTCCACTGATCGGCCGGGTCCGGAATCGTCGCAAGCTGATTGGCGGAGCGGACGATCGGCCATCGAAGAAACGAGAGCGGGCTCAGCGCCGGATATCCGCCCGCCAGACGAAAATACATCCCGCTGAGCGCCTGCCACATCATGCAGGCGTCGGCCTCGCCCCGCGCGTAGGGCAGCGTCGCGACGATCTCGCCCGGCGCGAGATAGCGCCGATATGTCCCGTTGGTAAAAAACGCGGGCGGCGGCGCGACGGCACCGGGCTCGGCCCAGATGCGCGCCGACGGGTTGGGAAAGAGCGATACAAAAACCAACATGCCGGCGATCGCACGTGTGCGCGCGCTGCGATGCGGCTCGGCCATCCACCTCGCGGCGAGCACCGCGAGCATCAGGAACAGGTAAACCGTGAAACGCAGGGGCAGCGCCTGATCGAGGAGCGGTGCGCGATGGAGCAGCGACCACGGCAGTTTGAAGTAGCTGTGGCCTGCGACGTGGAGCCGGGGCCCCATCGCCGCCACCGCCGTAATCATAAGCATCACGGCGAGCAGTCGCGCCTCGAGCGTGCGCCGGCGCTCGAAGGTGAACCATAGCGCGAGCGCGAGCATCGGCAATCCAACGTAACCGCCCTGCTCGGCGAGGTTGCTGGTGAAGCCGGCGGCGACGCGGCGAAAGAAACCGATCGCCGCTCCGAGCGCGACGGTTCTGGTGGGCACCACGAAGTTCAGCAGATCGGTCGAATGCCAGCTCGGCGAGTAGATAGGGATCGTGCGAAACCCGGCTAACAGGTAGTAGAGGTACGGACTCGCGAGAATCGCCATACCCAGGTAGGCAAAAAAAATCGGCGCCGCCAGTCCCGCGATACGCCGGCGCAGCTCGTGCCCGCCCATCGCCCACGCCGCCATCAGCGCGAGGCCGCCGAAGATCGTCATCGTGGCGAGAACTTCGGTCGCGATCAGAAACTGCGCCGTCGCCAGCGCGAGCAGTCCGAGCGTGAAAGGCCGCCGTTCGATACGCTCCTTAAGCCGCGCGAGTACCAGATACACCGCGAGCGGGATGAGAAAGGCGGCCAACAGATTCAGATGTCCACCGAACATCTGCGCCAGCATGTAGGAGGAAAAACCGAAGATGTAGCCGCCGATCAGCGAGGGCCCAAAGCGCTGAGTGAGACTGTGACAGAGCAGGAACGCGGTCCACGCCGAGAGCGCCGGGAAGGCGACGCAAAGCAGATTGAAAGTCGCAATCGGCCCCGCCGTCGCAGTCAGCGGCAGCGCGAGCAGGCTTAAGAGCGGAATCGAGGTCGACCAGGTCAGGTTGAAACCGGCGGGCGCAAAAATCAGTTTGGTGACGAATGGGTTCAGATGATGCGCGATCGCGTAGGGCCACCACACCAGGCACCAGATGAAGAAGGCCTGATCGATCCCGCGTCCCAGGTAGATGGTGGTGAAGTGAGGTGCGGCAGCACGTCCGAAAAGGATCGCCGCGAATCCTACGTAGATGAGCATCGCGGACAGCCGCGGCCGGTTAGTGAAAGCTTCGGCGATTGCCGCGGGGATCGTTCGCACACGCGAGTCCGCGGTCGTCACCGGCGCGCTCCTATCTATCTGGGCTGGTCGAGATGCGCGTGTCGATATGCGCTTGCCGCTATGCGCTTCCCAGCGCGCCCTTGGAGATCGTCGCCCCGGTCAGCGCTCGGCCGCGGCTGCGTCCACGCGGCGCGTGGGCGCCAGCGTTTCGGCCGCCTCGAGGAGGCATCGCTCAGTGGTCGGCCAATCGATACAAGGGTCGGTTATCGAAACTCCATACTCGAGCCGCGAACGATCGGCCGTCAGGGGCTGGTTGCCGGCGTTGATGAAGCTTTCGAGCATCACACCCATGATCGCGCGGCTGCCCGCGCGAACCTGCTCGCACAGCGCGGCGAAAACTTCGGGCTGCTTGCGATAGTCCTTGCTGGTCTGCGCATGCGAGCAATCGACCATCACGCGCGGTTCCAGGCCCGCCTTGCGCAGGATGCGGCAACATTCGTCGATACTCACGGCGTCGTAGTTCGGGGTGCGCCCGCCGCGCAGCACCACGTGGGTGTCCGGATTGCCGGCGGTGCGCACGATAGCCGTCATGCCGTCCTGCGTGATGCCGATAAACGAATGCGGGCGGCGCGCCGACTCGATCGCGTTGACCGCGACCTGCAGGTTGCCCTCGGTGCTGTTCTTGAAACCGACCGGCATCGAGAGCCCGCTCGCCATTTCGCGATGGGTCTGCGACTCGGTGGTGCGGGCGCCGATCGCCGTCCACGAGACCAGGTCGGCGATATACTGCGGGGTGATCGGGTCGAGCATCTCGGTTCCGGCCGGCAGTCCGAGCGCGTTGATGTCCAATAGCAGGCGGCGCGCACGGAAGAGTCCCTCGCGCATGTCGCACGAGTCGTCCATGTGCGGGTCGTTGATCATGCCCTTCCATCCGACCGTGGTGCGCGGTTTTTCGAAGTACACGCGCATCACGATAAAAAGCCGCTCCTCAAGCTGCGCGCGCAGACGGGCCAGGCGCTCGGCGTAGTCCAGTGCGGCGGCCGGGTCGTGGATCGAACAGGGCCCCACGATACACATCAGGCGCGAATCCTCGCCCCGGATGATGCGCCGGACGGTTTGGCGGGCCTCGACCACGGTGCGGGCGATGCGGTCGTCGATCGCGAGTTGCTCCTTGAGCAGGCGCGGCGCGACCAGGGCTTCCGTGGTAATGACGTGCAGGTCTTGAATTTTTTGCATCGGTACGACCGTATATCTTTACCGGAAAGGGCGAGATAATAAAGGTGCTTTGGCGCCAAACCAAGTGGGCGCCAAGGGCTGGCGTCAACATTCTGGCGTCAAAGTCTGCGCGAGGAAGATGCAGCAGCAGGTCAAGGAGGCGCCGATCGACGCCGAGGCGGGGCAACTTAAGCGCGCGGAAGCTGGCGAGGTCGTGCCGCGCAGACGCGACGCGGCGGCGCTGTGGCGCGCGATGGCCGGCATGGCGATATCGCTCGCGCTCGCCTTCCTCATCGTGATGCTGGAGTTGACCGGCCGTGCGGCCTATCGCGCCGACCGTTCGCATCGTCACGCCGAGGCCCTGCGCTCGCGAATCTCGCGGCTGGAGAGCGAAGTCGCGGACGAGCGCGCGCGGATCGCCACGGCGCATCGCGAACTTGCCGCCGCGGAGGAGTTGCGCGCGATCTTGCGCGCGCCCGACGCCGGCATGCTGCCGCTTGCGCCGCCGTCTGTTCCCCGCGCGACGGCCGGGCCCGGCGCGACGGCCGCGCCACGTTCCAGTAGATCGGCCGTAGCGCCGGGCGCAGCCGCAGCCGACGCGCCCGGGGCCGGCGTGTCGCGCCGGCCCCAGGCGACGCTCGCACTTGCACCGCGCGAGCATCGCGCGGTGCTGATCGTGGCGGGCCTCAAATCCGGAGCGGACGACACGCTCTTCGTGCTCTGGTGGAGCGCGGCGCGCGGCGCTGCAGTGCGGGCCGCCGAGTTTCGCACCGCGGCCGACGGCAGCGCGCTGGTGACGGCGGCGCTGCCGGCTGGCCTCGATGTGACGGCGGCGATCGTAACGGCCGAGCACGGCGCGGAAAGCGGCGCGGCGGCGAACGCCGGCGCCGCCTCCGCGCCAGCCGCGGCGATGGGGCGGATACTGCTGCGCGGCACGCTCGCGCGCTGAGGCGCCGGCCGCGCGGACAGCGCGAACAGCGACAGCGTATACGGGGCGGGCCGGGGTGGTGATGGCGAAGTCGCGGGGACATTCTAATTCTGCCGATTCTGTCGATTCCTGCCGATTCCTGAGCAGATGAGCGACGCGGTCGCGGACGGCGGCGGCCAACGCGCCGGGAAAACGTTGCGCCAGCGCGCTCCGCGCGCAGGCTACCGGCTCAATTTCTGGCTGGTCTTCACGGCGACTTCCGCGATCGGCGTCGCCGCCAACCTGTTCGTTTTCTTCCCGGTGTACATCGTCAAGCTCGGAGGTGATGCGGCCGCGATCGGCGCGATCGTAGCCGTGGGCGCTCTCGCCGCGCTCGCGGCGCGGCCGGGATTCGTCCCGCTAACGGACAGGCGCGGCCGGCGTACCACGGCGCTGTGGTCGCTGGTGCTCGAGGCGCTGGCGATCGTCCTATACATCCCGGTGCATTCGCTCGGATGGCCCATCTATGCGGTGCGTGTGATGCAGGGCGCGGTCGACGGCACCGCGCGGGTGGCGCTGTTCGCGCTTGTGTTCGACATTCTGCCCGAGGGCCGGC
>CAWFGH010000015.1:0-87500 GCA_963815255.1 uncultured delta proteobacterium | reverse complement strand
GCGCACTCTTATCGAGGCGCGCCGATTTTTTCGAATCATCGGAGGACTAAACCAATGGCATCGTCATCTGCGAAGGCTCCCCTGGATTCGCCCCGCGAAAAAGTTCGCGCCACGGTCCCCAAGCTCATCGATCTTACGGACAAGGTCGTCTTCGGCGACGTGTGGGAGCGGACCGAGCTTTCCAAGCGCGACCGCAGTCTAATCACGGTCGCGGCCCTGGTCGCGCTGTATCGTCCGGAGCAGCTTCGCCTGCATATCGAGCGCGCGCTGGGCAACGGCGTCACCAAAACCGAGATCTCCGAAATCATCACTCACATGGCCTTTTATTCCGGATGGCCGACAGCGATGACCGCCGCGTTCGTGGCGAAAGAGGTTTTCGAGAAGCAGGCCTAGTCACGGAAAGGGAATAAAGATTGTTTTCTTTCCTCTCGCGTACCTCGTTGCGGCCTTCATGGGTCGGGATGAGTCCCGCCCCGTTGCGGCGTTGAGGACGCGTCTGGTCCGCGGCGCAGCCACGTCATCGCGCAAAACGCGCCGATCCATGACCCGCCCGCGGCGAAGATCACATAGCTCGCATTGTGCGTATAGCTGATGACGGCAAATGCCGACAGCAGATACCAAATGCTGCTCCACGTTGCGGCTTGGAGTCGACGGCGTTGCGCGACAGCCGCGTTGAAAAGCACGTACACCGCATCCGTCAGCGCGGTGGAGGCGAGCACGCCTACGGCAACCAGCGGTTCTAGTTTCATCATCCGTTTACACTATCGTGGCAGCAGCGATTTGCCATCGCATCGGAAGATCCGGAAAGCCCTGCCCTTGGCGATTTTGCGCCGCAGCGAGCGGGAAAAAAGGAAAGATTGTTTGCTTCCCTCTGCTGCGGGAAAGGGAGTAAGAAGAATTCTGTTTAAAGGAGGAATTACCTTTGGCTTTGGACGCTACTCAGAAAGAAAAACTCGCTGCGCTGCTCGCACAGGAACATGTGGCCGTACTCGTCACCCAGGGCGACAAGTGGCCGACCGCCAACCTGCAGGCGTTTGCCGAGACGCCGGAATTTGATCTGTTGTTCATCATGGGCGGCAATGCCGACAAGTATCAGAACCTGCTCAAGCATCCCGAGGCCACCGTGCTCGTGGACAATCGCGACATCGGCAACGTCCCGACCTTCGAAATCGTGCGGGCCTGGATGCAGGGGATCGCGAGCGACGTGGCGCGCGGGAGCGCCGAGTGGGAATCGCTCAAGGCGATCTTCCTCAAGAAGAATCCGTTCGAGGAGCCGTTCTTCAAAAACGACGGGCTCAGGATGATCCGCATCAGGCCCAGTCGGGTTTCCTACGCGAGCGGCCTGCGCGACACCTTCAAGGCGGAACTTTGAGGGTCGGACGATTACTCAATCGCTGTCGCAGACGCACCCAATCGCCGTCGCATAGGCACGCTGGCACAAATCGCTATAGGTATACGGCAAATGAAGAAAACTACCCCCGCACGTAGCCAGACCCTCAAGCCGCGGCTAAGAAAAATTCGCCGTATCGTGACCGGGCATGATGCCAGGGGGCGCTCGGTCATCGTCTCCGATGCGTCGTCGCCCCATGTGATGACGCTTCGCGGAATCCCGACTTTCGGTGTGACCGAAATCTGGACGACGGATTCGATGCCGGCCGACAACAGCGCCTCCAAGGATCCATGCAAGGTCCCGGCGCAACTCGCGCCGCCCAAACGCGGGACAGTAGTACGAGTGGTCGAATTTCCGCCGGACAAACTCTGGATTAGGTCGGCCGACCGGGACCAGGCGTTTGCTTCAATGGGCAGGTCCGGAGCGCAAGCGCTGGCACACGACGCTAGCGCGAGCCGGCATCCGATGATGCATCGGACGCAAACGGTTGATTACGCAATCGTGCTTTCGGGGGAGATCTGGGCGTTGATGGATAGTGGCGAAACGAAGATGAAGGCCGGCGATATTCTCGTCCAGCGTGGCACCAATCATGCCTGGTCAAACCGCTCGAACAAGCCGTGCCTTGTGGCCTTCGTGCTGATCGACGCCAAGCCGCTGAAACAGATTTAGCTATACCAAGTGATAGCCGCCGTCGACTAAAAGTGCGATTCCGGTGACATACTCATTCTTCATCAGGAAAAGCACGCCATCTGCCGCCTCTTCCACTCTTCCGATGCGCTTCGCCGGCAGCCGCGCGGCCGCGGCGGCTAAAATCGCTTCTTTGCGCTCGCCGAGAATGTCATCCAGGAAAGGCGTCTCGATATAGCCAGGAGTGATCGCATTCACTCTCAACGGCGCGAGGTCGACCGCGAGCGCTCGAGCGAAGGCCTCAACCGCGGCACACGATGCGGTGACTACGGGCTCGCCTGGAAGCGGTGTGGTGCTGGTGGAACCTGACATGAAGACGATGGAGCCGGTTGCCCGCATTTTCGGTGCTCCATACTTGACGGCGTAGAGCGCTCCCATGAACCTGGTGTCCATCGCCCGCCGGAGCAGACTCGTGTCGAGTTCGAGACGCGGGGCGTGCGCGGGGTTGCCAGCGGTTATAAAGATGTGATCGATACCGTCGCGCTCGGCGAAGAAATCGCGCACCGCGGCTTCATGGTTAACATCCAGTACCGCCGTCTCGACCTCGTTGGACAGCGCGGCTCTGGCGATTTTCAGCTTCTCGGGTGAACGTCCCGCGATGGTGACGCGGGCGCCTTCCGCACTCGCGGCTTTGGCCGTGGCAAATCCGATTCCTGTACTACCGCCCAGGATTACTACTTTCGCGCCAATGAGTTGCATCGTTCTTCCTCCCGTGGCCGCTTGCTTCAGGGTGCGGTAAATCATCGCGAACGGGCGATTGTCAAGCCGAGACTTCACCCACTGAAACTCCGTGGCACCAAACCCTGGCTATTGGTACAGTCCCGCACGGGACATCTTTTTGAGGAGAACCGGCATGGAAAAGAGTTTCGAGGAAAAAGTTGAAGAGCTCTGGAATCGCGAACAAATCAAATCGCTCACGTACGCGTACGGGGAGTGCGTTCTGCGGCGCGACGCGGAAGGGATGGCGAAGCTTTTCACCGAAGATGGGTCCGCGGACTTCAGTTCCCTGGGCTGGGAAATTCACAAAGGGCGCGAGGCTATAAAAAAGTTTTACGCCGGCACGTGGGCGTATCGCGTCAAGCCATTTTTTACCAATCATTACATCGAGTTCATCGACAAGACCCACGCCCGCGGATGGTGTTGGCTGGACAATCGCGCCACGCGCAATGGGGAGAGCCTGATCGGTTGCGGCAAGATCTACGATGAGTACCGATTGGCCGACGGCCAGTGGCGATTCAGCTCGCGCAGGATAGTGCAGTTTTTCCTGGTCCCGCTAAGCAAAGGCTGGGGCAAGGAGCTCGAGGAATTTACGGACGTAGAGCCGCGCTGGCACTAATCCGTCGGGCTATTGCGGCGTTTTGGCTGAGTAGCCGCCAAGCTGCTGCTGCAACTCAAAGACTTGATCCCGCAGCTTCTGGATATAGGCGCGCTGTTCCTGGATCTGCTTCTGGAGCTCGAATTGCTGCTGCTCCGTCTCGTAGGAGGGAGCGTCCGCGGGTTTGGCGGAGTCGCTCGCGGCCGCGATCGTGTCGTCGATCTTGCAGTTCGCGTATGGGATTTCATCGGCCGCGCACTTTCGCAGGCTCGAGCGTTTCGCCAACAGGTGCGCGATCTCGGTTTGCTGCGTGTCGAGCAGACTCTTGAGTTGCGCCTGCTCGCGCTGTGTCTTCAGATGCTCCTTGACCGCCATGTAGGTCCCGACCGAGCCTGCGCCGACGGCGCCGCCGCCCATCATTCCCGTCGTGCCGCCTGAAATCAGGCCGCCCGCTACCGCACCGAGCAGTCCGCCCGCCGCTATCGCCGCGGCGGTATTCATGACGCCGGGCGCTTTGCGCATCGCGCATTCCACCGTGTGTCCCTGGCGGAGTTCGACAACTTCACCGGTCACCGTGACGATCGTGCCGATGCTATTCTGCTCCGTTTGCACATTGAGCACGGCGTCGGCCTCGTCGGGATACTTCTCCATCGCAAGCGCCCGCAACCTGGTCGCCATCTGCACGCCGTCCCCGTCCATCGCAGCGTCGGTGAACGGCTCGGTGAAGCTCACGCCGCCGAGATCGTGATAGCACACGCTGGGCACGTCGCCCGCGGAGACATAGATGAAGCGGTCCGGCGCGCGCGCCGGCGCGGGTGGCGCCTCGGGCGCGCGCTGAGCGGAGCAGGCGCAGGCGATCAGGGCCGTCGCCACGAATAACAATCGCATCGGCGCAACTACCGGTACTTGCAAGCTATCGCAAACCCCTGTCAGCGTGATTGGCCCTGGACATTATGTCAGAACATTGTGTTGTTGTTCGCAGCCGTTTCCGGAATCGGCTGGATGACGTCCCAGTGCTCCATCATCTTACCGTTCTCTAGCCGGAAGATGTCGACCACCGCTTCGCCGCGCGGATTATCCGACAGGCCATGCCAGTGGCTGTGTAGGATGACATAGTCGCCGTCTGCGAACACGCGCTTGATCTCGCCATGCGCGTCCGGATGATTCGCCATGATCCAGGCGACGAACTTCCGCACGCCCTCCATGCCGTCTTCGATGAGAGGGTTGTGCTGGCGGTAGGTGGGGCCGGCATAGGCGCGGAACGCATTCTCCACATCGCCTTCCAACAATGCCTGCTTGTAAAAGGCCACGGTTACGGATTTGTTGGCTTCCGACATGATTTTCTCCTTGGCGTTCGCGGCAGTTTCGGGAAATGGCCGAATGACATCGCAATGCTCGACGAACCTGCCGTCCGCGACGCGCAAGCCATCGGAGCCATCCTCGACCGTCGGGATTGTGCTGCCAGCGATAGAGACCAAGATAGCATTATTACTGCCGGCCGGCAGGCGAGCCAACACGATTCGCCGCGCGGACGCGAATCAGCCCCACACGCGGCGTGCGACGTCGGCGACCAGCGTGAGCTTGCGCTCCTGCATCGCGGGCTCGACCGGGTTGCCCTTGATTCCCGACGCGAAACCGCATTGGGTCGAGAGCGCGAGCTGATCGCGCGGGAAAAAGCGCGCAGCCTCTTCGATACGCCCGACCAGTTCGTCGGCCGACTCGAGCACGTTGCGCTTGGTCGTCACCAGGCCGAGCACGACGCGCTTGTCGCGCGGCACGTCGGCCAGCGGTTCGAAGGAACCCGAGCGCGAGTCGTCGTACTCGAGCAGGAATTCGTCGTAGCTCCGCGCCCGCTGGAAGACCTCGCGCGCGATCGAATCGTAGCCGCCGCGAGCGAGCCAGCGGCCGTCATTGTTGCCGCGGCACAGATGCAGTCCGAAGGTCACGCCGGGATGGTCGGAGAGCGAGTTGAGAATTTCCACGCCCTCGCCGAGCAGGCGCTTGGGATCGATCCCGCGTTCCTCGAAGACCACGCGGCGGACCTCGGGGTCAACGAGATTGGTCAGCTCGGGCGCGTCGATCTGGATATACTCGCATCCCAGGCGTGCCAGTTCGGCGATCTCCTCGCGGATCACGGCGGCGCCATCGGCGAACATCTCGAACGGATCGCGGTAGGCGGCGGCCGACTCCTGCGGCGACCAGAACATCTTGAGCATCATCGGACTCGGCAGCGTCATCTTGATCGGCCGTCGCGCACGGGCGCGCGCGTAAACGAACTCCTCGGTGGCGAGCGAGCGGCGCCGTCGCACCTTGCCGGTGACCGCCAGTCCCAAGGACAGGTTGACTACGTGAGTGTCATCCTCGTGCCAGGGCTGCGTCACCGACGAACTGCGCGACAGCCCTTCGGTGGCCTCGAGCAGCGAGCCGAGAAAGCTCATGCGCCGCTGCTCGCCGTCGTTGATGATGTCGAGGCCGGCCGCCTCCTGCAGGGCGAGCGCCTCATCCACGGCGCGATCCTCGACCCGCTTGTAGCGAGCGGCGGAAATTTCACCCGCGCGCAGCGAGCGCCGCGCCTCGCGCAGATACGCCGGCCGCAAGAGCGAGCCGATCGGCTGGGAGCGATAGAACCGTTCGCTCATCTTGAAAATCCTCCGTGTCGAAAATCCTCCGTGGCGAAGCTCGGCGCGGGCAGCCGCTTCGTTAGAGCGTTTTATAGACCGGATCGGGGACGGCTACCAACTCGGCGCCGTAATGAAAAAGGGAAGCGGCGAACTAAAAAGGGGCGGCCCTCGTGGGACCGCCCCTTGCGATGTTTGGTTCGGCGGCGGATGCGCTAGTGCTTGGTCTCGATCCGCTTGCCGTAGGTCACTTCACCTTTGTCGACTCTGAGGCTGAAACCGCACTCGGGATTGGTGCAAACCCATGCCTTGAAAATCACCGAAGCGCCTTCCTGGCCATAGTCCGAAAGTGGGATCAGAGTGCCATTGTTACACTTCTGGCACTTCGGCAACTCCATCACACCACACCTCCTGTGCGGCCGGCCATTGCCAGCCCAGCCCAAAGTTATCCGACCCAACAACCTAATTCAACTTGGCCTTTGACGTGGCAGAGCGCTCGATTTTGAGCTTGTCTAGGCGCGCGGCATGATAGTATCCGGTCGCCATGGATGCCGCGCAGCCGGCCTTTCTGCTACGTGAAGCCCGCGTCACCGACCATCGGCGCCTGTTGCGGCTCGCGCGCGAACTCAATTCGATCAATCTGCCCACGGATTCGGCGGAGATGACTGAGATGCTCGCGCGTTCGGCAAAATCATTTCGGGGGCAGGTCGCCAACCGTGCGCGCGCGGTGTATATCTTCTGCGCCGAGGAGATTTCAACTCGCGCGATTGCCGGCGCCTCGATGATCATCGGCCAGCACGGCACGCCGCAGAGCCCGCACTACTACCTCGAAATCGATAGCGACGAGCGCTACTCGGCGCGGCTGCGCAAAATGTTCCGGCACACTTATTTGCGGCTGCGTCATTCGATGGACGGGCCGACCGAGACCGGCGGCCTGATCGTGACGCAAGCGATGCGCGGTCGTCCCGAGCGGATCGGCAAGCAGCTTTCGTGGGTGCGCTTCGCTTATATCGGACGCCATCTCAAGCGCTTTCAGAACCACGTGATCGCCGAGATGCTGCCGCCAACGATCGGCGATCAGGGCAACATCTTCTGGGACCACTACGGAAAGCGCGTCACGGGGCTATCGTTTCGCGAGGCGGACCGGCTCTCGGTCCACGACAAGGAGTTCATTCCCGCGCTGTTTCCTGACGCGCCGCTCTATACTTTCCTGCTGCCCGACGAAGTGCGCGCGGCGATCGGAGCCGTGCGCGAGGAGAGCCGTGGCGCGGTCAAACTGCTGGAGCAAGCCGGGATGAAGTTTCTAAACCAAATCGATCCGTTCGACGGCGGTCCGTATTACGGTGCGCCGACTGCCGAACTGATTCCGGTCAGGCAACGGCGGACGCTTAAATTGAGGATGGGCGAGCCGCCGGCCGAGCACGCGCGCCCGTACATGGTCGGGCACGAAGACTCGCGCCGGGGGTTTCGCGCGGTACAGGCGAGCGCGCTGGAAGCGGAGGAGGGACGGTTGATGGTGCCGCCAGGCGTGATCGAAGCATTGGGTCTTGCCGAGGGCGCGTCAGTCGGCGCCGTCCCGCTGCCGTAGCTTTAATCTTTTCAGCGCAAAGAGTATCGCGGGCGCCTACATATCGAGCAGTGCGCGGTAAAAGCGCACGGCCGCTTCGACATCGGAGAGAAAATTGTATTCGTTGGGCGCGTGGATCACTCCGGTCGACGGTCCCGGCCCGATCACTATCGGCTCGAGTCCTGCCGCGGCATAAACGCCAGCCTCAGTGCATCCCGCCTTCACGCCTGACTTGAGCTCGAGCCCCGCAGTCGCCAGCGCGCCCATCGCCATCTCGACCGTCTCGCTCGCTGGCGCGGCGCGGAAGCCCGGATTGGCGCGCTTTTCGACGAGCGCTACAGACACACCTACTGCGGTGCGCGAAATTTCCTTGACCACCCGCGTGACCCCCGCGCGAACCTCGTCCAGCGCGAGGCCGGGCGGCGGTCGGAGTTCGAATTCCAGGGTCATCGAACCGGATGCGGATCGAATCACGCCGGGATTGCAAGTCAGTGTCGGGGCCGCGTAGCCGGGCTCATCGCCGCCGCCGCTGTCGGCATAGCGTCTGAGCGCGGCGATGAATCTGGTCATCATGGTGATCACTTCGAGCGGGATGATCTCCGCGATCGGTCTGTCGACATTCGCGGCCTCTATCGCGCCGCCGATCGGAACGTCGAGTGCGACGTCGGCAGCAACCACGACGTCGCATCGCGCCGGCACCACATTGACCGCGGTGCCGCCCGAGATTGCCGCCAGGTTGAGCTTGGGGTTGATCGCCATCGCTTGGAGCGCGATTTCGATCGCGTTTATGCCCAGCGCCGGAGTGCTGGAATGGGCGGCCTTGCCGGCGAACGTCATCCGCCGCGCCTGCATCGGCTCGTCAATCCGCAGCGGCGTGAAGTCCAGCTTCAGCTCGAACACCATCAGGCCCTTGTGCGCGGTGATGACCTCCAGGCGCGACGGCTCGCCCACGAAAGCCATCGCTCCCGCCGGCAGGATCGCCGCCTCGACGATTTCCCTGGCCCCGGCAAGTCCGTGCTCTTCGCCAAAGCTGCCGACCAGATGAACGTCGCGCCGCGGCTTGCCGATTGCGGTGAGCGCGAAGACCTTGGCGGCGAAATCGAGCTTGGTATCGGCGGCGCCGAGCCCGTAGACGCGGTCGCCGTCGACGCGCGCGGCAAACGGATCGCCGCCGCATGCGGTCCATAGCTCCGGCGCGCCCGGCGGGACGGTGTCGAGATGGGTGTTGAGCACGATCGGCCTGAGCGACGCCTCGCGGCCGCGGATCGCCGCGACGAGATTCACCTGCTCGGCGCCCTCGCGTGTAGAAGGGAAGAGGCGCGCGGCGATTCCGGCCGGCGCAAGCATCTCGGAGGCGCACAACTCCGCGATCTGCCGCGTGCCTTCGCCGGTGACGCTCCGGCAGGCGACGAGCCGCCGGCACCATTCAAGCAGCGCCGGGTCCATCGCTCTCGACGCGCATGTCGCGCCCGTTGTGCTCGCCGCGGCCGGCACGCTCGGACGCGCCGGGCTTGATGCCATAGTGAATCGCCACCGTACCGAAACCGATTAGACGATAGCCGACCTCGCCGAGCCCCGCTGCGCGCATGATCGCGGCCATCGAGTCGGCGTCGGGATGCGGGCGCAGCGACTGGCCGAGCCATCGGTAGGCGAAGTAGTGGCCGCTCACCACGCCGCCCAACAGCGGCACGATGCGTCCGATGTAAAAGCCGAAGAGCCCGTGCAGCGGGCCGCGCGGCGGCGTGAGATCGAGACAAGCGAGCCGGCCGCCCGGCTTGAGCACGCGTCCGAGTTCACCGAACGCGGCGGACAGGTCAGTCACGTTGCGCAACATGAAGCCGTTGACGATGCAATCGAAAGTGTTGTCACCAAACGGGAGCCGGGTGGTGTCGCCGGCGACGAAGTCGATACTGCTGCCGCGGTGGCCAAGGCTGCGCGAGCCGGCGGAGCCGGCTCGCGCAGCCTTGGCCACCGCGGCAGTCAGCATGTCGGCGCAGAAATCCGCGCCGACCACGCGGCGCGCTCCCTGGCGCGCCAGTTCGAGCGCGAGATCGCCGGTGCCGGTTGCGATGTCGAGCGCCACGGCGCCGGACGGCCGCGCGATCGCGGCCGTCTCGCGCCGCCATCGCCGGTCGAGTCCCATCGTCATCAACCGGTTGACGAGGTCGTAGCGGGGCACGATGCGCGCGAACATCGCGCGCACGAAGGCGGCCTTGCCTGCGGCGCCGTCGGCGCCGCCGGGCAAGGCCGCGCCCGCGCCGGGCGAGGCCGCGTTCGCGGCGGAACGATCATTGGCGATGGGCGCCGGCGGATTTGTCACGGTGGTCACGCGTGTCGAGGGCTCGGCGCCGGGGACGCGCGCCGCCTGGCGGCGCGCGTCCCCGGCGCCGAGGCTCCAGATGTGAAGGTAGGCAATTAGCGCTGCGCACTCAACCCGGCGCCGCGAGGGCTGCGACGGACGAAGGCCGTCGCAGCCCTCGCGGCACGGCCGGTTGACAGTCCGCAGGCGGGGTCGCCTCGAGAGCGCCGTCTCAGTGAGGGACGCCGTTGACTCGCGTCTCTGCGGGCGAGGGCTCCGCGGGAGCGGCGGGCGCGGGCTTAGATGCGCCGGCCGCGAGGAGCGCTAGCGTTTCGTCAATCGCGGCGAGCAGTGTCGCCTTGCGCACGGGTTTGGCGATGTGCGCATCGCAGCCCGCCTCGAAGGCGCGGGGGATGTCCTCGTCGAGTGTCGAGGCGGTCAGCGCCAGGATCGCCGTCGCGGGCCGTCGATGCTCGGTCTCCCAGGCGCGGATGGTCCGCACCGCCGTGTAGCCGTCCATGACGGGCATCTGGATGTCCATCAGCACCACGTCATAGCGGCCGGAGGTGAATTTCTCGACCGCGACTTTGCCGTTTTCGGCGGTTTCGACCTGGTAGGGAAGGCGCTTGAAGTAGGCTGTGATCAGCAGACGATTGTCCGGCGAATCGTCGGCGAGCAGGATACGCAAGGGCCGCGTGGCGGCTGCGGGAGAGGCAGTGGCCACGACAATAGCGGGCGAGGGCGTGAGCGGCGCCGGGGTCGACGCGGTAACGGCCGGCGCCGAGGCCGTGTCCTGGTGGCCATTTGACGCGAGCGGCGCGCGCCCCGGAAGATTTCGCGCAGCGCGCGCAATTACCTCGAGCAGGTCCGAGCGGCGCACGGGCTTGAGCAGATGTCTCTGGAAGCCGAGCCGGCGCACGCGCGCGAGCTTGGAGTTCAGATCGTCGGTGGTCAGCATCGGGATGATCATCGCCGCGCCGCAGGCGCATCCGCCCGTCGCCAGGTGCTCGATCTGCTCGATTCCCGGCATTTGACAGTCGCCGAATACGAGGTCGAATGGCCGCCCGACGCGCAGCGCTTCACCCAGTGCCGCGATCGTCTCCTGGACCGTGGTCGCCTCCGCGACCGTTGCGCCGTAGTGACCGAGCGTCTCGACGAAGACCCGCCGATTAGTGGCGTTGCGATCGGCCACCAGTGCGCTCAGGCCATGCAGGTCATAGGCGGGCGTGTTTTCGCTCATAGTGTTGGATACTTCCAGCGGCGCGGTGAAATGAAACGTGCTGCCCTTGCCGTGCTCGCTCTCGACCCGGATCCGCCCGCCCATCAGCGCCACCAGCCGCGTCGCGATCGCCAGGCCGAGCCCACTGCCGCCGTACTTGCGCGTGTCGGAGGAATCGCCCTGGATGAAATTGGAGAAGATCGCGCCGAGCTTGGCCGCCTCGATTCCGACGCCGGTGTCGGCGACCGAGAAGCGGACGACGCCGCCCTTGGCGACATCTTCGTCGCCATTTCGCGCGCCATGTTGCGCGCCGTCCTGGGCGGCGACCGTCAGCTCCACCGCGCCCATCTCGGTGAATTTAATCGCGTTGCCGAGCAGGTTCATCAGCACCTGGCGGAGCCTGAGCGGATCGCCGATGCGCCGCGTCGGAGTGCCAGGCGCAATCCGCGCCACCAGTTCCAGCCCCTTGCCGTGGGCGCGCACCGCAAGCGTTTCGACGGTCTGCTCGACCAGGTCGCCGAGGTCGAATTCGGCCATCTCCAGTTGCAGACGGCCGCTCTCAACCTTGGCGAGGTCGAGAATATCGTCGAGCAGCGTGAGCAGCGTGCTGCCGTTGAAACGCATGGTCTCCAGGTAGCGCACCTGGTCGGCGTCGAGATTGGTTTCCGACAGCACTTCGGCCATCCCGAGGACCGCGTTCATCGGCGTGCGAATCTCGTGCGACATGCTTGAGAGGAACTCGGATTTGGCGCGCGAGGCGATCAGCGCCTGCTCGCGCGCCGCCATCAGGTCGTTCTGCGTGCGCTTTAGCGCGGCGATGTCGCGCGCGATCGTGATCGCGCACAACTCGCCGTCAAGTTCGACGGTCGAGCCCGACAGCAGAAAGGGCGCTAGCGTGCCGTCGCGATTGCGTATCTGGGCTTCCATGTTGCGCAGGATGCCCTTGGTTTCAAGCTCGTGAAGAAAGAGGCGGCCGAGTTCTTTGTTTCCCCACAAGGGCAGTTTGCCGTGGGGAGCAGTGAGCGCTTCTTCGCGGGTGTAGCCGGTTACCCTGGTGAACTCGCTGTTGACCTCGATCGTGCGGCCGTCGACCAGGCTGAAGATCACGATTGCGTCGCTGGTGGATTCGAAGATTTTGCGCAGCTTGGCCTCGCTCTCGGCGCTCCGCCGCTCGCTCTGCACCAACGCCGCGTAGCGCTCGGCGAGGCCGCGGCGATAGACGCCTGACAGGTGCACCGCGTTCTGAGCAACCAAGGCCCCGCTAATCATTCCAAGCCATCGGAGGTACACGTACGAATCGGCCGCCGGCGTCAGCGCCTGGTCGACCGCAAACGCGGTCAGACTAAAGACGCTCAGCCCTGCCTGCCAGCGTTCGCTCCATGGAACGAGCGCACCTGTTCCGACCAGCATGAGCAGCGTCACGACGAACATCGGCACGTTCTCGTGACGCATCACGTTCACCAAAGCCGTCTGTCCGATTAGCGCCATGCATAGCGCCAGTGTGACCCCGCGCCAATGGCTGGCAAACCATCCGCTAAAGCTGATCGCGAAGGCCAGCACGGCAGCGCCGCGGTAAGCAAATCGATTTCGAGTGCCACCGGCTCTTTGACGGATCCAGGAATATTCGCGAGATAGACGGTGTGCAGGATGTCGACGGCCTGGAAAGCCGCCATCATCAGCATCCCGACGCGGAACATCACCAGCAGCCAACGCAGGTTGGCGGCCGCCAAGCCTTCGCTAAAGCTCCCCGTTACTTCGGCGGGATCGCCAATCGTTCCGCGCGCAGGCGAATCGGAGCGCGATCTTGACCAGAGAATTTCCGCGGCGAGTCCCATCCTGATGCGCCACGCATTGCGGTGGCGAACTAAGACAAGGAGCAAAACCGATGCCTGAAAGGCGCGCGGCTAAGCCAAGATTAGACGCGGAGAGAAGAAAGCGATGTCGGCAAATGAGACGGGGCAGTGTCACCAAAGTGACACTGCGCCATAAAAACTGCTTCGTGGGCGAGTCAGCGCCTACGGAGAGAGCACCAGTTCCTGCCGCGCCGCGTAGCCGTCGATTTCCAGCTCCAGCCCGATTACCGGCGGCCGCGCGTAATGCCATCGGATACCCCTATACGCCGCCGCTCCCAGAGCCGGCAGGAGATCGCTCGCGAACAGCGGATGCATATCGTGGACGGTGTAGAGGTTCACCGCCGAAGCCTCGCTCCATCCAAGCTTCATCTCGCGCAAAAGCCCGCCCAGCGCTTCGAGGATGCATGCGTTCTTGCGTCGCAATCCCTCGAGCGAGACGTCGCCGGCCGCGACAACTTCTCTTTTTCCGCCTGCGCGCGAGGCCACTTCGGGCACACCCGCGAGCACAAAGGCCGGCCGCGCGGCGCCAACGGCCGGCACAGTATAGTAAAAGCCGTAGAGCGACGGATCGGCGAGCGGCGGGCTCGAGGCCGGCGCGACGTTGGTGCGCGCGACCGGATTGAGTCCGTCGACCATCACGCCCCACGCCGTGAGGCGTTCGATATAGCCCCGGTTGAACTCGTCGAAGCCCGCGGGCGTGAGCGCCGCGGGGATGCGCAACTCGATACCGCATACAGCATTGAGCGGACGCCCCGCCTCGCGCATGTGGCGCTCGATTAGCCCGTAGCCCTCGGTCAAGCGGGCCAGTGGCTTGAAGCTCGTGTGGACGATCTCGAATCCGGAGTTAGCCAGCGCGCCTGATGAAAAGGGCGCGCCGTAGCCACGGACAAATTTGTAATTTCCCTTGGCGTTGTCGAGCAGCATCATTCGCGTTCCTCCCGCGCGGGCATTATCGCGCGGTAGCGGCGCCGGAGTGAAACGGAATCGCGTCATTTTTTTGGCGGTTGCCGTCGCGATGCGGGCGAACTCGCGAAATCTGCCATCTGGAAAAATGGAGGCCGACTGCGCTACATCATAAGGATGGCCTCTGCGGACCGTGACGGCACTGCGGCCGTACACGGACAACGACGGCGGCCCACACTACATTAGGAGAATGCCATGCACGTAGGCTATGGAGCAGCTTTCCAAAATCCCAACAACGCGCATTCCGACGCCGAGGTCTACCGCAACGAATTGCGGTTTGCCGAGATGGCCGAGCCACTCGGATTCGACTCGGTTTGGTCGGTCGAGCATCACTTCGACGATTACACGATGTGCCCGGACGTTCTGCAGTTCCTGTCGTACATGGCGGGCAAGACCAAACATGTGAAGCTCGGTTCGATGGTGGTCGTGCTGCCCTGGCACGATCCGATTCGGGTCGCCGAGCAGGCCTCGCTGCTCGACCATCTATCCAACGGCCGCTTCATTCTCGGGCTTGGCCGCGGGCTTGCGCGAATCGAGTACGAGGGTTTCCGCCTCGATCAGAACGAGGGCCGCAATCTCTTCGTCGAGTATGCCGAACTGGTGCTCAACGCCCTGGAGAAGGGCTACATGGAGGGCGGCCGTCACACCAATCAGCCCCGGCGCGACATCCGGCCCTTCCCGGCGCGCTCGTTCCGCGGGCGCAGCTATGCCGCGGCGGTCTCGCCCGAGTCGATGCCGATCATGGCGAAGCTGGGAGTCGGCGTGCTGGTGATTCCGCAGAAGCCGTGGGACGCGGTCAAGAAGGATTTCGAGGTCTACCACAAGGTCTGGCGCGAGGTTAACGGCACCGAGCCGCCGCCGCCGCTCTCGGGCGGGTTCATCTTCGTCGACGAGGACCGCGCCCGCGCGCAAGAGATCGGGATGAAGTACATCACCGACTACTATCACACGGCGATGAAGCACTATGAGATGACCTCGGAGAAATTCGGCCAGAACAAGAGCTACGAGTTCTACAGCGGGGTCAGCAAATATATCGCGCGCCACGGGATGGACAACGCGGCCAAGGACTTCGCCTCGCTGATGCCGTTCGGGACGCCGGCCGAAGTGCTCGAGAAACTCAAGTTCATGCAGGATACGATCAATAACAACGGTCTGCTGGGCAACTTCAGTTACGCCGGGATGCCGTTCGACGAGGCCGAACGCAACATCAGGTGCTTCGCGAAACACGTGTTGCCTGAGCTGAAGAAATGGAAGACCGCTCCGCTGCCGGAACCAGCGGAACTCAAGCTGCCGGCGGAGTCGGCCCGCGCCGCCTAGACCGCGATTTATCTTCATTCCGAAAGGGGGGCGATTCCTCGAATCGCCCCCCTTTCTTTTCATCTGGAAGTCCTCTGGAAGTCTCCTGAAAATCTTCGAACCGGAACGCCGCGGCGAGCGCGCCGCCGCGGTTGCCAGTTGGCATCGGCTGCGACAAAGTGCTACGGATGCGCTGAGTTCATGCGATACGCCGTCGTTCAAAATACGAACGAAGCGACAACACCCGGAGGAATCACGCGACATGGAAGATCCGAAAATGATGCGGCGCAAGACGCGCTTCGGATCGCTCGAGCATTACGAGAAGGGCGGCGTCGAAGTAATCAATGACGATCCCCGCAACTACGCCTTCTCGAACATCTTCGAGGTGGCGTCGAAGTCCGAGCCCTACGAAAAAGTCGCGGTCGGCAAGAACCTCAAGTACGTGCTCGAAGCGATACGGGCCGAAGGAACCTCGCCGTGGTACACCGCCTCGCACGACGAGTCGGCGATTATCATGGACGGCGAGGTCGAAATTCGCCTCATCAAGCTCGACACGCCTGCCGTGTCCGAAGAGCACGAGGGCACCACGATGCTGGAGGGGACGCCCAAGGGCAAGCGGATGGGCCATATCGTGGCGCGGCGCGGCCACATGGCGCTGTTGCCCAAAGGGGCGGCGTACCAGTTCCACGCGGCGAGGCCGGGCGTGATCCTGCTCCAGAGCTTGCTCGGCGATCTGACGCTCGAACGATGGCAAGATATCTGCCAAAAGTGAAGGCAAAATATCTGCCAAAAGTGAATGGTAAGATATCTGCCAAAAGTAATGACATTTGCCAAAAGTAAGGACCGGCGAGGAGGACTGAGTAATGGCGGCGACTAAACAGTCTACGAAACAGTCCGATAATTCGGTCAACGATTTTGGCTATCGGAGTTTCGCGCTGGGCGGATTCAAGTTCGAACGCGATGAGTATTTCGCACATATCACGTGGCCGGACGGCACTCATTCGATGCCGGTCGACCTGTTCCTGCGCGCGATGATCCGCGATCTCGCCTGGAGCTTTTTTTACGGCACCGTCAATTTCGACGGCGTCTTTGGCACCACCAATCACTACGGCAACGTCGACGTCTTCGCCGGGCTGTATAACAGTGGCTACCGCAAGCAGAACCGGGAGCACGTCGAGAATTTTAAAAGTGACGACGTAAAAGCGATGTTCGAGGCGCTGCTCGAGGACTGGACCAACGAGGGCTTCGATCCCTTCGCCGCGCCGCAGGAGACCGGCAGCGCATTCGGCCCCAAGCATGGCAGCAACAGCAAAGCGATTACGCGCAAACGGCTGACCGCAAAGCGGATGGTCGGGCTGAAAGACGACATCCCGCTGCGTTCCGACGCGGGCGGCAATCCGGTCAACCGCCAACTCGCCGACGTTGCGCAGGACCAGCCCGAGGTGCACGCCGAGCCGGGCTTCGAGAACGAAGTCCATGCCTTCAATTTCTTCGGTTACGTGTCGCGCTCGGACGTGACCTGGAATCCGTCGGTCTGCGCTGCGGTCAAGGACAGCCTCATCTGCGCAACCACCGAGGAGTACATGCTGCCGGTCATCCACGGCAACGACCGCGTGGAGTGGTTCGTGCAGTTGAGCGACGAGATTCAATGGGACGTGAGCGACCGCGATACCGGTGAGCCGCGGGCGCGAGTGGTGATGAAGGCGGGCGACGTCTCGGCGATGCCGGCCGACATCCGCCATCAGGGCTATTCGCCCAAGCGCTCGATCCTGCTGGTGTGGGAGAACAACGACGCCACGTTGCCCGAGCTTTATGCGAGCAAGCGCCTGAAATCCAATCCGGTGGATTTTTAATGTCCGGAGTTGAGAATGCGTTTACAAAGGTTCAGGACCGGCCCATGTTCCGTCATCCTGAACGAAGTGAAGGATCTCGCTTCGTTCAGACTGTGTGAATTTTTTGAGCGAAGCGAGTCCGGCTCTTCGGTTATCCTGAGCCGAGCGAGTCTGCGAGCGCAGTCGAAGGACCTCGCGCGGTCCTCCGCGCGTCAAACCCAAAACGTTGAAGCTCGCTTGTTTTGTCATCCTGAGCGAGCGTTGCGCGAGTCGAAGGACCCCGATCTTTCCGGACGAGCATCGCGAGAGTCTCTGCATATAGGATCGGGTCCCTCGACTCGCAGACTCGCTCGGGATGACATGCAGGAAAAGCCGAATTTTGGCAGCAGCGCGTGGGTACATGCGGAGCAATGATCGCGGATTACGCGCGGAGGACCGCGCGAGGTTCTTCGACTCCGGCAGCCTTCGCTCAGGATAACCGAAGAAAAGAGCCTTACGAAGAAGCGGACTCGTATGCCTCAAAAAATTCACAAACTCTCAGGATGACGGAGGGTCCAAAGCTCTCGCCAAAAGCTATTTCAATATTTCACAGAGATCGGAAGTAAATAGATTATGCAGTTGCAGAACAAGCTATTCATCGCGGGTGAATTCGTCGACGCGGAGGCGCGCGGCAGAATCGAAGTCTTCAATCCGCACGACAACTCGAAAATTGCCGACGTCGCCGAGGCCCGCCAGGCCGATATCGACAAGGCGGTCGCGGCCGCGGCCAAGGCATTTCCCGCCTGGCGCGGGATTGCGGCGGCCGACCGCGGGCGGCTGCTGCTGAAGCTGGCCGACGCGATCGAATCGAGGGCCGAAGAGTTGGCGCACGTCGAATCGATCGACACCGGCCATCCGATCCGCGACACCCGGATGCTCGACGTGCCGCGCACCGCCGCGACCTTCCGCTACTTCGGCGGGATGGCCGACAAGCTTCAGGGACGCCTGGTGCCGGTAGACCCCGGCTTTCTCAACTACGTCGAGCACGAGCCGCTGGGCGTGGTGGGACAGGTCGTGCCGTGGAACTTTCCGATCATGTTTACGAGCTGGAAGATGGGGCCCGCGCTGGCCGCGGGGAATTGCGTGGTGATGAAGCCGGCCGAGCTGACGCCGCTAAGCTCGCTCAAGGTGGCGGAGCTGATGCGCGAGGTCGGCTTTCCGCCCGGCGTGGTCAATATTCTTCCCGGCTACGGCAACGTCGCCGGCCAGTACCTGGCCGAGCATCCGCAGGTGCAGAAAATCGCGTTCACCGGATCGACCGCGACCGGGCGCAGAATCGTGCAGGCCTCCTCGGGCAACCTCAAGCGCGTCCAGCTCGAGCTCGGCGGCAAGGGCGCCAATATCGTGTTCGACGACGCCGACCTCGACGCGGCGCTCAACGGCAGCGCGTTCGCGATCTTTCATAACCAGGGCCAGGCTTGTATCGCGGGCTCGCGCCTGCTGCTGCACGAAAGCATCGCGGATAAATTTCTCGACCGTTTCCTGAAGCTCGCGGCGTCGATCAAGCTCGGCAATCCGCTCGACCCGCAGACCGAGATGGGGCCGCTGACTTCGCTCGCGCATCGCGATCGCGTGCTCTCCTACTGCAAGGTCGCGCGCGAGGAGGGCGGCGAAATCCTGCTCGGCGGCAAGGTGCCCACCGATGCCGAGTTGGCGAAGGGATGCTACGTGATGCCGACCGTGGTCCGCGCGCGGCCCAAGGATCGCGTCTGCCAGGAGGAGGTCTTCGGCCCCTTTGTGACGGTCACCACGTTCAAGAATGAAGACGAGGTCATCGCGGTCGCCAACGACACTGTCTATGGCCTCGGCGGCGGGCTATGGACCACTAACCTTTCGCGCGCGCATCGCGTGGCCCGGCAAATCATCACCGGGATGGTCTGGATAAATTGCTACAAGCGCGCCAATCCGGGATCGCCGTTCGGCGGAGTGCGCAGTTCCGGCTACGGCCGCGACCTCGGGATCGAATCGATGGAAGAATACACCAGTCCGAAGTCGGTGTGGGTCAACGTGGACGCGAAGCTGCCGCCGTACTATCAGCGTTGACGCGACGGCGATGGCGCTGATTCTCGATCTCCGGGCGGCGATCCGCGAATTCGTGCACGACGGCGAGATCGTTGCGCTGGAGGGGTTCACTCATCTGATTCCCTCGGCCGCCGGCCACGAGGTCATCCGCCAGCGCCGGCGCTCCCTCTCCTTCTCCAGGAGAGGGAACAACGTCCTATCAACCAATACGAGGGTGCGCGATGAAAACACTGACTGAAAATGGCCTTACAGCGGCGGCGCTCGCGCGCCTTGCCAAAGCGCCCAATCCCCGGCTGAAAGAGATCATGACCTCGCTCATCCGCCACATGCACGGCTTCGTGCGCGAGACCGGACTCACTCCCGCGGAGTGGAAGACCGGAATCGAGTTTCTGACCGCGGTGGGCCACATCACCGACGACAAGCGACAAGAGTTCATCCTGCTCTCCGACACGCTCGGTGTGAGCGCGATGGTCGACCTGGTGCGGCATCGGCGCCTGGGGCACGGCACCGATTCGAGTTTGCTGGGGCCGTTTTATCGCAACGGCGCGCCGGAGCAACCACTCGGCGCGAGCATCGCGGGCGACACGCCGGGAGAGACCTTGGTGTTGCGCGGGCAGGTGACGGACGCGCACGGACGGCCCCTCGCCGATGCGCTGCTGGACGTATGGCAGGCCGGGCCCAACGGCAAATACGACATCCAGGAAGAGCATCTGACGGGGATGAACCTGCGCGGCAGGTTCCGCACCGGCGCCGATGGGCGCTACGAGTTTCGCTCGGTCAAACCGAAAAGCTATCCGGTGCCGGACGACGGGCCGGTGGGCGTGCTGCTCCGCGCGCAAGGCCGCCATCCGTATCGTCCGGCGCATATCCACTTCATAGTCACCGCCGAGGGCCACGAGCCACTGATTACCGCACTGTATATTGCCGGCGATTCCTATATCGAATCAGATGCAGTGTTTGGCGCCAAACAATCGCTGACCGTCGGCTATCACAAAAGTCGCGCGGCAAACGGCAAGAGCGAACGCGCGCCGGACGCGATCGAATTTGATTTCACGCTGTCTGCTGCCGCCGGACAGCCGTCTTCGCGACGGCCAAGATCGGACCGGCCCGCGCGGCCCGCGGCGCCGTCAAGGCAATCGCGCCGCCGGCGTCACGCGGTATGAAGCGATCTAGGGCGATACTACGCGGCTGATGCTGGCCGCGCTCCGCGAACCCGAACATCGCAAGGCGCGCTACGAGCTATGCACGATGTGTATCGGGGTGGGACACGGGATCGCGTCGATAATCGAGCGCGTCTGACGTCGAAAAAGCAGCCATCCTTGGCGAAGGGCGGGAGGCTTCAGCGCAACGCGCTCGCCATTTTTTCGGCGAACACCGTGTATTGTGCGTAATGATAGCCGGCAAAGTGCGAGCCGACGATTGCCGCAGCAAGCACCGCAATTGCCACTCCAATTGCGAGTGCGAACCTCCGCTTTGGCTTGCGCACGACTTCCGGCTCGCTCACCGGCGCCTTGATGATGGGCGAGAGCTTCTCGTAGATCGGCTCATACGCGTCGCGCACGGCGGAGATCATCGCGGCACTCACCTCTTTCGGATCTTGGACGCCCTCACCGGTGAAGCTTAGGATTTCACGAAATCGCGCGAGCGTTTTTTCCGCGTCGTCAGCGACAACGTTGAGGTACTCTGGAGGCACGTCCCGCAAATTCGAATGGGCCACCTGGCGGAACAGGCTCAGGGTGCGCTCGAAGTGGGGCAACCCGTTGCGAAAGATCGACTTTCTGCGATCTGTTCGCGCCAGGTCTGCGGGCTTGAACGCCGCCAGCCTGGCCAGGCAGATGCTTAGACGTAAGTGTGCCTCCCGCTCGGAGGAGATGGTCATGCTTGAGTCCCCTCGTTCCAGTGATAATTGTGCTTCGATGATCTACTTATACCATGCCAATTGATGCCAATGATAGCTCTGTTTCCGCTTAAAGGCGCCATAAGTTGCAGCAAAACCGATTCGCGCCACAGGACGCGAATTACCGCTAGAACGATGACCTCCCACAGGAACTGCGATGCGTGTTACAAGCCGCGAAATCCGTGAAAGCCTGCGCTAACGGGTAGTCGACGCCGCGCTAGATCTCGTTGGCGCGCGCGATACGGCCCAGCCATTCGGCGCTCGGCTTGACGGTGCGGCGTTGCGTCTCGCGGTCGACCGCGATCAGGCCGAATTTCGGATGGTAGCCGAATAGCCATTCGAAGTTGTCGAGCGAGGTCCAGTAGAAGTATCCGCGCACGTCGATCTTATCGCTGATGCATCGCGCGACGCCGGCTATCGCACGTTTGACGAAGGCGATTCTCCGCGTGTCGTCGTCGGTGGCGACGCCGTTTTCGGTCACGATGATCGGCAACTGAGTACTCGCGCTCGCGTAGCGAATTGTCGCCTCGAGCGCTTCGGGACAGAACTCGTAGCCCATCTGGGTGAATTCGACTCCGGTCTCCGGCGGCAACATGCCTTGTGGACCGAAGCGCTGGCGCGCGTAGCACTGCACGCCGATGAAGTCGTCGTGCCGCGCTGCCTCGAGAAATATATCTTCCGCGTCGTGGCGCGCGCGGTCGCGAAGATGCTCGCCGCCCGCCACCGCTTGCATCTCTCGCATCGCCAGCGTCAGTCCAATCGGGAACTTTCCCGGGCCGGCGCGCAATGCCTGGACGCCGAGGCGATGCGCCTCCAGCAGCACGTCGCGCGAGCGAGCGCGCACGCAAAACGGAAAGCTCGAAAACATCTTCGGCTCGACGCCCAGCGCGCGCGCCGCCGCCGCCCGCATCGGCGAGCGCACGATCGTCTCGTCGCTGTGAAGGATGCCGGTCTGATGCAGGTAAACGCCCAGGTTGAGTTCGTTGATGGTGCAGGCTACGTCCACGAGGTCGCCCAGGTGTCCGACGGCGCGTTCGCAATAGCGCGCGAACAATCGCGCGGCCTCGCGCGATTCCCATCCGCCGCGCGCGGCCAGCCATCGCGGCGAGGTGAAATGATGCAGCGTCACGACCGCTTTCAGCCCGTTTTGCTGGCACGCGGCGAGCATCCGCCGGTAGTGTTCGAGCTGCGCGAGCGAAAACTCACCCTCTTCAGGTTCGATACGCGCCCATTCGATCGAGAAGCGGTATGCGTTGAAGCCGAGTTTTGCGAGCAGCGCCATATCATCCGCGTAGCGATGGTAATGATCGCAGGCGTCGCCTGAGGATTCGGTATAGATAGTGCTGTCGAGATGCTCGAGCAGCCACGAATCGCAGTTTATATTCCCACCTTCGACCTGATGCGCCGCCGTCGCCGTGCCCCAGAGAAACCCGCTCGGAAATTTCATCGTCGTGGCGCCCTCCCAGGCGCCGTCCTATCAGGCCAGCGCCTGGAATGCAGCAGGCGCGGATTCGCCGGGCGCCGCGGCGATGAGCGCCTCGAGCAGATCGGGGATCTCAAACACGGCGCGGTTGTTGAGCGCGCGGACACGGGAGCGAAAATGCGCGAGGCGCTGCGGGTCGAGCATCTGCGCGATCCCGGCCACGATTTCGTTGAACGAGCGCAGCACCATGCCGAACTGATGGCGCTCGATCCACTCGGTGTTGTAACGCTCCTGCACCATGGTGCGGGCGTTGCGCTCGACGATCACCGGCAAGTCCATCACCAAGGCCTCGCTGACGCTACCGGGGCCGGGCTTGCCGACGAAGTAGTCACTCAATTGCATTAGATGGGGAATGTCTCGCGTGAAGCCCTCGACGTGACACGGAAACGGCAGCTTCATAGCCGAAAGCTGCTCGCGCAGCCGCTGATTGTGGCCGCATAAAAAGATCAATTGCGTCTTCACCCCGGCCTCGGCCACGCGCCGCGCGATTGTCAGCATGCGGCGCGAGCCGAATCCGCCGAACATCACCAGGCCGGTCGGCACGTCGGGGCGCAGTCCGAGCCGGCGGCGCTCCTGTTCACGGCTGATTTCCGGTCTGCGATAAAACTCGGGGCGCACGATCATCCCCGACGTTCGGAGCACGCGAGTGGGCGGATAGCCCATCGCCAGTGCCTGCTCGGCCGCCTTCGCGGTGCCGCAGATGAGGTATTGCTCCTGGCGCTCGATCCAGAAATGCGGCGGGCAGTCGGCAAGGTCGGTAAGGATCGTTACCATCGGCGTCGCCGGCCGGCTGCGCGCGCGGTCCGCGATACGCAGGCCCTCGAAAATCGCGCGGTTGAAATTGGGGATCAGCGACACGACGAGATCGGGGCGCCGTTCCTGCCAATAGCGGGCGAGCAGCGCCACATTGCGCGGATGCATCCGTCGAATCAAGAACTGGACCGCGCGCAGCATCGGCCCGGTCCCGATAGTCAGTCCATACTTGAGCATCCGGTTGTACAGATCCTCGACCCGGACGCCCGTAAGGCGATGGAAGACGTCGATCGGTTCCAGGATGTCGCGCAGATTGACCATCCGAATCTGCCAGCCGCGCTGCTCCTGGTCGGCCAACGCTTTGAGCGCGGTTGCGGAGGCGCGATGGCCGCCGCCCGCATCGAAGAAGATCAGATCGATCTGGGTTTCGCGCGCCGCCGCCGGCGGCGGTGGTAAAAGGCGCGCGAGGTTCATGACAGTGGCGCCTCGGGCAGCGGCACGCACGCGTCGCTATGGCCGCGCGCGCGGTCCCACCGCAGCAGCGCGAGCACGCCGTTTCGATCTTCCGCGACCGCGGTGCAACTGCTCACCCAATCGCCGTCGTTGATGTACCAGATGGATCCGATCAGGCGCTGCTCGGGGCGATGAACGTGGCCGCAGATCACGCCGTCAACCTTGTACCGGCGGGCGGCCTCGGACACGGCGCGATCGCTGAAGTCGGTCAGGTATTCGACCGCCTTTTTGAGCCCGCCTTTGAGATACGAGGAAAGTTGACCGTTGCGCTCGCGCCGCGGCCTGCCCTCGCCGTTGTACCAGCGGTCGATACGCATCGCGGTCAGATAGGCCTGGTTACCCATCCGCAGGAACCAGCGATTAGGGTTGAGCGATCCGTCGAACTGATGGCCGTGAATCACGAGCATCCGGCGCCCATCGGCCGTCTGATGAATCAATTCGCTCAGAACGGGTACCGGGCCAATAAAGGATTGAACCAGGTCGGCACTGAACTCGTCATGGTTGCCGGGCAGAAACACGACCCGCGTGCCACGCTGACGCCACGCCGCTATCTCTTCGATCACCGCGGTTTGCGCCGCGCTCCAGTACCATGAAGGACCGAGCACCCAGCCGTCGACGATATCGCCGACCAGGTAAAGGTTGTCGGCCCTATGATGGCGCAGGAAGTCGTACAGGGCCTCGGCCTTGCAGCGCGGGGTGCCGAGATGCAGGTCGGAAATCCAGATTGAGCGGTAATAGTTGGTTGTCGCCGCCGGCGGCGCGGCGGCGCGAGTGAGCCATTCGGCCCACCCTGACGATGGGAAGCGGTCTAACCCGACCCCTTCCATCGGGGGTCCGCCTCGACGCTGGATTGGTTTCGACAGTACACATCACTGTGAGTATGGGATTGGGCAGGCGAAATCGATAGTGTATCTTGACGATCTGAATAACAGATTATGATGTAAGTATTACGCGATTGGACAATTGTGAACCGATCTCAGGGTGAATCCGGCCTGCGGGCGAATAGGCGCAGGGGTTTCTGGTCTAACGTCTCACTAATGAGCCGCATAATGACTGCCAGTGTATTTTCCTGTAGATGAGGCTGCGTTTCAGCGAGCCAGAAGAGCCTCGATCCACGCGGCACGGCTACTTTTCGTGTGGTGCTTATGGCGCGTTCTCCGTGATCGACTTTGGGAAATGATGCGATGGGTCGGCCGCGTAAACCCATCATTGCAGCGCTACCACGCTATCCCGGCGTCCCGCCATCGCGGTGCGGCTGCTTACCCGAACCTTGGAATTTCGCGATGAAGTGCTACCGTGGCGGCGCAGGGAAAAGCATAAATCGAAAGGCGGCATCCGATGAAAAGCATCAAGGTGAACTATGGCGTTCGATGCGCCGGCGAACCTGCAAAGGGCCACAATCGCTGGCACTGCGATATCCCGCCCGCGCTCGAGGCGGAACCGGGCGAAGAGGTCGAGCTCGAGACCAGGGACGCGCTTGACGGCCAGGTCACAGCGGCGACCGCCGCCGGCGACCTGCTCAAGGTTGACATGAGCGTGGTGCATCCGCTCACCGGGCCGGTATTCGTGAAAGGGGCGGAGCCTGGCGACCTGCTCGAAGTGGATATTCGCGAGCTCAAGCCGGCGAACTGGGGTTTCACGATCCAGATGCCGGGCTTCGGCTTCCTGCGCGACGAATTTCCCGACCCATTCATCGTGAAATGGAAGATTGCCGACGGCTGGGCCACCTCCGCCGAGCTTCCGGGAGTGCGCGTGCGCGACGGTTCGTTTATGGGCACAATCGGGGTCGCGCCGTCGCAGCAATTGCGGCTCGAGATGCTGCGGCGCGAAGAGGATCTGCGCGAGCGCGGCGGCTTTGTCCTTCCGCCCGAGGTTACGGGCGCCGTGCCCGCGCGCGAGCCGATCGCGTCAGAGGGGTTGCGCACGATTCCGCCGCGCGAGAACGGCGGCAATCTAGATATCAAGCAATTGAGCGCGGGCGCACGGCTATTGCTGCCGGTGTTCGTTCCGGGTGCGCTGTTTTCGGTCGGCGATGCGCACTTCGCGCAGGGCGACGGCGAGTCCTGCGGCACCGCGGTCGAGATGTGCGCGTCGGTGCTGGTGAAGTTCGCGCTGCGCAAGGGCGAGGCGGCGCGTCACAAGATTCGGTTCCCGCGCTTCGAGCGCGACGATTATTTCGTGCCGCCCGAACTGGCCGCGCCGAAGCGGTTTATCGCGACCACCGGGATGTGCATCCGCGACGGCGTCAACGAATCGGAGAACGCGACCCTCGCGGCGCATCATGCGCTGATGAACATGATCGCGCTCTTGATGGAGCGTGGCTGGAGCCGCCAGCAGGCCTACGCGATTTGCAGCGTGGCGGTGGACTTGCGGCTTAGCGAGGTCGTCGACGTGCCGAATTTCGTGGTCTCGGCGCTGCTGCCGCTCGCGATCTTCGACAAATAGCTACTTCAGGCAAAGATCATAAAAGTCCTAGCGGTCCCCATTCCCTCCCCCGTTGTTTTGGGGGAGGGTTGGGGTGGGAGTCCATGCGGTTCTGAATCTCTGTGAGAACCGTTTCTCTCTGCGGCGGCGCTTCTTGATCCGACGCAACCGCCGCGCCTTTCTAGCAAGAGCAGCGCGAGGAAGCGCCGTAAAAAGAAAAGGCAATCGGCGCTTCCTCGCTCGACCCCCACCTCCATCCTCCCCAAAGACGATTGGGGGAGGAGGTCAGAGTCGGAAGCGCTCAACCATCGGCGCAAAAAGGGTTGGAAGCGCCGAAGAGTGGATGGCGATCATCCGTGCGGCGGGTCACAATGCATTGGCGCGGCCGCGGACCTTTTAGGCTTTTAGGATCTCTCGTCTGACTCCCCGCATGGCTGGCGCATGAAAGAGAGGCGCTGTGGAATACCGCAACATGGGAAAGTCGGGGCTCAAGGTTTCGGCCGTGGGCCTCGGCTGCAACAATTTCGCGATCAAGTGCAACGCCGAGCAGACCAAGGCGATCGTGAATCGCGCGCTCGACGAAGGCGTCACGCTCTTCGACACCGCCGACATCTATGGCAACCGCGGCGGCTCCGAAGAATTGCTGGGCAAGGCGCTGGGCAAGCGACGGTGCGAGGTCGTCGTGGCGAGCAAGTTCGGGATGTCGATGGGCGAGGGGCCCTACCTGCATGGCGCGTCGCGCCGCTACGTGATGGCCGCCGCCGAGGACAGTCTTCGGCGCCTGAACACGGATTACATCGACCTCTATCAGCTTCACACGCCCGACGCCGACACGCCGCAGGAGGAGACGCTCGAGGCGCTCGCCGACCTGGTGCACGCCGGCAAAGTCCGTTACCTCGGATGCAGCAACTTCGCCGCCTGGCAACTGGCCGAGGCTTTGGGAATCTCGTGCGCCCGCGGTCTTCCGGCCTACATTTCGGCGCAAAATGAATACAGCCTGCTGGAGCGCCAAATCGAGCGCGAACTGCTTCCCGCCTGCCGCCACTTTGGCGTCGGTATCCTGCCGTTTTTTCCGCTGGCGAGCGGCTTTCTGACCGGCAAGTACCGGCGCGGCGCGGAGTTGCCGAAGGGTACCCGGATGGCGCTGATGGAAAGGATCGCGACTCGGACACTCACCGAGCCGAACTTCGATTTGCTGGAGAAGCTCGAGAACTTCGCACGCGAGCGCGGCCATACGCTGCTCGAACTGGCGGTCGGATGGCTGGTGTCCGAGCCGCAGAACTCAAGCGTGATTTGCGGCGCCACCACCCCTGAGCAAGTGAGCCAGAACGTCAAGGCCGGAGAATGGAGGCTGAGCGCGGAGGAGCGCGAGGCCGTGGACAAGCTCACGCGCCGCTGAGCGCGCTAGCGAACACATCCTGAAAAGCTTCCGTTCCGTTCACAGGCCCAGGCGAGCGCGGATCGTGTCGGCGATTTTTTCCGGACTCTCCGAGATATCAACCACGATTGCGTCCGCGGGCTCCTCCAGCGTATCGAATTGGCTTTGCAGCAGCCGCTGATCGAAGAAGTGGCCGGCGCGATGCGCGAGCCGGTCCGTAATCAGCGCCTCCGATCCTTTCAGATACACCAGCTTGACCTTCGCCGCGTCGACGACCAGCAAGTCGCGGTAGGACTGCTTGAGCGCCGAGCACGCGACGACGGCGCATCGGTTCTCAGCCAGGCATCGTTGCACGAGGTCGCGCACGGCGTATAGCCACGGCAATCGATCTTCGTCGGTGAGCGCGATACCGCGGCGCATCTTTTCGCGATTTTGTGGCGGATGGAGATCGTCGGCGTCGTGGAACTCGCATCCAAGGCGCGCGGCGAGGATACGCCCAACGGTGGTCTTACCCGAGCCCGCCACTCCGATAAGAATTATGACCATCGACGCCATCTCGATTAGATTTCGGATTGCGCCAGTGCCGAGCGCATTTCATTTGCGGCGGCCGGAACCCTTCGCGGCCTGAGCGCGAGCAGCACCACGAATCCCGCGAGCGTCGTCGCGATAGTGAAGAGAATTCCGAGTTGGTAGCTTCCGGTGCGGTCGATGATCGCGCCGACGATCGGCGGCCCGAAGAGCGCGGTCGCCGCGATGCTGGTGTAGAGCGTCCCCAGCACCACGCCCATCCCGGCCACGCCAAACAACTCTGCGACCACCGACGGATTGAGCGCGACATACCCGCCGTAGCTCGCGCCCATCGCGAGCGCGAACAGCACCAGCATCGCGTAGCCATGCGCCGCGAGCCAGATGAAGTACGAGAGCCCGAGCGCCAGCACGGCCGCCTGGTATAGCCGGATGAGCCCGACGCGGTCGGCAAGTGTGCCCAGGCCGACGCGGCCGAGCATGCTCGTGAGCCCGATGAAACTTATCAGCGCGGCCGCGGCGACCTCGCTGATGCCGTGCTCGCGCGCGTAGACCGGGAGAAAGACGAACGGAATCGCGGTCGCGACGTTGGCCAGCGCGGACGAGACGTAGAGCACGATGAAGTTGCGCTCGCGGATGAATTCTCCAAACCGCGGACGCGCGACGTGCTGCGGGCCCGCCGGCGGCCGCTTCGATAGCGCCGCACAAAGCATCAGCAGCGCAGCCGCCGCAACTCCGAGGATCATATACGCGCGGCGCCATCCGAGATGCACGATAAGCTCGCCCGAGAGCGGCGGAATCGTGAGCGTGCCGGCCCCGATGCCCGCAACCGCGAGGCCCAGCGCCGTGTTGCGCCGCCGATCGAACCATCCCGCGATCATCGCGACCAACGGCACGTAGCAGCACGACACGCCGATCCCGACGCCCAGGCTGTAGGTGAAGTACGCGAACCACAAGTGCGGGATGAAGGCCGTCAGGATGACTCCGCCGCCGGTGGCGAGCGCGCCTGACGCGACCACGGGCCGCGGCCCGAAACGGTCCGACAGGTATCCGGTGAGCGGGCTGAGTGCGAAGTAGAGCGCGCCGGTGATCGAGAAGATCGCCGAGGTAGCCTCGCGAGTGGCGCCGAACTCCTGCGCCATCGGTTTGAAGAACGCACCGAAGCTGTACGCCACGCCGAACAGGGTGAAGCACGCGATGAATCCCGCCGCGACGGTCAGCCACGCGCGGGCTGAGTCGATAGCTTCGCCAATCACGGCGGCTGAGTTTACTCGATTACCGATAGGGGCCATTTCGACTTTTTCACTTTTTCACTCTTTCAGCGCATCCCCCGGACCGAGCGGGCAGGGGCAGCGCGCGAGGACTATACAGCGACATCGGAGCGCCACGCGAGGACGAACCGGCGCCTGTGGCGCTTTGGTTCATATCAACCACCACGCTGCTTGATGCCTGTTTAACTTGCCGATAGCAGCAATGGTTGCTATTTATCGTCGCCTTGCTTCATGGTGACTGATGACAAGGTGCATCGAGCCCGGGTCCGGCGAGCGATGACGGCACTCACTATTCTAGGCGGCGGCCCCGCGGGACTGGGACTGGCGTTCTACGCGCATCGCGCTGACGTTTCGTTCGTCCTGTTCGAGCGATCCGAGGAACTGGGCGGGATGTGCCGCACGCTGCGTCACGGAGAGCATCTCTACGATTGCGGGGCGCATCGGTTTCACGACCGCGACCCGGAGATCACCCGCGACCTGGTCGAGTTGATGGGCGAAGAGCTGCTCACGGTGGACGCGCCGAGCAGGATCTGCGATCGCGGCCGCTTCATCAACTTTCCGCCGACGCCGCTTAACGTCCTTCTTTCGTGCCGCCCTGGCGAGGCCGGCCGAATCGGTCTCGAGCTGATGCGGGTGCGGTGGCGTCCGCGGTCCTGCGCCAGCTTCAAGGATTTTGCCGTGAGCCAGTTCGGCGAAACGCTCTCGCGGCGGCTTTTGCTCAACTACTCCGAGAAGCTCTGGGGGCTGCCGGCAGACGAGCTCTCTCCCGACATCGCGACCCGCCGCCTGCAGGGCATGACGCTGCGCTCGTTGCTCCTTGAATTGATCGTGCCGGGCCGGGAAGCCACGCACATCGACGGGCAGTTTCTCTACCCGCGCAGAGGCTACGGTCAGATCATCGACCGGCTCAAGCACGATCTGCCGGCCGAGGCGCTACGCACCGGATATGAAGTGGCGCGCCTGGAGTGCCGCGGCGGTGCCATCACGCACATCCACTTCGCCTCGGGCCGCGCGGTGGCCACGCCGGGCAGGGTCGTTTCAACGCTGCCGCTTACGCTGCTGGTGAAATTCCTGGGTGACCAAATGCCCGACGAAGTTCGTCGCATAGCCACCCGGCTGCGCTTTCGGCAAATCCGTCTCATTTTTCTGCGGCTGCGGCGCCCGCGGGTCTCCGCCTACGCGTCGGTTTACATTCCCGATCCGGCGTTGTGCGTGTCGCGGCTCTACGAGCCGAAGAACCGCTCGGCCGCGATGGCGCCGGCGGACGAGACCTCGTTGGTCGTCGAAGTCCCGTGCTTCGCCGACGATGCGATTCATCGGACGGCGTCCGAGACGCTCGCGGAAAGGGTGATCGGCGAACTCGCGCAGCTCAAGCTGCTCGATCGCCGCGACGTCATCGACTGGAAGCATCATCTGCTCGCCAACGCGTACCCGGTCTACACGCGCAGCTACGCGCGCGAGGTCCGCGTCGTTAGGGACGCTCTGGCGAGAATCGCCAACCTAGACGTCATCGGACGCGCCGGGCTTTTCTTTTACAGTCATCTCCACGATCAGCTCCGCTTCGGCAAGGACTACGTCGAAGCGTTTTCGCGCTCAGAGAGAAGGAGCGAAGACGAGCCGGGGGCCACGGCTTATCCGATCGCCGCCGCGGACGGCGGATCGTAAGAGATTTCGGATTCTAAAGAATGTCGTCGGGGCAGCCGCAACAAAGGAACCGCGTTGCGCTTCCGCGGGCGGAGGTCCCGCGCCTGCTAAGGCGCTTCGTCGATTCGATGCGCGCAGCACGATTGAGCCCCGATGATCGCGCCTGGGCGGCCTCGCTGCTCGCACCCGCCGAGTATGAGCTATGGGCGCGCCTTGTGCCGCACGACCAGGTCCACACGGTCCGCGTCGCCAAGGTGACGCGAAGCAAATTGGCCGGCACGGCGTATGAAGATGACGGCCGATGGCTTGGCGCCGCGCTGATGCACGACGTCGGCAAGCTGGAAGCGAATCTCGCAATCCACGAGCGGGTTGCCGCGACGCTCGCCGGCCGCGCGGTAGGATTATCGACGGCAACGCGATGGGCCCGTGGCTCGCGCGGCTTGATCCGCCGGGTTGGCCTATACCTCACGCACGGCGCGGTCGGCGCCGCGATGATTCGGCGCGCGGGCGGCCGCGAGGAACTCGCGGCGTGGGCCGACGTTCATCAGGCGTACGATCCGCCGGCGGAATCAATCGTCCCCGCGCAGGTGGCCCGGGCGCTGTCCGAGGCCGATGCCGATTAAAAGGCTGCGATCAGCTGTTGATCGTTCGCATCAGAAGCGGTACTTGAAAAAAAACGGCTCGCTGCCTGACGCCTGGCAGAGCTCGCGACCGCTTGTTGGCCAAACAATTCGTTCGCGCTAGGAGGCTTATCGCTGTTGACACTGCACAACTAAATTTGATTGCATTAGACAGCTAAAGACAGATTACGGTGACTTAATCCGTAATCGCTAGGCGGCTGTGTTTGGCTGAGCCAACATATTCCATGCGAAGCTGGATTCCATCGAACTTCCAGTCCGAGCAATTTCATCGAGCTTAAATCGGCGGCAGCGCATCCGGGAATATCGACAATGAGGGTGATTATGCTTGGAACCAACCTGCGGTCAAAGGCTCTAAGGCGAGGCCAGATCGCCGTCGCCATGATGCTGGTGATGATTCCGCTTCTGGGCATGATCGGGCTCGGGACCGATCTGGGGCTCCTGTTTTTCCATTGGGGAATAGTGCAGAAGGCGGCCGATTCAGCAGTGCTCGCGGGAGCCGGTTACCTGCCGAACCATACTTCGACCGCGCAAACCAAGGCGACCAGCTACGCGACTCAAAATGGGCTGAAAAACAGCGAAATAGTTTCCAATATCGTCGCGGGCGACAACATGTCGATCACGATGACGACTTCGCGCACCGTCCCATATTATTTCCTGCAACTGGTCGGCCTCAGGTCCGGAACCGTGAAACCGATTGCCAAGGCCGGAATTCAGCAAAACACCGAGGGGACACGCGGTCTGATACCAGTCGGTCTGCCGTGTACGGCCACCAGTTGCAGCTACACAGTAGGAACGGAATATCAACTGGTCCAAGGCCGGCAGCGAACGGCAAGGGAGGGAGCTGGAACGTCGGCCCCGGTAACTGGGGGCGACTCGCGCTCGGCGGATCAGGCGCGACGCAGTTTTTGAACAACCTTATTAATGGCTATCAGGGTTCGATCAATGTCGGCGACCAAGTTACTGCCGAGACCGGTCAGGTGAATGGCCCTACAGATGAAGGTATCAACACTGCGCGCGTCGACGCGGGGCTTGCGATCAACGGCACCGTAACCAATCCCACCCTCGCGACTGTCCCGGCGTATGATCCGAGGTTGGTCGCCGTGCCTTTGATCGACTTCACCGGCGCTACTGGAACCTCGGTCACCGGTTAAGGTCATGGGCTTTGCTATGATGTGGCTGGACTCCTACACCGGCCAAGGCTCCAACAAGACGCTGAACGCCTATTTTCTGGGAACGGTACCGCTCACCTCGGTTCCATCGACCGTCACCATTTTCGGACAAGGGCATCCGATCCTGTTGCAGTAGACGCCGGAAAATTTGCGAGACCGTAGCCTCGCCTCTGCTCGACAGATCGCCTCCAGGCTTGACGGAGAGGGCCGTTCACGAACGGCCTCTACAAAATAAAATCTTTCTTTCCGATGTAGGGGCCGTTCGTGAACGGCCCTTTTGTCCGTTTCCGTCTCGCCCAGTCTGGTCGGAAAAGAGCGCGTGGCTCTCCCGTAGCGTTACGCTCTGCGGGTCGTAGGCTGGTATTCAGCGTGCGACTGTGGAGGGCCAGTCCGCGACGTTGCCGCGAACAAACGTTCGAGCACGGCAGACATTATTTTCCTGTAGCTGCGATTTCGTGGGATACGATAGGAGGGCTTGGACGAATATGAAATCCGCGCGCGCGCTCAAGAGCTGGCCCGTCCTCGTCTGTGACACGGCTATGCTGCCGCACGTGCTCCGACCACGATTCAACCATAAAATACTCGATGTATCGGCTCGGCTTCGCGACATCCGAGAACAAGCCCCAGAATACCGCTCCGTCACGGTACCTGATCGTTCGCAGCGCGTTCATGGCGTGTCTAAAGTCTGTAGCTCTGGCAGGGTCGATCTCGTATTCGATGGAGACCATCACCGGGCCCGCATCGGGCTTGATTTCGCCAGTTACCTCCGGCGCGGGCATGAGGCTCAGCGGTTCTGAGACAAAGGCTTCTGATTCGGATAGACGGTAGCGCAGCCCTACTGCAAGCCCAACTACGAGCAGCACAGCCGCAAGGTCCAGGGCTATCGGAACAGTGCTGCGCGAAGCGGCGCCGCCCCATAGGAGGCCGCCAAGTGCCATACTTCCTTGGACTACTAGCTGATAACTGGCCAGAGCGCGGGCCTTAACCCACTGAGGAACAACAACTTGGGCGGTAACATTGAGGCTGGTCATACCTAGCACCCAGGCTAATCCGCCTAAGCACATCACGGCATAGGCCGCCTCGGCGACATTGACTGCTCCCAGAATTGCGGTGGTCGCAGCACAGATGACGGCGGAGAGACTCAGTGTTTGATCACGCGACAAGTGGCGACGCACTTGTGGCATCAGCAGACCGCCAATGACGCCGCCGGCGCCGAAGAAGCCAAGCAGCACGCCATAGCCCGTCGCGCCAGCGCCGAGCTCATTCCGAGCATATAAGGGGAGCAACGCGGGCACGGCACTGGCACCGATGACAAATGCTCCGGCCCGAACCAGAACAGCAGTAAGCGGTCGAGAATATCGCGTATAACGAATTCCTGCCTTGATAGCACCCACTAATCTCTCTGCAGGCAGGGTTGATTTAGTTGGTTCGCGACGCCAGAAATAAAGCAATAAGACGACGCCCAGGAATGAAGCCGCATTGATGAGGAAAGCAGAGCCAACGCCAATGGCCGCGATTAAGACGCCTCCCAATGCGGGCCCGATCGCACGCGCCAAATTGAACTGAATACCGTTTAGAGCGATCGCCGCGGTTAGTTCGTCGCGCGACACCAGTTCCGGCAAGCTCGCCTGCCATGCCGGACCGTTGAGGGCCGCACCAATGCCGAGTACGAAGGTTAGTAACAGCAATAGCCAGGGCGTCATTTCACCTTCGACAGTTAGCCAACCCAACAAGGCAGCGGCGACAAACATCCAGCCTTGGGCGAAGAGCAGAAGTCGCCGCCTATCGATAAGATCAGCCAGAGCGCCGGCCGGGATAATAAGTAAAAAGACTGGAAGCCCGGAGAGCGTCTGGACGAGCCCGACCATCAGGGCATTGGGCGCGAGTGATGTCATCAGCCACGCTGCCGCTACGTTCTGTATCCAGGTACCGATGTTCGAGGCGAATGCAGCGACGAACAGGCCCAAAAAAGCCGTTTGACGCAGCGGACTCCAAAGGGAGACATCCGCAGTCTCGGAGAAGCGACGTTCCGATCTCGGTCCGCCATATGTTGCTAGATAAGCCATGCTTCACAGTGTCTATTTCAGGTCAGTACCTGTAGTCGCAACCGGCTGTGGAAGAAGCGCTGGCCGGGCGACAAACTGCTCCATTCTAATTTTGTCTGCTGACCAGCGAGTGGATCTCGGCGATATAGCCGCCAGGAAATCGCACCATGGCTGCATTCCGATCGTCGGCTTTGTAGGGACCGACAAGGACCGCTACGCCGGCTGCCTTAGCTTTGGAGAGGGTATCCGAGAGGTTAGCGACCTCGTATCCGGTTATCTCTCGTCCATATGGATACGGCAGATGGCCATCCGTGACGAGCGCGGTCACCTTTCCAAATTTCGACTGCACCCGGATTCGGCGATAAGTATCCGTCGGACGCCCGATTTCGACGCCAGGCGCATGTGCATCATCCGATATGACTTCTCCGTGAGAGAACGCCATAAAGCTGGTAATGAAAGCTTTCACCGCATACGCGGACACATAAACACGGTTTTCTGGGATGCTCTGGAGAGCCGCATAGGACGGCGCGATCGTGTGCCAGTAGAGCTGTGTGTTCACCCCACCCGGCCATTGTATGATCGCATCTAGCCCGATCGGATCGTTGAACCGACTGACGAGGATATCCGCGCCCGTCGCGTGGGCAGCGCGGATGGCCGAATCCATGTCGGTCACAAGATAACCCGTCCGCTCTGAGCCAAATGGATACGGGATCGGCGTCTCGAAACCAAAAACGGATATGGTTCCCACTGGTGTGAGTACCAATTGGGACATCGTCTTGCTCGGAGTAGGGGTTACAGTGAAGACGCCTTTCTTTGAAGTCGTGCCGCCGAAAGTGGCAACAAGGCTAGCGACGAAAGTGTCGAATTCACCTGGCGCGACATAAACGTGGGTCGTGTCGTATTGAGGACCCACAGCCACGTCTGAAGTAGCAGTCGTGGCCTCGGCGGCTGCCGGTGCTCCAGGAAACGATAAAGGACCCGTATATCCGATAACTAGAAGAACAGTGACAGCTGCCACAAAGGATCTGGTTATTCGCATCAGGGGTTCCTTTTAAAAGAGGTATTGAATTGAGGTTGTCACGAAGTCCACATCCTTTCCGACCGGTGAAGTGTCTTTGAGATAGCCGCCTACGAAAAAGTGCAAGTAGTTAATTTGAAAATGCGTGTGAGCATCGAGCTGCCAATCGAATGTCACCTGGGCCTGGCTGCCTTCGTAGGTATCCTTTGTCGTCCCAACCGGGCGTATCAGATTTGAACCAAGTCCGTAGATCCCATCACTAGTGCTTTGGCGCCAGAACCAACCCCATTCGCCATTGAGTGCAATGCTTTTGCCCATGTGCAGCGTGAGATTTGGATGAACCCCCATCTCGTTTAGCGGCCCGTTAAGAATCGCCTGGTTGAAATAGAATCCTGTGGGAAATAATGGACTGAAAGTCTGAAGGTTTGGACCATTTTTGTCATGGTCGCCGCTCGTGATACCAGCGCGTAGCCCGAGTCGAGGCTGAAGCGGAACGGGCTCTAGCGTATAACCGGTGTCCGTGACTGCATTCCACGCCAGGATGTAACCGTCGCCAAATGTTCCGGTCTGACCGACGAATTCTGAGTTGGAGTCCCAGGCGCCTCGGACTCCCCATAGGCGGGTCCCGATGGTATGCCGACTCTCTTTGCCCGTCTCTTGCGCGTAAGTGGCCGATTTGTTGTGAATCCCCAAATAGTAGAGGTCGATGTTGCCACCATCGATGAATGAAAGCGGTCGCGTGGCGTAAATCCCCCAAAACCATGTGGGCAGATGCGTCTGGTCGTCGAAAACGCCCGGATTGGTTTCGACTGGCTTGGTCGCGAAGGCATCGACGCGCCATGGCGCCGCATTCAAAATAGCGCGCGCACCATCAAACGGCAGGGGCACGTTGGGGCCGTAGCGATCGGATATCAAACGCTGAGATCCATAGATCAACCACTGGCGACCGACACGAAGTGTTAACGAAGTGTCGGAACCGAACGGATGCAGTTTGAGATCGACAAAGAACTGGGTGAAATCGAGCTGATCCTGATCGATCATTGGTCGCGGTCCGCCGACCCTGCCGTTTTCCCAATCACTCATCAATTCAGAGAAAATACGGACGTTTTCTCCCAAGTGGAGATCGCCAAAGAGCAAATAACGTTGCAACAGAAATCCGCCGGGACTTTGGGGTTGCTGTCCCCAGAGAGGATTGTGAAAGCGCTCATAGCGTTCGCGGATTTCACCGCCGAGAGAGAGATACCAGTCCCCTCGCGCGTTGAGTGGTATGTATTTGAGCGGATCCCAGAAATCATTACGGCATGCGGGATCGCGCAGGTAGCTGAAATCGTCATCGTATCGGACATTTGAATACTGTGGCCCCGACGGACACGACGAGGCAGCGTGGCTCCAGGCAACATCTAGCAGCACAAACGCAGCAACAGCGGCAGCGACAACCAAATGCCATGCCAAATGCCATGATCGAGATTGACGTCGTCCCCGTTGGGTGTAAACCGAGTGCACCCAATTTTCTGTCACGCGAGCACGCACGTTTTGGCGATTGGCTCGTCCATTGATGCTCAGAAACGATTTGCGACAAGAACCAGGTGCGTTCGGTCTTGTCGATCCAGTCCTCGATCAAAACTGCCAGTACCAATGTCGTTGTGGTGCTCGCCGAGCACATGGGTAACCCGCATTGTTCGTGTTATCTGCTGGCTGTCCCCGACCGAACTCGGCGAATTGCAGCGCTGGCATCGCTCAGTGCTCCGCACCTTTTGAAAGTGCCTGAGACGCGGACAACCCGCTCGGTCCGCCGCAATCACGAGCGTGCCGAGCTGGCGAGGCCATCCATTGATCGGCTGCGATGTAACCAATCGTCATCGTCATCACGAGAAGCGCGCCAAGGATCAGCGGTGGCGCCGGGGACGGGATTCCAAATGCGCGGCAGGCGAAACCCAATGCGAAGGCCAGTACAATGCCGATCATCGATTTCATGGTGCATCCAGTTGCACCAGGGTTTTCCCTGGCGGCAGGATATGGTCGGCAGTAACGAAGCCCACCGTCATCGCGAGCAAGAGGCACGCCCCGATCAGGCGCGGGGGTGCTGGCGATGGAATATCGAAGAACCGGCATCCGGCGCCGATGACCAGGCCAAGCACGAGTCCGATGATGGCGGCAGCCATAATACTGCCCTCCTTAGAACGCGAAGCAATCGCAACCAAAATCCCATAAGTGGCGCGGATGCCAGATATGCGAACGCGATTGGCTGACGGGTTTGGCCGAACGCAGATTCACTGCGGCGTGCGCCGATGGAGCTCGGCAATAACCGCCGTACTGCTTGACCGGCGACCAGTCGGGACTCACCGGCAACGCCGGGGGTGCGAGCTTTGCGAACGGTTCATTCGCATAGACTATTTTGCCGCCCACTATCGTCAGCACGGACTCGAGACGTTTGATCTCATCCTCGGGAATCGAAAAATAGTCGGCGGAGAGAACACTGAGGTCGGCTAATTGGCCCGGCAGAATTGAACCCTTCTTGCCGTCCTCTGAAGAGAACCAACTGCTGCCTTCCGTATACAGACGGAGCGCCTCCATCCGTTCGAGACAGTTGTCCTCCTGGTAGAGCGCGGTTCCGCCGATGGTCTTGCCGGTGATGAGCCAGTACAACGAAAGGAATGGGTTGTAGCTTGAGACTCGCGTCGCATCTGTACCCGCTCCCACGGGTACGCCCAACTCAAGCATCCTTCTGATGGGCGGAGTGCGCCTCGCTTGCTTCGCGCCATAGCGATCGACGAAATACTCGCCCTGAAACGCCATCCGGTCCTGAACGGCGATACCGCCGCCGAGCGCTTTGACGCGTTCGATGTTGCGATCCGAGATCGTCTCGCAGTGGTCAAAGAACCAGTGAAGGCCGTCGAATGGGACCTCGCGATTCACTTCTTCGTACACGTTCAGGGCGCGCGTGATGGTCTCCTCGTAGGTCGTGTGCAGCCGGAACGGCCAGCGATTCTCGGCGAGGTGCCGAACGACTGGCTTTAGTTCCGCTTCCATCGAGTCCGGCATTTCGGGGCGTGGCTCGAGGAAATCCTCGAAATCCGCTGCCGAGTAGACCAGCATCTCGCCCGCACCGTTCATCCGGAAGAAATCGTCGCCCGCGCCGAGTTTCGTCATCCGCGTCCACGATTGAAAGTCGCCCAGCTCCTGCTTAGGCTTCTGGGTAAACAGGTTGTAGGCCAGGCGAACGGTCAGCTCGCCGCGATCGTGGAGCTCGCGCACGACTTCATAATCGTCTGGATAATTCTGAAATCCGCCTCCGGCATCGACGACGCTCGTGATACCGAAGCGGTTGAGCTCGCGCATGAACAGGCGCGTCGAATTCATCTGGTCTTCGCGCGAAAGTTTGGGTCCCTTCGCCAGCGTGGCGTAGAGAATCATCGCGTTCGGCTTGGCGATGAGCAGCCCTGTCGGATTGCCGTGACGATCGCGCTGGATCTCGCCGGCAGGCGGGGGAGGCGTATCTTTGGTATACCCGACGGCGCGTAACGCGGCCCCATTTAGAATTGCGCGATCGTACAGGTGGAGCACAAAGACCGGAGTGTCCGGTGAGACCGCGTTTATCTCATCCAGCGTGGGCATCCGCCGCTCCGCGAACTGGAACTCTGTCCATCCTCCCACCACTCGGACCCACTGCGGGGCAGGTGTCCGCGCAGCTTGCTGACTTCAGCATCCGCAGTGCGTCGGCGAGCGATGGCACACCATCCCAACGCAGCTCCATGTTGTAGTTAAGCCCGCCGCGGATCGGATGCATGTGCGAATCATTCAGGCCGGGAATGACCGTCCGGCCACCGCAGTCGATCACATTCGTCGCCGGCCCACGTTGCCGCAGAATCTCGTCACTGCGACCGACCGCACTGATCTTTCCGTCCTTGATAGCAACTGATTCAACGAACGACGGGGCGCCGTTCGTCGCGATCTTGGCATTATGGACAATGCTGTCGGGCTCCATGCACTGCTCCTCTTATCACCTTGCTCGTAATTGAGAACGCGAGCACCGCCGTGTAGTTACTTTTGCTTCGCCGGGGCCTGCGGAACGACGTATGCGGCGAACTCCGTCGCCGGAGCTCCGTGTATCATTGTGTATGCATACTCGACGCCGATGCCGTACGCGCCACAGTGAGTCTTCACGATGTCCATGACCGCGTCGTATGTGTCTGTCTCCGCCCAATCGCGCTGCCATTCGAGCATAACGGATAGTGCGGTAACGGGCTTGGCGCCGGCTTGAATCACGCGCTTCATCGCATTGTCGTGAGCAAGTTGGCTCACGTCGCCGCAGCAGTCCTCGACGACATAGACTTCGTAACTGTCGTGGAGAGCCTGAACCGTCGGCAGCGCGACGCAGGTCTCTGTCCACAGTCCGGCCAGAACGATCTTCTTTCGGCCGCTCTTTTCGATCGCGGCAACGAAGTTCTTGTCATCCCAGGCATTCATTGAAGTACGCTCGACGGGGACCTGGTTCGGAAAGACGGCCTTGATTTGTGGCCAGAGATTTCCACTAAAACTCTTGCTCTCCACCGTGCTGAGGACAACAGGGAGGGCGAACACCCTTGCCGCTTTCGCAAGTGCGACGGTGTTGTTGATGATCGATTGGCGGTCGAAATTGGAAACGCCGAAGAGCATCTGAGGTTGATGATCGATCAGGGCGACAACGCAGTTGTCCGGGGTCAGGAGTCCTTTTTCACTTCGCTTTGTGCGACCACTGTTGTTTGGCATATCTTCCTCCTTCTGAATCGAAGTTGATTAAATTTGTTCGTCGGGGCGCACGAGTCTTCTGCAAGCGCCATTCCGCGGGCCTGGTCGCGACATTCGCTTGAATCTGTGGCCATTCACGCTCAGCGCATGATGGAAGCGTTTTAGCGAGTTTTCGCGAATTCGTGAAGACTCGCAAGTTCGGTTGCGTTCAATATTCTCGCGGCGGCGTGATGTCTCGCCAAAGTCAGACTTTTTGCGCGGGGGCTTGCCGTGGCACGTCTTTGGCTCTAGGGCTGTGGCACGTCTTTGGGGTCTATGCACGTCTTTGGCTCTATGGAGGAGGAAACAAAACATGCCGACGGTAGCAGAAAGCCTGGTAGCGACGCTCGCCGCGGCGGGAGTGAAGCGAATTTACGGAATAGTCGGCGATTCGCTCAATGGGATAATCGACGAGATACGCCGACAGAAGACGATCGAATGGGTTCACGTCCGCCACGAGGAAGTGGCGGCCTTTGCCGCCGGCGCTGACGCGCATGTTACTGGCGAGCTTGCCGTCTGCGCCGGGAGTTGCGGTCCCGGCAACCTTCATCTCATCAACGGGCTCTTCGATTGCCATCGAAGCTCCGTGCCGGTTCTCGCAATCGCGGCTCATATTCCAAGCGCCGAGATCGGATCCGGCTACTTCCAGGAGACCCATCCGGAATTTCTGTTCCGGGAATGCAGCTACTACTGTCAGTTGGTCTCGACTCCTGCCCAGATGCCGCGTGCACTGGAAACCGCGATGACTACCGCAATCGCGCGCCGCGGAGTCTCAGTGATCGTTCTGTCCGGCGACGTTGCGCTCCAGTCGGGCGAGCATCTGAGCGCTGCGGCCTACCAAAAACCAAAGCAGCCTGTGGTCCGGCCAGCAGATCTGGACCTCGACCGGCTCGCGGACTTTCTCAACGAGTCCAATCGCGTCACCTTGCTATGCGGCAGCGGCTGCGCTGGTGCTCACGCCGAACTGCTGAAACTCGGCGAGATGCTCAAGGCGCCGATGGTGCATGCGCTACGCGGCAAGGAGTATGTCGAGTATGACAATCCTTATGACGTTGGAATGACGGGGCTGATCGGATTCTCATCGGGCTACTACGCCATGCTCGGCTGTGACCTCCTGCTGATGCTGGGCACCGATTTCCCTTATCGGCAGTTCTATCCAACCGACGCGAAAATCGTGCAGGTAGACATTCGTGGAGAAAAACTCGGTAATCGTGCGCCACTGACGATGGGGCTGGTCGGCGATGTTCAGAACACCATTGCGGCGCTGCTTCCGCGCCTGCGCGAAAAGAGCGATCGCGCCTTTCTCGACAAGGCGCTTGGTCACTATCAAGCCGCGCGCAAAGAACTGGACGATCTCGCGACCGGCCGTGCCGGGCACAAACCCATTCATCCGCAGTATCTGACCAGGATGCTGAGTGACGCCGCAGCCGAGGACGCCATCTTCACTTGCGACGTTGGCACGCCTTCGATCTGGGCCGCGCGCTACCTCAAGATGAACGGCAAGCGACGCTTGCTCGGTTCCTTCAATCACGGCTCGATGGCGAATGCGATGCCGCAGGCGATCGGCGCCCAGACCGCATTTCCCGGCCGTCAAGTAATCTCGCTCTCAGGCGACGGCGGGTTCACGATGCTGATGGGCGATCTGCTGACGCTTACGCAGATGGAGCTGCCGGTTAAGGTGGTGGTTTTCCACAACAGCAAGCTCGGCTTTGTTGATCTGGAACAGAAAACGGCGGGCTATCTCCCTACCGGGGTCGATCTCAAGAATCCTGACTTCGCAAAGATGGCGGAGGCGGTGGGCATTCTCGGCATCCACGTCGAAGATCCGGCCGATCTGGAGCAAGCAATTTCTCGGGCACTCGCCCATCGCGGTCCCGCTCTCCTGGATGTGATGACGAGTCCGCAGGAGCTGGCAATGCCACCCAAGATCGAGTTCGAGCAGGCCTACGGTTTCAGCCTGTTTATGCTTAAGGCTGTACTTAGCGGGCGCGGTAGCGAGATCGTCGAGCTAGCCAAGACGAACCTCTTCCGCTGATCAAGTAGCCAAGGTTTATCGGACCTGTCGCACGGAAAAAATCGATGCTGAAGATCGTAAGGTCTGAGAATCCTGACTTTGTACTCTTCACGCTCAGTGGCCATATCGACGTCGAGCATGCCGCAGAGTTGCAAGTGGCCTTCGACGGAGAGGCTCTTCCAACTGTTTTGGATCTCCGAGAGGTGAGGCGCGTCGATCGAGAAGTGGTGGCAGATCTCGCCCGCTGGAGTGCAGACGGCATCAAATTCGAAAATTGTCCCGCCTACCTCCGCGAGTGGATCGCGAGGACTCAGAGGGACCGTCGCTAGGCGCTTTGAAGCGATGTTTGTTGATCTTAAGTGTTCTGATCTTGGATTCCAGCGTGGACGGGCGCATGCTGAGTTTCGCAGCAGCACCCGTGGTGCCGGACACTTGGCCGCGTGTTTCAGCCAACGCTGTTTCGATCAACGCCTTTTCCTGGGTCGCGAGCATTTGGACTAGAGGCTGGCTCGCGGGCACGGTCTGATCAGTGTCGTGGGACAGCCAACTCTCGTCGACTGAAAACGTTTCCGTTTCGCAAAGGATCACAGAGCGCTCGATCACATTCTGCAGCTCGCGAACGTTCCCTGGCCAGGGATACGATTGAAGCAGCTCCATGCTCTCTTTGCTGACATACCGTATTTTCTTCCCCGCTTCGGTCGCGTAGCGGTCGATGAAGTACTCGACCAGGATCGGAATATCGTCCGTCCTTTCCCGGAGAGGAGGAATCTCGATGGGAAATACGTTCAAGCGATAGAACAGGTCGCTGCGAAAAGCGCCATTTGCCATGGCGGCTTTTAGATCTCGGTTGCTGGCGGAGATCACTCGGACGTCTGCTCGAATTGGCTGATTACCGCCAACGCGCTCGAACTGACGCTCCTGAAGTACGCGTAGTAGAGCAATCTGGGTCTCGTTGGGAAGCTCGCCGACCTCGTCGAGGAACAGCGTACCGCCCTCGGCCATCTCGAAGCGGCCAAGACGGCGCTGCGACGCTCCGGTGAAGGCTCCTTTCTCGTGACCGAAGAGTTCCGAGGCGATCAACGATTGCGGTATCGCCGCACAGTTCACGCTCACGAAGGGCCGCGAGGATCGCAACGATCGCTTATGGATCGCGCGGGCGATGAGCTCCTTACCCGTTCCGGTTTCACCGGCGATAAGGATCGTAGATTCAGTCGGGGCGACCTTGGCGACTCGAGTTAAGACCGCTCGCAGAGTGGGCGAATTTCCGACGATCTCCTCGAACATCGAAGCCTTGTCGACTTCCTCGCGAAGCGCGAGGTTCTCATTCTGCGCCCTCTCTTCTGCTTGTTTCAGAGCTTCGATTTCAGTACCGGTCACGAACCAACGAAGAACGCGTCCGTCACAGTCCCGAAGAGGGTTGAAGCGATACAGAAACCAGCGATAGAGGCCGTCCTTCCCCTTCATTCGTGCTTCGAGTTCGAACTGCACAGCGCGGGAGCCCCACTGGCGCGTGCCCGTCAACTTGTCCCAATCGTCCGGATGGATCACTGTCCGATCAAAGTCTGGTTCTAGAAACTCCTCGAAAGTGCGGCCAAGATAATCAAGGGTGGCTCGGTTCGCGTAGATGCTGCGTCCATCGGGCTCGCGGATAACGATGAGCTGTGGAACGTAGTCAACGAGGTCGCGAAGCTCCTTCTCGGCTCGCTTCAGGTCCTCGATATCCGTACTCGTTCCGAACCATTTGAAGACGTTGCCATGCTCGTCGCGAACCGGTTCGGCTCGAATCAGGAACCAGCGATACTCTCCGTCAAACCGCCGCATGCGGGCTTCCGCCCCGCCCGGTTCTCCAGAAAGTAGAATGGCTCGCAACTTCTCCATCACGCTGGCTAGTTCGTCTGGGTGAAATGCGCGGTGCCAGCCCTGACCGAGGGTCTCGGCTCGTGAAAGCCCTGTGTAATCGAGCCACCGTTTATTGGTAAATTCATTGGCGCCATCAGGCAGACAGCACCAGGCCAGCGCGGGGATGGTATCGATCATGTTCCGGAGCTGAGCTTCCGATGGATACATCTCGCTGAAACCTGCTCGATGATATAGCGCTCTTGACGTGGAGGCGCGAGAGTTTGCCACGCTCGTGTCAGTGCAGGCGGAACCAGGAAGGCCCGCGCGAAGGCGTCGAACTCCGCCGAATAACCGCGCGCCGGCCTTGAAGCGGGCGGAACCGGATCGAAGCTAGCGCCGCAAACATTCGACCGATGGTGACAAGCTCGTTCAGCAATCGGGAACTCCCAGTTTTGTTACGAACGTCTTCGGCATCACAAGAATGCGCCTCTAAAATCCGTGCTTCAAACGGTCTCGACTGAGGTCAACGCCGCTGCGCAATGAGACACCCGACAGCCTCTCCCCCCATCTGGGTTAGGTGCCGCTCCGGACTGAGGGGTCGGGGTCCCATAAAAAAGCTAGTGGTGCCCGACATCTCAAGATGCGAGCACAATCTGCCGGCATAATCGGACGTCGTAGCAGCAAGCATTATGATTTCGAACTCATGACTGGTAGAGCGTCTGTATGCTTTCGCGCAGTTTCATCGAAAGAGGCGAAGTGGCGTACTTGTCAGTTACAACTTCAATGTATGCTCCGGTATTCACCTGTTCCGCAGCTTTTAATGCCTGATCGAATTCACCACATGTCGTGACGCGGGCCGTAAACCAACCATCGCAGCCAAGCGCGCGCGGTAGTTCGGAGTAGCGCCACAAAGGCAAATCGTTGTAGGCAGGATCGGGATTCTTGCAGAGAAGTCTTTCAATCAGATAGCCGGAGTTATTGAGCACGAAGACAATTGGCTTGAGACCGCGACGTCCGAACTGACTAATCTCCTGCGCGGTAAGCTGGTGAGATCCCTCGCCGGTCACCAAAACCAAACGACGCTCCGAGGTGACCAAACACACCCCGGTTTTGCCCGTGAGCTTGCCGAGCCCGGCTGCGATGAACGAGGCGTTCTGCTCGTGGCGGCAGACCACTGTCTAGATACCGGAGTCGAGGAGCGCGTCGAAGACGCAGTCGATTTTCGCGCCCGGTATTCCGAAAACATGCTTGACGCCTTGAGCTTTAAGATTGCCGACGAGGACCTCTGCACCGCAAGTGTTCATTCGTTCACCTCCATATTCTGACAACGATTACTCTGTCCCCCTGTGGTTGTCCCCTGCTCTGAATTACCGCCTAGACCTTCGTGGCTGCTGCCATCGGCCAGAATATTACTGTAAGAGTTGTTACTCCCTGGGCCGGGTGGACGGTGGTTCCCGCGATATCTGCTGAGCCGGAAGGTCCGGACATCAGCAAGCTGTAAGCTCTGTCCCGGAAATGGGGATGACCGTACGCGTCGTGCCTGATCCGGGTGGGGTTTGTTACCCAGTTTACGTTTCGCCTCGCACTTGCGCCAATCATAATCTGTCACCCAATAGTGTGCGAGTTCCTGAATCGTCGTGAGCAGCATGCCCTGCGATGCGTCCGTGACCGTTTCCCGTTCGGGCCATTTTCGTCGCCTTTATGCGCCCGCGCAATTCGGTGAGTTCCACTTCCGGAACATTCACGTGAAACTCAGCTGGAATCGATAAGCCGGTAACGAACGAATAGCATTCTTGTCCGCTGCCTCCTCGCTTCGGCGTTTTGAAACAAAGGCTTGGGTCACGGCGTGCTCGTTTGAGTAGCTAAATTTTTATGTTGCTGCGTTGTTCATATGTTAGGGGGGCCGTCGTCGAGAACTCCTCGCGCCTAATCTTGTCCGTCTTGAGCGCATAGGGTGCCTTATAATCATTCCTATGGCTGACTTAGTACCATCAGAGGGCGCGCGCCGCGCCCGGCGGAAAGTCCCGGCTCAGGTGACGCGAGACTGGCCGCTTCGCGGCCAGCACCGCGCCACGTAGCCGCAGCCGAGCGCGCGGCACTCGCGCGCGTCGGCTGGGCGCTTGGGATAGCCGCGCGGCCCGCGCGCGGCGCGGGCCGCGGCTATCCCGCGGCCGAGCGCCAGCAGATGCGCGCGGAGCGCGTGGAGCGGCGGCAGCTTTAGCTGGCGCCGCTCCACGCGCTCGCGCATATAGACGACCTCGGCGCTCACCTCGCGGCCGGGCAGAGCCTCGGCCGCGGCTAGCGCGTAGCATTCCATCTGTACCTGGTAATCCGCGGCTCCGGCGCGCGTATATTTGTAGTCGCTCACCGTCAGCCGCTTGCCGTCATCGATTAGAAGATCGATCCGGCCGCGGATAAAGAGTGTGAGGCCGTCGCCTTCGATACTCATGAAGAAGGGCGTTTCGCGATGCATGACCGGCGGAGCGCCGGCGCTGGCGGCCGCCGGATTTTCGCGGCTCCTCGCATAACGGAGCAGGTCGCGCACGAGCGCGAGGCGCGCGGCCGCGTCGAGATTTGCACCAGCGCCATGGACGCTTACCAGGCGAGTAATTTCCGCTTCGAGGCCAGGAGCCGTCGGTAGTGAAGTCAGTTGCTCGAGCACCGCGTGTGCCACGGTGCCCATCGCGGTCGCGCCGCCGCCATCGGCGATGGCGGTAAAACCACCACTGCCCAAGGCGCCTTCCCCCTCGGGCAGTTCGATCTCGTGACGCAGGAAATACTGTCGAGGGCATCGTTCGAAGTCTTCCAGCGCGCTTGGACTGGTAACCAGCTCGCTAACGGGCGGCGCGATAAAGCCGAGCCGCGCACGCGCCGTCTCTGCCAACTCCGCGAGCGGCGTCGACACGCCGGGCGCGGGCGGTGCGACAGCCTCCCGTGCGAGCGCGTCAGCGCGCCGCAGGACAATTTCAATCCCGCCGGCGTTGACGATCTTTGCGGCATCCGAAGCGTCGACGAACCCCTGTACTCGCTCGAGCCCAATCGCGGCGCGTACGTGCTTGACCCATTCGGCGCTCATCGCGCCCTCGCTAAGGATCAGCCGATCGCACGCCCGCGTCATCGCGACGTACAGAACCCGCGCAGCCTCAGCCTGTTCCTGGTCCTTGACCGCCGCGCGATAGGTGTCGACCAGCGGATTGGGCAGCCGATCGTTGCCAGCGCCAACCGTGTCGCAAACGAGCAGCCCGTGCTCGGGTGTCATTACGATACTTTCGTTGTCGGAGTGCGGCCGGCGTCCGAGGTCCGCGACGATCACTATCGGGAACTCGAGTCCCTTGGCCTGATGAATCGTCATCAGGCGCACGACGTTGTCGGCCTCGCCGGCGATCTGCGCCTGCGGCTCGCGCGGCTCCTCTTGCACCAGGCGGCGCAGATGGCGCACGAAATCGCCGAGTCCGAAGAAGTGATGCGTTTCGAATTCACGCGCGGCTTCCATCAGTTTGCGCAGGTTCGCCGCACGCTGCAGCCCGTTGGCAAGACCGAGCATCACCGCCTCGAAGCGCGTCAGTTCCAGCGCGCTTTCGACTATCGCGGTGAGCGAGGCGCGCTCGCGCATCTTGCGGAGCGCGATCAGTACGTTTTTGGCGTTGAGCGCCGCGTCGCGCTCGACGCCGAGCCACGCAAAATCTTCGTCGGAGTCGTCGAACAACTCCCACAACTTGCCAGCCCGTCCGAGTGCAGCACGTTGTTCGTGCAGATGCAGTGCGATTTCGAGCAGGCACTGATCGGACAGGCCGAACATCGGCGAGCGCAGTGCCGCCGCAAGTTCGATCGGATTTTCCGCGTCGTCGATCGTGCCCAGCAGCGCGGCCAGGTCTTTCACTTCCTTGCAGCCGTAAAAACCGCGACCTTTGATGGTGTAACTCGGCACGCCGGCTCGCGCGAAGGCGTCCTCATAGATCGCGACGTCGCCGAATGAGCGCAGAAGCAGCGCGATATCGCCGAATTGCACGGGACGCGCCGCGCCCGTGCGCATATCGATCACCTGGACTGGTTCGCCGATCATCCGCGCACAGCGCCGCGCGATCGCATCGGCCTCGATCCGTCGAGCGGCGCCCGCGCTGCGCTTCGCACCGTCGGCGTCCTGCCCGCTGGGACCCACGATCAGCTCGACGGCAGGCGCGTCGCTGGCGAGCCGGATCGCTTGCAGCCGATGCTCTTCGCTCCACTTCACCTTGTAGGGCTTGCCGTCTGGATCGCCGTCGGGCCGCATCGAGTGCGTGCTCACCGCGTTGACGAAGTCAACGATCGCCGGGAGCGAGCGGCGGTTCTCGCAGAGCGGCCGCGGCAGGATCGCGAGCGGCTCGCGCGGCCGGTTGAAGACCGTGACGTCGGCGCCGCGGAAGCGATAGATCGATTGTTTCTCGTCGCCCACCACAAAAAGCTCCGGCGCCGGCGCGCCGTGCTCGGTGAGCAGGCGCACGACGCCGTCCTGGATCGGGTCTGTGTCCTGGTATTCGTCGACCAGCAAGGCGCCGAGCGCGCGCCGGTAGCGCAGCGCGACCTCCGGATGCTGGTGCAGCAGGCGGTTTGCGAAAATCAGCAGATCGTCGAAGGTCACGACGCGCTCTTCGCGCTTACGCCGCTCGAGTTCGGCGGCGATATCCGCGGCCAGCGCGGCAACCTCGAGCGTTGCTGGTGCGGCGCGATACGCGCCATATGATTGACAGAGACCCTTGATCACCTCATCGATTTCGGCCAGCACGCCCTTGATGGCTTGATTTCGCTTGTCGGGCAGTTCGGCATCCAGCGCGGAGAGGGCTTCCAGATCCGACGGTTCAGAATCGGCGCTGAACTTTTCGATCGCACGCCGAAGGCCCGGCCATACCACGCGCAGCGCGTCGAGGTCCTGCTTCGCATTGCCGCCAATGCCGCGGGTCGCGAGTAATTTGCCGACCAACTCGATGAGTTGCGCGCGCAGCGCGGGAATCTCGGCGCCGAACGCGCGGAGCAGAGCCGCCGTGGTCTCGGCGGATGCGCGAATCCAGTCGTGCGATCGGCCAAGACGGGCGGCGTCGCCGATAACCTTGAGCAAGACCTCGATAGCGCCCATCTGATGCGTGAATCCATAGAGGCCGCGAGCGCCTACCAGCCGGATAGCGCCAGGCTTTTCTCCGCGTACGGCGTCGGCAATCGAATCGCGGCATTGGCCCTCCAGAAAAGTCATGCTCTGGTATTCGTCGAGGACCTCGAAGCCCGGATCGACGCCGGCCTCGATCGGATACTCGCGCAACATCCGCGCGCAAAACGCGTGGATGGTCGAGATGCGCGCGAGGCCGAGCGTCCGCCGTGCACGGACCAGCGCCGCGCGGCGCGCGGCGTCGCCTTCGCGCGCGATCCGAGCGTCGAGGACCTCGGCAATCCTGCGGCGCATGTCGGCGGTGGCTTTTTCGGTAAAGGTGATCGCGGCGATTCGCTCGGGCGCAAGCGGCTCGCGTCCCGCGATATCGCCGGCGAGCAGAGCGACGAAGCGCTGCGCCAGGACCTCGGTCTTGCCCGAGCCGGCGCCGGCGCGCACCAGCACGTTGCCCGCTGCGTAGACCGCGTCGCGCTGCTCGCCGGTGAGTTCGAGTCTGGCCACGTTACGCTCCCGGCTCGGCCGCCTTGTAGTAGCGGCAGACCGTGCGATACGGACACCAGTCGTCGCACTGGCGCGGATCGACGTCGAAGCGGCCGGCCAGCGCGTCGTCAACCAGGGCGATGATCCGCTCGGCGACCGGATGCTCGCCGGTTTTCTTCGCGGCCGCGCGCCGTTTCGGATCGGGATCGATCAACGCGCGCTCGACCGGAGCGATTTGCTCCTTGTCGCGATTTCGCAGCACCAGGTAGCCGGCCTCCAGCGTCGCGTCCGCCGCCAGCCGCTCACCGAACTCGCTCAGCGCGCCCATCAGGTAGACCGGCAACTGAAAGTCGGTCCATCCGAACTGCGCGCCGGTCGAATCCGCCAACTTGCGATAGCGGTCGGCGCTGCGCGAATTCTTGTAGTCGAGCACGCGCAAGTTTCGCACCCTGCCGCGGCCCGGACGCAGTTCCAGGCGGTCGATTCGTCCCTCCAGCCAGAGCCGCACGCGCCCAGGGTCGCTCAGATCGTTGAGCGCGAAACGTAATTGATACTCGGTCCGGATTTCGACTTCAGGATGTGCCGCGCGATTAGCGATCTCGAGTTCGATGAATTCTTTGGCGGTCTGTTCGATCGACCGCCATCGCAGATCGAAGAAACCCTGGTCGCGCGCGAGCAGCCGGCGCTCGGCGCGCACCGCTTTGAGCACCTCCAGCGCGTGCGCGCGCGCGCCGGACGCGTCGCTGAAATCGATTTTGTCGACCAGCCGATGCAATACGTCGTGGATGATCTCGCCGCCCTCGAGCGGGCTCAACTCGTAGTCCGGCTCTTCGTCTTCGCTGAGCGCGAGGACGCGGCCGGCGAAGAACTTGAAGCCGCAGGCCGCAAGCTCGCCGAGCCTGGTCGCGCTCCACGGCCTCGGATCTTCCGGATCGCCGGACAACATCCGCGCCAGGCGCGCATCGGCTACGACGCGCCCGTCGCGATCGCCGGCACGCGCGAATTTGCCCGGGTTCGGCGAGTAGCGCATCATCTCGTCGTCAGGGTCCGCATTTTCTTCGCGCGTCGGCATCGCGAGATACGCCTCGCGGCCGCGCTCGATCGCCGAGCGCGCGTCGATCGAGTCGAGCGTCGCGCGCGTTTCGATCGTCTCGGCCTCCGTTGATGCAAGCACATGATCTGTCGCGGCGCGCGCGAGAAATTCGTCGCGCGACAGGCACTCGGCGATAGCGGGGATCACGCCCGACGCTGGTATGCGCCGTACCGCGGATTCTCGCTCCGGATCGCCGAGCAGCCGAATGACTTCGTCAACGAATGGCGAACGGACCATCGGAGTGCCGCGCGCCTCTGCCGCCGCGTAGCTCAAGACCAAGCGCCGCGACGGCATCGAGAGCGCCAGGAAAAAGAGAAAAAAATCTTCGCCGTTGCGTTCGTAGCGCGTGCGCAGGATTCCGCCGGCGCGGCTCGGCGCGTGGGCGCCGAAGCGCCGCCTGAGCGCATCACCCAGCGGCCGGTTAAGTGCGAGCTTCACTTCGTCGGGCAGCAGCGGGTCGTCGGGATGGTAGCTCGGAAAAATGCCGTCGTTGAGCCCGATCACGAAGACCAGATCGAAATCGAGCCCGCGCGCCTCGAGCACCGGCAGCGCAAGCACCGCGCCTGCCGCAACACTCTCGGCCGGGCCCGCGGCGCAATCGAACGCGGTCTCGACCATCGCGGCAAACTCGGCCGAATCCACGACGCGTCCGCCCCCGACGAGCGCGGCCCACCTCGCGAGTCCGTCGAGCGCGGTACGCACGGGGCCCCATGCCCGCGTGGCATCATCGGCGGCCTCGTCCGTATCGTCAGGCGCGCGCGCGGGATTGAAGCCGAGCACCTCCAGCGCATGTTCAAGGCGGCCCAGATGCTCAGTGAGTGTGCCGGGTTCGGCGAGCGGTTCGAGCGCCGCGAGCATCCGCTCGAAGGTTGCGCGCGCGCACTCAGCGTGGGAGAGGCGCCGCTCGATTTTGCGGCGCTCGTCGCCGTCCGCGGCAGTCTTTTCCATCGCGCTTCGCAAATCGTCGATGTGAACCCGAAACCTATCCATCAGCTGTTGCGCGCTGTTGTCGACGTAGCCGATCTCGTCAAGCCTGCGTGCGAGATTGGGCGTGATCGCGGTCAGATGCGGCGAGCGGCAGAGCGCGGCTATCGACTCGCGCCGAAACTTGTCGCGCGGCGCGCGCAAAATCTCGACAATAAGCCGCGCGGGCGTGCTCGCGCGCAAAGCCGGAGCCTGGCCGAGGTTGAGCGGGATGCCATAGCGACGGAACACCGTGCGCAAATGCTCGGCGTAGGGCTCGAGATCGCGCGCGACTACCGCAATACGCCCTGGCGCGATCGGCTCCGCCGATTCCATCGCGCGCCGAATCGCGCGGCCGACTTCCTCGATCTCGCCGAGCGGAGTCGGCGCCTCGACCACCTCAAGCGTCGCGTCGGCGGGCGGCGCGGCGTCGGTAGTCTCGATGAACAGATGCTCGAGCACGAAACCGAGGCGCCCCGAACGCCCGCCGCGGCGCACAAACTCGGGCAGCACTTTGTCCGCGATCGATTCTTCGGCGACGAAGCGGTTCCAGGTGAGTTCGGCGAAGCGCCCCGAACCGGCCGGATGCTCGGCGGCCTGAATGGTGAGGGTTGCGTTGCCGACAATCCGGATGAGCGCCGCGACGATCATGAACTGGAGCAGGCTGAAGTCGTAGATCTCGGCGACCTGCAGCTGATGCACGCCGTCCAGCAGCGCCGGGCGCCGTTGGTTGCGCTCCAGCGCGAGCAATTGCTCGAGCACCACGCGTTCGCGGTCATGACGATCGCAGAGTCCGCGCTCGCGGAGCAGGCGCTCGTAGCGGTCGAAGGCGTCGGCCAGGCCGCCAGCACGGGCACGGATACCCGCCGCGCCGTCTCCGGGAGCCATCGCTCGCGCCGCGGCGCGCAGGTCGTCAGCCGTAAGCGCGGCGCTTTTGAACTGGCGAATGAGCCCGAGGACGTGGTCGGCGCTGCCGAGCGCATCGCGCGCATCGCCGATCGCCTCTTCGGCGGCGAGCCGTTCCTGCAACTCGTCGAGCATCACGCCGCGCGGGCCGAACTCGCGCCAGAGCCGATCGATCAGTTGCGGGAAAGTCATGATCGGGTAGTCGAGCAAAGAACGGCCGCGGCTATGGCGCATCAGCCAGTCTTCGACTTTCCGTGCAGTCGGGTAGAGCGCGATTACGTCATTCACGGGTCACGCAGTTCACGGTGTCGCAGAGCGCCAGCCGGAGCATCAAATATACTCCGCCGTACGCCGCTCGTATCGAGCGCCGCGGTGCGCACGGAGAGATTCGAAGACAGTTTGTGAACAGGGACGAGCGGCTACGGCGTGACGGCGAGTCGTTCCACGCGCACGGGCTCGCCGGGGACGCATCCTATCCACGCGACCCATCCGGCATTGTCGCTCGCGTACAGCGGCGCCGGCGTGCCGCAGTAGGCCGCGCGCGTCGCGCCCTGCGAGACGTCGCCGAAGACGTGGATATGGCCGAGCGCAACGTAGTCGTAAGCGCTGGCCTCGATTTCCGCTGGCGTGATCGGCGAAGAGCGGAATCCGTCGGCTTCCTCGGTGAAGAAGCCGTGGGCCATCGCGATATTCCATCGCCCCGGCGCCGGCGTGGGCACGCCGCTGAGCGGCCGGTACTCCGGCGTATGCTCGACCAGCGCGCGGCCCCAGATGCGCGTCTCGAGCTCGGGAAAATCGAGCAGCGTGCCGTCGGGATCGAGGATCAGATGAAGATTGCGCGGCAGCAGGTCGCGGCCGAGATTGGCGTAGAGCGAGCGCTCGTCGTGCGCGTCATGATTGCCGGGGATCATCACCACCGGCATCGCGGCCCGCGCGATCTCGCCGAGCGCGAAGCCCAGCGCACCCTCGCTGATACGGCTCGAGTCGAACAGGTCGCCGACGATCAGCAGCAGGTCGGCGTGGCGCTCGTTGGCGATTTCGATAACGCCGCTGAAGGAGCGCCGCACCCGCTCGCGCAACGTGTCGCCGGCCGGACCGTTGCCGAAGCTGTCGCTTTCCAGGTGCACATCCGAGGTGTGAACGATATTGAGCGGTCGCCGCGGTCCGGGGGTCAAGCCTTGTCTCCTGCCGGTAGGCGCGCCATCGGGGTCGCCCCGGCCAAAGGGCCAACTTGAAGGCCCCGTTCATGCAATACTAGACTCGCGAAGGCGGCTATTTCAACTTTGGCGGCTGCCTGATCTCTTTCGCGCCTTGCGGCCGAATGTCGCGCCGCCAAACGGGGGGAACACTACTGTGATCGTTGTAATGAAGGCCAGCGCCACCGAGGCGGAGATTCAAACCGTGGTCGGGATGGTCGAGAAGCTCGACTATAGCGCCCACATCATCCGCGGCGTCGAGCGCACGGTGGTGGCCTGCGTTGGCGAGGAGCGCGGCGAGCAGCATCAGCTAGGTCATCTGGAGGCCGTCGCCGGAGTCGACCGCGTGATGCCCGTGCTGCGCAGCTTCAAGCTCGCCGCGCGCGAGGTCCGCCCCGAGGGCTCGCGCGTCAACGTCGCCGGGGTCGAAATCGGCGGCCGGCGTATCGCGGTGATCGCCGGGCCGTGTGCGGTCGAGAGCGAAGCGCAGGTCGAGGCCACTGCGGCAGCGGTCAAGGCGGCAGGCGCAACCCTGTTGCGCGGCGGCGCGTTCAAGCCGCGCACCTCGCCCTACTCGTTCCAGGGGATGGAAAACGCGGGGCTGGACCTGCTCGAAAACGCGGGGCGGCACGTGGGCTTGCCGGTCGTCACCGAAATAATGGACCCGCACGACATCGATCTGGTCGCCGAGCATGCGGACATGCTCCAGGTTGGCGCGCGCAACGCGCAGAATTTCTCGCTCCTCCGGCGGCTGGGCAAAGTGAAAAAGCCTGTGTTGCTCAAGCGCGGGATGTCGACGCGGCTGGAGGAGTTCCTGATGGCGGCCGAGTACATCCTCTCCGCCGGCAATCCCAACGTGGTGCTGTGCGAGCGCGGCATCCGCACCTTCGAGACCGCCACGCGCAACACGCTCGACCTGACCGCCGTACCGCTGCTCAAGCAATGGACGCATCTGCCGGTGGTGGTCGATCCCAGCCACGGCACGGGCATCTGGTCGCTGGTGATGCCGATGGCGCTGGCGGCGGTCGCGGCGGGCGCCGACGGGCTTTTGATCGAGGTGCATCCGTCACCCGAGACGGCGCTCAGCGACGGTCCGCAGCAACTACGGCCCGAGCGCTTTGCCGAGTTGATGACGGCGCTCAAGGCAGTGGCCGAAGCCGTCGGGCGCACGCTGTGAGGCCAGGCGAGCCATCCAAGACAGGTGAGCCATCAAAGAACAGTCAGGTGAGTCATCCAAGAATAAAGCCGCGCGCGCTCAAACCCGGCGATACCGTCGGGGTCGTCTCACCCGCCTCCGCGATCGATCGCGAACATCTCGAGCGCGGCGTCGCCGCGCTCAAGCGTCTCGGCTTTCGCGTCAAGGTTTCACGCCATGCGCTCGACCGGGACGCGATCGTGGCCGGCTCCGACGAGGTGCGCGCGCGCGAACTCCAGGCGTTTCTTCGCCGACCCGGAAGTCGACGCGATTTTCGCGGCGCGCGGCGGCTACGGAGCGGGACGAATATTGCCGCTGCTCGATTTCGCCGCGATCGCGCGCACCCCGAAAGTGTTCATGGGCTTTTCCGATGCGACCTTCCTCCTCAACGCGCTGGTGGGGCGGGCCGGGATGGTATGCTTTCACGGACCGATGGTCGCGATGGACTTTGCGCGCGGACTGGGCGAGGCCTCGCTCGATCATCTCCGCCGACTCCTGGCGGGCGAGGCGGGGAGCTTCGAATTGCCGGCGCGCGTGGCGCTTAAAGGTGGCGTCGCCGAGGGCGAAGTCGTGGGCGGATGTCTTTCGATGGTGGCGGCGGCGATTGGCACACCGTACGCGCCACCTTTCGACGGCGCGATTCTTTTTTTGGAAGACACCGGCGAGAAAGCGTATAGAATCGATCGCATGCTGGTGCAGCTTGGACAGGCGGGCGTGTTAGGACGGGTCGCGGCAGTGGTCTTCGGCGCACTGCGCCCACCCGACGGTAGCGAAGCGGAGCATCGCCTGATAAGCGAATGCGTCGCCGAGCAGGCGGCGCGCCTCGAGTGCCCGGTGCTCGCGGGAATCGAGGCGGGCCATGGAAGCGCGAACTTTACAATTCCCTTTGGAGTGCGCGCGCGAGTGGATGCGGGGGCACGGCGGCTTAGCTTCCTCGAGCCGGCGGTGGTGGTGTAGGAGCGACTGAATTGGGATGGGGTGAAGTTGAGCAAGCCTTTGCCGAAGCCGTCGAACGCGGCGTAATCCCTGGCGCCACGCTGATCGTGCGCCGCGAGGCCGACATCGCTTTCGAGGGCGCTTTCGGTCATCGCGCGCTGGTGCCCGAGCGATCGCCGATGAAGATGGAGACCGTCTTCGATCTGTCGTCGCTGACCAAGCCGCTCGCGACCACGGTGGCCGTGATGATGCTGGTGCGCGAGAACAAGCTGCGCCTGGCCGACCGCGTCACGCGCTTTTTTCATAACTTCGGCGTTCACGACAAGGGCCACGTGACCTTCCGTCACTTGCTGGCGCACTGCTCGGGGCTCGCCGCGTGGCGGCCGTTCTTCCAGCAGGTCGTGCAGGTCGAGAAAAGCGGCAAGGTCAATTTCATGGCCAGCCACGGCGCCAAGGAATGGGTCTACGAGGAAATTCATCGCGAGAGGCTCGAAGCGCCGTCGGCCACCAAGGCGATCTACTCGGACCTCAACTTCATGTTGCTCGGCGAGGCGGTCGAGCGCGTCGCCGGCGTGCCGCTCAACCGCTTTTGCCGCGAGCGCATCTTCCGCCCACTCGGCATCCGCGCGACCGACTTCATCGACATATCGCTGGTGCGCTCGCGCCGGCTCGAGCCGGTGGCCGAGATGTTCGCGCCGACCTCGTTCTGTGCGTTCCGCAAGCGGCTGCTGGTCGGCGAAGTGGACGACGAAAACGCGTACGCGATGGGCGGCGTGGCGGGACATGCGGGGCTGTTTGCGCCGGTCGGCGACGTCGACCGTATCGCGCGGGAGTTGCTCGCCTGCTACGCAGGACGCTCCGAGTGGCTGCCGCAGAAGGTGGTGCGCGAGTTCTGGACTCGCGACACCACGGTCAACGGATCGACCTGGGCGCTCGGATGGGACACGCCGTCGGTGCAGTACTCGAGCTCGGGGCGGCATTTCTCGCCCACCGCCGTCGGCCATCTCGGCTTTACCGGCACTTCGATCTGGATCGAGCCCGAGCGTGCAATTTCGATCTCGCTGCTCACCAACCGGGTGCATCCGCGTCGCGACAACCAGGCCATCCGCGACTTCCGTCCGCGTATCCACGACCTCATCATGGAAGCGATCGACGCAAATAAGTAGGCGCGCGCTCTGACTGATACGACCGTGAACAGTGAAAAATGCCGCCATTGAATAAGAGCGGAACAGACGCGGCGTCGGAGCAGCCGCGAGCGCAAACTCCAGTGACTGACCCGGTATGCGGGATGAAGGTCGATCCCGCGACCGCTCGGCACTCGTACGTCCACGACGGCGTCACGCACTACTTCTGCAGCGACGGATGCCGCGCGAAATTCGCCGCCGCGCCGGCGAAGTATCTCGCCGGCGCGACGGCGAATGCGCCTGCCGCTGGCGCTGCGCAGGTCGGGGTCCCTCCGGCCGCAGGCCGGACGGACCCCGACCTGCGCCACGACGACGCGGGCATCGCTGCGGTAGCGGCGCGGCCTGCGGAACAGGCCGCGCCGCTCCCGCACGCGGAGCACGCCGGCCATCACGGCCACGCGATGCACGCGGCATCCGCCGCGAACGCATCGCGCGGCCGCCGGGGCCGATGGCGCGGGCAGCTACACCTGCCCGATGGATCCCGAGGTGCGCGCCGACGCACCCGGCGCGTGCCCGAAGTGCGGGATGGCGCTCGAAGCGCCGCTCGCGACCGTACCGCCCGGCGCGATCGAGTACGTCTGCCCGATGCATCCTGAGGTCGTCCGGGACCATCCCGGCAATTGTCCGAAATGCGGGATGGCGCTGGAGCCGCGCGTCGCCGCCGCCGAAGAGGCGCCCAATCCCGAACTTGCCGACATGACGCGGCGTTTTTGGGTGAGCACGGCGCTCGCGGTTCCGCTGCTGCTGATCTCGATGTCAGATATGCTGCCGGGGCATCCGCTGAGGCGCGCGCTGGGCGACGGGCCGTTCGTGTGGTTTCAGCTTTTGCTCGCGACGCCGGTGGTGCTATGGGGCGCGCAACCATTCTTCGAGCGCGGATGGCGCTCGATCGTTAATCGCCATCTCAACATGTTCACGCTGATCTCGCTCGGCGTCGGAATTGCCTACGCCTACAGCGTGGTGGCCGCGATTTTTCCCGGCCTCCTTCCGCCGACGGCGGCGGACGCGTCCGGGATGGTGCCCGTCTATTTCGAGTCCGCCGCGGTGATCACCGCGCTGGTGCTGCTCGGTCAGGTGCTCGAGTTGCGTGCGCGCAGCCACACCGCCGGCGCGATCCGCGCCCTGCTCAAACTCGCACCGAAGACCGCGCGGCGGCTCCGCGACAACGGCGTCGAAGAAGACGTCGCGCTGAGCGAGGTCAAGGTTGGCGATCGGCTGCGCGTGCGCCCCGGCGAGCGCGTCCCGACCGACGGCGTGATTATCGAGGGCGAAGGCGCGGTCGACGAATCGATGCTCACCGGCGAGCCGATCCCGGTGCTCAAGCGTCCGGGCGACCGCGTCGTCGGCGCCACCGTCAACACGAGCGGCAGCTTCGTGATGCGCGCCGAGCGGGTCGGCGCCGATACGCTGCTCGCGCAGATCGTGCGGATGGTGGCCGACGCCCAGCGGAGCCGCGCGCCGATTCAGCGCCTGGCCGACGTCGTGGCGGGCTATTTCGTTCCGGCAGTAGTGGTTTGCGCGGTGCTCACGTTCATCGGATGGCTCGTCGCGGGACCTTCGCCCGCGCTCGCGCACGCGATCGTCGCCGCAGTCGCCGTGCTGATCATCGCCTGCCCCTGCGCGTTGGGGCTGGCGACGCCGATGTCAATCATGGTCGCCACCGGGCGCGGCGCGAGCGCCGGTGTGCTGGTGCGCGACGCCGAGGCGCTGGAGCAGCTCGAAAAAGTCGACACGCTGGTGATCGACAAGACCGGCACGCTCACCATCGGCAAGCCGGCGTTGACCGCCGCGATCGCGCTCGCGCCGTTCGACGAGGCCGAATTGTTGCGGCTCGCCGCGTCGGTCGAGCGTTCAAGCGAGCATCCGCTCGGTGCGGCAATCGTCGCGGGCGCCGCGGCGCGCGGGCTCAAATTCTCCGACGCCGTCGAGTTCCGCTCGCTCGCGGGCAAGGGCGTGAGCGCCCGCGTCGACGGCCACAGCGTTCTGATTGGCAATGCCACGTTGCTCGGCGAGAACGGTATCGATCCCGGCGAGCTTGGCGCGCGGGCCGAAGAATTGCGACGCGACGGCAACACTGTGATGTTCGTCGCGATCGACGGGCGCGCGGCGGGGCTCGTCGGCGTGGCCGATCCGATCAAGGAAAATGCCGCCGAGGCGCTGAGCGCGCTCCGCGCCGAGGGCGTGCGGATAGTGATGCTCACCGGCGACAGTCGCGTCACCGCCGAGGCGGTCGCGCGCCGCCTGGGCATCGATGAAGTGCACGCCGAGTTACTGCCGCAGCGCAAGGCCGAGGTCGTCCGCGAGCTCAAGGAGGCCGGGCGCGTGGTCGCGATGGCCGGCGACGGGATCAACGACGCGCCGGCGCTGGCGGCGGCCGATGTCGGGATCGCGATGGGCACCGGCACGGATGTCGCGATGGAGAGTGCGGGCGTGACGCTGGTGCGCGGCGACTTGCGCGGGATCGTGCGCGCGCTGCGCCTCAGTCGCGCGACGATGCGCAACATCCGCCAGAACCTTTTCTTCGCCTTCATCTACAATGTCATAGGAATTCCGATCGCCGCCGGCGTGCTCTATCCGTCGTTCGGGCTGATGCTCAATCCGATGATCGCGAGCGCTGCGATGAGCCTGAGTTCGGTTTCGGTCATCGCCAACGCGCTGCGCCTGCGCAGGCTGAGGCTCTAGTGTCGATGTCTGACGCGGTCTCGACAGAATCGGCGGCGCGGATGGCGCGCGTGCCGAGCGACGTTCGCCACGTGCATCTGATCGGCGTCGCGGGGACCGCGATGGCGGCGTTGGCCGGGATGCTGGCCGAGCGCGGCTATCGCGTCACCGGTTCCGACAACCAGCTCTATGAGCCCACGGCGTCGCTGCTGGCGGGGATGCGCGTCGAGGTGCAAAAAAGCTTCGGCCCGCAAAACCTCGCGCCCGCGCCCGACCTGGTTGTGGTCGGCAACGTCGTTCCGCGCGCCAATCCCGAGGCCCAGGCGCTGCTCCAAAGCGGCCTACCGTATCTCTCGATGCCCGAGGCGCTGTGGCATTTCTTCCTCGGCGAGAAGCGGGTGCTGATGGTCGCCGGGACGCATGGCAAGACCACTTCGACCGCGATCATGGCGCACGTGCTCAACGCTGCCGGGCGCGATCCCTCGATGCTGGTGGGCGGCGTGGCCAAGGACTTCGGTTCCAACTACCGGCTCGGCGCAGGCGGCGATTTCGTGATCGAGGGTGACGAGTACGACACGGCGTTTTTCGACAAGGGGCCGAAATTTCTCCACTACCGGCCGCAGGGCGCGATCCTGACCGCGGTCGAGTTCGACCACGCCGACATCTATCGCGACCTCGAGCACGTAAAATCCTCGTTCAGCGCGTTGGCGGCACGGATGGAGCCCGCGGGCGTGCTCGTGGTTTGCGCGGATTCGCCCGCCGCGCTGGAAGTGACGGAGCGCTCGCGCGCGCGGCGTCTAACGTTCGGCCTTAACGTGGGCGAGTTTCGCGCCGCCGGCGTGAGCGTCGGCGCGGACGGCGCGCGATTTTCGATCGAGCGCGAGGGCAAGACGGTCGCCGATGGACTGCGATTGCCCATTGGCGGCCGAATGAACGTCGCCAACGCGCTCGGCGTCGCAGTGCTGCTGGGGGAGTTTGGACTTGGCGCTGACGAGATAGCGCGCGGCCTGGAATCGTTTCGCGGCGTGGTGCGCCGCCAGGAGCTGATTGGCGAGGCGCGCGGCGTCGCCGTGGTCGACGACTTCGCGCATCATCCAACCGCGATCCGCGCGACGCTCGCGGCTATCGCGGAGCGTTTCGCCGGCCGGCGTATCCTGGCCGCCTTCGAGCCGCGCTCCAATACCGCGCGCCGCAACGTCTTCCAGGCCGAGTTCGCTGCCGCCTTCGACCGCGCCTCGCGCGTCTACCTGGCGCCGGTCTATTTCAAGGACAACGATCCGATTGCGGCGGACGGCCGCCTCTCGGTCGAAGACCTCGCGGCGGATATCGCGCGGCGCGGGCCAGCCGCGTTCGCCTGTGCGTCGACCGACGACATCCTCGCGCGGATGCTGGCCGATGCGCGCGCGGGCGACGTCGCGCTCGTGATGTCGAACGGCCCGTTCGACAATCTGAAGGAGCGGCTGCTAGCCGCGCTTAAGACTCCAGATTAGCAATTTCGCGCGCGAGCGACGGTCGTACTGGCGCGGCTACGCCACCTTGCGAAGCGGCGCAGGCTTCTCGGCGCTCGCGTCAACAACCTCGTGCGCGACTTCAGTGTCGTGCGCGACTTCGATTCGCAGGCCGCCGACCGTGCGCGCCGCGAAGTTGTACAGCGCGCATCCCAGCCCGACCAGGAAGTAGGTCGCCAGTGCATAGAAGAACGGAACGAACAGCAGGATCATGAAGTGCTTGCGCGGCAGATGGACCGAGAACGCCCAGGCCGCCCCGGCGAGCGGCCAGGTCGCGGCGAGGACGGCGACGAACGCCATGATGGCGGTGATTTTGGCCGCCTGCTTCGCGTGAATCGACGTTATCTGCGATGTGGTTTTCATAATTACCCCGTGCTCCCCGAGTCGCCACCCTTTGCAGAAACTGGGCTATGACGGGCGGCGCCGATGCACGACAGTCTATTCTTCGCGTCAGGCGATGCAAGAGCTAAAACGTCTTAAAGAGTGTATAAAGTTGAGACTGCGATATAAAACTTATCGAGAAAGTGAGCGCAGTATCTCGTCCAGATCGGTCTCGGCCAACGAATTGCGCACGACTTCTGCCCCTTTCAGCGCTTCCGGACGGGCGCTATGACAAAGCGCCAACACTCGCATCCCTGCCCGCCGCCCCGCCTCTACACCGGCGACCGTGTCCTCGATCACGAGACATTCGGCCGGCTCGAGCGGCGGGCGCAAGCGCAGCAGGAAGCCCAGCCGCCCCATCGCTTTTTCGAAACCTTCGGGTGCGGGCTTGCCGTGCTCGACGTCTTCGGCAGCGATGATGTCGGCGAAAAGCTCGCGCACGCCGGCGCGCCCCAGGATGAGTTCCGCCTCCACCCGCAGCGTGCCGGTCGCCACGATCAGCGGAAAGCGCGCCGCGCATAGCCGCACGAAATCGGCGGCGCCTGGAAAAGTCACGTCGCGGCCGGCAATCATCTCCTGGTAGATGGCAGCCTTGCGCGCGATGAGCGCGGCGAGCACGTCGTCGGGCGCGGCGCGGCCGTTTTCGCGCAGCACCGTGGCGAAGCAATCGCGGTCGTCGAAGCCGATAAGCCGGCTGAAATATTCGGCGCGGTCGAGTTCAATTCCCTCGGCGCGGAGCACGCGGGCGAAGGCCTCGAAGTGGAGCGGCTCGGTGTCGGCGAGCGTGCCGTCGAGGTCGAAGATGATTGCGCGGATCATCGGGCCTTTCTGACCTCCTCCCCCGTGTCTTGCGGGAGGAATGAGGTGGGGGTCGAGCGAGGAAGCGCCGGATGACTGTTTTCCGCGGCGCTTTCTCGTTCTGATTTTTGTTGCGCCGGAAAGAGGCGGTTCTCAGAGAGATTCAGAACCGCCTCGACCCCCACCCCAACCCTCCCCCGAGACACGGGGGAGGGATAGGAGGCGGACGACCACTGGCGCCTAAACGCACCTTCCCACGTATAGGCGGTCGTTTGCTGATTCAAAGATGGCCCACTACTTCAGCAGCGCGACGATCTCGCGCTGCGCCGGACCGGCGCTCACCTCGGCGCGGCCGTCCTCGATCGTCATGTCTAGTTCGCTGCGCACGCCGAAGCGTCCCGGCAAATAGATTCCCGGCTCGACCGAGAAGCAGGTACGATCGATGAGCGTGCGATGGTCGTGCGTTTCGAGCGAGTCGAGATTGGCGCCGGTGCCATGGACCTCGCGGCCGATCGAATGGCCGGTGCGATGGACGAACTGCTCGGCGAAGCCGGCGCGTTCGATCACCCCGCGCGCGATGCGGTCGGCGTCCTCGCCGCGCACCGCTTCTCCCGCACCTACGTGGGCGCGGATGAAATCGACCGCGGCGTCGCGCGCCTCGGCCACGATCGCAAAGACCCGCGCGTATTCCTCGGGCACTCGCTCGCCCGCGAACGCCATCCAGGTCAAATCGGCGTAAATGGCGGCGGCGCCAGGCTCCTTGGCCCACAAGTCGAGCAGCACCAGGTCGCCGCGCCGAATCGGGGTATCGGCGGCGGACGAAGGTTCGAAGTGCGGGCGCGCGGCGTTGGCGTTGACCGCTACGATCGGCGGATCGTCGGCGACGAGACGATGCGCGGCGAAGCGCGCGAGCACGAATTGTTGCGCCGAGTATTCGCTGACCGGCGTGCCTGATTCGATAGCGCGCGCGATTTCGGCGAAAGTTTCGTCGACCACGCCGCGCACGATCGCGGCGGCGCGCCGATGGCTCTCAAGTTGCTCTGGTTCGAGCTGCGCCTCGAAGCGCTGGATCAGGTCGGCGGCCGACACTACCTCGACGCCGAGTGAGCGGACGATTTCTACCGTGCCGGCATCGACACGCGCGACGTACGGAATCGCGCATCGCGGCGAGTAGTTCATCGCGACCCGCCGCGCGCCGGCCAGAAATTCTCCGAGCGCGGCGAGCATCCCGTCCGCGGAGCGATAAACAACCGTCTCGATTCCCAGCTCCGCCAGGCGCTCGGCCTCGACCGCCGAGACCAGCGCGCGCGCCGCGCCGTGCGCCGGCACATAGCAGAACCATCGCCGGGTCGTTATCCGCTTCGCTGCTAAGGCCCAGGATGCGGTAGGCGAGCGGATCGCTGTGGCGAAAATCATAGAACAGCCATCCGTCGAGCGCGGCGTCGGCCGAGCGCGCGAGCAATTTCCTCGAGCCGCCGCATCGCGGATGCCGCCCTAACCCGAGTGGGGCCGCGGCATTCCCGGCGCGGCGGGCTTGAAGCGCTCGCCCCAGACGTGGACGCGCGTCGGATCGATACGCACGACGGGATTGTTCTCGATGCTGAGCGCCATCGCGCGATACTGCGGATACTTGTCGCGCAGATGCCGCAGAGCGAGCAGGTACTCCTCGCGATCATCGACCACGCCGGCGTCGCCGTGGATCAGCACGTACGCGAGATTGCTCCAGTGCTCCTCGTAGTGGTCGACGACCAGCGCGACGTTGGGGTTGGCCGCGATATTGCGCATCCGGCGCAGCGCCAGCGCGCGTCCGCGTTTGGGCTTCTCGTCGATCGCGAAGTAAAAGCGCGCGCCGTCGAACCAGAAACACAGCGGCACATTGTGCGGGACCCCCTCGGGGTCGGCGGTGGCGAGATGTCCGATACGCTCGAAGGTCAGGAAGTCGCGCACCGCGGCCATCGTCAGCAGTTCGATCGACTCCGTGGGCATCAGCGTTCCTCGCCGAACAGGAACAGCGAAACGGCCAGGATGGTGAACGTCATGTTGGGAATCCACGCGGCGAGCCACGGCGCCATCAGCCCCGAGCGGCCGAGCGACGAGGTCAGCCCGAACATCAGCCAGTAGCCGAAGCCGATCGCGATCGCAAGCGTAAAGCTGCGCCCGATGCTGAGGCTCCGCGGCAGCGGGTCGAGGCTCAGCGCCAGCCCCAGCGCCGCCATGATCACGCACGCAAGCGGCATCGCGTACTTAAGATCGCGGTCGACGAAATAGCCTCCCGGGTCGAGCCCCTTGTGCCGCAGGTTGTGGATATACGTGTCCAGTTGCCAGAGGCTGAATTCGTCGGGATCCATCCGCAGCAGGTTGAAGTCAGCGGGGTTGACGTCGATTCGAAATGGGCCGGGCGCGGTCGGCGCGGCCTTCCCGTCGGGCAGCAGCTTGAAGGCCGTCAACTCAACGGGACGCCAATCCCGCCCGTTCCACTCTGCCGCGGGAGTGTGCTCCACCTGCGTGAGCAGGTAGTCGCGGCCGACACGATAGAGCGTGACGCCGTGGAGCATCTTTTTATGGCCGTCATAGTCCTCGGCGCTCATGAAGCCGTCGGTCACACGCACCCAGATGCGGCGGTTGAAGAAGATGCCGTAAATTTTGCGGCGCTGCAGTTGCACCTGGTAAAGATGCTTCGCCTCACGGGTGGCAACCGGCACCACCGTCTCGCTGATCGCGAAGTCGGCGATCGAAACCAGCGCCGCCAGCAGCAGCACCGGCACCGCCATCTCAAAGCGGCTGATGCCGAGTTGCTGGCAGGCGAGCACCTCGCCGGTGCGATTGAGCAGCGCGAAGCCGAGCAGCACGCCGGCCAGCGAGGCGACCGGGAGCAGTTGCGAAATGATCAGCGGGAGCTTCAGCGCGAAATATTCCAGGCCCAGCAGGCCGAAGCCGCCGTAGCGCATCAGGTCGTCGAACCGGTCGAAGATGTCGCCCAGCAGATAGGCGGCCGTGAAGGCCGCCAGACAGACGAAGAACGGGCCAAGGAAGTGGCCGCCCAGGAAACGGTCGAGTGTGGGCGAGAGCCGCGGGCGCAGTTTCATGCGGCCTCCTTGTGGCCGAAGCGCTCGATCAGATCCCAGATGAGGTCGCCGGGGCCGCGGCCCTGGTCGGCGCGATCGGTCGCGCTGCGGTAGAACATCCATACCGCGAGTCCCAGGAACACCATGTCGGGAATCGCCATCGCGGCCAGCGCGTTGAGCAGTCCGCGCTCGGCCAGCGTCCGTCCGAGCCGCATCAGCATGTAGTACAAAAAGAACAGCGCGATCGCGACCCCGAAGCGCTCCGATTGGCCGCCGCGCGCGGGCTTGAGCCCCAGCGGCACGCCGAGCAGCGCGAACAGCAGCGTCGCTAGCGGCACCGTGAACTTGCCCGCCATCTCGGCCTCCGCCATGTGGTCCGGCTGATGCGCGGCGCGCGCCTTGGCGATCACTCCCTTCAGCTCCCCGTAGGGCATCTGTTCGGGCTGCGGGGTGTTGTCGGCCAGTCCGCCCTGCGGCTCCACGTTGAGGTCATAGATGAGGAAGCTGGTGATGTGGCTGTTGTGGGTGGAAGGGTCGACGCCGAAGACCGATCCGTCGAACAGGCGCAGCGTGATGTTTTCGTTGTGTTCGTCGGGCACCACGATCCCGCGCTCGGCGATGATCGTGTTCTGCTGCGCGTTGCTGCGCGCGTCGGAGATCAGCACACCTTGCAGCGAGCCGTTGTTGTTCGAGATGTGATCGACGTAGAGCACAAGTCCGGGGAAGCTGCTGTCAAAGATTTTCTCTTTGAGCCCGGCGGTCGAACGCGTGCGGGTGAGCCGGTAGAGTTCGGCCTGAAGATTGGAATTGGCCCACGGGCGTACGGAAAACGCGAACCAGCTCGCCATCGCGTAAACTACCATCGCCACCGCGATCACCGGGATTGCGAGGCGGTACAGGCTGATGCCGCAGGCGCGCGCGGCGATAAGCTCGCGGTCGCCCGACATCCGTCCGAAACCGAGCAGCACGCCGAGCAGCACCGCCATCGGAAACGTCAGCTCGAGAAAGGCGGGCATGATGAAGCCGATGAGGCTCATCACCTGGCCCAGGCCGACGCCGTGATTGACCACCATCTCGGTCAGCTTGAGCAGTTTGCCAGTGACCAGCGCGAAGGTCAGCAGTCCGACGCCCATCACGAAGGGTCCGATGATCTCGGCGGCGACGTAGCGGTCGATGATTCGCGGCTTGAGCATTGGCAAGAGGCGCACCGGCGCGCAAGCGTATCGTAAGTACGCAGATCAGTGTAGACGGATGCGGCGCGCGATCAAAGAAAGGGCAGGCGGGAGCGCCGGCAGGCGGCCGCCCGCCACGCGCGGGCGACAGGGTGAACCCTGTCGCCGCGCGTGGCGGCCGACTATGATCGGGCGGCGATGAAGTATCGCCGTCCGCTACCGCCGGGCGGTCCGCGGCATGCCCGCCCCAGGGGCGGGCATGCCGCGGGGCCGCCGCAGCCGCCGAATGCTGCCACGGCCGCGCCGCCGCCGCTCGAGGCGGCGGCGCGGGCATGGCAGCGGCACGGAGCGCCGGAGCGCCGGGCGCCGCCGGCCTCGGCGGCGCCCGACGCTCCGGCGCGCGACGCATCGGCGCGTGACCTGGTCTTCGGTGCGGAGCCGGTGCATGAGCTTATCGCTGCCGCGCCTGGCGCGGTGCGCACGCTCTACGTGCGCGCCGACCTCCAGGGGCGCTTCGCCGACGATAGCGAACGCGTGCGCGCCGCCGGCGGCCACGTGGTGGCGGCCGAGGCGGCGGCGCTCGCGCGGATGGCGGGTGGCGAGTCGCGGCATCAGGGCGTCGTCGCCCTGATTCGCGAATACAGCTACGCGGCGTTCGAGGACGTGGTGGCGGCGGCGCCTGACCCGCTGCTGCTGGTGGACGGCGTAACCGACCCGCGCAACCTGGGCGCTCTTTTACGCTCGGCCGAGGGCGCCGGGATAGGGACGGTGGTGCTCGCGCGCGACCGCACCGCGGCGGTCACGCCGGCGGCGATAAAATCGTCGGCGGGCGCATGGGTGCATCTTAAGATTGCGCGATGCGGCAACGTCGCGCGTGCGATGGAGGACCTCAAGCAGGCCGGCTATTGGATCGCGGCGCTGGCGCCCGCGGGCGATCTCGAGATCTATGACCTCGACACGACGCGCCGGCTCGCGCTGGTGGTCGGCTCCGAGGGGCGCGGCGTGCGCGAGATCGTCAGGAAGAACGCCGATTTCGTGGTGCGGATCCCTATGTACGGAAAGCTCGGATCGCTCAACGTCTCGGTGGCGGCGGCGGTCGCGCTGTTCGAGATCGCGCGCCGGCGCGCCGCCGCGCGGGCGGCGGCGCCCGGCAAGCTCGCATAGTCGTTTAGCGCGTGCGCGATTTCGATCAGCGTCGTTCGTGCTGCTTGGAGCCGTAGAGGATCGATCGCTCGTCTTCGGTCAGCGGCTTCTGCGGCTGATCCGCCATCACTGCCATCCCCTTTTGCACCGCGGGACGCGCGGCGAGTGCGTCAATCCAGCGCTTGAGATTCGGCCGCGAGTCCAATTGTTCGGGCTGGGCCTTGAGCGCGGCAACGACCCACGGATAGGTCGCGATGTCGGCGATTGAGTAGTCGCCGGCTACGAAGGGGACTTCGGCCAGGCGCCGGTCGAGCACGTTGAACAGGCGGCGGGATTCGTTGGTGTAGCGTTCGATTGCGTAGGGAATCTTCTCCGGCGCGGCGTTGCGGAAATGGCCCGCCTGGCCGAGCATCGGGCCGACGTTGGCCATCTGGAACATCAGCCACTCGATTACCCGGTAACGCGCGCGCGTCTCGGACGGCATCAACTTGCCAGTCTTCTCCGCGAGGTAGAGCAGAATCGCCCCCGACTCGAAGAGCGAGAATGGCTTGCCTCCGGGCCCGTCGGTATCCACGATCGCCGGCATCCGGTTGTTGGGGCTGATTTTCAAAAACTCGGGCGCGAACTGCTCGCCCTTGCGGATATTGACCGGAACGATCCGGTATTCGAGCCCGGCCTCTTCGAGGAAGATCGTGACTTTGTGCCCGTTGGGCGTCGGCCAGTAATAAAGGTCGATCATTGCGTTGCTCCTGTCTGGGCGTTGCTCCTGTTCCCGAAACTCCGACGTGTTCGGCTTCCCGTCAGTCCAACATGCTCGCCTGCGGATCGTCAAATGCGAAGCCAGCGCGTATGGCCGCCCAATCTCTTGACATCCTTGTTGCGGACACCCTTTAGGGGCGGGAATAATTAAGCTAGTTTACGATCCTTGGGCCGATGTAGCTCAACGGTAGAGCAACTGATTTGTAATCAGTAGGTTGACGGTTCAAATCCGCCCATCGGCTCCGTCAACTCTTCAACAGATTCGATCCGGCTGTGAATCGGGGGCGCGCTCAGCCGGAGGCGCTTGCGTAGGGCTTATTGAACAGCTCAAAATAAATGTTACACGGAGGCAGGCGCGTCATTCACTTGTTGCGAAACCCCTTCATTTGACTAACTACGAACAATAGCCGAACTGTAGAGGGTACGCGGTGCCGGGAGCTGCCCGGCCGACTTCAAGCCCGTCTATGCGAAAGCACATCGTCCCAGGATCAGTGCGGATTTACGGTCTCCCGAACACAAACCGCAACTTCGGTATTCGGGACAATGGCGAAGGTCAGATGTGGTCCGAAACCAGGAAGGTTGGTTTTATCAACTATTGGACCGGTGATGTAGTTCTGGCCAAAGAGTATATTCCAAAGGCTCGGCGGTTCCGGGACGAACTGCGAAGCTTGCTCGGACTGAAGAGTGGGGATCCGAACGTCAACTACGAGTACGAATACGAATACAAAGTATCGTTCTTGGACCTCCAGCCCGTAAAGAAGTTGAGCACGACGGCTTTAAGTTTGACCGGCGACTTGAGTTTGACCGGGCGCCGTCGTAAAGGATAACCGCATCCAAACCGGCCCGCGGACAGACGAACCACTACTCCTCTATTGAGCAGCCGCGTCACGCTCGCGTCCCAGACGCGCGTTGAATTCTTCGACGGCATACTGCTACAACTAACCGTTTGGACGCTGATGGACATAGGCGGGTCGAATTTCCAGTCAGCAGTGTTGACGGTCCGAATCTGCCCATCGGCTCAGGTTACGAGATTCTTTGTTTTTCGGAGCGGAGAGGTTCCCGAGCGGCCAAAGGGAGCAGACTGTAAATCTGCCGGCTTATGCCTTCGGAGGTTCGAATCCTCCCCTCTCCACCAGTGATCGCAGGGTGTTAGCACCCGGGGGGACGGGAATAGCTCAGTTGCGGGAATAGCTCAGTTGGTAGAGCGCGAGCCTTCCAAGCTCGGGGTCGCGGGTTCGAATCCCGTTTCCCGCTCCATAAGTCATTATCGTGCTGCGCCCTATAAGGGGGCGCGGCGCGCGGGCGCGGGATGAAATCTGGGCCCATGTAGCTCAGTCGGTAGAGCACTTCCTTGGTAAGGAAGAGGTCACGGGTTCGAATCCCGTCGTGGGCTTGCAGAATCCGGCAGCCGTGCAAAGAAGTCCAGGAAGTAGAGAGGGACGATGCGAGATTTGATAGGTTTGGCATGCGATAGCTGCAAAAGACGCAATTACACGACCAGCAAGAACAAGAAAAAGCAGACCGAGAAGTTCGTGATTAAGAAGTTCTGTCCTTCGTGCCGCTCACATACCGCCCATCGCGAGACCAAGGTCTAGAGCGGGGGATCGTCGGCTGCCGGAAAGGCTTGGGGGGCAATGCAAATAGAGCCGCGGAGCCAGATGCCGGGGTATTTGGCCTTATGGCTGGCTTAGGTATGATATAAGCATGGCTTCACCGAGGGTCAGTAGCTCTAACTGGCTAGAGCATCGGACTCCAAATCCGAGGGTTGCAGGTTCGAATCCTGCCTGGCCCGCCATCATTTTAGCTTACGATTATTTTGCGAATTATCTTGCGAAGGTACTTGAAATAAACGACTATTATGGATAGTCTGAAAAGTTACCTCGATCGGTCAGTCAGTTTTGTTCAAGAGGCGTGGACAGAACTTACCAAAGTCCACTTCCCTACGCCCCGGGAGACGGCACAGGCGACCTTCGTAGTGGTGATATTGACGCTGGTGATGGCGATGTGGCTGGGGCTGGCCGATTTCGCCGCGACCCGCATAGTCCGCCAGCTATTGGGCTAGGCCCAAAGCTCGTTACACGTATCGCAAACGGCGCCGGCGGGCACTCCGAGCGATACGGCTTTCGTGATTCGGCCCCAAGGCGCAAATGCCCGGGGCTCGCACTTTAGAATATGGCAGACGCAGCAGCATCCACAGCGGCCAGCGCGACCGACGCCAAGAAGGCCGGCAGCCACCCCAACTGGAAGTGGTACGTCGTACACACTTACTCCGGCTACGAGCAGAAGGCCAAGGCCGCGCTCGAGGAGCGGGTGCGCGCGATGGGGATGGGGGAGAAGATCGGCGAAGTACTCGTGCCGGTCGAACGCGTGCAGGAACTGGGCAAGGGCGGGCAGCGCAAAATTTCGAGCCGCAAGTTCTTCCCCGGCTACATCTTCGTCAACATGGAGCTGAACGACGAGACCTGGCACGTAATCAAGGACACGCCCAAAATAACCGGCTTCGTCGGCCATGCGACCGCGCCGCCCGAAGTGCCGGAATCCGAGGTGCGCCAGATAACCGAGCAGATGCAGGAGGGCGCGCTCAGGCCCAAGCCCAAGGTGCTGTTCGAGGTCGGCGAGGCGGTCAAGGTGGTCGACGGCCCGTTTCAGGATTTCAACGGCACGGTCGAGGAAGTGCGGCCCGAGAAGGGCAAGGTGCGCGTGCTGATTTCGATCTTCGGGCGCGCCACGCCGGTCGAGCTCGATTTCGTGCAAGTGGAGAAATCATAGGGGTCCAGAAATTATAGAGAGTGCGGCACCGGGCCGGGCGCAATGGCGCCAAGTCCGCGCCGGTCACCGCGATTAGACATTCAGGGTATTGAGACAGGCTCACGGGTACTGAGCGGGTACTAAGACGGATATTGATTAGATGGCGAAGAAAGTCGTCGGCCAGATAAAGTTGCAGATTCCGGCAGGAGCGGCCAATCCCTCTCCTCCGGTGGGGCCCGCGCTCGGCCAGCGCGGGGTCAATATCATGGAGTTCTGCAAGGCCTTCAATGCGCAGACCCAGGCGATGCAGGGACTGGTCATCCCGGTGATCGTCACGGTTTACGCCGACCGCTCGTTCACCTTCGTGACCAAGAGTCCGCCGGCTTCGATCCTGCTGCTGCGCGCGGCGGGGATCGAGAAGGGCTCTCCGCTTCCGAACAAGAACAAGGTCGGCAAGGTCACGCGCAAGCAGGTCGAAGAGATCGCCAAGACGAAGGTCAAGGATTTGACCGCAGCGAGTATCGAGGCGGCGTCGCGCACGGTGGCTGGGACCGCGCGGTCTATGGGTATCGACGTAGTCGAGTAATGGGGAATCGACGTCGTCGAGTAATGAGTATCGACGTAGTTGAAGAGCGAAGCAGTCTGAGTCAGGCGAGACGAACGAGTTGAAGGTGAAATAGAGAGACGCGATGGCAGGGAAGAAATACCGCGAGGCGGCCAAAAAGATCGATCCCGAGAAGCGCTATATGCTCGAGGAAGCGCTCAAGATAGTAGCCGCCAACAAGGTCGCGAATTTCGACGAGACGGTCGAGCTCGCGGTGCGGCTCAATGTCGATCCGCGCCAGGCCGATCAGAACGTGCGCGGCACGGTGGTGCTGCCTAACGGCACCGGCAAGGTGTCGCGCGTGCTGGTGCTGGCCAAGGGCGACAAGGAGCGCGAGGCGCGCGAGGCGGGAGCCGATTTCGTCGGCGGCGAAGACCTTATCAAGCGTATCCAGGAAGAGAACTGGCTCGACTTCGACCGCGTCATCGCGACCCCCGACATTATGGGCGCGGTCGGCCGAATCGGCAAAATCCTTGGGCCGCGCGGCCTGATGCCCAATCCGCGTGTCGGCACCGTGACCTTCGATGTTGCCAAGGCGGTCGCCGAGGTCAAGGCGGGCAAGGTGGATTACCGGGTCGACAAGGCCGGGGTGATCCACGCGCGTATCGGCAAGGTCAGTTTCGGCGATGCCAAACTGGCGGAAAACGCGCATGCGCTGCTTAACGCGATCGCGCGGGCCAAGCCGTCCAGCGCCAAGGGCAACTACGTACAGAGTGTGGCGGTGTCCTCGACGATGGGGCCCGGTGTGAAGGTCGATCCCGGCGCGGCGCGCAGCGTGGCGGCCGCGGCGTAGAGGAATCCGAAGAGCATGCGCAAGGAACAGAAGACCGCTCTGGTAGCGGAAATCACCGAGGGGCTGGGCCGCGCGAGTATCGCGATAGTCTCCGAGTATCGCGGGATGACTGCCGGCGAAGCGACCGAAGTGCGGCGCAAGCTGCGCGCGGTGCGCGGTGAGTTGCGAGTCGCCAAGAACACGCTCATTCGTCTCGCGATCAAGGATACCGCTTTCTCGCAGCTCGACGGGCAGCTCGGCGGTCCGGTGGGCCTAATCCTGAGCTTCGCCGACCCGGTCGAACTGGCCAAGACCGTGACCGGGATGCGCGAGCTGGGCGAGAAGTTCAAAGTGCGCGGCGGTGTGCTCGACGGCAAGCCGCTAAGCAGTGAAGAAATTCAGGCGCTCGCGGCGCTGCCGCCGCGCGAAGTTATTCTGGCGCAGTTGCTCGGACTGCTGATGGCGCCGGCGACGCAGGTTGTCCGCCTCCTCAACGAGCCGGGTTCGGCGCTGGCGCGAGTGATCGACGCGATCGGCAAGAAGAATGGCGACGCGGCCCCTGCGGCCGGCAACGCAACGCCTGCCGCCGCGGCTCCGACCGAGGCGGCGCCGACGGATGCGGCTCCGAGTGACGCGGCTCCCAGCGATGCGGCACCGAGCGAAAGCTGAGCGGGGCAGGTTGGAGACGGACCGAGACGAAAAGCGAGACGGAAAAGTTAGACTAAGTCGAAAGTCAAAAAGTTAGAAGAAGTTAAACAGTAGAACAACAGGCTCCCGGATGAGGCGCTCCCACAAATACCTTCCGGCGGCCGCGCGTGACGAAATAAAGTAGAGAGGGGATCTTCAGATGTCAGAAGCAGCACAGATCAGCCGCGACCAGGTCAAGGATTTTTTGAAGAACATGAGCCTGATGGAAGCGGCGGCCCTGGTAAAGGAGCTCGAAACGGAGCTCGGCGTGTCGGCGGCGGCGCCGGTCGCGGTTGCAGCGGCGGGTCCGGCGGCCGGCGCGGCGGCGCCAGCGCCGGAGAAAGACGAATTCACGGTGATGCTGACCGGGTCGGGCGAAAAGAAGATCCAGGTGATCAAAGTCGTGCGCGAGCTCACCGGCCTGGGCCTCAAGGAGGCCAAGGATTTGGTCGACGGCGCTCCCAAGGCGGTCAAGGAAGGGGTCACCAAGGCCGAGGCGGAAGAGGTGCAGAAGAAGTTGGTGGACGCGGGCGCCACAGTGGAGCTGAAGTAGGTTCACGTATTCAGTGCAATTTGAATTTTGCGCAATTGGGCTGGCGGCAGCGGCAGATGGCCGCGCCGAACGGCCCGGTTGGGCTGCCACAGAAGGCGCGGGGCACGGCGTAAATCAAGCCGGCCCTGGCGCCTGTTCGACGTTCAGCATGGCGCGCGCAATCCAGCGCCAAGCGAGGTAGTGATGGCTCAGTTGTCCCAGGTGACGAGTAATCTTCGTCTGCGCCGTAGTTTCGGCAAAATCAAGAAGATTATCGACATCCCAAATCTGATCGAGATTCAGAAACGCTCGTACGAGGAATTCCTCCAGGCCGGCGTCGCCTCCGATCAACGCACCGACACCGGCTTGCAGGCGGTGTTCAAGTCGGTCTTCCCGATCAAGGACTTCAACGAGACCGCCTCGCTGGAATTCGTCACCTACGAGCTCGGCGAGCCCAAGTACGACGTCGAGGAATGCCATCAGCGCGGGATGACCTATGCGGCGCCGCTCAAGGTCAAGATCCAGCTGGTCATCTGGGACGTCGAGAACGGACGGCGCTCGATCAAAAACGTCAAGGAGCAGGAGGTCTACTTCGGCGAGATTCCGCTGATGACCGGCAACGGGACCTTCATGGTCAACGGCACCGAGCGGGTCATCGTCTCGCAGCTCCATCGCTCGCCCGGCGTGTTCTTCGAGCACGACAAGGGACGCACGCATTCCACCGGCAAGCTGCTCTACTCGGCGCGAATCATTCCGTATCGCGGGAGCTGGATCGATTTCGAGTTCGACCCGCGCGACGTGCTCTACGTGCGGATCGATCGGCGGCGCAAGTTTCCCGCGACCGTTTTGCTGCGCGCGCTCGGGATGACCACCGAGGATCTGCTAAACTACTACTACCGCAAGGACGTTCTGATTCTCGATCCCAAACAGCTCGCCAAGCAGTTCAAGCCCGACCAGTTGCTCGGCACCAAGATCGGCCGCGACGTGAAGGATCCGAAGTCGGGCGAGGTGCTGGCGCGCGAGGGCCGGAAGTTCAACAAGGCGATCGTGCGCGCGCTGGAGGCCTCCAAGGTCAGCGAGATTCCGATCGCGCTTGACGAAGTGGTCGGACGCATCTCGGCTCACGACGTGGTCGATCCGCAAACCGGCGAAGTGCTGGTGCAGACCAACGAGGAGCTGACCGAGGAAGCGCTGGAGAAGCTCCGCGCCCACGGGATCAAGAAGCTCGAGGTGCTCTATACCGAGGATCAGCCGGGCGGCGGGCCGCTTCGCCTTACGCTCGCGCTGGACAAGCTCGAGACGCCCAACGAAGCGATCGTCGACATCTACAAGAAACTGCGCCCGGGCGATCCGCCGACGCCGGAGACCGCGACCACCTTCTTCAATAACCTGTTCTTCAATCCCGAGCGCTACGATCTCTCCAAGGTCGGCCGGCTGAAGCTCAACCACAAGCTGAAGCTCGACGTACCGCTGGAGCAGGGCACGCTGCGCCGCGAGGACATCCTTGAGGTCGTCCGCTATCTCATCGAACTCAAAAATGGCAACGGCCAGATCGACGACATCGACCATCTCGGCAACCGCCGCGTGCGCGCGGTCGGTGAGCTGGTCGAGAACCAGTTCCGCATCGGGCTGGTCCGGATGGAGCGTGCGATCAAGGAGCGGATGAGCCTGCAGGACATCGAGACCCTGATGCCGCAGGAGCTGGTGAACTACAAGCCGGCCTCCGCCGTGATCAAGGAGTTCTTCGGTTCCTCCCAGCTCTCGCAGTTCATGGATCAGACCAATCCGCTCTCCGAGATCGCGCACAAGCGCCGCCTTTCGGCGCTCGGTCCGGGCGGTCTCACGCGCGAGCGCGCGGGTTTCGAGGTCCGCGACGTCCATCCCACGCACTACGGACGCGTCTGTCCGATCGAGACTCCCGAGGGCCCCAACATCGGGCTCATCGCGGCGCTTTCGACCTACGCGCGGGTGAACGACTTCGGCTTTATCGAGACGCCCTACCGGGTGGTCGAGAACAGCCGGGTGAGCGATCGAATCGTTTATCTCTCGGCGCTCGACGAAGAGGACAAGGTGATCGCGCAGGCCAACGCGCCGCTCGACACGCACGGCAAGTTCACCAACGAGTCGGTTTCGGCGCGTATCGGTGGCGAGTTCACGGTGGTCCGCGCTGAAGACGTGCAATACATGGACGTCTCGCCTAACCAGCTCGTCTCGGTGGCGGCCTCGCTGATCCCGTTTCTGGAAAACGACGACGCCAACCGCGCGCTGATGGGATCGAACATGCAGCGCCAGGCGGTGCCGCTGCTCAAGACCGACGCGCCGCTGGTGGGCACCGGCCTTGAGCGCACGGTCGGCCGCGACTCGGGCGTGACGGTTATCGCCAGGCGCGACGGCGTGATCGAAAGCGTCGACGCCGAGCGCGTGGTGGTCCGCGCGGACAAGCCGAGCAAGGACCCGCGCGATGCCGGCGTGGATATCTACAACCTGATCAAGTACCAGCGCTCCAACCAGAACACCTGCATCAATCAGAAGCCGGTGGTGATCCGCGGAGAGCGCGTCAACACGGGCGACGTGCTGGCCGACGGGCCGTCGACCGACGTCGGCGAGCTGGCGCTGGGACGCAATGTGCTGGTCGCGTTCATGCCATGGGGCGGCTACAACTTCGAGGACTCCATCCTGATCTCCGAGCGGGTGGTCAAGGACGACCTCTTCACCTCGGTCCATATCGAGGAGTTCGAGTGCGTGGCGCGCGACACCAAGCTCGGACCCGAGGAGATCACGCGCGACATCCCCAACGTGGGCGAGGAGGCGCTGCGCGACCTCGACGCCTCGGGCATCATCCGGATCGGCGCCGAGGTCCGCCCGGGCGACATCCTGGTCGGCAAGATCACGCCGAAGGGAGAAACCCAGCTCAGCCCCGAAGAGAAACTGCTGCGCGCGATTTTCGGCGAGAAGGCGGGCGAAGTGCGCGACACCTCGCTGCGCGTGCCGCCGGGCGTCGAAGGGGCAGTGATCGGCGCGCGCGTGTTCGCGCGCCGCGGCGTGACCCGCGACGATCGCAGCCAGGAGATCCACGGCCTGGAGATCGAGCGGCTCAAGCAGGACGAGAGCGAGGAAATCCGCATCATCCGCCAGGAGACGCTGCGCAAGCTCAAGCGCGCGCTGGTCGGCAAGAAGCTCGCCTCGCGGGTCATCGCGGATGACCGCAGCGTGCTGCTGGCCAAAGGCGACACGCTCACCAACGAGGCGCTCGACGAGCTACAGCCGCCCACCTGGGAGCAGTTGCGGGTAGAGAACGAAACCGCGACCGCGGAGGCCGCCGCGGCGGTGGCCGCGATGCGCTCGAGCGTCGAAGCGGTGGCCGGGTTCTACGGCGCCAAGCAGGAACGGCTGCGCGGCGGCGACGAACTGGCGCCCGGCGTGATCAAGATGATCAAGGTCTTCGTCGCCATCAAACGCAAGCTGCAGGTGGGCGACAAGATGGCGGGCCGTCATGGCAACAAGGGCGTGCTCTCGCGCATCCTGCCCGAAGAGGACATGCCGCGGATGGAAGACGGCACCCCGGTCGACATGGTGCTCAATCCGCTGGGCGTGCCGTCGCGGATGAACGTCGGGCAAATTCTGGAGACTCATCTGGGATGGGCCGCGCGCGAGATCGGCCACAAGATTGACGCCGAGCTCAAGGCGGGCGCGACCGGGGCGCAGATGCGCAAGCGGCTGCGCGAGTTCTACAACGACTCCGAGAGCCAGGAATTCGTCGATCAGTTGGCCGACTCCGAGGTGCTGAAGCTGGCAGGCAAATGCCGCGCCGGGGTGCACGTGGCGTCGCCGGTGTTTGACGGCGCGCGCGAAGAGGAAATTTTCGCGCTCTTGAAGCGCGCGGAGCTTTCCGAGACCGGCCAGTGCACGCTCTACGACGGGCGCACTGGGCTCAAATTCGAGCAGCCGGTCACGGTGGGCGTGATGTACATGCTGAAGCTGCATCACCTGGTCGAGGACAAAATCCACGCGCGCTCGACCGGACCCTACAGCCTGGTCACCCAGCAGCCGCTGGGCGGCAAGGCGCAGTTCGGAGGCCAGCGCCTGGGCGAGATGGAAGTGTGGGCGCTGGAAGCGTACGGCGCGGCCTACACGCTGCAGGAGATGCTGACGGTGAAGTCCGACGACGTGGCCGGACGCACGCGTATGTATGAAGCCATCGTCAAGGGCGAGAACACGCTGGAGCCGGGCCTGCCGGAGTCGTTCAACGTGATGGTCAAGGAGCTGCAATCGCTCTGCCTCAACGTCGAACTGCTCGAGCAGCAGCCCCGCCCATAGCGCGGGATTAAGGAGCAATCGGGTATGGAAGACCTTTTCGGAATTTTTGAAAAGCCCAAGAACCCGTTGGCGTTCAATGCCATCCGCATTTCGATCGCGTCGCCGGAGATGATCCGGTCGTGGTCGCATGGCGAGGTCAAGAAGCCGGAGACTATCAACTACCGCACCTTCAAGCCGGAGCGGGACGGGCTCTTTTGCGCCAAGATTTTCGGTCCGACCAAGGACTACGAGTGCAACTGCGGCAAGTACAAGCGCATGCGCCATCGCGGCGTAGTGTGCGAGAAGTGCGGCGTCGAAGTGATCCAGTCCAAGGTGCGGCGGGAGCGGATGGGCCATATCGACCTCGCCGCGCCGGTCGCCCACATCTGGTTTCTGCGCTCGCTGCCCTCGCGCATCGGCACGCTGGTCGACATGACGCTGAAGGAGCTCGAGAAGGTGCTGTACTTCGAGAGCTACGTCGTGCTTGACCCGGGCGAGACTCCGCTCCAGCACAAGGAACTGCTGACCGAGCGCAAGTATCGCGAGGCGCGCGAGCAGTATGCCGACGGTTTCAAGGCCGAGATGGGCGCCGAGGCGATTCGCACGCTGCTCTCGGGGCTCGACCTGGAGAAGCTGGCCGAGGAACTGCGGATCGAGATGAAAGCCACGGCGAGCGAGGCGCGGCGCAAGAAGGTGGCGAAGCGCCTGAAGGTGGTCAACGCCTTTCGCGATTCGGGCAACCGGCCCGAATGGATGATCCTGACCATCCTGCCGGTCATCCCGCCCGATCTGCGCCCGCTGGTGCCGCTGGACGGCGGCCGCTTTGCGACCTCCGATCTTAACGATCTCTATCGGCGCGTGATCAACCGCAACAACCGCCTCAAACGGCTCATCGAGCTCAATGCGCCCGACATCATCGTGCGCAACGAGAAGCGGATGTTGCAGGAGGCGGTCGACGCGCTCTTCGACAACGGCCGGCGCGGCCGCGCGATTACGGGGCCGGCCAAGCGGCCGCTGAAATCGCTGAGCGACATGCTCAAGGGCAAGTCCGGGCGTTTTCGGCAGAACCTGCTCGGCAAGCGCGTGGACTACTCGGGCCGTTCGGTTATCGTGGTCGGCCCCGAGCTGCGCCTGCATCAGTGCGGATTGCCCAAGAAGATGGCGCTCGAGCTGTTCAAGCCATTCATCTATTCCAAGCTCGAGGAGAAGGGCTACGTCACGACCATCAAGAGCGCCAAGAAGATGGTCGAGAAGGAAGGCAAGGACGTCTGGGACATCCTCGACGACGTGATCCGCGAGCATCCGGTGCTGCTCAACCGCGCGCCGACGCTCCATCGGCTCGGCATCCAGGCCTTCGAGCCGGTGCTGATCGAGGGCAAGGCGATTCAGCTCCATCCGCTGGTCTGCGTCGCCTACAACGCGGACTTCGACGGCGACCAGATGGCGGTGCATGTGCCGCTGTCGATCGAGGCGCAGGTCGAGTCGCGCGCCCTGATGATGTCGACCAACAACATCCTCTCGCCCGCCAGCGGTAAGCCGATCATCGTGCCCACCCAGGACATGGTGCTGGGGCTGTACTACATGACGCGCGAGCGGCCGTTGGCGCTTGGCGAAGGCAAGCGCTTCGCCAGTCCGGCCGAGGTGCGTATCGCGTACGACCACGGCGAAGTTGACTTGCACGCGCGCATCACGGTGCGGATGCCGGTAGTGCGGTTGGCGGCGACGCAGCCGGTCGACGAAGAGGACGAGCATCGGCGCGGCGCGGGGCCCTCGATGTCGTCGGCGGCGGAGTCGGCCAACTATGAGCGGGTCGAGACCACGGTTGGGCGCGTGCTGCTCTACGAGATCGTGCCGCCGGTGGTTCCGTTCGCCGAAGTCAACAAGACCATGAAGAAGAAGGAGCTCGGCAACCTGATCGATCTGACCTACCGCCGGGCCGGCAACAAATCGACGGTTATCTTCGCCGACCGGCTGAAGGACGTCGGCTTCGATTTCGCCACGCGTGCGGGGATTTCGATTTCGATCAAGGACATGACGATCCCGGCGAAAAAGGCCGAGCTGCTGGACAAGGCGCAAAAGGAAGTCAGCGAGATCCAGAAGCAGTACAACAACGGCGTCATCACCGACGGCGAACGCTACAACAAGGTGGTCGACATCTGGGCCGAGGTCCAGGACGAGATCGGATCGGCGGTGCTCAAGGGCCTGTCGACCCAGGTCTTCGGCAAGGACAAGGACGGCAAGGAAGTCGTGGGGCCGTCGTTCAACCCGATCTTCATCATGGCGGATTCCGGCGCGCGTGGATCCGAGCAGCAGATTCGCCAGCTTGCGGGGTTGCGCGGCCTGATGGCCAAGCCGTCGGGCGAGATCATCGAGACTCCGATCACGGCCAACTTCCGCGAAGGGTTGACCGTGTTGCAGTACTTCATCTCGACCCACGGCGCGCGCAAGGGATTGGCCGACACGGCGCTCAAGACCGCCAACTCGGGCTACCTGACCCGCCGCCTGGTCGACGTCGCGCAGGATTCGATCATCACCGAGGACGATTGCGGCACGCTCGACGGAATCGAGATGACGCCGCTGGTCGAAGGCGGCGAGGTGATCGAGGGGCTGGGCGACCGGGTGCTCGGGCGGGTGGCGCTGGAGGAGATCCACGATCCGTTCAACAACACGGTCCTGGTCCGCGCCAACGAAATGATCGACGAGGACAAGGTGGCCGAGATCGAAGAGGCCGGCCTGGAGCGGGTGAAGATCCGCTCGGTGCTGACCTGCCAGTCGCGCCAGGGCGTATGCGTGAAGTGCTACGGACGCGACCTCGGCCGCGGACATCAGGTCAACATGGGCGAGGCCATCGGCATCATGGCGGCGCAATCGATCGGCGAGCCGGGCACGCAGCTCACGATGCGCACGTTCCATATCGGCGGCACCGCCAGCCGGCGCGCCGAGCAGACCACGCTGGAGGCGCGCAACGACGGTATCGTGCGCCTGCACAACGTCAAGACCGTGCCGAGCCGCGACGGCAGCCTGATCGTGATGTCGCGTCACGGCGAAGTCGCGATCGTGACCCAGGTCACCGCGGGCGAATCCAGCGCCGTGCGCGAGCGCGAACGTGAACGCTACCCGCTGGTCTACGGCGCCAAGCTGCGCAAGGGCGAGGGTGAACGCGTCAAGGGCAACGAGCTGATCGCCGAGTGGGATCCCTACACCACGCCGATCATCACCGAGGTCGAGGGCACGGTTAAGTACGGCGACATCATCGAGGGCAAGACGATGGAAGAGCGGGTGGACGAGCGCACCGGCGCGCGTTCCAACGTCATCGTCGAAGCGACCAAGGATCTCGACGTACGGCCGCGTATCTCGATCAAGGACGAGAGCGGCAAGACCTCGCGGCTCACTTCCAACGAGCAGTTCGCGCGCTACTACCTGCCGGTCGGCTCCTACATCAACGTGGCCGAGGGCACGGTGGTGCACGCCGGCGACGTGATCGCCAAGATCCCGCGCGAGACTACCAAGACCAAGGACATCACGGGCGGACTGCCGCGCGTCGCCGAATTGTTCGAGGCGCGCAAACCCAAGGAGTTCGCGGTCATCTCGGAAATCGACGGCCAGGTCTCCTTCGGCAAGGATACCAAGGGCAAGCGCAAGGTCGTGGTCACGCCCGAAGTCGGAGATGCGCGCGAGTATCTGATTGCCAAGGGCAAGCATATCGGCGTGCACGAGGGCGATATGGTCCGCGCGGGCGAGCCGTTGATGGAAGGTTCGTCCAACCCGCACGACATCCTGACCATCCTGGGCGAGAAGGCGCTGGCGAAATACCTGGTCGACGAAATCCAGGAGATTTACCGGCTCCAGGGCGTGCGCATCAACGACAAACATATCGAGGTCATCGTGCGCCAGATGCTGCGCCGGGTGCGGATCAAGGAGGTCGGCGATACCGATTTCCTGGTCGGCGACCAGACCGAGAAGTGGCGCTTCGACGAGGAGAACGGCCGCGTCCTGACCAAGGGCGGCGAGCCGGCAATCGCCGAGCCGCTGCTCCTGGGCATCACCAAGGCGTCGCTCTCGACCGAGAGCTTCATCTCGGCGGCGTCGTTCCAGGAAACCACCCGGGTGCTGACCGAGGCGGCTATCAATGGCAAGGTCGACCGGCTGGTCGGGCTCAAAGAGAACGTCATTATGGGCCGGCTGATCCCGGCCGGGACGGGCTTGCCGACCTACAACCGGGTCGAAGTGATGGCCGAGGCGCTGCCGCCCGGCGAAGAGGCCGAAAAGGGCGAGCTGGCCGAGGCCTCCGCAGCGGCAGGAGATTGACAGGTTGGCTTGGATGCTTTAAATAAGTATGTTCACCCCAAGGGCGAATCCGCCCTTGGGGGGTTTGTTTGAAGAGCGGTTTCCTGTCCACGAGGACGGGTTGGGAGCCGGCTCGGAGAGACGCTCCGGGCCGGGTTTTTTCGACAGGTTTGTGAAAAAAGCCGGGGGGTGAGGGACGCTGCCCCCGGCGTGATGCAGTCCCGAGAGACTACGTGCCGACTATCAACCAGCTGATTCGCCAGGCGCGCATCAAGAAGCGCTACAAGATGAGCGCGCCGGCCCTGCAAGGCTCGCCGCAGAAGCGCGGCGTGTGCACGCAGGTCAAGACCACTACGCCCAAGAAGCCCAACTCGGCGCTGCGCAAGGTCGCGCGCGTACGGCTTTCCAACGGCTACGAGGTCAACACCTACATCCCGGGCGTCGGACACAACTTGCAGGAACACTCGGTGGTGTTGATTCGCGGCGGCCGGGTCAAGGACCTGCCCGGAGTGCGCTATCACGTAATCCGCGGCACGCTCGATTCGATCGGCGTCCAAGAACGGCGCAAGGGCCGCTCCAAGTACGGCTCTAAAAAGCCCAAGTAGCATACAGCCATGTCACGCAAGGGTCAGGCCCGCGTCCGGGAAGTAACCCCGGACCCAAAGTTCCACGACCGCACGCTCGCCAAGTTCGTGAACGTGGTGATGGTGCAGGGAAAGAAGTCGCTCGCCGAGCAGATCCTCTATCGCGCGCTCGACACGATTGCCGAGCGCTCCAAGGAGGATGGGCTGGTGGTTTTCAAGCGGGCGCTGGACAACATCCGCCCCGCGGTCGAAGTGCGCTCGCGGCGCGTGGGCGGCGCGAACTACCAGGTGCCGGTCGAAGTGCGGCCGGTCAGGCGCAATTCGCTCGCGATGCGCTGGCTGGTGACGGCGGCGCGCGCGCGCGGCGAGAAGTCGATGGAAGAGCGGCTGGCGGTCGAGATTCTGGAAGCGGCCGGCAATCGCGGCGGCGCGGTCAAGAAGCGCGAGGATACTCATCGGATGGCCGAGGCCAACAAGGCCTTCGCCCATTACCGCTGGTAAGGCAAAAGAAAGAAAAATCACGTCCCCCTCGGGGGGACGAATCGAAAGAGGTTGATCGGGAAGCGGTTACGAATCGGAAGTAGCGGAAGAAGTAGCAAGAAGAAGTAGTAAGATGGCGCGTGAAACTCCCATAAAAGATGTGCGCAATATCGGCATCATGGCGCATATCGATGCCGGCAAGACCACCACGACCGAGCGGGTGCTTTACTACACCGGGATCAATTACAAGATCGGTGAAGTGCACGAAGGCACGGCCACGATGGACTGGATGGTGCAGGAGCAGGAGCGCGGCATCACGATCACGTCGGCAGCGACCACCTGTTTCTGGCGCGACCATCGGATCAATATCATCGACACGCCCGGGCACGTCGACTTCACGATCGAAGTCGAGCGGAGCCTCCGCGTGCTCGACGGCGCGGTGGCCGTGTTCTGCGCGGTCGGCGGAGTCGAGCCGCAATCCGAGACCGTGTGGCGCCAGGCCGACAAGTATCGCGTTCCGCGCATCGCGTTCATCAATAAGATGGACCGCGTGGGCGCCGACTTCGAGCGCGTGGTCGCCGAAATCCGCGACAAGCTCAAGGCCAAGCCGCTGGTGCTGCAGCTTCCGATCGGAGCCGAGGAAAAGTTCACCGGCGTAATCGACCTGGTCGAGAACCGCGCGCTCATCTGGGACGAGGATCGTCTCGGCGCCAACTACCGGGTCGAGGAAATTCCGGCCGATCTGAAGGAAAGCGCGCGCGCGCTGGCGCGAGAAGATGATCGAGACGCTCGCCGACCACGACGAACGCATCATGGAGATGTTCCTCGAAGGCAAGGAAGAGCCATCGCCGGAACAGATCCGCACGGCCGTCGCGCCGCGCCACGCTCAACATCGAGGCGATACCGGTCCTGATGGGCTCGGCGTTCCGCAACAAGGGCGTGCAGCCGATGCTCGACGCGGTGGTCGACTATCTGCCCTCCCCGCTCGACGTTCCGCCGATGATGGGCAAGGTCGGCGATAAGATGGAAGAGCGCTGGCCGCGCGACGACGCGCCGTTCAGCGCGCTCGCGTTCAAAATCATGACCGACCCGTATGTCGGCACGCTGACTTTCTTGCGCGTCTACTCGGGACGGCTGGAGAGCGGATCGTCGGTGCTCAACTCGACCAAGCTCAAGCGCGAGCGGATCGGACGGCTGGTCAAGATGCACGCCAACAAGCGCGAGGAAATTACCGAGGTCTTCGCCGGCGACATCTGCGCGGTGGGGCTTCGCGATACCACCACCGGCGACACGCTGTGCGACCCGGCGCATCCGATCGTGCTCGAGTCGATCGAATTTCCCGATCCGGTCATCCAGATCGCGATCGAGCCCAAGACCAAGGCCGACCAGGATCGCCTGGGCGAGTCGCTGGCCAAGCTCGCGCGCGAGGATCCGTCCTTCCGCGTCAGCGTCAACCGTGAAACCAGCCAGACGCTGATTGCCGGGATGGGCGAGTTGCACCTGGAGATCATCGTCGACCGCCTGCTGCGCGAGTTCAAAGTCGACGCCAACGTCGGCAAGCCGCAAGTGGCTTACCGCGAGACTATCCGCAAGCCTGCGGAAGCCGAGGGCCGGTTCGTGCGCCAGAGCGGTGGCCACGGCCAGTTCGGCGTGGTCGACCTGCGCATCGAGCCGCTAGAGAAGGGCGGCGGATTCGAATTCGTCGACGCGACCAAGGGCGGCTCGATCCCGCGCAACTTCATCCCGTCGGTCGAAGACGGCGTGAAGGAAGCGATGGAGACCGGGGTGCTGGCGGGCTATCCGATGGTTGACGTGCGCGTCAGCCTGCTCGACGGCAAGTACCACGAGGTCGACTCCTCGGAACTGGCGTTCAAGATTGCGGCCTCGATGGGTTTTCGCGAGGCGGTGGGCAGGGCCGACCCGGTGCTGCTCGAGCCGGTGATGGAAGTCGAAGTGGTGATGCCGCAGGAATTCATGGGCGAAGTGATCGGCGATCTCAACGGGCGGCGCGGCAAGATTCTCAACATGGAGAATCGCGCGGGCGCCCAGGTGGTCGAAGCGCGCGTGCCGCTGGCCACGATGTTCGGTTATGCGACCCGCCTGCGTTCGATGACGCAGGGACGGGCGACTTACACGATGCAGTTCGGCGCCTACGAACCGGTGCCGCAGCAGATATACGCAGAGTTGATGGAGCGCAATGGCGACAATGACGAGCGTCCGCGCGCTTAACGGAATCAGCCAGGGAGGGTCACACCGGAGGACGAATCATGGGCAAGGCTAAATTCGAACGCAACAAGCCGCACGCGAATGTGGGCACCATCGGCCATATCGACCACGGCAAGACTACGCTAACCGCGGCGATCACCAAGGTGCTCTCCGCGAAGAAACTTGCCCAGTTTGTCGCTTTCGATCAAATCGACAAGGCGCCCGAGGAACGCGAGCGCGGCATCACAATCGCGATCGCGCACGTCGAGTACGAGACCGCCAAACGTCACTACGCGCACGTCGATTGTCCGGGCCACGCCGACTATATCAAGAACATGATCACCGGCGCCGCCCAGATGGACGGCGCGATCCTGGTGGTCGGCGCCAACGACGGGCCGATGCCGCAGACTCGCGAGCATATCCTGCTCGCGCGCCAGGTCGGCGTGCCTTCGATCGTGGTCTTCATGAACAAGGTCGACATGGTCGACGATCCCGAATTGCTCGACCTGGTCGAGCTCGAAGTGCGCGACCTGCTGAAGAAATACGAATTTCCCGGCGACGACGTGCCGGTCATCCGCGGGAGCGCGCTTAAGGCGCTGAACTGCGGCTGCGGCAAGGACGATTGTCCCAACTGCAAGCCGATCCTCGATCTGATGGCGGCGGTCGACGCCTATATCCCGCAGCCCGTGCGCGAGATCGAAAAGCCCTTCCTGATGCCGGTCGAGGACGTGTTCTCGATTTCCGGCCGCGGAACGGTGGTCACCGGCCGCGTCGAGCGCGGCAAGGTCAAGGTCGGCGAGGAGGTCGAAATCGTCGGCTTTCGCGACACCTCCAAGACCGTCGTGACCGGGGTCGAGATGTTCCGCAAGATTCTCGACGAAGGACAGGCGGGCGACAATATCGGCGTGCTCCTGCGCGGACTCAAGCGCGAAGACGTCGAGCGCGGACAGGTGCTCGCCCGCCCGGGCAGCATCACCCCGCACACCAACTTCGAGGCCGAGGCTTACATCCTGACCAAGGAAGAGGGCGGACGGCACACCCCGTTCTTCACCGGCTACCGGCCGCAGTTCTACTTCCGCACCACCGACGTGACGGGCGTGCTCAATCTGCCCGAAGGCACCGAGATGGTGATGCCCGGCGACAACATCAAGATCACCGGCGAACTGATCACGCCGGTCGCGATGGACGAGGGGTTGCGCTTCGCGATCCGCGAGGGCGGCCGCACGGTCGGCGCGGGCGTGGTTTCC
>CAWFGH010000014.1:0-141010 GCA_963815255.1 uncultured delta proteobacterium | reverse complement strand
CTCCGGCTGTGCGATAATGGCCGCATGGCGGAACGACGGAAAAAACGCCCCCGCGATCCCCTCGCGCTGGCGAAGATAATTGGCGACATCGCGACTGGACAGGCGACCGATATTGAAGAGGATTCGCAAAAAAATAAGGATGCGGTGGAATTCGGGCGAGAAGGCGGCAGAATCGGCGGGAAATCACGCGCGGTCGCGTTGACGCCGGAGCAACGTTCGGAAATAGCCCGTATCGCAGCGCGCGCTCGATGGAAAAGCTCGTAATTCTACTATGCTGCCGTGCTGATCGTCTTCCAATAATTGCCGTTCAGCAACATCATTTGTGAAATTTAAGTCGAGCTCCATCTGATTAGGCGTCCCTGCATACAACTCGTTGAAATGATCGGTATCGACCTTCAACCAATAGCACTCGCCTGCGACGTGACGACGCTTTTGAGATAAAGACTTTCGGATAAAATCCGGTGCGTCCTTATCGATATCGCCCCACCGCGCGAAGGCTACACCGGCAACATTTATCCGAACGGCATGCTTTGCCCTATACCGTCTTCCCCTGGCATCGACTCGATATACTTCTCTTTGCGCGCGAGCTATGTCGTCGGCTATCTCGCCGATAATGTCGCGTTCCTTGGGCTTGACGAGGCCCTTTTGTAAGGCCCATGCGGCGATCTCTCGTGAAGTAGCAGGAGTCGGCATTCCCGCCTTCTCGTATTGCTCGCATACCCACTGATGCTGAAGAAGATTGTTCCGCGTTCGCGCATAGTTCCTCATAACTCTACCTGTGCCATCTGCCCCCAACCATCGACGTTCGCGGTCGGGACTAAGAACCGCCTAATTTTGACTTGGTATTTTCGTAGGAAGTCATATCGGCCAGTGCGATATTGAAACCGGCCCACAACGATGCCGGGATGCACCTGTAAACGTCTTGAGAATCCAAGGATATCTTTCTCTGAAGTGAAAAACTGAGTTCGCCCAATAAAGTTGGAAAGCTCGCTGTCCATAAAACAGAAGTTGGCCGCTGCTCGATTGGCCGCTCGCTCTTTGTCCGAAATGGTTGATGCTTCGCCCGCTTTTTCGCCCTCAAGCTCGGCGTCGAGGCTGATCTCACCGCTTTGTCCATGGCGCTGTAGTACGTGTTCAATTTCGTGAATGAGAACGAACCAGAAGTTGTCAATGCGGTCATGCCTCAGTGAGAGTCCGATAACGGGAGAACGGTCGATCCATGTCGTCACGCCGTCTACTTTCGATGACGGCAGGGGTTCGACCAACACAAATCGCACCCCGCACTGGGCCATAATGATCGGTACGTGTCGTAATTCTTCTGGGTCCATGGTCAATTGATGTAGACGGTTCAAACCATCACGCATCAAAGCTTCGGAATATTTCGGCACAACCAGACTTCGAGCTATTTGACGTACCCTGTAAAACCACGCCAGCTGGGAAGGGGTGGGCGTTTCGTCGTCTTTGCCTCTTGTTGGGCCTTTGTAGGGGGCATGTGCCAAATGCGGAATATCCTCAGCCTTCTGGCGCTCAAAAAAGCGAGCCATCTGCATTTCCAGCATTTCTGGGTCGGTGTTCTCCAACCAGCCACGACGAATCATTTCTCTGATCGGATATGTTTGAAGCCATGCGCGCTTTTCGACGCCAGGGTCAGGCTCGCGGGCTTGAGACAAGTCGTAGGCACGCTGTAGATTGATAAAGAGTTCTGCTTCGACATCGAAAGCCTTACCCAACGCCTTTGCCATCTCAGGGCTGATGCCGCGCTTACCCGAGAGAATAAGATTGACTGACTTTGGGGCATCCAAGTATGTAAGACAGATCGCGCTGATTCCATCCACGGGCGTCCAACTCTTCCTTGATAAAGTGGCCGGGAAAAGGAACCGACACTGCTCTCATTTCATTCGTCATTGTGACCCTCTTGCCTTGATTAGTCGTCGTAGTGATTGCCAATTTCCAACACGACTATCGTCGGGGGCGTTGTCGATTCGTCTAGCTCGAAAACTAATCTCCATCCTTTGTTCAGTTTTATTGATCGCTGACCGTCACGTTCGCCTTTTAGCTTTTCGTAGTGTAGCGACGCCCAATTTCGCAGCGATCGCTCGCTGGGCGCGGCTTCGAGGAAAACCATCTTTTGTTGGCAGGATTTGATCACCGAGATAGGTAGCTGCAATTCGCCAGCGCGCGAAGTCCGAACGATAGACAACTGTTCGCGCCGAAATGTGATCTTCATCTTGCCGCAGCCTCATCACCCCTCTGAATGGCATCATAGAGGTTTGTGCTGAAATTGTCAATCAACTACTGAACTTCATGCGTTAAGTTTTATCTTGAATATGACCTTTATGCTTGACCCCCAGACACGATATGGGATATTTGGTTCATGAACAAGCTCCCAATCGAGCGTCGTTCTCAAATCATTGGGATGATGGTTGAGGGCATGTCTATCCGCGCGATCGCGCGTCTGACCGGTGCCAGCAAGAACACCGTCGCCAAGCTGCTAGCGGATGCTGGCAATGCCTGCCTCGATTATCAGGATCGCGTGCTCCGCAATCTTCCCTGCAAGCGTATTCAGGCCGATGAAATCTGGAGCTTCGTCTACTCGAAACAAAAGAACGTACCCGAAGAAAGGCGCGGACAATTTGGTTATGGCGATGTTTGGACTTGGACCGCGCTCGACGCCGATAACAAGCTGATCGTTTGTTGGCACGTAGGGACGCGCGATGCGGACGCGGCCTATGCTTTTATGATGGACGTGGCGAGCAGGCTGGCGAATCGCGTTCAGCTAACGACGGACGGCCACGGGGCCTACCTCAGCGCAGTGGATGCGGCCTTCAGTCGCGGCACAGTGTCGATTACGCGATAGTTGGTTAAAATCTACGGGACTTCGCCGGAAGCACAGAGGCGCTACAGTCCGCCGGTCTGCTTGGGCGCACAGAAAAGCGAGATTCGCAGTACGCCCGATCCCGAACATATCTCGACCAGCTACGTCGAGCGCCAAAATCTATCGATGCGGATGGGCATGCGCCGCTTTACTCGCCTGACCAACGCTTTCTCAAAGAAGCTCGAAAACCATATGCACGCGCTTTCGATCTACTTCATGCACTACAATTTCGTCCGCATCCATCAGACGCTTAGGGTGACTCCCGCGATGGAAGCTGGCGTAACTGATCGGCTGTGGTCGCTTGAGGATATCGTGGGGATCGTGGACGAATGGGAAGCGCATCATGCCCAAACCAAGCCGCAATGAGTGTGAAGAGCGGTCTCGTCTTTCCGCTGAGTCCACTAGACTCTTTGCTGAGGCGCAAGAGATACAGGGGCAATTGAGACAGACCCCAAAGACTTCGCCCGAATACCATTCAAAGGTTCTGGAAGTTAGGAAGGCCGAAGGACGATGGAAGCATGCAAGCGCCCTCTACGACCAACACGTCAAAGATCACCGCTGCCTTCGATGGATTTCAAACTGACCCACTACCTGCCAGGGGGTCGGCTTTACTGTGGGGGGACCCCTTTGATAAGGTGCCTGTTTGATTAAAGAGGAAAAGGGAAAGTAAGAGACTCCTGATGCCCCTTGCAGCCGTCCGCAAGCGGGAAATCGTCCAGGCCCACGCGCGCACGACCACCGACAGCGGTTCGTCCGAAGTCCAGGTGGCGCTGTTCAGCGCGCGTATCGAGCAACTGACCGAGCACCTGAAGACCCACGCGAAGGACCATCATTCGCGGCGCGGACTTCTGCGCCTGGTCGGCAAACGCCGCCGGCTGCTGGACTACCTGCACTCGTGCGATAACGCACGCTACCGGGGGCTGATCGAAAGGCTCGGCATCCGGAGATAGGCCGAACAAGCTTCGAGCCGCGCGGCCGCACGGTGCGGATGCGCGGGCCCGGGCCGGCGGCTCCGCTGGCTTAGGGTGTGAGTCGTTTGAGCGCCATCGTGGCGCGAGCAAAGCGGCCCTCCGTCCTCCCTCAGGTGTGAATCAAGATGTATCGAAAACTCGAGATTGATTTTGCCGGCCGCAAGCTGTCGCTGGAGACCGGCAGGCTGGCCAAGCAGGCCCATGGCGCCGTGCTGGCCCAATATGGCGAGACGGTAGTGCTCGCGACCGTCGTGTCGGCCTACGAGGCGCGACCCAATATCGACTTCCTGCCGCTGACCGTCGACTACCAGGAAAAGACCTTCGCCGCCGGCAAAATCCCCGGCGGCTTTTTTAAGCGCGAGGGCCGTCCCTCGGAAAAAGAAATCCTGACCTCGCGGCTGATCGACCGCTCGATGCGCCCGCTGTTTCCCAAGGGCTACGACAAGGAAACCCAGATCGTCGTCACGGTGCTCTCGGCCGACCGCGACAACGATCCCGACATGCTCTCGCTGATCGCGGCTTCGGCCGCGCTGGAAGTCTCCGACATCCCGCACGACGGGCCGGTCGCGGCGGTGCGGATGGGCCGGGTCGACGGCAAGCTGGTCGCCAATCCGACCGCCGAGCAACTCGAGCAGAGCGACATCTCGATGGTGGTCGCGGCCAAGCCGGATTCGATCGTGATGCTCGAGGGCGGCGCGCAGATGGTCGACGAGGAAGCGATACTCGAGGCGCTGTTCACCGCGCACGAGATGCGCTCCGATCTTCGAGCTGCAAAGCGAATTGCGCCGCCTGGCGGGCAAGCCCAAGCGCGAATTCACGCCCAAGGTGCTCGACCCGGGCTGCTCGAGGCCGCGCGCCAGCGCATGGCGCCGGAACTCGAAGCGGCGCTCGAGATCGCGGGCAAGAAGGAACGCAGCACGGCCATATACGCGCTGTCGGACAAGCCGTGGCCGAACTCTCCGCGCGCTTTCCCGAGCGCGAGAAGGAACTCGCCGAGGCCTGCGAGAAAGTCCTGCGCGAGCGCGTGCGCCGGGTCATCATCGAGCAGGACAAGCGGATCGACGATCGCAAGTCGACCGATATCCGGCCGCTCAGCGCGCAGGTGCAGATGCTGCCGCGCACGCATGGCTCGGCGCTGTTCACGCGCGGTGAGACCCAGGCCTTGGCGACGGTCACGCTCGGCACCTCGCCGGACGAGCAGAGGATCGACGCGCTTTTGGGCGAGCGCTACAAGAAGTTCATGCTCCATTACAATTTCCCGCCGTTCTCCACCGGCGAAGTGAAGTTCCTGCGCGGCCCGGGGCGCCGCGAAATCGGCCACGGCGCGCTCGCCGAACGCGCGCTGCTTCCGGTGCTGCCGCCCGAAGAGGATTTCCCGTACACCATCCGCGTGGTCTCCGAAGTGCTGGAGTCCAACGGCAGCTCCTCGATGGCGACCGTATGCGGCGGCAGCCTCGCGCTGATGGATGCCGGCGTGCCGATAAGCTCGGCGGTCGCCGGAATCGCGATGGGCCTGGTCAAGGAAGGCGAGCAGGTCCGCGTGCTCACCGACATCCTGGGCGACGAGGACCATCTCGGCGACATGGACTTCAAGGTCGCGGGCACCACCGACGGCATCACCGCCATCCAGATGGACAACAAGGTCGGCGGCGTGACGCGCGAGGTGATGCGCCAGGCGCTGCATCAGGCGCGCGACGCGCGGCTGTTCGTGCTGAGCGTGATGGAGAAGGCGCTGCAGACGCCGCGCACCGAAGTTTCCATGTACGCGCCGCGAATCGTCACCATGCACATCAAGCCTGACAAGATTCGCGAGGTCATCGGCCCGGGCGGCAAAGTTATCCGCGGGCTGGTCGAGGAGACCGGCTGCAAGATCGATATCGAGGACGACGGCACCGTGGTGATCGCCTCGGCTGACGGCGCGGCGATGGACAAGGCGATCGCGGCCATCCAGGCCATCACCGCCGAGCCCGAAGTCGGCCGCATCTACAAGGGCCGCGTGCGCAAGATCGTCGAGTTCGGCGCGTTCGTCGAGATCATGCCCGGCACCGACGGCCTGCTGCACATCTCGCAGCTTTCCAACGAGCGCGTGCGCAGCGTCGAAGACGTCGTTCACGAAGGCGACGAGATCAGGGTCAAGGTGCTCGAGGTCGATCGCGACGGCAAAATTCGGCTCTCGCTGCGCGAGGCGCAGGAGGAACTGCGAACAAGAAGGCGTAGCCGCGCTCTCGACATGCGCGACGTTATCCCGATGGTGCGATAATATTGCAATGATATTGAAAGACGTGTTGCCCAACGGCGTGCGCGTGATCAGCGAACCGATGCCGGCCGTGGTCTCGTCCACCATCGGCATCTGGGTCGAGAACGGATCGCGCTACGAATCCCCATCCCAGAACGGCGTCTCGCACTTCATCGAGCATCTGCTCTTCAAAGGCACGCGCAAGCGCACCGCCGCGCAAATCGCCGAAGAGATCGACGCCGTCGGCGGCGTGCTCAATGCGTTCACCGGCAAGGAATACACCTGCTACTACGCCAAGGTGCTGGGCGCCGACCTGCCGATGACGACCGAGCTGCTCGCCGATCTTTTCCTGGACTCGGTGTTCGACTCGGCCGAGATCGATCGCGAGCGCCAGGTGGTGCTGCAGGAAATCTCGCAGGCCGAAGACACTCCCGACGATTTCATCCACGATCTCTTCAATCTGAAATTCTGGGAGGGCCATCCGCTGGCCCTGCCGATTTTCGGCTCGGTCGCGACCGTCAACGCGATCAACCGCGAGCTGCTGGTCTCTTTCATGGCCGACCGTTACCGCGCGGGCCGGGTCTTTATCGCGGCGGCCGGGATGGTCGATCACAAGCGGTTGGTCGACGATTGCGAGCGCCTGTTCGGCGGAGTTTCGGGCGATGGACGCGGCGAGCCGATCGCGCCGCCGACCGACCGCTCGGTCGTTGTCAACCAGGAGAAGGACCTCGAGCAGACGCATATATGCATCGGCGGGCCGGGAATCAGCCAGGCCTCGCCGCTGCGCTACGCCAGCTACGTGTTGAACACGGCGCTGGGCGGCGGGATGTCCTCGCGGCTGTTCCAGGAAGTGCGCGAGAGCCGCGGCCGCGTCTACAGCATCTATTCGTTCATGTCGTCCTTCATCGATTGCGGCTACCTCGGAATCTACGCCGGCACCAATCCGGAATGGGTCGAAGAGGTGCTCGAGGTCACGCTGGGCGAGGTCAACAAAATCGCGCGCGTCGGGCTCACCGACGAGGAACTGGCGCGCGCCAAGAGCCAGCTCAAGGGCAACATGCTGCTCGGCATGGAGTCGACCGAGAGCCGGATGAATCGTCTCGCGCGCAACGAGATCTACTTCAGCCGCGATATCCCGCTCGACGAACTGGCGCGCGAGATCGACAAGGTCACCCACGACCAGGTGGTCGAGCTCGCGCAGAGCTCGTTCCTGTCGGGCAAGATGGCGCTGGTGCTGCTGGGCGATCTGAAGGGGCACAAGTTCGGCCCCGATGTTTTCTCCGAACTCAAGTAAGTTTTTTCCGAACTGAAGTAATTTTCTCTGAGCTCAAGTAACGCGCGCCGTCCGCTCCACGAGCGGCGCTTTCGCCCATCGCACGGCGCATCAGTGCGCCGTCACTGCCCCGTGATCGTTCCGAGTTTCAAAGGCAGATCCGGCGACTATCGGGGTAGAGGCGTCACGAGCGTGCCAACTCACGTCTCCCACCTGGAAGATATCCAGCCTCAGCGACAACCGCGGTCACCGTTTGCGTCGACGAGGGGCCGCCGCTGCCGGAATCGCTGCCGCATCCGGGCGCGCCTATCGCGAACAGGACCAGCAAGCCCGCGATGAGCCATGCGCGCCATCGTTTGCCCTCGGACAGCGCCGCCGTTGCCAGCCCGAGGATCGCAAATGCGATCCATAACGGCGCGCCCGCCCTGCGCACCAGCGGTTCCGGCGTCATTGCTGCGTAGGCCACGTTCCCCGATTCGTTGCGGCTTAGCGGCGAAAGCTTGACTTCCAGCGCGAAGGCGGGCTGGGTGCCCGGTCCGATGATCACGGGGAAACCGAAGTAGAAGGTGGTGCTCGCGACCGGCGGGCTCGCGGTGCGGAGGCCCTCGGCGGCGGACCATTGAAGTCGAATCGAGCTAAGTTCGGACTTAGAGGCTTCAACGTCGCCGACGAAAACAACGCCGGATGGCTGAACGCTATCGTGACGCTGCTGACCGTCTGCGGTACTGCCAGGTTGTTGGTTATCGCGAAAACACCTGCCTGAAGCGTCTGACCCGGCGCGCCGCCACCGTTCGCCGGCGAGACGATCGACACGGTGAGACCTGGACCATTGTCTGCGCGTGCCAACCGAGTCGACGGCAACGCCGCGATCAAGACCACAACGACAACGATCGCCGCTGACGCGAGTCCAGCACGTATCACTCTTCGCTCGCCGTGTTCGAGGATCGCTGACATACGATGCTTTTCTGCGTGTAGCAAATCGACTCTGCAAGCGACAACCCGATCGCTTCGGGCGCTTCTTACGCTATCCACAGTCGCTGCGCTTGCGCCGAGCCATCGAATATCCCTAGGTTCTTTGGCACCGGGACACCGCCGGCCGGATGCCGTCATCGCTCGACCATCGCGAACGCTCGATCCTTGGCCTGACCGCGTCGGACTGGTCGGTCGCGGCGATGGTCCTCGTCATCAAGGCGGCGGTGCTGCTCTTCGGCGCGCTTTCCCTCCAGGTGACCAGCAATGAACGGGTGACGCTCACCCATCTGCTTTCGATCTGGAACCGATGGGACGGGCCGCAGTACCTGCTGATCGCGCAGCACGGATACGCGCCGACCGGTGACCAGCGGCTCGCACTGGCGTTCTTCCCGCTCTACCCGTGGCTCATCCGGCTGGCGGCGATAGTCGTGCGCGACGCCGTCCTCGCCGCATTCCTGATCTCGACGGTCGCTTCAGTGGCCGCAGGCGTGGCGCTGGCGCGGCTCTTTGCGATCGATTACTCGCGGCATCTGGCTCGCCGCGCCGCCTGGTTCCTGTTCATCTTCCCGACCTCCTACTTTCTGCATATCGATTACAGCGAGAGCCTGTTCCTGGCGCTGGTGCTTGCGTCATTCATCGCGGCGCGCCGCGAGCGCTGGTTATGGGCCGGCATCTTCGGCGCATTCGCCGCGCTCGCGCGGCCCAACGGAATCCTGCTGCTGCCGGCGCTCGGCGCCGACGCGTTATCGGAGTTGTGGGAGACGCATCGATTCAACTGGCGATGGCTCTGGGCTGGCCTGATCCCGATCGGCTTCGCGGCTTATCTCCTGGTCAACTATCGCATCACCGGCGATCCGTTGGCCTTCCTGAGCGTGCAGCGCGAGCACTGGGCGCACACTCTGGTGGCGCCATGGAGCAGTATCGGGGTCAACTTCGACGTTGCGCGCGATTGGGATCCCTCGCAGGCCGCGATGGTCGGAACCCAGGTTCTCTTCTACCTCGCGGTCGGATTGGCAGGAACGATCGCCGCGGCCTTTTTGCTGCGGCCGTCGTATGCGATATGGATGGCGCTCAACTGGCTGTTTGTGTCGACCCAGTCGTGGGACATCAGCGCGCCTCGCTACACGCTGATGATGTTTCCGCTGTTCATCCTGTTCGCGCTGCTCGCACGGCGGCGCATCTGGGACGCCGCGATCACCGTTTGGTCGCTGCTATGGCTCGGCTTCTTCGTGAGCCAGTTCGTCCGTGGCCTCTGGGCCTTCTGAGCGAACCCTGTGGACGGCTTGAATCACACGGCGTTGCGCGCGACCGGCGGCACGGATACTTCTGACAATAGACGATGACCCCGGTGATCAAGGTGCGGCGCGTGAGGCCTTCCTCGCTGCCGCTGCCGCGCTATCAGAGCGCGCACGCGGCCGGGATGGACCTCGTCGCGGATATTGAAGTTTCACTTGAGATTGCGCCGATGGGCCGCGCCGCCGTGCCGGCCGGAATCGCGGTGGAAATCCCGCCCGGCTTCGAGGGGCAGGTGCGCCCGCGCAGCGGACGGGCGCTCGAAGAGGGCCTCACGCTCGTAAATTCACCCGGCACTATCGACGCCGACTATCGCGGCGAAATTAAAGTATTACTTGTGAACCTGGGAACCGCGCCGATCACGATCCGCCCCGGCGACCGAATCGCTCAGCTCGTGATCGCTCCCGTCGCGCGGGCCGAGTTGGTCGAGGTCGCCGAGCTCGAGCCAAGTTCGCGCGGCGGCGGCGGCTTCGGGCATACTGGAAGGTAGCGGCGCACGCGATGCGTTCACGAGCTGTGTCGAAGGAAAACGAAAGCAACACTTCCGGATTCGACAGCCCCGGATTCCAGGATCCCCTGATCGATCCCTTGATGGCGGTCACGCCGATCGACGGCCGCTACCACGCACGCACGCGAGGGCTGGCAGCGTATTTCAGCGAATTCGCGCTCATCCGCTACCGCGTCCGGATCGAGATCGAATGGCTGCTCGCGCTGGCCGAAAATCCTGCGCTCAAGGAATTCACGCTCGACCGGGGCGTGCCGCCTCGGCTGCGCGCGTTGTACGCCGACTTCACGCTCGCCGACGCGCGCCGGGTCAAGGAACTCGAGCGCACGACCAATCATGACGTGAAGGCGATCGAATATTTCCTTGCGGAAAAGATCGCGGCCGCCGGTATCAAAGTCCCGCCCGGGATGATCCATTTCGCCTGCACCTCGGAGGACATCAACAACCTCGCCTACGCCCTCATGCTGAAGGAGTTTTGCGAGCGCGAGCTTGCGCCCGCGCTGGATTCGATCGTCGCCACGCTGGCCGCGATGGCGCGGCGATGGCGCAGCGTCGCGATGGTCGCGCGCACGCATGGCCAGCCGGCGACGCCGACCACGATGGGCAAGGAGCTGGCGGTGTTTGCGGCGCGCCTGGAGCGCCAGCGCCGCGCGCTCGGCCGCCAGGAGTTCCTGGGCAAGTTCAACGGCGCGGTCGGCAACTTCAACGCGCATCAGGCCGCCGTGCCCGAGGCCGACTGGATCGAATGCTCGCGCCGCTTCGTCGAATCGATGGGCCTGGTGTGGAATCCGCTCACGACCCAGATCGAAAGCCACGACTTTATCGCCGAACTGCTCGACCTGATGGTCCGTATCGACACGATACTGCTGGGCTTCGCGCGCGACATGTGGGGGTACATCGCGCTCGGCTATTTTGGCCAGCGCACGGTGAAGGGCGAAGTCGGCTCGTCGGTGATGCCGCACAAGGTCAATCCGATCGACTTCGAGAATTGCGAGGGCAACCTGGGCCTGGCGACGGCGCTGTTTCAGCATCTGGCGGCCAAGCTGCCGGTCTCGCGATGGCAGCGCGATCTCAGCGACAGCACGGCGATGCGCGCGTTGGGCACCGCGTTCGGCCATCTGATGGTCGCGCTCGAGGCGCTTGGGCGCGGGCTCGATCGCGTCGAGCTCAACGCCGCGCGGATTGCCGCCGACCTGGAGGCCGAGGGCGCCTGGGAAGTGCTGGCCGAGGCGGTGCAGACGGTGATGCGCCGCCAGGGGCTCGAAGATCCCTACGAGCAGCTGAAGGAACTGACCCGCGGACGCGCGATCGATCGCGAGGCGATGCGCGGATTTATCGCGGCGCTCGAGTTGCCGCCCGAGGTCAAGGCGCGGCTTGAGAAGCTTGAGCCGCGTGGTTACGTTGGACTTGCCGCCGAGCTGGTCGAGCGTTTCGCGCCGGGCGGCAAATCGAAAAGTTAGCTCCAGGAGCTAGCCGGCCGGTGCCGATTGTGCATAAGCGCCGCGTTTTGTGAACAAAGCAGGGGCCCGAAGGTTTGTCGCGCGCCCGCGGGTCGGCTACTTCAATATTCATCGATTTTTATGCTGTTTCGTTCTTGTACCGTTGTGAAATCCCGCTAACGGAGAAACGCTGGTGGAAGACGCTCCGCAGATGCTCGAAATGTTTTACGAGGGCAAGGCGAAAAAGCTCTATGCGACCGCCGACCCCGACCTCGTAATCGCCTACTTCAAGGACGACGCGACCGCGTTCAACGCCAAGAAGCGCGGCACCATCGAAGACAAGGGCGTGATGAACAACCGCATGTCGGAGTTGTTCTTCACGCTGCTCGAGCGCGACGGCATCCCGACTCATTTCGTGCGCCGCCTCAACGATCGCGAGATGCTCTGCCGGCGCCTGGAGATAATCCCGGCCGAGACCGTGGTGCGCAATATCGTGGCGGGCTCGATGGCCAAGCGGCTGGGCCGCGAAGAAGGCGAAAAGCTCAAGCATCCGATCGTCGAGTACTATTACAAATCCGACGCGCTCGACGATCCGCTGATCTATCCCGAGCACGCGGTGCTGTTCGGATGGGCGACCGAGGCGGAACTCGACACGATCCACGCGATGGCGCTTAAGGTGAACGACGTATTGAGCCGCTTCCTCGACGAGCGCGGCGTGATCCTGGTCGACTTCAAGCTCGAGTTCGGACGCCATCACGGGAAAATCCTCCTCGGCGACGAAATCTGCCCCGACACCTGCCGCTTCTGGGACAAGGCCACGCTCAAGAAACTCGACAAGGACCGTTTCCGCCGCGACCTCGGCGACGTCGAGGGCGCTTACCACGAGATGCTGCGCCGGGTATCGAATTGAGCGAGCGGCGCGGCGGGAAACTTCTCGCGCAGTGCGCGCGGAGGCTCTGAGTTGCTGGTCAAGGTTTTCGTCACGCCGCGCAAGGGAATTCTCGATCCCCAGGGACGCGCGGTCGAGCAATCGCTAAAGAGCCTGGGCTTCGGCGGCGTCGGCGCGGTCCGCGTCGGCCGGTACATCGTGCTCGAACTTGATGCGCCGAATATCGATCAGGCAAGCGAATCGATACGCAGCATGTGTGATCAGTTGCTGACCAATCCGAATATCGAGGACTACACCTTCGAGATTGAGCCCGGACGAGGGCGGGCCGCGATGAAGTGGGGAGTCGTTCGCTTTCCCGGCTCGCTCGACGACGCCGACGCGCTGTGGGCGCTCGGCCAGGTGATGGGGCAGGAGGCGCGCGCGCTCTGGCACAAGGACGAAGACCTCGGCGACGTGCAATGCGTGGTGCTGCCGGGCGGCTTCAGCTACGGCGACTACCTGCGCTGCGGCGCGATCGCGCGCTTCGCGCCGATCATGAAAAGCGTCGTGCGCTTCGCCAACGAGGGCGGCCTGGTGCTGGGAATTTGCAACGGCTTCCAGATTCTGTGCGAGGCGCATCTGCTGCCCGGCGCGCTGATGCGCAACCGCTCGCTCTCGTTTATCTGCCAGCGAGTCAACGTGCGCGTCGAAAACGCCGCCACACCCTTCACCTGCGCCGCGCGCCAGGGCGAAGTGCTGCGGTTGCCGATCAAGCACGGCGAGGGCCTCTACGTGGCGCCCGCCGACGAGTTGCGCGCGATGGAAGAGCGCGGCCAGGTGCTGTTGCGTTACACCGACGGCGCCGGCCGCGAGCGCGACGACGCGAATCCCAACGGCTCGTCCAGGGCGATCGCCGGTGTCGCCAATGAAACCTTCAACGTCTTCGGCCTGATGCCACATCCGGAACACGCGGTCGAGGCGGCGCTGGGCGGCGAGGACGGACTCAAGATTTTTCGCTCGATCGTGATGAGCGTCGAGCGGACGCCCGCCACGGCCTCAACCGCCGCGTCTTCCAGAAGCCTGGCATGAGTGAGGACGCGAGCATCGAGACTCCGGTCGCGCTGGCGGGCGAGCCTGCGGTCGGTCTCGAGCAGGCCCGCGCACACGGACTTACCGACGACGAGTACCGCGCGATCGAGCGATCGCTCGGCCGCACGCCGACCTTCACCGAACTCGGCGTTTTTTCGGTGATGTGGTCGGAGCACTGCTCGTACAAGTCCTCGCGCCGCCATCTGCGGATGATGCCGAACAAGTCGCCGCGCGTGGTCGGCGGACCGGGCGAGAACGCCGGCGCGCTCGAGGTCGGCGACGGATGGGTCGCGGTGTTCAAAATTGAAAGCCACAACCATCCCTCGTTCGTCGAACCCTACCAGGGCGCCGCGACCGGCGTGGGCGGAATCCTGCGCGACATCTTCACGATGGGCGCGCGGCCGGTCGCCAGCATGGATTCGCTGAAGTTCGGCGCGTTCGAGCATCCGCGCACGCGCTACCTGCTCGGCGGCGTGGTCGGCGGAATCGGCGGCTATGGCAACTGTGTCGGCGTGCCGACGGTCGGCGGCGAGGTGATGTTCGACGCGGCCTACAACGGCAACATCCTGGTCAACGCATTCTGCCTCGGCCTCGCGCGGCGGGGCGAACTGCAGAGCGCGCGTGCGCGCGGGCCCGGCAATCCGGTGATGTACGTCGGCTCGGCCACCGGGCGCGACGGAATCCATGGCGCGAGCCTGCTCGCCTCGGCCGAGTTCGATGCGAGCAGCGAGGCCAAGCGCCCAACCGTGCAGGTCGGCGATCCATTTACCGAAAAACTGCTGATCGAGGCGTGCCTGGAAGCGATGCAGAGCGGCGCGATCGTCGCGATTCAGGACATGGGCGCGGCAGGGCTTACCTCGTCGTCGAGCGAGATGGCGGCGCGCGGCGAGTTCGGAATCGAACTCGACCTCGATCGTATTCCGCTGCGCGAGGCGGGACTGACGCCGTACGAGATTCTGCTCTCGGAGTCGCAGGAGCGGATGCTGCTCGTGGCGGAGCGCGGGCGCGAGGCCGAACTCGAAGCGATCTTCGCGCGCTGGGACCTGCACGCGGTAGTGGTCGGCAAAATCACCGATGACCGGCGCTGGCGGGTGCGATGGCGCGGAAAGCTGGTCGCCGATATTCCGGCCGCCGCGCTGACCGACGAAGCGCCGGTCTACGATCGTCCCGCGCGCGCACCGTCGAAGACTGGCCTCGACGCAGAACGTCGCGTCAAGCGCAGCGTCCGAGCCGCCGCCGGCCGAGGCCCTGCGCCGTCTGCTGGACAGCCCCAACGTCGGCTCCAAGCGATGGGTTTATCGGCAGTACGACTCGATGGTGCAGAGCAACACGTATGGCCGGGCCGGGCAGCGATGCCGCCGTGCTCAGGATCAAGGGAACGAATCGCGCGCTCGCGCTGAAAGTCGATTCCAACCCGCGCGCCTGCGCGCTCGATCCCTACCTAGGTGCGGCGGCGACCGTGGTCGAGGCGGCGCGCAACGTGGCGTGCGCGGGCGCGCGGCCGATCGGGCTCACCAACTGTCTTAACTACGGCAATCCCGAGCGCCCGGAGATCATGTGGCAGTTCATCCGCGGCGTCGAGGGTATCCGCGACGCCGCGCTGGCGCTCGAGACGCCGGTGGTCAGCGGCAATGTGAGCTTCTACAACGAGACCGAGGGCCGCGCGATTCCGCCGACGCCGACGATCGCGATGCTCGGGGTGCTCGAGGACGCCGGGCGGCGCGTCACCCAGTTCTTCAAGCGCTCGGGCGACGCGATTATCCTGCTGCGGACGGCGCCCGCGACGCTGGCGGCGAGCGAATATGCGGCCCTTTTCGCGGGTAGCGGCGGGTCGCTCGCCGCATTGGACCTCAAACGCGAGCGCGCGCTCATCGAGGGGCTGGTTGCCGCCGCCGATCGAGGGTTGATAAGATCAGCTCACGACGTTGCGGAAGGCGGGCTGGCGGTTACGCTGGCGGAATGCTGCTTCAATCCCGACGGCGTCCTGGGCGCGGAGATCGACGGGATGGCGCAGTGGGATGAGGCGGAAGTGTTTTTTGGCGAAGGCGCTTCGACCGTAGTGTTGTCGGCCGCGGCCAACGAGGTCGAGAAGTTGCGCGAATTGTTCGACGGAATCGAGTTTAGCGTGATCGGGCGCGTGACCAGCGAGCCGCGCCTGAGAGTTGCAAAAGCGATCGACGAGGACGTGCGCGAGTTGAGGCAAATCCACGAACAGGCGATTGCGCGGAGGCTTGCCGCCAATGGATAAAGTCCCGTCGCGAGAATTGTCGCAAGAACTTCAAAAGACCTTGCACAAGAACTCTTCGTGGAAGTCTCGCCGGAGGAATCCAACCTCGACGCCTTCCACGAGGAATGCGGCGTCTTCGGCGTGTTCGGCCATCCCGAGGCCGCCAATCTCGCCTACCTCGGCATGTATGCGTTGCAGCATCGCGGACAGGAATCCGCCGGCATCGTCTCGTCCAACGGCAAGTCGCTGATCTCGCATCGCGGAATGGGCCTGGTCGCCGACATCTTCAACAGCGAAGTGATCAATCGCCTCGAGGGCACCGCCGCGATCGGCCACAACCGCTATTCCACCACCGGCTCGACCACGCTCAAGAATTGCCAGCCGCTGGTGGTCGAGTACGCGGGCGGCGGACTGGCGCTCGCGCACAATGGCAACCTGGTCAACTTCGCCGAGTTGCGCGAGCGGCTGGAAGCCAACGGCTCGCTCTTCCAGTCATCCTCGGACAGCGAAGTCATTATCCATCTGATCGCGGGCTCGCACGCGCCCACGCTGGCCGAGCGCGTCGCCGAGGCGCTCGCGCAGGTGCGCGGCGCCTACTCGCTGGTGGTGCTGGCGCAGCGCGAGATGATCGCGGTGCGCGACCCGTTCGGCTTTCGCCCGCTGGTGCTGGGCTCGCTCAACGGCGCGCCGATCGTGGCGTCGGAGACCTGCGCGCTGGATCTGGTGCGCGCCGACTATATCCGCGAAATCGAGCCCGGCGAGATGGTGGTGATAAGCGACGACGGCGTGCGCTCGCTGCGTCCATTCCCGTCCGCCGAGCCCAAGCGATGCATTTTCGAGTACGTATACTTCTCGCGGCCCGACAGCCTGCTCTACGGACGCAGCGTCTACCAGGTGCGCAAGCTGCAAGGCCGCGCGCTCGCCCGCCAATGCCCGGTCGACGCCGATATCGTCGTGCCGGTGCCCGACTCGGGCAACGCCGCCGCGCTCGGCTATGCCGAGCAATCCGGGCTTGCCGTTCGAGATGGGGCTGGTGCGCAGCCACTACGTCGGGCGGACCTTTATCGAGCCGCGCCAGTCGATTCGCCACTTCGGCGTCAAGATAAAATTCAACCCGGTCTCGGAACTGCTGCGCGGCAAGCGCGTGGTGCTGGTCGAGGATTCGCTGGTGCGCGGCACCACGCTGCGCAAGGTGATCCCGATGCTGCGGCAGGCGGGCGCGCGCGAGGTCCATATGCGGATCGCGGCGCCGCCGACCACCAACTCGTGCTTTTACGGCATCGACACGCCGACCCGCGAGGAGTTGCTCGCATCGAGCCACTCGATCGAGGAGATCCGCAGCTACATCACGGCCGACTCGCTCGATTACCTTAGCTGGGACGGCCTGTACTCATTCCTGGACGGCCCGCGCGAGGGTTTTTGCGACGCCTGCTTCACCGGCCGCTACCCGGTCGAGATTCCAGCCAATCACGCGCCGCATCAGTTGCGCCTGTTCGAAGCCGCCGACAACGCGCTCGGCCGCTAAGGTTTCATACTGCCGATTATTCGGTCGTGAGGCTCGCGCCAAAGGCGTGAGCGGCTCGACTGTAGCGCTTGCGCTACGGGGCGGATTTGCCCTATGCGTTTCGCTCGGAAGTCTCGACCATGATCGCGCGCGCGTTGTGCTATTTGGCATACGGCATCCTGATGCTCACGGCCGCGGGATGCGACCCGGTGGTTAGCATCGCGGGGGCCAATTTTCCGGACTGGCTTTTGTGCGCGGGCGCGGGCGCGATCCTGGCGGCGATGTGCCATCCGCTGTTTGTCGCGGCCGGCCTCGAGCGCGAGTTGCGCCCACTGCCGCTTTTTTATGGCGGACTGATCGCGATGTTCGCGCTGATAGGATGGGTCACGTTCTTCAGCCGTGCTTGAGGGGATCGACGATGGCGGCGGCAGACGGCGCGCGATCGAGCGGAAATCTGGCGAGCGGCAATCTCGCGCGTCGGATTATCGCGCGAATCCTGTTCGTCGCGGTGATCGTCATCGACCTCGTGCTCGGCGCATACGTTGTGCGCCTCTACTATCTCCATCCGCGCACCGACGACGCTTACGTGCGCGCCAATATCGTCGGGGTCGCGCCGGAGGTGAGCGGCACGATCGTCGAGCTTCCGCTGCGCGACAATCAGCACGTCAAGGCGGGCGACCTGCTGTTCGTCATCGATCCGCGCCCGTATCAAGCCGAACTCGATCTTGCCGAGGCGCGCCTAGCGCTCACCAATCTGCAGATTGAAGCGCTCGACCGTGCGATCGGCGCCGCCAAGGCGCGCCAGAAGCAGGCCGAAGCCGACGCCGGCTACCAGCGCCAGTATCTCGCGCGCCTCGCGCCGCTCGAAAAGGAGGCGTTTGTCACCGCCAACAAGGTGGCCGACGTTCGCAGCAAGCTTCTCGCCGCGCGCGCGGCGACTGAGCAGACGCGCAACGAGGTCGGGCAGGCCGAAAAGCAGCTGGGGCAGGCCGGCGATATCAACGCGCGCCGGGCCGAGGCCGAAGCAAAAGTCTACAAGGCGAAACTCAACGTCGACTATTGCCGGGTGCGCGCGCAGTTCGACGGTTACGTCACCAATCTGAATACGACTGTCGGCCAGTATGCGAACGTAGGGGCGCGAGGTGATGAGCCTGGTCGACAATCGCACCTGGTATGTGATCGCCAATTTCCGCGAGACCTTCCTTGCGCACATCGCGCCCGGAATGAGCGCGCAGGTCTATCTGCTCGGCTATCCGAACCGGCGCTTTCGCGGCGTGGTCGAGGGCGTCGGCTGGGCGCTGTACCAGAACAACGGCGCCACCGTCGCGGGTCTTGCCAACGTCGCGCCGACGCTCAACTGGGTGCGCCTCGCCCAGCGCTTTCCGGTGCGGATCACGCTCAAAGACGACGATCCCAGGTTTCCGTTCCGGATGGGCGCGACGGCGGTCGTCACGATCGAAGGCGAGCCGCCGCCAAGCCCGCCTTTAATCCGATTGCAAGCGCGATGAACGCGGTAGCGCCGACGTTTCACGGGCGGGCCTGCGGCGGAATCGCTCCGGTCGCGTAGGCGACCGCAGCGGCCGAGATCAGTAGGTCGGCCCGGCTCCCGACCATCGTGTACTTGGCGTCGGCCAGATCGCGCTCGGCCGACAGCAGATCGACGATCGTCGCGAGCCCGCGATTGAACGATCCGAAATTCGAATCGTAGGCGGACTGCGAGGCCGCCAGCAGCGCCTGCGCGTACTGGTACTTCCTTAGCGCCGTTGCGAAAGCGTAGTAGGCGCGCCATACCTGGCTCGCGACGTCGAGTTGGTAGCGATAAAGCTCGGCGCGAGAGGCCTCGCGATCGGCCTGGGCCTGCTCGATCGAGTTCACATGCTCGAAGCCGGCAAACGCGTCCCATCGAAGCGCGACGCTGGCGGCGTACTCGGGCGCCATCGCAGTGAACTGCGGCGTGGGCGGATTCGACAACCGATAGTTGAAAGCATGGCTGCCGTAATAGCCGGAGAGCTCCACGGTCGGATAGACCGAGGCGCGCGCCAGATCGACCGCGGCATCGCGCGAGCGCAGCGCCGCGACCTTGGCCGCAAGGTCGGGCCGCTCGTGCATCGCGAGGTCGATCAAGCGGTCGACCGCGCCGCTGAGCGTAGCGGGAACCGTCTGGCCGCCGAAACTTTCGATTTTCGGCAGCGCGTCGACGCGCACGCCGAGTGCGACCGCAAGGTCGGCCTGGGCATCGCTCACGCCGAGTTCCGCGTTTTCCAACTCGAAGCGGGACCGCGCTTCGCGCTGGAGCGCCAATAGCACGTCGGGTTTGGTTGCTAGCCCCGCCGCACGGCTCTTCTCGACCGCACGCCGATCAGTGATCGCCAGACGCACGATCGCCTGCGCGGCGGCGACGTTGGCCCGCTCGGCATCCAGCAGGTAGAAGTTCTTTTCGACCGCGAACACCACCTCCTGGATTTTGCGGTTGAAGTGCAGATTGGCCGCCATCAACTGTTCGCGCGCCGAACGGGCGGCCGCGTCGCGGCGGCCGAAATCGGCAAGATCGTAGTTGAGCGTAAGCAGGTCGCTGCTGCGCCAGTTCTTCAGCGTGCCCCAATGCTTCGGGACCTGATCGAGGATCCGCTCGTATCCGTTTTGGCTATCGACACGCACCGTTGGGTAAAAAGGCGCACGGCTGATTCCCCATCCGGCGGCAGCCGCGCGCGCAGCCTCCCACGCCTCACGCGTATCGGGGTTGCGGCTCAAGGCCAGATCGATCAAGGCCGGAAGGTCGTACTTCGACTGTGCCGCGTGCGCCAGAAGTTTATTGTCGGGGCCGCCGGGCGTGGCTGCGAGCGCGGCTTCTAGTTTGATAGCCTGCTCGCCGGGGCTAGGCTGCCATTCATGCTGCGCCGCCGCCGGCGCCCATCGAGACGGATTGAGCTCCGGCCGCTCCCCCGACGCGGCACATCCGCCAAGCCCGTCGAGCGCCAACAACAAGCAGAGGCTCGCGATCAGGCGCGTGACGCTCGACGCTGAAAATATGCTTTGATTGGCGGCCAGAGAGATGACAGGGAGCGCCAAATGGAGAGCCCTGTTCGAAGAGCTGGAGCCGACGCCCGGGCGATGGCGGCGAGCAGCGCGGGTCGGACTGATCACGGCGCTGGGCGCCGGCGTGACTGCCGCGATGCAGATCGCGAATCCGCTCGGCTTGACGCTGTTGTTCAATTTCGCACTGCCCGAGGCGGCGTTCTCGCCGGCGCGGGGCACCGCCTTCCTATGTTGCGCGGCGGTGTTCCAGGTATTTGGGCTGATGCTGGTCGGAGCGTTAGTCGACTCGCCGGTCGTGCATGTCGCCGTCTTCGTCCTCATCTGTTTCTGCACCACCTATTTGATTTACGCCGTTCCGACTTTGGGGCGGCTTTGGGTCTGGATTCAAGTTCCGGTGGTCACGGCGTTTTACCTGGCGATGTTTCTGCCGGATCAACTGGGGTGGGACGCGGCGCAGGCGTTCGCAGGAATGGCAATCGCCGTCGCGGTCCTGCTGCTGTGCAACAGTATCGTGCGGCCGGAACCGGCCGCGTCGGTCCTGGCCGATTCGATCGCGGCGACGCTGATGCGCTCGCGCCTGAGACTCGCGCGGCTGATCGAAATTTCGTTAGGTCACGTCGCCGCCGACGACGACCGTTCGGTGGCCTCGCGTCTCGGCTACCATCTCTCGCTGCTCACGCCCGCCATCGCGTCGGCGAGCAGTGCCGCCGTTTCAGCGGCGCTGCTCGCCGACGTGACGATCGCCGAGGCGATCCGCGGCCAGACGGAACGTCTGGCCGCAGTGGTGCTCGCCGGCCGCGGCGGCAGGCGTCCGCCTGCCGCCGCGGCCGGCGAATTGCGCGCGCTCGCGGCGGCGCTCGATCTGCGTCTCGTGCGCTACGCCTCGGATTTGCTGCAGGCTCGCGCCCGGCGCGCCGCAGGCGCGCCGGGCGCGAGCCCGCAGGCGCACCCGTCGGCGCTGGCGCCGGATGCGGATAGCGGCGAGACCGGCGTCGGCGGCGTCGTCGCCGACGCCGGCCTCGCCGTGCGGATCGCGCGCTTCGGCGCGGAGGCTCCCGAGCTGGTGGGAATTGCCGCGCCGATAGCAAGAATCAGCGAGCTGCTCGAGAACGATCGAATCGAGCTGCCACCCGAGGAGGCTGAAATCGACGAACCAGCGGAGCCACCGCCGGCCGTCGTACGGAATTTCCTCATCCGCTTCAGCGCTCGACACACGCTCGCACTGACGGCCGCGTTTCTGATCGGGGTTTGGGACAACAATCCGGCGTTGCACGCGGCGATCTGGCTGCTGATGCTCGGCGGCCCGCCCAGCCATGGAGCCACAGCGCGCAAATTCACGATGCGTGCGATTGGTGCGTCAGGAGCTCTCGCGCTGGCGGCGCTCGCCACAATTGTCGTTGCGCCCAACTTCACCTCGCCCGGACCCTACATGGCCGCGATCTTCGTGGGCGCTTTGCTGATGGCGTATATCGGGGAGGGTGGCGGAATCCTTTCGTATCTCGCGATTGGCGGCACGGCCTTTGTTATCGGCTACGGAGGCCCGGGACCGCGCGCCGACGTGCTCGGCTCGATCTGGAGCCTGTGGGGCATCAGCCTCGGCATGATAATCCGCGCCGCCGTTTCTCTCCTGTGGCGCGAGCGGGCAAGCCGCACGCTCGCCGAGCAGTTCCAGGCGCCGCTCGCGGCAATGCTCGAACTTGTGAAAGAGGGCGGGGGCTACGATGAGAGCCGCCGGCGCGCCGCAGCCGAGAGGTCGGCCGTCGCCGGCATTGCCATGATGCTGACGGTCGCGAATGATGCGATGCTCGAAGGCCGCGGCGCTGAAATCGACGGTGAACAGTTGGTCAACGCGCTCGACACACTCCGCCGCTTGGCCTTCGCCCTGGGTAATCTGACCCGCGTCCGACCGGCCGGAATTGCCATGAGCGCCGATGTGAGCGCGGAGTTGACCGACGCGATCCGGATGCGTCTGGAATCGTGGCTATGTAGCCTGCGCGATCAGACGGAGTCCGGCGTCGCAAGCCGCGCGCCGCTCAGGAAGATGGTTGCCGAAGCCAACGCGCCCGATCTGCGCCCATTGGGTGACGAGCGTACTGCTGGGCCCGGGATTGAGATGTCGTATGTCGTGGCCGCCGAGCGCGGAATCCGGCTGATACAAACGCTGGAGCATCAACTGGCCGCGGTTTCGCGCGCAGTTTAACCTAGCGCACGATGCTGAACGCGCGGGCGAGCGAGATGTCGTGCCGCAGCTCGTCCATCGGCTCGCTCGTCGTCAGCACACAGATGAAGTGGCCCTGCTCCGACACCGTTACGCAGAGACTATAGCCCTTGTATTGGTAGAGCAGATGGCCGTGCATCTCGCCGACGGCGCCGGGCGGCACGGCAAAGTCGCTCGCCTTGTAGCGCGTGCACAGGATGTCGCTGTTGCGGCCATGATAGAGCGTGTAGGTGACAGGATTGCCATCGGGTAGCTGATCGATCCGTCCGCCGACCACGCCATAGCCGGCGAACTGGAAATTCCACATCATGTCCGGCATCTCGGCCGAGCCGTAGGCCATCGCGATATCCGCGAGCGAGCCCGACGGCACGGTGGGCCGGAAAGCGGTCTCGAAGGTCTCGTAGCTGTACACGGCCTGATCGAGCGCCTGGGTGGCCGGGATCGAGCTGACTCCAGTTTTGGCGGGCGACGCGCCTCGATGCGTCCCGGGCAGGATTCCGCCCGCCCACACCACGACGAACAGCATCGCGGCCGCGGCGAGCGGTGCCCACGTGCGCGGCCGCCTCAGCTCGCGCACCACGGCGATTCCTAACCGCCGCGACGCAGGCCCGCGGTCGATCAGGTCGAGCGCGGCATTGATCCGCGCCCGGAGCTCCTCAGGAGTCTTCACCGTGGCGGCCTGACGCCTGATAAGCGCCTTCAACAGACGCTCCTCGGCCAGGCGCGCGCGGCATGCGGCGCATCCGCCATCCGGTCCGCTGCCCAGGTGCTGGGCGACCGCGCCTTCCTCTTCGGGCGTCAGTTCGCCGTCGGCATCCGCCGAGAGGTAATTAGCGATGTATTCCTCGCAGTTCACAGTACCCCCTGCTTATACCCCCTAGCGCGAATCATCCGAACCCCCTGCCCATTCGCACTAACGGACCAACCCGCGGCGCCGAGCGAACGCGCCCAGCGCGACGCGCATCATCTGTCGGCCGCGCGAGACCCGCGACTTGACCGTTCCTATAGGTATTCCGAGTACCTGCGCGACCTCCTGATAGTTTAGTTCCTGTACGTCCACCAGCATCAGCACCGTGCGAAAGTCGGAGGGCAGGGCGTTGAGCGCCGCCGCCACTTCATGGTCCAGGACCCTCTCCGAGATTAGCATCTCGGGATTGCTCAATCTTTGGTCCCCCCGGGCACTTAAACCCTCGACCTCGCGTTCGAAGTCTTCGGGCGTCAGCGATACTTGTTCACGGTCGGCGCCGCGATAGCCGTTGCGAAAGTTGTTATACAGAATGGTCAACAACCACGCGCGGCAGTTGGTGCCTGGAGTGTACTGATGAAAAAACCGGTAGGCGCGCAGCACGGTCTCCTGCAAAAGATCGCGAGCGTCGTCAGGATTACGCGACAGCCGCAATGCCGCCGAGTACAGCGCGTCGACGTGAGGCAGCGCCTCGCGTTCGAAGAGCCCGCGCTTTTCGCTGCCCCCTTTGTCCTCCATATATAAAGAACACCAACATATACCACCGCCTACGATTTAAATCCCGCCGCTCGTCGGAAAGTTCCCGTCCTTCGCGAGAATAGGACGATTTTACGCCTCAGTTTCGCTTCGGTTAATGACGAGATTTATAGCTTTCGCTAGACCAATCGATGCAGCTTGTGGCATCCCGAGATCATATTGAGATCGCGTTCCACCAAGGAACCGTGGCCCGCAGATGGAGATTTAACTAAACTGGGCGGAGACTTATCTCGATCCGGCGGCCAAACTGAACCGTAGGCCGGCCGGATGCGTATACTTGGATGCATATACTTGATCGAGGGCCGGCCGCGTCGGTCGTGTCGGGGCTTGGCAAAACCTTCTATAGGAGAATCACCACGATGGATCGCAAGACGGTTACAGGTGCGGTTTTGGCGGCGGCGGTCGGCGCGATGTTTCTGACCACGCCGGTCTTCGCGCAAAGCTCCTCGGGAAGTTCCACGAGCGGGGCCAACGTGAAGTGTGTCGGCGGCAATAGCTGCAAGGGCCAGAGCTCGTGCAAGACCGCGAGCAGCGGTTGCGCGGGTCAGAACTCGTGCAAGGGCAAGGGCTGGGTGACGACCGCCTCGGCCAAGGTCTGCACCGACAAGGGCGGCAAGCCGGAAGCTCCAACCAAATCGATGTAGGCCGCGCGCCGGCTGCGATGCTGGATAGGGGTTTTCTCGATGAGTCGGCGATGAATCGCTCGAATTTCGCATCGCTCGGATTCGGCGTCGGACTGCGCCGGCCGCATTACACGCGCATCCTCGAACAGCGTCCGCCGGACAACGTTCCGCCCGAAAACGTTCCGCCAGTGGACTGGTTCGAGGTCATCTCGGAAAACTTCATGGTCGAGGGCGGCCGGCCGCTCGAAGTGCTCGAGGGCGTGCGGGCGAAGTTCCCGGTGGTGATGCATGGCGTGTCGCTGTCGATCGGCTCGAGCGACCCGCTCAACCGCGACTACCTGCATGCGCTACGCGCGCTTGCCCGCCGCGTCGAGCCGGCCTGGATTTCCGACCATCTGTGCTGGACCGGCGTCGGCGGCCGCAATCTGCATGATCTGCTGCCGCTGCCTTATACCGAGGAGACCGTGCGCCATGTCGCCGGACGTATCCGCGAGGTCCAGGACGTTCTCGAGCGCACGATAGTGATCGAGAACGTGTCGAGCTACATGGCGTTTCGCGCTTCGCGCCTTACCGAGTGGGAGTTCCTGAGCGCAGTGGCCGAGGAGGCCGACTGCGCGATCCTGCTCGACATCAACAATATCTTCGTGAGCGCCTTTAACCATCGCTTCGACCCGCTCGGCTACATCGACGCCGTCCCCGCTGGCCGCGTGGTACAGTTCCATCTTGCAGGCCATAGCGACCACGTCAGCTATCTGCTCGACACTCACGACCATCCGATTCGCCCCGAGGTGTGGGCGCTCTACGAGCACGCGGTGCGGCGCTTCGGCCGCGTCCCGACGCTCATCGAATGGGACGACAATATTCCGGAGTTCGAGGTGCTTGCCGCAGCGGCCGACGAGGCGCGCCGGCGATGCGAATCCGCGCTGGCCGCCGACTGTGCGGCCCCATCCGAGCGCCCCGCGCCTTCGATTAACTGTCGTTTGATTTCCGCGCGCCCGCGCTCCGCGCCTCGTGCGCTAACACGTATTGTCCGGAGCAGCCGAAAGAGACCGGCCCAGCCGCAGCATACGAACTAATGCATGCCAACGGCCGGACCGGTGGGGGGAGGTATCCAGACGGAGTCAGCCGGCGTTCCGCGATGGGTGAGGTCGGCAGCGCACCGTGCTGACCCTCTCTGATAAACCGGACGCCGCGTCGCGAAGTTCCCGTCACCAATTCCGTAACGAAGAGTTCACGCCGCCCGAAGCCTCGATGCGGTGGATAGTTAACCGCGCGCGGGCAATGCTAGTCTTCTCGATAGGTGAGCGCCGCCGCCAACATACGGATCGAGGCTATCAATAGCCCGCAGGCGTTCGAGGAATTCGCCCGCCTGCCTTACGAGGTCTACGCCGATCGCGAGGCCTGGTGGCCACCCGACATCCGCAACGAGGTCGACTTGCTGGCCGGCCGCACGCTGACCGCGCCCTACCTCGGCCTGCAGCCGTTCTGCGCCTGGAGCAACGGCCGGCTGGTAGCGCGCGTGAGCGCCGTGATCAACCGCCGCTACATCAGCCACTGGGGCCAACGCCTGGGCCAGCTGATTCATTTCGAGGCCGCCGCCGGCGAGGACGACGCGGTCGGCGCTATGCTGACGCGGGCGATGGAATGGCTCGCGCGCGGCACCATGGAATCGGTGCGCAGTGGGTTCGCCGCTTTTCTCGATTATCCCTACGCGATCGACAACTACGGCAGCCTGCCGTCGTTCCTGCTTCGCGGCAATCCCGAGTACTACCATCGCTACCTCAAAGACGCCGGTTTCGAGACCGAAAAGGGGCAGATTGACTATACTGCCGCGCTGACGACCGAGATGCTGGCGCGCTATGCACGGATGGTCGAGAGGGCGCGCTCCGCTGGAGTCTCCGTGATGAGCTGGCGCGAATACGGATTCCTCGCCGCGGTCGACGCCTGGACCGAGGTCACCAACGCGGCGTTTGCCGGCCATTGGGGATGGAACCCGATAACCCGCGACGAAGTTCGTCCGATGATGGGTCCGCTGCACGGCACGCCGGTCGGCGATCTCTCGATGGTCGCGGTGGCCAATCGCGAGGTCATCGGCGTGGTCTTTTCGGTGCCCGACTTGAGCCCGGCGCTCGCGCAGATCCGGCCCGGCGTCAAGCTCCTTCCCGAGCGCGGCGGCGGCACGCGCGGCGCGCTCATCAATATTGGCGTGCTCGAGCGTGCGCGGGGCAAGGGCGTCGCGCTGGCGATGGCCGCGCGATCGTTCACGACCATGGCGCAAAGCGGGATGCGCTACGCCGGATACACGCTGGTGCTCGACGACAACTGGGCCTCGCGGCGCACGGCGGTCGCGCTGGGAGCGCGGGCTACCGGAAACTTCGTCACCTACCGGCGCGATCTCTAGCGCGGAACCGACGGCGATTCGCTCAAACGGCTACTTGACGATGCTGAGCCTGCGCCTGTTCGTGCTGTTCATCCATGTGACGGCGGTTATCGTGGCGCTCGGCGGGTCGCTGTTCAGCACTTTCGCGCTCGCCCCGGTGCTGGCAGAGGAACTCGACGGCGCGTCGCGCGTGAGGGTCGCGCGCCGCGTTACCCGGCGGCTCGGCGTGATCGTGCTGAGCGCGCTGGCGATCCTGGTCGTCACCGGAATTCTCAACGTGATGTTCGTGGGCGCGATCGGCCCGCTGCTCACTTTGAAACTGCTGCTGGTCGCGATCGTAATTGTCCTGGCGATTTTCCAGTACGGCACGCTTGGGTTGCGGATATGGCGAGTCTCGGCCAACGGGCCCGACCCGGCGCTCGCGCCCTTGCAGGCGCGCTTTCGGAGCGTAGGGCTGAAGGTCGGGATGCTGGTGCTGCTGATCGTTTATCTGTCGCTGGGGCTTTCGCGCGCGGCGTCGGCGCCGTTAACGCTCGCGGTGCGATGACGGCCGGCGCGACGCCACCCGCGAGCTGCGCCAACTGACACATGCGACATCTGACATGAGGCATCTGATCGCACGGCTCATTCAGGCCAGCGTCCTCATCGGTCTGCTGGCGATGTTCAGCTACGCGAGCGGGTTGCACAACGTGGTACGGATGCGAGCGCCAGCCGCCGGCGCGTGGTGGAACGCTCACGAGTTCTATCTCATGGAAGGCGCGGCGACCGCGCTCGGATTGCTGGTCGCGCTGCGCGTCGGAGTGCGATTTGCGGCAGAGGCGGCTTCGATCCGCTACCTGGCGCCGGTCGCGCTGGCGCTCGAGGCCGCGTTGCTGTTGCCGCTGACTCATCTGTGCGCGCGGCTCGCGCGTATTGGCGCGGACGGCGGCGCGATAGTCGCTCCGAACCGGATGGCCGCGTACGCCGGTTTCGAGGGCGGAAAGTCGCTTGATAAACTTCTGATCGCGGCGCTGTACTTTATCAAGACCGTGGGCTTCGGGTTCTTGCTCGGTCTGGCGCTGTTTGGAGCCGTGCTGGTCGGCGCGATCGTAAGCGCGCGAGGCGACGGCGCGCCGATTGATGTGCGCGGTACCCGTTCCTCGGCGGACAGCCAGCTATAAAGCATGAAGCGAAGAGATGAAATCCGACGACTCGGATAAGCCCGGCAAACCCGGCAAGCCTGCGCGTCAGCCGACGCCCGCCGACGCTCACCCGCCGCGCTTTTATCAAGGGCGCCGGCGCGGCCGCCGCGGCGGTCGCGAGCCTCGGTGCGGTCGCGTCCGCCGATGCCGCCGGCGAGGCGGACGCCGCCAACTCCAACGGCGTGATCGAACGCCTTGGCCCCGACGCGCAGACCTTCGAGCTCAACATCAACGCGAAGATGATGCAGGTGACGGCCGAGCCGCGCGTGACCCTGCTCGGCGTGCTGCGCGATCAACTCGGGCTCACCGGCACCAAGCTGGTATGCGACCGCGGCGCGTGCGGCGCCTGCACGGTGCATCTCGACGGACGCCCCGTCACCTCCTGCATGGTGCTGGCCTCCCGCGCGCGGGGCCATCAGATTACGACTATCGAAGGCCTCGGCACTCCCGGCCGGATGCATCCCGTGCAGAGCGCCTTCGTCGCCAACGACGCCCTCCAGTGCGGATTCTGTACGCCGGGAATGGTGATGTCGGTCGCGGCGGAGCTTAATCGCAATCCCGCCGCCGGCCTCGACGACATCAAACACGCGGTCGCCGGCAACATCTGCCGCTGCGGCACCTATCCGCATGTCTTCAAAGCGGCGCTCCAGGCGGCCGGATTCAAGACGCGGGGTAGGCCGCCTGGGGGAAGCGCCTGATGGGCCGGCAGGTAACGCTGAAGTTCGGCTTTGCCGGCGACGTGCGCGACGTTACCGTCGTGCTGCCCGACGGCGAGCCGATTCCTTGGCAATGGGGCGAGCAGTTCAGCGTTTTGCGCAAGGAAACTCCGCGCGTCGACGGCCCCCTCAAGGCGACCGGCAGCGCGCGCTACAGCTACGACATCCAGATGCCCGGAATGCTCTATGGAGCGATCCTGCGGAGCCCCTACGCGCATGCGATGGTACGCAGCGTCGATTTGTCCGGGGCCCGGCAGCAAAGCGGCGTGATCGCGGCGCTCAGGGTCGAAGATAACGAGGTCCGCTTCGCCGGACAGGAGGTCGCCGCCGTCGCCGCGGTCAGTCCCGAAGTGGCGACCCACGCGCTGCGGCATATCAAGGTCGAATACACACCGTTGCCGTTCGTGGTCGATATGGACAAGGCGATGGCCGCCGGGGCGCCAAAGGTTTTCGGCAGCCGCCCCAACCTTGCCGATCCTCGCGTCACGAGCGTGGGCGATGTCGCACGCGCTTTCAGCGAAGCCGCCGCCGTTCACGAGGCGCTCTACACCACGCCGGTGCAGACGCACGTCTCGCTCGAGACCCACGGCGCGGTCGCGAGCTGGAAGGACGACGAGCTTACGGTCTGGTGCTCGACCCAGGGTGTCTTCACGGTGCGCGATGATCTGTCCGTGCTGTTCGAGCTGCCGCCCGACAAGGTGCGCGTGATCACCGAATACCTGGGCGGCGGCTTCGGCTCGAAGTTCGGCGCCGGCGCCGAGGTCGTGATCGCCGCGCGCCTCGCGCGCCTTGCCGGCGCGCCGGTGAAGCTGATGCTGCCGCGCGGAGCCGAACATGTCGCCACCGGCAACCGGCCCTCCTCCTCGCAGCGGGTCAAGCTTGGAGCCGGCGCCGACGGCAAGCTGACGGCGATCGAATTGACCTCGCACGGCAGCGGCGGAATCGGCGGCGGTTCGGGGGTGTCGGGGCCATATCGTTCGGTCTATCCATGCGCCAACGTCCATATCGAAGAGCGCGACGTCTATCTCAACGCCGGGCCGTCCTCCCCGATGCGTGCGCCGGGATGGGTGCAAGGAACGTTTACCCTGGAGCTCGCGATGGACGAGCTCGCGCGCAAGCTCAAGCTCGACCGCTTGGAGTTTCGCCGGCGCAACAATCTCAATCCGGTGCGCGCCGCCGAGTTCGACCTGGGCGCGCAGCGTTTCGGATGGGCGGAAAAGAGCGCGGCGGCGGTAAAATCCTCGGGCGGGCGATCCGCGCATCTAAGACGCGGAATCGCGGTCGCCTCATGCGCGTGGCACAGCCTGGGCGGCTCCGGCCCGGAGGCGATCGCAATGGCGAGGCGCGACGGCCGCTTCGAGGTGCGCGTCGGCACCCAGGATATCGGCACCGGCACGCGCACGGTGCTCGCGATGGTCGCGGCGGAGGAACTCGGGATGCCACTTGGCGCGGTGACCGCGCAAATCGGCGACACGCGCTTTCCCTTCTCGGTGCCGTCGGGCGGCAGCAGCACCAGCCCCTCGGATTCACCCGCCATCCGCCAGGCAGCCGCGCATCTCAAGCAGAAGCTCTTTCGGATTGCGGCGCCGATGCTTGGAGCGGAGCCCGGCGACCTCGAGGCGCGCGACGCCACGATTCGCGTCCGCTTCGAGCCCTCGCGCGCGGTCGCGATGGCTGAGGTTTGCCGGCGGATCCCCGGCGATTCGATCTCAGCCGAGGGCGAGCGCGTGCCGAACTACCAGGGCTTTCGCAATGACCAGGCCGGGTGCCAGTTCGCCGAGGTCGAGGTCGATATCGAAACCGGCGTGGTGCGCGTGCTCAAGGTCGTCGCGGTGCACGACGCGGGGCTGATTATCGATCCGCTCACGGCGCGCAGCCAGGTCAACGGCGGCGTGATCATGGGCATCGGCTTCGCGCTTTTCGAGGATCGCAGGCTCGATCCGCAGACCGGGGTGATGGTCAATCCGACGATGGACGATTACAAACTGCCCGGGCCGCTCGACACGCCCGATATCGACGTGACCTTTGTCGAGGTCGCCAACGGCGTCACCAATACCGGCGTAATCGGATTGGGCGAGGCCGCGCACGTCTGCTCGGCGGCGGTGGTCGCATGCGCGGTGTCCGACGCGGTCGGCGTGCCGATGCGCGATTTGCCGATCACGCCCGACCGCGTGCTGGCGGCGCTGGGCAAAGTTTGAGCGCAGGTTAAAGTTCGATGAACCGCTTCGAGATCGTGACGCCCGCCGATTTGCCCGCTGCCGTGCGATTGCTCGCGCAGCCGGGGCATATGGCACTGGCTGGCGGTGTCGACACGCTCGACCTGCTCAAGCAGCAAATCGCCGCGCCGCGCGCGCTGGTCGATCTGAACGGGCTCAAGGAGCTGCAGGGAATCGATCCGACGCCCGACGGCGGCTTGCGCGTGGGTGCGTTGGCGCGGCTTAGCGATGTCGCGGCTCATCCTGTCGTGCGCGCCCGTTTCGCGGCGCTCGCCGAGGCGGCTGGCGAAGCGGCGACGCCGCAGATTCGCAACCTCGGCACCGTCGGCGGCAATCTGCTGCAGCGGCCGCGATGCTGGTACTTTCGCAATCCCGACATCGTGTGCCTCAAGAAGGGCGGCCACCTCTGCTACGCGATAAACGGGCTCAATCGTTATCACGCGATTCTCGGCGGCGGTCCGTCGTTCATCGTGCATCCGTCCAATCTTGCGCCGGCCCTGATCGCATTTGGCGCGAGCGTCCGGCTTTTCGGTCCCGGCGGCGAGCGCAAGGTCGTTCTTGACCAGTTCTTTGCGTTGCCGAGCGTCGACGCGACCCGCGAGAACGTCCTGCAAGCCGGCGAGATCGTGGTCGAGGTGGATGTGCCGCCGACCGCGGCGTCGGCAGGGAGCGCCTACCTCGAAGTGCGCGAGAAGCAGAGCTTCGATTGGCCGCTGGTGAGCGTCGCGGCGATGCTGGAGATCGATCCGGGCTCGAAGAAGGTCCATCAGGCAAACGTGGTGCTGGGCGCGGTGGCACCGATTCCGTGGCGCGCGCGCGAAGCCGAGCAGGCGCTCGCGGGCGGCGTGCTTGATCGCGCTCGCGCGGCGAGTGCGGCCGACGCGGCGCTCAAGGATGCGCGCCCGCTGCCCCATAACGCCTACAAGGTCGCGATCGCTCGCGTTCTTGTCCGGCGCGCGGTCCTCCGCGCAGGCCAGGTGCAAGATGTCTGATTCTGAAATGCCGGCCGCGACGCGAAATTTCTGCCTCTACTTGCGCACCAAGAATGGCTACTTCCGCTCGCCCGAAGGCCGCCGGATGATCGACCCGGACAGTCCGACCGCCTGCTACAGATGTCTGCTGACACAGCGTCCGGTCGGTCCCGATGGGATGCCATGCGACGCGCGCCAGTGTATCGAAGGCCGCGATTGCTTCAGGGAAGAAAGCTGATAGCAGTGTTAAAGCTTAAATCTACATCTTGAAACATGCCATAGATAAATAGTAATCTATCGAGTCCTGACCTATCGCAATGGCGACCTCGCTCTCATCGCGATCGGACGTTCGGCCGATCGATCTCCGCCACTCCGACAAAACGTCGGCCGCTCCCGGCGGCGGCCGCCTGAGAATTTCCCCGGCCGTCAGCGTCGAATTCCTGTACCGCGATTTCGACCAGAAAATTCCTCCGCGCGTCGACTGCATGTTGATGTTTGCCGGGACGCATCTCGAGCAAATTCTGACGGCTTACAAGGAAGCGGTCCGGCTGTTTTCGGAAATCCGCGATCCGGCCGAATTGCTCAAGCGGCTTCAGGCTTCAGCCGAGGTGCAAGAAATCTACGAGAGCGGGGTGACCGACGGCAAAGTCTCGATCGTGATGCGCGACTCCGTGTTTCGAGAGCCGGGCCCGCTCGAGCGCGTCGAATTCAAACTGCGAATCTTCGCCGGGAAAAAACGCACTTTATTCTATCCGGTGCCGCTCGTTCGCTTCGGCGCCCTCGGCAATCTTTTTCCATTGCTGCTCGGCCATCATGACGAAAACGGTATCGAGGCGCGCCTTCGCGCGCGATTGACTCGCGACGATGCTGAGTGGTCGCTTCAGCTTCTCGCGTTTTTGAAGTCCGAGGGCTGTCTTGCGCCGGTCCAGCTTTCTGACGAGATGCCACCGTCATGGGCGGCTCGCCCCGGCGTGACACTGCTCAGCCATTCGTCGTTGCTGGTGCAATCCGAGCGAAGCGCGGTGCTGCTCGATCCTGTCGTGTGGCAGGCGATGGGCATTGCGCAGCGAACGTTCGATATCTTGCGCACGCCGCTGGGGGCGATTTGTTGCAGCCATAGTCATTGGGATCACTGTCATTTTCAGACCTTGCTGTGGCTCGACAAGGACGTCCCGATTCTGATTCCGGAAGTGCGCGAGCCCTCGGTGCTCAATCCTCCGATGGCGGATGCGCTCCGTCGGCTGGGGTTCACCGACGTGCGAGAGGTCCAGGCATGGGTGCCCGTGCGGATAGACGATATCGAGATCGTACCGGTTCCCTTCCGCGGCGAACAGGACGAACTCGACTTCGAGATGGATCACTACACCTACGTGGTGAGGACCGCGGGACTCAGCTTGTATGGCGGCGTCGACTGCTACCGCTCAACTAACGGCAACATGGGGCCCGTCGTCGAGCGGGTCGGACAGATTTATCGCCCCGACGTGGCCTTTCTGCCGGTTTCCAAATGGATATGCCATTACAAGTGGGGTGGCGTGAACGCGTTTTGCCGCTACCTGGACCAGGAAATGCTCGAGCAATCGTTTCAATACACCGCGGGTCCGGAGGATGCGGCCGACTGGTCAGTGTTGTTGGGCGCGCCGACGGTCGTGCCTTACGCGACATTCACTTTCGCGCGCGGGAAGGTTCCACCCGAGGCTGCGCAGTTCGCCAAAGAGTTGCGCAAGCGCGGGATCGGGCGGCGCTTCTATCCGATGCGGCCGCTGGATTCGCTGGCCGTGACCGATCTCGGCGATGGGCTGCGCTCGCGGTCGCGCCGTTGGCGGCTGGTGGCCTGGTCGCGCGGCGTCGGCGGGCTCTATCGCCTGGGCCGGCGCGCGGGCGTGGGCCGCACGTATCGCTATCTTCGCCGCAAGCTGCACATCTAATTCCCATTTCCGTGAGTTTGTTTGGGTTTACACCTTGAAGGGCGGGATTCGCGGGTGTTAGTGTAGCCCCTTGCTCCTTGCTCCCTATGGGGGCTGGCATCCACAAGGAGGCTGCCGCGTGCGGCGCTACGAAACCATCTTCATCCTTCGCTCCGATCTGGGCGAAAACCAGGTCAAAGACAGTATCAAGCGCTTCGAGGGCCTCGTCGCCACCGGCGGCGGCGAGATGCTCGAGACTGACGAATGGGGCTTTCGCGAGCTCGCCTACCGGATTCACAACGAACGCCGGGGCTATTACGTTCGCCTCGACTACGCCGCCACTGGCCCCGTGATGAACGAGGTCGAGCGCAATCTCAAGTTGTCCGACAGCGTCCTCCGCTACCTTTCGGTGCTGCTCGATCCCGAGGTCGATACCGCCAAGGTGCGCGCCGAAATCGACGCCCGACTGCATCGCGCGGCCGAGGCCAAGGCCGCCGCCGAGGCCCGTATGGCGGCCGCCGCTGCCGCCGCCGAGCATCCCGCTGGCGAGGCGCATCCGGCTGCTCCAATCGCCGATCTTACCCCTGAGGAGGCGGCGGGCGAGGCTGAAGTAGCACAAAAAGCCGTGTCCGAGCATTCGGAGGTAGCCGCCCCTGACGCCGAGGCGGAGGCGAATCCAGCGGGTGAGCAGAAACAGGATTGAGCTGGTTGGCACAGTGGTTTCCGCGCCCGAAGTGCGAACCACGCCGGCCGGGACACCCGTTTTGAGGATCGAAGTGAACTGCGGCGAGGGACGCGAGATTTTTAGGCTGGGAGTCGTGATGGCGGGAGGCGACGCGCGCGACATTGGCGAGCGAATCGCTGCCGGAGTGGCGGTTAAGGTAACGGGAACGTTGCGCGCGGTGCGCGGGCGCGCGTGGTCTTCGGCTGCGGGTGGAGTCGAAGTGCTGGCGGTTGAGATAAGCGAAGTCGTGCCAGGTGCGCGTTCATAGGAACTGAAATTGCGATAACAAAGACTTAATCAGGCGTGACGCCTGATCTGGAATCGATTCGACGTACTATTTGACAGGATAAAAATGGCCGACGAAGAAAGGATGGAGCAGGGCCCCGGACACGGTGGCCATGAGCATGGCCGCGGACGCCCCGGAGGTCAGCGCTCCGACTCGGATCGCCCGGGCGAAGGGCGCGGAGGCGAGCGGGGCGGGATGCGCCGGCGGCCCGGCGGAGGCCGGCGCAAAGTATGCCGGTTCTGCGCCGACAAGGCGCTCAAGGTCGATTACAAGGACGTGCGCACCCTGCAGAATTTCATCACCGAGGGCGGCAAGATCGTGCCCAGCCGCACCTCGGGCAACTGCGCGCGCCATCAGCGCCAGCTCGCGGTCGCGATAAAGCGCGCGCGAGTGATTGCGCTGCTGCCTTTTTCAACCTTGGGATGACGAGAGGATAACGAGCGAGCCGTGAGACGCGGGCGGACAATCGTCGGGCTGCTGGTCGCCACGATTCGCGCGGCATTTCTGTCGGCGGCGCTCTGTCTGGCGGCGGCGGTGATACCGCTGGTCGGGGCGATTACCTCGCTGTTCGCGCCGACGCCGATACTGCTCTTCTCGGTGGGCTTTGCGGGAGCGCGATTGCGCGCTGCGCTCGCGATCATGGTGGCTGCCGCGGCGGTCATGGCGCTTGGCGGATGGATCGCGGCGCTGGGCTACGTGGTGACCTTCGGGCTGGCCGCGGCCGTGATGTGCGACATGCTCGAGCGGCGCAAGCCCTTCGAGACGATCGTGCTGGTGACCGGCGCGCTGGTGCTGGCGGCCAGCGTGATCGCGGCCTTCGCGATGGCCGGATCGGCCGAGGCGCTGACCAAGGGAATCCGCGATGCTTTGGCATCGGGGATGGCGCGGGGGCACGACTTTTACAAGGTTCTCGGCGTGGAGACCGGGATGGCGCAGGAGGCCGAGGCCGGGCTGCTCGATATGATTCTGCGGCTCTGCCCGGCGCTGGTGGCGATGTGCGCCGGCTTCGGCGCGCTGCTCAATCTGGCGGCGTTTTGGCGGATGGGCGGCCGGCAGCGGCTCAATTATCCGCTGTTTGGCGATCTGGCCCGATGGTCGACGCCGGAATGGCTCATCTGGGTGTTGCTGGCGGCCGGGTTTGGGATGTTCGTTCCGGTGCCGGCGCTGGCGGTGGCCGCGATGGACGCCTTTGTATGCGTGGCGGCGGTTTATTTCTGCCAGGGCCTGGCGATCATGGCCTATTATTTTAAGGCGCTGGTTATCCCGCCATGGGTCCGGGGGCTAATCTATTTTGTTACAATAATTCAGCCGGTGCTCGCGGCCCTGGTATGCGCGGCCGGTATTTTCGATCTCTGGGTAGATTTTCGGCGGCTCAAACCGCCGAGCCAGGAGGCAGGTAGCTTTGGCGATTTCTTCTAAGCGCCGGAGGGACTTTCGGCGGTCAAGCCTATGAACGTGCAAGTGATTCTAAGTGAAGACGTACCCAGCCTGGGGCGCCCCGGAGACGTGGTCAAGGTCCGCGCCGGGTATGCTCGCAACTACCTGCTGCCGCGCGGGCTCGCGGTCGAGGCCAATTCCAAGAATTTGCGTGCGTTCGAGCATCAGAAGGGCCTTGCGATGCTGCGGCGCGAGGCGAACAAGGGGCAGGCCTTGAAACTCAAGCAGCAGCTCGAAGCGCTGGCGCTCACGATCAGCGCCAACGCCGGCGAAGAGGGCAAGTTGTTCGGGTCGGTGACCAATATCGATATCGAACGGGCGCTGCGCGAGCGCGGATTCGATATCGAGCGGCGAAAGATAATGTTGGCTGAGCCTATCAAGCAGCTCGGCGAGTTTACCGTTCCGGTGAGGCTCGACCCGGAGGTTGAAGCTGGCGTGAAGCTCACAGTCGCGGCGTCATAAGGCCATCCGGGTATGATGAAACTCTACGATTTCCTGCCCTGCCCATTCGGTCAAAAAGTGCGGATCGTTCTGGCGGAGAAGAGCCTCACGTACGAGCTCATCCAGATCGACCTCGCCCAAAGCGACCAGCGGCGCCCCGAATTTCAGCGCCTCAACCCGTTCGCGCGCGTGCCGGTGCTGGTCGATGAAGACACCACCGTCTACGACTCGACGATCATCATCGAATACCTGGAGGACGAGTATCCGGAGCCGCCGGTGCTGCCGACGATCGGCTCGAGCGCGCTGCGTGCCCGGGCGCGGCTCTTCGAGGATTTCGCCGACGCCTCCTTCACGCCCCAGGTCGGGCAACTCATGGCCGAGATGGCTCGGGCCGAGGGCGAGCGCGACCAGGCGCGTCTCCAGCGGCTACATCGTTTGATCGAAAGGGCGCTCGATTATCTCAATCACGAGCTCACCGGCCAGCAGTTCCTCGCCGGAGACTTTTCAGTCGCCGACATTAGCTTCGTGCCGCGTATATTGGTGCTGGGCGATCTGGGTATCGAGGCGAGCACCAACCGTCCCAATGTCGACGCCTGGATAAAACGGATGCTGGAGCGCCCGAGCATCCAGTCCCTGCAAGGCGTGACGCTCGAGCCACTGGCGGGAGTTTAATCGACCAGAGTTCAATCGCGGCGGATCGTGTTCAATCGCGGCGGATCGATTCGCAGCAATCCGGAATTTCGAGCGATCCGGAATTGCCGAGTGATCTCGAATTGGAAAAACGGCAGACGCGCCGTCCGCATCAACGGGCGGCGCGCCTGCTTTCAGGAGGCACGGATCTGGAGCGGTATTGCCTAACCTAGACCATCCGCAGCCCATTTAATAGGGGCGGCGGTTTACATGGCAGCCGGTTAATAAGGTTGATCCTCACCAAACAGCGGCTCTTCCTCGTCGGCCCTCGTCGAAGCCACGCCGGTTGCACGATAGAGCAGCTTGGCAGCGAACAATTTGTTGCCCAGCCGGCCCTGCGGCTTGAGCATCCCGCCGTGCCTGCGGCATCGCGGACACGCCATCGTTCCGCTCAGCAGGCTCGCGTTTTGGGGAGTTATTCGCAAATCAAAGCTGGCTCCGCATCCCGGGTTCTGACATACGGTTCTGTATACGACACCCGGCCTTTCGGCGGATTTGGTTTCAGTGCTCATCGCGGTTTGCATAGCGCCATTCTCCTTCCTGCGTCTATAGGTCCGTCTTGGCCGCGCCGTTGAATTAGACGTAAATTACTTACAGAGGTTTCAAGCAAACGATGTGCCGGGGTTAAGCCAAGGTGCGATTCTTGAAAAATTCTTTTATAAATTCCGACTTTAAGTGCTCTGCGCAGCTTGAATGCGAGGATCTCAGAACTTTCGCACTATGGACGTTTTTTGCAACAATCGAAGCTAGTTTCCGGCAAAATGTCCCGGATTTGATGCACAGATCGTCCATTTTCGAGCGTTTTCTCTTTTTCGATGCTAGTTATACAAAACAGATCGGCGGAGTGACCGCCGGATGATGAGTTGATTAAACCAGGGTGTGGCAATGAGGACACTGGCGATGGTCATGGCGGGAGGGCTCGGCAGCAGGCTGCATCCGCTGACCCGTGACCGCGCCAAGCCTGCCGTGCCCTTCGGGGGCAAGTACCGGATCATCGATTTCGTCCTCTCTAATCTCGTAAATTCGCGAATTTACGCGATTTACGTCCTGGTGCAGTGGCGCTCCCAATCGCTTATCGAGCATCTGAAGGACGGATGGCAGTTCGGAGGCATACTGACCGACCAATTTGTCACCCCCGTCCCGGCCCAGATGCGGATGGGCGAGAGCTGGTACCAGGGCACCGCCGACGCCATCTTTCAGAATCTCAACCTGCTCGACGACAACAGCCCCGACCTCGTTGCGGTCTTCGGCGCTGACCACATCTACCGGATGGACGTGCAGCAGATGATCGAGTTCCATCTCGAGCGCAAGGCGGCCGTCACCGTCGCCACCATCCCGGTGGCCGTCGAAGAATCCAACCAGTTCGGCATCGTCGAGGTCGACTCGGGGCTGCGCGTGTCGGGATTCGAGGAGAAGCCGGCCAGGGCCCATTCAATGCCCGGCGCGCCGGGACAGTGCCTCGCCTCGATGGGCAACTATCTGTTCGATCCCGAGGTGTTGCGCCGGGCGCTATTGGAGGATTCGACGATCGCGTCGAGCCGCCACGACTTTGGCCGCGACCTCATCCCGCGCCTGATTGAACGCGTCCCGGTCTACGCCTATAACTTCATGACCAATCGCATCCATGGCGACTCCGAAGTCAACCTGAGCTACTGGCGTGACGTCGGCACGATCGACGCTTACTATGAGGCCAACATGGATCTGCGCGACGCGCGGCCTCATCTGAACCTCTACAACCAGCGCTGGCCGCTGCGCACGGCTTACTATGACCAGCCGCCGGCCAAGTTTGTCTTCGACGAGAACGGGCGGCGCGGAGAGGCGCTGCACTCGGTCATCTCCGAGGGTTGCATCGTGTCGGGCGGTACGGTGCGCAACTCGGTGCTCGGCCGTTCGGTCTTTGTGCACTCGTGGAGCCAGGTCGAGGACTCGGTCGTGATGGATTACAGCGAGATCGGCCGCCATGCCCGCGTGCGCCGCGCGATCATCGACAAGAACGTCTATGTCGCCGAGGGCGACGAGATCGGTTACGATCTCGAGCGCGACCGTCAGCGCTTCCACGTCACCGATTCCGGCCTGGTCGTGATTGCCAAGGCCCCCAAGCGCGAACGGCAAAGCCTGTGACGCGCAGCCTCGCCAGCACCCCGATGGAAAAGGCGTCTGCCGCCGCTGTCGACGCCACCGCTGCCGCTGACGAGGCGGCCAGCAGCTACGACGTGGCCGCTGCCGCTGACGACGCGGTTGTCAGCAACGACGCGGCCGAGGCTCCGTCCGCGGGCGGCGTCACGCGCGAACGTCCACCGCTTGCGGGGCTCAAGCTGGGCCGCAGGGACTGGCTGCTGTTCCAATTGTTGCGCGCCGGGGTCCACGCGCTCAGCCTGTTGCCCGATTTCGTTTTGTATTCGCTCGGGGTACTCGGCGGTTTTATCGGCTACTGGCTTGACCGCCGCCACGTCGCGATCGGGATGATAAATCTGGCGATCGCGTTTCCCGAACGCAGTGAGCGCGAACGCAAGCGCATCCTGCGCACCTCCTATGTCAACCTGGGCCGCGGCGCGGCCGAATACATACGCCTGGCCGGGTTTTTCCATCGCCGGCTCATCGCGCGGGTGGCCTACGAACGTTTCCAATACTGGGACGAGCTCAAGCGACGCTACCCCGGCCGCGGAATCGTCGTGCTCAGCGCGCACTTCGGCGACTTCGAGCTTTTGGCGACTGCCCACGCCCTTCGCGGCCATCAGATAACCCTCGTCCATCATACTCAGCGCTTTCTTTCCGGCGATGCATTGATGACCTGGGTGCGCGAGCGCGCCGGCGTCGACGTCGTGCGCAAGCGTTCGGCCGCGCGCGCCGTGCTCAAGGCGCTCGGTGATGGCCGGTTGGTCGGCGTCCCGTTCGATCAGAATGCCAAGCGCGGCGAGGCGGTGTTCGTTCCGTTCTTCGGCGAGCCGGCGGCGACCTCGCGCACGCTGGCGCGGCTGGTGCGGAAATCGCACGCGCTCGTGGTCCCGGTCTTCATCGTGCGCGAGCCCGACAACCGGCACCATCGCATCGTCATCCAGGACCACATCGCGCTCCAGGAAAGCGCCGACGCCGAAGCCGACATCGAGGAGAACACGCGGCGCTTTCTGCGTCCGATCGAGGACATTGTGCGGCGCTATCCCGGGCAGTTCCTGTGGCAGCATCGGCGCTACCGCACGCGGCCGCGCGGGATGGCGCCGCTATACGACGAGACCCGGCGCCATCGCGACTCCCGTCCAAAAGCGGCACAATAGCAGCGCCGCAACATTTGTTCCCCGCGGAACAAATGCCCCTTCGGCGACCGTTCTCCTATTGAAATAGAATAGAGGCATGATGATGAATCTCGAGTTGTTTGACGGTACCTGGGCCGCCAGGTCACCGGTGTCCGATGCTTCCCTCGACGCGTCGTCGGAGGCATTTGGCGCAGCGCCGGCGATCCTGGCCGCCGCCACCGCGCTCCCGCCCAATGTGATCGAGCAGGAATCGATCGCCACTCTGCTCAAGGCGCTATGGGGCGAAAAATACGACCAGTCGCGGCGCTGGCGCTCGACGTTCGAGCAGATCCAGCGCTCGGTGCGGATCGATCGACGCTACCTGGCGTTGCCGGTGAGCGAGTACCCGGCGCTCGACTCGTTCGCCAAGACCAACGCCGCTTATACGCGGGTGGCGCCGGAGTTGGGCGCCGCGGCGGCCCAAAGTGCCCTCGCGGCGGCCGGGATGACGGCGCGCGACGTCGATCACCTCTTCTTCGTCACTGGCACCGGGATCGCGACGCCCAGCCTCGACGCGCGGATCGTCAACCGGCTCGGGATGCGTTCTGACGTGCGGCGCACGCCGATCTTCGGCCTGGGATGCGCCGGCGGAGTCGCCGGGATCGTGCGCGCCGCCGACGTGTTGCGCGGATTTCCCGGCCAGGTCGCGATGGTCGTATCGGCGGAGTTGTGCTCGCTCACCTTGCAACGCACCGACGACTCGGTCGCCAACATCATTGCCTCGGCGCTCTTCGGTGACGGCGCGGCGGCGGTGCTGCTGGGCGGCGCGCATCTGGCCAACCGCGGCGCCGGTATCCCCCCGCGCGTCATCGCGACGCGCTCGGTCTTCTATCCCGACAGCGAAGGGATGATGGGATGGGAAGTGGTGGACAGCGGATTCAAGATAGTGCTGTCGCCGGCAATCCCTGACCTGGTCCGGGAGCATCTGGGCGGTGACGTCGACGCGATGCTCACCGAGTACGGGCTTGCGCGCTCCGCGATTAGCCATTGGATCGCACATACCGGCGGCAACCGCGTGCTCGAGGCGATCGCCACGGCGCTCGATCTTCCGCCCGGCGCGCTGGATCGCTCATGGCGGCTGCTTGCCGCGACCGGCAATCTTTCTTCGGCCTCGGTATTGTTCGTGCTGCGCGACTTGCTCGACGCGCGCGCGGCGCGGTCCGGCGAGTACGGACTGATGCTCGCGATGGGTCCGGGATTCTGCGCGGAGTTGGCCTTGCTGCGATGGTGATTTCGCTCGGCGCATATCTCGCGATTCTGGCGGCGCTCGCGCTCGAGCGGGTGTTCCATCTTGCACTCGCATCGCGTAATGCGCGTCGTGCGTTGGCGATGGGCGCGGTCGAGCACGGGCGAGGCCATTATCCGGTGATGGCCGCGTTCCACGCGCTCTTCCTGGTATCGGCCGCGGCTGAGGCAATCGTGTTCAGGCGCCCGTTTCCGGGGACGCTCGGATGGATAGCGCTCGGCGGCGCGCTCGGCGCGCAGGCGCTTCGCTACTGGTCGGTCGTGAGTCTCGGCGCGCGCTGGAACACGCGCATCATCGTGTTTCCCCGGATGCCGCCGATAAGCCGCGGGCCATACCGCTTCATGCGCCATCCCAATTATCTCGCGGTGATCGTCGAGATCGCGTGCGTGCCGTTGATCCGCGGATGCTGGCTGACCGCGGTCGTGTTCTCGATCGGCAACGCGATGTTGTTGTGGGTACGGATTCGCGCCGAGGAAGCCGCGATGGGCCCGCGCTACGCGCTCGAGTTCGGTGGCCGCATGCGGCTGGTGCCGAACCTTCCGCCGCGGCCGACACACCGCGAATCCGGCAGCGGCGCTCGCCGCACCACCGGTTGAAGCGCGGCAAGATGGTGCCCTAAAAAGACGGCCCACTGGATTTCGACCGTCGCGGCTCGCGGCGCAAGAGGGCCGTTCACGAACGGCCCCTACGGGAAAGAGAGCCGTTCAACGGGATCGGTTTTCCTCTTGCAGGAGGGCTTTGCACAACCCATGCGCTTGGCATCTTCTAACCTCTCCTTGACCTAGACCTAGGAGAGGTCGCCGCGAGCATCGCGAGCGGCGGGAAAGGTTCGTCTGAATTCCACTGGGGCACAGGCGCTTCGAGCGGCTCGCGAAAATCAAACATCGGACCTCTCCCTAACCCTCTCCTTGGACAAGGAGAGGCTAGAAGGACCGATGTCAGTTACGCAAAGCTCTCTCTTGTAGGGGGCCGCTCGCGAGCGGCCCTGTCTGCCTGGCGTTTCTTTGTTCCGAACCTCCTCAGAGAAGATGGGAATTGAAATTAACGACGAGTTAACCGCTGGCATCCTCCCCAACGCTCTCGCAATACGGCGGAATCGCGATAGACTGGGCGGTCAACGTTCGGCGCCGGAGCAGGATGCTCCACGCCATAACCATCGAGGGTTTAAAAATGAGCAAGACTTACGAGAAACATGCAATCACCGCGGAGTTCGCCCAGCAGCTGGTCGAGGCGGCGGTCGCAAAGGCCCGCGAACTCAAGGTTCCGCAATGCGTGGCCGTCGTCGACGATGGCGGAAATCTGAAGGCGTTCGTGCGCATGGACGGCGCGGCGCTCATCCCGATCGAAATCGCGCAGAGCAAGGCCTACACCGCGCTGTTCGGCTTTCCGACCCATGAATTTTTCAACTTCATCAAGGGCGATCCCTCCCTGGTCGCGGGTATACCGTCGCGCGCGCGCGTGGCGGCCTTCGGAGGCGGCTACCCGATCAAAATCGAGGGCGACATCGTCGGCGCAATTGGCGTCAGCGGCGGATCGGTCGAACAGGATATGCAATGCGCCGAGGCGGCATTGCAGCTCGTGAAGTAGGACTGGGAAGGAAGTTACGAAATATATTCCGAACAAAGCGGAGCGCATCGCGAGTCGCGAGGCGCTCCGCTTTTGCGCTCAAGCGCGCTTGCCGGTAAGCCGCGGCACCAGTACGAGCATGACCAGCGCCATCACCCACGCCGCCGCACCGCTGATGAGTGCTGGGCGTCCGTAACCGACAATCCAGTGTGGCGGCGCGACTCCGGGCGCATCGCTGTACGGCCATAGCTTGCCGCCGATGACCAGGCCCGCGTGCATTCCCGCCGAGAAGTAGACATTGCCGGTTACCAGGAACGCCTCGCCCAGCACCAGCCCGAGCAGGAAGAGTCCGACCAGCGCCGGCAGCGCGGCCGCGGGATGCGCCAGTTGTGCGAGGCTCGCGTAGAGATTGTGAAAGCCGGCGGTCGCATCGAACGTGGTCAGGTAAAAGCGCGCGGGTGAGCGCACCAGATGCGCCAACGCATAGACCGCCGCGCTGATTACCAGCGCGCCCGTGCGACCGAAGTCCTCGATCATCCCGCCCAGCATAAAGGCGCGAAAGAATCCTTCCTCGATTACCGCGATCAGGATCGCCCCGGCGACGTACTTGGGCGCGCGCGCGAGCGCCTCGCCCGCCCGCATCTCGTCGCGTCCGCCGAACGCCGCGCCAAGCGCGAGCAGAATTGCGATCACCGCCGCCGCAACCAGTAGTCCGCGCAACATCGCGCCGAGATTGTCGAGCGGGCGGGCGAAGCCGCGCCGCAAAAGGCGCGCGACTCCGAGTTGGCGCGCCCGCAGCATCAGCATCATCGCGAGCGTGAGCATCACCGTGCGATCGAAGATCCGCGGGAACGGGAAACGGTAGCCGGCGGCCGCGACGGCGAGCGCGGCGAAAGGAGCGATTACGGCCGCGGCAGCGGCCGCCAGCAACAACGCGATCGTTAATCGGAGCGTAAAGGGCATCGTGAATGTGCGCCCAAGGCCGGTCGGCGCACGACGCCCACGAGCGATATCGGTTGCTGCGCCGCCACGCAAGCGCTGATCCCGTGTGAGCCTTGATGCGCGACACTGAGCGGCAATTAGGCTCTATTGTGCCTAAATTAGAATAGTAAGAACTAGAAGTAGCTAATTTAGCATTCAATGATGATTAGAGATGTCAAATATTGTTGTGATATGTCTAGACAAGATAAGAGATAGCGTATAGCTTCAAAAGTGCTCAGAGGCTGTTTCGGATACTAAAGGACAAGAAGACGGGATCAAGGAAGCGACGAGACAAGAAAACGGGATCAATGAACCCACGGGACAGGGAAACGGGATCAAAGAGAAAGATGGCGAATCAGGAATCAACAAGCTTCTCGAGGAGGACGAGAATGAACAAGATTATGATCGTTGCCGGGTGTTTGCTGGGGCTGGCGCTAGCCTGCATTCCTGCCTATGCCAGTCCCACCAACAAGAAGATCACGCTCAGCTGCGCCAGCGCCGCTGGTGACTCAGTTGCCGGCTCCGTGAACGTAACGTTGTGCGATTCACCAGCCTGCGACCAATCCTTTCCGTGTCTACCAGTTGCGTGCGATAGCGCGAATACAGTATCGACGACCGTCGTTTGTAGTACTGATGCCGCTACGGTGCCATTTAAGGTTGGAGCGGTGAGCATCAATATATGCTATCAAGAGGACGAGGATGGCGGGCCAAACTGCACTCAGCATCCGGGCACTGGGGGCGGGATCGCCATGGGTGGGAAGGGGTTTTTCACTGTAGTTGGACCCGGTACCGATAGTGATACGGTCTCGCTGATCGTCAAGTAGAATATGTTCAAACAGCCTCGCCGGCGTCTCAACCAGTAGCTGGATTAATCAACCCGGCCCCAACGAGCGGGCCGGGTCTTAAAATTAAACGACGGTCCAACGCCGCCGCCAGCAGGCGGCGTTTTTTTTCGCCTCCCGCAGATATCGCCGCGCGGCCCGCGAAAACTGGCGGATCGGAAGGGTCTGTGCTACCTCACGGGCGCAGACGGTAGATCGGCGCGTCAGGACGAAATTATTTTCTCTCCGTGAGGCTAAAAATGGATCTGGGACTAAAGAGCCGGGTAGCGCTGGTGACCGGCGCGAGCATGGGAATCGGCGAGGCGGCCGCGATCGAGCTTGCGGGCGAGGGATGCGACCTCGCGATCTGCGCGCGCCACGCCGACCAGCTCGCCAAGGTACGCGACCAGGTGGTGGCCAAAGGCGTGCGATGCGTCGTCGCCGAGTGCGATATCCGCAACCCCAGCGAGATTGCGGCGTTGATGAACGAAGTCGCCCGCGCCTACGGCGCGGCTCGATATCCTGGTGAACAACGCCGGCGCCGCCACTCATGGCACCTTCGCCTCGTTGAGCGACGAGCAACTGCTGGCCGACTACGAGCTGAAGATTCTCGGGCAGTTGCGATGCACCCGCGCCGCGCTGCCGCTGCTGGAGAAGAGTCCGGCGCCCCGCGTGATCAACGTCAACGCGATCGCGGGGCGGGTGGTGATGCCCGGGCTGTTCGCTACCACCACGCATCGAGCCTCGTGCTTCGCGCTCAGCAAGGCGCTTGCCTGGGAGCTGGCGGACCGCAAGATCCTGGTGAACTCGGTGAATATCGGGCTGGTGCACACCAACCAGATCGAGCGCGCGCACGCACGCCGCGCGCCCGACGTTCCGCTGGAGAAGTTCATGGCGCAGGCCGCGCAGATCGTGCCGCTCAAACGCTTCGGCGAGCCGCACGAAGTCTCGGGTCTGATCGCGTTTCTGGCCTCCGACCGCGCGGGCTTCATCACCGGCGCGTCGATCGACGTCGGCGGCGGTCAGGGCGCGCACGTGTGACTCGCGATGCGTCAGTGCTTTCTCGTCGCGTGCCGACTCGGTATCGTTAGCGCGCGCGCTCGGGGTTGTGTTGCGGCTCGAGCACGATTTCCACCGGACAAGCGCGCGTCGGCGCGCGCAGCACCGCCATCACTGCCTCCGCCACGTCGTCCGCCCCGAGCATCAGCGCGCGGTCGAGATGCTTGTTGGGCGGGATGAGCGCGGTGTCCACCAGTCCTGGAATTATCACTGTCAGCTTGACGCCGCTCGATCGCAGCTCGGCGAAGGCTGCGCGGCTGAACGCGACCAGCCCGGCCTTGGCCGCAGCGTAAACCGCCTCGCCGGCCGGCGCGTTGCGGGCCGCGGCTGAAGCGATATTGATGATCGCGCCGCCACCGTTCTTGACCATCCGCGCCGCGGCCAGGCGCGCGAGCGCGATCGGCGCGCGCAGATTCACCGCCAGTATGCGATCCTGCGCTGCCGCGCTGGTCTTGACCAGCGCCGTGCGCGGCGGAGCCCATCCGGCGTTGTTCACCATGACGTCGATTTGTCCGAAATGCTCGAGCGCGGCGTCGAACAAGTCCTGCGGGCTCTCCTCGCCGGCGAGGTCGATCAGCACGATCAGCGAGCGCGCCGGCGCCAGGCCTGAAAGCCGCCGCGTCTCCTCCAGCTCCTCGAGGCTGCGCGCGGCGAGGCATAACGCGTAGCCCTCGCGCGCGAGCGCCAGCGCCGTCGCGCGGCCGATTCCACGTCCGGCGCCGGTTACCATTGCGACGCGCTCGGTCTTTTGCCCTGCCATTGCGGTATACGGCGGCGCTGCGGCCCGGGCGGCGCCACGGTTAAAAACGCAGCTTGCACGATCAAGCCGACTTCCACAAACTGTGGTGGATACGGCCGCGAGCGGGACCCGATAAGGTGGGGGCGCGCGGTGGGGAGGCAGGCAGCATCGATGAATCCGCAAGTTTTTCGCGAGTACGATATTCGCGGCATCGTCGAGCGCGATTTCGACGACGATTTCATCGTAAATCTCGGACGCGCTTACGCGACGATGCTCAAGCGGGCCGGCAAGGCCACGATCACGCTCGGCCGCGACTGCCGGCTGTCCTCGGACCGCCTGTTCGGGCTGCTGAGCGACGGGCTGCTGCAAAGCGGCATCAACGTGGTCGACATCGGCGTCGTGCCCACGCCGCTTTTGTATTTTTCGGTGATTCACTGGCGGATGGACGGCGGCGCGATGATCACCGGCAGCCATAACGCCGCCGAGTACAACGGCTTCAAGCTCGGCGTGGGACCCTCGACCATCTACGGCGACGAAATTCAGGAAGCCCGGCGCATCATCGAGCGCAAGGATTTTTCCGCCGCCGGCGCGCGCGGCACGCTCAGCACGCGCTCGGTGATTGGCGACTACAACGACTTCATCAAACGCACGATCACGCTGCGGCCGCTCAAGGTCGCGGTCGACGGCGGCAACGGATGCGGCGGAGTGATCGCGGCTCCATTGATGCGCGAGTTGGGGCTCGAGACGGTCGAGCTTTTCATCGAGATGGACGGGCGCTTTCCCAACCATCATCCCGACCCGACGGTCGAGGAGAACATGCGCGACCTTGTCGCGGCGGTGAAGAGCAGCGGCGCGCGGATCGGGATTGCCTACGACGGCGATGCCGACCGGATCGGCGCGGTCGACGAGAACGGCCGTATCGTGTGGGGCGACGAGCTGATGGTGGTGTTCTCGCGCGCGATTTTGCGCGAGCGCCCCGGCGCCGCGATCATCGGCGACGTCAAGTGCTCCAACCGCATGTACGACGACATCACGTCGCATGGCGGGCGCGCGATCATGTGGAAGACCGGCCATTCGCTGATCAAGAGCAAGCTCAAGGAGGAGCACGCCGCGCTGGCCGGCGAGATGAGCGGGCACATGTTTTTCGCCGACCGCTATTACGGCTTCGACGACGCTATCTACGCATCTTTTCGCCTGCTCGAAATCGTCAGCCGCGAGCGCCGCGGACTGGCCCAGATCCTCGCCGACTTGCCAAAGAGCAGCTTCACTCCCGAGATTCGCCTCGATTGCCCCGATGAGCGCAAGTTCGACGTAGTGCGCAGGGCCGCCGACTATTTCCGCGGCCGCTACGACGTGATCGAGATCGACGGTGTGCGGGTCAAGTTCCCCGGCGGATGGGGCCTGGTGCGCGCCTCGAATACTCAGCCCGCGCTGGTGATGCGCTTCGAGGCGAGCGACGAAAAGACCCTGGGCGAAATTCGCACGCTGTTCGAGGGCAAGCTCAAAGAGCTGGGCGCGATGTGAGCGCGGCAAAGCCGAGCACGCTCATCATCGCCGGCGGACGCGGCACGCGCTTTTGGCCGGAGAGCCGCGTTTGGCGGCCCAAGCCGCTGTTTTCGATCGACGGCCGTACCTCGCTGCTCGCCGATACTATCGCGCGGGTCGCGCCGGTAACCGGGCGTGCGCGAACCTTCGTGCTGGTCTCGGCCGACCAGCACGCGATTTTCCGCAAGGCGCTGCGCGGCCTGATTCCGCCGGCAAACCTGATCGTCGAGCCGAGCGGACGCGGCACCGCGGTCGCGATCGCCTACGGATGCGCGACGATTGCGCATCGCACCGGCGCGGGCGTCGTCGCCGTGATGCCGGCCGACCAGTACATCACGCCGCCCACGGCGTTTCGCCGCACGCTCGGCGACGCGGTCGAGCTTGCCGCCGCGCGCCATGCGGTGGTCGTGCTCGGCGTCGTCCCCGATCGGCCCGAGCCCGGCTACGGCTACCAGCAGATCGGGCGTCCGGTGGGGCGCGGCTTTCAGGTCGTACGCTTCGTCGAGAAGCCGCCGCTTGAAGCGGCGCGCCGGATGGTCGCGTCGGGAAAGTTTTTGTGGAACGCCGGGATGTTCGTGATGGAGGCCGCGACGTTAGCATCCGAACTCGAACAGCACGCTCCGGATCTCGCCGCCGCGATGCGCGAGTTCGCCGGAGCCTCGGCGGCCAAGGTCGCGCGCATCTACCGCAGCCTCGATTTCGACGCGTTCGATCGCGTGGTCGCTGAGAAAAGCCGCAACGTGCTGAGCGTGCAGGCGCGCTTTCGATGGCATGACGTGGGAAGCTGGGAAGGGCTCTGGGAGGCGCTCGGCGGGCGCGAATCCAACGTGCTCAAGGGCGAGGTGATCGCGCTTGACTGCGAGGGCGTGCTGGCGCGCGGCGGCAAGGGGCGCCTGATGGTATTGCTGGGCGTGAAAGACCTGGTCGCGGTCGACACCGGCGACGCGCTCCTGATTGCCGGCCGCAAAAGCTCGCAGGATCTCCGCCGCGTGGTCGACGAACTCGCCCGGCCGCGCGCCTGTAGATCGCTACCTGTAGACCGCTACCTCAGCTGCGACTTCTTTTTCCTGTGCGTCAGGACGCCGATGCGCTAGGATTGCGCGGCGCGGCCCGGCGATCACTATCCGCGGCCGGACGAGGTGAGCACCGTGCAGATGAAAGAACTGCGGCGGGTCGTAACCGGCATCGACGCCGGCGGAAAATCCTACGTGGAAATCGACGGACCGGGCGCCGGCATCATAGAAGAGGGCGGCGCAGGCCTCGCGGAGATTTGGGTCACCGACGCCACGCCCGCCGACAACGCGGCCAAGGGCGATGCGGCGAAGTGGAAAATGCGTCTGGAGCCGCCGGCCGGTGGCAGCGTATGCCGTTTTTTCGCGCTCGCGCCGGAAAACAAGACGCTCTCGGCGCGCGAGTTGGAGGAGCGGACGGCGGCGATGTTCGCGGCGATTGGCGGCGCGCACTGCCGGGTCGATACGAAACGCCATCCGAGCATGCACACGACGCGCACGATCGACTACGTGATTCTGCTCTCGGGCCGCGTCACCCTGTTGCTCGACAAGGGCGAGGTCGACCTCAAGCCGTTTGACGTGGTGGTGCAGCGCGGCACCAATCACGGATGGGTCAATCGCGGGACCGAGCCCGCGCTGATGGCGGCAATCCTGATCGACGCAAAGCCGCTCTGAGAGCCGCTCGGGAAACCTGATGCTTCAGTCGAATGCCTGCGGGTCGCACTTCAGCGCCAGCTCGCGCAGTTCGCCGAGACTGCGATCGTCCTCGAGCGCTATCGTACGCAAACGTGCGGCAAACGCCGGATCGATCCCCTCCCAATGCAGCGCCTGCTGATTCATCTCGCGCGAGAGGTCGAGCAGCAGCGCAAGGTCGCCGCTCACGCGCTGCCAATTGCTGGAGCCCTCCGCGCCCATCTGGCGCGGCAGCTTCGACCATACGTGGCGCTCGCTGAGAAGCGCGTCGAGCGTGCGTGCATGCTCGGTCTGGCGTGCCGCGAGCGCCCCGAGCGCGCTGGCGATATTCGGGTAGGCGCAAAGCTCGGCGTGACGCGCGAGGCGGCTCGCGAGTTCCTGATGGCGGCCGGCGATGTCGGCCAATTCGGCGAGCAGCCGGTCTTCGGGCGGAGCTGGGGCCCACATTCGTTGCAGTATTCCCATCAGATTCTCATCAGCTTCGGCGGCTTCCTCTTCCTTGGCCGTTGCCGCAGGATGATACACGCGGGGAACGTGCTGCGCATCCGTCGTGCGTCATTTCAAAGCCTGTTCCGCATCGGAGCCGGACGGAAAGACCGCGCGCACCAGGAACGATTCCCGTTTGAAAAACCCGCGCGTATGGTACGAGTTGCCGAGCCGGAACACGGCGTAATCGAAGTAGTGGGCCAGCTCGTGCATCAGAGTGCGTAGAAAAGTTTTCGGCTTGACAACGTCGTGACGCTGCGCGGTGCGCGTCCACAACACGATGCGCGGTGCGTCGGGATAGAAGATGCCGTGAAGTTCGCCGCGCGCGTTGCGCGGCCGCACGCCTTTGACTTCGATCGGCACGACGCGCACGCCTAACAGCCGGCACAGCTCGCCCACCAGGGCTTGCGCCGCGCGCCCGGTGCCCGCCACGCTGCCGCCCTCGAGCGCCGCGACCAGCGCCTCGGCCAGCGCGAGCGCGTTGGGTCCGACGATCAGGTCGAAGGCGTCGATCGCGTCACTGCGCAGGTAGATCTTCTGATCGCGCGGCGCGAGCCGATAGAAAAAACCTGGCAGCGCGCCGCCGTCACCTGCGCCACCGCCGCGCGGCGCCGCGGTGCGCGATCGCGGCTGGGTAGCGCGATGATTCCGGCGGGTTTTCATGTCTCGCAATCGATGCCGCGGCTCTCCTATCATCGAGCAGCCATCGCAGACCAGAAAATGAATACCGGAGAACGCGAAGCTATGGAACTCAGCGCGATCGAAATCGTCAAACCCGCCGACGCCAACGTGATTATCGGCCAGGCCCATTTCATCAAGACCGTCGAGGACCTATACGAGGCGGTGGTCGCGGCGGTGCCGGCGGTCAAGTTCGGCGTGGCCTTCTGCGAAGCCTCGGGGCCGTGCCTCATCCGTCACACCGGCACCGACGCCGGACTTGAAGATGCCGCGGTGCGCGCGGCCCAGGCGATCGGCGCGGGACACGTGTTCGTGGTCATGCTCGGCAACGCCTTTCCGATAAACGTGCTCAACCAGGTGAAGGCGGTGGCCGAAGTATGCTCGATCTTCTGCGCCACGGCCAACCAGGTGCGCGTGATAGTGGCCGCCGACGGCGGCGGCGCGCGCGGCGTGATCGGCGTGATCGATGGCAGCGCGCCCAAGGGAGTCGAGGGCGAGCAGGAGCAGGCCGAGCGGCGAGCGATGCTGCGGCGGTTCGGTTACAAGCAGTAGCGGCGGGCGCGCGGCCGCTGGAATCGGCGCTCGCGGGCCATTACGCTCTAGAGAGACCGCGATCGAGATCGCGAAGAGATTCGGAGAACCGATGAGCCGAGCCACATCGCCCGCGCCGGAGGTGAAGAAAAATTCGCGGCCGCGCGAGCCCTGGATTATCAGGACCTACGCCGGTTTCGGCGACGCGCGACAGGCCAATCGCCGCTTTTTGGAAAACTTAAGCCGCGGCCAGCGCGGTCTCTCGATCGCTTTCGACCTGCCCACGCAAAACGGTTACGACCCCGACGCGCCAGTCGCCGCCGGCGAGGTCGGCAAGGCCGGCGTCTCGATCTGCCACTGGCGCGACATGGAGGAATTGCTCGCGGGCATCGACCTTGGCGCGATCAACACCTCGATGACGATCAACGCGACCGCGCCATTTCTGCTCGCGCTTTACCTGGTCGTCGCCGAGAAGCGCGGCGTGCCATGGACGGAACTGCGCGGCACGACCCAGAACGATCTGCTCAAGGAATTCGTCGCGCGTGGCACCTCGATTTTCCATCCTGAGGTTTCCTTCCGCATCTCGACCGAGCTCATCAGCTTCGCGGTCGAGCGCGTGCCCAACTGGAACCCGATCAACTGCTGCGGCTATCACTACATGGAGAGCGGCGCCGGCCCGGCCGAGGAAATCGGCTACACCTTCGGCAACGCCCTGATGATCCTCGACGCGCTGCGCCCGCGCCTCGCGCGCGAGGCCTTCGAACAGACGGTGCGGCGCATCTCGTTTTTTATCAATAGCGGTATCGAGCTGGTGCCCGAGATAAGCAAGGTGCGCGCCTACTTCAAGCTGTGGCGCGAGCTGTGCCGCGACGAATACGGCATCGAAGACGTCGCGTTTCGCGCCGGATGCCAGGTGCGTTCCTTGACCCTCACCGAGCGCCAGCCCGAGCTCAACATCATCCGCATCGCCTACGAGGCGTTGCCGGTGGTGATCTCGGCCGCCGCGCGCGTCAACGCTTTGCAGCTCCCCGGTTTTCGCGAGGCGATGGCGTTGCCGGACCAGGCCGAGCAGGCGCTCAGCCTGCGCACGCAGCAAATCCTGATGCACGAGACCGGGCTGGCGGAGTGGGGCGACATCTTCGAGGGCAGCAAGGTGGTCGAAAAGCTGACCGGCGAGATTGCGGAACGTGCGTGCGCGATTGCGCTGGGGTTGCGCGCCTCGGGCTACTCGCGCGCGATCGCCGCCGTCGGCAGTGAGCTGACGCAATTGCTCGCCGAGCGCCAACGCAAACTCGCAAGCGGCGAACTGGTGCAGGTCGGCGTCAATGCCTTCCTCGATGAGATTGGGCTGACCGGCGCCAGCGCCGTGACCGACGACGCCGCAGAACATGCGGCGGCCGAGTGCGAACGGATCGAGTCGCTCGCCCGATGGCGCCGCGAGCGCGACGCCAGTGGCAGCGGCGCGGTCGCTCGCGCGCTCGAGGCTCTGGAGCGCGCGGCCGCAAGCGGCGCCGGCGTGATGGAGTCGACGGTCGATCTCGCGCGCGCCGGCGGCACGGTCGGCGAGTGGACCGCGGCGATCGAGCGCGCGACCAATGGCCGCTACACGCCGCCGGTGCTCGATCGCACGATGGCGCTCGCGCCGCTCAACGTGCCTCACGCCCCGCGGCGCATCCGTATCGCGCTCGGCAAGGCCGGGCTGGACGGCCATATCAACGCGGTCAAGTTGCTCGCGCACGCCTGCATGCAGGCCGGGATGGAAGTGATCCTGGCGGGTTTCAAGCAGACGCCGGCGCAGATGGTCGAGACCGCGCTGCAGGAAGACGCCGAGGTGCTGGCGATAAGCTCGCTCGCCGGGGCCCATCTCGCGATCGCTCGCGAGACGATCGCGCTACTCAAGGAGCGCGGCGCGGACGATGTGAGACTGGTGATGGGCGGGATAATTCCCAATCGCGACCGCCAGGCGCTGCTCGAGATGGGGGTGCGCGCCGTGTTCACGCCCAAGGATTCGGATCTTGGTGAGATCGTGCGGCGGATTATCGAAGTATGTAACGATGCGGCGGCTTGATGCCGCATAAGCAAGACGGCGAGGCAGTGGGCGCACGCGTGCCGGTTATCGAAGCGCCGACATCGGAAGCGCGGGGGGAGGGTTGGTGAAAAAAACTATGAAGGTCGGGCGTCTAGTCTTTTCGGTAACCTGCGCGATCGGTCTTGCCACCATAGCCGCGATGCCGGCGCGTGCGGCCGAGGCGCGGCCGTGGCTCTGCCGCTCCAAGCCGGTCTTTTCGTCGGATTCCGCGATGAGCTACCGGGTAGTCAATCACGGCGGCGCGCGATGGGAGTTGCTATTGATGCAATTCGAGCCAGGAAGCGCACACGACGGATACGAAGTCGTGGCGTCGCAGGAGTTGCCCGCGGGCGCGGAGCAGGCCGGCGGCACGCTCGCACCCGGGCGCTACTTCGCGGTCGCGATGTATCGTGGTGGGGGAGGGCGATGGATCTGTCCCGGATACGCCGAGGACAAGGACCGGCCCGCTGGCGCGGTCAGCCACATCTGCTACGACGAAGAGTCGCCGGGCTGCCCGGTTACGCTGACCGTTCTCTCCGCCGCTCCCGCAGGCGCGGCTTCACACTAACAACGCGAAAGCAAAACGCCCGCCGCCGAAGGCTCGCAAGGCCTCGACGACCGCGGCGTCCGCATCAAACAGGTAAAGGGATAATTTGGAGGCGGCGAACGGATTCGAACCGTCGAATGGAGGTTTTGCAGGCTTCTCCCAGCTCGGATCGAACAGCGCCGAGGGCCGACCGAGAAAGTGCGCGCTTTCGCGCGCGCTGGCCCGACGGCAGCTTCATTTGACCCGGGCGCCCGTGTTTAGTGAACGAAGTTGCGTGCGAGGTCGGGACAAGGGGGGAAGTCGGTTCCACCGCCCCAACTGACACAAACGTCGGAAAAGTGTGTTTTGTCGTCGAGCCCTCGGTAGTAAATGCACCCCGCTATGAAGAGGGTTTTCCTCCTGTTGACACTAGCCGCATCAAACCCTTCGGCTGGGGTCCAATTCCAAGCAACCGAACCAATAGGTTGCATCGGGATCGTGATCGATTCGGGTTTGCCCTTTCGAGCTGGAGCGAGAAGCGAAAGGCTAAGAGATGGGGGTAGTTCATATGGAACCAGAGCAGTGAGTCTATTGCCTTTCGGCCAAGGGCCGCCTTCCTTGCATTGATGATCGAACGGCGCGGGCTCGCCAGCATTCGTCGTGAAGATATGGCCGACAGTTGTCATGACGGACGCTGTCGATCTGCCAAAGTTAACTGTAGCGACTCGTACTTTTGTTGGTACGCCCGAGGCATTGGCTTCTACGATACCAACACCGTTTGCGATTATAACTGGACGATTGATCATCACCTGCTGCTTTACGTTTTCGATTTGTTGCTTGACGCTCTCGTCCAGAAGCTTGCTCTGCCTTTTGGCCTCGCGAGCGTATCTGAGTACCCCCCACATGGTGACGGCCAAGATGACAAAGGTGAGGATCGAGAATCCGGCGCTCGCTATCTCCGCGTAGTTCGCTTGCGGCCTGGGCATCTTAAATTTCCCCACAACGATGCGTTTGTAGTTCGGTGGCGGTTATCAACTTGGCTCGCGCACGGCGCACAAGTGCCACCAAAAGTGCCACTGCTCGATCCAGTCGCCAGCGCGGCGGGATGCGCCGAAATCACCAAGTCCTTGTCTCCGTGATGAGAGAAAATGGAGGCGGCGAACGGATTCGAACCGTTGAATGGAGGTTTTGCAGACCTCTCCCTTAGCCACTTGGGTACGCCGCCCCTGGGGGTCCGATTTTAGCGGAGCCGAGACGCTAACACACGCATCGCGGCACGGCAAATTTGCGCCACGATGTATCTCGCATCGTCGCTCGCCACAGTGTGCACTAGCGTTTGGTGAACCGGCGGGCCTCACGTACCAGGCGAAGCCGGTCGCATTTCTCCCGGTCCTTGCCTTGGCCGTTCGGCATGCGCTAGTTGTGCGAGCAAGCGCGCATGGAGAGTGCCTCATGATCTACGAGTTACGTGTCTATCATTGCCTTCCCGGACGGCTTCCGTCCTTGCTCAAGCGTTTCGAAACCGTCACCATGCGGCTTTTTGAAAAGCACGGCTTCCGCCAGGCGGGCTTCTGGACGGTCGCGATCGGGGAATCGAACCAGGACCTGATCTACATTCTGCAATGGGATTCGCTGGGGGACCGCGAGAAGAAGTTCGCGTCTTTTCAGGCTGACCCGGAATGGATCGAGGCGCGCCGCAAGAGTGAGGAGGACGGTCCGCTGGTCGCCTCTATCAGCAACACGATCATGACGCCGACCGCGTTCTCGGCGGCGCGCTGAAGCCGGCGAGCCTTGTTGCCGCGGATGGCGGATAAGGCTCGAAAAATAATTCAGCCGAGGTTCAGTTCAGGTTAGCGCACCCATGATTGGGGTGGCGGCAGAGAGGTTGTGATGCTTAGCGGCACCTGCACGCGGCGTCCGTTGCGCAGAACGTTCAGATACACAATTTCACCGGGCTGGACATTGCGCACACAGTCGTAAAAATCCAGGAAGTTGGCTACGCGCGCGCCATCGACGCCGATTATCAAGTCGTAGGCCTCGCCGAGCGGAACCGATTCAACGATCGGTACCACCACCATCGCCGGCGGAAATGCCATCGTGGCCAGCATCCCCACCCCATTGAGGATGTCGCGCGTGGGTTGGCGATAAGCGTGCAGTCCCGCGCCGGCTCCCGGGCTTCCCGGGGCGATATCGACGACCAGCAGCCCCTGAATTTCCTTTTCCGCTTTGCGCCGCTCGATCCGCAAGTCGATGCCGAAAAGCGAGATCTCCTCGCTGGCATCCATGTATTCCTTCAGCCCCGGCGGCTCCACTTCGTTGATATTTTGCTCCACCGCATAGGGCGCGGGCGCAACCTGGATGTTGGCTGAAGGCCGGAGCGAATTCGGATCCACCTGAGAGGCCGGCGTCGATGAAATTACGGCGGTCTCGTCCGCGCATGAACGCCCGGCGTGCGGCAACCCGATGAGCAGGCTGGCGGCACATAGTAGCAGGGCCATCCGGTACCGTCGTCGCATCTGGGTAAAACCTGTTAGTCGTTCGCACAAGCCGGCAGGTGATCGATGATCCATCAAACCACGTGAGAACACCCGGCGCCATAAGCTCTAAGATTTCTCCAGGGACCGTGGGTTGCCCAAAAGATGGGTTTAAAAGACAAGACAAAGCCGCGCGCTCGCTCTGTCGGCACGTCCACGCCCTTCGGTGCGAATAAAGAATGCGCGGGACCATGGGCGGTAAGTGCTGGATTGTAGGCGCAGTAGCGTTTTTTGGACAAGGGTCGAAATGTTCCCTGCGAGACCAAAATGCCAAGCGTCGCGAAGATATCAAGTGTGCGCTCGTCTTGAGCCGAGATGCTCTCCGTCTTTGGCCGCCGGACAGGCGTCCATAACTTAAAGAAAGGCGGCATCGCCGATTTCAAAGCGGGAAAAGAAAAGAAAAAAGCCCCCGGATTCAGCTCCGGGGGCTTTTTGGGACCTGCGTTGCCGCAGATCCCTCAATCATGAGATGCTCTTTACGCGTTGGTCAGAGCGGAATCAACGCCATTGGCGAGCGAACCGATGTTGTTGCCGAGCGCACGGTAGGTGCCATAAACCACGACCGCGATGGCCGCCAGGATGAGCGCGTATTCCGTCATCGTCTGGCCACGGGTGTTGCGAACCACGGACTCACGGGCGCGGATGAACATCTTCGTCACTAACTCCATTTTCATATCTCCTTTTTTATCGCCCACTTTGGGCACCGTTGAAACTACATCTTTTGCTTTGTCTTGTCTAGACATGAAACGAAATTAGTTTACGTCTCATAGCGTCTTTTGGCATCTATTTCGTTCGATGCAGCTTTTGTAATCCTTGTAGAGCAGAAACGAGCGGAGCTGCGCCTAAGATCGTCTTTTTCGAGACGCTCGCCGGTTCTCAAGCCGCTCGTTCTAACAAAGAGAAGAGCAACAGAGAACCGTAGCCCACGACGATCGGTCTTCAGTTGACGGGCCAACGGAAGAACTGTTGTCTAATGAACTGGACCTCGATCCGCCTCTGCCCAAGGCGGTCAATAACCCCGTCCTGAGAACACCGCGGGCTGCGCGAGCGAGGATATCCCGCTAGAGGAAGAATAGATGGGGAGCAGTTTGGGACATCATTTGGGGCATCATGCAGTAGTGATCGGCGGTAGCCTGGCGGGGCTGATGAGCGCGGCGGTGTTGGCCGACCACTTCGACCGCGTCACCGTGTTCGAACGCGATCGGATCGAAGATCAGCCGGTTCTGCATAAGTCGATTCCACAGGGCAATCATATCCACGCCCTGTTGCTGGCTGGGCAGAACGTGATGTCGTCGCTCTATCCCGGCTTCACCGAGGAGCTGAAGAAACTCGGCGCCATAGGTTTCAGGCCGGGCATCGACATCGTCTTTTACGGCCCCAATGGCAAGGGGTACAACGGGACGCAGTCTGTAAAGGAACCGCGCGACCTCGGGTTCGAGGGCCACATCATGAGTCGCGGCTTGCTCGAATATCACGTCAGGCGGCGCACGGTTGCACTCGCAAATGTGACGCTTGAGGCGGATACGGCGATCGAAGGGCTGGTTCACGATGGCGGGCGAGTTCACGGGGTGCGGCGCAAGCGTGCGGCGGGCGCGGAGTCGGTCGAGGCTGATCTGGTAGTCGATGCGGCCGGGCGCAGTTCTCACGCTTCGCGCTGGCTGGTCGAGATGGGCGTGCCGGCTGCGGAGGAAACGACAATCGGTGTCGACTTCGCCTATACCAGCACCAAGTATCGCAAACCCGATCTCGACCACGAAGCGGAACCGTTGCTGCTCATCGGCGGTCCGCCGCCCGAACACACAAGGGCGGCAGGGTTGTTCGAGATCGAAAATCGCACCTGGCACGTGAGCCTGGCCGGCCGCTTCGGCGATTACCCTCCAACTGACGAAGCCGGCTTTCTTGCCTTCGCGAAGGCGCTGTCTTCTCCGCGGCTCTACGAGCTGATCAAGGACGCGGAACGTATCGCCGACATCACGCACCATCGATTCCCGACCAGCGTCTGGCGGCACTACGAACGGCTGCAGGACTTTCCGGCGCGATTTCTGATTCTGGGCGATGCGATCTGCAGCTTCAATCCGGTCTATGGGCAGGGGATGAGTTCCGCGGCGCTGCAAGCGCAGGCGTTGCAGAAGGTTCTCCGCGAGCGCGCGGCTCAGTCTCGCGGACTCGACGGGTTGGCGTCGGCTTTTTTCCCCAAGGCTGCGGAGGCGATAAGCGCGCCGTGGACCCTGGCGGCAAATTTCGACTTCGCATATCCGCAAACCAAGGGCGAACGCCCACCCGGCCTGGCGGAAGGTGCCGGATACTTTGCCGCGCTGGATTCGCTGCAGGCCGAGGACGTCGACGTGCAGCGGGTGGTCACCGAGGTATTTCAGCTCACCAAGCCGATATCAGCGTTGCGCGAGGAGCCGTTACTGAGCCGGATTCTGAGCCGCCTGCAAGAGCAGCAGCAGCGTCGCACCTGAACGGCGAGCCTCGCGCGCCGCTGGAAGAACATGGCGGGACGCATCTTCGCCGCACTGCTGCTCTTCGCCACGATCGCTGTCGCGGCGGGATGCAAGCGCGCGTCGGCTCTGCCGCCGAACGTCTCCCGGCTCCTCGCGGAACTGAGAAGCCCTGATTTGCGGCGCCGCCAAGATGCGGCTGTCGCGCTCGGGAAAGTCCATCCGATGCCGCCCGAAGTGATCGAAGCTCTGGCGGCGGCAGTGAAAACCGAAGAAGCGGTGCGAACAAGGACAAACTGGGGCCGCGAGAAGCTGTTCGGCATCCCGGTCAGAACTCCTTCAGCAACGGCGCGTTGGAATTTGCGTTCTCGATCTGGAACGCAAACGATCCGGAGTGCTGCCCGACCGGCGGGCAAGTGGTGGGTACCTACAAGATCATCAAGGAAACGGGCGCATCTTCCGGCGGGGAGATGCTCGAGCCCGAATCTGGTGCAATCATCAGGAGCAAACCGCCGACGCGGGCGCCGACGACCATGTTGAAGATGGTCGTCGACACCGCCGTACGTGAGCCCATGCCCCGGCCCGTCAAACGGACGCAATAGCCAGACGGCACGCGTGTGAGATGAGACGCGCGCGGCCGCGCGCGACGCTACATCGCAAGGGCGGCCCGGCGTTCGGGCGCGGTGTTATCCCCGCCGGGGCCGCCCTTGTTCCACTCAAACATCATCGCGAGCTGAACGCGCGCGGAGATGATACGCGCGCGGCCACCCGTTCGTCGCTACAGCGCGTGGGGCTTTCCGCCCTTGTCCGAGCATTCCTTGGTGCTCGAGGTGTGGATGAACCCCTTGCCCTTGCAGGAGTTCTGACCCTTGCAATCGTTTTGCGCGCTCTTGCACGCGCCATGACCCTTGCAGTCGTTCGCCCCGACGCATTTCACCTTCGCGGTCTGCGCGCTCATCGCACCGGGGCCGCTCATGGACGAGGTTCCCTGCGCGATCGCGGTGCCCGCGATGAACATCATCGCCGCCGCGGAGGCCAACAGCGCACCGTTTCTTGTCGATTTCATTTCTCCGGACTCCTTTCGCGTTTCTGACCGAAGCTGCATCACGAATTTGCATTCACCTTTGGGAGTACTGCCGGTCCGGTCGAAAGTTACAGGCCGCCGGCGCGTTGACGCTGCGGGCGGCGTAACTAATTGCCCGCGCGCGAGAATTCTAAACTGAGGACTCTGGACCCAAATGAATCGTCTCTCGCTTAAGCAGCTTGCCGACCGCGCCTTCTCGTCCGATCACCGTGCTGAAGGATCCGTGGCGCTCACACGAGCCGGGGAGCTTTGACTTCCACGGTCAATCAGAAATTCTCGCAAAGATTCTCGCAATCTTCTCGGCAATCGTTCTCGCGATCGCCAGCGCGATTGTTTGCCACGCGCATCCGCGCAGGCTTGAATCTGCCGCCCATTCGCGGCGAACGCCTGGTGGCGGCGGCGTTTGTTGCGGCAGGCGGCGCTCCGTGCTGTCCTTATATGCCTGAATCGTGGGTCGAGCGTCGCTTGGGCGGCCTCGGCGCCAAAATCGACAAGATCGATAAGACGAATGGCAGCGCCGCGGGAATGAAAAAGGTCGACGAGGCCGAGCGGCTCCAGCGCAGCCGGATGCGCGCGCATCTGATGGAGCGTTTGCAGCGGGGTGACGCCGAGGCCTGCCGGCTTTTGCTCGACGATGTCGGTCCGGCGGTGACTCGCTTCTTGCGCGCGCGCGTTGCGATCGACGAAGTCGACGACGTTTACCAGGAAACCTTCATGGCGCTGTTCCAGGCGCGCCACACCTACGAGCGAGGCCGTCCGCTCGAGCCATGGCTATTCGCGATCGCGCGCAACGTCGCGGCCGACCACTTGCGGCGGCGCTGGTCGCGCGCGAGTTGGGAAGAGCTGACGGCCGACTTGCCCGAGCGCGAAAGCGACTCACCCGCGCCCGCACCTGATGTTGAGCGGCTCCTGAATAGCCTTCCGCCGGCGCAGCGCGAGGCGTTCGCGATGCTCAAACTCGACGGACTGACGCTGGAGGACGCGGCGGGGCGCGCCGGCGTCTCGGTCGGCGCGCTGAAGGTGCGGGCGCATCGCGCATACAAGGCGTTACGGAAACTGATCGGCGGAGAAGGTGAGTAAAGGTGGCTGACGCGTCGCAAATGCCTCACGCCGAGCGCCATCGCCTGCTGGTCGAGGCGCTCGCCGCCGCCGTTAAGCCGGTGCGGCCTTTGTGGCCGGTCAGCGTGCGCCTGGGGCTTTGGCTATTGCTGGAGTCGATCGTGCTGGTGTGGGTCGCAACGCATACCGGCAACGACTTCATGCGCAAGCTCGGTCATCTCGACTACGCACTGGAGGTAGTGTTCTTCGCCGCCGCCGCGACGCTCGCGGCGATGATGGCATTGCGCGTGGCTATTCCGGGGCGGAGCGCCGGTCCGCGTGAAGTCGCGCTCGCTGTCGTGCTGGTGCTGATTGGAACCGCGCTGATGGCGGTTGGCGAACCCGCGCGCACGGACTATCCGCTGGGCGAATTCCTGCACGTGGGAATCGGATGCGCAGTGCAGACCTGCATCCTCGCTGCATTGCCGTGGCTCGCGCTCTGGTGGGGTGTGAAGCGGGGCGCTCCGATGCGCGGCGCCGCCGCCGGAGCCTTGACCGGTGCGGCCGCTCTGCTCTTTTCCTTCGCGCTGATGCGAATCGGATGCTCGATCGACGAACCGTTGCATCTTGTCACCTGGCATCTGCTGCCCGCGCTGGGGATGACCGCGCTTTCCGCCCTGGCAGGCGCCGTGTGGCTCCGCTTTCGCCCGCGCGTTCGACCAGTATGACTCGCAAGTGTAACTTTCCCTGTTTTCGGGAGAACAATATTGTGAGGCCAGCGCTCGCCCAAATACACGGGCTCGCGCGCGTAATCGACTATGATGAATCGTCGTTTCCGAAATTTCTCCTTCGTTGCGCTGCTTGCGATAGCGGCGCTTGCGGCGGTTGCAGCCGTATCGGCTAAGGCGGCTGACAACGCGTCCCAAAGCGCCGGCACGCAGCAGACGGCGGTCTTCGCCGGCGGATGTTTCTGGGGTGTGGACGCCGTCTTCAAGCACGTCAAGGGCGTATCGCGAGTAGTCTCCGGCTATGCGGGTGGAGGAGCCTTAACCGCCGAGTACGAGGTCGTGAGCACTGGGACGACCGGGCACGCGGAATCCGTGCAGATCACTTACGATCCGTCGCAGGTGTCCTACAACGATCTGCTCAAGGTGTTCTTTTACGCCGCGCACGATCCGACGGAACTCAACCGGCAGGGTCCCGATTCGGGAACGCAATACCGCTCGGCGATCTTCTTTACGAATGCGGAGCAAAAAAAGATCGCCGACGACTATATCGCTCAACTCGATCACGCGAAGGCGTTCCCCGAGCCTATCGTCACCCAGGTAGTTCCGCTCAAGGGTTTCTATCCAGCCGAGGCGTACCATCAGGACTACCTCGAACGGCATCCTGACAACCCCTATATCGTGATCAACGATCTGCCCAAGCTCGATCTGCTGCGCGAAAAGTTTCCCCAGCTTTATAAGCCGTAAGCGATCGCCGGCGTCGCCGCGTGTCAGCGGACGGGCAAGCGATGAACGCCGCGCCCCGCACCTGATCTCTTCTTCCGTCATCCTGAGCGAGCGCTGCGCGAGTCGACGGACGTCGCGCGGTCCTCCGCGCGCCAAACCGAAAACGATCGTTTACGCCGGGCGGCCGGCTCATGCTACGCTGCGCGGCTTGAGAGGTCACATGAAATCCATGATGAAACGGTTTGCGCGGATAGCTGCGATCCTTCTGGGCGTTGCGGTTTGTGAAGTAACGGGAGCGCTTGCGCAGATGCCCCCGCAGGAACAGGTCACCATCTTGGAGCTGCCGCCGGTCGCGCCCCACTGGATTGCGGCGACCTCGTTCGGCGGCTCGATTATGGTCACGCCGATCACGCTTATCGATGGCGATTCATTGAAGGTATTGGGCACGATCACCGGCGGACTAACCGCGATGTTCGCGGCCTCCCCCGACCACAAGCAGTTCTACACCGCGGACACCTTCTACTCGCGCGCGATTCGCGGCGATCGCACCGACACGATAACGATCCATGACGCGCACAAGCTCGCGCCGGTCTCGGAGATTGTGATTCCCAACAAGCGCCAGCTCGCGGTCCAGGACCCGACGGCGATGAACGTCACTCCCGACGGGCGGTTTCTGCTCTACTCGAACCTGACTCCGGCAACTTCGGTGACCGCGGTCGATCTGCAGGGCGGCAAGGTCGCGGGCGAGATCCAGACTCCGGGATGTTCCGAGATTCTGATTTTCGGGGCGCGCGAGTTCGCCTCGGTATGTGCCGACGGCGCGATGCTGACCACGCAATTCGACGACGACGGCAAGACCACCGAGCAGAAGCGTACTGAGAAGCCGTTTTTCGACGTCGAAAAAGACCCGGTCTTCGCTTTGCCGGCGATGATCGATAAGCAGGCTTACTTTGTCAGCTACCACGGGATTGCCTATCCGATGGACATGTCGTCGAATCCGTCGAACCCCGGCGGATCGTGGCCGCTGCTGACGGACAAGGACAAGGAGGAGGGATGGCGGCCGGGCGGATGGCAGCCGCTATCCTACTATGCGCAAGACCATATGATTTTTGTCTTGATGCATCGTGGGGGCGAGTGGACGCACAAGAAGCCCGGGACCGAAGTGTGGGAATTCAACGTGGACCAGCACAGCCGCGTCGCGCGGATTCCGCTGCCGGTCGAGGCAAACTCGATTCGAGTGACCCAGGACAGCAAGCCGCTCCTGTTCGCGGCGTCCACGCATGAAGGAGTGATTCAGGTATTTTCGGCGCTCGACGGCAAATACCAGGGACAGATCGAGGAAATGGGGCAGCCGTTCACGCTGCTCGGTCTGTAGCCCGAAGCAAAAATAACTGCGAAGGAGAGATGCGATGGAAATCGGCAAGCTGGGTGCGTTCTGTTTCATGGATGCGATGCCCGCGCCGGAGAGCGCCGCGTTTTGCCGCCGGGTCGAGCGGATGGGCTACAAGGTCATCTGGTCACCCGAGGCGTGGGGACGTGAGCCGTTCGCGCATGGCGGCTACGTGCTCGCGAACACCGATAGCCTGATTTACGCGACCGGTATCGCGAACGTCTGGGTGCGCGATCCGATGACGATGGCCGTGGCGGCGAAGACGCTGGCCGAACTTGCGCCCGAGCGCTTCATCCTCGGCATAGGCGTAAGCCATCGCTCGCTGGTCGAGGATCTGCGCGGGCACAAGTACGTCAAGCCCTTCAGCTATCTCAGCGAATACATCCCGCGGATGAAGTCGACGCTCTACAAGGCGGTCGCGCCGAAAGTCGAGCCGCCGCTGGTGATCGCGGCGCTGCATCCGAAATCGCTTGGCCTGGCCGCGCGCGAGGCCCAGGGCACGCATACCTACATGTGTCTTCCTCCGCATACCAAGCAGGCGCGCGAGATCATGGGACCCGACAAATGGGTGTGCGCGAGCGTGGTGGTCATCCTCGAACGCGACGCCGCCAAGGCGCGCGCCCGCGCTCGCGAGCATCTGAGCTTCTACGCCAACCAGGATAACTATCGCCGGATCCTTATCGCGCAGGGCTTCACGGCAGCGGATTTCGAGAACGGATGCAGCGATCGTCTGATCGATGCAGTGGTCGCGTGGGGCAGTGAGGACAAGATCAAGGAGCGGATCGACGCTCAACTCGCGGCCGGCGCGAATCATGTCTGCATGATGCCGCTGCGCTGCGACGACGTTCCGCTGCCCGATGAGCGCGCGCTGGAGGCCTTCGCTCCGCGCTGAAGGTTGTTGCTACTTACACTCGCTCATTCGGGCGCGAGATCGGCGCGCGTGGTCTTGCCATTGTCCTTGATGCCGTCGGCGTTCAGCTTGGGCGCCACCACCACCAGCCGCGCCGGATCGATCTTCCCGCTGAGCGCCTTGCGCACCGCATTGGCGCGCGCTTCGGCAAGTTGCTTTAGGTCGGCGTCGGTGACCTTGGTGTTCGCGATCATCAGTTTTTTCATCTCGTCGGGCGGCAGCGATTTGTCCAGGCCGAGCAGATCGCGAGGCTTATCGAATTTCGCCGCCTTGTAGGCGCGCTTTAAGTACTTGTTGTATTCGTCCGGCGTGATCTGGATGCTCGCCAGGTCGACGTCGGCCGTTTTTTCGTCCGAGTCCAGCACTTTCTGTTTCGCGACACTCTGCGCGACCAGCGCCTCGGGCAAGCCCGCGCGATCGAACTTCGGATCGACGCGTCCGCAGATGTTGAGCTTCAGCGCGGGCCGCGCCTGCAGCGCCTTGGCGACCGTGTCCAGCTTGCTCCTCGCGGCCGGGGTTATGGATGCCCATCCGGGTGAGAACACCACGTAGTTCAGATCCTCGCCGCCCCCGCCGCCGCCACCGCCGACCGCCGAAGCGATCAGGCTGAAGGGCGAGGTCACCGCCCGCATGATGAGTCCCACGAGGGCGTGCAGTACGATTCCGCCGACGCTGAATTGCGGGTCCGACAGCGAGCCGGACACCGGAAGACGCAGATCGATCTGGCCCTTGGAGTTCTTGAGTAGCGCAACCGCAAGGCGAATCGGCAGATTCATCGCGGTGGGGCTTTCCACCTTGTCGCCGAAGGTCAGTTGGTCGATGAAGATATGGTTCTCGGCAGTGAGTTTCTGCTCGGCGAGAATGTAATGCACGTCGACCATCAACGTGCCCTTGGTTATTGGATAGCCGGTGTACTTGGTCGAGTAGGCCGAGAGGTCGGTCAACTCCACGTTCTCGGCCTTGGCCTTGATATCGACCGACGCCAGCGGGGTGAGCGGATTTATCGATCCACTGATGGTCAGCGGCCCGTTATCGTTAAGCTTTCCGTCGAGTTCGACGTCGGCCGGCGTGGTCGTGCCGGTGCCGAAGGTTCCCACCTTCCCATTCATCTGGGTGAGGTTGGCCGAGTAGTTGGGCTTGATGAAGTTGTCGGTGTAATTGACTTGGCCGCCGTGAAGCGTAATCCGTCCGATTGCGACGTCAGCCGGAAGCGGAGCCGGGCTCGGCGCTACGGCCGGACTTGCCGCGGCTGCGCCGGGCGCGCCGGCTGTGGCGGCGGGACTCGGCGTGGGCGATGGCGAGGGTGTTGGCGGCGGTGTTGGTGTCAGCACAGGCGTTGGCACGGCCCCGATAGCGCCCGGGGCTCCGTGCGCTCGCGTGAGCGAGGTCCGCGCCTCCTCCGGACTCGTCGTAACGTCACGCAGGTTCAGGCGGCCGTCGGCATTGAGAATGACGCGCGCGTAGAAGTTGCCGAGGTCCAGCGCCGCGACGTGGACCTTCGGCGGGCCCGAACCCAGGGCGAAATTGATTCCGCTCGCACTGAAGGAATTCCAACGCAGAAAACTGTCGTTGGTTACCTTATCGAGCATCCCCACGCTGACGAGCGCGGCGTCGCCGCGGTAGCTGACGCGCATCACCTTGCGCTCGTTGTCCAGTGCGACCGCGCCATTCATCGTCAACGCCGCTTTGGAGATCTTGGTGTTGAGACGGCTGGTAACGTAAGGATCGAACGGCGCCAGGTCGAGGCGGCGGGTGACGATGCGAAGATTGAGCTTGAGCGGCACCGGCGCGGCCGTTCCCGTCACTTTGAAGCTGCCCTTGCGGTCGAGCACACCGTCGAGGTCGAGCGCGATCGGCTTGGCGAGATCGTTCGACACGTTCTTCACGTGAAGGTTGAGCGGCGCGACGGCCACTACGACCTGGCGCGGCATCATGTCGTCCTCGACACGAATTTCAGTCTTTTCGAGCGCCACCGATGCGACCTGGTAGCGCCATCCCCCGGACGGCGGCGCCGGCGCGGGCGGCGTAGCAGCGCGCGACGCGCGCCTGCGCCGCTCGCGCGCGGTTCGTTCGATGGCGCGGCGCTCGCGCGCCGGCGCGGCGGCAGCGCGCTCCTCGCGCGTTGCCGGCTTCCTTTCGTGCCGTCGCGCCGCGGCGCGGACGCGCTGCGGCGCGACGACGACGGCGGCGGGCGTCGGCTCGGGCGACGCGGCTCCGCGCATCAGCGAGGCCACGCTCAACTCGCCGTTGCGCTCGCGCCGGACGAACATATGCAGCCCGTCGGAGCGCACTTCGGTGACCGTCGCCTGGCGGGTCGCGAGATCGACCTGCCCGATCGATGCGCTTAGCTTGTTCCATCCGATCGGATCTACTTTCTCTTGCGGAGCGCGCAACTCGAACTTGTCGAACGAGATGCTCACCGGCGCGGCATGCAGGTTGAACTTGCCGGTGGCGAACAGAGTCTGGACGTTGGCGTGCGCGGTCAGCTTGCCGGACATGACCGTAGCCGCCAGAGCCGACTGCGCGAAGCCCTGCAGCGCCGGAAGGTCGATCGCTTCGAGCGTGACGTCGGTCGTAGCCTGTGACCGCGCGAGGTCGAGCGCTCCTTTGACCGCGATCGTACCGCCGCCGCCAAGCGTCGTTCCTAGCTCATACGGAGCCGGTGCCTTCTGGCCGACGGTCCGTAGGTCCTTGAGCCCGACGTGCAGGTTGCGCAGTACGAGCGTCGCGGGCGGCGCGACGCTCTTGTCGGTTATCTCCACCGTGGCGTTGGTCAGCGCCAATTCTTCAAGCGATACGTCGTTGGGAGCGGCTGGTTGGGCTGTGGACGCCGCAGGTTGCGGCGTGCTCGATGCGCCGGGCGGAGCGTTCGCGGTTAGCTGCGCGGTATTCGCCGCCGGCGTCGGCGTGACGGCGGGAGTCTGCGCCGCGGCGGCCGTCTTTGCCGCCGCGGGGCTCGGCGCCACAGCCGCCACCGTCGGTGCAGCCGCCGGGCTTCGCGGCGCCGACGGCTTGGCAGCCGTGACGACCGCCGCCGGGGCGGCGGTCGTCACGGCGGTCGGGCTTTGCGCGGCGGAGACGGTCACTGCGGCCGCTGGGTTCGGCGGCGCCGATGGCTTGGCGGCTCTCGGACTCGGCATCGCCGATGGCTTCGCGGCCGCGAGGCTCGCGGCCGCCGCCCTGGGCGTGGCCTGCGCGACAGCGGCTGCCGGGGCAGGTTTGCTTGCCGCCAGCGAGACAAGATTGATCGTGCCGTCGGGGTTGCGCACCACGTGCACCATCAGGCCGTCAAGATAAATCTTGCCCAGGTGCGTGACGTGCTCCAGCGGCTTGAGCTCGGTCAGCACCATCGACATGTGTTTGAATCCCGCGATCGGCGCATTGGCGGAATCGCGCACGTCGATCTGATCGAGCGCCATCTCTCCGCTCACGCGGATCTCCGGAGCGCTCGCGGCGTTGACAAAATGCACCTGCAAGCGCGAGGAGAGCATTCCCTGCGGGATCTTGACCGGGAGCTTAACCGGTACGTAGCCGACATAGAGCGGAAGACCAAACTGGTGCAGGTTGAGATCGACTACCGACTCGGGCGGGACGGCGAACGGCTTGGCCTTGCCCGCGATTCGCACCGGACTGCCGTCGATCACCATCTGCAGAAGCGGCTGCACGAAGATGTTCACGTCCGCGGGCAGATTGGCGATAAACGGGACGTCAAGCTCCAGGTGTTTGATGACGTGCTGCCCCTTCAGCACCTTGTCGTCGAAGTGTACTTCGCCCTCGTGAATCTGAATGTTGGATACCGCGAAGCGCTGCGACTTGGCGGGCGCGCTCGGTGTTGGCGTGGGCAGAGGAGTGGGGCCGGAACTCTCGAGCAGGTCGGAGAAATTGAAACGCTGCTCGGCTGTGCGAACGATATGAAAGGCGGGATGATCGACCGCCACTTCACCGACCACTGGCGCAAGGCGAAACAACGAGCTCCACGAAACCCTGACCAGGATATGCCGGATGTCGACGAAGGGGTCGGATGTGTCGCGATCGCCGATATGCAGTTTTTTAATACTGAGCCGCAGCCTGTAAGGATTGAAGCGGACTTTCGCCATGCTGACGGGGCGGTGGAGACTGGCGGCAAGGCGGCCGGCCACGACGTATTGCGCGATCAGCGGCACGCCGACAAAGCCTACGAGGCTGAAAACGAGGAGCACGATGACGACGGTTTTGCAGGTCCGCCGAAACCATCGCGATCGGCTAAAGCCGAACCGGCCAAGAGTCTCGGCCCAGGCGCGCTCCGCGCCAGCCCTTAGTTTGTCGATCACGGATGCGGCACCATGTCGTTAGGTCCTGCGCCCCATGCGTCGCGGGAATTCGGCGAGGCTTAGCCGGATGCTCCGCTGCGACGCCTCATTTCATCGCCCTGTAACAATTGAGCACTATCAAACGATGGCCGCGCACTGTCAGCGTCATACCAATGCATTTTTATCTGCAAACGGTCAAATTGCTTTGTTCCCTCTGGCACATTTTCACCAGCCTTTAACCACCTGCCGATGTTGCGTAGCCATCGTGCGTCGGCAGCTTTATAGCGCCGCGCCTTATTGCCCGGCCTCAGCGATTGGGCAAAGCTGAAACACCCATCCTTGGATCTCAGATTCGCAACCGCCATCCTGCGGCAGAGGACTCGGCATGTCCGCTACTCTTTCGACCAGGCAAATAGAATTGATCGACGCGTATTGGCGCGCCTGCAACTACCTTGCCGTAGGGATGATCTACCTGCGAGACAACCCGCTGCTGAGGGAGCCGCTTAAGCCCGAGCACATCAAGAATCGCCTGCTCGGTCACTGGGGTTCAGACCCCGGCCAGAGTTTCATCTGGGTGCACCTTAACCGGCTCATCCGCGAGTATGACCTCAACGTGCTCTACATCTCGGGCCCCGGCCATGGCGCGCCTGCGATGCTCGCCAACAGTTATCTCGAAGGCGTCTACACGGAGGTCTATCCCGATCGAAGCCAGGACGAGGAAGGCCTGCGACAGTTCTTCAAGCTCTTTTCCTTTCCCGGAGGAATCGGCAGTCATTGCACGCCGGAGACCCCGGGCTCGATTCATGAGGGCGGAGAACTTGGCTACAGCCTGTCGCATGCCTACGGCGCGGCGTTCGACAATCCCGATCTGATCGTGGCCGCGGTGGTGGGCGACGGCGAAGCGGAGACCGGCCCGCTCGCGACCTCATGGCACTCGAACAAATTCCTCAACCCGATCCGCGACGGCGCCGTGCTGCCGATTCTGCATCTGAACGGCTACAAGATTGCCAACCCCACGATTCTCGCGCGCATCCCGGCCGAGGAGCTCGAGCATTTGTTCGCCGGCTACGGCTACACGCCTTACGTGGTCGAGGGCGACGCTCCACCGGCGATGCATCAGCGTGATGGCGTCCACGCTGGAGCGTTGCATCATCGAGATCCGCGCGATCCAGGACGAGGCGCGGCGAAGCGGAGTTCCGCGCCGGCCGCGCTGGCCGATGATAATCCTGCGCACGCCCAAAGGCTGGACCGCGCCGAAGGAGGTCGACGGCCATCGCGTCGAGGGTTCACTGGCGGGCGCATCAGGTGCCGATAACCGACGTCGTTTCAAATCCCGCGCATCTCAAGCTGCTCGAGCACTGGATGCTGAGCTACCGCCCGCACGATCTCTTCGACGCGAAGGGCCGGCTGATTCCTGAATTGAAGGCACTCGCGCCGGCCGGCAACCGCCGCATCAGCGCGAACCCGCACGCCAACGGCGGCCTGTTGCGCCGGCCCTTGCGCATGCCGGACTTTCGCAATTACCGCGTCGAAGTCGCCCGGCCCGGGCAGTCGGCGGTTGAGAACACTTACGTGCTGGGGCAGTTTTTGCGCGACGTGATGCGCGACAACATGGACAATTTCCGGGTCTTCGGCCCCGACGAGACCGCGTCGAACCGCTTGCAGGCGATCTATGAGGCTAGCCGCAAGACCTGGCTCGGCGAAATGAAACCCGAGGATGCGGACGGCGGCGAACTCTCTCCCGACGGACGCGTGATGGAGATGCTGAGCGAGCACACGCTCGAGGGCTGGATGGAAGGTTACGTGCTGACCGGCCGCCACGTGCTCTTCAACACCTACGAGGCCTTCGCGCATATCGTCGATTCGATGGTGAACCAGCACGCCAAGTGGCTGGAGAAGGCGAAGACCGAAGTTTCCTGGCGCGCGCCGGTTTCCTCGCTCAACATCCTGATCAGTTCCACCGTGTGGCGTCAGGATCATAACGGCTTCACGCATCAGGACCCGGGCTTCATCGACGTGGTCACCAACAAGAGCCCGCGGGTTACGCGAATTTACCTGCCGCCCGACGCCAACTGCCTGTTGAGCGTCGCGGATCACTGCCTGCGCGCCACCGACTACATCAACGTCATCGTCGCCGACAAGCAGGCACACCCGCAGTTTCTCGATATCGAGTCGGCGGTCAAACATTGCAGCAAAGGAATCGGACTGTGGTCATGGGCCAGTAGTGACCAGGACGTCGAGCCTGACGTGGTGATCGCGAGCGCGGGCGACATCGCGACTATCGAGGCGCTCGCGGCGGTGGCGCTACTGCGCGAAAAAATTCCCGACCTGAAAATCCGCTTCGTCAACGTCGTGGACCTGTTCAAACTGCAACCGAGCAGCGAACATCCGCACGGGCTTAGCGACCGCGATTTCGATAGCCTGTTCACTCTCGACAAGCCGGTCATCTTCAATTTTCACGGATATGCGTCGCTGATTCACAAACTAGCCTACCGCAGAGCCAATCATGCCAACCTGCACGTGCGCGGCTACAAGGAATTCGGGAGCATCAACACTCCGCTCCAGCTCGCGATCGAAAACCAGACCGACCGCTTCGACCTCGCGATCGACGCGATCGATCGCGTGCCCCGGCTTCAGGTCACCGGCGCTCACGTCAAGGATTGGCTGAAGGACCAGATTTGCGAGAACCTCGACTACGCCCTGGCCAATGGTATCGACAAGCCCGAGATTCGCGATTGGAAATGGCCGCTTTGAGGATCGCAGATTAGCCTCGGCCGTATCGGAGGCATCGCGCGCGGTGAATCGTTCGCACATCATCCTTTCCTTCAACAGCGGGTCTTCCTCGGACAAGTTTGCGCTTAATCGCCTTTCCGCCGACGGAGAAAAGCTGCTTGCGGAGGGGGCCGCGGAAGGGATCGGACTCGGCAACGGACGGCTTTGGATCAGGGATGGCGGCGCGAAGACGCTCAGCGACGCCGAGCGGAGTTTTCCGCGATCGATGGACGCGCTCGGCGCGCTCTTCGACGAGATGGAGCGCCTGCGGCTGCCGCGCCCCGATGCGATCGGCCATCGTGTGGTCCATGGCGGTCCGAATCACTTCGATCCGGAACGCGTGACGCCCGATCTCATCGAGGCGTTGCGCAGTCTGATTCCGTTCGCGCCGCTGCACATTCCGGTTGAGATCGAGGGAATCGAGGCGCTGGCCTCGCGATTTCCCGGCGTCGCGCAAGTGGTGTGCTTCGACACCGGCTTTCATCGGCAGATGCCCGAGGTCGCGCGCCGCTTCGCGCTGCCGCGCGCGCTGTGGGACGAGGGAATCTGCCGTTACGGCTTTCACGGGATCTCCTACGAATACATCATGGCAACTCTCGGCCCCGCGGCTCCGGCGCGCATCGTGATCGCGCATCTCGGAAACGGCGCCAGTATGGTGGCCGTGCAAAAGGGGCGTCCGGTCGACACCACGATGGGGTTCACGCCGACCGGCGGCTTCATGATGGGAACGCGCAGCGGCGACCTGGATCCCGGCCTCTTGGTTTATCTCATCAATCAAAAGGGCTATGACGGCCGGCGCCTGGAGCGGGTCGTCAATCATGAGTCGGGCCTGCTCGGCGTCTCGGCCATCAGTTCCGACGTGAAGACGCTACTCGCAAAAAGAGCGGCGGAGCCGAATGCTGCGCTTGCGATCGAGATGTTCTGCTACCAGATGCGCAAGCAAATCGGAGCGCTGGCGGCAGTGCTCGGCGGCCTCGATCTGCTGGTCTTCACCGCCGGTATCGGAGAGCGGGCCGCGCCGGTCAGGTTCGAGGTCTGCCGCGCCCTTGAGTATCTGGGAATCAACCTGGATCGGCAGCGCAACGAGGCGCATGCCGATCCGATCAGTGCGCCGGCGAGTCCATGCACGGTGCGCGTCATTCCGACCAACGAGGATTTGATGATCGCGCGTCACACGCGGCGGGTGATTTTCGGCACCGTATGAGACTCCGCTGGGAGAAAGGAAATGAAAAAAGGGCCGTTTACGGAACGGCCCTGCAAATGCCCGGCAGAAATGAAAAGGGAGCCAGGTAGTCTGCACTCCCTTTCGTGCAGCGGAAGGGTTTTAGTTTCCTTCGAGGTGCTCGCTACGAGCCGGAAACCTCGGAGCGTTGAGCATTATCGATCAGCCGTTCGACCAACGCCGTAAGTTGCCGGCGGTAGAATGGCTTCGGGACGTAATCGTCGCATCCAGCCTCGACCGCGCGGCGCAAATCATCGCCGGTCGCGCAAGCGGTAAGCGCGACGATCGGGATGCCCTTCCATCGGCTTTCCTTGCGCAGATGCTTGGTCAGCGTGACGCCATCTTCTTCGCCCTCGAGCTTGAGGTCCATCAGCACCAGGCTTACGCGCTCGGGATGAGCCTCGAGCTGACGGCGCATCTCTTCGCCCGACGAGGCGGTGATGACTTCATACTTGGGCTCCAGGATGAACCTGAGCAGAGTCTGCGCATCAGGTTCATCCTCGACCACTAGCACCCGCAGCCGGGGTTGTTTGGGGCGACAAAGTTCGACCACCAACTGATCGCGCTCCAATTCGAGAACTTCCCGTCCGCTGCTGTTACTTGAAGATCCGACGCTCATTGGTTCCCCCTGATCCTTTTCGTTACGCACGAAGTTTGCGCCTCGCCGAGCGTCGGAATTTAACGGCCGCCACCCCGCCCAACCAGCCCCCCTCGCTTGCAACGCTCACGACGTCCCCCCCAACTCCAGCAGCAAGATAAATACCATCGTATTGATCAAAGCCAAAGGCTTGTTTCTCCCACAACTACGCGCTTTCTCATCGAGCCGCCTGGATAGATTTACCTTCCCGCCATGCCACTAATCTTGGCACTGCTACTTTTTAGCGCAGAGCATACTCCTTCATTTTTTTTTGCAGTGACGCGCGCGAAAGCCCCAACGCGACTGCCGCCCGCGAGACATTGCCCCGGTGCTCGTCGAGGACCTTAGCGATGAAATCCGCCTCGAAAGCCGCGCGTGCCCGGCGCAGCGGACCCTTGGCGTCGTCACCCCTGGCATCCTGACTTTCGGGTGGCGCGGGAGCGGCGGCGGCCATCGGTACGCCTCGATAGGCGCCTCGAGGCTGCGCATGATTCGCCGGCGCACCATTGGTGAGCGCGCCCGGCGCGCGTAACGAGGCGGAGAGATGCTCGGGCGCGATGATCGCGCTTGCGCGCGCCAGCGCCACTGCACGATCGATCTCGTTACGAAGTTCACGCACGTTGCCGGGCCATCCGTACTGCGTCAGCAATTCGAGCGCCGCCGGATCGAGGCCGGCGATCGGTTTGCGCTGCTGCTCGGCTGCGATGGCGAGGAAGCGCGTGGCCAAAAGCGGGATATCTTCGCGGCGCTCTCGCAGCGGCGGCAGCGCGATCGGGAAAACCGCGAGGCGGTAATACAAATCCTCGCGGAACCTGCCCGCCGCCACCTCCGCTCGCGGGTCGCGGTTGGTCGCGGACAAGACGCGCACGTCGACCTTGCGCGGAAAGCTATCGCCCACCGGCACGACTTCCTGTTCCTCGAGCACGCGCAACAGCTTGGCCTGCATCGGCAACGGCATGTCGGCGACTTCGTCAAGAAAAACCACGCCGCCCGCCGCCGCACGAAACAGCCCTGGGTTGTCGCGGATGGCCCCGGTAAATGCGCCGCGCCGATGGCCGAAGAGTTCGCTCTCGAGCAGCGGCTCGGGCATCGCGGCACAGTTGAGCGCGAGGAATGGATGCTCGCTGCGCGCGCTCGCGCGATGCAGTCCGCGCGCAACCAGTTCCTTGCCGGTCCCGGTCTCGCCGAGGATGAGCACCGTGATCGACGACGCGGCCGCGGTATCCATCAGCCGCAGCACCTCCGCCATCGCAGGCCCGGTGCCGACGATCTCGGTGAAAGCGTCGTGGCGCGCGAGATCGCGGCGCAGCGCGCCGACCTGGGTTTGCAGGCTGGCCTCGGACTCGCGCACCTGGGTGTAGAGCCGCGCATTCTCGATCGCGATCGCGATGCTGCCTGAGATGGCCTCGAGAAATGACAGGTCGTCGGCGGTGAATCCTTTGGCGCCGCGCCCGTTCACCACCTCGACCACGCCGATCGTTCCCTGACGCGTCGAAAGCGGAGCGGCCAGGACGTTGCGCGTAACGAGGCCGGTCATCTTGTCGATCCCGTGGTAGAGGCGAGGATCGTTCTGCGCGTCGTTCACCACCAGCGCTTTGCCGCCCTTCAACGCGGCGGCCGCGATTCCCAGTTCAGCCGAAAAGCGCAGCCGCACAAGCCGCTCCGCCACTACCGGGTCTTCTTCAGAGATGTAGGGGAAGTAAAGCTCCTTGCGCTCGTCGTCGAGCAGCAGGACCGACGCGCCTTCAGCGTCGAGCGCCTCGCGGCACTTGGTCACCACCAAGGGGATCAGTTGATCGATCTCGATGCGCGCGGCGAATGCGCAACCGAGATCATAGAGCAGACGGAAGCGTACCTCCTCGTCCATCGCGCGCGCGGCCCCCCACCGCACCTAAGTTTGCCCGGTTCCTCCCTATTACTCAAATATTTTCTGCGCGAAAATCCGCACGGAGACAAGATAATTTGAAAATTCTTTCCGCTGTAATTTTGCGAAACCTTGAATTGCGTGCGCCGAGCGGAGTCGCTGCCGCTAACAGGTGGTCAGCCACATACAAGCAAAGATGCTCATCGCGTCTCCAATAGGCGCAACATGCTTTGATTATGTGCAATGGTTCTCATAGCCGTTCATTGCACTCGCTTGTTTGCCTCAATCGCGATAATTTTGTCCCGATAATGCGAGCCAACCGGGGAGGTGACGCAATATGCCGCCCGAGCCGCGACACACAGCCGAGCGCGAGGCCTTTTACGCCAGAATCGCGACCAGCAGCCTCGCTCCGCTATGGGAGGTGCTGAAGGGAATCCAATCCGTCGAGCCGCGCCCTCCCGAGGCCATGGCGTTGTGGCATTACGACGAAATCCGCCCGATGCTGATGGAGGCGGGACGTCTGATCTCCGCGGCGGAGGCCGAGCGCCGCGTGCTGATCCTCCAAAACCCGGCGCTGCGTGAGCACTCGCCCCCGCGCATCACGCATTCGCTCTTCGCCGGCCTGCAACTCATCCTGCCGGGCGAGATCGCGCCGAGCCATCGCCACACCCAGAGCGCGCTGCGCTTCATCATCGAAGGCGAGGGCGCCTACACCGCGGTCGACGGCGAGCGAACCACGATGCGCCCGGGCGATTTCGTGATCACGCCGTCGTGGACCTGGCACGACCATGGCAACGAAACCAAAGAGCCGATGGTTTGGCTTGACGGACTCGACCTCGCGCTGGTCGATCTTCTCAACGCGGTTTTTTTCGAGGCCTACGGCGAAGACCGGTTCCCGGCCGGGCGGCCCGAGGGCGATTCCATCGCCCGTTTCGGAAGTGGCCTCCTGCCAGTGGATTACGAGCGCCGCGGGCTGACCAGCCCGATCCTCAACTACACTTACGAGCGCACGCGCGAGGCGCTGGAACAGATGAGCCGCGGCGGTGAGCGCGACCGCTGCCACGGATTCAAAATGCGCTACGTCCATCCGGCGACCGGCGATTGGGCGATGCCGACGATGGGCACCGCGATGCAGCTTTTGCCGCGCGGCTTCAGCGGCGCGCCGTATCGCTCCAGCGACAGCGCAGTTTTCGTCGTGGTCGAGGGCAACGGGCGCACGGTAGTCAGCGGAGAAGCGCTTGCGTGGCGCCAGCATGACGTCTTCGTGGTCCCGAGCTGGCGCGAGTACCATCACGAGGCGGCGGACGAATCGCTGCTCTTCAGTTTCTCGGACCGTCCGGTGCAAGAGAAACTTGGGCTATGGCGCGAGCGGCGCGCCGCGAGCTGACGCGGCCGGGCTCGCGCAAACGGGGGATCGTTCGAACGTCCCGCTGTACTCGAGCTAGCGGAGAAATATCAAATTCCTCAGCCCATACCATTTTCCCGACTTGTGCTCGGTCAGGCGCGAGCGCAGCTAGGCCGCACGACCGAAGGTATCGCGCTCATTCGCCAGGGCTTGGCTGGCTTGCTCGAGATCGGGATGCGCTTGACCGTCCCTTATATTACCGCATCCCTGGCGGAGGCACAGGAACGCTAAGGCGCTATCACCGACGCGCTCGAAACGGTCGAACAGGGGCTCCAGGCGAACCCCAGAGAGCTCCTCTTTTACCGGCCCGAGGCGCTCAGGCTACGTGGCAAACTGCGACGCAAGACTGGTCAACCCGAACTGGCTGAAGCCGACTTCGTGAATCCATCGCGCTCGCACAAAAGATGAGCGCGAAAGCGTGGGAACTGCGCGCGACGACGAGCCTCGCGCGGCTGTTGCCATCGCGGGACCGCCGCAATGCAGCGCGCACGATGCTTGCCGGGATCTATGGCTGGTTCAACGCGGGCTTCGACACCGCTGATCTCAAAGACGCAAAATCGATGCTCGACCAACTAAACGCGTAGCGCTCGAAGCGCACGGATTCTTCGAATACGACGCGACAGTGATCGACTGCGACGCGCGGGCGCGTCGTGATCCTTTTTTATCTATTCGAATAACCTCAAGTCTAGTTATTCAAGTAACCTTTGGAACATTCGATGTGACCGCATGCGATTATCGAACGGAATTCGGTTTATAGGTGACTCGTGGCTGCCGAATTAGTGGTCTTGTGCGCAAATATGCACAGAAGAGCAGACCCCATGAAACACTCGGTTTGGATCTGAGAGGTCCCCTATTGTTCGCAATAACCCATCACAGGCTGAATGTTCAATCTAATTTGCCATTGGCGTTTTTATTTATTGACCGAAGTGTGAAACCGGTTCACTTGTGGCTAATGACATAGCTTTGCTGATTGAGCTTTGATTGACAGCGGTCCTAAAAGCCAAACAGGGGAAAAGGGGTTTGGGCAAATGAAGCGCATCATCCTCATCATTTCAGCAGTGTGCGCAGCGGGGCTGATAGCCATTATCGTCGGCTCTCACGCTGTGAAAGCACAAGACGAACACGCGGAAAGCGGGATAAGGATAAGCCACCGCCGGCCTACAACCCGTACCCGCCCGGCATTCTACCGTCCGATTTGGATTCGGAGATAATGAGGGTCCAACGCGAAATTCAAGTTCATCGAAAATGAAGCCATGGCACAGGCGAAGCGCTTGCCACCGCTCACTTTTGTAACGGCTCAACCCCCCGATACTTCATGGCAGCGGATATCAAGCGAGTAGAAGTACTCGGCAAGCTGTTGAATTTCGACTTTAACATGTCTCCTTTCGAGAATACGGCTTGCGCTTCCTGCCACATGCCGTACGCCGGCTTTAGCGGACCGATCCCGTCCGTCAACCTGACGATGGTCGCGTATCCCGGATCGTTTCACTTTCGGGCCGGCAAGCGGAACTGCGCAGCGATATACGTATTCACCCGATTTCCCTGTTCTCGAGTTCAACACAGAACAGGGCGCGTTCTTTGGCGGAAACTTCTGGGATGCGCGCGCGACTGGATACAAGCTACAGAGTCCCGACGCCCAGCAGGCACAGGGTCCTCCGGTTGATACCCAGGAAATGGGCTTTCCTGATACGGCTTGCATCGCGTTCCGGCTGCAGATCGGCGCCGTACAAGGCTCTCTTTGAGGAGATATGGGGTGACTCCCTGGATATCAAGTTCCCACACGACACCGAGGAAATCTGCGAGACCCCCGGAGGGGCGGCAGTGTTCGGCGACGAACGCCACGCCAATTGAGCTAACGCCCGAGACCGCGTCAAAGCCAACGATGTTTATCAATCACTGGGGGCAGTCCCTCTCCTTCTTCGAACGCTCACCAAATGTTAGCGCTTTTTCGTCGAAATTCGATGCCTTCCTGGAGAACAAATACACTATGACTTCGGACGAGATGGCCGGTTACAACCTGTTCAAGGGCAAAGGGAATTGCAACTCATGCCATCTGGACGGCAGGTCAACCGCCCCTACGCCACCCCCGCCCGAGGGGACCGCTCCAACAGCACCGACACCGGGGCAGCAGCAAGCTACAAGGCCTCTGTTCACCTGCTTCGGCTACGCCAATCTCGGCCTGCCGCTCAATCCCAGAGATTGCTCTGCTCTATGAGACCACGCCGGATTTCTTCGGGTTCACGCCTAATCCCTACGGCTTCGGCTACAGAGATTTGGGATTAGGCACTTTCCTTAGAAGCGGCCTCGGCTCCTGCGACCAATCCGAACTCGGACTGGATACAATTCGCGCCAACTTCCGACGGCCAAATGCAGACATCTGACGGCGCGCAATGTGGCCCTGGCACCGCCACAGTGTCCCACCACCGAGGCGCCCGGGCCCTACTTCCAGAAAGAGTTCTTTCACAATGGCTACGCCAAGAGCCTGAAACAGCTCGTCCATTTCTACAACACGCGCGACGTGTTTCCGTTCCCTGGCGTCACGTCGGGACACTGCCCGGCGGGAAAGACAGAAAAGGTGGACTGCTGGCCGGAGCCCGAGGTTCCGAACAATATCGACATGACAGTCGGAAATCTCATGTTGTCGGACACAGAGGAAAACCAGATCGTGGCTTTCCTGCAAACGCTCACCGACGGCTTCACTACGCCGTATCCCGACATCAATACCTTTACAGGAACATGCATGACTGGCGGTTCCGCTGCGACTCAAGGTAATGACTTCCTCATTCCTACTCCGCCTTTGCCGCCCTGCGCATCGGCTATCTGCGGTGTCGCGCCTACGCCAGGGCCGAGTCCTGTTCCATAGCGGTAGACGCCGGACGTGCCATCCAAGTCTACGAGACGTGCGCGACAAGGAGCGTGGAACGCCATGCTCCTTGTCGTGCCATTCCGGCGAAATAGGCGATTGGAGGCCTCTCTATGACCAGGCACTTTGCGAAACTTGCGATCATGGCCTTAGTCGGTGGTGTACTCTCGTCCAGCCCAACGTCCGCTCAGATACTTCCTCCGACGAAGAGGGCTGAGCACGTTAAGATCATCAAAGGGCCAGCGCTTGAAATAGCGCTCGACGACTTGGCCATTGTCCGGTGGACCAGTACCAACCCTGGTGGGGACGACGAGCATTTCGCAGTCGCGCATTACGGCACGGATCCCAGCGCCCTTAACCAGACGGCGAAATCTCACATTCGGCTTAACCGCGCTCATCCAGAGACGATTTTCCGCGTACGCATCCCATACCTGAAACCGCAGACGACTTATTACTATTGGGTGACTTCGATGGGGGGCAATGGAACAAATGACGGCGTGAAGAGCGCCGTCAACAAGTTCACCACACCCGCTCCCGGCCAGCGAATCGTGGCTGACTCTCCACAACCCGTTACGCAGTCAAAGTAACCTGCGTTCTGCGCACGAGTTGTGCGAAAAGCATAACGATGTCGCTACAGCCAGTCTGATCGAGAACTGGATAGACGAGACCGAGCGCCGGACGTGGTTCCTCTTCTGAGATCGTTGGCTCACGCTAACACACTGACAGCGCCAACGCCGTTCGCCAGTTCCTTGAGCACCACGACGTTCCGCCTGCCCGGATTCAAGTGGCCTGGGACGCCATCTCTCTACACACCACTCCGGGTATCGTCGCGTACAAGCCACTCGAGGTGGAGCTTCTGTACAACGGTGTCGGACTCGATGTGCTGGGTATCGGTTATGAGCACTTTCCGGAAGATTTGAGAAAGAAGATCGTTGATCAATACCCTCGCATCAACTTCAAACAGGATATTGCAAAGGCCTTTCTCGGTGGTTTCGAGCATAAGACCCAGACGACCGAGGGTACCTGCAACGAGGACATCTGTTCCTACTTCATCCGCAACTACAAGCGGAGCAGCTTCTACGATCAGATCCAGAACTCACCGTTCCAGAACTCATAGATAAACCTTGCCGGGTGCGGCCGTTTGGATCTATAAGGCGAATTGAAATCGGAGATTAGAAGGAGAAATCCCGGGCGGCCAGTATCGGCGCTGGACTTCTCCTCCCCTCGCAGCGCCAACCGGTCGAGATAGGCACATCCCGCAGAGAGGAAAACCCATGATCAGACCGAGCAACCGGAGCTTGGATTGTTCTTTTATTGGTGAGCGTGATTCTGTCGTTCGTCCACGCCGACGCCCAGCAGGAGTCCCAGAAGGGCGCTCCAGAACCCGTACCTGAAGGGGACCGAGGGCTACTACAAGGGGCCACGCGGGTTGACCAGCTACATGCCTATCGCCATCGACCAGCCTTTCGCGGCCATAATGGCCCATGACGTGGCAGCCAAGCCAGGCATCGAACGCGAACATCAGGCTATGCTCGAGGAGCGCTACGACCTGAACGATCACCCTGCCCAAGGCGTCACGATGGAACGTGGAATAAGCGCGGATTGCGCGTCAGCTGGATCCGGGCTGGTGGATCAGCTCGCGGCGATGAGCCCGGATGATATCCGTGAGCGAGGCCTATGGCCGAAGGGGTTCCTCCCCCTGCCGCATCCCTATCCATCCTACCGGCGGCTTTGTCTTTCCGAAGGACGAGATCGACGCGATCAAGCGGCAGGACGGCCGCGATCTGACTCGCTTCGACATCGATTTCGATCTGCCCGAACGCTTCCTGGCCGCATTTCCGCCAGCCATGTACCTGACCCCGCGTCCCGATCTGGGCGATGTCTCGCAGGGCAAGCTGATCTCGCTCACCAACTACTTCGAGATGTTCAACGGCATTCTCACGCCACGGCAGTTGGAAGGGCTGCGCTTGTTGGTGACGCCGTTCCCGCAGCAGCAGTTCAACGCCACCGACGATCGCAAGTCGGCAATACCCAGCCATCGGTTCGGCCTGCTTCGATTGCCATGCGAACGGCCACCAGAACGGCACCACACACCTCGCCCCCGATACCCGCCCGGAGTGGTTCCGTCACCGCCTCAAGACGGTGTCGCTCCGCGGCGTGAACTTTCAACGGCTGTTCGGCTCGCAGCGTGCCCTGAAGACGATCGAGGATTTCACCCAGTTCGAGCAGCGCACCGCCTATTTCGACGGCGACATCGTGATCGCTACGAAGAAGGGGTCAACCCGCTCGAGCGCGGAGCCAGTCGAATTATGCCGACTTCAGAGATGCTGGACTTCCCACCCGCGCCCAAGCTCGACTTGCTTGGCAAGCTCGATTCCCGCCAAGGCGACGCCAGCCGAAATGCGTGGTCAGGAGATCTTCTTCGGCAAGGGCCAATGCGCGAGCTGCCATCAGCCGCCCTATTACACCGACAACCTGATGCACGATCTCAAAACGGAGCGGTTCTTCAAGCCGGAAATGGTCAACTACTTGATGGAGGTCGGGGACGGGAAGATCAAAACCTTCGCGCTGCGCGGCGTCAAGGACAACCCGCCCTATCTGCATGACGAGCGTTTGCTCACGCTGGACGACACAGTCGAGTTCTTCAACCTGTGCTCGGCGACAAACTGACCGCGCAGGAGAAGCAGGATTTGGTGGCATTCCTGCGCGCCCTTTAGCGGCAGACCCAGCGAGCGAACCCGAGCAAGATTGCACTCCGCAGGTCCCGATGATGGCCGCCGCGACCCGGAGGAACGCGTTTAACGTGGCGATCGCGGAGCACTACGCGATGCCGGAGTGGCCGATGCTCCAGGGGCGGGGCGCGAGCGCGAGGCGGTTGCCGAAAAGTCGTCGTGCGCGCGCGCCCCTCTAAATCGAGTCCTCCCGAATCGACGACGCATCGCGCCGATCAGATTGCTCACCAGCGCCGCCAGCACGATGATCGCGATGATCGCGATCACCAGCAACGCGAAGCCAGCATAAAGCTGCATGGCCGAGGCCATTCTTATTCCGTCCGCGTGCTCATCGCGAGGTTCGGGTGTCCTTGAGCGGATGTTTGCGTTTCCACTCGCGCGCCACGTCCGCCATCGTGCTGAAGCGCACGCCCGCGCGCTCCTTCATATGCTCCACCAGCCGGTTGAGCATCAACAGGCGATGGCCGCGGCCGATTACCTGCGGATGCATCGTCAGACAATACACGCCCTCGCCGACGAAATCGCACAGATAGTCGAAATCGCCGGCCCATCGTTCGTAAACCTGCGACGGCGACGAGAGCCCCTGATTCACGCCGTAGAGCCACTCGAAAGCGGGGAAGTCGTCGAGTCCCCAGGTGACCGGCAATTCCACCATCTCGACCTCGCGCCCGAAGATGTAGGGGCCGTCCTTGGCCGGAACGTCGCCGATACGGCAGTAGTATGGCGTGTAGTCGTTACCCATCAGGCTGCTGTCATAGAGGAAGCCGCGCTCGAGCAGCAGGCTGAGCGAGTGCGGGCTCAAGTCCCAGGCCGGTGAGCGAAAGCCCTCCGGCGCCTTTCCCGTGATGCGCCGGATCGTTTCGGTGCCGCGATCGAGCACGCGCTTTTCGTCGTCGAGCGAGAGCGAGATCGGATTTTCGTGGCAGTAGTTATGATGGCCGATCTCATGTCCCGCATCGGCCACCCGCCGCACCAGGTCGGGATAGGTGTCGATGGTGTGGCCGGGGATGAACCAGGTCGACGTGATTTCCCATCGCGCCAGCATTTCCAGCAGGCGTTCGGTTGCGACGGCGCCGAACTCGCCGCGCGAAATCGCGCTCGGCGAAGTCGCGTTCAGGCTCCCGAGCCATACGCAGATCGCGTCGAAGTCGAACGACAGGCATACCGAGACGTTGGCGGCCATGAGTTATTCCTCCGGATTTTGGGCCGCCGGCTCAGATACGGTAGAACGCGGCGGCATTGTCGCACAGGATCTTTTCGACCGAGCGTTCCGGCAGCGCGGCGAGCAGCTCGCGCGTGGTGCGGACCGGATGGACGAAGCCCTCGGCGTGCGGATAGTCCGATCCGATGAAAAAGCGATCATCGCCGGCAAACTGCACCATCAGCGGGAACATCCGCTCCTCGGGATTAGCGCTGACCCAGATGTTGCGCGCGAAATACTCGGCCGCCGAATGTTTCATCCGCGAGGTGTGGCCGAGGTACTTGTAACGGTAGTCGACGCGCTCGAGCCATTCGCCGACCCATCCGGCCATCGACTCGATCGTGCCGACGCGCAGGCGCGGGAAGCGCTCGAACACACCGTCGTACATCATCGAGGTCAGCGCGATGCGCGGGTCCTGCACGTTCATCATCGTGATGTACATGAAGCCGGGATTGCCGGTGCGGTACCACTGGCTGCCGGTGTAGTTAGGATGGCCGACGAGATGGATGCCGACGGCGAGGTCGTGTTCCTCCGCCGCGGCCCAGATCGGATCGAAGTCCGGGTTGCCGAAGCTGCGCCCGCCGATCGGCGCGGCGCCGACGAAAATGATGCGGCATCCAAGTCTGGCCACGCGCGCCATCTCTTGCACGGCCAGCGCGGCGTCGCGCATCGAGATATGCGCGGCCGGAAACAAGCGATCCTGGTGTCCCGCCACCAGCTCGAAGGCCCAAGTGTTGTACGCGCGGCAGAGCGCGTCGGCGAGGCGGGGGTCGTCGACCGAGCTTTCCCACAAAAGTCCCATCGTGGGGTAGAGCACCTGCGCGGCGAAGCCTTCCTCGTCGAGGTAGCCGATGCGCAGGTCCATGTCCTGCCACTTCTGGCTCGCGATACGGTAAAGGTCGAAGTCGCTGATGCTGCGGCCTTCCTCCTTTTCCCCATACCCGGCGCAGGCGCTCATCAGTTCGTCGAGGTCGGCCATCCGCATAGGCCGGTTGTCGACGATGAGGCCGGTGACGCGGCCGCTCGAATCGACGCCGACGCGGACGGTGCGATCGCGATAGGCGGGGTCGATGTAGCGCTCGAACAGATCGAGCGGCTCGATAAAATGGCTGTCTCCGTCAATCACTCGCATAGTGCACTCGCATATTACGCACGCTCCGTGGTCCTCTGTCATTCCCATAGCGCGTTTGGAGTCATTGCTAAAGCGCGGCTCTTGAGCCGACTCGCCGATCTCCTTTCACTCGATCGAATTGCGTTGGTTGCGCGGATATACTCTGCGCGCCATCGCGCGCGAATGGCACACGGATCCAATGATGTCCGGCTGAGTATCCGCTGAAACGCGCGTAAACGCGCGAAACTGTGTGTTGTGTCATATCAGCGCTCTAGGCTAAACTCACCAATCATGGGAGAGAACAACAGGGGGGGAGCGGAGCTTCGTGCGGTATCGGCAGCCGTAGGCGCCGCCGACACTACCGTCATTATCGGAGCAGGCCCGGGCGGCCTCACCGCGGCGCACGAGCTCTCGGCAGCGGGGCGTCCGGTGGTGGTTGTGGAACAGGATTCGCAGCACGTCGGAGGCATCGCTCGCACGGTCAGTTACAAGGGATTTCGATTCGACATCGGCGGTCATCGGTTTTTTTCCAAGAGCGCCGAGATAGAAAAGCTGTGGGGCGACATCCTGGGCGACCGGATGCTGGAGCGCGAGCGTCTCTCGCGCATCTATTATCGAGGCCGATTTTTCAAATATCCGCTCGAGACCTGGGACGCGCTGAGTCAACTCGGCCTGTTTCAGTCAGCCGCCTGTATGCTGAGTTACCTGGCGGCCCGCGTGCGGCCGAACCGCGATATTCGCAGCTTCGAGGACTGGGTGGTCAATGCTTTCGGGCGGCGGCTGTACGAGACATTCTTTCGCAGCTATACCGAGAAAGTCTGGGGTATCCCATGCAGTGAGATAAGCGCCGATTGGGCGGCCCAGCGGATCAAGGACCTTTCGATGCGCGTGCTGATCAAGCGTGCGCTCGGACTGGGCAAGCGAAACGGCCCGGTCATCAAAACCCTGATCGATCGCTTTCGCTATCCGCTGCATGGTCCCGGCGAGATGTGGGAGGAGTTGGCGAAGACCATTCAAAGCCGGGGCGCCGCGCTCAAAATGGGTGAATCGGTGGTCGCGGTTCAACGCCGGCAGGGCGGTGTAAGCTCGATTACCACTGCCGCTGCCGACGGCAGCAAACACACCTACACCGGCAGCCACTTCATCTCGACCATGCCGATACGCGAGCTTATCGGCGCGCTCGATCCGCCGGCCTCGACCTGAGGTCGCGGAAGCGGCTCGCAGTCTGCGGTATCGCGACTTCATAACCGTCGCGCTCATCATCGACGATCCAGAGCTTTTCCCCGACAACTGGATCTACATCCACGAGCCCGGCGTCAACGTCGGCCGCATCCAGAACTTCAAGAACTGGAGTCCGGGGATGGTGCCGGATCCGCGCTACACCGTGCTGGGGCTGGAGTACTTCTGCTTCGATTCGGATTCGATGTGGAGTTCGCCCGACGCGGACTTGGTGGCGATGGGCACGCGCGAGCTGGCGAAGCTGGGGCTGTCCAAGCAAGCAAAGGTGGTGGACGGAACGGTGGTCCGCCAGCGTGCCGCGTATCCGGTTTACGACGGAGACTATCGCCGCGCGGTCGACGTGATCCGGGAATTCATCGAGCGCGAGATGCCCAATCTGCAGTTGGTCGGCCGCAACGGCATGCACAAGTACAATAACCAGGACCACGCGATGATGACCGGGCTGATGGCCGCCCGCAACATCATGGGCGCGTCCTACGATCTGTGGCGGGTCAATTCGGACGCGCAGTACCTGGAAGAAGATGGCGGCGCAGAACAGGGCTCGCGCATGGTTCCACGCCGCCTCGAGGCGGAGCCGGAGCCGCCGCCGAACGTGGCTGTGGAGAGCGCGCCAAGCAACTGAGCGGAATCGCTCGCAATGCGGCCCGTGAGCGAGGGCAACGCGCAAGCCATCCCGGCATTCGGAGCATCAGACTCCTGAAGTAAAATTCGACTCGGATGGCCTTTCATCGCTAATAATTGAGCGCCGCAAGTGCGACTGGCACATCCGCTGAGTGTGCTTTCTAGGCGATTTAAGCAACTCGGCCGCCCGCGCTAGTTGCTCGCGAGAGTTAAGTCTCACAACTGAAATTTGTAGTCCCGCTACTTCGGCTGCGCCGCGGATCGTATGTTTCGAAGGAATACTCAATCGCGAGACCGACGCTGCACCCCGCCAAACGCGCCGCTGGTAAAGCAGAGCCGCCCAGCCTTGGCTTACGTCGCGGCGGAAACGGCCAAATTCTCCGATTATGCGATAGTTCGCTTCGATCCACTGGTAAATTTTGCGGTCGTAGTCCATCCCGAAATAGGGAGCTCCGTATTCACCGGTTTTACGGTTTGTCAGCAAGATGTACGCCGCGTTGGCCCGTGTTAAATTGGCGATGTAGTCCTCCTCCTGCGATGGCGACAAGACTCCCGGTATGATCGTCTCCCAGCGGCTTGGCGCTTCAGTTCCGGTCAAGGCGTAGATCATATTTCCTTCGGGCAGTACGACGACTTGTTCTCCTTTTCGCTTCTGCTCCAAGATAAAGTCGATGATCTGACGGGCGACACTAGCTTCTTCCGGCGCGAGATAAATCTTACCCCAAGTTGTATCCAGTCTCGCAGTACGGCTGTTCTTGAGCGGGACAAGTATGAGCGCGAGCATAAGAACTTCTGCCGCGAGCAGTGAATTAACTAACTTGCCTTGCAGCGACGGCACGGCCATCCTGGCGCACCGGCTTATTAGGATCACGAAGACCAGAAATAGCGGAATGTCATAGTAAATGCCGTAACCAATCGGCTCGACCTGAGCTAGGATCCGCACAGAAAGCACCAGGGCAAAGATCGTCATAATCGCTTCGGCGAATATCTGACGTTCGTTAGGATAACTATACAGTTTGTACAAAGTACATATTAAAAAAGCACAGCCGATAAAGAACATTCCGGGCGGGAACACGAGCAGGGCCCATACAAAAGCCATCGCATACCTTACCAGAGCAGAACGACGCACTGAGGCCATCCCAGCGCCGAGCACAAGTACTGCTATGGCAAGAGGCCAACGCCATGCATATCTCGCGCTTAGCTTTGCGACCCCGTACCATAGCGACAAAGCGGCTGCACCGTCAAAGATCAGTAGGATCAGCTCCGAATGAGTAAAACGCAGACCGAGTCCTGCGGCATATGTCATGCCATAGGTTCGCATGAAGTAGGAACCTGGAAAGAATTGCCAGTTATCGAATAGGATGAAGCCGGGTGTAAGCTTCCAAAAGAACCACCCATAGACGGTCATCCAAAGAGCAACACCCGGGGCGCACTCGCCAATACCGCGAAACAGCGCTTGCGCAGAATGTCTGATCACTGCTTTCGTTACAAGCGCAAATGCGAGCAGGATATAACACCCCACGCCCATTTCCTGTTTGCATAGTATAGCCATCGCCGCGGCTAGCCCCGCGAGAACCAGGTTACGTCCGGAGCGGCCAAGGGCATCCCTGATTGTGAAGTAAAGACAAAATAATGCCAGTAGCAAACCCAGCGGTGCCGTATATGCGTATGGAAAAACATAACTGAAAAGAGACGGCTCGAAACCTTGGCATATCGCCAGTAAGGCTGCTGCTAATCCGGCCGCCCGCTCGTTGAGTATTGCGCCTATCTGCAATAATAAGAGAGCGCAAGTAATCGTCAAAGAGATCCCGAATAGGTAGAAGACGTAGAGATGCTCTCCGAAGACGCCGACCAAAGAGGCTTCGACATACGACGCCAAGGGGCCGTGTGGAAACCAGAGATCCCGGTATAGCAGCTTGCCGTGTAGTATCTGGACGGGGACGTAAAGTTCACGCCCGCAGTCGATCTGGAAGTTTCCCCAATGGGCCCAGCTGTGCCAAGCTAGAAGTAGGGCGACCAAGACAATTAATGCGCGCGCGCCCGCCTCAGAAGAATTGTGCGGTAACATGGTCAGTGTGGAAGGCTTGCCATCCGAACCCACTTTGAATTCAATCGGTTGGGCGGGCCGTGGGAGGCTGCGATTCTTTCGTCTCTGAAGCGCTTAGCATCTCATTGGCGCGAGCCAGTTGTTCAAGGGTAAAGGTTATCAGCAGCCAGCCATCTCGGTCGTCAGGCAGCCGCCCGCCCATCGCCAACTTATGGGGATAGGGAAAGTAAATTCCGCTGCTGACTTCGCGGAGCTTTTCTATCAACTGCGCAACCCCTGAATACCAGGCCTGCTCTCCGACACCGACGAGCCCATCAGGGGTCGTGCCCAACCATAGCCCATAGGCGAAATGAGGATCGGTGATCAGGTTGGGATCGGAAGTCGTGCGTAGCGCCGATTGAACTGAAATGCGCGCCGAGCCTAGAGCAAATTCCGGCGGCGGACCGATCAAAGAATCTTGCGGTAGCAGCTGTAACTGCTCAGCCTTGAGCACGGACAGTGATCCGGCCCCACCTTTCTTCGACAGGAACTCGTTGGCGATCGCCACAAGCGCTGCGATACGCTCCGTATCGAACCGGAATCGCATTGCGTTCAGGGTATTTCCGCTGGTCGGCCGCGCCGATTTGGTCACGCGGTATAGCGAAATGCCACCGACTTCCAAGGGCGCCTGATCCAGAATTGAAAGCGGCGTTCGCCAGATAGCGAGTTGCTGGTCCGCAACGAGAATCGCGCTGACGTCATGCGCGGTCAGAAATGCTTTCAGTTGCTCGCTTCCATGGGGAACGTAAGAGCGATCCGAAAGCGCCGGAGCAATCGGCCAGCGAAGAAAAGCATCAGGCCAACCGGCCCCCGCGCCTTCCGCCATATTGAAATACATATGGGTCTGAGCCTGCCACAACATCGCCTCACCTTTCTCAGCGTAAGGCAAAATCACCACCGTTTGGCCTTTTTCCAAATAGTGCTGGTAGATCCCATCCCGAAAAAAGGCCGGAGTGTGTATAGTCGTCCTCCAAAAGGAACTCGACAAATGTGGCAAGTTGAAAGCGACTATCGCGGCCGCAAAGCCGAGCCTAACAGCGGGCCTTACGCTACCGTCGGCGAGCCATAGCGAAGCGATCAATGCCAGCACCAAACAAGCATACATCGAGAAGCGCACTGGCAGCGCGTTATTGATCACTGGCAATTGCACGAACGGTAGCCAAGGCAGAGCGATTGGAAACCTGCGCGATGAAATATGCAAAAAAGGTCCGAGCGAGAAAACGATCGTGATAATCAGACAGTAGAACAGAAACCTGCCTTGGGGCGCGTGCCAGCGACGAACCGTGTGTCCAGCTGCGATCAGGATAAGCGGCAGACTAAGGCAAGCGCCGGCTTCGGCCAACCAGCCATTAAAAAACCGCCCCGAGATCGATTGAATTAGAGCAATTCGGCCGATTTCGTTGACTCGCGTCGGAATCAGAAAGTTTAATAGGTCAGCGGAATAAAAAGCAGGTGGAAAAATGGGTTTCGCCTTGAAGCCAAAGCTGAACAAATAGTAAAAAAACGGGCTAACCACGATCAACGCGCAAACGTAGCTGCGCGCTATCAGTTTCAGCAAAGCGGGTATACGCTTTCTAATCTCAACCGAGCCGTAGGACCAACCCAACAATAGAGCTATTGTTCCAAACATGCTCATTGTCGCGAAAATCTCGATCGATAGCAGGAACTGGGTAACCATTAGCAGCACGAATAGCAACATGAACCGGCTCTCGGCCATGTCATCCGCCAGCCGACGCACCACCAAATACACGGCAAGCGGGATCGGGAATACCAGCAGCATGTGCAGATGCCCGGCGATCAGCTGTCCCAGCATAAAGGCCGAGAAGCCAAAAATGTATCCACCCAAAAAAGAAGGCCAATAGCGTCGCTGTTACATACCTACAGAGGATGAATGCACACCATGCGTCGAGCGGCAGGCTCAGCAGGCAAAGAGTATTGAAGGCCGCGACCGGTCCTAATGTCATAGTAATCGGAGTGAAGAGCACCGAGGCTAACGGAAGGCTGGGTTGCCACGCCAGATTGGTATCCGGATGGCGACCAGATGGCATGGGTCAGAAACGGATTTAGATGGTTAGCGATCGCGTGCGGCCACCAGACCAGAAACCACGCCATCAATGTAGGGTCCATTCCCATGCCTACATAAGCGCTGCCAAACTGTCCAACGAGTCCGCGGCCGAAGAATAGGATTGAGAGGGCCAGGTAGAGAACAAGCGTACAGATGCCGCGCGTGTCGAAGGCCCGTGGAGCGTCACCGCTCTTTGTTGTGCGAGAGTATTTCCCGGCCCGATATGCGAACGCATAGAGCGCGCGCAGATAGCACACTCTTTGCTCGATGCTGGGGGCTGCCGATGGCGGTCGAGGTTGCTCGGCGGTACTGAAGTCTAGCGCAGGAACTCGATGCTGCGTCACCTTGGATTGTTCCACCACCACCCTTCACCTGCCCGTGGGGTTGGAGCCCCTCTTGATACTTGCTCCTTCCCAAGACTAGTTGCGCTCGCAACTAATGGTACGATTCCGGCGCCGTTACCGGCGGCACTCGTGTGGGATCGCCATTCGCTTGGCTCCCGACGCACGTCCTGCTGTTGCTAGCCGGGCGCTAAGCTACCACAGGATGGATCGTACGCAAAATCTGCTAAACGTTGACGCGACCACGCGCCTTATCGACCTCAAGATGATCTACTGAACTTTTTTCCAGACGACGCGAGCCGCCAATGCAGGTGCGCTGGCGGCTCGCTAACTTGCTCAGTTTGTGGCGGCAAGTGGCAATGCCCCTCCCCGCCGATTACGTCTTACGAATTACCCACCTCGTTAGCGACTCCGCCCACCGAATTCACGAGGTTGTTGCCTATCAGTTGGTACCCGCCAACCAGCGCCACCACGATGCAGACGAAAATAAGCGCGTATTCGGTAAAGGTCTGACCGCGATAAGCTCCGGAGGCCGCTTCTCGGAGCCTAAGATACAGGCGCGTGATGATTTCCATAGTCAGCCTCCTTTAGTAACCGCAATGTGGCTTCGCAGCACCACGCCGTAAGATTACCTTACAAAGGTTCAAATTTCACCACCCCGCTCTGCGTTATTGGACCCTAAGCCTCTTCCTCGCGTGCCTATAATGGGAATGGATTGCTTTAAAGCATCCTAAGTTGTGTCCTTAATACAAATTTCGGCAGCAATGCCCAAATTTCGTGGACTTTTTGGCCTTCCATGCGCTATGTGTGGCCATCTCCAGCTCATGACGCCTCCCGCATCAACCGGCCTGAACCGCGGAATTCAAGGTGAATTTGCGATGGAATTCGGAGTCGGTATCGACACGCACGTCAGCAAATGGGACCTCGTCCGCTACGCCGAGGATCTGGGTTACGACCGGGCCTGGGTTCCGGATTCACAGATGATCTGGTCGGATTGCTACGCGACCCTCGCCTTGGCGGCGTTCAACACGCGGCGGATCAAGCTTGGGACGGGAGTGGCGATCGCCGGCACGCGCCTTGCCCCGGTCACCGCCCACTCCATCGCGAGCATCAACCAGATCGCGCCGGGCCGAACGTTCCTGGGGATTGGCACCGGCCACACCGCGATGCGGGTGATGGGACAGAAGCCGATGCCGGTCGCCGAGTTTCGCGAGTACATGAAAGTGGTGCGCGCTCTGCTGCATGGCGAGGCGGTCGAGTACACCTTTCGCGGCCGCACGCGCGAGATCAAATTTCTTCATCGCGACCGTCGTTTTATCAACCTCGACGATCCGATTCCGATTTACGTTGCCGCCAATGGCCCCAGGGTATGCGAGACCGCGGGTGAATTCGGCGACGGTTGGGTCACCGCCGGCGGCATCAACGCGCGCGTCGGCGGTCGGCTTGCGCGAATTCGCGCCGGTGCCGAGCGCAGCGGACGCCGGCTTGGGCCGGATTTCCATACCGCTGCCCTTAGCAGCTCGTGTGTGCTGCGTCCGAGCGAGCGCCTGACCTCGGAGCGCGTGATCAACCAGACCGGCGCTCAGGTCACGAGCGCGCTCCACTTCGCTTACGAGAATTGGAAGTCGCGCGGCCAGTCAGACGAGGCGATTCCGTCCTTTTTCCGCAACGTGTGGGATGACTACCTGCGGCGCGTCGACGCCTACAGTCTGCCCGAGCGCGCGCGCTTCCGGCAGATTCACGAAGGCCACGGCACTTTCATGCAGCCCGAGGAGCGGCGCTTCGTCACGCCCGAGGCGATTCGCGGCACCTGCCTGGTTGGCGAGCCCGACGAGTTGGTCGCGCAGATCCGCGCGATGGAAGCGGCGGGTATCAAGGAGACGGTGATCGAGCCGCCGGCGGATTTTCAGCGCGAGGTCTTTCGCGACTTCGCCGAACTTGTGATGCCGGCGTTTCGCTAAGCCGCGCGTGCGCTGGCCGGCGGTTCAGTTGAATTCGGGCGACGGCAGCAGGCCGCGCGCGCGTTCGTAGGCGTCGGCGACGCGCAGCACCGAAGGCTCGTCGAACGGCCGCCCGACGATTTGAATCGCCAGCGGCGCGCGGTTCGCGCCAATGCCGGTTGGAATCGCGAGCGCCGGCTGCCCGGTGACATTGAAGGGCGCGGTATGCCGAATCAGTTGAGCGAGGCCGAGCTTGCCCTCGCGCGCCTCGGCGATCTTCAGCGGCGCCGTCATGCAGACCGGCGTGGCGAGCACGTCGCGGCCCTCAAGCGCGCGCATCGCCTCGGCCATCAAGTGCGCACGGGCGCGCTGGGAGCGGACGTACGCGGTCGCCGGCAGCGCGATCGCGGCTTCGAGCATCCGGCGCACGCCGCGGCCGTAATCCTGCGGACGCTCCGTGAACCAGCGTCTCGTGATACTCCAGCGCCTCGGCGTACATGATATTCAGCGCGACCGCGGACGCGTCGTCGATCGACGGGATCGAGACCTCGTCGACGATAGCGCCGAGTCTGCTCAGCGTGCGCATCGCGCCGTCGAACGACTGCGCAACCTCGGCGGCGATGTCCCGGGCGAGTTCGCTGATGATTCCAACGCGCACGCCCTTCAGATCGCCGCCCAGCGCGGCCGAGTAGTCGGGCACCGGCTCGCTGCTCGAGGTCGGATCGTTGGGGTCGTGGCCGGCGATAACCTGGAGCATCGCGGCGGCGTCACGCACGCTGCGGGTGATCGGGCCGACGTGGTCGAGCGAGTCGCTTAGCGGCAGGATGCCGTAGCGGCTGACCCGGCTCCAGGTCTGCTTTAGCCCGACGCATCCGCAAAACGCCGCCGGGATACGAATCGAGCCGCCGGTGTCGCTGCCGAGCGTCGCCGCCGCGCTGCGCGCAACGATCGCGGCGCCCGAGCCCGAGCTGGAGCCGCCCGGGATGCGCTCGGGATCGTACGGATTGAGGGTGGTGCCCCACGCCGTCTTGGCGGTGCCGCCGCAGGCGAACTCGTGCATGTTGAGCTTGCCGAGCAGGATCGCGCCCGCGGCCTGAAGACGGGTCCACACGGTCGCGTCAAAATCGGGAACATGGTCGGCGAGCACCTTGGAGCCGCTGGTAGTCGGAATTCCTTTGGTGCAGCAGAGATCCTTGAGCGCGATCGGCACGCCGTGAAAGGTGCCGCGCCAGTTACCGGCTGCGATTTCGCGCTCGGCCGCAAGCGCGGTCGCGCGCGCCAGTTCCGCAGTGACGGTGATATAGGCGCAGAGCCTTTTTTCGGTCGCCGCGATCCGATCCAGGTAGGCGTCGGTGACCTCCACCGGCGAAAGTTCGCGCGCGCGCAGCTTCGCGGCCAGTCCGACCACGTCGAGATTCAGGATTTCGTCGCCTTTGGCCATCGTCATTCTCCTGATTCGCTCCGATTCGGCGCCAGACTCTTCGCTCCGCATAACACAAGCGGCGGCTGCGCCCAAGTCAGAGGTTCACGCGATCACACCCTTGCTCGCGGAACGCCGCCAGTTCGCCAGATGCGACGCCCGCTTCGGCGAGCACTTCGTCGGTATGCTCACCAAGCAGCGGCGCGAAGCGGCTGAGCGCCGCCGGTGTGCGCTCGAAGCGCGCCGCCGGCCGCGGCTGGCGCATCGGGCCGGCGTGCGGATGCTCGGACTCCACGATGATCTGATTGGCCACGACCTGCACGTTGTGCAGCATCTCCTCGCGGCTGAGCACGGGCGCAGAGGGCACCTGGTTGGCGCGCAGGCGCTCGAGCCATTGCGCGGAGCTTTTCGTCTTCAACACTTCGGCGGTCATCTCGAGCCGCATGTCGGCGTTGCGGATCCGGTCGACCGGCGTTTTGAAGCGTTCATCGCTAAGCCATTGCGGCCGTTCGAGCGCACGGCACATCCCCTGCCATTCCGAGTCGGTGTTGGCGGCGGCGGTGATGTAACCGTCGGTGGTCTCGAAAATAAGCTCGCGCGCTTTGGCCGCGCGCATGCTGGCGCGATTCGTTCCGACGAAAGTGTATGCCGCCATCCCCTCCGGCCACAGGAACGCGACCACCGCGTCGAGCATCGCGAGGCGCACGTGCTGTCCTTCGCCGGTCCGCTGGCGCGCGAGCAGCGCCGCCGTCATCGCCTGTGCCGCCGTCAGCGCCGTGACCTTGTCCGGGATGATGAGGCGAATCATGTGCGGGTGTCCGGTTTCGACGTCGGCCTGAATTGCGGCGAGCCCCGAGACCGCCTGGATCACCGGATCGTACACCCGCTGATCGGCATACGGGCCGCTTTCGCCGAAGCCGCTTATCGAAACGTAGACGAGGTCCGGCTTGACCGCGCGCAGCGCCGCCTCGCCGATTCCCATACGTTCGGCGACGCCGGGGCGATGGTTCTGCACGAACAGATCGGCGCGCGCGACCATCCGCTTGAGCAGTTCCAGGCCGCGCGGATCGCGCAGGTTGAGCGCCACCGAGCGCTTGTTGCGGTTAATTACCGCGAAAGCCGGCGCGACGCCACGCTTCGTTCCGCCCATCGCGCGCGTGAAGTCGCCGATTCCCGGCGGTTCGATTTTGATCACGTCGGCGCCCTGGTCCCCGAGAATCATCGTCGCCATCGGCCCGGAAAGATTCTGCGTTACGTCAACGATGCGAAACCCGCTCAATGGTCCGTTTGCGGTTTTTGATGGAGACGCTGGCATTGGACGGTGCCTCGATACTGCCGGGTGCGCGCTACGCCGGATTAGCGGAACGCCGGCGATTAGCGGAACGCTGGAATGACTTCCTTTGCGATCGTTTCCATGTTGCGTTCGATATCGTCGTGGCGGCAGGCCCAACTGAACATCACGCTGCGCGCACCGGCATCGATATATTCCCGCAGCCGCTTGCGGCAATCCTCGGGGCTGCCATAGAGCACGTAGCGGCCGGCGATCTTGGAAAAGTCCTGCGCATAATTTTTGCCGAGCGAACGCGCGGCGACTTCCTCGGCCTCTTTGCGATCGGGATAGACCGAAGTGAAGATGAAGAGGCCCGGACGAAACGCGCTCATGTCGCGTCCGCCCTCGCGGCCGAACGCGTCGATCTTGGTCAGGCTCTCGCGCAGCATCTCGGGCGTATACATGTACGGCAGCCATCCGTCGGCATACTTCGCCGCACGGCGCATCGCGGGCTCCTTGCGCCCGGCGACCCAGATCGGAGGATGGGGCTTCTGCGTGGGCGGCGGCTCGAGCGTGACGCCGGAAAAGCGGGTGTAGCGGCCCTCGAAGGTAACGTCTTTCTCCGTCCAGAGCTTGCGAACCACTTCGAGCGCTTCGTTGGAGCGCGATCCGCGCTGCTTGACCGGCACGCCGATGGCCTCGAACTCCTTGGGAAACTCGCCGCCGATTCCGACCCCCATGTGGTAGCGGCCGCCGGAAGCGACGTCGAGCACCGCCGTCTGCTTGGCCAGCATCACCGGGTTATACAGCGGCAGCAGCACGATCGAGCTCATCAGCTTGATCTTCTCGGTCGCTCCGGCGGCCACCGACAACGCGATGAGCGAGTTCGATACCGGCCCATGAAACATCACGTGCTCGCCGCAAGTCAGGTAGTCGTAGCCGAGCCGCTCGGCGAACCGTGCGAACTCAACCACTCCCTTGACCGAGGTCAACGCCACGCCGAATTCGATCGTTGCCACCGTTCACCTCCCGCTACGCGTTGGGATTCGGACATGTCCTTGCAGGCCGCGGATTCAGCCTCGCGCCGCGCAGGCCAATCTCTGTCTAGCATACCTCTGCGCGCAATCTCCAAAACAGAGGGGCAGGGCAGCGCGAAGTGCGGTTTCAGTCCGGGCGCACAAGGCCGGAGAGCCCCGCCGCGAGCAGCGGCGTGATTATCCATCCAGCAAGAATATGCATCCACAGGTACCATCGGAGCAGCGTGCCCGAGAGCGCGCGCATCCGCCCACCCATCCCGTGGCGCGGATTGGGCCTCCAGTACGTCCCCTGATGCAAATCGACCACCGGCAGGAAATTCTCCAGCGAATAGACGACCGCGTTGAACGGCGGATAGTGGCGCGGCGGCTCGCCGTTTTGAACAAAGGCGTCGTAGGCGTCAGGCTCGGTCGGCGTGATCGCGCGCTCGCGATAACCCAATCCGAACAGCACCGATCCCAGCGCGACGAAAAAGAGGATCCACCAGAGCGCGCGCATCGGCCGGTAACCATAACCGATCGTGACGTCGAGCACGCGACTCCAAAGCCGCTCGCCCCATCCCAGGCCGCCCTGGTTGCGGCGCGCGTCCTCCTTGGCCATATTCACGTCGACCGCGCCGACATCGGCGCCGCGCTCGCGTAACACTTTCGAGAGTTGGCCGTAGGGTTGCGGCCGAAAGCCAGGTGGCTGGCGCGCGAGCCATCGCAGCCGGCTCGGCGCGTCCATCGGCCCGCCGCTGATGGCGCCGTAAACGAAATCGTCGATGAATAGATTGCCGGCCGCGGGCCAGCTCGCGGCGTCGTCCCACAGCGCGTTGGCGTGAGCGCTGGTGAGGTTAAGCTCGGTGCCGGGCGTGCGCGCGATGCTGTCCCAGTAGAATGTTCCGTCGATCGTCGCGCGGTCGGCATTGAGCCCGTTGACGCCGGTGCCGACGAAGTGCGCGTCCTTGAAGCTGAGTCCGCGGCCGATTTGCGCAAGGGTCAGGTCGACCACGCCGTTGGTGGTGAAGCCGCTATTGAACGACGCGTCTCCCTTGATGTTCGCTTCCACGATCGACAGTGGATCGAGGCCGCCTACGAAGCGCCCGCCGCTGCAATCGAGAGTGCCGCCGATCTCGGCGCGGAAAAGACTCACCGGGCCGTAGTCTCCGCCGGTCAACTGGAGGTCGCCCGTAACCGTCAATCGGTCGCCCGAGATGGGGCCGTATCTTCCGGCGGGCAACTGGAGGTCCCCCGTAATCGTCGCGCGGTCACCGCTGATAGGCCCCGTTACATCGTGCGAGAGATCGAGGCTCTGCAGATGCGCGAAGGAGAAGTCGATACCTGCGGGTATGGCCGAGTTGATGATCGTGAGCGGCGCGTTAAGCGTGAGATAGGAGAGGTCGATTTGTCCGTCGATCGCCGCGCCGCCGATGCCGATACCGCTTGGATGGACGTAGGGCCGCGCCTGCGGATCGGCGGCGAGCCATCGGATGAGCGCCGCGCGGATCATCCGTCCGGGCGGCCACTCTGAAGCGTTTGAGGGATCGTTGACGGCGCTGCTCACGTCGGTATTCGGCCCCACCCACAAAAGCGCGCGCTGCGGCGCCGCATGCACAAGCTTTACTTCGGCGTCGCCCAGGTCGCCAAAATTGGATCGCGCAAGCTGCTCCAGGGTGGCGCCGGCCTGCTCGGCCTCGCGATCCCCGATGCCGGGTTGCGCGGCCGGGCTCGGCCCGATTTGCACGTCGGCTGAGGACTGAGCCTGAGCGTAGGTGCTTTGAACTCCACTGGCCGCGAGGACAATCGCCGCCAGCATCGCGGTCGCGAAGCTGAGCGCGATCCGGCGGGGGATTTGACGCCTATAGAGCACGGACAGTAGAAATGGGCTTTTCACTGTTCACTTTTCACGATTGCGCACCATTCGACCAGAGTGCGGAGGGTAAAGGCAATGCATGGAATTTCACACGTCGCGATCGGCGTCAGCGACATGGAGCGCTCACTGCGCTTTTACCGGGACCTGCTCGGGCTGACCGTGAGCCTGGACAAGGAAGAGCCGGTGCGGGGCTCGGAGCGGCTGTTCGCCGAGCCGGCGCAAAATCGCCGGCGCGCGGTCTATCTCAAGTGGGCCGACGGTCCGGAGGCGGGCTTTGTCGTGCTCTCGCAGAAGCCGGGAGAGCCATCGGGCCGGCCGATTAAGATCGACCAGCTCGGGATTCATCATTTCGCGTTCTGGGTGAGCGACCTGCGCGAACGGGTCGAGCGGCTGAAATCGGCGGGAGTGAAGATCCTCGTCGGCCCGTACGAATCGGACTCGATCGCTTATGGCGAGCCGCCGGGCAAGAAAGTGCTGACGTGCCTGTTCGAGGATCCCGACGGAATAATCCTGCAATTCGATCAGCGGCTGGGCTAGGGCGGGGCGCAAATCCGCTGGCCTGGGGCGCTTCCCGCGCCGAAGGCGCGGGAAGCGCCCCCAGGCGCAGCGGCACGCTGGCGCGCGGCCAGACGCGGCACGACGTGCCGCGTCTCGCTGCGCGGGCGGCATGCGCTCCGGACGAGGCGGCCGCGGGCGCGAAGCGCCCGCCGCTGCCTCGTCCGCGCCGCGCCGGAACAACGCCGCCGCGCCGCTATTGCGGCGCGGCGCGGTGCGCCGGGCCAGCGGGAGCGCCCGGGCGACCGGGCGCTCCCGCTGGCCCAACCGCGCAGCTCGCGCACTTGCCTGCCGCGAGCATCGCGCACAGCCGCTTCCCGATAAGCTCGCCGGCTACACGATGGCCCTCGACGTTCCAGTGGCCGAAGCCGATTTTGCTGTTCGCGAAGCCATGCAGGAAGGCGTGATGCGCCTGGGCGTACTGGTACAGCGGCTCGGCCAGCGTCAACACGTCGAAGCCGTCGCGCTCGCCGAGCGCGGCGATTCGGCGGTCGGGGTAGAACAGGTCGCTGACCCCGATTCGCTTCATGAAATTCTCGCGCACCTGCGGATCGGGCCATACCTGGATGCTGGTGTCGAGCGTCACGGTCAGAAACGCCGCGCCGTGCCGCGCGGCCTCACGATGCGTTTCCGCGACCAGGTCGTCGGTGACCTGCCAGGCGTCGCGCCACGTCTGCTCAGTGGGCGGCTTGTAGATGTCGTAGTTGATCGCGCGTTCGACCGGCAATTCGGCGGTGGGCTGTTCGCTTCGAGTGCGCAGGATGGTCCAGGCTCCGCCGATCAGCGAGAACAATCCGGATTTGCGATAGTCGAACCGCGCCATACACCACAGGCGAAACGAATTCGAGCTTTGAAACGGACCGGCTGGCGTGAGCTTGCCGTCGTGCTCCACGTAAAACGGCCGGCACAGATTGCCCTCGAGCGTGACCGAGTTGTTACGCACGTCGTTGCCGAGAAAAATCGCGAGCACCACGATGTCCGGTTGGTAGGCCCATACTTGCTGGCGCAGCGTCATCAGCTCTTGCGTCGTGCCGTAGCCGTCGACGCCGAAGTTGAGCGCCTCGACGCGCCGTCCCTTGAGCAAGGGACATTGCGCGAGCTGGCGCGCCGCGACCGAGGCGAACGTGTCCTCATACGGAACCTGGATCGCTTCGGTGTAGGAATCGCCGAGCACCGCGATACGGACGGTGCCAGCAGGCTTGGGCGTGGCGAACTCGGGGCCGCGAAAGCCGCCGCTGTTGATCTGGACGTAGGCGGCGCCCTCGCGCCGATAATAACCGGCAGTGTTCGGCCGCAGCCCCCATCCGCGCGCGGCGTCATAACAATAAAAGTAGGGAAAAAAACGGTTGGCGACTCGCACGCCGACTTCCGCGACCAGCCCCGCGCAGATCACGCCGAAGATGATCAGCACCGCCGTGCCCATCGCTCTGCGAATCATCTATCGAGTCCGTGGTTAATCCGTGCGTTTCGCGCCGCCGCAGCATAGCTCGCGGCCGCCGGGCAGTCTCGTTGACGAAAATCGTTTTGTCAACATAACGTAGGCCCGGGGCGGATGGGAGAGCATCCGCGTTTTGCGCAGAACCAAAAACGGACCGAACCGTACAACGATGGCACAGTGGATCGGACAGCCGCTTAAGCGAGTCGAAGATCCGCGCCTGCTGACCGGACGCGGCGTCTTTATCGCCGACCTGCCGCTTAAGGAGCCATACGCGGCGGCGATCCTGCGGAGCCCTCACGCACACGCGCGTATCCGCTCGATCGACGCCTCGGCGGCGCTCAGCGCGCCCGGCGTGGCCGGCGTGATAACCGGCGCCGACGTGCTCGCGCATACCCAACCCTTTGCGGTCGGCGTGGAGGCGCCGGTCAAATATTATTGCCTCGCGACCGACAAGGCGCGCTTCGTCGGCGAGCCGGTGGCGGTGGTGATCGCGCGCGACCGTTACCTGGCCGAGGACGCGCTCGACCTTATCCAGGTCGAGTACGAGCCGCTGCCGGCGGTGGTCGATGCCGAGGACGCGCTCAGGCCCGGCGCGCCAATTCTGCACGAGGCCGTGGGCTCCAACGAAGCGTGCCATCGTGAGATCGTCTACGGCGACGTCGAGGGCGCGTTCGCCGGCGCCGACGTCGTTATCCGCGAGCGCTTTCGCTATCCGAAATATTCTTCGACGCCGATCGAAACCTACGGCGTTATCGCGGCCTACGATCCCAGCAACGGCGTGCTCACGATCACCTCCAACTTCATGGGGCCGTTCATCCTGCACGCGCTGGTCGCGCGCGCTATGGGATTGGCGGAGAACCGCCTGCGCTTCGTCGTGCCGCCCGACATCGGGGGCAGTTTCGGGATCAAGACCAGCATCTTTCCCTACCTTGCGCTGATGGGGCTGGCCGCGATGCGCACCGGCGTGACCGTGCGATGGATCGAGGATCGCCGTGAGCATCTGATGGCCTCCTCCAGTGGCGCGGACCGCGTCGCCTATCGCGAACTGGCTGCGCGCAACGACGGCACGATCCTCGCGATGCGCTCGCGATGGTACGACAATGTCGGCGGTTACATTCGCAGCCCGGAGCCGGGATGCACGTTTCGCCCGATCGGCAACTGGGTGGGTCCGTACCGCTTCGCGAATCTCGCTGCCGACGCGCACGTCGTGATGACCAACAAGAGCCTGACCGGCCCGAATCGCGGCTACGCCTGCGGCCACCTCTATTTCGAAATCGAGCGGATGGTCGATCTGCTGGCGGAGCGTCTGGCGATCGATCCCGCGGAAGTACGCCGGCGCAATTTCATTCAGGCCGATCAATTTCCGTATCGCACGCCGTCGGGCGGGCTTTACGATTCGGGCGACTACCCGGCCGCGTTCGAGCGGGCGCTTAAAGCAGCCGGCTACGATCAACTGCGCGAAGAGCAGAGGCGCGCGCGCGCCGCCGGGCGGCTTTACGGCGTGGGGCTTGCCGTCGCGGTCGATCCGTCGGTCTCCAACATGGGCTACGTGACGATCGCGCTCGACCCCGCGACGCGCGCGCGTCCCGGCTACCTGCAAAAGTCCGGCGCGATCGAGAGCGCCACGGTCAAGATCGATCCGCTCGGCAAAGTGACCGCGATTCTCGGCACCGCGCCCCAGGGCCAGGGCCATCAGACGATCGTCGCGCAAATCGTCGCCGACGAACTCGGCCTCGCGCCCGGCGAGATCACGGTGGTCGACGAGATGGATACCTTTACGCGCGTGTGGGGAATATCGTCGGGCACCTATTCGAGCCGCTTCGGCTCGGTCGGCACCAGCGCCGCGGCGCTCGCCGCACGCAAGCTCAAGGACAAGCTCGTGCGCCTCGCCTCCGCGCTCACCGAGACGCCGGCCGAGAACCTGGTCTTCGCCGACGGGCGCGTGATCGCGCGCGACGACGGCGCCCGCGGTCTGACGTTGAAGGACCTGGCCGGCCGGGCGCATTGGAACACGCAGGCGCTGCCGCCGGGGATGGAACCCGCTCTGGAAGCGACCGCAGTGTTCGGTTTTCCACTGGCCGACAGCCCCGACGCGCAAGACCGCGTCAACTCGTCGAACACCTACGGCTTCATCGCGGAAGTGATGGCGGTCGAGGTCGATCCTGAAACCGCGGAGATCAAAATCCTGCGCTACGTCACGGTGCACGACGCCGGCGTGATCATCAATCCACTGATCGCCGAGGGTCAGATCGTCGGCGGCGCCTTGCACGGATTGGGCGGCGCGTTATGGGAAGAACTGGCCTACGATTCCGAGGGCCAGTTCCTCGCCGGCACTTTCATGGACTACCTGGTGCCTTCGGCGAGCCAGGCGCCGACGGTCGAGGTCGAACATCTAGCGAGCCCGTCGCCGTTCACCACTCTTGGCGCCAAGGGTTTGGGCGAGGCGAGCTCGATGACCGCGCCGGCGGCGGTCGCCAACGCAGTGAGCGACGCGCTTGCGCCGCTCGGCGTGCGGATAACCGAATTGCCGATCACGCCGAGCCGGCTATGGCATCTGCTCGAGGCCGCGAGACACAAGCAACGATGAAGCCGCCGTCATTTGACTACCATGCGCCGCAGAGCGCCGCCGAGGCGCTCGAATTGCTCGGCCGTTACGGTACCGACGCGCGTCTGCTCGCCGGCGGTCAGAGCCTCGTGCCGCTGCTGAACTTTCGCCTTAGCGCCCCCGCCGTGATCGTCGATCTCAATCGCGCGGCGGACCTCGCCTATATCAAGGAGGAAAACGGGCAAGTGCGGATGGGCGCGATGACCCGTCAACGCGCGATCGAATTCTCTCCGTTGGTGAAAAGCCGCCTGCCGCTGCTGGCGGAAGCGACGCGATGGGTCGGTCATCTGCCGACCCGCACGCGCGGCACGATTGGCGGCAGTCTCGCGCACTCCGATCCGGCCGCGGAATATCCCGCGGTCGTAACGGCGCTCGACGCTGAGCTTGTGATCCGTGGCTCCGCCGGCGAGCGCGTGGTGCGCGCGGCTGAGTTTTTCGTGGGCTTCATGACCACCGCTTTGCAGCCGGGCGAGATGCTGGTCGAAGTGCGGATGGCGGCGCAGGCGCCCGACTCCGGATGGGCCTTCGAGGAGTTCAGCCGGCGCCACGGCGATTTCGCGATAGTTGGGATTGCAGCGATGGTCGCGGTCGAGGGCGATCGATGCCGCTCGGCGCGCCTGGCTGCGTGCGGGGCCAGTCCGACAGCGATGCGTTTGCGGGCCGCGGAGGAAATCCTCGAGCACGGCGGCGTTGATGATCGCTATATAGATGATGCGGCCGGGCGCGCCGCCGAGCTGGTCGATCCCGGCGCGGACCTGCACGCCTCGGCTGAGTATCGCCGCCATCTGACGCGCGTGCTGACGCGCCGGGCGCTCAAGCGCGCGGTCGAGCGGTCGCGCAAGCGAGAAAATGCTCATGGCTGAGCCGAGAAAAATTCGCATCACCGTAAACGGGCAGGCGCGCGAGGGATGGGCCGAGCCGCGCCGTTTGCTCGTCGACTTTTTGCGCGAGGACCTCGGACTTACCGGCACGCATGTCGGATGCGAGCACGGGATTTGCGGCGCGTGTACGGTCATGCTGAACGGCGAAGCGGCGCGCTCGTGCCTGATGCTCGCGGTGCAGGCCGACGGCGCCGAGTTGATGACGGTCGAGGGACTGGCGCGCGACGGCAAGCTGCATCCGCTGCAGGAGGCGTTCTGGGAGCATCACGGACTTCAGTGCGGCTTCTGCACGCCCGGGATGCTGATGGCGGCGTACGATTTTCTGCGCGTCAATCCCGATCCGAGCGAGGAGGAGATTCGCGAGGCGCTGTCCGCGGTGCTCTGCCGATGCACCGGGTACCAGGGGATCGTGCGCGCGGTGAAAGCGGCCGCGGAGCGGATGCGCTCGGCCGGATGAGCGTCAGAATGAACTGCAACATCGGCGCGCGGCTATCTCGAAATTCCCGAGCAGCTCAACCTCGCGAGCTACGTCATCGATCGCCACGTCGAGGAAGGACGCGGAGCGCGCGTCGCCGCATGGTCAGAGGGCCGCGCGTACACCTTCGCCGACCTTCGCGCGCTCACCAACCGCTTCGCCAACGCGCTGTGCGCGCTCGGCGTCGGCGATGGCGATCACGTGATGCTGCGGCTCGGCACCAGCCTCAACACGCTGATCGCGATCCTGGGCACGATTAAAGCCGGCGCGGTCGTGCTGCCGACCAGCTTCCTGTTCCGCGATCACGAGGTCGAAAAGATTCTGCTTAACAGCGATGCGGTAGTCGCAGTTTCAACGCCCGAATTGCTCGGACCGATCGAGGCGGTGAGCGCGCGCACGCCGATGCTCCGCCACATCATCCTTGCCGGTGCCGATGCCGCCGCTGTTGACGGTCGACGCAGGCTCGCGTGGGAGCGCGTGATGGCCGATGCGTCTGACGACTTCGCTCCCGCGCGGACCCATCGCGACCAGCCAGCATTTGTGATCTATACCTCCGGCACTACCGGCGACCCCAAGGGCGTCGAGCAGGCTCATCGATGGCTAATCGGCGCGGGCGATCCGTACAACCGCGAGATGATGCGGACGAGCGCGGACGACGTCTGTTATCAGCCGCAGGATTGGTCGTTCATTTATCCGCTTGGCGCCGGATGCCTGTATCCGCTGATGGAAGGCGCGGCGATCGTGGTGCCGCACGGCCGCTTCACGCCCGAGGCCGCGTTCGAGACCATCGAACGCCATCGCGTGACCATTTTCGCCGCGGTGCCGACGATTTACCGGATGATGCTCGCGTTGCCCGACGCGGAGCGGCGCTACCGGCTCGACTCGTTGCGCGCCTGCGTCAGCGCGGGCGAGGCGCTGCCCGCGGACACGTTCAACGAATTTCGCCGCCGCTTCGGCGTAACGATTTACGACGGTATCGGCCAGACCGAGACGCACATCTTTATCGGCAACCGGATCGGGATGGAAATCAGGCCGGGCTCGATGGGCAAGCCGCTTCGAGGCTACGAGGCCGCGATCCTCGATGACGAGGGCCGCGAACAAAAGTGCGGCGAGCCGGGCAACCTGGTGCTTCGCAACGGCCATCCGGGGCTCACGCTGGGCTACCGCAAGGCGGCGGCGCGATGGGCCGCGGTGAATCGCGAGGGATGGTACTTCACGCAGGACATCGCGTACGTCGATGCCGATGGCTACTTCTGGTATGTCTCGCGCTCCGACGATCTGATAAAAAGCCGCGCCTACCTGATCTCGCCCAAGGAGGTCGAGTCCGCGCTGCTGGAGCATCCAGCGGTGCTCGAAGCGGCGGTGGTCGGGATTCCCGATCCGCAGATCGGCGCGCGCGTCAAAGGTTTTGTCGCGCTGCGCGCCGGGCACGCGGCGTCCGAGGCGCTGGCCGAGGAAATTCGCGACTACGTTCGCGGCGTGATCGCGCCCTACAAGGTGCCGCATCAGATCGAATTCATGCCGGAGCTGCCCAAGACGCCCAACGGCAAAATTCTGCGCCGCGTGCTGCGCGATCGCGGCTGAACGCGACGGTCGCACGGAGCGGAGTGCGATGGCAACCGGCGACGGCAAATTGGTAGGCACGCGCGTGCGGCGGGTCGAGGACCGCCGCTTTCTGACCGGGCGCGGCGCCTACGTCGCGGATTATCTACCGCCGCGGACGTTGCACGCCGCGTTTTTGCGCTCGGAGCATGCGCACGCAAGAATCCTTACGATCGACGCGGCGGCGGCGCGCGCGAGCGCCGGCGTAGTCGTGGTCGTGACGGGCGCCGAGATGGCGGCGCTTGCGCGCCCGATGATCGCGGCGTCGACGATGCCCGGCTATAAGGTGACGCCGGTCCCGGCGCTCGCGGCTACGGTCGTGCGCTACGTGGGCGAGGCGGTCGCTGCCGTGGTCGCAGAGAGCCGTTACCTCGCCGAAGACGCCCTGGAGCGGATCGCCGTGGAATACGAACCGCTCGAAGTCGTGGCCGATGCCGAAGCCGCGCTCGCTGCGGATGCGCCGCTGGTCCATGACGAGGCCGGCACCAACCTGCTGGTCACGCGCGAATTCGCGCGCGGCACTTTTGACCCGCCGCCGCCCGCCGATCTCATCATCAAGGAACGCTTTAGGTTTCACCGCCACGCCGTTGTCGCGATCGAGCCGCGCGGATGTCATGGCCGAGTACAATCCCGGCTCCGGCGAGCTGACGCTCTACTCGGCGACGCAGTGCCCCGGCCTGGTGCGCAGCGCGCTGGCGCTTCATCTTGACCTGCCCGAGCACCTCGTTCGCGTGGTCGCGGGCGATGTCGGCGGCGGCTTCGGCGCGAAGTCGTCGGTCTATCCCGAGGAGATAGCGGTTGCGGCGCTGGCGCGGATGCTTGAACGACCGGTTCGATGGATCAGCGACCGGCGCGAAGACCTGCTCGCGACCTCGCAGGGATGGGACGAGATAATCGACGCCGAGCTGCGCGTCAACAACGACGGCACGATCGTCGCGCTGAGCGCCGACGTAATCGGCGACGTTGGCGCGTACTCCATCTATCCGTGGACCGCGGTGATTGAGCCGATCCAGGTCGTGAGCTTTATGCCCGGTCCATATCGCGTGCCGATCTACCGGGCGCGGGCGCGCGCGGTGGCGACCAACAAGGCGCCGCTCGGCCCAAACCGCGGCGTGGGGCGGCCGCCGGCGGCCTTTGCGATGGAAGGTCTCATCGACCGCGCCGCGCGCCGCCTGGGAATCGATCCGGTCGAACTGCGGATGCGCAACTTCGTACGCGACGAAGAATTCCCCTACAAGACCGCGACCGGAATTGTCTGGGACCGCGCGGGCTTCATCGAATGCATGAAGAAAGCGTGCGAGGCGCTGGACTACGCAGCGGCGCGCGCGGAGCAGGAGCGGATGCGTGCGGCCGGACGGCTGGTCGGCATCGGTTTCGGCTCGTTCGCGGAACTCACGGGCATCGGATCGGCGACGCCGGCGGCGCCCGGGATGCCGGTGCCCGCGGGGACCGAGGCGGCGACGATTCGCGTCGATCCGTCGGGCACCGTGACCGCGATTTTCGGAGTCGCCTCGCACGGCCAGGGGCTGGAGACGGCGCTCGCGCAGGTGGTCGCGGATGAACTTGAAGTACCGCTTGAAGATGTCCGGGTGCGCTTCGGCGACACCGCATATACGCCCTACGGCACCGGCAGCTACGCCAGCCGCGGCGCGGTACTAGGCGGCGGCGCGGCGATCCTCACCGCGCGCGCGATTCGCGACAAGGCACGGCGTATCGCGGCCCATCTGCTGGAGACCGACCCCGCGGCGCTCGACGCGGGCGGCGGTGAGCCATGGGCGCGCAGCCGCGCCGGTCAGCGGATAACGCTCCGCGACATCGCGCAGGCCGCCTACGCCGGCGCCAAGCGGCTGCCGCGCGGGATGGAACCCGGACTCGAAGCGACGCTCTTTTACGATCCGTACTACGGCACCGCGACTCCGGCGACGCATGTCGTGATGCTGGAGGTCGACCGCGAGACCTGCGCGGTAAGAATCCTGCGCTACGTCGTGGCCGACGATTGCGGCCGCGTGATCAATCCGCTGATTGTCGATGGGCAGATCGAGGGCGGCGTCGCACAGGGGATAGGCGGCGCGCTGCTCGAGGAGATCGTCTACAACGATGCCGGCCAGCTACTGACCGGCACGCTGATGGACTACCTGGTGCCGTCGGCCCCCGAGCTGCCCAACGTCGAGACGCATCATCTGGAAACCGAGTCGCAGGTGACGCTCGGCGGTTTTCGCGGTGTCGGCGAGTCGGGGACGATCGGCGCGCCGGCGGCGATCGCCAATGCGATTGCGGATGCGCTCGCACCGCTGGGTATCGAGCCCGCCGAACTGCCGCTCACGCCGGAGCGGATTTTCCAATTATTCTCGCAGGCTCGTGAGCGTGGTTGACCCGAGGTGTACAACTACTCTTCGGCCAGTGCCCGGTTGGCCTCTATCACGAGTGCGACAGCCTCCTTCAGATTGCTCCGCGCTTTCGCGAGCGTCGGCGCCTGCGTGTTGGCGCCCGGTAACTCCTCGACGAAGCCGATATAGCCTTGGGCGACTTTGCGGAAAACGGCAGTCAGTTGCATATTCGGATCTCGCGCTTAGTTTAGACTTGCCTCGCGCGCCAACGGGGCTAGCTCAGGATCACGTATTCGAAATTCGGCGGCTGGCCGTTGATGCCCTTGGCCGGCGGCGCGATCCATCCCGCGATCTTGCCCGGCTCGTAGACCGGCTGCATCAGCTCGGCGTTGCGCGCGCGATCCTCCTCGGTCGGCAGCCATTCGCCACGGCGTGCCGCGAACTCCTCGGCCGCGAGCACCTCTCCGCGCGGATCGCAGGACTGCCCCGCGTACGCGCCCACCTTGCGATTGAACCCGGCGTGCGGCAGCGTGAGGCGCTGGTCGAGGCCGCGCGCGGCGAGCTCGCGGTTCCATCGCGCAAGTCCGCGCTCGCAATCCTGCACGAAGGCGTCGCGCAGGACCGCATTCATCGCGCGGCGCAACGGAATCCGCTCGACCGCGCCGCCGGGCAGGCGCAGCTCGTATTCGCCCTCCAGCGCGCGATGCTCGCGATAGACGTTGGCGCTATGCTCGCGATAGCGCCCCTTGATGCCCGTCGCGAAATAAGTTGCCGCGTTGCTCGAATCCTCGGCGCCGAACAGGTCGAGGCTCTCCGAGTACCACAGGTTGAGGTACTTCTGGATGACGGCGAGCTCGATGCCGCCGAGCGCGTGGATGTCGGCGCGGCCCGACTGCTTCATCAGATCGGCGGTGCGCTGCACGACGCGCTGCACTCCGGTCTCGCCGACGAACATGTGATGCGCTTCCTCGGTTAGCATGAAGCGCGTGGTGCGTGAGAGCGGATCGAAGCCGCTCTCGGAGAGCGACTCGAGCTGATACTTGCCATCGCGGTCGGTGAACATCGCGAAGCAGAAGAAATCCAGCCAGTCGCGGATCGGCGCGTTGAACGCAGTCAGGATGCGTGGATGGTCGTGATGGCCGCTGCGGCGCGTAAGCAACTCCTCGGCTTCTTCGCGGCCGTCGCGTCCGAAGAAGCGGTGCAGCAGATAGACCATCGCCCACAGGTGGCGCGCCTCCTCGACGTTGACCTGGAACAGGTTGCGGAGGTCGTACAGCGACGGCGCGGTTTTGCCCAGAAGGCGCTGCTGCTCGACCGAGGCCGGTTCGGTGTCGCCCTGGGTCACGATGATGCGGCGCAGCTCCTTGCGGAACTCGCCCGGCACTTGCTGCCACGGGTCGGCGTCCGGATTGTCGCCGAAACCGATCTTGCGGTTCTCCGGCGGCGCCAGAAAAATGCCCCATCGGTATTCCGGCATCTTCACGTACGCGTAATTGGCCCATCCGTCGGCCGAGGCGCTTACCGCCGTGCGCAGATAGACGGTGGAGGTGTCGAAGCCTTCGGGTCCGACCTCGTTCCACCATTGAAGAAAGCGCGGATGCCACGTCGCGAGCGCGCGGCGCAATTGCTGATCGTGATCGAGATCAACGTTGTTGGGAATTTCGCCGATCATGGCTGGTAAAGCTCCGACGCGCCGAGCGCGGCGCGAATTGTTCAGGTGCGTTTGTAGTCGAATTGCGGGCTCTGCGGCTGGCCGTAGAGCTTGAGCGCGCCGTGCTCGCCGATCGCGTTGGGGCGCTGGAAAATCCAGTTCTGCCACGCCGACAGCCGTCCGAAAATTCGCGTCTCCATCGTCTCTGGCCCGGCAAACCGGATGTTCGCTTCCATCCCGGTGAGCGCGTCGGGTGAGAGCGAGAGCCGCTCGCTGACTGCGAGGCGCAGCTCTTCCTCCCAATCCAGCTCATCCGGCGCGGCCGTCACCAACCCCGCCTCCAGCGCCGCCTCCGCGTCGAACGTGCCACCGGCGGCGAGCGCCGCGGCGTGCGCCGGGTCGCCGATGAAACGCGTGCTAAGACGGCTTAGCCCGTTGCTCATCGGTAGCGCGCCGGCATTGAGCGCTCCGGTTGCGATACGCGCGTCGGCGCCCGACTTCATATAGATGCGGTCGGCGGCGAGCGCGAGCTCGAACATCGAACCCGCGAAGCATGAACCCGGCTCGATGATCGCGAAAAAACTTTTGGCGGTGAGGTCGAGGCGCTTGAGCACGCGTTTCATGAGCAGGAGCGTTTCGTTGATAAACCAGTCGCTCTGCCGTTCCCATATCGCGCGGTCCAGTTCGGCCACGCGGTCGAGGTCGCCCGCGGATTTGATCAGTACCAGCCCGATCTCCGGATAGTTGAAGCGCAGGCGCAGGAGCGCGTCGTCGATTTCGCGGAAAAGCCGCAGCGGATAGAAGTCCGCACCAAGCGCCGCCGCGTCGGCCGGAATTGCCGCGACGCTTTGGGGTCCTTCGATGATCAACTCGGCCAGGCGCTGGATGCGATCGAGACGCAGTGTGAGATGCCGGTAGCGGATTTCAGTGTCGGTCTCGGCAGGCGCGAGCGCGTCGAGCGCGACACCGGCGCGTCCGGCTCGCTTCGAATCGACGAGTGCCGCGACGCGCTCGGCCACCGCCTCGTTGAAGCGCGAGCGCGGTGCGATCGCATCGACGAGGCCCCATTTCACCGCGCGCTCTCCACGCACGCCCTCGGCCAGCGTGGCGAAGACGTCGGCGAGGTCGCGGCGCACCTTGCGCTTGTCGACCAGGCGAGTGAGGCCGCCAGTGCCGGGCAGCACGCCGAGAAATGCGATCTCGGGCAGGCTCACGGCCGAGCGCCGGTCGTCGACCAGGATTATGTCCTCGCAAGCGAGCGCCAGTTCGTAGCCGCCGCCGCTGCACGTGCCGTTGAGCGCGGCGACGTAACGCTGGCCGCTGTTGGCAGTCGCGTCTTCGATCGCAAGGCGGGTCTCGTTGGTAAACTTGCAGAAGTTGACTTTGAAGCCATGGTCGGCGTGCGCGAGCATGAAGATGTTGGCGCCGGCGCAGAACATCCCGTCCAGGGCGCTGTCGATCGTGACCACGCTGACGCCCGGATGCTCGAAGCGGAGTCGCGTCACGGCGTCAGCAAGCTCGATATCCACCGCGAGATCGTAGGAATTGAGCTTGAGCGCGTAACCCGGACGCAAGCCGCCGGCTTCATCGACTTTCATCGTCAGCCGCGCGCGGTCGCGCGAGGTTTCGAGCTTCCAATGCCGGTAGCGGCTCGGTTCGGTTTCAAATTGAATCGAGTGCATTTTTCACCAACACGTTCGGACCTGACTTCCCGACCTGCGTTATTGTCGTGCGTCGAGCATCGGCGGGTCGAAAATCATATGCAATATAATTCATGTCGACCTGCTTATGTCAAGCCTGATTTTGCGTGTGAAACCGGTCGCCTCGCGCTCGTGGATCGTGCAGCGCTCGGCCTCGGACGCGCCTTGCGCACCAGCATCAGAAGCTCACGCAGGGACTGGGCGGTGTTCTTTCCGCTGGTCTGCAGCCGGGCGTCGGCTTTGGAGTAGAGCGCCTCACGCTGGGAGAGGATACGGCGCATGTCGGCCATCGCCTGCTTCGTCCCAACGTCGGCGCTCACCCGGTAATCGCCCTGGCGCAGTACCCGCTCCCAGTAGTCGTTAGGCGAAGCTTGCAGCCAGATCGTGTAGCAGTTATCGAGCAGACGCTCGAACGTGGGCAGTTCGGAAACCAACCCGCCGCCGGTCGCGATCACCACCCGCGAGCGCGTGCGCACGATGCGCTCGAACGAGCGCCGTTCGTAGCGGCGATAAGCGGCCTGCCCCCAGAGATCGAAAATCTCGTTGACGCTGACTCCCGCCTCGCGTTCGATTTCGCGGCTGAGTTCCACGAACTCCCATCTGAGCCGCTTCGCCAGCATCATCCCGAGCGTACTTTTGCCGGCGCCGCGAAGCCCGATTAGCGCGATCCGTTCCTCTCGCGCCGCTTTGTCGCCAAAGCGCTTGGCGAGGATCGCTGCGGCCTCGATCAGCTCGGCCGACTGTGAGACGGCGCAGGCGTTCCGCGACGAATGCATATTCGACCGGCGGCAGTTCTTCGCTCACCAGCTCGGCGAGCGGGACGTCGATCGCCGCGGCGACGCGGCGCAGCAGTACGATCGAGAGATTGCCGCGGCCGCTCTCGAGCTGCGCCAGATAGCGCTCCGATACACCGCAGTCGTGCGCCAGCATCTTCCGGGTCATCCCGTGACGTGCGCGCGCGTCGCGCACGCGCTCGCCCAGCAGCCGCAGATATTGCGCTGGAGTACCGCCGTTTAACGGACGGCGCCTCATCGGCGATCGCGGAGGCTCGGGCAGTTTTGGCGCGATCAGCTTGCGCGTTCGGATGCATTATAGTGCATCACGCTACCTCTAATCCGCCCCGCCCGCAACCGTCGCGCGCGCGGGGCCGCCCCCTCAGATGTGGTAGAAGTTGCGCGCGTTGGTCTCGAGAATCTTGTCGACCGAGGCCTTGGGCAGCGACGCCAGTTGCTTGCGCACCTTCTCGACCGGGCGCACGAAACCCTCGGCGTGCGGGTAATCCGAGCCGATGAAGAAGCGATCGTCGCCGGCGAACTGCACGATGTACGGGAACATCCGCTCTTCAGGATCGGCGCTGATCCAGATGTTGCGATGGAAATATTCCTCGGCCGGGCGTTTCATCTGGGAGGTGTGGCCCATGTACGAGTAGCGGTAGTCCAGGCGCTCGATCCATTCACCCACCCATCCGACCATCGCCTCGACCGTCGCGACGCGCAGTGTCGGGAAGCGCTCGAACACGCCGTCGATCACCATCGTGGTCAGCGCCATGCGCGGGTCCTGGATGATGCTCATGGTGAAGTACATCAGGCCCGGCTTGGGGTCCTTGTACCAGGCGCTGCCGGTGTAGTTGCGATGCGAGACCAGGTGGATGCCGACCGCGAGGTCGAGCGACTCGGCCGCGGCCCATATCGGGTCGAATTCCGGATGGCCGAAGCTGTGGCCGCGCACGGGCGCGGAGGAGATGAAGATGGTGTGTGCGCCGAGCTTCGCCACGCGTTCCATCTCGCGCACCGCAAGCGCGGGATCGCGGATCGAAATGTGCGCGGCGGGAAAAAGTCGATCCTTGTGCGAAGCGACCAGCTCGAAGGCCCAGGTATTGTAGGCGCGGCAGAGCGCGTCGGCCAGCGCGGGGTCGTCGACCTCGCCCTCCCACACGATCCCGAGGCTCGGGTAGAGCACCTGTTTGTCGAAGCCCTCCTCGTCGAGGAAGCGCACGCGCGCGTCCATGTCCTGCCATTGCTGGCTGTAGCCCAGGTAGCGGTCGAAGTTGCCGATGTTGAGTCCCTGCTCCTTCTCCCCGTAGCCCACCAGGATGCCCATCACCTGGTCGACGTCGCGCAACTTGAGCGGCTTGCCGTCGGCGAGCATCGTGGCCTTGCCGCTTTCCGGGTCGCGGACCATCTTTACCGTGCGCTCGCGAAAGGCCGGATCGATATAGCGCTCGAACAGATCCATCGGTTCCATGAAGTGACTGTCACCATCGATCGCCTTCATCGCCTGGCCTCCGCGTGGATTCTGTCGCGCCGGCACTGGCCGGCGCGTCTCAACTTCCTCTCCTAGCAGAGTTTGGCTTCGCACGCACAGGGAGCGGGAGCGCGCACGTCGCAACTGGCGACGCGCGCGTCGCAGCCACCGAGTGGATAGTTGTCGGCGGCTTTCTCATTGCGAGCGCAACGGGATTATAATCGCGCCGCGCGCGGCTCGCGCCGCGTTTTGCCCAAGGAGGGAACATCAAATGCGCGGACTAAGCGGCAAGGTCGCATTCGTCACCGGCGCGGGACGCGGAATCGGCAGAGGCATTGCGCACCGCCTGCGCGAGGAGGGATGCAAGGTCGCGCTCGCCGACCTCGACCAGGCCGGCGCTGAAGCCGCGGCAAAGGAGATCGGCGGCGGCGCGATCGGCCTTGCGATCGACGTAGCCAAGCTCGCGAGCGCGCGCACGGCGGTTGCCGAGGCCGAACGGCGGCTGGGGCCGATCGACATCCTGGTCAACAACGCGGGATGGGACAGGGTGGAACCGTTTCTTGAGAACAGTGAGGAGACCTGGGACAAGGTGCTCGCGATCGACCTGCGCGGGCCGATCAATTGTTGCCGCGCGGTGCTCGATTCTATGGTTGCGCGCGGTGGCGGTCGGATCGTGTCGATAAGCTCCGATGCGGGCCGCGTCGGCTCTAGCGGCGAGGCGGTCTATTCGGGCGCCAAGGGCGGCGTGATCGCTTTCAGCAAGACGCTCGCGCGCGAGATGGCGCGTCACGGAATCACCGTCAACTGCGTGTGCCCGGGGCCGACCAACACGCCGATGCTCCAGGAATTGGCGACGCACAATCCCAAGCTGCACGAGGCGCTCAGGCGCGCGGTGCCGATGCGCCGGCTGGGCGAGCCGGCGGATATCGCGGCGGCAGTGGCGTTTCTGGCTTCCGACGACGCCTCATACATAACGGGGCAGGCGCTTTCGGTGAGCGGCGGCCTGACGATGATCTAAGACGATGGTCTAAACGGCGCGGCCGCCGGCTGTCGCGGCGCGATCAAACATCAAGCGGGATCAGACAGGAGAGAGCGATGTATCAGACCTTGCAATACGAATGTGCGGACGGGATTGCGACCGTGCGCTTCAACCGGCCGGGCAAGCTCAATGCGATAAACCCCGAGATGATCGACGACCTGCGCAAGCTCGCGGCCGATATCCGCGCCGACCCGGGCGCGCGCGTGGTGATCCTGACCGGCAATGGGCGCGCGTTCTGCGCCGGCGCCGACATCGCGGCGCTAACCAAGGTCGGCGGCCCGCCCGTCTTCATGAGCTTTATCGAGAGCGTGCAGACGGCGTTCAATGGGATCGAGGATCTCGACCGCCCGACAATCGCCGCGATCAATGGAATCGCGTACGGCGGCGGATGCGAGATTTCACTGTGCTGCGATTTCCGGATCATCGCCGAGGACACGAGTATCGGCGTGCCCGAGATAAAGATCGGATTGCTGCCGGGCGCGGGTGGTACGCAGAGGCTTCCGCGGATGCTGCCGACGGCGATCGCCAAGCAGATGGTCTACACCGGCGAGCCGCTCAGCGCTCAGCAGGCGTTCCATCACGGACTCGTCAACGAAATTGCGCCGGCGGGCCAGGCGCTCGAGGTCGCGACGCAGTGGGCGCGCAAGCTGCTCAAGCTGCCGCCGGTGGGACTCCGCTGCGCGAAGCTGCTGGTCGATATTGCGCAGAACGGTGGTCTCAAGACCGGTATCGAAGCGGAGCGCCAGGCGATGGCGTTTCTGTACGCGACCGAGGACCGCAAGGAAGGGTTGGCGGCGTTCCTCGAGCGTCGCGAGGCGAAGTTCAGCGGACGTTAAAAGGCCCGAAGTTAGGATGCTTTGAGTAAGAGGGGCAGGGCAGGCGAGGGTTGCGCGAGGCTTGACACAACGATGGCTTGGTCGTATGTATAACAAACAAGCGTTTGCTTTAGCGAACGGCATGCCCAGTGCCGTTCCAGCGACCCGTATCCAATTAGGGAGTTACTACCATGGCGCAGATGACAACCGAGACGTGGCACGCGATCCCGAGCTCCATCGAGACCATTTATCAGCGCGACTACGAGGTTTACGCGCCCGACATGCGGCGGCTGTACGAGAACGCCAAGCGCGACCAATGGAACGTTTCGCGCGACGTCGACTGGAGCGCGCCGGTCGATCCGGATCGCGGCGTGTTCCACGACGGCCTGATCGACGCCTATGGCAGCCCCTACTGGGAAAAGCTCGACCTGAAGCGGCGGCGTGAACTCAATATCGAGTTCTCGGCCTGGCGGCTCTCGCAGCTTTTGCACGGCGAGTCGGGCGCAATGATCGCTTGCAGCCAGCTGGTCCAGATGGTGCCGACCACCGACTCGAAATTCTTCATGACCACGCAGGTGGTCGACGAGGCGCGCCACGCCGAAGTGCTCGCGCGCTATCTCAAGGAGAAGCTGGGCAACAAGGTTTACCCGATGACCACCAACCTCAAGTCGCTGTTCGATCAACTGATCGGGAGCGGCAAGTGGTACATCAAGACCATCGGCCTGCAGCTCGTCGCGGAAACGCTCGCGGTGTCGCTGTTCCGGATGCTCGCCGAGAGCGCGCAGGATCCACTGCTCAGCGTCATCTGCCGCAAAATTCTGAGCGACGAGTCGCGCCACATGGGCTTCTCCGTAATCAGCCTGCCCGAGCAGATCGAACAGCTCAGCGAGACCGAGCGCCACGAGGTCGAAGACTTCACCAAGGAAGCGCTGCGGCTGGTGATGAGCGGCCAGTTCCCGCGCGCCGCCTACGAAGCAGTGGGTTTCAACAAAGCCGAGATCGATGGGATTCAGCGCTACCGGCTCGAGGCCGCCAAGGGCACCGAGCAGGCGATGTTTCGCCAGCTCTTCCGACGCGACATGCATCAGCAGGTCGTCGCCAACATGGACAAGGTGGGTCTGCTCAACGATCGTATCAAGTCGCACCTGAGCGATCTCGGGTTCGATCCCAACGCCGACGGCCGCAGCTACAACCAGAGCGCGGCGGCTGCCGGCTGAACGGAGTGGCAGTCACGACCATTGGGCCGCTAAAGACTGCGCGGATTGCCGGGAAGCATCCGAACGGCGGGGCTGACGTATAGATGAGCGCTTCTCCCCCCGCCAATTCCGCGAGCCGCGCTCCTCGACAGGACAACCGCCGCCAGCAACTGCTCGACGTTGCCGCCCGGCTGTTCCGCGAGCGCGGCTACCATGTCACCTCGATGCGCGACATCGCGCGCGAGGTCGGGATGCTCTCGGGCTCCATCTACTATCACTTCTCCTCCAAGGAGGAGATGCTGCTGGCCGTTTACGAAGAGGGCCTGCGCCATATCGCGGAGCGCGTCGACGCGGCGGTCGCCGGGCAACAGACGCCGTGGGAGCGGCTGGAGGCCGGATGCACCGCGCATCTCGAGGCGCTGCTCGAGTTGAGCGACTACACGCAGGTGATGATTCGGGTGCTGCCGCCTGAGGGCGGCAAGGTCGCCGAGCGGCTGCTCGAGTTACGCGATCAGTACGAGGCTCGCTTTCGCGACTTGATCGACGCGCTGGCGCTGCCCGAGCCCGCCGATCGCCGCTACCTGCGACTTTTGCTGATGGGTGGGCTCAACTGGTCGCACGTCTGGTATCATCCGGGCGGCGACACGCCGGCGATCATCGCGCATCGCATGATCGATCTTCTCCGCCAGCGCCTCGACCGCGCTTCCGGCTAGTCATCCCGATCGTTGATCACTGGATCACTGTCCGTTGATACCGTACATCTTGCCCTCCTTGTTGGCCGCGCGAGCTACGAAAAGCTCGATCACTGCCACCACCGCCACAACAACCAACTCGAAGATTAGCCAGTTTGTCGGACTTGCCATGTGAGATCCTTTCTTTTGATTGCCTCGGGTTCATTTGATTGCCTGCGGATTTATCGGCGAGCCGACCGCTCCCGTTATCGGGAGCGGCGGAGCGACGAACATGAACTCATAAACTTTATCGGCGGCACAATCCTCCGCAATCTTTTCGAGATCGAAAATTTCTCCTACCAACAAACCAATATTGAGGATCATCACCTGATGTAGCGGCTGAAAAGCGCCGGGCAGTTCGTTGGGCCGCACTTCTAGCCCCCAGGTGTCGCTCGCGATGCCGGCGATCTCGGTGCGGTAGAGCCAATCCGCAGTGGTGAAGGAAAGTCCTGGAGCGTCGCCGGCGGCAAACGTGCCCCATCCGTTTTTCTTGCAGTAGCCGAGCTGTCCCGTGCGAACCAGCACGATGTCGCCGCGTCCGATTTTCACCTCTTCGGCCGCGGCGCAGCCGATGAGGTCCTGTTCGGTCACCGGGTAGCCCGGCACCAGCGCTTCGAGTCCCTTGAAGCGCGCGATATCGAGCAGGACTCCCCGGCTGACGATTTTCTCGGCCATTTTTTCGATTCCGTTGACCTCGGCCCCGCGCGCGCTAACCCTCGCGGCGTCCTGTCCGTTCCACATCTTGCCGTAGTCGAATATATGGGCGAGCGCGTCCCATTGAGTGCCGCACTGCAAGAACATCGTGACGGCGTCGTCGGCCGCGCCGATCCCATGCGGAAACGGTTGCACGCCCGCCGCGGCATCGGTGCCGGTCAGAACGAAAGTGTGGATCGGATTGACCCTGCCCCACGCGCCGGTCTGCGGCCCCGCGGAATCGTAGGGCAACGCCAATGAGATGACGCGGCCCGCGTGCACCAGGCGTGCGGCCTCGATGATTTTCTCCGGCGTGATGTAATTCAGCGTTCCGAGCTGGTCATCTTTGCCCCATTTTCCCCAGTTGCGGTACTTCTTGGCAGCCTGCTGAATTCGTTCATCAGTCGTCATCGCACATCTCCGGGATTAAGTGGCTCAGGTTGCTATCGATCTTACGTGCCCCTGCGCGCCGGCGCTGCGAGCGAGCGCGGGCTCGAATCTCAAAGCAGGCTGGACGTCGTCCGAGGCCAGAGTTACTGCCGAAGCCAGAGTTACTCCGATGTCGGAGTTACTCCGGCTTCTTTTCGGGCATCGGCTCGACCGCGCCGCCGCTTTCCTTCCAGGCGCGAAATCCGCCGCGGATATGACACACCGGCTCGAGTCCCATCTGCTGCACCGCCTGTGTCGCCAGCGCCGAGCGCAGTCCGCCCGCGCAGAAGAACACGAAGCGCTTACCCGAGCCGAACACGTCCTTGTAGTAGGGGCTTTCCGGATCGATCCAGAATTCCAGCATCCCGCGCGGCGCGTGGAGCGCGCCGGGCACGCGGCCGTCGCGTTGGAGTTCGCGGATGTCGCGGATGTCCACCAGCAGGACGCCGGGATCGTCCTTGAGCTTGATCGCTTCCTGCGGGGTTATGGTCTGGATCTCTTTTTCAGCCTCGGCGCACAGTTGCTTGACGGTTTTTTTCAGCTTGAGTGCCATCGCGAATCCTCCGCGATCCTTTTACTAGCACTTGCGACGAGAACAAGGCGAGGCATGCGCGTTCAGCGTCTGGAGTCCTCGCCCAAGGCTGCGCATTTCAGCATAATCGATGGTCTGATGAGATCGCACCGGAATTGGCTGAGGTCGCGGGAAATCTTTTCGCTCGCCGCCGCCGCTTTGGCGATGGCGCTCGCGCTCGCCGCGACGGCCTGCAAAAAGGCCGCGCCCGTGACGGCCCCGCCGACGCCTGAAGTCGTCGTGGCCGAGGTCATGCAGAAGGACGTGCCGCTCTACTCGGAGTGGGTCGGCACGACGGTCGGTTTCGTGAACGCCGACATCTACCCGAAGATATCCGGCTATCTCCTCAAGCAGAACTACAAGGACGGCGATGCGGTGCGGGTCGGCCAACTGTTGTTTGAGATCGATCCTCGCCAGTATCAGGCCGCGCTCGATCAGGCGCTCGGAAATCTCGCTCAAGCGCAGGCACAGTTCAAGCAGAACCAGCTTAATCTCGCCCGCTACACGGTCCTCTACAAGCAGGCGGTAATTTCGCGGCAGGATTTCGATAATCAAAACCAAACCACCCGCGCAACTGCGGCGCAAGTGCAAGCCGATCAAGCGGCGGTCGAGAATGCGAAGCTCAACCTGGAATGGACCAAGGTAGCGGCGCCGATTAATGGCATCGCAGGGATCGCCAAGGCGCAGGTCGGCGATCTCGTTTCACCGACCACGCTGCTGACGACGGAATCGCAACTCGATCCGATCAAGGTGAGCTTCCCGATAAGCGAGCGTGAGTACCTGCATTTCGCCGATCGCATCAAGGAGCACGAGGAGGTGGGCCGGGCGAAGGACGAGCCTGACCTTCAGATGATCCTTGCCGACGGCAGCACCTACAAATATCGAGGGCATTTTTATGTCGCCAACCGCCAGGTCAACGTGCAGACCGGCACGATCCTCATCCAGGGAATCTTTCCGAATCCGGACTACATTCTGCGCCCAGGCCTGTACGCGAAGATCCGTACGGCTGCCGATATCAAGCACGGCGCAATGCTCGTTCCCCAGAGCGCGGTGCTCGAGACGCAGGGGCAATATCAAGTCGCGGTTGTGGACGCCAATAACCGCGTGAGTCTGCGCACGGTCAAGATCGGCAAGCAGGTGGGCAGCCTCAGAATTATCGAAGACGGGGTGAAACCCGGCGAGCGCGTCGTCACCGAGGGCGTGCAAAGAGTTTCCGACGGGATGGAAGTGAAGCCGAGCCTGGCGACCCCCGAGCCTGACAGCGCAGGTGCTCCCGGCCCGGCGCAACCGTCCGTGCCTGTGGCACCTCCCGCAGCCTCCGCGAGCCCTGCGCGCCAAGGTCAGTAGCGATGTCGAAGTTTTTCATCAACCGGCCCATCGTGGCGATGGTAATCGCCATTTTTTTTGTGATCGCCGGCGCCGTGATGGTCTTCCGGCTGCCAGTCGCGCAGTTCCCCGAAATCGTGCCGCCCGAGATCCAGACGACGGCGACCTATACCGGCGCCGACGCGCTTACCGTTGAACAGTCAGTCGCCACTCCGATCGAGGAGCAGGTCAACGGCGCGAAGAACATGATCTACATGCAGTCGATCAATGGCGACGACGGCACCATGACGTTGCAGGTCAACTTCGACGTCGGCACCGACGTTGACCTCGACCAAGTGCAGGTCCAGAACCGGCTCGCGCAGGCGCTCTCCAGTCTGCCCGCGGACGTGAGCAACTACGGTCTGACGACCCAGCAGACAGTCGGACTTCCCCTGCTGGTCTTCGCAATCACGTCACCGCATCGGACCTGGGACCAGACCTTCCTTTCCAACTACACCGCGATCAATATCGAGGATGAGCTTGCACGCATCCCGGGCATCGGCCAGGTCAAGGTTTTCGGGGCGTCGAACTACGCGATGCGCATATGGGTGGCGCCCGATTCGTTGGCCAAGCTTCAGCTCACCGTCAACGACATCGCGAACGCGATCTCGGCGCAGAACGTCGTGAATCCCGCGGGCACGATCGGCGGCGAGCCGGCGCCGCCAGGCCAGCAGGTCACCTACACGGTACGCGCACAGGGCCGGCTCTTGACCGCCGGAGAGTTCGGCAACGTCATCCTGCGCGCCAACCCTGACGGTTCGCTGGTGCGGATCAAGGACGTCGCGCGGATCCAGCTCGGTGCCGAGAGCTACGATCAACAGGCGTACATGAATGGCGCGCCGAGCTCGCTGCTCCTTCTCTTCCAGAACCCGGGCTCCAACGCTCTCGAAGCCGCGAATCGAGCCAAGGCGAAGATGGCCGAGCTGGCGAAGCGCTTTCCCGGGGACATGGCGGTTACGCTGACGCTCGACACCACCGTGCCGGTGACCGAGGGCGCGTGGGAAATTGTCAAGACGCTGCTCGAGGCGATCGGCCTGGTGGTGCTGGTGGTCTTCATCTTCCTGCAGAACTGGCGGGCGACGCTGATCCCGATCCTCACCATCCCGGTATCGCTGGTGGGCGCTTTCATGTTTTTTCCCGCGGTCGGATTCTCGGTCAACACGCTCTCGCTGCTGGGGCTGGTGCTGGCGGTCGGGCTGGTGGTCGACGACGCGATCGTCGTGGTCGAGGCGATCAGCGCGAAAATCGAGCAGGGAAAATCTCCGCGCGAGGCGGCGGTCGAAGCGATGGATGAGGTTGGCGGGGCGCTGGTCGGGATTGCACTGGTGCTTTCCGCCGTTTTTATCCCGGCCGCATTCATGGCGGGAATTACGGGCTCGCTCTACCGCCAGTTCGCGTTGACGATCGCGTTTTCCGTGATCATCTCGGCCTTCAACGCGCTCACCCTGAGTCCCGCGCTCGGCGCGCTGCTACTGCGGCCGAAGAGCGGCGCGAAGCGCAGGGGACCGCTCGCGCGCGTCTTCGCGCTCTTCAACGCGGGCTTCGAGCGGGTGACAAAGGGCTACGTCAGTATCTCCGGCCTGCTCATCCGGAAGTTCGTGCTGGCGCTCGCGATCCTGGTGGGCTTCGCGATCCTGGCGGGAGGAATCGGGAAGGCGCTCTCGCAATCGTTCCTGCCGGACGAGGACCAGGGCTACTTCATAATCAACGTCGAGCTGCCGGAAGCCGCCTCGCTGCAGCGCACGGTCGCGCTGATGCGGAAGATCGACGATATTCTCAAGCATGAACCGGGAGTGCTCTACGCCAACGGGATTGCCGGATACAGTATTCTGTCGCAGACGACCAGTCCTCGAAACGCGGTCTATTTCTGCCTGCTGAAGCCCTTTCCCGAACGCCGGACAGTCGCATTGGATGCCATGTCGGTCGTTGCTTCGGTGAACCGCAAGCTCGCCGGGCTGCTGGATGCGCAAGTCTTCGCGTTCCTGCCGCCGGCGATTCCCGGAATCGGCCAGGCGAGCGGCATCGACTTCTTCATCCAGGACCGCGGCGGCCACGACGTCGATTACCTGTGGCAGAACACGCAGAAGTTTCTCGCCGCCGCGAGCAAGCGGCCCGAGCTGGCGGGTATGCGTTTCACGTTCAGTCCTTCGGTCCCTCAGCTCTTCGCGGGCGTGGACAAGGACAAGGTGTTTAAGCTCGGGGTTTCGATCGACCAGGTCTATCGCGCACTGCAGACTCTGCTCGGTGGCTACTATGTCAATCAGTTCAATCGCTTCGGACGCGTGTGGAAGGTTTTCGTAGAGGCGGAGCCGGAGTATCGGACCAGGGCGACGGAAGTCGGACAGTTCTATGTTCGCAATAGCGCGGGCACGATGGTCCCGCTTTCGACGCTGGTCAATATGCAGAGAACGTTCGGCCCCGAATTTACCACGCGCTTCAATGAGTATCGCAGCATCGAGATTTTTGCCGTTCCGGCACCCGGCCACAGCACAGGTGACGCGATGAGCGCGGTCGCTGCGGTCGCCGACCAGGTCCTGCCGCGTGACATGGGCTATGCGTGGAACGGAATCTCGTACCAGCAATCGGTGGCGGGCGGCGGCGCGGGCGTCTTCGCGCTCTCGCTAATCCTGGTGTTTCTGATTCTCGCGGCGCTGTACGAAAGCTGGTCGCTGCCGTTCAGCGTACTGCTCAGCGTGCCGGTGGCGGTTTGCGGCGCGTTCTTCGGCCTGTGGTCGCGCCATTACGACAACGACATCTATGCGCAGATCGGCCTCATCATGTTGATCGGGCTCTCGGCTAAAAACGCGATCCTGATCGTGGAGTTCGCCAAGTCCGAGCTCGAGCACGGCGAGGAGCTGGTCGCGGCCGCGCTGAAGGGCGCGCGCCAACGCCTACGACCAATTCTGATGACCTCGTTCGCGTTCATCTTCGGTCTGATGCCGCTTTGGTCCGCTCTGGGAGCGGGCGCGGTGGCTCGCCGGCTGATCGGAACGGTCACGATCGTCGGGATGGTGTTCTCCAGCGGCTTCGCGATTTTCCTTGTGCCCGTGCTCTTCGTGGTCGTCGAGCGGCTATCGCATCGATTGTCGGGCAAGGAGTCACAACCGGTATCTGCGCCGCCGGCAGGCGAGTCGGTATCCGAAGGCGAACGCGCCGCCGGCGGCCGCTGACGCCGATGGGGCCGATCAGGCCACGACGCTTGCGTGCGGAGCGGTTTCGGTCTCGCAGACATTCTGATTCTGCTCTGACGACGCCTCGGCCAGACCGGAAGACGCGGGAGTGAGGCTCTCGATCGCTGCGAGCAGTGTGGCCTTTTTTACCGGCTTGCTGATGTGAAGATCGGCTCCGGCATCGAGGCTCCGGCGCATGTCCGCCTCCAGGGCCGAGGCGGTGAGCGCGATGATCGGCACCCTTTGGATGCCGTCCTGCCGCTCACGCTGCCGGATGATGCGAATCGCCTCCAAACCATCCATCACCGGCATCTGGATGTCCATCAGGACCAGGTCGTAGGTTTGCGCTCGCGCTTTCTCGACTGCGATTAGGCCATTTTCGGCCTCGTCGATCCGGGCGCGCGAATTTTTGAGATAGGCCCGGATTAGAATGCGATTGTCTCTTGCATCTTCGGCCAACAGGATGCGCAGCGGACGCGGCACGGGCGCGGCAGCGCCAGCGGATGAAGCGGAGGGAGCGGCGGTCTGCTCGGCTGAGCGGAAATCGACCTTGTGCCGCGCCATCGCGGCCGCGATCGCCTCGAATAGTTCGAGCCGCCGCACGGGCTTTACCAGGTAGGCGTCAAGCCCGAGCTCTCCGACGCGGGCGACTTCAATCTTGAGATCGTCCGAGCTGAGCATGAGGAGCGGTACGCCGTCATAGCCGGTCGCTTTGATCCGCTCCGCTTGAACGCGCCCGGCTGGTGACAGTGAGTGATAGAGGAGGTCACCGTTGTTGCGCATGATGCCGAGGAGCTTCACCTGGTCGCGGTTCAAAGGCGTTTCTTCGAGCAGTTCCGCCATGCCCAGGATCGCGTTCATCGGAGTGCGGATCTCGTGCGACATGCTGGAGAGAAATTCGGACTTGGCCCGCGAGGCGCCCAGCGCCGCTTCGCGCGCCTCCATGAGATCGTGCTGGGTCGAGGTCAGTTGCTCGACCTGCTCGTGGAGCCGTTGCTGTGCCTCGCGCAGCGCCCGCTCGCTTTCCTTGATCCGCGTAATGTCGTGTCCGACACCCAACGCGCAGACCTCGCCATCCACATCGATGACAACAGACGACGCCAGGTACGGGAACACGACACCCTGGAACACGAAATCGACCTCAAGCTCGCGCACGTGTCCATCAGCCATCAATTTCTGTACGAAGCCTGCGCGCTCCTGCGGCCGCGCCCATTGGCCGATCTCGGGTGTCGAAGTTTCAAGCGCCTTCTCTCTACTGAGCCCGGTACGCCGGAGAAACTCGGCGTTTACTTCAAGGAACTTTCCGTCTGCGAGTCGAGTGAGAGTCACGAAATCTGGCACCGCATCGAACAGCTGGCGCATCATCGCCTCGGTTCGGCGCAAACGCGCCTCGGTTCGCCGGCGTTCGGCATTCTCGGCCGTCAACCGTTGTTCCTTGTCGCTTAACTCCTCGATCAGGAGGGTCTGGGTTCGATGGTGATCCTTGAGCGCCGTCAAGCTCAAGGTGAACGCCATAGTAGACGACAACGCCAGCCAGCGCTGAAACGTATTCCATTGGGCGGCGCCGGTCAGAACGGCGGTGATGAAACCGGTCAGACTGGCCAGCGTGACGACGCCCTGCCATCTCACGCTCCACGGTACCAACACGGCCGTGCCCAACACGGGCCCGAAGAGCGCCAACATCACTATCTCATCTTGATCGTTTACCACTCCCAAGGCGGTGCGGCTGGCTATCAGGACGAGACAAAAACCGAGCGCAGTCGGGCGCCAATGGCGCACGAACCAATTGAAGTGAGTCAGATAGAGCACGGCAGCGGCCAGAGCAAGGTCGAAGACGAAGAAAGGCCGCGCGGCGTGCAGGCGCACGGGCTCGAATTGCGCGACCGCGAACCACGACACGGCTTCATAGAAGACCACGGAGCCGAGACCGGTCCGGAGCAAGGCGTTGAGTTGCCGAGGGTTGGATTCCGACACGCACGACAGTGCCGTCATGAACCGTTCGCCCCAGCGCTCCCGTCGCGCGACGGGATCTGCGACGGACGGCCGTTGCTCGCACTCTTCGATATTTTCTTTCATCTTGTGAATCCGCCTGCCGTGATTGCACCGTGCGTGGGCGGAACACAGGTGGTCCGCTGGTTCAAGGCGGAGCAAGAGCGATGCCCACAAGAGGCCGGCTTCTCTGCGCAAGGCAGCTAAACGTTGGAGTTTTTGAGTGGCCGGTTAGCTGGGGCGGCCTGTCTCTGATACGAGAACCGATGCACCGAATTCGGTCGCATGCGGGATGAGCGAGCCGGAAACGGACACCGAAGGTCTGCCCGATATTCAGACAATCTGCTATCGTTAATTTGATGGAAGGGATCGCGAGCAGGGTTGGCAAGCGTGGCGCCGTGGTCATTCCCGCGAAACTGCGACGGCGATTCGGTTTGAACGAAGGAAGCTTCGTGGTGGCCGAGGAGCACGAGGAGGGCGTTTTGATCCGGCCCGCGGCGGTGATGCCGGTTGAGGTTTATTCTCCCCGGCGGCGCGCGGAATTTTTACTCAACAATGCTGTCGACGGACGCGACTACCGCAGAGCGCGCGCGGAGGTTAGGCGCTTAGGCCTCGACCCGGACGAGATTCCACACCGCAAGCGCATGAAGGCGTGAAGACCCGAGACCGTGAAAAAGGCCGCGGATGAGGCGCGGCCACTGCGCCCGCGAAAACGCACGGCGAAAGTGTTTCTCGATGCTAACGTTCTGTACTCGGCCGCCTACCTCGCGGGTTCCAGGCTCGGGGATTTGTGGAATTTGAGTGCGACTGAGATGGTGACTTCCTTCTATGCCGTCGAAGAAGCGAGGCGCAACCTCGCCAGCGACCGGCCTGAAGCCCTGGTGAGGCTGGACGCGCTCCTCGAAACCATGAGAGTTGTGCCTGAGGCCGAAGATGAGGTGCTGCCGGGATCGATTGAACTGGATCCCAAAGATCGACCGATCCTGCTGGCGGCCATCTCGGCGAGGGCGGATTACCTTCTAACCGGCGACCGCACTCACTTCGGAACGCTGTACGGTAGTAGAGTGGGCAGCGTTCGAATTCTGCAGCCCGCCGACTATTTGAATCTGCGCCGCCGCCGCGGCCGTCGATGACGCTGAGACATTCCGCCACTTCCCGGATTGACGCAATCAACGCCCCTTGTAGTTCGGTTTGCGCTTTTCGATGAAGGCGCGCGGACCTTCGCGCGCGTCCTCGGTCTTGCGGATGAAGCGCTGGGCCTCGTTTTCGATCTTGAACGCGGTCTCGAACGGCAGCCCCGAGCACTTCTCCACCGTCTCCTTGATCGCGCGCACGGCCAGCGGGCCATTCTCCGCGATCGCATGCGCCAGTTCTTCCGCTTTCGCCATCACGTCGGGCTGCGGCACCACGTAGTTGATCAGTCCCAGCCGCCACGCCTCGGCCGCCGCGATGCGGTTGCCGGTGAGCAGAATCTCCATCGCTTTGCAGTACGGCATCTGGCGCACGAGCCGCACCAGCGAGCCGCCGGCCGGGATGATCGCCCACTTGACCTCCTGCAGGGCGAAGCTCGCCGACTCGGCCGCTACCCGCAGGTCGGTCGCCTGCATCAGCTCGAGCCCGCCCGCGATGCAGAACCCGTTGACCGCTGCGATCACTGGTTTGTACAGGCTCCATCCGCGCAGCAGCGCCATCGCACCGAGCTTGGGGGTTTCCTTGATCTTGTGATCCCATTCATCTTCGGGCTGGCGCGCGCCGGTCATTAGCGGAATCATCCGCGCGAGGTCGGCGCCGGCCGAGAAAGCTTTGTTGCCCGCACCGGTGATGATCGCGGCGCGCACGTCGTCATCGTCGGCGACGCGCTGCCATGCTTCGGCCAGACGCACGACGACTTCCGGGTTCATCGCGTTGTGGACCTCGGGGCGATTGATGGTCAGGTAGGCGATGTGGTCGCGGATTTCGAACAATAGCGCTGGCATTGTTTGCTCCCTTTGGCGTACGAATTTGATGATCGTATCTATCGGCATTAATGGCGTGATGAAAGGACGAAGAGACTTCCGATGAACAGCCGGCACATGCTCCAGCTCTTCGATCGCGTGCGCTCCCTGGCGCTGGCTTTGATCCTGATTGCCACGTTCGCTCTGACAGGTTGCTCGCACGAGCGGGCGGACGCGGACCGTCTCGCCGCGACGCTCCAGATAAAGCCCGGCATGGTGGTGGCGGATGTGGGCGCGGGCTCGGGCTGGATGACGGTGATGATGGCCGGGCTCGTGGGACCCAAGGGGCACGTTTTCGCGACCGAGATCGATCCGCGGGAGCTGGGCAAAATCCGGAGCGCGGTCGCGGCGGCGCATCTGGACAACGTGACCGTGGTACAGGGCACTGCGAGCGATAGCGGATTGCCCGCCGATTGCTGCGACGCGATCATCCTGCGCCGCGTCTATCATCACCTGACCGACCCCGCCGATATCGACCGCAGCCTCCATCAGGCCTTGCGTCAGGGCGGTCAGCTCGCGGTACTGGATTTCCGCCCGAGCATCCTGACCGGGCTGGGGACGCCAAAGGGTTTGCCGCCGGACCGTGAAGGCCACGGAATCAGCCCCATTACTGTGATGAACGAGCTCGAGCGCGCGGGCTTCGCGTACGTGAGCATGGACGATCCGTGGCCCGGAAGTTCGTTCATCTCCAACTATTGTCTGGTATTCACCAAAGCGCTCCCGCCAGCCGGCGGCAAGTCGCACGCATCAACCCCCGACGACAACATCCATGGGGCGCCGTGAATTCGCCCTGACGGTTGGCCATTACTCCGCGAATTGCGCTATGGAGCATTTAGCTCGACCAGCGTCGTTGAGAACGCCGAATCTTCGAGGCGATGAATTCGGGAGAAGACGAAATTGGCTGCCGCAGCGCTGGATGACCTTAAGGTCATCGAATACGCCACGATGGTCTCGGGACCGATGTGCGGCAAACTGTTCGCCGACATGGGCGCTGAGGTCATCAAGATCGAACCGCCCGGCCTGGGCGACGAGGCACGGAGCCATCCGCCGTTCCCCGCCGACCTGCCGCATCCCGAGAAGAGCGGGCTCTTTCTCTATCTCAACACCAGCAAGAAAAGTGTGACGCTCGATCCCGCGATAGCGAGCGGCGCGGAAATCTTCAAGCGCCTGGTGCGCGACGCCGACATCCTGATCGAAAACCATCCGCCCGGCCACATGGAAAGCCTCGGATTCGGATACGAGGCGCTGCACGCGCTCAACCCGCGGTTGATCGTCACCTCGGTGACGCCGTTCGGACAAAGCGGCCCGTATGCCGGATGGAAGGGCTCGGACCTGATCGAATGGGCGATGAGTCTGACCGGCTATAACACGCCGACGCTGATCAACGATTCGGCGAGCGAGAATCCGCTGCGCGCGCCCGGGCGCCAGGCCGATATGATGGGCGCGACCACGGCGGCGGCAGCGACAATGATGGCGCTGATGCATCGCGAGGCCACCGGCGCTGGTCAATGGGTCGACGTCGCGTGCTGGCAGGCGGTGGTCAACACCGCGAAGGTCGAAATGATTGTCTACAGTTATGCCGGGATGCCATACAGCCGGCTGCGCGCCAACGCCAAGGCCGGGCTGGAGCCGTCGCGATGCCGTGACGGGTACGTTTACGTGCTGTGGGTGGTGGACTCGCACTTCGAGGCGCTCAAGGAACTGCTCGGGCATCCAGAGGCGCTGGAAGCCGACCTGTTCAAGGACACCGCAGGGCGTGCCGAATACGACGACGTCGTGCGGCCGTTGATCCAGCAGGAGCTTCTCAAGCATGACATGGATTGGCTGGTGCGCGAGGGGCAGAAAATCGGACTGCCGATAGGCCCGGTGTTGACCGTCGCGCAGGCGGCCGAGCATCCACATCTGCGGGCGCGCAACGCCTTCGTCGAGATCGATCATCCGGTTGCTGGCCGTTTCCGCTATCCGGGACCGCTGGTGCGGCTGACCGCGACGCCGCCCGTCGCGCGCCGTGCACCGCTGCTCGGCGAGCATAACGAAGAGATCCTGTGCGAGCGGCTCGGATACTCGCGCGAGGAACTCGCGGAACTTCGCGCCGCCAGCGTGATTTGACGCGGGGAGGGAAGAGCGATGGCGCGTTTGCCGCTTGAAGGAATCCGGGTGACCGATTTCAGCTGGATTATCAACGGACCGCAAATCGGACTGTGGCTCGCGGCGATGGGTGCCGAGGTCATCAAGATCGAATCGCGGGTATATCTGGATTTCATGCGGCTCAATCCCGCGCTTCATCGCCGCCGGCCTCTCAGGCGTGAATAACAACGGCGGCTACCACACGCTCAACTACGGCAAGAAATCGATCAACCTCGACATCAAGACTTCGCGCGGCAGGGAACTCGCCTACGAACTCGTAAAGAAGAGCGACTTCGTGCTGGAGTGTTACCCGCGCGCCGCTCTCGCGCCGGCTCGGGCTCAGTTACGAGGAACTGCGCGAGGTCAAACGCGACATCATCCTGATCTCGGTCTCGCTGCTGGGCAAAACCGGAACCGAGCCGGCCGATTGGGTCGGATGGGGTCCGATGGCCTGCTCTTTCATCGGCACTTTCGACGCGCAGGGCTACCCGGGCGGAGCGCCGCGCCATACCGGCGGCACCTGGCCCGATTACGCGATCGGCACCGCGGTGGTATTTCATCTGCTCGCCGCGCTCCGCCATCGCGATCGCACCGGCGAGGGCCAATGGCTAGACGCGAGCATGGGCGAGACCGTAATCGGCGAAACGCCTGAATGGTACATGGACTACTTCATGAACGGACGCGACCGCCGCCAATGGGCCAACCGCGACGACGTGATGGCGCCGCACAATACCTATCCGTGTGCGGGCGACGATAAGTGGATAGCTATTGCAGTAGGCAATGATGCCGAATGGCGCGCGCTGTGCGAGGTAATGGGCAACCCCGCGTGGGCGCGCGAGACGAAGTTCGCTGACCAAATCGCACGCTGGCAGAATAGCGACGCGCTCGACGCGCATTTGTCCGAATGGACGCGCAACCATCAGCATATCGAGCTGGCCGAACGCCTTCAGCGCGCCGGCGTGCAGGCGGGGCCGGTGCTCGACAGCGTCGAGATTCATCAGGACCGCCATCTATGGGAATGGGGCTATTGGTGGGAGCTCGACCATCACACGGCCGGCAAACGCGTGATGCCGGGAATCCCGGCGAAGCTCGGCAATGTGCCGCAGTTCAACTACAGCTCGCCGCCGGACCTGGGACAGCACAACTTCGAGGTCTTCAACGGCATCCTGGGCCTCTCGAAGGAAGAGATCGCCGCGTTGATGGAATCGAAGGTGATCTATTGAACGAAATAGCTATTCGAGAAGCGGAGCCGCGCCGCGAGTGTTGGTGAAAAAAATGGACTCACTCAAGGACAAAGCGTGCATCGCCGGCGTGGGTGAGAGCGCGTTCACGCGCGGTTCGGGCAAAACCGAACTGCAACTGATGCTCGAGGCTTCGGCCAGGGCGCTCGAGGATGCCGGGCTCAAGCCGCACGACATCGACGGCATCGTCGGGCCGCCGCTCGGCGCCTCGGCAGAGCATTTCGCGGCCAACCTGGGAATTGAGGACCTGCGCTACTCCGCATACGTGCAGATGGGCGGGGCAAGCCCGGTGGTTGCTCTGCAGAGCGCCGCGATGGCGGTCGCGTTTGGCGTCGCCGATTGCGTGCTCGTGCCGTGTGGCTGGAACGGTTACTCCGTGATGCGCGTGAGCACTGGCGGGCAGGGCGGCAGCGGTTCGGCGCCGCCGGGGCCGCTCGCCGGAACGATCGGCGCATACTATCTACCCTACGGCGCGGTCGCGCCCGTGCAATGGTACGCGTGGCTTGCGACCCGCCACATGAAACTCTACGGTACGCCGTTCGAAACGATGGGCACGATAGCGGTCACTTCGCGCAAGCACGCCCAGCTCAACCCGCAAGCCTACATGCGCGGCCGGCCGCTCACGATGGAGGACTATCTCAAGTCGCGATGGGTTTCGTATCCGTTTCGGCTCTACGATTGCTGCCTTGAGACCGATGCCGCCGGCGCCGTGATCGTCACCTCGTCCGAGCGCGCACGCGATCTGCGCCGCCCGCCGGTCTATATCTCCGGCGTCGCTGAGGGCCATCCATATCCCGCCGACGATATTCCAGCGCGTCCTGACCCGTTCGTGATCGGGCTGACTTTCGCTGCGCCCAAGGCGTTCCGGATGGCGGACGTCACGCCCACGGATCTCGACTTCGCCGAAATCTACGACTGCTTCACTTATGTCGTGATGCTCCAGATCGAGGCGCTGGGCCTGTGCAAGCGCGGCGAGGTCAAGGACTTCGTCACGCCCGAGCGGATCGGGCTGGGCGGCGAGTTACCGATCAATACGCACGGCGGGCTCCATTCCGAGGCTCACGTCTGGGGCATCAATCATATAGTCGAGGCCACGCGCCAGTTGCGCCACGAATGCGGCGAGCGCCAGGTAAAGGACGCCGAGGTCGGGCTGGTGACAGGATGGGGCGACTTCGGCGACGGCGGATTGGCGATTCTGAGGAGGTAGCGATGGCGGCCGGGACGCAAAGCGAATACAAGCTGCCGCTGCCGAAGATGCGCGGGCCGGCGGCGGAGTTCTACAAATTCTGCCAGGCGCACGAGCTGCGCTTTCAGCGATGCGCCGATTGCGCGGCGTGGCGGCATATCCCGCGCGACATGTGCGCGAAGTGCGGATCGTTCAATTTCGAGTGGGCGCGGTCCTCGGGCAGAGGCACCGTGTTTTCGTGGACCGTGGCCGCGCAGCCCTTTGTGCCGCAGTTCGCGCCGCTGGTGCCCTATGCGCCGGCGGTGATCGAATTGGAGGAGGGCGTGCGGATGGTCTCGTGGATCACCGACATCAAGCCCGACGAGCTGGCGCTGGGGATTCCGGTCGAAGTCGCATTTGACGACGTTACGCCCGAGGTGACGCTGCCTAAATTTCGCCGCCGGCGCTGAAGAGATTCATTGTTCGCTGCGATCATCAGATCGGTTTCGATGTGAGACGGCTGGGGAGTAGACTCGCGGCTGCCCGCGTTCGCCGGAGTTGAGACTCGCGGCGCGGCGGCAAAACCGATCGGAGGGCGTCTGGCATGGCTGGTAAAGGATCGATCGTCTGTGGCTTCATCGCACCCCATCCGCCGCACCTGGTGTACGGCGAAAATCCGCCGCAGAACATTCCGCGCTCGAGCGGCGGATGGGAGGTGCTGCGCTGGGCTTACGACAACTGCCGCGAAAAGATCAAACAGCTCAAACCCGACGTGATCATCGTCCATACGCCGCACTGGATGACGCTCGTCGGCCATCACGTCACCCGCGTGCCGCGGCTTAAGGGCCTCTCGGTCGATCCGATTTTTCCGCATCTCTTTCGCTACAACTTCGACACCGCGATTGACGTCGAGCTGGCCGACGCGGTCTACGAGGAGGCGCGCGCCGAGGGCCTTATCGCGCGCAAGATGACCAATCCGAACTTCCGCCTCGACTACGGCACGATAGTCACTTCTCATATGCTCAATCCCGGCTGGGATATACCGATTCTGAGCCTATCGGCGAACAATTCGCCCTACTACTTCTCGCTCGGCGTCGGGATCGAGGAGATGTACAAGCTGGGACGGGCAACGCGCCGCGCGATCGAGAAGACCGGCCGCCGCGCCGTGCTGGCCGCGAGCAATACGCTCTCGCATTTTCATTTCGATCGCGAACCCGATCCCAATCTGCCCGAGGACATGAGCAAGGAGCACGTCTTCAGCCACGCCAACTACTTGTGGGACATGCGCGTGCTGCGCCTGATGCGCGAGGGCAGGATGGACGAGCTGTTGAGCGTGCTGCCCGAGTTCATCGAGAAGACCGGCGCTGAGGTCAAGTCGGGCGGGCTCTTCTGGATGCTCGCCGCGATGGGGTTCCCGAAGATCCCGGCGCGCGTGCACGGCTACTGGAGCGTAATCGCGACCGGCAACGCGGTGGTCGAGTGGGATTTTTCAGCAGAGCTCAATGGCGCCGGAGCAGAAGCCCATGCCTGAGGGCCAAATCGTCAAGGGCTACATAATGCCGGGCATGCCGCACGTGATGCTGCCGACCCAATCGGCGAGCCGCCGCGAGTTGCGCGACGCCTGCCGCGTGGCCGGCGCCAACGTGCGGGAGGCGCGGCCCGACGTGCTGGTGATTTTCAGCACGCAGTGGGTTTCCGTACTCGGCCACCTGGTGCAGGCACGGGCGAATCCGACGGGGCTGCATGTCGACGAGAACTGGTACGATCTCGGCAATTTACCGTACGACTTTCGCACCGACCTCGAACTCGCGCGCAGGACGATCGATCTCGGCACGGCTGCCGGCTTCCAGGTGCGTCCGGTGGACTACGAGGGCTTTCCGGTCGACACCGGCACGCTGGTGGCGCTCAACTTTCTCAACCCGAAAAACGAAATTCCCGTCGTCTGCGTCTCGTGCAACATCTATTCAGGACGCGACGAGGAGTTGAAGCTCGGCCAGGCTGCCGCCGACGCGGTGCGCGCGCTCGGCCGGCGCGCGGTGGTGGTCGCCTCGACGGGGCTTTCCGGCCATTACTTCACCCGCGAGATTACCGACGACGAAGACCGAATTGTCAACGAGCAGGACGACGCAGAAAACCGCAAGCTGCTCGATCTGATGGCGGCCGGAAAAGTCATCGACGCTATGGACCTGGTGCCCGAGTATGCGGCGAAGACCGGCGCCGACATGCAATTCAAGAGTTACTACTGGCTAATGGGCGCGATCGGTTCCGGGCGCGTCAGTAGCAAAATTTCGGGCAAAGTATTGGGCTACGGCTCGATTTGGGGCAGCGGCGCGGCGGTGGTCGAGTTCACCGCGTGAGCGCGTCACGTTTCGAGGCCTGGATCGCGCCGCGCCGGCGCTTAAGCGTTGGGAGAAATTTCGATGGCCGCTGACTATTCGATCTGGGTCCTTGGCTACGCGCGCACCAAGGTGTCGGGCGACTTCATGGGCGGGTCGCCGATCGCGAGCAACACCGGGACGTTCGAAATTCCGATGCTCTACACGCTGGTGGTTTCGGCGCCGGGCGCCAGGGAGCGGCGGGTGATCGCGATCGACACCGGATTCGGCGAGAGCGGCTTTGCCTCGGCCGAGGACAAGCTCTCGGGGATGTTCACGGATATCGAATGGCCCAGCGTCGTGCTCGGCAAGATCGGGTTTCATCCCGAAGAGGTCGATACGGTCATCCTGACCCACATGCATGCCGACCATGCGGGCAACGTGGTCGCTTTTCCCAAGGCCAAGGTCTACGTCCAGCGCGAGGAGTACGAGGGCTGGACGCGGCTGCGGCGCGGCGAGCTAATCAAGACCGCCGGCCCCGGCTCATGGGCGCTCTCGTCGATTAACTGGGAGAACTTCGACCGCTTCGACGAGGCGATCGCCGCGGGCCGCGTGACCCTGCTCGACGGCGACCGCGAAGTCGCCCCCGGCATCACCTGCCGGCTGGCCTCGCAATCGCACACCTTCGGTTCGCAGTGGGTGAGATCGAAACCTCTTCGGGCCCGCATATCGCGGCAGGCGATTGCGTGTATTGGTACGCGAATCTCGAGAAGATGTGGCCGCCGGGCTATATCCAGGGAAATCCGTGGAACGTGATGCAGGTGTTCGAGAAGATGAGCGGGATTATCGGCGACAAGCTGCCGCGCGTGGTTCCCGGTCATGACATGGAAGTCTTCAAGCGCAACGTCAACTGGACGGTGGGACTGAATCCGGTCGCCGAGCTTCATCTGGCGGCGGGCGAAAAATCGCGCCGCCCGAAGTAGATTGGCACATTACCCGGCCAATTCGTCGAGCAGCGCCTTGGCGTCCTTCAGGTCGGCGGTGTCGAAGCCTTCGGTGAACCAGCCGTAGATTTCAGCGAGCATCGCGCGCGCTTCGTCGCGACGGCCCTGCTTCTCGAGCAGCCGCGCGAGGCTCATCGTTGCGCGCAGCTCAAACCATTTCGCGCCATGCTGACCGGCGATCTCGATCGCTTTGCGAAAGCAACCTTCCGCCGAGGCGGTTTGCTCGGCACCTTTCGTCAAAAGCAAATCACCTTCGAGTCGGTAGTAGTCTGGCTCGTAGAACTTGGCGCCGGTGGCTTGCGCAAACGCCACAGCTTCCGAGACGAGCTCGAGGCCCTCCTCGATGCGGCGCGCTTTGAGCAAACCCTCGAGAAGTTGCGACGTAAAGTGTGCAACCCTTGTAGACACGCCAATCTCATTAAGTTGATCTAAACCCGCCCTCAATTCGGCCACTCCTTGGTCCGGCTGTCCTAGATGCGCGCGCGCCCAACCGCGCTGCAAGGTCGAAAATGCGAGCTCCCAGTGGAATCCATACTGTGACGCCAGCGCGATGTTTCGTTCCGCATAATCCAGCACTGATTGAGGTTCCCGAAGAGCAGATGAAGCCACCCAGCGATAGTGCCAATTACTGCTTTCGGAGATGGACGGTCGTGGGCAACGGCTATCGCTTGTTTGATTTGTGAACGAGCTTGATCGGCGTAGCCAAGAAAAAGCAAGGTTGTTGCGAGCAAGCCAGCGGCCAAAACGCGGGGATCAGCCCATGTAGAAATCAGCTTCGAGTCGCGCCGGGGCGGGCAGGTGCAGCGCCCGCTCGAAATATCCCCGCGCGGCTCGCCATTCGCCCAGCCACCACATCACCTCGCCGATGTGCGTGTAGGCGACAAGCTGGTTCATCGGGTCGCGAGTCGAGTCAGCCAAGCGAAGGAGTCGCTCGCTTACTTCTTGTGCCTTATGGACCTGTCCCCTAAACAGAAAGAGGCCACTGTATCGTCCGAGCAGTTTGCACAGTTGGGCGGAATCTCCGAGCGCCTCGCACGAGGCTATAGCCTTTTCGAGGGTTTCTTCCACGGCGGCCGCCGCGGGCCCGAGGATAGCAGCATGAGCGGCCACCAGAACGAGCTGAAGTTCAAGCTCGCGCCTGGCGCGCTCAGCGCTCGGAGCCTGGTCGTGTAGCAATTTGAGGCCCGCGTTCACTTGAGCGACGGCCTCGGAATTCGCTCCCCTGCTCGGCCAGCCGGTGGGCGAAACGCCGCACGAAGTCCAGCGCCTTATCCACGTTGCCGCTGCGTGTGTAGTGATGGGATAGTTCGCCGAGCCTTTCTTCCAACTTGGCCGCATAAATCGACTCCAGGGCCTGCTCCGGCGCGCTCGTGGAGGAGCTTGCGGCGCTCGATTAGCACCGAGTTGTAAGCCACCTCCTGCGTCAGCGCGTGCTTGAAGATGTACTCGATATCGCCGGTGGCGGGTTGCTCGTAGATGAACTCCGCCAGTCTGCAGCTCGGCGAGCATCCGGTTCAGGTCGTCATCCGGCTTGCGCGTCACGCGCCTGACCAGCGCCAAGCGGAAATTCCCGTCCCATCACCGCCAGCGTCTGCAACAGCTCCTTCTCATCGGGCGGCAGCCGATCGATGCGCGAGGCGAGAATCGCCTGCACGGTGGCGGGGACCTTCACCGCGTTCATCGACTTGACGAGCTTGACCGTCCCGTTGCGCTGGAGCACGCCATCTTCGAAAGCGCCTGCACCATCTCCTCCATGAAGAAGGGCGTGCCTTCGGTCCGCTCGATGATTAGCCGCTTGAGCGGAACCAGTCCTTGCCGTCGCCGAGCAGCGCCGTCAGCATCTCGTCGGCGCTCTCCTTGCCCAGCGGGTCGAGCCGAAGCTGGGTGTAATAGGTCTTGCTATTCCACTGATGCGAATACTCGGGGCGGTAGTTCACCAGCAGCAGGATCTTCGCGGTGCCGATCGAATCGGCGAGCAGGTTGAGCAACTCCTGGGTCTCCTCGTCGATCCAGTGGAGGTCTTCGAAGATCACCATCAGCGGCTGGTTGAGCCTCTCGCGCAACAGGATGCGCTTGATCGCCTCCAGCGTGCGCCGCTTCCTGATCTGCCCGTCCATCTGCGCCAGCGGATCGTCGCCCTCGACGATGCCGAGCAGGCTGAACAGGTAGGGCAACGTGTCCTCCAGACCTCGGTCGAGATCGCGATCTTACCCGCGACCTTCTCGCGCCGCTTGCGTTCGTCATCCTCGCAGCGCGAAATGTCGAAATAATTGCGCAGCAAATCGATCACCGGCAGGTACGCCGAGGCCTTGCCGTGCGAGACCGAGAACGTCTCCAGCACCATCCAGCCCGATTGCGACGTCGCCTTGAACTCGAAGAACAGTCGCGACTTGCCGACCCCCGGCTCCGCCATCGCGGCGACGATCTGCCCGTGTCCGACCTGGCCTGCTCGGCGGCATGCTTGAGCGCCTCCATCTCGCGCTCGCGGCCGACGAACTTGGTCAGCCCGCGCCCGGCCGAGCGCTGCAACCGCGTGCGCAGTGGTCCCAGTCCGGTCACCTCGTAAACGTTCACCGGCTCGCTGACGCCTTTGATCCTGCCGGCCCGAGCGGCTTGAGCGCGAAATAGCCTTCGACCAATTTCCGTACCTCTCCCGATCGCGATCGAGCCGGGCGCCGCGAGGGTCTGCAGCCGCGAGGCGAGGCTGATGGAATGCCCGATCGGCGTGTACTCGGTATGCGCGTCGCCGGTTTGGATCGATCGGACCACCACTTCGCCGGTGTTGACGCCCACGCGAACCGATAACGGCGGCCGCCCGTGCTCGCGCAACTTGTCGGCATAGCGCTTGAGTCTCCTGCATCCGCAGCGCGGCGTACAGCGCGCGTTGCGGATGGTCCTCATGCGCGACCGGCGCGCCGAACAGCGCGAAGATCCCATCCCCGGTCGACTGCGCGACGTAGCCGTCGTAGCGATGCGCCGCGTCGATCATCAGCTTGAGCGCGGGATCGACGATGCGCGCGCGCCTCTTCGGGGTCGAGGTCCTCGATCAACTCCATCGAGCCCTTGATGTCGGCGAACAGCGCCGTCACCGTCTTGCGCTCGCCCTCGAGCGTTGCTGCGTCATCGGCTTCCCGGACCGTGACTGGAGACCTAGACGGCGCCGGCCCGACCGTTGCGGGCGCCAGCGCCGTTGTGCATTGGCCGCAGAATTTGAACCCGGGCGGGTTTTCGCAATGGCATTTAGGGCAAACGAGCGCGAGCGCTGCGGTGCACTGTCCGCAGAATTTCATTCCCTCGGGATTTTCGAAGCCGCACTTCGAACAGCGCATGTGCGTTCGCACTCCCCGCTCCCCGGGCAATTCGTTTCAGAGACACCTTGGCATTTTTCGGGGCCTGAGTGCGAAGCTGGCGAGACCGGTGCGGAGCGTCAACCGGCGTGCAGTCGAGAGCGCCGCGGGAGGCGGCGCTGATGGGGAGCAGGCCCGGGCGTCCTCAGCCGACATACGTTAACCGCGGCGCTTGCGCCGGGGAAAAAGCCACGCGGCAGACCCCCATTTTATAGTCGCAGTTGCCTCCCCATTGCAGTGAGGCACGCCCGGCCCATTAATCCATCCTGACGCGAAAATCGCGGCGGTCTGTCTGGTTCCTTCGTGCAGGTTTCAACGTGCGGGTTCAATCGCGCTGCGGCAAATCGTTCATCATAAATACGCGGGCCGTCGACGATTGGATTTGAGGCGCCCTCCGCTCAGGTGTGAGTGGGCGGTCCGGTTCAGGTGCGGGCGGGATTGCCCGGCGGACATGATCGTCTGAACTCGCCGGCGACATCGCGCATAGTCTTGAACGTGACTCCGTTGCGGCTTTGAATATGCTCCACCAGACGCTCGAGCATCAGCAGCCGATGACCGCGCCCGATGCACTGCGGATGCAGCGTCAGGATGTAGGTGCCCTCGCCGAGCCGGTCGTAGAGATAGTCGAAGTCGCCCGCCCAGATTTCGTAGACCGCGACGGCGAGGCGTTTCCGGGGTTGATGCCGTTGCGGGTCCAGACGTGCTCGA
>CAWFGH010000013.1:0-208390 GCA_963815255.1 uncultured delta proteobacterium | reverse complement strand
GCAGCCGCCTGGTGGTGGAGTTGATCGGTTTCGCTAATGAAGATGGTGAGTTGTTTGCCCCTTCCGGTGAACGTCATAGCCGACCTCCCGGCTGAGACTTTTACGCAGGCCCAAAAACCTCCCGAATATTCGTCGGAATGCCTGCGAGATGCCGGCTCCTCGCGTCAAAGGAGGACCCTGTCCCTTCCGCCAGAGTCCTTTCAGAAGAAAGGCCCTTACCGTGTTCGACATCAGTAGGGTAGTCAGCTCGCTTGGATGAGCGGTTTCGGTGGAACCCGATCACTGTTTGCGCGTGACATCAAACAATCGAATGTACCCGGTAGTCAAGACCTCGGTCCATCCGCGCCGTTACGAAAAACTGGCGCCCCCTCCGGGGATTCGAAACCCACGCCGCCGCGCGGCGCGGGCGGGCTCGCGCGCGCTCGAACCGCCTGGCCCTACTTGGATGGCACCTGCATGCCCGAATCGCAAGGTGGGAAGCTTTTCTCATTTTTCATCTCCATCAGTCTAGGTTGAATCGCAAATGTGCGTCGGACCGAAGAGAGCCTGCTCTTCCATCGGAAATTCCGGCCGGCGGTGCTCGCATGCCCAGCATGTGATAAAAATAGATTACGAAAGCATGTAATAGGCCAACTTCTGAGCTAAGGGAAGTGGCCCAATCAAAACGCGCGCCCTACGGCGCGCTTTGCTCGCGCTCGTCCGAGGACGAAGGCTCGATGGTACGTTGAGGCTGAGGGGGCGAGCGGGGCGCTCACTGCCAAAGACTTCAAACTGGAGCGCACGCGCGGCGGTACTCGTTGTTGACTAGGTCGCCGTATTGCGGCGTGGCCGCGCCCACGCCACTTCACAATCTTTTTCCTGAGACCTCTTTCCTGAAAACGCGAGACGCGGAAAAGAGACCGTCATATGAACGAAGAGCCACTGCGCCACTGCGCAAGCGCGTGGCGGTGACACTTGCATTCCTTACCTGATTGAGAACGCGCGTAATGCCCGAGTGGGCGAGGTTTGCGCCGGGCGGCGTGACTGGGTTACCGGGTTACGAAAGCTGCCGTCGCCTGCGGTCCAATGCCTCAACTCTTTGCGCAAAGGGCAACTTTTCCTTGGAGAAAAATCCTGCATCACAAAGCGCTTCCGCTTGCGTAGGGTGTTTCTCGAACTCCCAGAAATACTTCTTCAATGCGAAGTACAACCGGAAGTGTTGCATCTCGCTCAAACCTTCCAGCTTGGGTCGAAGTTCATCTAGGTCCCAGAACTCAGAAGAATTCAATCCACTAAATCCTGCAAGGAATCGCCCGACTTTCTGTTTGATGCCCTGAACGACAGCGTCAGCCTCGCGCTGTGTTTTTTTCTGTAGTTCATCTCGCACCGTGGGCTCTGGAGCAATGTGCAGATCGGCAAGTCCTTGCGCAGTGAGTTGAACAGTGAGCAGGCATGCCTCATGGAAGGTGAACTCCGGAAGCCGATGGCGGTCGTCGTCTGATTCCATCGAGTCCTCGTAAGTCTGCAGGGCATCAGACAGAGTCACCGTCATAGTACTCTGGTCGGGTTTGTTTTGCACCCGAGCCGCACGGCAACGACGCCACTGCGCGAGCGCGCGGCCGCGGGACGAGGCCTTATTTACTGAGCTATGCGTCGCTCGCAGCTTGCGAGAGGTCGCCGAGCGGCGAACCAGAATGGTTCGACCGCCGGCGGGCCAGCGAACCTATGGGCGCGCTTCGGCGCACGGAGCGCCGTTGTAGGCGGCGGGAATCTGCGCCGTTAGATAATTGCATACGCCACGTACGGGTGCCGTCGCGTAGATGGTCGGGCTGGATCGCTAGAGCCTCGCAGATAGTTACAAACGCGAACGGCGCTTGAGATTTGCGGTCTAAGATCCAAATCTCGGCCTCACCAAAAGCCTTCGATGGCCGGCTTGCGTCTTTGAGCATGGGGTTGGGGAGCCGGCTCTGACCGCGCGCCGCCTCCCGTTCCGCACTAACTACCGGAAAAACGAATCTCTACGGTGATCGAACTCCATACACAGCGTTCCGTAACTTGTCCGCTATGCTTCTGTCGTTTACGGAATAGTAGGCGACAACTGCCAGAGCCGAAATGAGTACGCAAAGACCGACCACGAAAGCGGCGCTCGTCGACCGAGCGAAATCTTGATGCCGCTTCGGCAGCTGACTTACAACTATCCCTACATTCGGGGAAATGCGCTCGAAGGAGTCCTTCACGTCGTCGATCAGAAGGTCTCGTGCCTCGAGCGGACTCTGGAGGTCTTTGCCCGTAAAACTGAGAATTTTGCGGAACTGGTCAACGGTGTTTTCCGCGTCATTCGCTATGTTCTTCAGACGAGCGAGGGGAAGAAGGTCGAGATCGCAATGCGAGAGCCGGTGATATAGTTCCAGCGTTCGCTCAAAGTATGCGAGGCCCATTCGGAAGCCCAGGTCTCTGCCCAGTATGTCCTCGCGTAGGAGACTAGCCGGCCTGATCTGGTTCAGCTCGGCAAGGCACGCGTCAAGGTGCTCGCGCGTCTGCCGCTTATGTCTTGCTGAAGTGAACATCGAATCGCCCTATACCCCGGCCCTAGCGACTTGAACCGTACTCCGCTGTAGAACAATTAATATCTTTCTAGACTTAATTATATCTTATCTTATCGTAGACTGTCAATACATATCGATAACAGTCCAATGTCATCTAATTTTGCTCAACGCTCAAAATCCAGCCTGCAAAGGCCACAACAGGTTGGTCATGCTCAAGGAGACCACCCCAACTCAGGACCGTTTCCCTTTCTCCACCCGGCTGCCGGTGGCGGCGCGACGACCGGACCAGGCGTTGGCCTCTCGCTCGAAACGGCTCGAGGAGATCGCCGGGGCAAATGCAAAGATGGGTCGCCTGGACGAGTTGCTGACGAGCGCATGGCCGGCCCACTATCCGCATGTGGCGGAATACTAGTCTGGAGCTATGCGCCTAGCAAACGGGCCACCGGGTCACCCGGCTCCGATCGAAAGAGCGACCACGATTCATGGAGGCGAAGGGCGTGGAGCTCGGAGCAAGGTAACTTCGTGGCCCAGAAGCGAGGTTAACGGAGGCGCTGGCCGAAGCGGCTGCCCCCCAGGCGGCAAAACAAATATGGCGAGTCAGTCTGAAACGTAAGTAACGAAATCCATCTCTTCGTCGGCGAATACTAGCTTACCGGAAGGTTGGTTGGTGGCGACCTTGACGACCATCCCCACAACTTGAGTGGTAAGCCCCATTTCCACCAGGGCCCAGCACACCAAAGGTTTGTCGCTAACTGGGTCTGCTTTAAATCGCGCCTTCCAGGTACCGGCCGGAATCATTTGGAGAATCTTGCGTAGTGCCGCTGCCATCTAGCTCTCTCCTTTAAGATGTGCCCTTTTAGATGCTTGCTATTCGTCCACGAAGCGCCATTGATCGCTCGAAAGTTGTTGGTCGGAGTGTACAACAAAAACACAACTCCCGAACTCTCTGACAAATCTTGACCCGATGATGCTGCTGTGGCCGGGCTGAGTTACCTGAGCCGCCAGAGCACTTTTACCGGAACGTAACGAGCGGCTGGTAGCTCGGTGGCCCAGTTGTTCCGGACTATTCGACGAAAATTTCGGGAGTGGATAGCCGCCCGTTTCCGCGCCGATCCGACCAGACTTGCTCCCCTATCCCTATCCGCACCGCCGCGACGACAGAGGTTGAAGCCGGGCGGCTCGTCGAGACCTCCGCGGCCAGAGACACGAAGCAACCGAGTGCGGTGAGGCGGGTAGCCGGGTCTGCTGTGTTCCCCACGAGTACCCCACCGCTCTGGTATCGAGAGGTTTTAGTTAGCTGCTCAAAAAACCGCTAATTTTTAAGCAGTTATGGCGCCCCCTGCGGGATTCGAACCCACGGCCCCAGGATTAGGAATCCTGTGCTCTATCCATCTGAGCTAAGGGGGCGCACCAATGAAATCAAGGATTTACGTCTGCCGATGCGTCCGGCTCCAGTACTCTGACGACCCATCTAACGACCATCGGTACTTTATGCTCTTCGACCGAGCGCGGCGTCAATCTTGGCTACTGCCTCACGCGTAAGGTCAGGTACCACGTGCGAATACGTGTTCATTGTCAAACTGATCTGCGAGTGTCCGAGGACCTTGTCAACGCCGGTTGAATGTTGACCCACTTTCGCGGGCGGTCGCCGAAATAAAAGTGATCCACCTCAGCGCTGCCTGATCAGGGGGGAGCGCGAGGGGGATCTTCCCTCTCGCCGCTGTGTTTGCAATGCAGTCGAAGAACGCCGGCGGAGGGCCAGCCCCGCCAGTTGGGATGATTGCCGCTGGATACATCGAGCCTCCTGATCCGTATTGGCCCAAAGGCCAATAGACACCCACGTCAGCCGATGGATATGCGTGGGGAGAGCGAAACTCTAACAGAGGAGTATCTTTATGTATTTCACCAGCGATTCTTTGCTGCCCGAGAATCAAGAACCTCTGATCATTACGGTCGCGCCCTACGGGCCCCAATGGATGCCGAGCGACTACCCGGAAGACATCGCCGTTTCCTGGGACGCTCAGGTTCAGAAGGCCGTAGACTGCTACAATGCCGGCGCCACGGTGCTGCACCTCCACGTGCGCGATCCCAAGACTGGTCATATTTCGAAAAACTTTACCGAGTACAACGACTTGGTCGGGCGTCTACGAAAGGCCGTGCCGAAGATGATCATTCAAATCGGCGGCTCGATCTCGTTCGCGCCGGAGCCTGGCAAAGAAGCGCATTGGCAGGGGTACGACACTCGGCACATGCTGGCCGAGATTAACCCCAAGCCGGATCAGGTTACGGTCGGGATTGGCTCGACCCTGATGGACATTCTCCCGCTCACGACTGCTGACGACGTCGTTGGGACTCAGCTTGCGAATCCCGCGATGCAGGCGGCGTATCAAAACATGGTGGCCGACGCTACTCCAGAATTCTACCTCGAGCACTTAAAGCGCCTTCGCGCACACGAAATCCAGCCGTACTTCCCCACTGCTCACATCCACAGCCTCGAGGCTATCGAACATCTGATTCGTACCGGCGTTTACATGGGACCCTTGAACCACACTTTGACTGCGATCGGCGGCGCCGGTTTCGCTGGCCGCAACCCCTTCGATTTCATGGAGTATGTCCGCCGCTCACCGCACGGGTCCGTAATGACGATCGAATCTTTATGGCGGACAGTACCGCAGTTCGGGGCCATGGCGATCGCCCTCGGGCTTAACGTCCGCGTTGGGATCGAGGACAACCTCTGGCACCGCAAGGGCGAGCGCATGACCTCGGTCAAGCAAGTCGAGCAGATGGCTCGGATCGCGAACGAACTCGGACGCAAGGTCGCCACCGGCGACGAGGCGCGTCAGATACTCAAGATCGGAACCTGGTACGACAGCCCTGACGAGACCCTGGCCAACCTTGGACTGCCGCCCAATCGTAAAGGCGGTCAACTTGGTTTCATCGTGAAGGAGACGGACGGAAGACTGCATCCTCCGGTGCCAGGATCCGATGGACACCCCTTGGCCGGGCAGGTTGCAGCGAAGTAGTGGCGGGAACGTTGCGAGTTCGATAAAGAGAACAACTCCGTGAGGAATAAGTGATGGCGGGTTTCGTCGCCGCGGCGCGGCTGGATCAGATTCCACCTGGAACGAGCAGAGTCGTCAGGATTGCGGACAGGGACGTGGCCTTCTTCAACGTGGACGGGAATATATATGCCATCGCCGATTCATGCGCTCACGCTGGAGCATCCCTGGGAGCAGGAAAACTGAACGGCACGATCGTGACGTGTCGCGCGCATGGCCTCCGATATGATGTGACGACCGGCCAGGTTACCACGGGTGGATTTGGGGTTGCCACATATCCGGCGAAAGTCATCGACGGAATAATCATGGTAGCAATCGACCAGTAATCAAGATGCGGGAACAAACTGCGCAGAAGATACCGGAGGCCGACCTCGCTAGGAGACTCGACCTCGAGCGAACGCACATCGCCTACGAACAGTCGATGATGTCGTGGGTCCGGACGGCCACGTCGCTGATCACGTTCGGGTTCACCATTTACAAGTTCTTTCAGCTGGAGTTGCCGGGCCGTTCTGAGAGAACTCGTCTGTTAGGGCCTCGCGAGTTTGCGGTTTCGCTGGTTGGTTTAGGTCTGGTTTCACTCGCTCTGGCAACACTGCAACATCGACGAAGCATGCTGGTGCTTAAAGAGGAGTGGCCCGACGCGCCTCGCTCACTAGCAGTGGTGCTTGCCGCACTGATCTCCATTCTCGGAATCGTGGCATTTCTCGCAATGATTTTTCAGCAGTAACCATTTCTAACGGGGACTCTAATGACCACTCAAGATCGATCGAAAGAAACAGGGCCGTGGGATGCGGCCCTTGAGCAAATTCGCGAATGGGATCCTGCATGGGCGAATGCCTGCGCGAAGATGACCACCAATCCGTGGAGCTCCGGCGTCTTGCCTCGCAAGACCGCCGAGTTGATCAGCCTCGCGATAAATGCGGCGTGCACCAACCTCAATCCTGACGGTACTCGCCGGCACATCCGCGCCGCACTCGAGGCTGGCGCTACCCGCGACGAAATTCTGTTCGTTCTCAAGGCGGGTTCCCTTATGTCGATCCATTCGTGCAGCCTCGGCGCGCCTATACTTCTCGAGGAAGTTAAAGCCGCCGGCGTAACGCCGACGAGAAAAACGCCCGCAGCTACGCCGGCCTGCGACGCAATGCGGGCGATTGGCCAGTGGAATACAGCATGGGATCCATTCTTCGAGCTTGATCCGGTGTGGACCGACGAGTTCTTTGCGACCGCGATCCCGATGTATAAGAGCGGCGCGCTCACACCTAAGGAGGTCGAGCTCCTCAGCATCGCCTGCGACGCATCTTTCACGCACATGTACGCGCCGGGGACGCACCGCCACATCAAGGCGGCGCTGAAACTCGGCGCGACGATGGAAGAGATCATGGAGGTACTGAAGCTCTGCGTCGTCCAAGGTGTCCAGGCGTGCAACATGGGAGTGCCGATCCTCGCAGAGGAAATCGCCAAGCTTTCAGCGACGCCTAAGGAGCGATAGTTCTAGTGATGAATCGTACTTTTCGAGGCCGGCTTTCAACCGTTTCCGCGTCCATTGAGGGCGGACTGTTCGGTGTAGTACGCGAGATGGCGCCGGTAGTCCTTTTCTTCTTCGTCGCGTTCCTGCTGATCTTCGTAATGTTCAAGCTCTTCGTCTCGCAATACGCGATCGAGTTCTCTGCCTTCACCAAAGCGGCCATTGGGGCTCTGATCATCGGCAAAGTGATCGCACTCCTCGACTGGGCAGAGTCCGGGCACAGCGCCGATAAGACTCATCGCCGCATTGTAGTGGTTGCCGGCAAGACTCTTGTCTATGCGCTAGTTGTGATCGTGTTGGGAATTGGCGAGCGAATCTTCGAGGCCTATCGCAAGGCTGGAAGTCTTGGTGAGGCGGTCTCGCGTCTGATTGCTAACTCCAACGTTGACCGCTTCATGGGACTGGTGCTCCTCATCAGCCTGGTCGTCTTCATCTATCTCGTGATGCAGGAGATCGAAGGCGCGATGGGCAAAGGAGCGCTGTTCAAGCTGTTTTTCGAGCGACCACTGGACAAGTCGCGACCGCGATCACTGGTGCAGTGACGATGCGAATTTCAACCGACGTTAGGCCAGAGAAACGAGTTGAGGGCTTGAGGTTCACGTCTAGCGCTTGGTGTTCTTGGTTGGCGCAAGTAATCCGGCCTTGCGCTTGTCCTTGGGCCTAAAGCTCTGGCCACTGATGCTGGCGATGATCGAGTGGTGAAGGATACGATCTAGCATCGCCACGGTGAGCACGCTATCGCCGGCGAAGGCGGTATCCCAACTGCCGAAGGTGAGATTCGACGGGAGGATCATTGAGCTGCGTTCGTAACGCGGCGCCACGACTTGGAAGAACAGATTGGCTTGGTCGCGGCTCATCGGCAGATAGCCGATCTCGTCGATGATCAGCAGCTTGTAGGCGTTGACCTGCGCGATGCATGGCCTGGCGGTAACGGCCCTGACGCTGGGCCGCTTCCAGCATCAGCATCAGAATCAGATCGGCTGCGCTGAAGAACCGAGTCTTGTACCCCCTTTGAGTAGCTAGATACCCGATGGCGATCGCGAGGTGAGTTTTGCCCACGCCCTAGCGACGCGCGCGAACATCTCGCGGGCCCGCGCCCGCCGCGACTCACGCTCCGCGACCAGGAGTACCTTGCCGGGGAAATAGGAGTCTTTAGCTCTACGTCCTGCGATTGATACCCAAGGAGGAGATGCGCGACGCCAGGGTCGAGGGCTTCATACCAAGCAATGCCGCCGCGCCCCCGGTTCCGGAGACTCTTCCGTTTGTTTGCTTCAAAGCGTTGATGATGGCCTCACGTTCCTGTCGCTTCAGTTCCTCGCGCGTAAGGAGCGCGGCGTTGCCAGTGGACTTCGCCCGCTCGCCCGGAATCTCGGCTGGCTGCGAGGCAGGCAGATCGAAAGTGAGCGGACCGTCACGCCACAGGATGATGGCGCGCTCGACCGTGTTTTGAAGTTCGCGTACGTTGCCGGGCCAGGGATAGGTCACGAGCTGGTCCAATGCGGTCCTGCTGACTTGCGGCTGAGGACGATTCATCCGACGCGCACTCTGACGGATGAAATGCGCCGCGAGGGGCGCTATGTCCTCGCGGCGCTCGCGCAATGGCGGGACTTCAATCGGAAAGACGCTCAAGCGATAGAAGAGATCCTGGCGAAAGCGACCTTCGTCGACCTCCTTCTTTAGGTTCCGATTGGATGCGGCGATGACCCGTACATTAACCTTACGTGTGCGGGTGTCGCCGACCCGTTCAAGCTCCTGTTCCTGCAACACGCGGAGCAGCTTGGCTTGCATCGCGAGCGGCACTTCGCCGATTTCATCGAGGAATAACGTACCGCCATCAGCGAGTTCGAAACGCCCAGGCTTGTCCTTGAGCGCGCCGGTAAAGGCTCCCTTCACGTGTCCGAAGAACTCGCTTTCGAAGAGACCTTCGGGGACTGCGCTGCAGTTCAATTTGACCAGGGTACGTTCGCTCCGCGCGCTTTGCTCGTGGATGGCCCGCGCGACGAGCTCCTTTCCCGTGCCGCTTTCCCCGGTGATCAGGACGGTCGCATCGGTGGGCGCAACGAGTTGAACCTGCTGCATCACCTTTCGCAGGCCGGAACTTCCACCGATGATATCGCCGAAGTTCTGTTCGCTGCGGATTTCATCGAGCAGGTAGGCGTTCTGAGCCTCGAGCTGGGCCTTTTGCTGCTCCATCAGCACCCGATCCGTGATGTCAAGAAACATCACCCGCGCGTACTTGCCGCCCGGCTCGCGCTTCGACCACCACTGAATCCATAGCGGACGACCGTCTCCTTTTCGACGCAACTCGAGACCCGCCCCGCATGCCTCACTCTCGCTTTCGACCAACCTTAAGGCTTTGCGCAGACGGCTCTGGGCTTCCGGAGTGTCGGGGAACAAGGATCGCCAATGAAAACCTGCCATCTCCTCGGGTTTGACCCCAAAGATCTGTGCTGCTGCGCGATTTGACCGGATAATCCCCGCCTCACTACCAACCACATAAGCAATTGGTGCCTCTTCAAAATAATCACGGAACCGTTCCTCGCTTTGGGCCAGGCGCTCGTTGGCCTCACGCAATTGCTCACCGCTCATTCGTTCAGCCCGCTCAAGCCCAGCGACCCTTTCCGCGTACAATCGCAATTCCATCTGATTCATGGCCAGCGCCGCTAACGCCCCGAGCATTTCCGCCTCTCCCGGTGCCAGCTCACGCGGCTTTTGGTCGAGGACCCACACAGTCCCAAGATTAAAGCTCTCGTGGGTCCGCAGCGGAGCAGCCGCATAGAAGCGGATGCCGAGATCTGCAACGAACGAATGGCCGAGTGCGCGCTGGTCATGGGCAGCGTCGCTGAGGTGGTAGACTCCTTGCGAGAGCATCGCGGAGGAGCATAACCCGGCATCGCGCGCTGTCTGATGGATGTTAATGCCGACGCGAGACTTGAACCAGACGCGGTCCTCGTCGACTAGACTGACGCCGGCCATCGGCACCTGGAAGAAATTCGCTGCCATTTCAGCGACGCGGTCGAAGGCAGGTTCAGGTGGTGTATCGAGGATTTGGTAACGGCGTAGCGCGTTCAAGCGCTCAGCTTCGTTCTCAGGGAGCTCGGTTTTCATCGCATCAACGCCCGGACAGCAACAAGCTCTGGCGGCGGGGCGGCCGCCGATCGTAATTCCTACGATCCTTCGTAGCCGGTTTTGTTCGTTGTCGCTGAAATCTTCGCTGATTCCGTCGTTTCGAGCAAACAGCGGCATGGCACGGAACATGTCCCTTTGACTGATGGAGGTCGCCGCGCCAAAAAAGCAGGGAGTCACCAACCTCGAGGCCACACCGACATGCAACAGGTCGCTCAAGAAACGGCGCTAGCGACGTCTCCGCCATCCAGGGTCGAGAAGATCACCTGACGCCGGACGCGATGGTAGTCCTCGTGCGAGCACCCCTCATCCTGTTCGATGGAGTCTGCAATCTGTGCAACGCCTGGGTGAGGTTCGTAGTCCGGTTCTGATGTTCCAGCGACGACCGACTGTCGAGAAATCGTAATTTTACGATTCTTCGTGCGCGACGCTTTCGTGAGCAATCTCGAAAAACTTCGCCCTGGCGTGCTTTTCGGCAACGGGCCGCTTGGCACGAAAGGTGTGTTTTGCATCTCCAAGCAATCGGCCGGGAGGCGGCGATGAGCGAATCCAGAGACCAGAATCGCATCCAACTAGTCGATCCCGATCGTACGAGCGGTGCGATCCGGGGACTCTTGTCAGAGATCCGCGCGAAATTCGCGCTGGTTCCGAATCTGTTTCGCGTTCTTGCGAATGCGCCAGCAGCGCTTGAAGGACTCATGGGCTTAGGTTCGGCACTCGCCGCCGGAGCCCTCGACGAAAAAACTCGCGAGCAACTCGCGCTGGCGATCGCCGAGAGCAACCTGTGCGCTTACTGCTTGAGTTCGCACAAGGCCGCGGCTGCGAAAATCGGATTGAATCAAGCCGAAATCGACAATGCGATTCGCGCGAGCGCAGCCGACGCGAGAACCGATGCCATCCTCAAACTCGCGCGCAGCATCGTCGTTCAGCGTGGTGAACTCACGGACGCGGACCTCGCGCGCGCCCGTGCCGTCGGTTTGGGTGACGGCGAAATCGTCGAGACGGTCGCCAACGTCGCGCTGAACATTTTCGAGAATTACATGAGCCACGTCGCGCGCGTCCCAATCGACTTTCCGCAACACGAATTTCGCGAGAGATCGGGTCAAGAAAACGAATCGAATGGCCAGGGTCGAAAAGTATGACGAATTGATCATAGGAAGCAGCAGGCCGGTTTGTCATTCACAGGCTTACACTAAGGAGGACACACGATGACCATCGTGGAACTATTCCCTGCTGACATTTACAACCAGAAGACGATCCAACAGGGTCACCCGCCGGATTGGATAAACCGCGATGGCGGTGAGTATGACCTCGTGGTTCTAGGGGGCGGGCCTGCCGGGCTGGTCTCTGCCATGACCGCAGCCGCCGAAGGACACCGGGTCGCCATGACGGAGCAACGATTGACCGGTGGGACCTGTGTCAATTTTGGCTGCACCCCGAGCAAGGCACTGATTCGTTGCGCTCGTGCCGTTCACGATGCGGGCCGTAGCACCGAGTTCGGCTTTCGGCTCGACAGCGCGCCGCGGACAGATTTCGCCGCAGTTATGGAGCGGGTCCGTCGGATGCGTTCCTTGAGCAGCGCGGGCGATGCGGTTCAGGCGGTGGAGCAGACGGGCGCGGAGGTCTACCTTGGGCATACCCGCTTCACCGCACAGAACGTCGTGGAGGTCGACGGCCGACAGTTGCGGTTCCGGAAGGCGGTGATCGCTACCGGATCGGACCCTTTGCTACCCCAGATCGACGGATTGCGGCCAGGCGAATACCTCACTAACGAAAACGTCTTCTCGTTGACCGAGCTGCCGGCCAGATTGGTGGTCATCGGAGGCGGTCCGCTGGCGTGCGAGCTGGCCCAGGCCTTCCACCGTCTCGGCAGCGAGGTAGATCTCATCAGCGGCGCAGCGAACCTGCTCCCCAATGATGAGCCGGAGACCGGCGAGTTGATCCGCCGCCGGTTCGAGCAAGAGGGGCTGAGGCTACATCTCGGATACACCGCCGTGCGGGCGGGTGGCGGACAGTTGATGGTGCGAGGAGCAGACGGCACACGCGAACTGCCATACGACGCGCTGCTGCTCGGCACCGGCCGCAAAGCGAAGGTCGACGGTCTCAGCCTCGAAGCGGCAGGCGTGCGCCTCGGCAAGGATCGCGTGGAGGTAGATGAGTACCTGCGCACGAGCAACCCGAATATCTATGCTGCAGGCGACGTCGCATTCCCTGAAAAGTTCACCCACGCCGCCATGGCAACGGCGCGGCTATGCGTCGCCAACGCGCTGGATGGAGCGAATCGCCCAGCGCGGGAACTGGTCATTCCGCATTGCACCTACACCGATCCCGAAGTGGCCCAAGTCGGCCTGACGCCCCGCCGAGCCCGCGAAGAAGGTGTCCCGATCGATACCTATCGGCTCGATCTGGCCAAGGTAGAACGCGCTTTCATCGACGGCGAAGAAGAGGGGTTTGCGGCGATATACACGCGCCGCGGCAGTGGCGAGATCCTGGGGGCGATGCTCATAGCGGCGCATGCCGGTGAAATGATCAGCGAGCTGACGCTGGCAATCACCAATAAGATGCCGCTCGAGGGGCTGGCCAACACGGTCCACTGCTACCCGACGCAGGCGGAGGTATTCCAGCGAATTGCCTTGCAGTACACCGGATCCCGGAAGATCGCGACGACCCATAACGATCAGAGAGACTCTGCGGCCTGATTTTAAGCATTAGGAAAATGGCGATTAGTAAGTTGACAGGGAAGGTGGCAATCGTGACCGGCGCATCAAGAGGTATTGGAGGGGCGATCGCGAGAAGGGCGGCCGCGAGTGCCGCAGTCGCGGTCATCATTCTTCATATAAAGAGGGCAAACCAATGAAGCAGATAATCAATTGGCTGGATGAGTTCGGGATCCTTGAAAGCGATCTTGACTACCATCTGATTCGCGCCTCGATGGTGATCATCTTCCTATTCTTTGGATATCAGAAATGGTTCAACTACGAGGCGCAGGTACTTATTCCATATATCAGTAACGGTCCTCTCATTTCCTGGATGTATCCCGCCTTCGGAATTCGGGGTGCTTGTTATTTCCTCGGAGTATCGGAATGGCTGTTTGGCGCCCTCCTGTTCCTGGGATTCTGGAACAAGACGGCCGGAATTCTGGGAGCCATCGGTTCCTGCGCTTCGTTTGTATCGACAGTAACCATTCTACCATTCATGCCTGGCGCTTGGGCTCCGTCTGCTGGCGGATTTCCTGCAATGACTGGCACTGGCGCTTTCCTCATGAAGGACGTCGTTCTCTTCGCTGCATCGTTCTATCTGCTGAAGCAGGACCTGCAGAGAGTTGCGATTTTTGCCGATCAAACAAGCCCGGCTTCGACCATCGGACACGTGTCGAGCTCGGCGCAGACGATGCACCGGACCGCGTAACAGTCGACACGAAGGAGAGCTATGAATCCAAGGAATTCAGCGAAGATCGTTGAGGACTTCTGGACGGCGGTATGGAAGGCACGAAATCCAGGCACGGTAGACGATTTTGTGGTCGATGATTTTGTTATCACCACCGGCGGCGTCGACATCAAGTCGAAACAAAAGTTCAAGGAATGGCTGTCCGCGTTCATGGAGAAGATCAGCGATCTCCGATTCGAGGTCCTCGAGACATTCCAAAACGCGGATGGAAGCCGCGTTGCATCGAGGTGGCGCATTACGGAGAAGAACAACGGCCTGCTGGGCACCCCTGCCGATCAAAGGCCGGTTTCATTCACGGGCACGGCGGTGTGGGCCGTGGGCGAAGATGGAAAGCTCCACCATAACTGGGTCGAACGCAGCTCTTATGAGTTGTTTCAGCAGCTGAGCGACTTGCAAGGAAGATCGATATGAACAAGTTAACCGGAAAAGTGGCGATCGTTACCGGCGCATCGAAAGGAATCGGAGCGGCGATTTCCAAAGCGCTGGCGAAAGAGGGCGCAGCAGTAGCGGTCAACTACTCCGCAGGCAGAGAAGGCGCCGAGCGCACCGTGACGGAGATCGCCCGCGAGGGTGGAAAGGCCGTCGCGATCCAGGGTGACGTCTCCAAAGCGGCTGACGTGAAGCGGTTGTTCGAGGAAACTAAGAAAGCCTTCGGTTCAGTCGACGTGCTGGTAAATAACGCCGGAGTCTTTCAGTTCGATCCGCTGGAAGAGATCACTGAAAAGGAATTTCATCGCGAGTTCGATACCAACGTGTTGGGAACCATCCTCGCTACTCAGCAGGCACTCAAGCATTTCCCTCGCACTGGCGGAAGCATCATCAACCTCAGCTCAATTGCGAGCCAAAACCCGGTTCCCAATTCTTCCCTTTATTCTGCGACCAAGGGCGCGATCGACACGCTGACGCTGGCGCTCGCGAAGGAGTTGGGATCGCGGAATATCCGGGTCAACACAGTCGCCCCTGGTCTGATCGACACCGAAGGCAACCGTAAGATCGGGTTTGTCGGAAGCACGGACGGGAATGCGATTGCGGCTTCTATTCCACTCGGCGCACGATTCGGACAGCCGGAGGAAGTTGCCCCGGTGGTGGTTTTCCTGGCCTCCGACGATGCGTCCTATCTGACTGGTGAGCGAATCAGCGCCTCGGGAGGCTTGCACTAACTGCCCATCATGATCTCGGAAGAAACTTCGTGGGTTTAGAGGGGTGAGTCATGAGTCTGAACAATCGAAATATACGCTTTGGTCTTTGGTACGACTTCCGCAATCCGCCCCAATGGCGACAGGCCTCCGATCGCCTGTACGCAGAAATCCTCGATCAGATCGCCTGGGGCGAGAACGCCGGCTTCGATGACGTCTGGTTATCGGAGCACCACTTTATCGACGACGGCTATCTCCCGTCGATTCTACCGATCGCGTCCGCGATCGCCGCTCGCACCAAGCGAATTCGCATCGCATCGGGCGTACTGCTGATGCCGTTTCAGAATCCCGTACGCCTTGCCGAGGATATCGCCGTGGTCGATGTCATCTCCGGCGGTCGTTTCGAGCTCGGCGTCGGAGTCGGCTTCAAACTAGAAGAATTCGAAAGCTTCGGTGTGCCCTTCAAGGAGCGAGGAGCGCGAACCAACCAATCTCTCGAAATAATTCGCCGCGTTCTTGCTGGGGAGACCGTTACCTTCAAGAGTGAGTTCTTCGACTTCAAGAACATCAAGGTGACTCCGGAACCTATTCAGAAACCTCATCCACCTATCTGGCTAGGCGGCTTCACGCCGGCAGCGCTGCGGCGCGCCGTCCGCTATGGCGATGGCTTCACCGTTCCGGGCGCGAACCGTGAGGTGTACGACCACTATATCGCTGAGCTGAAAAAAGAGAACCGGCCAACAGATAAGATTCGATTCGCAAGTGGCATGTGGTGTCTGATCGTATCCAACGACCCTGAAAAAACGTTCGCCGAGGCTTCGGACCACATAATCTATCAGGCCAACAATTACTCGGCATGGCTATCTGCGGCCGGACTTAATCCCCTTTCCGAGCAGCTGCGCGATCGCGAACAACTGCAGCAAAGCGGGCTTCTTCAGGTTGTCACCCCCGATACCGCGATAAGCATGATTCGGGACTTCGTCAGCAACGTGCCGATCACACACTTCTATTCGTGGACGGTGCCGCCTGGACTGCCGCCCCGCTGGGTCCAAACGCATCTTGAGCTGTTCGCGTCCAAGGTGATCCCCGCATTCCGCTGAGTCGGGGCATTGTGGACTTAGAAACTGCGCTCGTGCAATGCGCGAGCGCCGCGTCGATCAGTCTGAAGCAAAAATAATGTGAAGGAGACAAAGCGCTACGGCCCGAAAACAGCGGGACAAGGCGGTCTCCTTCACATTATGCTGTCCTGCTGATTACTGAAGAAATGGCGAGCTCGCCATTTCTTGAGCCAGCCGGGAACATTGGGCGGCCGGATTCTCAAGCACTGCGGTTGAGATTCCGGCTTCGGCGCAAAGGTAAGCGGCTCCGCTTCGGTTGCTGGTGCTGTCCTATAATAATCCCCAGACCCGGGTCTCGACAAAGCGCTACCATCTGGCGTCGCGACGGCCCAGAGCACACGTGTTGTGCGCTTAATTTTCACGCATAACTTGTGGACCCTGAACATTGGCAAAAGTCACCGATCCAAGGCGAAAAGCTTAGGGAGGGGGGAAGAACTTCGCAGGCGAAACACCAGTCGGTTATACGATCGACTGAAGAAAGGAGGATGGCGACCGCGATGATCACCGTTGAGATCTTAATCGCCATAGGGGTTGCCTGCATAGCGACCGCACTGCTGGCGACTCTTACGGACGAGGACGATGACGAAGCGATCGGCGTGCCGCAATCAATTGCTAAACGAGGTCGAGGGCGCTGAGAACGCGGGAACCCTAGCAGCCGGGGAGCACGCCGACGCCAGCGGCAACGCCCACGCCGACCCTCGGAGGGCCTGACGCACGGCCACCGACGATGCGCTGATTCCTACCCGCATTCGCTGGCTCGACCCCGGCAAGGCAAAGCGGCGCGCTGGTCGCCGAGGTGCTCGCCGCCCTCGACCGCTTCAAAGCGGAAGCGGCGCGCGTCATCATCCTCCGTTCACCGCCGACCCGATCCCGGCCGAGCGGGCGGCGCGCGGTGGCTGTCCGCCTTGACTAGATGAATACCGATGTCGCCAGTGCGCTCGCTGACATCACCGGGATGGAGCCGCGCGATCGCGTCGGCGACGCCGGCATGTAGGTGCTGTCGGCGGGGAGCCGAGATGCCGGCAAGCAGCGTCTGACGCACAAGTTCATGGGTGAAGACGAACGGCCTCGCAGGTCCCTCGGAGCTCGCGACGATTATTCCCATCTGCTGCGCCTTCTCGACGATGGTGAAGAGTTCGTCAACCTCGATCTCGCAGATGGCAGTTAGAAGTTTAAAGCTGAAGCTGCGCCCGATTACTGCAGCGGCCGTCAGCGCCCGCTTTTCATTCTCGTCGAGCCGCTCCAGTCGGCGGCCGATGATCAACCGCACGTTCTCTGGAACGTCGATCTCATCAATCTCAACGTCAGTGCGGAATTGGCCGGCCGCATCGAAGACTTTCCCCTCTTCGATCAGATGCCGGTACACCTCCTCGACGAAGAATGGATATCCCTGGCTTTCCTCAAAGATAAGGCTCACCAGACTCTCCGGAACATCCTGGCGCTGGCTTAGCCCGTGTAACATCTGCGCTGTGGCGTCCTTTGAGAGGCCACCCAGCTTAAGCGGACGGATCCCCATCCGAATCAGCTCTTCCAAAGTTCTGACCAAGGCCGGATTGTTTTCGGAATATCCGCTGCGATAGGTCCCAATGATTACGACTGGAAGCTGCGCTACCCGATTGGCTAGATGAATCAAGAGCGCCAGCGTGGATTCGTCGGCCCATTGAAGGTCCTCAAGGATATACAACTGCGAACGGGTTTGAGCTGCGCGCCCCAATTTGTCGGAAACGCTCTGGAAGAGATGGCGGCGTTTCTGCGCCGGCGGCAGATCCGGTGGTTCCGGAATATTCGGAAAAATTCGCCGAAGGCTTGGAACGATCTGGGCAAGTTCAGGCGCATTGTCCCCTATCCGCCGACGGAAATCATCGAGGCTCGCCGCCTCAGCGAGGCTGCCTTCAATGATCTCCACGAAGGGGAGAAAGGGAAACGGTTCGTCTCTTTCGTAGCAGTGCCCGACCAGGTATCTGAAGCCAACCCGCGATGCGTACTCCGCCATCTCCATCGCCAACCGGGTTTTACCCACCCCGGGTCCGCCCGCCAGCATGACGACTGATCCGTGGCCACTTAGCGCGCGATCGATTGCCGCGCGGATCGTGCTGCGTTCAGATTCCCGTTCCACAAAAGCGGTTCGTGCCGCGAACGAAAATGGAGAGACCTCAAGCACCGCCGGTGAGGTCTGCGGATGATCGGCACGCGCTGGAGCGGGCTCGCTACTTGAGGTTGGATGCTCTGTTGGCTCGATAGCATCGAATTCCCACGCAATCGGGAGAGCGGGGTCTGGCTGGTAGGAGCAGAAGTTGCCCGTCTTGACGCAGCGCGAGAAGATATCTCCCAGCCGGGCATCGCTCTGCGCGATCCTTTCCACTACCGACTTGATCGTCTTGCTGATGCTCTGTCGGGCTCGTTCCGAAGCTGACGCCGCCCGCCGATTACGTCCGCCGAGCCCCACCGCGCGCGAGAGTTCCGAGGTCAATGCATCGATTTCCTGCTCCGCCTTTTCGGCGCGCTCGACGTTTCCCAGCTCCTTGGCTTCTTCCAGTTCTTCGCGCAGCTCGGAAAGTCGGCGCCTGTAGGCGACCTTGGCTGTGTCGTCGAGCATCTCGCCCGCGTCACCCAGACCGCCGACATGGATCCCCGCCTTTTCGAGATACTCGTCCCCGCGCGGCAAGCAGTGTGCGGACTGCCTGGTCTCATCATCATCGTGCTGGCCCGCGATTCCTCCAGCCAGATCGAGCACGTGGAATTCGACGGCGGGATGTCGCAGGAGACGGGCGAGGTAGGCGAGCCCCTTAGTGTCCTTTAGACGAAAGGCGTTGGCGCCGTAGCCTACGGTCCAGTACTCGCCCTCTTTGCGGAGAATCGCTCGTTCGGGCAAGGAGGCATTTTGAAACAGGGTTGTCACGGCGGTCTTCACATCACGAAACTGAGTCTGCGCTTCCATCTGATTGCCTCTCCCTCTTGCTAGGCCTCATGTCCAGCAGGAACCCACGGTGCGCGAATTTTCTCGGACTCTTAACCCATCGATGCCGCCAGTCTCGTTGCTCTTTATGCGCGAAGCGCCGAATTCAGAGCGTCGATCAGAGTCTCTTCGCTAACAGGCTTGTTCAAGAAGCTAATCGCTCCCGCCCGAACCGCCTGCTCTCGTGTCTTTGCGTCCCGCAGATCCGTGATGAAGATGATTGGAATGGGATGCGTCGCAACCAGGTGCCGTTGCAACTCGAGGCCGTCCATTCCAGGCATCGAGATGTCGAGGATCACGCAGGACACGTCTGGAAATTGAGGGGAGTCCAGGAAATCGCGGGCGGAAGCGAAGATCGCGGTACGGAACCCGATCAGCCTGAGCAAACTATCGAGCGCTTCGCGGAAAGACTGATCGTCATCGACGATCGCGATTAGAGCCTGGTTATCTTTTTCTTGCGGTGTATTCATCGCGGGAAATCATCTTCCGAGGGAAAATGTATTCCCGCCTGCGGCTCGAAAACTAGTTATACATTGGTATTACCTGGTTTTGGCGGACTGATCCTTCGCCGTCGGGATCTCCAGCCTTTCTGTCATCCTGACCAGCTCGGCCAGAGACTGTGCACCCATTTTACTCATAACTCGGCCGCGATGAATTTTCACCGTGATCTCGCTGATCTTTAACTCGAAGCCGATTTGCTTGTTAAGCCAGCCCGCGACCACCAGGCTCATCACTTCCCTCTCGCGGGATGTCAGCGCATCGAAACGCTCGCGGAGTTCCGCAATTTCCCTGGAGTGCTGGCGCGCTGCGCGATCGCGCTCAAGGGCTTGTTGAATCGCGTCCAGAAGATCCTGATCGCGGAAGGGCTTCGTCAGGAATTCCAGGGCGCCCGGCTTTCATGGCGCGCACCGACATCGGGATGTCGCCGTAACCGGTGATGAAGATGATCGGAAGTTTGATCCCATGCGCGGCCAGTTCGCGCTGTAGATCGAGGCCGCTCAATCCGGGTAGCTCCACGTCGAGCACCACGCATCCGGGCAGGTCCGGTCGTTTGCGCCTCAGGAAGTCTTGCGCGGTTGCGAAGGTCTCGACGCGGAGTCCCTCCAACCTGACGAGACTCTTGATCGCCTCCCGAATCGACAGATCATCGTCGACCACGAAGACGATCGCGTCTACGTCTTTCACGATACGCCCGAGCCGTTAATCGGTACGGTAAATTGAAAAGCCGCGCCGTGGTCCGGATTTGGCGATGCCCACAACCTGCCACCGTGGGCCCTGATGATCGAACGGCTGATCGACAGTCCCATTCCCATGCCGCTCGGCTTGGTGGTGAAGAAGGCGCTGAACAGCCGTTCCGCGGTCTCGGAGTCAATCCCGATGCCGGAGTCCTGCACCGCCACATGCACCTGGCCAGCATCTTGCTGCTGCGATCGAATAACGATCTCACGCGGACGATCGGTGATTGGCGCCATAGCTTCAACACCGTTCATCAAAAGGTTGATAATCACCTGCTGCAGTTGGACGCGATCGCCGAGCACATGGGGCAATGCGGACGCGAGTTCCGTCTGCAGCGACACTCCATGGCTGATCACCTCACGCTGCACCAGCAGGATAGCCTCGCGGATGACATCGTTGATGTCCAGCGATACCATCTGCGGCTCGCTCCTTTTGGCGAGGGCACGAATCCGCTGGATCACTTCGCTCGCCCGATTGGCGTCCCTGACGATGCGCTCCACGGCGGCTCGCATCTCGTCCGGGCGCGGCGTTTCGAGGGCGAGCAATCGCAGGCAAACCTGGCCGTTGGTGACGACTGCGGCGAGCGGCTGGTTAACTTCGTGGGAGATCGAGGCCGTCAGCTCTCCCAGAGTCATCACGCGGCTGACGTGCGCGAGATTCGCCTGCGCCTGACGAAGCGCTTCTTCGGCGCGCTGGCGCTCGAACAGGGAGGCGACCGACGCGAAAGCCAAAATGATAAATGTAATGCCGGCAACCACCAGCGCCAGATTGGTTTGATCGAGACCTGCGTTTACTTGGGCCTCGTGAAGCGGGCCGTGAGCGGTAAAAATGGCCGCTCTCATCCCCGTGTAGTGCATACCGGAAACGGCCAGGCCCATGACGACCGCGGCAACGAGTTTTTGCCCAAGATCCGTGGTTCGGAATGCCAGCCATAGGGCGACCGTCGACGCACCGATCGCTATGACCAGGGAGAGCGCAACGAATAGCGGGTCGTAGCTGAGTTCGACGTGCCCCCGCATTGCCGCCATGCCGGTGTAATGCATCCCGGCAATGCCAAGTCCCATAAAGATGCCGCTGAGAACGAGGCGAAGCGGCGATGCGCTCTGGCGACCAATGACGTAAAAGCCGCCGCCGGTTACGAAGATCGCCACCACGAGCGAAAGGATGGTCAATCCGATGTCGTAGGACATTGGTGTCGGCATGATAAACGCGAGCATGCCGACGAAGTGCATCGACCATATTCCGCCTCCCATTGTGAGCGCGGCAGCCGCCAGCCACACGCGACGTGCAAATCCCCGGGCGGGCCCCACGTGCGCACTGAGATCGAGGGCGGTGTAAGACGCGACGCAGGCGACCAGAATAGACAGAGCGACGAGATACGGGTTGTATGTTCCGGTAACGAGCATCGAGATCGCCCCAATTCTGACCAGAAACTAATGGGCGACGGATCCGCCGTCTCACCTGGAAATGCAGCCGACAACGTTATTGGGGCGTTCACTAAAGGCCGATGTTGGCCGACCTTCCCCAGATGATTGGTTCGCGAAAATCAAAATGCTCCTTTGGCGTTTTGTTGACAAGATGGACGGCAAGTGACGCGCGATCTGATCCCTCAGAGCAATAGATTTGGGCTTGTACGGTTCTGCCAAGCGCTGCTTTTTCCGGTGTCAAGACACAGATCTTCAAGGCGATTACAGCTACAACATCGACCGGTTTTTCTCCCGTAAGGCCAACAGTCGAGAGTTCGCGTCTCTTCGGAGGGACGCCGTCCGCAGAGAACAGACGCTCGGCGGCGGGTCGCCAGTATCGGCGCATCTAGACCGAGCGCTGAGGTCTCACGTGGATCTGAATTAACCAGGCCGTCCGCCCATTTCTGGAGAAACCGCGCATTTTAAACCCTGCCACCTGCACCATATCTGGCATGCCGATCCGGTTGCGCAATCATTTTTCACATATTCCGCGCAGTCATTCTTCACGCCTTTTGAATCGGAGTAGTTCAATAACCGAAGTTCTAAGAGATTAATCACGGGGTGGAGAAACGACATGCTTGACATCGATTCGAGCGATCACCCATTTGAATGTGCGGCTGTTTTACCCGCGCAGTTTTTCGCAGACCGGCACAAGTTCGGCGAGCCGATCGAACGCCTGATGTTCGCGGTCCTCAACGATGCGATACGTTGCTATCAAACCAATTTTGGGGTGCAGCGGCTCCGTGCGCGACGCTCGTTAGCGGAAACTAAACAGTGGTTGTTCGGGTTGTCAAATGACGCCCCGTTCTCATTCGAGAACATATGCGAGGTCTTACAAATCGATGCGCCGCGGCTACGGCGCGCACTTCTACGATGGTGTGACGAGAAACTAGCAGGTCGTCAGCCTCCGGGCTTTTCGCGACGCTGTTCTGTAATTCATCAAAAGCGGCTGAGTGAACCTCGTGTTCTGAACCAGCGCGATTCGGCCTCGTGATTGGGGAATGGACGACGGATGTGAAGGGACACCGGTGGTAGCGACTCAACCCAGTGAGTTCGCTCATTGACCGCACAAAAATGTGCGGTCATTTTTCGCGCCTGTATGGACGAATGTTCCGACATTCAAAACCGGCATGAACACAGTCATGACTACAGCAACTCTCAGGAGAGTGGTCAGAGATCCGCGCAGCGGCGAAGTTCATCTTCCGAGCGAACGCGTGGCGATTGTGAGGGTTATGCGGAACCTCGATCGTACTTTGGTGAAGGTGACATGGCAGGCCGGAGGTGATTGCGTCGTGTTCCCCGAAGACCTGAAGGAAACCCATCTGGGCTCGTGAGCGTGTCATGGCAATCCGTCGCATCTGGGCGAGAACAGCAATCCACCAGACTTAGCGGCGCACATGTTTTCAGGCCGAAGTAACTCGCGAATTTTGGTCCGCACGACAATACAGAAAGGAGAAGATCTCATGGCCTCCAATCACGGCGTGGTTTATCTCGGCCCCGGCAAAGTCGAGGTACAGAGCATCGACTACCCTGAATTGAAGACACCGCAGGGAAGGAAAATCGACCACGGCGTCATCATCAAGCCGATCACCACCAACATCTGCGGCAGCGATCAGCACATGGTCCGCGGGCGCACCACGGCGCCGCCCGGACTGGTCCTCGGGCATGAGATTACCGGCGAAGTCATCGAATGCGGCAGCGGCGTTGAATTCATCAGCAAGGGCGACCTGGTTTCGGTGCCGTTCAACGTCGCGTGCGGACGATGCCGCAACTGCAAGGAACGCCGTACCGACGTCTGCCTCAACGTGAACCCGAGCCGGGCTGGCGGCGCCTACGGCTACGTCGATCTCGGCGGCTGGGTCGGAGGGCAAGCCGAATATGTGATGGTGCCATACGCCGATTGGAACCTGCTCAAGTTCCCGGACAAGGATCAGGCGCTCGCCAAAATCAGGGACCTTACCTGCCTGAGCGACATTCTGCCGACCGGCTATCATGGATGCGTCAGCGCGGGCGTAACCACCGGCTCGACCGTGCTTATCTCCGGCGCAGGCCCGGTAGGACTCGCGGCTGCATCCGCGGCGTTCCTGCTCGGCGCGGCGGTGGTAATCGTCGCGGATTTCAATCGGGCACGGCTTGAACACGCCCACTCGTTCGGATGCGAAACAATCGACCTCTCGAAAGGCGGCTCAATCACCGAACAGCTGGAGAAAATCCTGCGCGTTCCGGAAGTGGATTGTGCCGTTGACTGCGTAGGCTTCGAGGCCAAGGGACACGGCGGCAAGGACGAGCCCGCGGTCGTACTCAACCAGCTAATGGAAGCGACACGCGCGGCAGGAGCGATCGGCATTCCCGGCCTGTATGTCACCGAAGATCCGGGCGCGAGGGACGAAGCCGCAAAGCGCGGGAACCTCACGATGCGGCTGGGACTCGGATGGGCAAAGTCCCACTACTTTACGACAGGTCAAACGCCCGTGATGAAGTACAACCGCGGCCTGATGATGGCGATCCTGCACGATCGCATCAAGATCGCGAAGGCTGTCAATGTCGAGTTGATTTCGCTCGCACAGGCACCCGAGGGCTATCAGTCCTTCGATTCGGGCGCTGCGAAGAAATTCGTCATCGACCCGCATCACAGCGTGCGGAACTGAGGCCATTGCCGGTGACCATCGACATCTACAACGACACCAACGCGCCAGAGCAATTGCACTGGCACGGCCAGAAGATCCCACCCCGACGTCGACGGCACTCTGCAGGTGCGAATGAATGAAGCGTACGCCGTGGCGCGGCACAAGGTTCTCTCGCAAATGAAAAATGCTGATTGATAAGGAGTTCTCAAATGAATGAACCAAAAAAACTGACCACCGAGAGTGGCGCACCGGTTGCGGATAATCAGAACTCGCTGACCGCCGGGCCGCGCGGACCGCTGCTGGTGCAGGACTGGCAACTGTTCGAGAAGCACGCCCACTTTAACCGCGAGCGCATTCCCGAGCGCGTCGTCCACGCCAAAGGCTCAGGCGCTTACGGTACGCTCAGGATAACTGGCGACATCGGCCGCTATACCAAGGCCAAGGCCTTGCAGCCGGGCGCGCAGAGCGAGTGTTTCGTACGTTTCTCGTACGTCGCCGGGGAGCGCGGAGCGGCCGACGCCGAGCGCGACCTTCGGGGTTTCGCAATCAAGGTTTATACCGAGGAAGGCAACTGGGACCTGGTCGGCAACAACACGCCCATTTTCTGGGTGCGCGACGCCTACAAGTTTCCCGACTTCATCCGCCAACAGAAGCGCGACCCCAAGACCAACCTCCACAATCCCACCGCGGTGTGGGATTGGTTTTCGCTGTTGCCAGAGACTCTGCATCAGGTGACATGGTTGATGGGCGATCGCGGTCGGCCGAAGACCCACCGGCACATGAACGGCTACGGTTCCCACACTTACAGCTTCATCAACGACAAGAACGAGCGCGTCTGGGTGAAGTTTCACTTCAAGACCATGCAGGGCATCCAGAACATGACCGACGAGGAGGCCGCAGTAGTCATCGGCGCTGATCGTGACAGCCAACAGCGCGACCTCTTTGGATCGATCGAGCGCGGCGACTATCCGAAGTGGCGCTTCTGCCGTCCAAATCATGCCGGAGATGGATGCCGAGAAGACGCCTTACAATCCCTTCGACCTGACCAAAGTCTGGCCGCATGGGGATTATCCGCTGATCGATGTCGGCGTCATGGAATTGAACCGCAATCCCGAGAACTACTTCGCCGAAGTCGAGCAGTCGGCATTCGCGCCCTCGAACGTGGTGCAGGGTATTAGCTTCTCGCCCGACAAAATGCTGCAGTTCCGCATCTTCTCCTACGCCGACGCGCACCGCTATCGGCTCGGCTCACCCAACTACCATGGAGCTTCCGGTCAACAAGCCGCGCTGTCCGGTGCACACCTATAGCCGCGATGGCTTCATGCGCTTCGACGGCAATTACGGAGGCGCCGTCAACTACGAGCCCAATAGCTTCGGCGGGCCGGTGGAAGATCACCGATTTAAGGAACCGCCGTTCAAGATCTCGGGCGACGCCGACCGCTACGACCGCTACGACCAGCACCCGGGCGATGACGACTACACTCAGGCCGGCAACCTGTTCCGCCTGATGACGAAGGACGAGAAGCAAAGGCTGTTTGCCAACACCGCCCGCTCGATGGCGGGTGTGCCTGAGGAAATCAAGCTGCGGTGGGTTCGCCTCTGCGCAAAGGCGGACCCTGAATATGGAAGCGGACTCGCAAAGCAACTGGGCATCGACCCGGACAAGGCCCTAGCTGCCGCCTGATAGGTTCGTGCACCAGACTAAATCTAACTTTGCAACTGACAGCATGATGTCGAAAGGAGACAACACCATGAGCGTTATCGAGACAACGATTCAGACCGGCAGCTCGTCGGTCAAACCCGCGGACGCACGCATGGCAGACGCAAGACCTACTTTCCGGCGACCCAGGATCGTGCTGCCTGTTCCTACCCCAGCATTAAAGTTCCAGAAAGTACAACCCGAGGTTCCAGACACGCAGCTGACCCGGGAAGCAACTGGGCTCCTCCACGAGTTCAGTACGCCTCTGCTCTTCAACCACTCTCATCGTGTCTTCTTCTGGGCCAATGAGCTAGGACGGCAGATAGGGGAGCCGTTCGATACTGAGTTGCTGTTCGTGTGCGCGGCATTTCATGATCTCGGTCTGCTGAAGAAGTTCAGCAGCGATGATGACCGGTTCGAGGTAGACAGCGCCAACGCCGTTCGCCAGTTCCTTGAGCACCACCACGTTCCGCCTGCCCGGATTCAAGTGGCCTGGGATGCAATCTCTCTACACACCACTCCGGGCATCGCAGCGTACAAGCCACTCGAGGTGGAGCTTCTGTACAACGGTGTCGGACTCGATGTGCTGGGTATCGGTTATGAGCAGTTTCCCGAAGATTTGAGAAAGAAGATCGTTGATCAATACCCTCGCATCAACTTCAAACAGGATATTGCAAAGGCCTTTCTCGGTGGCTTCGAGCATAAAACCCAGACGACCGAGGGTACCTGCAACGAGGACATCTGCTCACACTTCATCCGTAACTATAAACGGAGCAACTTCTACGATCAGATTCAGAACTCACCGTTCCAGAACTCGTAGAGGTAACCAAACGGTTTCGAACTATTCCCAGGGAGGAAAAGCCATGATCGGGGCGAGTAACCGGATCTTGATTGTTCTGTTATTGGTGGGCCTGATTCTGTCGTTCGTCCACGCCGACGCCCAGCAGGAGTCCGAGAAGAGCGCCCCGAACCCGTACCTGAAGGGAACTGAGGGCTACGACAAGGGACCACGGGGGCTGACAAGCTATATGCCTACAGCCATCGACCAGCCATTCGCGGCCATAATGGCCCAAGACGTGGCGGCCAAGCCGGGCAAGGAACGCGAGCATCAGGCACTGCTCGAGGAGCGCTACGATTTGGGCGATCACCCTGCCAAGGGCGTGACGATGGAACACGGAAAACCGCTGCAGGAAGGTGTGCGCGTCAAGCTGCCACCCGGGGTGAGGTGGGAACAGCTCGCGGCGATGACCCCGGGTGACATCCGTGAGCGAGGCCTATGGCCGAAAGGGTTCCTCCCCCTGCCGCACCAATGGCCACCAGCACCGGAGCGGAAGTTCAGCGGCCCCTGGCGACGGTAGTGATCGGAGGACTTATCACCGCAACTATCCTGACGCTGTATCTGTTGCCGCTCTTTTACCCATGGTTCAGCCCACCCGACTCAACCGCTGGGCACTAGCCGCGACGGCGCGGACAGAAGTCGATGTCAACGCACTGAAGTTACGAAGACAGCCCCTGAAAGAAATCGAGTTGCCGACGCCGGAGCCGACGGGCACCGAGATCCTCCTCGAAGTCACGCATTGTGGGGTCTGCCACTCCGACCTGCATATCCGGCAGGGCTATTACGACGTCGGCGGCGGCCAGACGATGCCGCTGACCGATCATGGCGTGGTCCTGCCGCTGGCAATCGGGCTAGTAGCGTTTCGGAGATGTTCCGGGAGGCCGGCGTTCGGCTGTTTGCCAGAAACGTCCGCGGTTTTCTCGGAAGCACCGAGATAAACCGAGGCATGGAAGCCACGCTGAAGGGAGAGCCGGAGGGACATCGGTCCCGAACTCTTCTTTCAGTTGCGACAAGGCTTCGAATTCCACGGCCTTTATCGGTCGATCTTCTTCATCGGCGCCAGCGCGCACTCTGACAATGGATTCCATTACAAGAGCATCGTCGATCCCTTGTAATCTGTTCGCGACCGTTGGCTTTTTCCGCGCGCGCGCGAGATCATCGGCAGTTTCTATGTCAGACAGAAAGTCGTCCCACAGTTGCCGCACAACCTTATCCACGGGACCGCGCGAGTCTGGAATCGATATGACGGACATCGTTTGGGGGAAGTACGCATTACTCGCGCGGCGGATCAGCAGCCAGTTGGGCGCGGCGCGCGCGCCTAGCTATGCGGGGTCTCGGCGTCGATCAAAGTTTCCGCCGCGCGCACCAGCGCTGATGCGCGGCCCGAGGCACGTGAGCCCTCCGCGCAGAACCCCGATCCCTCGAGCACGATGCCAAGCTGATCCGCGAGCCGTTCCGGATCGCGCGCGCCGGCTGCCTTTGCAAGCTCGCGCAGACGGGCGTGGCGCTCGGCCCTGAACTTGACGATGACTGCGCGCGCCGGATGGCTCTCCTCGGGAAACTCGACCAGCGTATTCCCGAACGGGCATCCGCGGAAATCTTCCGAGATGGCGTGGTCCGCTGTCGCGACGAACAGCGCGCGCAACTGTTTGCGCGGCGCGTGCGCGTGGGCTCTGATGACTTCGTCCCACCATTGCCAGTACTCGGCGGCTGAGGATTCGAGGTAGGCGCAGACCAGCTCGTCCTTGGAGCGGAAGCTGCGGTAGAAGCTCATCTTCGCCACGCCCGAACGGGCAATCAGGGTATCGACGCCAACGGCGCGAATGCCCTCGCGATAGAACGAGTCGCGCGCGGTCTCGAGGATGCGCTCGCGGGCCGAGAGCGCCTTGGGTGGCGCGCCGACTGATCTCTCGGTTGCACGCCGGGCGCTTGAACGTTGGGATTGATTAGCCATGATCGTCATCCCCAGTTATTGGCCGCATTGCCCTGCTCGTCAGTCGGCTCTCCACTTGCGGCCCCACTTGACTGATACAGACAGACCTGTATCATACATACAGAACGGCCTGTATCACACCTCCAACATACCTGAGCGGGCCGTGGAGGAAAAGAGGAAAGGATCATGTTGAACAACCGCATCAAATCCGCAAACGTCAAAGCCGGGCGGCCCGAGCTTCAGCGCGCGCGCGAGGCCACGGCCGGACGAGGGCTGCAGGCGAGCCGCGGCTTTCCCGCCGACATGCGAGCATCTTTGCAGGCGCTAGCGCCCTCGAAGCCGGCCGATCGGCTCGGCACAGCTTTCACCTTGCTGCTGGGCCTCGCGCTCGTGGCCGGAGGCTCGCTGATGGTCGGGCAGATCTGGGCGAACCTGGCTATGATTCGATAACGGCTGCGCGCCGTCCGGCTGGCTCGCGGTGGCGATGGGAACGTTGCCATTGCTCAACTCGGGACGGCGGACTAGTTAATAACGACTAGTTGGGTACGAGGACCGCCGTCGCCATTTTGGACCCCGGCGGCGGCATCAACCAAAAGCCGCAAGGAGGGTAATCGAGATGAAGCTGTACTTTTCCCCGGGCGCCTGCTCGCTCTCGCCGCATATCGTTTTGCGCGAGGCCGGAATCGCTGCTGATCTGGAACAGGTGGATCTCAAGACCAAGAAGACCAAGAACGGCGCCGACTTCGCCGCGGTAAATCCGAAGGGCTATGTGCCGACGCTGGTGCTGGACAGCGGTCAGACGCTGACCGAGGGACCGGCTATCGTGCAGTACCTCGCCGATCAGAAGCCGCAGTCGGGGTTGGCTCCGCAAGCCGGAACCTTCGAGCGCTACCGGCTACAGGAGTGGCTCAACTTCATCACGGCGGAGATTCATAAGCCGTTCGGCGCGCTCTTCAATCCAGCGATCCCCGAGGACTACAAGCCGGTCGCGAAGGACACGCTGGCCGCGCGCTTCGCCTATGTCGATCGTCAACTCGCCAGCGGCGGTCCCTTCCTGATGGGCGCGCACTTCACGGTAGCGGACGCGTACCTGTTCGTGATGACGCTGTGGGCGAAGTTCCTGAAATTCGATCTCGATCAATTCACCAAGGTGAAGGCCTACGCCGAACAGGTCGGGGCGCGGCCCAAGGTTCACGAGGCGCTCAAAGAAGAGGGCCTCGCGAAATAACCGGCACCGTCGCGTTTCTCGCACTGGCGGCCCCGGCTGGTCGGGGCCGCCAGATATTTTTGCGCGCTCTGTGCTACTCCCGCCTCACTTCCACCAACCGTCGGCTTCGGTTTTACTGAAAAGCGGGCGGAGGCCCGTTATCGTTTGGACAGCGAAACCAGGGTTCGGCTAGGCGCGTTCCTCGCCGTCTTCGTTGCGATGGCGTTATGGGAGGTCATTGCGCCGCGCCGACCGCTGGTGCTCGGACGCTCCTGGCGCTGGCCTAACAATCTCGGCGTCACCGCGTTCAACGCGATCCTGCTGCGAGCCCTGATGCCGGGGGCTGCCGTTGCAGTCGCCGCCGCAGGCGAGATCAAGTACTGGGGTCTCTTCAACGATCTCCCACCCGCGATCGAGCGCCACTTGCCGCGGGCCGCGATCTTTTTGTTGTCGGTGGTACTCCTTGACCTCGTGATCTACCTGCAGCATGTGATGTTCCACGCGGTGCCGGCGCTCTGGCGCGTTCATCGGATGCATCACGCGGATCTCGATTTCGACGTCACCACCGGCGCGCGATTTCATCCGCTGGAAATAGCTATTTCGATGGTGATCAAGGTCGCTGCTGTCGCCGCTATCGGAGCATCCCCGCAGGCCGTAGTGATTTTCGAGGTCGTGCTCAACGCGACCTCGATGTTCAATCACGGCAACGTGCGAATCCCGCTCGCCGCCGACCGCCGGCTTCGATGGCTGCTGGTCACGCCCGACATGCATCGCGTCCATCACTCGGTCATCCGCGCCGAGACCAATAGCAACTTTGGCTTCAACCTCTCATGGTGGGACCGCGCCTTGGGAACCTACCGCGCCGAGCCCGAGCGCGGCCATCTTGGGATGACCATCGGCCTCGATCAGTTCCGCGACCCGGCCGAACTGCGGCTCGATCGGATGCTGTTGCAGCCGTGGCGCGGCGACGCGGGCGCCTATCCGCTCGGCCGCGAGTAGCGCGGCGCACCCTCACCGGAAGCTGCGATTGTGGTAACGCGTCGCGCCGCGATTGGGTTATAGTAACGCCCGAAAGGTGCCCCCCATGAGCGCATATCTTTACGAAGTGCTCGAACGCCTCGTTGCCTTCGATACCGTCAGCTCCAACAGCGACGTGCCGGCGATGGAGTTCCTGGCCGAGCGCATGACGGCGCACGGCTTCAACGTCGATCTCCATCGCATCGAGGTCGCCGGCACACCGCAACTCAACCTGGTCGCATGGGCTGGGCCGCCGCGTCCCGACGGCCTGACCATCTCGGGGCATCTCGACACGGTGCCGTACGCGGGACAGCCGGGATGGACCCGCGACCCGCTCAAGCTCGGCCTCGACGCCGACCGCGTATGGGGCCGCGGCACGACCGACATGAAGGGCTTCCTCGCCGAATGCGTCGCGGCGGCGGCCGCGCTCGACGTGCGCGCGCTCAAGCGTCCGCTGGTCTTCATCTTCACCAGCGACGAGGAAGTCGGATGTCTCGGGGCCCAGAGCATTTGTGGCGCGCTCACCTCGATCCTGGGAGAAATTCCCGCGCCGAAGTTGGTATGGATCGGCGAGCCGACTTCATGGCAAGTGCAGCACGCGCATAAGAGCATCGTGCTGTTCGACGTGACGGTGCGCGGAATCGGCGGGCATAGCGGCGCACCCGAGCAGGGCGTCAATGCGATCGCTGTGGCCGCTCGCGCGCTGGAGGCGATCGGCCATCTGCAGGCCGAGCGGCGCAGGCCGAGCGACAAGTTCATGCGCATCTTTCCCGACTCGCCCTACGACGTGCTCAACGTCGGAACGATCGCGGGCGGTATCGCGTCGAATATCATCGCTGAGGAGTGCAGCTTCACGATTACTTACCGCTCGCTGCCCGACGCCGAGCCGCTCGAGATCTATCGCGAGGTCGAGCGCCGGCTCGCCGCGCTCGATCCGTATGACTACGCCTCGCATAACCATCGCGCGGCGATCGAGGTTGGCCCGCCGATGGTGGTGCCGCCGCTACTCGCGCCGCGCGACACCGCGCTCGAGCGCGCGCTGCTCGAAGTCACGGGGACGGGCGAGGTCGACGGCGCGCTATTCGGCACGGATGGCGGTTGGTTCGCGCGGGCCGGGATGATTCCCCTGATCTGCGGGCCGGGCGATCTCGATCAGGCGCACAAGCCCAACGAGAATGTCCGGCGCGCCGCGCTGGAGAGCGGCACGGACAAGATACTCAAGGTCATCGCGCGGTTGCTTCAATAGTAACTTGAGCTGCCTCTCTGTCGCAGGATTCTGAACTCCAATAAGGATAGAGGATCAAGTAGTACTGACTACGCAAACGTTGCAACTAGTTCGCGCAGGCGATCCTTCGCGCCGCGCAGTATCGGTACGCCGTCGCCGACCAACAGCGTGTCGAAATCGATCGTCATCAAGTTCCGCACGCTCTCACGCAGGCGGGCCGGATCGTCCATTACCTGTTCGCGCAGCAGACCGCATCGGCCCGACGGATTTCCGATCACCGCGTCCCCCACGATCAGTATCTTTCGCTCCGGCCAGTGGAGCGCGACCTCGCCCGGCGACTTGCCGGGCATCGCGACGACCGTCAGCGGACCGACGCGCTCGCCCACGCGCAGTTCGTCGTCGATGACGGCGCCCTGGCCGCGCGCGTAGGCCGCGTCGGCCGGATGAATCGCGACCCGCGCGCCGGTGCGCTCGCGCACCAGGTTGGCCGCGCGCACGTGATTGCGATTCGTGAGCAGCACGCGCGTGGGGCGGGTGCGCGTGATCTCTTCCAGGTCGGCGGCGCTTGCCTCGACCGGGTCGATGCAGATATTTCCCTGCGGATGGGCGATCAGCAGGCCGTTGAAGTTGTAGCCGTGGGGGGTGGAGAACCATGGCCAGGTGCGAATATCCGTCGCGATCGTTTCCATCGATGGTCTCCCTATGATTTTGCCGAAAATTTTGCGGATGACTTTGCCGATGATCTCTGGACGATCTTGCCGATGCTCTCGCCGCTGTCGAATCGCCCCGATTGTAGCGCCACATACGCGCCGGGTTTCAAGCCGCGCCGGCGCGCGGGAGTTCACCCCCGATGAGCTACTGTGAAATCGCGCCCGGCCATCCATTTCACGGTCCCTATCACGACCGCGAATACGGCTTTCCCACGCGAGTCGAGAGCAAGCTATTCGAGCGCCTGGTGCTCGAGATCAACCAGGCCGGGCTTTCGTGGCTGACCGTGCTGCGCAAGCGCGAGGCGTTCTCCAAGGCCTTCGATGGCTTCGACGTCGACCGCGTGGCCGCGTACGGGCGGCGCGAGCGCGCCCGTCTGCTGGCCGACGCCGCAATCGTGCGCAACCGCCTCAAGATCGACGCCGCGATCGAGAATGCGCGGCGAATCGCCGCGATGCGCGAGAGCCATGGCGGGTTCGCGCGATGGCTCGCGGCGAATCATCCGCTCGACAAGGCCGAGTGGGTAAAGCTGTTCAAGCGGACATTTGTCTTCACCGGCGGCGAGATCACGGGCGAGTTTCTGATCAGCATCGGCTACCTGCCGGGCTCTCACGTCGCGAACTGCCCGGTGTACGCGAGGATAGCGGGGCTGAAGCCGCCGTGGATGAGCGAGAGACAAGCAAGACGATGAGCAAGAAATAGAGCGGGCCACAGAGGATTGGAGCCCTTGACACGAGGGATGGGGTGATGGATATTGAGAATCGTTCTCAATATCAAATCCCGGAGGCCTTAAACGTGTCTGCTCGCACATTCCTGGTTCCCGTGCTCGCTGTCTTCGCCTTCGTCGGTTTAGCGACCGCCGCCGCTCACGCCGACAGCAACCCTATCGAATTGCGTTACGAGGGCCATCGCTTTTCGCCCGCCAATCTTACCGTGCCCGCTGGTGAGGCCGTCACGATCAGGGTCGTGAACGCGAGCAACGAGACGATCGAATTCGAGAGCTTCCGACTCAACCGCGAAAAGGCCGTCCAGCCGGGCGAGGCGATCTCCGTGCGCCTGCCAGCGCTCAGCGCCGGCAGCTACGATTTCTACGACGACTTTCATCAGGACGTCCCCCAGGGCAGTATCGTCGCCAAGTAACCGGCAAGTGACAACTTGCCCGGTTCCCGCGCTTGGCAATTCGCTCCGCGCCGACCACCCTCGCCATCTTCGTTAAAATTCGATGCATCTTCGATGAAAATCGATGAAGATGAGACGGTCTGCGCTTTTCGCTCTGCTCGCGGTCGGCGTCGCCGCCCTCGCGGCGCAGCTGCTGACGGTCGAGCGAGTGAATCCAACTCCGCCCGCTTCACTAGCGAACGGCGATAAAGCGGCACCGGCGCAAGTCGAGGCGCTTTTGACGCGCGCGTGCTACGACTGCCATTCCAACCAGACCCGATGGCCGTGGTACAGCCGGGTCGCCCCGATGTCATGGCTGGTCGCGCGCGATGTAGCGTTGGGACGTAAGGAACTCAACTTCTCGGAGTGGGGCTCATACTATCCGCAAACGCGAAAGCGAAAGCTTCAGTGGATGGGCCGGGTGTTGCGCGAGCGCGCGATGCCGCCGTGGGCGTATCGCCTGATGCATCCGGGCGCGCGGCTCACTGACGCCGAGCGCGCGACGCTCGATCGGTGGATCGAATCCGAAATCTCGAGGCCCGCGCCGCATGCCACAACTGACTAGCATCCGGTGATCGATGACGCCCCAAATGACAAACTCTTGTCGATTAGCTATTTGGAGTTCATTCCTGGCTTTTGCCGTTATCCTGTTCTCCAATCGCGCGGCCGCACAAGTCGATCCCTGGGAGTTTGAAGTATATCCCTACAAGACGGAAGGGCGGGGAGTCGTTGAACTCGAAACCGACAACGCGGTGGTGTCCAACGGCCACAGCCAGGGTGGCAATGGAACCGCCGCCGGCACGTTTCCCAGCCAGGCAATGTGGTATAACGGCAATCGAATTGACCTACGGCCTCACCGATCGGATCGAAGCCGCCGCGTATGTCGATTTTGCCCAGCCACGCGGCGGCCATGGCTTCTGGTGGGCGGGTGACAAGCTGCGCTTGCGAGGCAGACTTTTTGATGAAGATGTATTGCCGGTTAATCTAGGATGGTACGTCAGAGCTCGAATGGCACAAGACCCCACAGTTTGATGACGCGGACCTGGAGCTCGAACTAAAGCCCATCATCGAGAAGGACTTCGGGCGATTCTCTTGATATTGAATCCAATTTTTGAGAAACCTCTTCGTACGGGAGGGGACACGAACAAGGGCTTCCAGTTCGGCTATCGCAACGGCGCCTACTATCGTTGGACGCGCTATCTTCTCGCCCGGGGTCGAGTTCTACGGCGGCGACCGGCGACCTCGACGACACTCCGCCGCTCCATGCGCAGCAGCACTACATCTTTCCTGTCATCTGGGGCGCGCTCCCGTATCGCGTCGAATACAACGCCGGACCGGGCTTCGGCCTCACACGCGGCTCCGACCGCGTAATCGTGAAATTCAATCTCGAGGTGGAGGGCTTCGTCGGTTCGCTTTTCGGTCCTTCCCCAGAAGGGAGCTGGTTTTTTTAGAAAGGCCTCCGGGCGAATCAACGCGAAGAAGCGGGCCAAGTTGAACGATTGAGCGTGCTTTCCCAACGGCCGCGAGTTCTGCGATGTTGTTCGAGATGTGGCCGACGCTCTTCGAGCGTGGCGGCCGCAACGCGCGGTCTGTCAGGAGCTGGCAGAAGCCGGCAGGAGGACGACATGAAAATCGGCGTGACGGCATTCCTCACCGAGAAATCCGGCAATCCCGGTGCGATCGCGGCCGCGGCCGAGCGCGCCGGCTTCGAGTCGTTCTGGGTCGCCGAGCACCTGGTCATTCCGGCTGCCTACACGACTTACTATCAGCGCTCGCCCGACGGCAAGGTGCCGGAGTTCTACGCTCACCTGGCCGATCCGTTCGTCGCGCTGGCGGCGGCCGCGCAGGCGACCTCGCGCATCCGCATCGGCACCAGCGTTTGTCTGCTCCCCGAGCGCAATCCGATCGAAACCGCGAAGGCCGCCGCGACGCTCGACATGTATTCGGGCGGCCGGCTGATGCTGGGTGTGGGCGCGGGATGGTTTCCCGAAGAGGCCGCGATCATGGGCGTCGACTTCAAGCGCCGCTGGCGTCATCTGCGCGAGTCCGTCGAGGCGATGCGCGAGTTGTGGAGCAAGCCCGAGGCGAGCTACGAAGGCGAGATCATCAGGTTCCCAGCGGTCAGGCTTTTTCCCAAGCCGGTGCAGAAACCATATCCGCCGATTTTTCTTGGGGCGCACGATCCCGGGCCGGCGTTGAAGCGGGTCGCCCGATGGGCGGACGGATGGATGCCGGGCGGCCTCAGCCCCGAAAAGGCCGAGGAGTGTATACCCCAGGTCAAACGGATGGCGCGCGAGAATGGACGCGACCCCGAGCGGATTGAGTTCTCGGTGATGCTCGGCCTTGGCGCGCAACAGGCGCCGTCGGCCGAAGCGCTCGAGCGTTACGCCGCGGCCGGCGTCAGCCGGGTGATAATCCTGGCGGGCGAGACTGCCGCGCGCGACGGCGTCGAGGTGGTCAAGGAACTGGCGCCGCTGGTCGAGCGTGCCGCGCGGATCTGATCCGTGAGATTTTCTAGCGTTTCGAGCATGAATTCATGTGTGGCGACGGGGCAAATTGCGCGCGCACATGTGGCCTTGTCGCGTCTTGCGGCCAGTGGCATAGTTGCCAAGAGAAATCTCCGCGCGATCCAAAAAGCGCCAACCCTCGGCACAGGCACGCTTGTCTATCGAAACGATCAAAATCGATCTGAACTCGGTGGTGGCCGCGGTTGCGGACCAGGTTTCCTGCGACCTCGAGGGCGAGGCCGCAGTCCTCAATCTCAAGACCGGCGTCTACTATGGACTCGACGACGTCGGGGCCTCGGTCTGGCGAATGCTCAACGAGCCGCGGCGCGTGGATGAACTGGTCGACGCTTTGCTCGGTGAATACGAAGTCGATCGCGAGGAGTGCCAGCGCGACGTGATCGCGCTGCTCGGCGAACTCGCCGTGCGCGGCCTGGTCGAGATCAACGACGGCCGCGAGGGTTGACCGGCGCGGTGGACATCCTCGTCGAGCGGCAGGTTCTTCTTCTGAAACGATCGGGCGCGCGTGGGCGCCTGCGAGCGAGCGATCGCCGCGGCCCGTCAAACCCGACGATGTGACCCGATGAAGATCGATGTGGCGGAGGAGGATGATGGCGGTTGTGCAAATATCGCGAAACTCAGTCGTTGTGGCTTGCGAGGAAAACGTATCGCGCGATGTAGCGGGCGAAGACGCGGTCCTCGTCTGCAAGGACGGCATGTACTACGGGCTCGAGGAGGTGGGTGCGAGGATCTGGACGCTAGTCGCCGAGCCCCGCACCGTCGGCGAAATCTGCGACACGCTGCTTGACGAATACGAAGTCGAGCCGGACGTCTGCGAACGCGACGTAATCGCGTTGCTCGGCGAACTTGCCGCCAAGGGCTTCGTACAAGCCGTAGATGCGGCGCGCTCCAGTTGATTTCTTTCGGCGCGGTCCGGACGGCGCGCCTGCGCTGATTCATGCGGAGCGTTAGCATTGCCGGCGAGCGCCGGTGATGCGTTACCTCGCGGAGTCTACCCGGCCGCCATCTGCGTGACCCGCAGATGATCCGGCGTGGAGCAGCTCCAGAATTACACGCGATATAAAAGCGGGTACGTGGCACTTCCGGCGAACAAGGCGCAGAAAACCTATCCGCGCGCGGGTTGGACGATGCTCCAGCCGGGACCGTACTGGCAAATCTGGGAGAGACAAAAATCCGGCTCTTGAGTTCGCAAGCTCCAGCGATAACCTGAAACTTCCGTCCGACGCTCCCGAGTTTTGCGAACAGGCACCGCTTTTGCAGACTTCTAAGCTCTCGTGCGTGCGGCGCTTCCCCGCAGCCAATAGAACCGACTAAAGGCTGGGAAATAGCAAAGTCGGACCAGCTTAATTTGAAACGATGCACACCAGAGAGTTGAAACTATGACTACAGAAAATAGAAACGACAAAGACTTCGACGTATCCATGACGTCGGAAGGCGGAGCGGCCAGGAAGGCGGACGGGGCCATAAGAGACACCGCTCAAAAATATCTTGACCGGTCGGGAATCAAGGTTGATCTGCACCAGATTGAAGAAAGCATCCGCGAGAAACCCTTGCCTGCCGTCGCGATCGCCGCTGCCGCGGGATTCATCGTCGGTGGCGGTATGGTCACGCGCCTGGGCTTACTAACGCTTACATTGTTTGGCCGCCAGGCCGCTCGAGAGACCGCGAGCAACTTCATCAGCAGGGGATTACTTCCGAACGCTCGACGAACTGCACCGCTCAAAAGTCACTAAGCCGCAGGTCCGAGGCTCGCAGCTCAGTGATGAATTTTGGCTCGAGAAAAATTGCGATTCTTGCAGGCGCGAGCGCGGGAATATTGATTGTAAGGGCGGCTGCGCCCACGATTCTGACCTGGCTGGCCAACGTAGGCGTGCAGAAGGTTCCCGGCTACCGAGGCAGAGTCCGCCACGTAGGGATCGACTTTACCATTCCGCGCGTAACGGTGCAGGGTCTTTCGCTCGCCAAATTAAATGGTGGTCGCCCGGAGCATCTCTTGCACGTGGCGTCTATCGTTGTCGGCAGCAATTGGAAGGATATTCTCACGGGATCGCTGACCGCATACATCCGATTAGACTCACCCCGGCTGATCGTGAACCTGGAGCGGATCTCCCACCTGGATGGAAACCGCGACAACGGAAACCCGACGCCATCCCGCGATACCAGAGCCAACGAACTATCGTGGCAGAAAAAGGTCCAGCAGTTGCCCGCTTTCAGAATATCTTCCGCTGTGCTGACCGACGGAGAAGTTCACGTGCAGGGAATCTCTGGTCAGGGCGGCGCGGACATCAGAATCGACCAGCTGAACCTTTATCTGGATAACCTTACGAACAGCACGAAGCTCGCGCCCTCCTTGATGGCGAAGGCTCTATGCAAGGCTCGAGTGATGGCGAATGGAAGCCTGGAGGTGCGAGCAGAAGGCTATCCTCTGGCTCAAGCGCCGACTTTTGATGTCGACCTTCAAATCATCAACGTTGATTTAACAGAAGTTCGAAGTCTCATTCAGAACCGCATCGAAATAGATGTGCGTCGTGGAATTGTCGATTTTTTTACCGAGGCGGCGGCGGCCGACGGTTATGTCCAGGGATATGCAAAGCCCATATTCGATCACCTCGAAATAGAGGCGCCCAAAGACAGCAGCTTTACCACGAGCATCAAAGCGTGGGCCGCCGAAGCAGTGGTCAAGCTGGGCAAGAACAAACCTAAGGACCGAATCGCGACGCGACTTGATTTCGAAGGCTCCTTGGATGATCCCGAACTGAATATCATCGATGCGATATTAACCTTTTTCAGGAACAGCTTCCTGACAGCCGAACGCGCTTTGCTCGAGGATCGGATTTGGTTTTCCAGAGCGGGAAGAACGGCCGACGAGGTGAAAATCCATACCGGGAATGAGCCGCGCTCCCGCCTGGCGGTCGCCTTTGCGTTGCTCAAGGAGACTTTCAACAGATGGAGTGAGGACGCGGCTCCTCGGATGGCGGCGGCGCTATCTTATTACACCGTCTTCTCGATGGCGCCGCTGCTGATTCTCGCAATCTCGATCGCCGGCCTGGTTTTGGGGCGCGACGCAGCTCAGGGGAAAATCGTCGAACAAATCAGTGGTCTCGTCGGCGTGCAAAGCGCAGCCGCGATTCAAAGCATGATCCAGGCCGCGAACCGTCCGTCAAAGGGTGTATTCGCCGGCGTGGTGGGCATTATTTCCCTTCTGGCGGGCGCGACTGGCGTGCTGTCTGAATTGAAAAGCGCCTTAAACAAGATCTGGCGTACGGAAGAAAGCAGCGACGTTAAGGAAATAGTCAAGAAGAATGCTGTATTTTTTGGGATGCTCCTGGGTATCGGATTCCTCCTGACGGTGTCACTCATTGTGAGTGCAGCAGTAGCAGCTCTGGGAAAGTCCTTCGGTGGATTGTTGCCCGCCCCTGAATTGCTTTTACATACAGCAGATTTTGTTCTCTCAGTGGGCATTGTCGTCTTGTTGTTTGCGGCCATGTACAGGTTCCTGCCGAATACGAGGATAGAATGGCATGACGTGTGGTTCGGCGCGATCGTGACCTCGGTTCTTTTCAATCTAGGAAAGCTGGTACTCGGCCTGTATATAGGCAAAAGCGCTGTCAGTTCCTCCTACGGAGCAGCGGGTGCAGTACTTGTTCTTCTGCTGTGGGTTTACTATTCGGGCTTGATATTCTACTTCGGAGCGGAGTTTACAAAAGCATATGCTGATCGAGTAGGATCACGGAAAAAGCAAGTGCAGTCAAAGATGCGATCGAAGCGTGCATTTTCTTACGAAAACTCTTCTATTGCGTAGGACCGAGTGTTCGTTGGAGCAAATGAAGAACGTTCTAAAGGCCGATATTCCGGATAGCGCCGAGATCGACCTTGAAGCCTTGTTCCGGGGCCGATCGGCTTCGAAACCGACAAACCAGGAAGAATCCAGCTCCTGAATTCGCAAGCGCCGGCGCGGGAGATTGCTTTCCGGGTCCTCGCACGATCAAAGACTCATATTGGTTCAGGATCACGCTGATGTTAGTATCATGCGTCGCGCTCGAGCGCGCGTAGCCAACCAGATGAGCGCCAATTAAAATGTCCGCAGCGGCAATCTTCGCGAACGCAAACGTACGCGAAAGCAGACGTGCGTGAAAGCAAACGTGCGCGAAAGCTAACCTGAATGACCGGGATGGCGCGCCGGCTCACTAGATTTTTCCGCCTCCCGTTCTCCGATCAGCGGCTGCTGATGCGGGCCGCGCTGGCCGTCGTCAGTGCAAAGCTGGCGATCAGGACCCTGCGCCTCCCCGCCGCGCGCGCCGCGGTTGCCCGCTTGGAACGCCTGGGATGGATCGTCACGCCGACGCCCGCGGATCGTATCGTGTGGGCCGTCGAGGCCGCGGGCCGCGCGATACCCGGCATGAAGAACTGCCTGGTGCAGGCGGTGGCGGCGGAGGCGATGCTCGTCCGGGCGGGCCATCCGTGCGAGTTCCGAATCGGCGCCGCCAAGAACGGGCCCGGATTAATCGCGCACGCGTGGCTGGAGAGCGAGGGCAGGGTTCTTATCGGCGAGTTTGAACTGGACCGCTATACTCCGCTGGTTGCGCCTCATCTCCATCGCGGCACGCCGCCCTCGCAGCAATAGACGGGGTTTCCCAATTACGATTGTTCGATGAGCGGAATCGCCGCAATTTACCATCTTGATGGGCGCCCTGCGGACCGTGGCCTTGTCGGTGCGATGCTCGACGCCGTCGCTTATCGCGGGCCCGACGGGCTCAACTCGTGGATCGACGGCCCGGTAGCGCTCGGCCATGCGATGCTGCGCACGACGCCGGAAGCGATGCGCGAGAGCCAGCCGCTGGTCGACGAGCAAACCGGACTCGCCCTGACGATGGACGGGCGCGTCGACAATCGCGATGAACTGACAGCGCTGTTGGAGCGCCAGGGGCTGCGGCTCGCCGGCGGCACCGATGCGGAAATCGTGCTTCGCGCGTACCAATGCTGGGGCGAAGAGGCGCCGGCGAAAATTCTTGGCGATTTTGCTTTCGCGCTGTGGGACGGGCGCAAGCGCGAGCTCTTCTGCGCGCGCGACGCCGCGAGCGTGCAGCCCTTCTTCTACTACTATGATGGCCGCAGCTTTATCTGCGCCTCTGAACTGCATCAGATCCTGGTCGATCCGGACGTGCCGCGCGAGCCCGACGAGCGGGTGATCGGTATGTATCTGACCGGGATGCTGCTCGATCCGGTCACGACGCTCTATCGCGACATCCGCAGGCTCGAAGGCGGCTGCTCGATCACGGTGCGGCCGGGCAAGATCGATCGGCGCCGCTATTTCGACATCGATCCCGCAAAGAAAATCCGCTACCGCACCGACGCTGAGTACGCCGAGCATTTCGAGTCGGTCTTCAAAGAAGCGGTGCGATGCAGGCTGCGCAACATCGATGGTATCGCGGCGGAACTGAGCGGCGGTCTCGACTCATCGCTGGTCGTCGGAACTGCGCAGCGCCTGTTCCGCGAAGACGTATCGCCCGCACCGCGATTCGATACCTTCTCGATCAAGTTCGATGATCCCGAGGCCGACGAACGCGGCTTCATCGACGACGTGGCCGCGATGTGGGGATTGGAAACCAACTGGAGCCCGCCATTCTTTGCCAAGTTTCCCGATTTTCTGGCCGATATCAGGCGCTACCGCTCCTTCACCGCCCGCCCCAACTCCGTCATGGACACGTTGATGCATCGGGCGATTCGCGAGCGGGGTTACCGGGTGGTCCTGACGGGCCAGGGCGGGGACCAATGGTTCGGCGGCAGTCCGGATTGCTTCACCGAACTGCTTTGCGGCTTGCGGTTCGTTGAGCTTTTCAGACTGCTGCGCGACGAAGCGGCTTATCCGACGCGAGTGCTCGGCAGGCAGGGGCTTCCGACGCTGCTGCTGCGCCGTACGCTCTGGCCGTTAGTGCCGCCGCAGCCCAAGGTTTTTATCAACCGCCTGCGCGGCGTCAGCTTGGTTCCTCCGTTCGTGAACCTCGAGTTTGCCCGCAAGCTCGATCTAGAGCGCGCGCGAAACGCCCCGACCCGCCAGCTTCGCGGCCTCAGTTTCACGCAGCGGACGATGTACCAGGTGCTCAACCTTGGGATCTCAATCCACTTCGCCGAATTGAACGAGCGTGAATGTGCGCTCGCGGGCATCGAGGGAAGGCATCCGTTCTACGACCGCCGCGTAATCGAGTTCGCTTTCGCCATTCCCGAAGACCAGCGATGCCGGCCGCGCGCAACAAAATACATCTTTCGACAGCCCGGGAGCGGGCTGCTCCCGGAATCGGTCCGTCAGCGGCGCGACAAGGCCGAGTTCTCAAGCCTGCTCATGCATGGATTGCGGGACGTCACCGAGGCGCTCGGCGGCGAGGGCGCTTTCGACTCGTTCAACGTTGTGCAGCGAGGATGGGTCGATCCTGAGCAATTTCGCCTCGTCTACCGGGAGAGAATGGGCAACGCCGCGGTGGCCAATCTATGGCCGCTATGGTCGGTGCTGGAGCTGGAGATGTGGTCGAGGGAATGCCTGGTTGTTCGCTGAAATCCCGAGCAGATTAGGCCAACATTGGCTAAGCATACGCAAAAGGCTAGCGAATTCAAGGATTTTTCGCCATCGTCTTAAGCGCTATTTGCTTATCTAACTTGTTTCTTGTTATATCTTGACTCCTCTGCTAACTTTAAGCATCCTTAGCTAGGCCAACGCCATCAAGGTCCTCCGATGGCTATGGCAACGAAGGAGGAGTAACGATGAGCAAGAAAAGCGAAAGTGCGGCGGCCGAGATTCGCAGGCCCGCACGCAAGAAGCCGTACCGCACGCCGCGCCTTATCGAGTACGGTCACGTCGCGAAACTGACCGCCGGAACGACTGGCACAAGTACCGACAAGGGTCACATGGCTAACATGCACGGACAAGGCTAGAGACGGATTCTCAGCGATTCAAGCTCGTTCAGAAGTACTGCACCAATGGGGGCACGATGTGTGAGGCATCTGCGCCGGTCGCCAGTGGATTTGTTGGCGATCACGATGAATGCCTCGAGCAGCGGCAGTCTTCGTCAGTCTGTCGCGGTTCCGCCGGCCAGCGCAGGTTCCTGCGCCTCAGGTAACCTAGTGCTTTACCAGGTGAGTTACGGCAACAGTGCCACCCCTCCGGATTTGCAGATCTGCCAGCGCCCAGCGGCGGGCTTTGCTCGCGAGGGCTTGTTCCGTGACCTTCCCGGAGAGTGTAAAATCGCCGTCTGAATACCGGTTTGCGGGCGTGAAGCCCGCGAGCTGAAAGACCCGCAGGCGACGCACAATCAAAGCTTCGTTACAGGCGCGTTCCCGACTACCGCTGCGGTTCCATTACATCGCTTATGGGCTGGCGATCGACTCTGATGTCCCGCTGCCCGAGCTGGGGACGACACAGCGCAAATCGTCGACGCTTCTTCCGGGCCGACTGCGCATCCGGATGGAGCGTCCACCGGCGAGCGTGCGCGAGCCGCGGGATTGGCTGCTCCAGACCAGCCTGCCCGACGGACAGCCGTGGATGTGGGCGGCGCGCCAGGACCAGGGCTTCCTGCTGCGCTACGTTGGTATGGCCGACTTCGCGGTGAATCTGCGCGGCACCGAAATCGTTCTTTTGCGCGCCGAGGCGGTAAGTTCGCGCGATACGCTGGGCCATTTGCTGCTCGATCAGGCGCTCCCGATGGTTTTGGGTTTGCACGGTATCCCGACGCTTCATGCCTCCACCGTGGTGACCCCGCGCGGTGTGTGTGCGTTCCTCGGGCCGGCCGGCGCGGGCAAATCGACGCTGGCCGCAAGCTTTGCGAGTGTTGGATACCCGGCGCTGGGCGACGACTGTCTCGCGATAAAAGAAGACCGCGGATTCTTTGCCATCCCGGCATATCCGGGCCTGCGTCTATGGACCGACTCGGCCGAGTCGCTGTCGACGGATTGGTCCAGCGCTCCGACCGTCGCGCACTACACTCGCAAGCGGCGCATCCTGAATGCGCCCGCGGCCGAACGCTTTCCGACGCGGCCCGTACGCCTGGCGGTCATCTATTGCATCGCCCGCGAGGCGAGCGGCGATGGGCCAGGCGGCGAACCCGCGATCGAACCGCTGCGGCCCAACGAAGTTTTTCTGCAACTGCTCTCCGCCAGCTTCATGCTCGATATCACCGACCGCTCGGTGCTCACTCGCAACCTGCGCTTCATCGAGCGCATGTTGAACGCGGTGCCGGTGCGGCGACTGAGAATTCCTGACGGGTTTTCGTCACTGCCCAAGGTGCGCGAGCTGGTCCTTAAGGACCTCGGTGCATCGGACCTCGCCGCCAGTCTCGGCGAAAGATAGGAGGCGGCCAAGCGCGGATGGCTGTGGCGCCGCCGACGCCGTCGTGAACTCCATCGCATCCGCCTTCAAATCCGGTCCGACGCCGAGCCGCGAAGCTCTGCTGCTGATCTGCTGCGCGAGTTCGGTTGCAACGCCCGAGCGCACGGCACGCCTCCGCGCGTTGATCGATGAGGGTGTCGATTGGCAACGGGTCTCGCACATGGCGTCGATGCAGGCGGTGATGCCGCTGGTGTATCGCTACCTGACCTCGGAACTCGAAGGCGCGCTGCCGGCCGATGCGACCAGCGGCCTTCGCCGGGCCTTTTACGGCAACTCGGTCCGCAACCTCCATCTAGCGCGCGAGCTGGTCCGGCTGACAGCGCTGCTCGAGCGAGGCGGCGTCGAGCCGCTGGCGCTCAAGGGGCCGGCGTTGGCGATGGCCGCTTACGGCGCTGTTGCGATGCGCCAGTTTAGTGACCTCGATCTCCTGGTACGCAAAAGCGAAGTCGGACGCGCGGCCGAAATTCTCCTCGGCGCGGGCTATGCCCCGCGCGCCGGATACGGCCTTGGCGACCTCGACCGGCCGGGCGCGTACGAGATCACGATGGTGCGGGCGGGCGCGCTGACGGACATCGATCTTCACTGGCGTCTCATACCGCCCTATTTTCCGCTTGCGCTCGACGGCGAAGATCTCTGGCGGCGCGCGGTGCGGATCGAGATCGAAGGCGGCGCCGTGCGCACGCTCGCGCCCGCCGACCATCTGCTCTATCTGTGCGCGCACGGGGCCAAGCACGGATGGCAGGCGCTCGGTGGGATCTGCGATCTGGCAGAACTGATCAACGCGTCGTCGCGCGCTTCGACACCAGCTCTATCGCAATGCTCGTCGCGAACCTCATTGCAACCCTTATCCCAACCCTTATGGATCGACTGGGATGAGCTCTCGGCGAGGGCCGAGCGCGCGGCGGCGCATCGGGCGCTCGAGTTGGGTGTGCTGCTCGCACACGAGCTGCTCGATGCCGCGGTGCCGGCCAGCCTGCTCGAGGCGGCTCGCCGCGAGCCCGCGGTCGTGCGCGCCGCGCAGAGCTTCATCGGCTACGTTCGCGATCCGAGCGACGACGGCCCGGGGTTCTACCAGCGATGGGTCGTGCCGTTAGGGGTAATCGCGACGCCGGGGGCGCGGCTCCGTTATCTTACCGCACGCGCGCTGTTGCCGAGCGCCGACGATCACGAGTTTCTGCGGCTGCCCCTGGCACTTTATCCGCTGTACTATCTGCTGCGTCCGGTGCGGGTGGCTCTCAAGGAGGGCCCCGCCGCCCTGCGCAGGCTCGTGCGTTCGGCTCCGCATCCGGCGGATCATTCGTCGCGGTGAGAAAAACCCTAAGCACCTATATTCACGCCCTGTTGCCCTGTTCGAGGTCAGCCGCTTGCGGATCGCCGGCGCGATCGCCTTGATGCTGCTCTTTTCACTGAGCGAAGGTATCGGGGTCGCAGTGCTGCTGCCGATTCTGCAGATCTCAGGGCGCGGTTCCTGCGCACGAACTCATAGCGAGCGCATGAATGCCGTCACGTGGGCGATCGCTTGCGCGAGATTTTCCGCTTCGGTGCGGCCCGAACGCACGCGCGGCCTGAACGAATGGTCGCCGTCCTCGAGCCACGCGATCCGAATAGCACGCGAGAGCTCGTAGGTGCTGACTTCCTCGGGCTTGCCAAACGGATCGCGAGCGCCCTGCAGGATAAGCGTGGGCGTGCGAAGCCGCTCGAGATGCCGGATACGCGTTTGCTGGGGCTTGCCGGGCGGATGAAACGGATAGCCGAGGCAAACGAGGCCGCGCACGCCGGCTTCATCGGCGATCATGCTCGCGATACGGCCGCCGAGCGACTTGCCGCCGATAACCAGTCGCCGGGGGTCGCCGAGTTCTCCGATCGTATCGCGCCAGGATTGCATCAGCGCCGGTCCTGGGTCGGGCGCGCCGCCCTTGCCGGTTTCGCGCCGCCGCCGCATATACGGAAATTCGAATCGCGCGACGCGGACGCCGGTTCTCGCGACTCCTTCAGCGATCGTTTCCATGAACGGCGAATCCATCGGGCCTCCCGCGCCATGCGCGAGAACCAGAGTAAGCGCCGCGGTCTTCGGTCCGTCGAACAGCAACTCGGCCATGCTGGTCTACCAATTCAAAATCGCTGTACGGATCTCGAGAGGATCTTTTGCGAGAGGGGGGACTTGAACCCCCACGCCTTGCGGCACCGGATCCTAAGTCCGGCGCGTCTGCCATTCCGCCACTCTCGCGTCATTCCGCATGTTAGCGCCGCGTTTTCCGCGCCGCATTCTCGCGATCAATCGCCATCAATATAGGAAATTCAGGCGCTGATTGGCAGACCAGCATCCGCAGCGGTGCCTGCCCTGGCGCTCGTTGGCGACGCCACTCGAATTCGCGCGCGCCGGTGCAAACCGGGCGTCGCGATATCGGACACCACTGCAGCAATTACTTCGCGCGCATAGCCTGTCGTCTGCTGATCCTGTACCCGGTTCGCACTACCCAAAAGGATTGATCTGCATTCCGCACCTTGGGGTGCTGTGGGTAACCGATACGGTCGAAACTGACGCGTTTGGCGCTGCTGCGACCGATAAGCAATGTGTCCCACGTGCTAGAGTCGCAATCACATGACTATACAGACGGCACGAATCAGCTTTCGCAAGGATCATATCGAATGGGTTGAACCGGTCGAGTGGGTTGAACTGGGGATTCGCGACGCCCGTACGCAGGAGAAATCAAAGATGAGGCCCAGAATCGCGATCGTGCTAGGCGCGATCTTCGCGCTCGCGATCGCCGCGCCTGCGTTTGCGCAGTACTCAAATACGCCTTACCCCGCCGGCTTTTCGACCAACTACCCCTGGTTCACCAATGACGCGCAAAGCCAGAACTTCCAGCAGTTCCTGGCCAGCGATCCGCAGGACGAGCAGGATCTCGCGCCGAATCCGCAGATATCTATGACGAAAATTGGCGCATGCAGCATCCGCAGCTCCAGGCTTTCATGCAAGCCAATCCAAACGTCTGGACGTGGTTAGAGCAGTGGGGCGAGTACGATACCCAGAACCAATGGCACGATGCTTACTGGTGGCATCAGAACAATCGCCAGTGGTTCTACAGTAATCATCCGGAGTGGGTAGCGCTCGCTCCGCGATGGCGCGATCAGGACGGCGCTTATGACAACCAGCACGCATGGCACGATGCTTACTGGTGGCATAAAAACAATCGCCGGTATTTCTACACCAGTCATCCGGAATGGGTCGGGTACGAATCCGCAGTGGCGCGAGCAGGATGGCGACTATGACAACCAGCACACATGGCACGATGCGTACTGGTGGCATCAGAACAACCGCCAGTGGTTCTACAACAATCGTCCGGAGTGGGTCTCGTACGATTCGCAGTGGCGCAACCAGGATGGCGACTACGATAGCCAGCGCTCATGGCACGATGCCTACTGGTGGCATCGGAACAATCGCGACTGGTTCTATAGCAATCATCCGGAATGGCTATCCTACGATCCGCAATGGCAAAACCAGGATGGCGCCTTCGACCAACAGCAAAGATGGCACTATGGGGAGTGGTGGTACAATCAAAATCCTAGCTGGGTCCAGAGTAACCATCCCGCGTGGTTCCAGCAGAACCAGGATTGGGCCAATCCCGCGTACATGCAGAACTATCAGCAGCAACAAGTTATCTTTCAGCAGCAACAAGCAGTAAATCAGCAGCTGCAGCAGCAACAACTGGCGTCAAACCAGCAGCAATTCCAGCAGAATCAGCAAGCGAACCAGCAGCAGTTTCAGCAAAACCAGCAAGCTAATCAGCAGCAGTTCCAGCAACAGCAGCAAGCCCTGCAACAGCAGCAGCTGGCACTGAGCCAGCGACGCCTGGACCTGCTCCAGCAGCAGCAAACCCTGCGCCGCCAGGCCCCGACGCCACAAGCGCCGGTCCAGCAGCAGGTGCGTCAGCAGCAACAAGCGGTACGCTTCCAGCAAGCGACGGTTGGGCAACCGCAGCAGACGATGCACCAGCCGCCGCAGGCGTTGCCCCAGCAGCAGCGGCCTCCGCAGCTTGCGATGCGTCTGGCACCCGCGCAGGCCGTGGGACAGCAGCCGGCGCAGATGAAGCATCAGCAGCAACCTTCGCAGCAGGCGATGCGTCAGCCACCGCCGGTGCAGGCCGCGCGCCCGCCGGCGCCAGAGGCGACGCGTCAGCAGCAGCGGCCTCCACAGCAGGCGATGCGTCAAACACCGCCGGTGCAGGCCGTGCGCCCGACGGCGCCACAGGCGATGCGTCAGCAACCGCCTCCGCAGGCAATACGTCAGCAGCAGCAGCCTCCACAGCAGGCGATGCGCCAGCCACCGCCGGTGCAGGCGGCGCGACCGCCGGCGCCACAGGCGGCGCGTCAGCAACCGCCTCCGCGTCAGCAGGCTACTCAGCAGCAGCCGGCAGCGCATCAGAAGCAGGTGGCAGCGGAGCAGCAGCGAGCGCAGCAAAAACACGCAATGCAATAGTCGAAGCGGATTGCAAGTCAGTTGTCCGCTTCGAAAGCCTCACAAGTGACCGCATCGAATAGTCACAACGATGCGGCCACTTTTATGCGTGGCTATACGAGGCCGCCGAATTCCCCGTGCGTGGTGCCGGCCGCTGCCGTCCTGCCCTGAAGGCTGCAAGCCGTAAAAACGGCTGATCGCGTTCCAGATGGCGCGGCAGTTTAGCCATCGAGAGCACGTCGGCTCAGGGCGTTAACGCTCGCCGCATTTTGCTTCAAAACACCACCTCTTTTTTTCAGCGACACGACCGAAAACGTGCCGCCAGCACCCCCGTCGCGGATAAAGGGAAGGAATGGTAGGCTTGACCGGATCGAGCTTAGGCCATTAGCTTGGCGAAAAGGACCAAAAGTTTAAGTGCGTAAACAGATCATCCATGACGTGCATAACGTGACTCCCACGGCAGTGCAGCCACGCGGCTGTATTTCTTTAACCGCGGCCCTTGTCGCGTCCACCTCGGCGCTGATCGCCGTCGCCCTCACACTCGCGATCCCTGCGCGCGCCGTGGCGGCAACGGGTTCCGATCCGGTGCTCGCGCAGATCGGCGGTCACAAAATCACCCAGCAGGAAGTCGATTCCAAGATAAAGGTCCAGCTCTACGACGCGCGCAAAGAGGCGCTGGACCAGATGGTGGACGACTACCTGCTCCAGCGGGCCGCCAAAAAGGAGAAGCTCAGCGTCACCGACTACGTCAAGCGCGAAGTCGACGACAAGGCCGCGGCCGACATCAACGACGCGACAGCCAAGAAGTTTTACGACGAGAACAAGGACAAGATTCCGGCGCTCAAGACCGCTGGCTCGTACGACAAGATCAAGGATCGTCTGATCGCGGCGCTGCGCCAGCGCGACGCCCAACAACAGCACGAGGAACTCATGGCCCGGTTGCGCAAGGACGGGGACGCCAAGATTCTGCTCGAGGCGCCGCGCATCAGTGTCAACCTGGGCGCCGCGGCTCATCCCACGCTCGGTCCGAAAAATGCGCCGGTCACGGTGATCGAGTTCGCCGACTTTCAATGCCCGTTCTGCAAGCGCTCCGAAGACGCAGTGAAGGCGATCCATGAGAAGTACGGCGACCGGATTCAGCTGGTGTTCATGGATTTTCCGCTGAGCTTCCATCCGCATGCGATGCCGGCCGCCAACGCCGCGCGTTGCGCCAACGCGCAGGGTAAGTTCTGGCAATATCATGACGCGCTGTTTGCCGATCAGTCCAAGCTTGAGCCCGCCGACCTCAAGGCGACCGCCAAGACGCTCGGGCTCGACACGGCGAAGTTCAACGCCTGCTTCGACAAAAACCAGTATGGCGAGGCGATCCAGCAAGACCTGGAAGAGGGCCACAGGCTCAACGTGAACGGCACGCCGACCTTCTTCATCGACGGACGCGAAATCGTTGGCGCGCAGCCACCGGAGAATTTCGTCAGCATAATCGATCAGGAACTGGCGAAGAACGGCGGCGATCACAACAAGAAGACGGCCGCCGCGGACTAGCGGAAATCGTCTGACCGTGGAACCTCAAACCGCCGGGCGCATCGCGTCCGGCGGTTTCCCGCCTCTTGGGTCATCCTGAGCGAAGCGAGTCTGCGAGCGCAGTCGAAGGACCTCGCGCGGTCCTCCGCGCGTAATCCATCCATGTCACGCTATCCTGAACTAGGCGACGCCGCGTCTGTGGAGCCCTCTTTTTTGTCATCCCGAGCGAGTCTGCGAGTCGAGGGACCCCGGAACCTTATGTTCTGATTCTCGCGATGCTCGCCCAAAAAGATCGGGGTCCTTCGACTCGCGCAGCGCTCGCTCAGGATGACAGAAGAGGGAGCTTACACTCAAAAAATTCACAAACTCTTGGGATGACACCAAGCAGGATGATTCAAGAAGGCTAAGACCGAACGGCCGAGGCACGATGACCCGGCTCAGTTAGTCAGTACGAATTCAATTAGTCAGTACGGATAGAACACAAAAAACAGTGTCGACAGGATATTCAGAACCCACAGGCCCGGACGGATTTCGCGTCCGCGGCCTGCCGCGACCTTGAACCACGGATAGAGCACGAAGCCCGCGGTGATGCCGGCCCCGATGTTGTAGGTGAAACTCATCAGCGAGATTATCGCGAACGCGGGTAGCAATTCGGTGTAGTCGTCGAAGTCGATTTTCCTGATTGGCGCGATCATCATCGCACCGACTATCACCAGCGCCGGGCCGTAAGCCTGCGGCGGAATCGCCGTTACGGTCGGCGCAAAGAACAAGGACACGCCGAACAGCATCGCCGTCACCACTGCGGTCATCCCGGTGCGTCCCCCGACGCTCACGCCGGCAGCGGATTCGATGAATGCGCCGGCGGTGGTCGTGCCGACCAGGGCGGCGAACGTGGTCGCAAGAGCATCGGCCATCATCGGCCGCTCGATTTGCGGCAGATGGCCGTGGTCGTCGAGCAGGCCGGCACGCTCCGAAACGCCGACCAGCGTGCCCATCGTATCGACCAGCGCCATCACGAAGATCGTCAGCAGCACGCCGAAGAAGCCCCATCCGAACGCCGCGCTCAAATCGAGCTTGAAGAGAATCGGCGCGGGACTGGGCGGCGCGCTTACCCATCGAGGCGGCAAACTGGCGACGCCGAGCGCGAACGCCGCCGCCGAGGCGAGCAGGATACCAATCAGGATCGCGCCGGGCACCCGCCACAGCGTGAGCATCGCGATCGCGACGAAGCCGAAAATCGCCACCATCGCCGGCGCCGAGTTGAGCGCGCCGATCCTGACCGGCGCACCGGCGACGCCGAGCGTCACGATGCCCGCCTCGTTGAGCCCGATGAAGGCGAGGAACAGCCCGATCCCGGCCGCGAAGCTGAAGCGCAGCCCCGGCGGCACCGCCTCGACTATCCATTGCCGCACGCGCGCGACCGTCAGCAACGTGAACAGCACGCCCGCGATAAACACCGCGCCCAGCGCCGCCTGCCAGCGAAAGCCCAGCACGCGCACCACCGTGTATGCGACGAAGGCGTTCTCGCCCATGTAGGGCGCGATCGCGAACGGCCGGTTGGCGTAAAGCCCCATCACCAGCGTCCCGAATATCGCGGTCATCACGGTCGCGACCATCGATGGCCCTTCCGGGATGCCCGCCGCTTTCAGGATCGCCGGGTTGACCGCGACGATGTACGCCATCGTGACAAAGGTGGTGACGCCGGCCAGCACCTCACGGCGCAGGTTGGTGCCGGCGGCTTCGAAGCCGAAGAACGCGGCGAGTCTTTGCTCCATCGATGGCGCTCCTTCCATCAGCGCAGCCCGCCGGGAGCGTCGCCGGGCGCGCCCAGCCTATATCCCGCGCGGCCGCTTTTGATCAACGCTGGCAGCGCGGCGCGGATGGTGCGAGAATCGCGCCGGAGAAAATTCCGATGGAGAATCCGAAACCGCCAGCATCCGTGCCGCCGCGCCCCGGTGCGCGGCTCAGGGAAAAAAGCGCCGCGCACGCTCTGCTTCGATATCGGCGGCACTGGCATCAAGGCCGAGTTGCTCGACGAGCGCGGCCGCCCGCTGACCGATCGCGCGCGCATCCCGACCCCGAAGGGCGCCACACCGCACCAGGTGATCGCCATCATCCGCAAGCTCGCCGCGGGCGCAGGCAAGTTCGATCGCGTCTCGGTGGGATTTCCGGGCGTGACCAAGAACGGCGTCATCTATACCGCGCCCAACCTGGGCAAGGGATGGAACAATTTTGCGCTCGAGCAGAAGCTGCGGCGCGCGCTGAAACGCCCGGTGCGGGTTGCCAACGATGCCGACGTACAAGGCCTCGGCAGCATCACGGGTCACGGTGTCGAACTGGTCATCACGCTCGGCACCGGCGTGGGCTCGGTGATTTTCGTCAACGGCAATCGCATCCATCTCGAACTCGGACATCATCCGTTCCACAAGGGCAAGACTTACGAGGACGAGCTGGGCCATCGGATGCTGCTCAAGAAGGGCAAGAAGTGGTGGAACAAGCGGTTGCGCGAGGCGATCGAGGATCTCAAGACCGCGTTCAACTACGACCGGCTTTACATTGGCGGCGGCGACGCCAAGTTCATCCGCTTCGAGCCGCCCGAAGGCGTGAAGATCGTCAGCAACGTTGAGGGGCTGCTGGGCGGAATCAAACTGTGGCAGGACGTCGACGCCAAATCGGCTCCAGGAGCGGGCGTGGAAAAGCCGCGCCGGGTCAAACGCCGCAAGCAGCGCGTCCCGGCGCAAACCTAGCGCTGGACGGCGCTCGCGATCGGCGGCGCCGTGCAACGATCCGATGCGGCTTTCCATCGGCGGCGTATCGGCGATAGACTCGCCGATAAACTCAGTCGACCTGACGCCGGGGCGCTTGAATCTTCGTTTAGTCCAGGGAGAGAGACCAATGGCCGAAAAGCTGCGCAGCAAACTGATAACCGAAGGCATGCAGCGCGCGCCGAATCGCTCGATGCTTCGCGCGGTGGGCTTTCGCGATAGCGACTTCAACAAGCCGATCATCGGCGTCGCCAACGGCTATAGCACGATCACGCCCTGCAACATGGGACTCGACACGTTGGCGAAGCGTGCCGAGGCCGCGGTGCGTGGCGCCGGCGCGATGCCCCAGATGTTCGGCACCATCACGGTCAGCGACGGGATCGCGATGGGCACCGAGGGAATGAAATACTCGCTGGTCTCGCGCGAGGTGATCGCGGACTCGATCGAGACCGCCTGCGGCGGGCAGTCGATGGATGGCGTGGTCGCGGTCGGCGGCTGTGACAAGAACATGCCCGGCGCGATGATCGCGATCGCGCGGATGAACATCCCGGCGATCTTCGTTTACGGCGGCACGATCAAACCCGGCCATCTGAACGGCCGCGACCTCACTATCGTCAGCGCCTTCGAGGCGGTTGGCGAGTACAGCGCGCACAAAATCAGCGAGGCCGAGCTGCTCGAAGTCGAGCGCCACGCCTGCCCCGGCGCCGGCTCCTGCGGCGGGATGTACACGGCCAATACGATGTCGTCGGCGATCGAGGCGATGGGGATGAGCCTGCCGTATTCCTCGACCATGGCTGCCGAGGACGCCGAGAAGGCCGAGAGCGCCGCGCGCTCGGGCGAAGTGCTGGTCGAGGCGGTGCATCGCGAGCTGCTGCCGCGCCAGATCATGACGCGCAAGGCGTTCGAGAACGCGATCGCGGTGGTGATGGCGGTCGGCGGATCGACCAACGCCGTGCTGCACCTGCTCGCGATCGCCCACGCCGCCAACGTCCCGCTCGCCATCGACGACTTCGAGACCATCCGCCAGCGCACCCGGGTGCTGTGCGATCTCAAGCCCTCGGGACGTTACGTGACCACTGAATTTCATCGCGCTGGCGGCGTCCCGCAGGTGATGAAGATGCTGCTTGCGCACGGAATCCTCCATGGCGGCGAAAGGACCATCACCGGCCGCACCATCGCCGAGACTCTGGCCGAGGTTCCCGAAGCGCCGCGCAAGGACCAGAACGTCATCCGGCAGTGGGACAATCCGATGTACGCCGAGGGTCATCTGGCGATCCTGCGCGGCAACCTCGCGACTGAGGGCGCGGTGGCGAAGGTCACCGGGATCAAGCATCAGGAGATCACCGGGCCGGCACGGGTTTTCGATCGCGAGGAGGACACGCTCGCGGCGATTCTCGCGGGCAAGATTAAAAAAGGCGACGTCCTCGTGATCCGTTACGAAGGGCCCAAGGGCGGACCCGGGATGCGCGAGATGCTGTCGCCGACGTCGGCGATAATCGGTGCCGGACTCGGCGATTCGGTCGGACTGATCACTGACGGACGCTTCTCGGGCGGAACCTACGGGCTGGTGGTGGGCCACGTCGCACCTGAAGCCGCAGTGGGCGGGTTGATCGCGCTGATTAAGGAAGGGGACTCGATAACGATCGACGGGCACAAGCGCCTCTTGCAACTCAATGTGCCCGAGGACGAAATCGCGCGCCGGCGCGCGGCGTGGAAGCCGCCCGCGCCGCGCTACACGCGTGGCGTGCTGGCCAAGTACGCCGCGCAGGTGTCCTCGGCCTCCGTCGGCGCGGTGACCGACTGAACAAGTGAACAGCGTAAAGTGAAAAGTGAAAAGCGCCGCGGCGGGCCATCGCTGGCCGCGTTGCGTTTTGTATTGCGGCGGTGTGTGTTGCGCCGTCCGCAGTCGCTCGTAAGCCGCGCAACTTGACTTGCTCGAAGGGCGGTCAGTATAAATCGAAGGCCCGGATTGATTCGCCGGATTGATTCGATCGAATCGGCGAAAAGAAACCTTCCAGGGAAGAGAAATCTTTCTGGGCAAGAGAACCTTCTGCGGAGGACCGGATGGTGACTGGCTTACGGCGGCGACTACTTCAACTGGCCCCATTGTTCGTGCTGCTGGCCGGGCCGGCCCTCGCCCAGGTTCCCAGCAGTCCCACGCTGCAGTTTCCCTACACTCAGCCGCCCGCCGAGGGCGTGGGAGTGCGCAAGATGCCGGCGCCCAATCCGCATTGGGTGCTGATCAACGCTCCGCTCTACGGCAACTTTATCGTGTCGCAGGTCTACGTGGTCGACGGCGATTCGAGAAAAATTATCGGCATGTTGACGACCGGGATGATCGCGACCGCCGCGATATCGCCCGACCATAGCCGCATCTTCACCGGCGACACGTTTTTCTACGCGCGGCACGCGCGGCAGCAGGACCGACGTCATCACCTTTTACGACACGGGCAGCCTCGACCCGGTGAGCGAGGTCGTAATACCGCCGAAGCGCCAGCTCGCCGGCCCCGATAACCTGCAGCTCGGCGCAACCTCCGACGGCCATCTGCTGCTGGTAGCCAATATGACGCCGGCGACCTCGGTAACGGTGATCGATATAGCGGCGTCCAAGGTGCTCGGTGAGATCCCGATAACCGGATGCGCCGAGTTCCAGCTCACCGGCAACCGGCAGTTCGCCTCGCTGTGCGGCGACGGCTCGCTGCTGAAGGTGAATTTCGACGACAGCGGCAAGTCGGTAGGCGAAAAGCGCAGCGCGGTTTTCTTCGAGCCCGAGAAGGATCCGGTTTACGCGGCGCCGGCGATTATCAACAGCGAAAACTACTACGTCACTTATCATGGAGTAGTGCATCCGGTGGATATGTCGGCCGACCCGCCGGCCCCCGGTTCGACGTGGTCGCTGACTAGCGATCAGGAACGCGCGGCGGGATGGAGACCTGGCGGCAGCCAGCCAATCTGGGGTCACGCGTCGGACGGTCTCTTGTACGCCCTGATGCATCAGGGCGGTGAGTGGACGCACAAGCAGCCCGGTTCCGAGATCTGGGTATTCAATGCGAAGGACGGTAAGCGAGTCGAGCGCCTGTCGCTTCCGGAGCCGGCGGCCGCGATCTTCGTATCGCCGGATGACAAGCCGCTGATCTTCGCCGCAACCTCCACCGATATTTTGCAAATTGGCGCGCCGCCATGGTCGCTGCAAATACTATCGGCGGAAAACGGCAGGTACCTGGGAAAGATCGACCAGATGGGTGGCTTCCCGGCCAACATGTTCGGCCTGTAACCGGACTGTGCGTAATCGCAGGAGGAATGGATAATGGATGACCTGGTGGAACGGCTGGCGCGTAAACTTGCGGCGCATACTTCCCGCCGGCGGCTGCTGGGGATGCTCGGAACGGCGCTGCTCGGTGGCGTGGCGTTGCCTCTCCTGCCGGTGGCGCGTATCGCGCGCTCGGCCGAGGCCGCGGATTTAACCAACGAGCCGGGAGACCAGATGAGCTGCGACTATTGGCGGTATTGCGGCTTTGACGGAAATCTTTGCGGATGCTGCGGCGGTACGCTCACCGAGTGTCCGGCAGGGTCGATCATGTCGCCCACCGGATGGGTTGGCACTTGCCGGCATCCAGTCGACGGCAAGGACTACATAATCGCGTATCGCGACTGCTGCGGAAAAGAGTATTGCGGCCGCTGTGCCTGCCACGGCGACAAGGGCGATCTGCCGATCTATCGCACCCAACTCGACAATGAAGTGCTGTGGTGCTTCGGAGTGAAAAGCGGATGGGCGGTGAATTGCACCACCGCGGTCAACCTAGGAGTAAAGTCATAGCGACAGATCTTGCGCGACGCATCTGTGCTCGCTGCCGAATAGCAATATCCGAAACGGTCCGCGGGAGTGCGCGGGCCGTTTTCCTTTTTGGATACGGATGCCGCTCAATCGATCTGTGGCCTTTGATGGCCGCGGCGACCGCTCAAGATGACGAGTCCAAATAGCCAGCCGCCAACGCGTGCCAATTGGGGCGCCAGGATACTCGCGCGGCTCGGATGGAATCACGGGATTCCTGCGGGCCGCCGCGTAAACGGCGCGAAGATGAAGCGCGAGGTGGTTTTATACTACTCGCACTTTTGCTCGCCGGCCGTGCGGCGCGAGATAGCGCGGCTGCGCAACGAACTGGACAGCCGATACGAGATATTCGCGGTTGGCTATTGCCGATCCGCCGGCGCGCTGAAGGACATCGATAGCGTTCCCGCACTGGAATATTCGGCGGACGATCTTGTAGCGCTGCCCTATCCGGGCAAAGTTCGACAATTCGACCCGGGTAATTTCTTCGGGAACGCGGATCTGGCGCCGATGAAGTTTTTCCTCGATCGGCCAGATTACGATTACTACTGGATTGTCGAGTACGACGTGCGCTTCAGCGGCGCCTGGTCCGAGTTGTTCGCGGACCTGTCGTCCTCTGGCGCGGACCTGCTGTGCACGACGATGCAAACGTGGACGGAGAATCCCAACTGGGCGCACTGGGGGACCTTGAGCGCCGGCGGCGAAGAGGTACCGCTGGAGCGCCGGGTCAAAGGATTCATGCCGTTTAGCCGCCTCTCCCATGCGATGTTTGCAGCCTGCGATGCGCGATATCGCAGCGGATGGAACGGGCACTGCGAAGTCATCTGGCCTACGATCGCCAGCCTCGCGAGTTTGCGCCTGGAGGATATCGGCGGCAACGGCAGTTTCACACCTGACGAACGCCGCGGGCGCTACTACAACAACACGCCCTCGGAATGGTCGCAGTTTCCCGGGACGTTCGTCTATCGGCCCTGCTTTGCCGACCGCAACCTTTTCGGACCGCAGTGTCACTTCACCGGCACACTATGGCATCCGGTTAAGGAGTAGGCTTTTGTCCGAACGTGGATGCCAGAGCGAGCCCGCGGCTTGCGTTCTGAAAACGTTTTGTCGAAGGCGACCGATGGGGGCACTTTCCGCACGATGCCGCCGCCGCTAACGTTATGGATGCGCCGGCGCGCGAGCACGGAGGGGTGGCCGAGCGGTTGAAGGCACCGGTCTTGAAAACCGGCAACGGCGAAAGTCGTTCGTGGGTTCGAATCCCACCCCCTCCGCCAGAGAATCCGCAACTCCGTGTAAGATCGCGCGGCCGCGGCGCAATCCGCACCTGAGTAGCGATTCGTAAAATCGAAGCGTAATGGCGGCCGTGCGCGGCGCTGCAGCACGTGCACGCTGCGCGTCACGCGGAGAGGAGCGCCGGCGCGGGCCGCGGGCGGCGCACGATGCTGGATTTAGACCCGCGCGCGACTATACTGGCGTGGCGCTCAAGGTTTGGCGGTACGAGCTTTCAAGGAGAGCCTCGCGGCGGACCGCGGCCGTGCAAATCGAAACTCCTCGGGTCGGGGCGTGGCGCAGCCTGGTAGCGCACACGCTTGGGGTGCGTGTGGTCGCCGGTTCAAATCCGGCCGCCCCGACCAATCTCTAACTCCCTAAAATCGTTCATCCTTTTGCGCTTTTCCGGTGCGCTCCGGCAGGCCGGACTGCGCTCGAAAAACGCTCCATCTGAAAGATATCTGAAACAAATGGCAGCTATTCGAGCCCCTTTGCGGTCGTCTGTCGTGGCACTGGGCACGGGTGGAAGGGGAGTCGGACTGCCCTTTGGTGAGCCGGACGAGTTGAAGCGGGAGAAGGCGCTTGCCTTCAGGACGCTGACGCCGAGTGGCGACGATTGATGCCATGACATCGGCGGCGGTTTTAGAGTGCGCCTTTGCAATGGGCGGTCGACTGCTCGTCTATCTGCTAATCCGCTCGAATGCTAGACACGTGGTAGTTGCGCAGGGGAACAACGGGTGCGCTGCTCAAGCTGCAACTTCGATAACGCCGCGGGCAAGAAATTCTGCATTCGCTGCGGTGTTGCGTTCGGTGTCCGCTGCCCAAAGTGCGGCACTGAGAATCCGCCCGAGGCTAGCTTCTGTGGTGACTGCGGTGCGGGGCTAGTTGTCACGGCCAGAACGGAAGCAGAGGAGCATGCACACAACATCATTGTCGAGCAGCACGCGGTCGAAGGTGAGCGGCGGCATCTGACGGTACTTTTCTGCGATCTGGTCGGCTCGACCGAGATAGCTGGCCACCTCGATCCAGAAGAGTGGCGCGAAATCGTCGCCGGGTACCATCGCGCGGCGGCGCAGGCAATTGAGCGGTTCGGCGGGCATGTCGCCCAGTACCTCGGCGACGGCGTGATGGCTTACTTCGGCTATCCGGAGGCCCACGACAACGACGCCGAGCGTGCTGCCCGCGCGGGCTTGGCGATGCTCGACGCAATAACGAAACTTAACGAGCACCCCACGCACCCAAAGCTCGCCGCGCGGGTCGGCATCGATTCAGGCGCGGTGGTGGTTGGCGCGGGCCCGGGCAAGGAGGCCGACGTATTCGGCGACACGCCCAATATCGCCGCGCGAGTGCAGTCGGCTGCGGAACCAGGCACCGTGGTTATCACCGACGCGGTGCATCGACTGGTCTCTGGGTTGTTCGTGATCGGGGATCGCGGCGCGCAGGCGCTCAAGGGGATCGACCGGCCGATCCAGCTTTACCGGGTAGTCCAGCCCAGCGGAGTACGAGGGCGCCTCGACGCAAGGGCAGCCACGCGTGGGCTGACTCCATTCGTCGGGCGCGAGGACGAATTACGCTCGCTGATACATCGATGGGAGCGCACCCTTGATGGTGAAGGCCAGGTCGCGCTCATCGTGGGCGAGGCGGGAATCGGCAAATCGCGCCTGGTGCAGCGCTTCCGTGAACAGATCGCTGGTACGCCGCATACCTGGGTCGAGGCGGCGGCCGGGGCCTTTTTCCAGAACACGCCCTTCTACGCGGTTACTGAGATGCTTCGCGAGCTTCTGGCGTGGCGCGGCGACGAGTCAGCGGAGGAGCAGCTCGCGCAACTGGAAACCCGGCTGGAACTTGCACGACTCAAGCCCGCCGAAGCGCTGCCGCTGATTGCTCCGCTATTGAATCTGCCGCTATCGGCGAAGTATCCGCCGTCACCGCTTTCGCCCGAGCAACAGCGCCGCCGATTGCTGGCCACGCTGGTCGAGTGGGCGCTGGGCGCCGCCCGAGTGCAGGCGACAGTGATCGCGATCGAAGATTTGCATTGGGCCGACCCCTCGACGCTGGAGCTACTCCAACTGCTGGTCGAGCAGGGGACGACGGCGCGGCTGCTGCTGCTATACACCGCACGTCCCGAGTTTCGCGCCCAATGGCCGCCGCGGGCGCATCACACGCAAATCACGCTCAACCGATTGAGCTGCGCGCAACGTGCGCACGATGGTCGGAGAGGTAGCGGCGCAAAAGGCATTATCCGAGGAGACCATCGCGACTGTACGTCGAGCGCACAGGCGGGGTGCCACTTTTTGTTGAAGAGCTAACACGAGCGGTGCTCGAGAGTAGCGATGCGAAACTCACCGAGCGCGAGATTCCGGTGACGTTGCATGACTCCTTGATGGCGCGGCTGGATCGGCTGGGCCGGCGAAGGAGGTGGCGCAGATCGGCGCCGTGATTGGCAGCGAATTTTCCTACGAACTGCTGCACGCGGTCCATCCGATCGCCGAAGAGGAACTGCAGTACGCGCTCCGCAATCTGGCCGACGCGGAATTGCTATACGTGCGCGGCATTGCCCCGGAGGCGACCTACCTTTTCAAGCACGCACTGATTCGGGACGCCGCCTACGAAGCGCTGCTCCGGAGCCGGCGCGAACTCCATCGACGCGTTGCGAATGTTCTTAGCCAGCGGCTCCCCGATGCAGCTGAAGCGCAACCGGAAATTCTGGCCCATCACTATACTGAGGCTGGGACTTTCTGCCGAGGCCTTGCCCTACTGGGTGCGAGCTGGCGAGAGTATGAGCGCACGCTCCGCCCATTTAGAGGCGATCAGGCATCTCACGAAAGGGTTACAGCTGTTACACACGCTGCCCGAAACCCGCGAGCGAGCGCAGCAAGAGCTTGCTCTACAAATGGCGATGGGTACCTCGATGCTCGCCACCTCTGGCCTTGCGACTTCGGAAACCGGCCAAGCGTATTCTCGGGCGCGTGAGCTGTGCCACCAATTGGGAGAAAGCTCGCAGCTATTCCGGGCGCTTATGGGACTGCGTTTTTTTTATACTGCGCTCGGGGAATTACAGACCGCTCGGGAACTCAGGAGAACAGTTGCTCCAGCTGGCCGAGAGCGCTGGAGACACGGAGCTCCTCGTGGAGGCTCATTATGCGCTCGCAGTGCCGTTGCATTTCCTGGGCGAGTTTGTATCTGCCCGCGAGCACCTCGAGCAAACTATCGCGCTGTATGATCCGTGGCGACATCGGGATCATGCTGTTCGCTACGGACTGGATCCGGGGGTAGCAGCGTGCTCTCTGGTCGCGTGGCTTTTATGGGAACTGGGCTATCCGGACCGGGCGCTTGAGAAGACTCGCGCGGCGCTGAGTATGGCGAGAGAGTCATCTCATCGGTTTACTTTGGCGTATGCGCTGCTCCTCTCTAGCACGATCCTTCTTTGGCGCCGTGACTCACGAGCAGTTATTGAGCTAACGGACGATTTGATCCCGCTCTGTCGGGAACAGGGGTTTTCATTGATGTTGACCTCAGGCACGTTGGTTCGCGACGGAACGCTCATAGCTCAGGGCAAGGAGGAGGAGATTGCGATAAAGCCTTGGGAAGCAGCTTGGTTGCGCGTGACTGGCTCGCAGTCATACGTAACAGGCCATCTCGCCCGGTCGGTGGACGCGTATGTGAAAACCGGAGATATCGATGCAGGAATGCACCTGCTAGCCGAGGCACTTGCCAGAGTGGAATCCACTAATGAGCGCTACTGCGAGGCGGAATTGCATCGGCTCAAAGGGGAACTTCTGAGCACTCGCGACCGCGATGCGCAGGCCGAGCAAAGTTTTCGCACCGCGATTCGGGTCGCTCAAGGCCAAGGCGCAAAATCCTTCCAGTTGCGAGCAACGATCGGCCTCGCGCGGCTGCTCGCAAAGCAGAGCAAGCGCGACGAGGCGCGCGCGATGCTCGCCGAAATTTACGGCTGGTTCACCGAAGGCTTCGATACCGCGATCTGAAAGACGCAAAGGGTTTCCTAGACGAGTTGTCGGGATAACCGGTCAATGCTGTGCCTCAAGTGCCAGAGCGATAACCTGCCAGACGCCGCATTCTGCAGTGATTGTGGGACGAATCTGAGGCGGTGTTCCCATCCTGCGGCGTCAGCAATCCGCCCGGTTCGAAGTTCTGCCGCAAGTGCGGTTTAAGGCTCTCGACGACAGGAATGGCTGCTTCCGATATTGCCGAACACGGCGAACCTCGCGAACTGCCGGAAGGCGAACGGCGCCAGCTGACGGTGATGTTCTGTGACGTGGTCGGCTCAACTCCGCTCTCAGAGCAACTAGACCCCGAGGAATTGCGCGAGCTGATGCGCTCGTACCAGGAGGTCTGCGTCCGCGCGATCACCTCCTTCGATGGCTACGTTGCCCAATATCTCGGCGATGGAGTGTTGGCGTACTTTGGCTATCCGGCCGCGCACGAAGATGATGCCGCCCGCGCGGCGCGGGCTGGCCTGGCCATCGTCGAGAAACTTCGGGGCGCGCAATTGCCCCATCCGATCCACGTCCGTGTCGGTATCCATACCGGGCTGGTGGTCGCAGGTGAGATGGGCAGCGGAGACTATCCTGAACACCGCGCGATAGTAGGGGAGACGCCCAATTTCGCTGCCCGGCTGCAGGAGCAAGCGACGCCCGACAGTGTGGTCATCAGCCCTGCGACCTACCGCCTCGTGGCCGGCCTGTTTGAGTGCGAGGACCTGGGGCAGCGAACGCTCAAGGGCATCTCCAGCCCATCGTCGTTGTATCGGGTCATGCGGGAGAGCGAAGCGCGCAGCCGCTTCGAAGTCGCGGTCAAGACCGGCCTGACGCCGCTCGTCGGGCGCGAGCACGAATTGGGCCTGCTGCGGGAGCGATGGCAAGAAGCCAGGCAAGGTAAAGGCCAGGTGGTGCTACTCAGTGGCGAGCCGGGAATCGGCAAGTCCCGGCTGGTGCAGACGCTCGGGCAAGAGGCGATGACGGAGGGGGCGACACGGATCGAATTTCGCTGCTCCCCTTACCATCGGAACAGCGCCTTCTATCCGATCATCGATCACTTGCAGCGGCTTCTGGGCTTTCAGCGCGAAGAGCCGGCGGAGTCGAAGCTGGACAAACTCGCCCGAATGCTAGCGAGCTATCGCTTCACCGAGCCTGATACGCTAGCGCTGCTGGCCTCGCTACTCTCGCTGCCGCATCCCGCCAGCGCTCCTCCACTCACCCTGAGTCCGCAGAAGCAAAAGGAGAAAACTCGAGCGGCCTTGGTGGCGTGGACCGTCGAAGAGGCCGAAAAGGCCCCCGTCTACTACATCTGGGAGGATTTGCACTGGGCCGATCCGTCGAGTCTGGAAGGTTTATCCACTGCTGCTTGACCAAGTCCCTGCTACGCGACTGCTCGCCCTGCTGACTTTTCGTCCGGACTTTCGACCGCCTTGGCCGCCGCGCTCGCATATCGCGCAGCTGATGCTCGCTCACCTTGGACAACGAGAGGTGGAGAAGATGGTGGGGGGCATGACGGGCGGAAAGCGATTGCCCGTCGAGGTGATGCAGGAGGTCGTAAGCAAAACCGACGGCGTACCACTGTTCGTCGAAGAGTTGACCAGGACGGTCATGGAATCGGGACTGCTGCGAGAGCAGGACGGGCACTATGAACTGACGAGTCCGCTGCAAGCGCTAGCGATCCCGTCGTCGCTAAACGACTCGTTGATGGCCCGCCTGGACAGGTTGGGTCGCCGCCAAGGAAGTCAGCGCAACTCGCGGCTACCCTTGGGCGGGAGTTCTCCTATGAGTTGCTGCAGGCGGTCGCGTCGTTGGAGGCGACGGCTCTCCAAGAACGCGCTCGAGAAGCTGGTCGAATCCGACATCCTCCATCAGCGCGGGCTGTTGCCGCAGGCGCGATACATCTTTCGCCATGCTTTAATTCAGGATGCGGCCTACCAGTCATTACTCAGAAGCACCCGCCAGCAATATCACAAACACATTGCGCAGACGCTGGCGGAACGGTTTCCAGACATAAAAGAGACTCAGCCGGAACTGCTGGCTCGTCACTACACCGAGGCCGGACTTATCGCGCAGGCCGTCCCATACTGGCTGCAGGCAGGACAGCTGGCGAGCCGCCGTTCCGCGCATGTGGAGGCAGTCTGTCATCTCTCCAGAGGAGTGGACCTGCTGGCGACATTGCCGGACGGACCGGAGCGTGCTCAACAGGAACTCGCGCTGCAGGTAACGATGGGCCCCTCGTTGCTCGCTATTAAAGGCTTTGCGGCACCGGAAACCGGGAGGCCTACCAGCGGGCGCTAGCGCTATGTCGCCAGATTGGGGAAACCCCGCAGCTCTTCCCGGTATTGGCGGGGCTTCGTTACTTCTACATGTTGCATGGAGAATTACAGACGAGCCTTGAGCTGGGAGAACAGCTTCTGCGATTGGCTGAGAGCACCGGCGATCCGGGCCTCATCCTGGAAGCCCATTATGGATTGGGAACAGCTTTGTATTTTCTCGGTGAGCTTGTTCCAGCCCGCACGCACCTTGAGCAAAGTATCGCGCTCTACAATTCCCAACAGCAGCGTCGTTTCCTCTCCGGGATCGGAATGGAAGCCGGGGTGTCAGCCCGCTGCATTGCCTCCTGGGTCTTATGGGAATCAGGCTATCCGGATCAGGCCCTTCAGAAGATCAGTGAGGCACTGACTCTGGCTAGGGAGGTAGCTCATCCTACCAGCCTCATATATGCCTCGGGATTCGCTTGCTGGGTCCACAGTTGGCGTGGCGAGGCGCAGGCGGGACTGAAGCTTGCGGACGAAGTGATAGCGCTCTCGCGTGAGCGGGGCTTTCCGTCTTGGTCGGCGGCAGTAACAATCGGTCGCGGCTATGCCCTGGTAAGGCTGGGCAAGGAGGAAGCGGGAATCGTCGGAATGCTTGAGGGCATCGCTGGTTTGCAGGCCACGGGCGTAAGTGGGTACATGACACAGTTTCTTGCCGAATTGCTGGAGGCGCGCCTAAGAAATGGCCAGAGAGAAGAGGGGGCTAAGGTACTGGCAGAGGCGCTCGCGATTGTGGAAAATCGCGGAGAACGTTACCAGGAGGCACAGCTCTATTCACTAAAAGGGGAGTTGACGCGCATCCAGGGCAGCGACGCGGAGGCTGAGCAAAGTTTTCGCACCGCGATTCGGATCGCGCAAAGCCAAAGTGCAAAGTCGTTCGAGCTGAGTGCGACTACAGGTCTGGCCCGGCTGCTCGCGAAGCAGGGCCGTCGCGACGAAGCGCGCGGGATGCTCGCCGAAATCTACGGCTGGTTCACCGAGGGCTTCGACACCGCCGACCTGAAGGACGCCAAGGCGCTGCTCGACGAACTGGGAGGCTAACCGGCGACCTATGTAGCCCTCGGCCGCTTCCAACACCCCACAACTATCTAGGCTGCTTGCCATTGAGAGGTTCAGCCATGAGCAAAGTCAGATGGAGAATCGTCGGGGAGGAAGTTGTCAGCTGCGACTGCGCATGGGGCTGCCCCTGCCAGTTCAACGCACTCCCGACCAACGGCCGATGCGAGGCCATTGCCGCGTTCGAAATCCGCCAAGGTTACTACGGGAACGTGCCCCTCGACGGAGTCCGATTCGTCCGCGTCTATTCCTGGCCCGCTTCAATTCCTGAAGGTAATGGCACAAGATTGACGATCATCGACGACCGGGCCTCAGTCGACCAGCGCGCGGCGCTCCTAGCACTCGACGGTGCGAAGGAAGGCGGCCTCTACTTCGAGATTTTTGCTTCCGTCTGCCCCAATGTTCTGGAGCCTATGTTCGTGCGGCTGGAAATCGAGACGGACCGTGAGCACAGGCGCGCCAAGGTAGTCATCCCCGACGTCTTGGAATCTCGCGTGGAACCGATTCTCAATCCTGTCACGGGCGAGGAACACCGAGCCCGGATCGTTCTTCCCAACGGGTTTGAATACAAGGAAGCGGAGGTTGGCAACACCGTAAGTTTCGAGGTCAAGGCGCCGCGGGAAGTAGCAATGCGCCATCAGAATACCTACGCACAGCTTAACGCTTTTGACTGGAGCAACTAGCGACACCGCCGACTTGAAAGACGCGAAGGCGCTGCGCGACGAGTTGAGCAACTAGCCTGAGCGGGGGACCATGCGCCGTTCAAACTGCGGCCGCGCCTGCGCGAGGCCAAGCGCTGACAAGAGGAAACTAATGGACCCGATCAAAGATGCGAGCCATCTATTTGAATTCGAGCGATTAACTCATCATGCTGAGCGCCCCGGGTTCCGTATCACCGAACTCCAGATCTCGCCGATTCAGCAGGTGCCTTGGCACTGCCACAGTAATATACAGGACACGTTTTATGTGATTGATGGGCACGTCAGCCTTTTCCTACGTGAACCCAAAGAAGAGGTGCGGCTCGGCCCGGGTGAGACCTATGCTGTGCGACCGCGCCGCCCACACCTGGTCCGTAATGGTGGGGACTGCTCTGCAACTTTCCTCGTTCTTCAGGGCATCGGCGACTACGATTATGTACCGCTCGTGTAAGTTTCTCCGCTGTTATTAATTACCGCTGCGGGTTCGTTAACAGCCAATGGAGGAAAATCCGATGCACCAAGACGAGTCGCTACGCGAGGAGTTGGTCGCCGAGGTTAAAGCGATAGCGCCCGTACTGGTGGAGCATTCATCGGAGCCGGAGAGGTTCGGTCGCCTGGATGCTCCTACGTATGGAAGCCCTGCGCAGCACGCGTCTCTTGCATCTCTCTTGTCCTCGTGAGTTGGGTGGGTTAGAGGCCGATCCCGTCACTGCGTTGGAACTGCTCGAAGCTCTGGCCGCGGATCGACGCCTCCGCGAGTTGGGTGGTTGGGATTCTGGAGCGCAGTAGCAGCATCGCGGGCGCTTTCTTGCCTGCTCGGTCCGCGGGGGACGTGTCGCCCAACTGGCAGGCTTAACGGCTCTGGCGCCGGCACATGCGGAGGCGGCCCGCTGCCCTTACCGGCGCCGGGTGATACAAGAGGGGCTAGTCGCTTGGGTTTCCGGGTAAGGCGATGCGCTGCCAGAATTGCTCAGCGGAAAATCCTCAGGGCGCGAAGTTCTGCGTTCAGTGCGCAACTCCCTTCCGGCGTCTATGCGAAAAGTGCGGGTCCGAGAACCCGCCTGAAGCCAGATTCTGCGCGCAATGTGCAACCGCTCTAAGCGGGGAAGCCGGGCAGCCGTCGAAGGCAGCAGCAGCCCCAACTTCCTCGGGCATTCGTGTAGCCGTTGATAATTCTGAACCGCAAGCACTCGACGGCGAGCGCAAGACGGTCACCGCGCTGTTCGCCGACATCAAGGGCTCGACCGAGCTGATGCGCGATCTCGATCCCGAGGAGGCGCGCGCGATCGTCGACCCGGTGCTGCAGCTTATGATGGCGGCGGTGCATCGCTACGGCGGCTACGTTGCGCAATCGACCGGCGACGGCATCTTCGCAATGTTCGGCGCGCCCGTCGCGCACGAGGACCATCCGCAACGCGCACTGCATGCGGCGCTGGCGATGCAGGAGGAGTTGCGTCGCTATGCCGACCGTCTGCGCACGGAGGGCAAGATTCCCGTCGAGGCGCGCGTCGGAGTGAACACGGGCGAGGTGGTGGTGCGGACGATCGAGACCGGAGGCCATACGGAATACACGCCGGTCGGTCATGTGACCAATCTGGCGGCGCGGATGCAGACCGCGGCGCCGGCGGGTTCGATCGCGGCCAGTGAGGCGACGCAGCGACTGTGCGAGGGCTACTTCGAGTTCCGGGCGCTGGGGCCGACGGCGGTCAAAGGGACTCGACGCCCCGGTCGAAGTGTACGAGGTGGTGCGCGTCGGGCCGCTTAAGACGCACTTCCAGCTCTCGGCGCGGCGCGGACTGACGAAGTTCGTCGGGCGCGAGCGCGAGATGGCGGCGATGGCCGGCGCGCTGGAGCAGGCCAGGGCGGGACACGGGCAGATCGTTGCGGCAGTTGGCGAGGCGGGCGCGGGCAAGTCGCGCCTGATGTACGAGTTCAAAGCGACGCTGCCCGGCCGAATGCAAGTGCTCGAAGCGTATTCGGTCTCGCACGGCAAGGCGTCGGCCTGGCTGCCGGTGCTCGAATTGCTGCGCGGCTATTTTGGCATTCAGGACGCGGACGATCCGGCCACGCGACGCGAGAAAGTCCGTGCCACGCTTGCCGCGCTCGACCCGGCACTCAGTGAAGTGCTGCCGTATCTGCTGGGGCTGCTCGGAATACAGGAAGGCCCCGATCCGCTTGCCCAGATGGACCCGCAGATCCGGCGCCGGCGCACGCTCGAAGCGATCAAGCGGATCATATTACGCGAATCGCTGGAGCACGCGCTGGTGGTGATCTTCGAGGACCTTCATTGGATCGACTCCGAGACCCAGGCATTACTCGACCTGCTCGCCGACAGCGGCGCTGGCGCGCGCTTGCTGCTGCTCGTCAACTACCGTCCTGAGTACCGCCATGAATGGTCGGGCAGGGGCCACTACCTGCAGCTCAGGCTCGACCCCCTCGGCGGCGAAAACGGCGCGGCAATGCTGGCGGCGCTGCTCGGTGGAGGCGTGGAACTCGAAGCACTCAAGCGTCTGATTATCGAGCGCACCGAGGGCAATCCGTTCTTCATCGAGGAGATGGTGCAGGCGCTGTTCGACGAGGGCGCGTTGGTACGCAATGGCGCAGTGAAGGTTGCGCGCTCGCTCTCGCAACTGCGTCTGCCGCCGACGGTGCAGGGCATCCTGGCCTCGCGTATCGACCGGCTTTCGGCGGAGCAGAAGGAACTGCTCCAGACCCTTGCGGTGATCGGCCGGGAGTCGCCGCTTGGCCTGATCAGGAAAGTGGCCTCGCAAGGCGGAGCACGCAACTGGAGCGGATGCTTGCGGATTTGCGGGCGGCCGAGTTCATCTACGAGCAGCCGGCGCTCACCGATGCTGAGTACATCTTCAAGCACGCGCTCACGCAGGAGGTCGCCTACAACTCGCTGCTGATTGGACGCCGCAAACTCCTGCACGAGCGCGCCGGACACGCATTGGAGTCGATGTTCGCCGAGCAGTTGGACGATCATCTGGGCCAGTTGGCGCATCATTACAGCCGCAGCGATAACGTCAGCAAGGCGGTCGAATATCTCGGGCGCGCAGGGCAGCAAGCGCTACAGCGCTCTGCGCATGCTGATGCGATCAGTAGTCTCACTGCGGCGATAGATCTGCTCCAGAGGCTCCCGGACAGCCCCGAGCGTATTCAGCGAGAATTGCTCCTCCAGCTGGCCCTTGGTCCAGCGTTAATCGCCGTTAAAGGCTGGGCCGCGCCGGAAGTGGAGCGAGCTTACACTCGCACGCGGGAGCTTTGTGAGCGGCTGGGTGACCCCCCGGAGCTTTTTCCCGCCTTGCTTGGACTGTGGGCCGTGTATTATTTGCGAGGCGAATTACGGAAGGCCTATGAGCTCGCCGAACAGCTTCTGCGGCGGGCGCAGAGCGCGAACGATCCAGCGCTATTGCTGTTAGCTCACCTCGCCCTGGGAGACACTTCGTTGTCGATGGGAGAATTGCTTCTCGCCAGAGAGCATCTCGAAGTGGCGATCTCCCTCTATGATCGTGAGCGGCCGATGGCGATCGGCCATGATCCCGGGGTAAATTGCCTGTCGTACATGGCCCACATTCTGTGGACCCTCGGCTACCCGGACCAGGCTCTCAAGAGAGGCGATGAAGCGATCGCGTTAGCTCAAGCGCTATCCCATCCCCTCAGTCTGGCTTTTGCGGAGGGTCTTGTCGGCTATGTCCGTCAATTTCGGCGGGAAGCACGCGCAGCTCAAGAGACTGCGGAGCGTCTGATTGCACTCTCTGCTGAGCACGGGTTTCCCCACTGGTTGGCTCAAGCGACTATCACGCGCGGCTGGGCGATGGCAAAACAGGGACACAACGAAGAGGGGATAGCGCAGATACAGGAAGGTCTAGCCGCGTTTCGCGCGATAGGGGATGGAGTGTTGCTGCCGCATGCTCTTTGCCTTGCTGGCCGAGGCGTGCGGGGAGGCAGGTCGCCTCGACGACGGGCTAAGTGCTTTGACGGAAGCAATGGCCGCAGCAGATGAACATGGAATCCGTCAATATGAAGCTGAGGCACATCGGCTCAAAGGCGAGTTGCTGCTGAAGCAGGACCATTCCAACGCTGCGGAAGCTCAGAGCTGCTTTCAGCGCGCGATTGAGATTGCGCGCAATCAGAGCGCCAAATCATTGGAATTGCGCGCGACGATGAGCCTCGCTCGGCTGCTCGCGAAGCAGGGCCGCCGCGACGAGGCGCGCGCGATGCTCGCCGAAATCTACGGCTGGTTCACCGAGGGCTTCGACACCGCCGACCTGAAGGACGCCAAGTCGCTGCTCGACGAACTGGCAGAATAGACCGCGAGGGAATTGAATTGGCAGACCATGGAATTTCTTGGAACGATCAGGAAAGCGTGCTCCGGGTCTTGAGGCGAGTCCGCAGCGACGGTATCGCCGAGGGGAGACTCTTCAAATGGAATTCCCGTTGACGTGACTACGCAGAACTCTCGGCTTCGGCCGCCGGCCGGTTTCTAGCGGCCTCGTCGCGGTTAAGTTAAGAATCGCCTACGACTACAGGCCATTATCATGCTCCACGTGAGACGATCCTTTTTCACTTGCCACGTGCCCTACCCGGCCGGGTGATACAAAGAGACTGAGCCTCTAGCTGCAGCTTGGAGAATCCAGTCACCAATTATTTCCGCGGTGAATACGGCAAATCAGGGGAATCGAATGGCAGTAATTTTCATCACGGGAAGCAGCACCGGCATCGGCCTTGCGACAGCGGTCGCCTTCGGACGCGCCGGACACGATGTATACGCAACCATGCGAAACCCCGACCGGGCACCTGAGCTCGCATCTATCGCGGCAAACGAGAGGTTGCCCATCAAAGTTCTGCCTATGGACGTGGACAGTGATGCCTCGGTAGGTAAAGCCGTTGCGGGAGTCCTGGCCGAAAGTGGGCGGATCGATGTCCTAGTGAACAATGCAGGAATCGCCGTAACCGGCCCTGTTGAAGAACTCCCGCTTGCCGAGTTCCGCCGAGTGATGGAGACAAATTATTTCGGCGCACTGCGGTGCATCCAGGCCGTTGTTCGTGGTATGCGCGAGCGGCGCAGCGGCCACATCATTAATGTGTCGTCGATTCAGGGCCGGATCAGCATTCCGTCGTACGCTGCCTATGCGGCGTCGAAATGGGCGTTGGAAGCTGCAAGCGAGGCTCTGGCGCAGGAGACAAAGTCTTTCGGGATCAAAGTCTCGATCGTCGAGCCGGGCATGATTGCCACTCCCGTTTGGGACAAGCGGCGGGAGGTCCCAGCGAATACACGCTATCCCCAGGAACGCCGCATACACGCGCTCGTCAATGCATTGCTCAAACAGCCCGTGTCGCCGTTCGTGGTTGCTGACAAGATCGTGGAGATCGTGCAGAGCAAAACCTGGAAGCTCCGCCATCTCGTGGGTCCCGACGCCGAGCCAACGCTGCAATACCGCGCCTCGATGACCGATGAGGAATGGGTGGACCTACAATCGGTCGAGAGCGATCAGGAATGGCTAGCAATGGTAAAGCGAGACTTCGGGGTTGAGGTAGACCTCTGATAGTCGGTCTGTATCTCGCACTCAGGTCCAACCTGCGGTCGCGCCAGTTGAGCTATAGACGTGGCTCAGGCCGTCCTATAATCCGTGCTGCGAATCAGGAGGATAGCCTCTCCGCGAATTGGTTGATAAACGAGGAACGACTCGCCGGGCCTTGGGGGTAAGTCGATGATGCACTGCTCCGGGTGCGGGAACGACAACCGTGAGGGCCGAAAATTCTGTGCCCACTGCGGCCAGCCGCTGAAGCTGGCGTGCCCCTCCTGCAGCGCTCCAAACGAGCCGGTGGAGAAGTTCTGTGGCGAGTGCGGTGCTGCTCTGTCACAGCCAGCAGATGCACCACGAGCGGCAACCGCCGCGTCCATCCGCGCCGAGCAGGGCGAACCGCACGAAGCGTCGGAGGGCGAGCGCCGCCAGCTTACAGTGATGTTTTGCGACGTGGTCGGTTCGACGGCGCTTTCGGAACGGCTCGATCCCGAAGAATTGCGTGACCTGATGAAGTCGTACCAGGAAGTCTGCGTCGACGCGATTACCTCCTTCGACGGCTACGTGGCGCAATACCTCGGCGACGGAGTGCTGGCGTACTTCGGCTATCCGGCCGCGCACGAAGATGATGCCGCCCGCGCGGCGCGGGCCGGCCTGGCCATCGTCGAGAAACTGCGGGGCGCGCAATTGCCCCATCCGATCCACGTCCGTGTCGGTATCCACACCGGGCTGGTGGTCGCCGGTGAGATGGGCGGCGGAGACTATCCCGAACACCGCGCGATAGTAGGGGAGACGCCCAACTTCGCGGCCCGGCTGCAGGAGCAAGCGATGCCCGACAGCGTGGTCATCAGCCCTGCGACCTACCGCCTGGTAGCGGGCCTGTTTGAATGCGAAGACGTGGGGCAGCGGACGCTCAAGGGCATCTCCAGCCCATCGTTGTTGTATCGAGTCGTTCGGGAGAGCGAGGCGCGGAGCCGCTTCGAAGTCGCGGTCAAGACCGGGCTGACGCCGCTCGTTGGCCGTGAGCACGAATTGGGCTTGCTGCGGGAGCGATGGCAAGACGCCAGGCAAGGTAAAGGCCAGGTGGTGCTACTCAGTGGGGAGCCGGGAATCGGCAAGTCCAGGCTGGTGCAAACGCTCGGGCAGCAGGCGCTGACGGAGGGTGCGACACGGATTGAATTTCGCTGCTCACCTTATCATCGTAACAGCGCCTTCTATCCGATCATCGATCACTTGCAGCGGCTGCTGGCGTTTCAGCGCGAAGAGCCGGCTGAGTCCAAATTGGACAAACTCGCCCGGATGCTTGCGAGCTATCGGTTCACCGAGAGCGACACGCTGCCGCTGCTGGCCTCGCTACTCTCGCTGCCGCATCACGCCAACGCTCCTCCACTCACCCTGAGTCCACAGAAACAGAAAGAAAAAACTCGAGCCGCCTTGGTGGCGTGGACCATGGAAGAGGCGAAAAGGCGCCCGTGTACTACGTCTGGGAGGATTTGCACTGGGCCGATCCCTCCAGTCTGGAATGCTATCCACCCCTGGTCGATCAGGTGCCCGCAACGCGACTGCTCGCGGTGTTTACTTTTCGTCCGGACTTTCGGCCTCCCTGGCCACCGCGCTCGCATATCGCCCACCTGATGCTCGCTCACCTTGGACAACGAGAGGTGGAGAAGATGGTCGGGGGCATGACGGGCGGAAAGCGATTGCCCGTCGCGGTGATGCAGGAGGTCATTAGCAAAACCGACGGCGTACCCCTGTTCGTCGAAGAGTTGACGAGAGCGGTGATGGAATCGGGACTGCTACAGGAGCAGGACGGGCACTACGAACTGACGAGCCCGCTGAACGCGCTGGCAATTCCATCGTCGCTCAACGACTCATTGATGGCCCGGCTGGACAGGCTGGGCGCGGTCAAGGAAGTCGCGCAACTCGCGGCTACTGTTGGGCGGGAGTTCTCCTACGAACTGTTGGAGGCGGTAGCATTGGTGGGTGCGACGGCTCTCCAAGAAGCGCTCGAGAAGCTGGTCGAAGCCGACATCCTCCATCAGCGTGGGCTGTTGCCGCAGGCGCGATACATCTTTCGACATGCTTTAATTCAGGACGCGGCCTACCAGTCATTACTCAGAAGCACTCGTCAGAGATACCACAAGCAGATTGCTCAAACGCTCGCGGACCGATTTCCGGAGATAAAAGAGACTCAGCCGGAACTGCTCGCTCGTCACTACACTGAAGCGGGCCTTGTCGCACAGGCCGTCCCGTATTGGCTGCAGGCAGGGCAGCTGGCGAGCCGCCGTTCCGCGCATGTGGAGGCGATCAGTCATCTCACCAGGGGGCTGGCCCTGCTGGCGACGCTGCCGGATGGACCGGAGCGCGCTCAACAGGAACTTGCGCTGCAGGTAACGATGGGCCCGTCGTTGCTCGCTATCAAAGGCTTTGGGGCACCGGAAACTGGAGCGGCTTACCAGCGCCTATGTCGCCAGATTGGGGAGACGCCACAACTTTTCCCGGTACTGGCGGGGCTTCGTTACTTCTACATGTTGCACGGAGAATTACAGACGAGCCGTGAGCTGGGAGAACAGCTTGTGCGATTGGCTGAGAGCACCGGAGATCCGGGCCTCATCCTGGAAGCCCACTACGGACTGGGGGTTCCTTTGCATTTGCTCGGTGAGTTTGTCTCAGCCCGCGCGCACCTTGATCAGAGTATCGCGCTCTACGATTCCCAGCGGCAGCGTCGTTTCCTCTCCGGGATCGGAATGGAAGCCGGGGTGTCGGCCCGCTGCACGGCCTCCTGGGTCTTATGGGACTTGGGCTATCCGGATCAGGCCCTTGAGAAGATCCGCGAGGCGCTGACCCTGGCCAGCGAATTAGCACATTCTACCAGTCTCACATATGCCTCGATATTCGCTAGCTGGGTCCACGCTTGGCGTGGCGAGGCGCAGGCGGGGCTCGAGCTTGCCGACGCTGTCATAGCGCTCTCGCGTGAGCAGGGCTTTCCGTCTTGGTTGGCGATAGGAACAATCATTCGCGGCTATGCGCTAGTGGGGCTGGGCAAGGAGGACGCGGGAATTGCCGCAATGCTTCAATTCCTGAAGGTAATGGCACAAGATTGACGATCATCGACGACCGGGCCTCAGTCGACCAGCGCGCGGCGCTCCTAGCACTCGACGGTGCGAAGGAAGGCGGCCTCTACTTCGAGATTTTTGCTTCCGTCTGCCCCAATGTTCTGGAGCCTATGTTCGTGCGGCTGGAAATCGAGACGGACCGTGAGCACAGGCGCGCCAAGGTAGTCATCCCCGACGTCTTGGAATCTCGCGTGGAACCGATTCTCAATCCTGTCACGGGCGAGGAACACCGAGCCCGGATCGTTCTTCCCAACGGGTTTGAATATAAGGAAGCGGAGGTTGGCAACACCGTAAGTTTCGAGGTCAAGGCGCCGCGGGAAGTAGCAATGCGCCATCAGAATACCTACGCACAGCTTAACGCTTTTGACTGGAGCAACTAGCGACACCGCCGACTTGAAAGACGCGAAGGCGCTGCGCGACGAGTTGAGCAACTAGCCTGAGCGGGGGACCATGCGCCGTTCAAACTGCGGCCGCGCCTGCGCGAGGCCAAGCGCTGACAAGAGGAAACTAATGGACCCGATCAAAGATGCGAGCCATCTATTTGAATTCGAGCGATTAACTCATCATGCTGAGCGCCCCGGGTTCCGCATCACCGAACTCCAGATCTCGCCGATTCAGCAGGTGCCTTGGCACTGCCACAGTAATATATAGGACACGTTTTATGTGATTGATGGGCACGTCAGCCTTTTCCTACGTGAACCCAAAGAAGAGGTGCGGCTCGGCCCGGGTGAGACCTATGCTGTGCGACCGCGCCGCCCACACCTGGTCCGTAATGGTGGGGACTGCAATGGTGGGGACTGCTCTGCAACTTTCCTCGTTCTTCAGGGCATCGGCGACTACGATTATGTACCGCTCGTGTAAGTTTCTCCGCTGTTATTAATTACCGGTGCGGGTTCGTTAACAGCCAATGGAGGAAAATCCGATGCACCAAGACGAGTCGCTACGCGAGGAGTTGGTCGCCGAGGTTAAAGCGATAGCGCCCGTACTGGTGGAGCATTCATCGGAGCCGGAGAGGTTCGGTCGCCTGGATGCTCCTACGTATGGAAGCCCTGCGCAGCACGCGTCTCTTGCATCTCTCTTGTCCTCGTGAGTTGGGTGGGTTAGAGGCCGATCCCGTCACCGCGTTGGAACTGCTCGAAGCTCTGGCGCGGATCGACGCCTCCGCGAGTTGGGTGGTTGGGATTCTGGGGCGCAGTAGCAGCATCGCGGGCGCTTTCTTGCCCGCTCGGTCCGCGGGGGACGTGTCGCCCAACTGGCAGGCTTAACGGCTCTGGCGCCGGCACATGCGGAGGCGACCCGCTGCCCTTACCGGCGCCGGGTGATACAAGAGGGGCTAGTCGCTAGGGTTTCCGGGTAAGGCGATGCGCTGCCAGAATTGCTCAGCGGAAAATCCTCAGGGCGCGAAGTTCTGCGTTCAGTGCGCAACTCCCTTCCGGCGTCTATGCGAAAAGTGCGGGTCCGAGAACCCGCCTGAAGCCAGATTCTGCGCGCAATGTGCAACCGCTCTGAGCGGGGAAGCCGGGCAGCCATCGAAGGCAGCAGCAGGCCCAACTTCCTCGGGCATTCGTGTAGCCGTTGATAATTCTGAACCGCAAGCACTCGACGGCGAGCGCAAGACGGTCACGGCGCTGTTCGCGGACATCAAGGACTCGACGGAGCTGATGCGCGATCTCGATCCCGAAGAAGCGCGCGCGCTGGTGGACCCCGTGCTGCGCCTGATGATCGATTCGGTGCATCGCTACGACGGCTACGTTGCGCAATCGACCGGCGACGGCATCTTCGCAATCTTCGGCGCTCCGGTCGCGCACGAGGACCATCCGCAACGCGCACTGCATGCAGCGCTGACGATGCAGGAGGAGTTGCGTCGCTATGCCGACCGCCTGCGCGCGGAGGGGAAGATTCCTGTTGAAGCCCGCGTAGGGGTGAACACAGGCGAGGTAGTGGTGCGGACGATCGAGACCGGAGGGCATACGGAATACACGCCGGTCGGTCATGTGACCAATCTGGCGGCGCGGATGCAGACCGCGGCACCGGCGGGTTCGATTGCGGCAAGCGAGGCGACGCGGCGGCTGTGCGAGGGATATTTCACCTTCCGCGACTTGGGCCGAACCGAGGTGAAAGGCCTAAGCGAGCCGATCAATGTGTGCGAGGTGGTGGGCGCCGGGCCACTGCGCAGCCACTTCGAGCTGGCGGCGCGGCGCGGGCTGACGAAGTTTGTCGGGCGTGAGGGCGAGCTGCAGCAAATGAAGCGCGCGCTCGAACTGGCGAGGAGCGGGCACGGGCAGCTTATCACGGTCGTGGCCGAGGCCGGGACCGGGAAGTCGCGGCTGTTCTATGAGTTCAAAGCGACATTGCCAGTCGAGTGCAAATTGCTCGAAGCTTACTCGGTGTCGCACGGCAAAGCGTCGGCCTGGCTGCCAGTGCTCGAATTGCTGCGCGGTTATTTTGGCATTCAGGACGCGGACGATCCGGCCACGCGACGCGAGAAAGTCCGTGCCACGCTTGCCGCGCTCGACCCGGCACTCAGTGAGGTGCTGCCGTATCTGCTGGGGCTGCTCGGAATACAGGAAGGCCCCGATCCGCTTGCCGAGATGGACCCGCAGATCCGGCGCCAGCGCACGCTCGAAGCGATCAGGCGGATTATATTACGCGAGTCGCTGGAGCACGCGCTGGTGGTGATCTTCGAGGACCTTCATTGGATCGACTCCGAGACCCAGGCATTACTCGACCTGCTCGCCGACAGCGGCGCTGGCGCGCGCTTGCTGCTGCTCGTCAACTACCGTCCTGAGTATCGCCATGAATGGTCGGGCAGGGGCCACTACCTGCAGCTCAGGCTCGACCCCCTGGGTGGCGAAAACGGCGCCGCAATGCTGGCGGCGCTGCTCGGCGGAGGCGTTGAACTCGAAGCACTCAAGCGACTGATTATCAACCGCACCGAGGGCAATCCGTTTTTCATCGAGGAGATGGTGCAGGCGCTGTTCGACGAGGGCGCGCTGGTGCGCAATGGTGCGGTGAAGGTGACGCGCCCGCTCTCGCAATTGCGTCTGCCGCCGACGGTGCAGGGCATCCTGGCCTCCCGTATCGACCGGCTTTCGGCCGAGCAGAAGGAACTGCTCCAGACTTTCGCGGTGATCGGCCGGGAGTCGCCGCTTGGCCTAATCAGGGAAGTGGTCTCCAAGACGGAGGCACAACTGGGGCGGATGCTTGCGGATTTGCGGGCGGCCGAGTTCATCTATGAGCAACCGGTGCTCACCGATGCTGAGTACATTTTCAAGCATGCGCTCACGCAGGAGGTCGCCTACAACTCGCTGCTGATTGGACGCCGCAAACTCCTGCACGAGCGCGCCGGACACGCACTGGAGTCGATGTTCGCCGAGCAGTTGGACGATCATCTCGGTCAGTTGGCTCATCATTACAGCCGCAGCGATAACGTCAGCAAGGCGGTCGAGTATCTCGGGCGTGCAGGGCAACAAGCGCTGCAGCGCTCTGCGCATGCTGATGCGATCGGTAATCTCACTGCGGCGCTAGATCTGGTCCGGAGGCTCCCGGACAGCGCCGAGCGTATTCAGCGAGAATTGCTCCTCCAGCTGGCTCTTGGACCAGCGTTAATCGCCCTTAAAGGCTGGGCCGCCTCGGAAGTGGAGCGAGCTTACACTCGCGCGCGAGAGCTTTGTGAGCGGCTGGGGGAACCCCCGGAGCTTTTTCCCGCCTTGCTTGGATTGTACGCCGTGTATTATTTGCGCGGCGAATTACCGAACGCCTATGAGCTCGGCGAACAGCTTCTGCGACGGGCGCAGAGCGCGCACGCTCCAGCGCTATCGTTGTTCGCTCACCTCGCTTTGGGATGCACTTCGTTCTCGATGGGGGAATTTCTTCTCGCCAGGGAGCATCTCGAAATGGCGATCTCCCTCTATGATCGTGAGCGGCCGATGGCGATCGGCATTGATACCGGCGTGAATTGCCTGTCGTACATGGCCTTGATTCTGTGGACCCTCGGCTACCCGGACCAGGCTCTCAAGAAGGGCGATGAAGCGGTCGCGTTAGCTCAAGCGCTATCCCATTCCCTCAGTCTGGCTTTTGCGGAGGGTCTTGTCGGCTATCTACGCCAATATCGGCGGGAAGCGCGCGCAGCTCAAGACACTGCGGAGCGCCTGACTGCCCTCTCTGTTGAGCACGGGTTTCCCCACTGGTTGGCTCAAGCGACTGTCACGCGCGGCTGGGCAATAGCAAAACAGGGACACGGCGAAGAGGGGATTGCGCAGATACAGGAAGGCCTGGCCGCGTTTCGCACGATAGGGAGTGGAGTGTTGCTGCCGCATGCTCTTTGCCTTCTGGCCGAAGCGTGCGGGGAGGCAGGTCGCCTCGACGACGGCCTAAGTGCTTTGGCAGAAGCAATGGCCGCAGCAGATGAACATGGAATCCGTCAATATGAAGCTGAGGCACATCGGCTCAAAGGCGAGTTGCTGCTAAGGCGAGACCATTCAAAGGCTGCAGAAGCTCAGAGCTGTTTTCAGCGCGCGATCGAGATCGCGCGCAAACAGAGCGCCAAATCACTGGAATTGCGCGCGACGATGAGCCTCGCTCGGCTGCTCGCGAAGCAGGGCCGTCGCGAAGAAGCGCGCGCGATGCTCGCCGAAATCTATGGCTGGTTCACCGAGGGCTTCGACACCGCCGATCTGAAAGAGGCCAAGGCTTTGCTCGACGAACTAAGCGTCAACGGCGGAGAACGCTAGACCACGATGTGGCGGTTATGGCCACTTTTTAAGCGACTGTGGGCGGCGGTCGGTGACGGTCGCGGCAGGCCTGGCGGTCAAAGATCTCCTCGCCGTGTGGACCAAACAATCGGTCCCGGATGTGGAGCGCTTCTCGCGCTTTCCGTTGGGCCATTGGTATTGGGCCGGTGGCGGGCTGACGCTGTTCGCGATCATCTCGGTGGTCGCCGCGCGTGCCCATCGGCGGCACAAAGCGCCGCGCTTTATCGGCGTTGCGCCGGGCCGCCGCGCGCGCCAAGAGGCGAAAGTGCCGCCCCTCGCGGCGCCCGTAGCGGCTACCCCGCTGATGGTCGGCCGCGACGGCGAGCTGGCGCAACTGCACGAGTGGTTCGCGAGCGTGCGCCAACGCGAGCGGCGGGTGGTGTTCATCGCGGGCGAGACGGGCATCGGCAAGAGCACCTTTGTGCGAGCCTTCCTTGATTCGGTGGAGAAAGACGGAGCAGCGCGGACCGCGCGTGGCCAATGCGTCGAGCAGTACGGCGCGGGCGAGCCTTATATGCCGATGCTGGAGGCGCTGACGCAACTCGGCCGGGGCGCGGAGGGTCAACACCTGCTGGCGTTGCTGCATCGGCTGGCCCCGGCCTGGCTGGCCCAATTGCCGGCGCTGCTGACGGTGGAGGAGCGCGCCCGCATCCAAAGCGAGACGCATGGACTGACCCAGCAGCGGATGCTGCGCGAGATGGCCGACACGCTGGCGGCGCTGGCAGCCCACGCGCCGCTGGTGCTGCTGTTCGAGGATCTGCACTGGAGCGACGCCTCGACACTCGACTTGATTGCGGCCATTGCGCGGCGGACGGAACCGGCCCAGCTACTGGTAATCGGCACGTACCGGCCGGTCGAGGTGCTGGCCGGCGACCATCGGCTGCGCGCACTCAAGCAGGAGCTCGAGCTGCACGGTCATTGCCACGAGCTGCGGCTCAAGCTGCTCAGCGAGGCGGAAGTGGCCGTCTATCTGGGTCTGCGCTTTGCCAATGATAGTTCTCAACACGGCCGCCTCGCTCCGGCGATCTACCGGCGCACCGACGGCAATGCGCTGTTTATGGTCAACGTGGTGGATTACCTCGTCGCGCAGGGGCCGCTGCTTGATACGAGCAAGATCGAAGCCCCGCGCAACATCCGCCAAATGATCGAGCGCAACCTCGACCGGCTGGATGCCGAGGAGCAGGAGGTGCTGCAGGGCGCGAGTGTCGTCGGTGCGGAATTCGCCGTTGCCGCCGTCGCCGCGGCGCTGGAGCGGCCGGTGAGCGAGATCGAGGCCTGCTGCACGCGGCTCTCGCGCCACGAGCAGTTTGTCGCCGCCAGCGGCATGAGCGAGTGGCCCGACGGCACGGTCGCGTCAAACGTTCGCTTTCTCCACGCGCTCTACCGCGAGGTTTTGTACGACCGCATCCCGCCCGGACATCGGATCGAATTGCACCGGCGGATTGCCGCGCGCGAAGAGACTGCCTATGGCGAACGGGCAAGTGAGATCGCCGCTGAACTCGCGGATCACTACAGCCGCGCTAACGACAAAAGCCAAGCGGTCAAATATTTTCAGCTCGCCGGAGAGCAGGCGGTTGCCAAGGGCGCCGACAACGCCGCAATCGAGCAGCTCGGGGCTGCATTAGAGCTCACATCGAAGTTACCGGACGATCACGCCAGGCGACTCCAGGAAATGCGACTCCGAATTTTGATTGGGCCCAGTCTGATGGCGGTCAAGGGTCTGGGTTCCTCCGAGACCGCCACGAACTACACGCGCGCGCTCGAGCTTTGCCAGCTAGCGGGAGATACTTCGGCGCTCTTCGAGGCACTATCGGGACTATGGACCTTCCACTTGGTGCGCGCGGAACATCGCGAGGCCGATGCGTTGGTACAGCAGCTTCTCGCATCAGCGCGTGAATCCAAGGACGATTCCCATCTTGCCTTTGCGAATTTCGCCGCGGGTACCACTGCATTCTGGTGCGGGCGACTCGAAACCGCCGCCGAACGTTTGGCTCGGTCGATCGCCGCATGCAAGCCAGGGCAACGTCTATATCAAGTCTTTGTTGACGATCCAGCAGTGTACTCAAGAGCTTACGCGGCGTGGACTCACCACTGTCAGGGTCGTCCGGATCAGGCACTGGCGACCGTCAGGGACTGCATGCAGGTGGCGCGTATGCAGTCTCATCCGCGGACGCTGGCGAGGGCCACTCAATTCGCGGGACACTTACATCTTTTCCGACGAGAGCCCGATGCGGTCGTCGAACACTGTCGGACGCTGAAGTCGTTGGCCGGCGAGCATGGGTTTCCCTATTACCTGGCGCTTGCAGAGATATTGGCGGGTTGCGCTGCGGTCCAGTATGGAGAGGGAACACCGGGAGTCGAGGCCATCAAACGCGGAATCGACGCTTGGCAAAGTCTTGGTTCAGGGCTTGCGGTCCCGTGGTTCCTTGGAGAACTCGCGGAAGGGTTGAGATCGATTGGACGTTGCGACGAGGCGTTGGATGTTGTGAGTGATGCCCTCCGCCGGAGCGAAGGATCCGGTGAACGCCAATTCGCTGCGGAGCTTCACCGAATTGCTGGCACGGCCCTGATGGCTCAAGGCAAGTCTGTCGAAGCCGAAAACTCTTTGCGGCGCGCGACAGAGATCGCTCGAACGCAAAGCGCAAAGATGTGGGAGTTGCGCGCGACCACCAGTCTCGCGCGGCTGCTCGACGAGTCGAGGGCAAACGCGCCGAGGCGCGCACGATGCTCGCGAAATCTACGGCTGGTTCACCGAGGGCTTCGACACCGCGGATCTGAAAGACGCCAAGGCTCTGCTTGACGAGTTGTCGCGGTAACCATGCTGTGCGGCAAGTGCCAGGACGATAACCTGCCGGACGCAGCATTCTGCGGCGAGTGCGGGGCGAAGCTGGAGGTGGTGTGCCCATCCTGCGGGCTTGGCAACTACCTGGCTCGAAGTTCTGCCGCAATTGTGGCTCAAGGCTCTCGACAACAGGAACGAGTGCTCCCGGCATGGCCGAACATGACGAACCTCACGCAGCGTCGGAGGGCGAACGCCGACAACTTACCGTCATGTTCTGCGATCTAGTCGGCTCGACGTCGCTCTCGGAGCAGCTGGACCCCGAGGAGACCTAAGACGAAGGAGAACACGCAATAGTGAAGAGACGCGCCGTAGTTGTGTTTTCAATGGTAGTGGTAGCGCTAATTGCTGCTGGCTGTGTGTCTTCAGCCCCTGAATCAGCATCCCACACGATAGCTCCTGAACCGACATCCAACACGATAAAGACCGACGGCCTCTATAGAGCCAAGACCGATGCTCCGATTTGTGAGACTCATGATGAACTTGTAACGGCCGCATACGAGTATGACGGCGGTCACACGCCCGACGTGTCCGGCTGCACCGCGCTCGCCAAGGGAGAAGAGGTTAAAGTCTTGGCTCCAAAAGTCGCCGACGATCTCAACGCGGTTCAGGTCAACACGCAGGGCCATATCGGCTGGACGAAGTCTTACTACCTCGACGAGCCGGCAGTGAAGTCGAATTGACTACTCAGTGGCTATCCGGAATTGTCCGTCCGGGCCGCGAGGCGCCCAGGCGCGCCGTTGGCGCGCCAGCCACTCATCGTAGTGATAGAGCCACGGCTCAAACTTCCGATCAGCGCTCAGCGCAAGCACCGTCAGCGCGGCGATTCCGGAAGCGACCCCGGCTCTACGGCCGACCAGTGCAGTCCGCCCGCCGGTCTTGCGCGCGTAGGCAAACCACGCGGAAGCCGGTTTTGGTGGAATAGCGGACCGCCGCGCTCGAGCCCGGCCGGCCTTGCGCGAGTTCAATCGGGCGGCCGACGCGCGAAATATGACAAATCGGACCGAAACCGCACGCCGCCGCGAGCGTTGATAACTCGCGTTGGTTCAGCCAGGGCCAGTCCCACAACACATTGAGATGCAGCCGACCGGCCGGCCCCGTGTGCTGTTTGAAATGCATCGTCGTGGGCCGGCGGCCGTAGCAGCGGCAGAGCCGCTGAAGCGGGATAGTCTCTCCGCCGGTTGGATGATAAATGAAGGACGACTCGACGGGCCCGGGGGAAAGTCGATGCGCTGCTCCAGCTGCGGTAACGATAACCGTGAGGGCCGAAAGTTCTGTGTCCAGTGCGGCCAACTGCTGAGGCTCGTTTGCCCCTCCTGTGGGGCACCGGCGGAGCCTGGAGAGAGATTCTGTGGTGACTGCGGTGCTGGGCTCGTTGCTGCTGATGCGCAACCCGCCTCTGCCCGATCACCCGCGGCAAGCGCGTCCGACAATCGCATTCCGACAGAACAAGCCGAGGCTGCGCTCAAAGGCGAGCGCAAAACCGTGACTGCGCTGTTCGCAGACATCAAGGGATCGACGGAGCTGGAGCGCGATCTCGACCCTGAAGATGCCCGAGCGATCGTCGACCCAGTGCTGCAACTGATGATCGCGGCGGTACATCGGTACGACGGTTACGTCGCCCAGTCAACGGGTGACGGGATTTTTGCGCTGTTCGGCGCGCCTGTCGCTCACGAAGACCACGCGCAGCGCGCACTCCATGCAGCACTGGCGATGCAGCAAGAGCTTCGACTTCACGGCGAGCGACTCAAGAACCAGGGCAGGCCGCCCGTGGAAGCTCGCATCGGCGTTAACACGGGCGAAGTCGTCATGCGGACCATTCAAACCGGCGCCCACCCCGAATACACGCCGGTCGGTCACGTAACCAATTTGGCGGCACGGATGCAGACCGCGGCGCCGACAGGTTCGATTGCGGCCGGCGAGGCGACGCAACGATTGTGCGAGGGTTACTTCGAGTTCCGGGCGCTTGGGCCGACGGCGGTGAAAGGACTTAACGCCCCGGTTGAAGTGTACGAGGTGGTGCGTGCCGGGCCGCTTAGAACGCACTTCCAGCTCTCGGCGCGGCGCGGGCTGACGCCGTTCGTCGGGCGCGAGCGCGAGATGGCGGCGATGGCCGACGCATTGGAGCAAGCCAGGACGAGCCACGGGCAGATCGTCGCCGCAGTTGGCGAGGCGGGTGCCGGCAAGTCGCGCCTGATGTACGAGTTCAAGGCCACTATCCCGGACGGATGTAAAGTGCTGGAGGCGTACTCGGTCTCGCACGGCAAGGCGTCGGCCTGGCTGCCGGTGATGGAGCTGCTCTATGACTATTTCGGCATCGAAGACGCCGACGACAAGGCGCAGCGCCGTGGCAGAAATCGAACGTCGACTAGGCGCGCTCGACCCAGCGCTCAAAGATGCGCTGCCTCTGCTCCACACCCTGATGGGACTGCACGAGGGCCCGGACCCGCTCGCCCAGATGGACGCGCAGATCAAGCGCCGACGGACGCTCGACGCACTCAAGCGCATCATCATCCGTGAAAGCCTGAATCAACCCATAGTCGTCATCTTTGAAGACTTGCATTGGATCGACAGCGAGACCCAGGCGTTGCTCGACCTTTTGGCCGATAGCATCGCGAACTCTCGCGTGCTGCTGCTGGTCAACTATCGCCCTGAATACCGCCACGAGTGGGCCAACAAGTCCTACTACTCGCAGTTTCGGCTGGAGGCGTTGGGGCGGGAAAGCGCCGGCGAAATGCTCTCGGCACTCTTGGGAGACGGGATTGAACTCGGCCGCTCAAGCGGCTGGTGATCGAGCGCACCGAGGGCAATCCGTTCTTCATCGAGGAGATGGTGCAGGCGCTGTTCGACGAGGGCGCGCTGGTGCGCAACGGCGCAGTGAAAATTATGCGCTCGCTCTCGCAATTACGTCTGCCGGCAACGGTGCAGGGAATGTTGGCCGCGCGTATCGACCGGCTTGCGCCGGAACAAAAGGACCTGTTGCAGATGCTCGCGGTGATCGGCCGAGACTCACCGCTTGGCCTGGTAAGGCAAGTTACCTCGCAGGTGAACCCCCAACTTGAGCGGATGCTCGCGGAGCTGCAGGCGAGCGAGTTCATTTATGAGCAGACCGGCGCTAGCCGGTGCGGAGTACATTTTCAAGCACGCGCTCACGCAGGAGGTCGCCTACAACTCGCTGTTGGTTGAGCGCCGCAAGTTCTTGCATGAGCGCACCGGCCAAGCTCTGGAGTCCATGTTCGCGGAACGTTTGGACGATCATCTGGGCGAGCTGGCGCGTCACTACAGCCGCTCCGATAACGTCACCAAGGCGGTCGACTATGTGGGGCGTGCAGGGCAGCAAGCGATGCAGCGCTCAGCGTACCCTGAAGCCATCAGCGGTCTTACGGCAGCGATAGACCTGCTGCAGAAGCTGCCGGATAGCCGCGATCGCATTCAACAAGAATTGCTCCTCCAGCTACCCCTTGGCACAGCGTTTAGCACGGTCAACGGCTGGGGTTCGCGGGAAGCAGAGCGAGCTTACACTCGTGCGCGGCAGCTTTGTGAGCGGCTGGGCGATCCCCCGGAGCTTTTTGGGGCATTGTCGGGACTGTGTGCTGTGCATCAATTGCGAGGGCAGTACCGGGCGGCATATAAAATTGGCGAACAGCTTCTGCAGCGGGCGCAAAGCGCAGCCGATCCGGCGCTATTGATGCACGCGCACTCCGCTCTAGGATGCAGCTTGTACTTCATCGGAGAGTTGCATCTCGCCAGGGAGCATCTTGAAACGGCGATCTCCCTTTACAACCCCGAGCGAGATCGCCCCTTGGGGCATGCGGACTCGGGGGTAAATTGCCGGTCGTGGGCGGCCTACACGCTCTGGACCCTCGGCTATCCGGATCAGGCGCTCATGAGGATCAATGAGGCGCTCGCGTTAGCTCAAGAGCGGTCTCATCCTTTTAGTTTGGCCTTTGCCGAGATGTTCGCCGGCTTTGTCCACAAATATCGCCGGGAAGCAGGCGCAGCTCAAGAGAATGCCGAGCGCGTACTGGGAATCTGCGTCGAGCGCGGGTTCACCCATTTTCTCGGTGCTGCGACTTTGATGCATGGCTGGGCGATGGCCGCGCAGGGGCGCCACGAAGAGGGGATTGCGCAAATACAGGAAGGTCTTGGCCGGAGTTCGCGGGAGCGGAATCGAACTGGGGCGACCCCCGTATCATACCACGCTGGCGGATGCGTGCAGGCACGCGGATCGCCTCGACGACGGGCTAGCGGCTGTTACGGAAGCACAAGCAGTTGCGGATCAACACGAGGAGCGTGCCTATGAACCTGAGATTCATCGGGTCAGGGGTGAGTTACTGCTGAGGCAGGACCATTCAAACACTGCCGAAGCCCGGAGCTGCTTTCAGCGCGCGATCGAGATTGCGCGCAATCAAAATGCCAAATCGTGGGAATTACGAGCTACGATGAGTCTCGCTCGCTTGCTCGACATGCAGGGCCGCCGCGACGAAGCTCGCACGATGCTCGCCGAGATCTACGGCTGGTTCACTGAGGGCTTCGACACACGCGATCTGAAGGACGCGAAGGCGCTTCTTGACGAACTGGCGGGATAGACGGGGATGCTGTGCGCGAAGTGCAACTACGACAACCCCGCCGATGCACAGTTCTGCATGAAGTGCGGAAGCAAAGTCGAGAATCGATGCTCTTCCTGTAACACCGTAAATCCCTTTGACGCCAATTTCTGTCGAAAATGCGGAGGAGCTTTGGGAGCCGGCGCTCCGGCTTCATCGCCCAGTCCTGCCGCTGTTGGGAAAATTCCACGCGTCGAAGTCAATGCTGAGCGGCAGACCGCGGAGGGCTTGGAGGGTGAGCGCAAGACGGTCACCGCGTTGTTCGCCGACATCAAGGGCTCGACGGAGTTGATGCGCGATCTCGATCCCGAGGAGGCGCGCGCGATTGTCGATCCGGTGCTGCAGCTTATGATGGACGGCGGTGCATCGCTATGGCGGCTACGTTGCGCAATCGACCGGCGACGGCATTTTCGCCTTGTTCGGCGCGCCCGTGGCCCATGAGGACCATCCGCAACGCGCAGTTCATGCGGCGCTGGCGATGCAGGAGCAGTTGCATCGCTTTGCCGACCGTCTGCGCGCATGGAGGGCAAGATTCCTGTTGAAGCCCGCGTCGGCGTTAACACGGGCGAAGTGGTGGTGCGGACGATACAAGTCGGCGAGGCCATACCGAGTATACGCCGGTCGGCCATGTGACCAATCTCGCGGCGCGGATGCAGACCGCAGCACCGTCGGGCTCGATCGCGGCCAGTGCAGGCGACGCAGCGGCTGTGCGAGGGCTACTTCGAGTTCCGGGCGCTGGGGCCGACGACGATAAAAGGGCTCAACGCCCCGGTCGAGGTGTACGAGGTGGTGCGCGCCGGGCCGCTGCGGACGCACTTCCAGCTCTCGGCGCGGCGCGGGCTGACCCGGTTCGTTGGGCGCGAGCGCGAGATGGCGGCGATGGCCGGCGCGCTGGAGCAGGCCAGGGCGGGACACGGGCAGATCGTCGCGGCAGTTGGCGAGGCAGGCGCGGGCAAGTCGCGCCTGATGTATGAGTTCAAGGCCACCATCCCGCACGAGTGCAAGCTGCTGGAGGCGTACTCGGTCTCGCACGGCAAGGCGTCGGCCTGGCTGCCGGTGATCGAGCTGCTCAAGAGCTATTTCGAGATCGCCGACGAGGACGACGAGAGTGGCCGGTCCGAGAAGGTCGAGTCCAGAACGCGTGGTCTCGACCCGGCGCTCGCGGAGACGCTGCCTTACATCCTGAGCCTGCTAGGTATCGCGGGCGCGGGCGCCTCACTGGCGATGATGGATGCGCAGATACGGCGCCGGCGCACGCTGGAGGCGGTCAAGCGCATCATCATCCGTGAGAGCCTCAAGCAGCCGCTGGTGGTGATCTTCGAGGACCTGCACTGGATCGACGCCGAGACCCAGGAGTTTCTGGACCTGCTCGTGGACAGCGTCGCCAGTGCGCGCATCCTCATGTTGGTCAACTACCGGCCCGAGTACCATCACGCGTGGGGCAACCGCACCTGTTACACCCAATTACGCCTCGATCCGCTGGGCGGCGAGAGCGCCGACGAGATGCTTCACGCGATGCTCGGCGGGCGATGCGAGCCTGCAATCTCTCAAACGGCTGATCATCGAGAAGACCGAAGGCAACCCCTTCTTCATGGAGGAGATCGTGCGGGCGCTGGTCGAGCAGGGTGTGCTGGTCCGCAATGGCGCCGCCAAGCTGACCAAACCGCTGACCGAGATTCGCATCCCGCCCACCGTCCACGGCATCCTAGCCTCACGCATCGACGCGCTGCCGGCGTCCGAGAAAGGCCTGCTGCAGACCTTGGCGGTCATCGGCAAGGACTTCCCGCTGAATCTGGTCAAGAATATAACAGCCAGCCCGGACGATCGGCTGGAGCCGATGTTGAAGAGCTTGCAGGCCGGCGAGTTCATCTACGAGCAACCCGCATTGGGGGAAACGGAATATACATTCAAGCATGCGCTCACGCAGGAGGTGGCGTACAACTCCATACTGATCGATCGCCGCCGGCTCCTGCATGAGCGCACGGGTGAGGCGATCGAGGCGCTGTTCAAGGATCGGATCGACGATCATCTAACCGAGTTAGCCCACCACTACAGCCACAGCGCCAACACGCTTAAGGCCGTAAAGTATCTGTCTCGCGCTGGGAGACAGGCGGTAGCCCGTTCTGCTTACCCCGAAGCGATCACCCGGCTTTCCAGTGCTTTGGAGTTCCTCAAGCATCTGCCCGACGACGCCGCACGTGCTCGCCAGGAGCTGTCAGTGCTATCCGTCTTAGGCTCAAGTCTTCTCCATGCGAAAGGCTGGGCGGCGGCAGAATTGGAGCCTGTGCATGCGAGGGCGCGCGAGTTGTGCGCGCAAATCCGCGACCCTGCTCTCGCCTTCCGTCCCCTTTGGCTTCAATGGTTATTCCGCTACTCGACGCGTGAGCTGGATAAGGCTATGGAGCTTGCCGACGAGCTTCTGGCTGCAGCCAAGGATACGAAAGACCCGGCGATGTTCCTGGCCGGCAACACCGCGCGCGGGGTCATCCTCTACTTCCTCGGCGAGTTGGTCCCTGCGAATGAGCACTTGGAAAAGGCGATGGCGGTTTTCGACCTCCGGCAACCCCTTTCGGCGGAATTGGAGGCACAGAGGTCAGGTTTGTTAACCCATTGGGTTTTTGTACTCTACGGACTTGGCTATCCAGATCGTGCTTGGGCGAAATCGCGCGAGATGATGGAGGTAGCTCAGCGGTGTTCCGCCCCTTTTGTTTTGGCTCAGGCTTCCTGCTCTGTGCCCGAACACCACTTGGTTCGTGGGGACAGCATGACCGCGCAGAAGTGCGCTGAAGAGGCTATGGCGCTCAGCGAAAAGTTGGGGCTCGTGGCCTTTTCGGCAATAGCAACCACCAATCATGGCGCGGCCCTGATCGCCCAAGGGCGCTACGAGCAGGGCATCGCAGAGATGCGTCGGAGCGCTATCAGCGACCCTCGGGTTTCGCGCCTGCTGGCCTCAGGGCTCGGAAAAGTCGGACGGTGCGAGGAGGGACTTCAGGTGCTGGAGGAGGGATTCGCTTCCGTCACGAAGACCGGAGCGCAGGTCCACAGTCCGTGGCTGCATCGCGTCAAAGGTGAGCTGTTGCTGTTACAGAACCCGTCGGACGTTGCCGAAGCCGAGCAGTGTTTCCGCACGGCGATCGAAATCGCCCGGCGGCAAAGTGCGAGATCACCGGAGTTGGGCGCCACGACGAGCCTCGCCCGCTTGCTCAATGAGCAGGGAAGGCGCGACGAGGCGCGCGCGATGCTCGCCGAAATCTACGGCTGGTTCACCGAAGGCTTCGACACCGCCGACCTGAAAGACGCCAAGGCGCTGCTCGACGAACTGACCGAGTAGCCGTGTCTGTTCTGGCGCGGCGAACGTCCACTATTCGGCCTTCGCGTATCTGCCGATGCTTATTTGACAATCATCGCACCCGGCAGGATGATTCGCCGACAGGTGGGGGGTGGAACGCAAGCTCACTGCTATCCTTTGTGCCGACGTCCACGGCTATAGCCGCCTCATGGGGGAAAATGAAGAGGCGACGGTCCGAACTCTGTCCGCGCATCGCAGAATAATCGACGGCCTGATCGAACAGCACCACGGCAGATTCGTAAACTCTGCTGGGGATAGCGTACTGGCGGAGTTCGGGAGCGTAGTAAACGCGGTCGAGTGCGCGGTCGAGATTCAGACCACCCTGAAAGCTGAAAACGCAAGTCTCTCACCCGACCGGCGGATGGAGTTTCGGATCGGCGTGAACCTCGGCGACGTGGTTGTCGACGGTGAGCAGATCTACGGTGACGGGATCAACGTCGCGGCGCGGCTCGAGAGCCTCGCCGACCCCGGCGGCATTTGCATCTCGGGCACGGTTCACGAACAGGTACGGGACAAGCTCACGCTCGGATACGAGGACAACGGCGAGCAGACGATCAAGAACATCGCACGTCCGGTGCGCGTATGGCGGGTGCTGCCGGACGGGAGCGAATCGCCGCGCCGCGAGACCCGCCAAGCTCCACGCAGGTATTGGCGCACCGGTGTATTTTCGTTCGTGGGGCTCGCGATCATCGCTGCCACGATCGTGATCGTGCAGCATCTGCCATTGCGGTCACAACCGACTCACGCGTCGATTCCGCCGCCTTCGCCTGCGGCCGTGCCCTTCGTTCAGTCCTCGGCTCTCCCATTCCCCGACAAGCCATCTATCGCGGTGCTGCCTTTTGCAAATGTCAGCGGGGATCCGGCGCAGGAATATTTCAGCGACGGCGTCACCGATCAGCTCATCACTGACCTCTCCAAACTGCCGGACCTGTTTGTAATCGACCGCAACTCCTCGTTCACCTACAAAGGCAAGGCGGTAAAGGTCCAGGAGGTAAGCCGGGAACTGGGAGTGCGGCTTGTATTGGAAGGCAGCGCGCGCAAGACCTCTGACGGCGTGCGGATCGCCGTGCAGTTGGTGGATGCAACGACGGGCGCCAATATTTGGGCTGAGCGCTTCGACCGACCGCTGCGCGACATCTTTGCTGTGCAGGACGAGATCGTGCAAAAGATCGTGACGACAGTGGACTTGGAATTCAAGTTGGGGGAGCGCGGAATCCCTGAGTGGGCGCGAACGCACGGTACGGACAACCTGCAGGCGTTCGACGATGCTCTGCGGGGGACCTGGTACGGCTGGAGCATGACCCAAGAGGGAAATGCGAAAGCGCGCGCGATGTTTGCGAAAGCTGTTGAATTGGACCCGAAGTATGCGGATGCATATGTCGGCATGGGTCGGACCTATTTTCAAGATGTGTGGAATGGATGGATGGAGGTCTCAAAGGCACCCTCTGTGGGAACTCAGGACATCGTGAAGTCCCAACAGCGAGCCTTGGAGCGTTCATCCGAAATGGTACAAAAGGCTATCGCTCTGGATGACTCTTTACCTGGCGCCTATCAGCTGTTGAGCCAACTTGATCTATATAGAGGGAGGCAGTATGAGCGGAGCATAGCCGATGCAGAACGGGCGATTGCCCTCGACCCCAACTCAGCCTCTGGCTATTTTTTACTAGCGCAAGATCAGGGTTTTGCAGGAAAGCCCGAAGACGCGATTGAATCAGCGAACAAGGCAATGCGTCTCGATCCTCGCAATCGAGATCTCTATTTGGTTACAGTAGCCTGGTCTTATGACCTAATGGGGCGATATTCTGAGGCAGTTCCTCTTCTCAAGCGTCACTTGGCGCGCTACCCGAACCAAATAGCCGCGCATTATAACCTAGTTGTGGCGTATGTCGAGCTCGGACAGATGGATGAAGCGCGCGCGCAAGTGGCCGAACTTCTGCGCATTAGTCCTCAGCTTACTCTGGAAGGCTTCAAGCATGCCGAAGAACACGGTGTGGGATACCCGCTCAAGGATCGCGCGTTAGCAGCGCGAGAGCTCGCCGACGTGGCTAAAGCGGGGCTTAAGTAGGGAATCTCGTTTTTCGAACGCATTTCCATGGAGCACATGAGCACAGCCCCTTCCTGGCGGCAGCCGATGATCGCCAATTACTACTGCATCAATGATCGTGACTAATCTGCCCGACCAATCCCCTCAGGCGCGGGTCGGCCGAGGAGACGCATACGGAGTTGTGGTAGAGCCAAAGCTTGAACTGGGTCGCCATCGAGGTCATATCGCCGCTGCGATACATCCGCACCATGTTGTTGCGTTGTTCGTCGCATCCCGGGGCGGAGTCCGATGAATCCATCTGGCTCCACCGGCTGAGCGGCGCGTGGAGCTCCAGCCGGCCGGGCGGATCGCCGGGAACAAAAGGCGGAGTCAGCAGATACCATACGGCGAGCAGGCCGAGCGCGCCTGCGTGCCGCAGAGCCGATGAACTTCGCATGGCCGGCACTGGTTTGTGTTCGCATGTTACGTTACCGACCGAGGCGCTCCAGGGCCTCGATTGTGCAAAAGTCCTCGAACAGCCTTGGGCTGTCGACGGTGGCGTAGTATCCGCCAGGCACCGTCTGAGCATAGTAGAACCGGGACATCCGGTTGCTCTGGAGATCGTGCGCATGAACGTACGACCAACTGACAAAAGTATCCGGAGTTCCCTGGACCCACTTCATACCGGGTTTGCGCTCGTAGTAGTCGCCGCCGCCTTCCCACTGCTTCCAAATCTTGCCCTGCCGGTCATAGCTAATCATCGTGAAAGGGTAGAGCGTGCGAGCATCGAACCAGATTCGCTTCTTGCCAATTGGTGCGCGAGGATAGGATGTTGGCTCCATTTCGACTACATACATCTCAGGCACCAGTTCCATCCGCGTGCGCCAGTATTTTATACCGCTCTTGCCACCGCACGTCTTGTGTATCCAATTAGGCTGGTCGAGGTCGGCGCAGTGAGACGCGCCGGCCAGCAATGGGCCTTTGCCGACGAGTTTGAAGTTACCCCAAGTCAGCAGAGGATCGCCCGCCATGTAGTACTCTGTAACGAAGTACGTGTTGCCAGGGAACAGCGGCTCGAAGCGCTGGTCGACCGGGTACGAGCGCACGCGTTTGGTCGTTGGCTGGTAGCTATAGAAGCCGGGCAGCTTGTGCTGATCATATGCCCACACCTGGAGGAAGCCGGTGCCGTTGACGTCACTGGGTTCCAATACAACCGATCCCACGATTCGGAGCTGACTCTCGCGGCCCTCCATATAGGGATGCGGGTCCAGCGTCTGGCGACCGACGGTCTGCCATTCCACGGCGAAGCCGGCATACTCGTATTCAACGTTGCCGTCCGCGTCGGTGTCCCACTCGAGCACGGGATGTGATTGACAGTCGTGTTTACCCCAACTTAGGGTGTTCGCCCACAGAACTTCGGCAGGACTCTGGGGCTGCAAAAACGGGTTCCCGCCGATCCACGGCTTGCCGTCGAGCGTATAGACGTTCCCATCGGGAAAGATCTTGTGCTTGCCCTGGTTAGCCAGCGTCGCCCGCAGATAGGGCATCGGCATCATTCTGGTCATATCGGTTTCGGTCGGTGCGAGGTCCACCAGGCGGCCGTCGTGCTTGATCTGCCAGTATGCACCCGGGTCGAGCAGGTCTTTGACGATATCGACATTCTCTGCGCTGAGCACGTCTCCGGCCTTGAGCTTGCCTTTGGTGTACGCCTCGATTGAGAGCAATTCCGGTGGGTAAGCTGCCTCGCAGTTCCCGTCGCGACCGATCACCTCCATCAAGGGCGACAAAACCCCCGCGGCAAATACTCCCTTGCAGAGTTGGTCGAGAAAATGCCGCCGCGTCCATCCGTCGCTGTACTTTACTAGATGCATGTCCTTGTGCCCCCTTTTTAAATCCGGACGTGTAGCGATTTATTCTCGAGTCGGCTCCGAAATAGACGTAATGCAAGCTGGAGACCCAGAAGCAATGTCAACAAGCGCGAGCCTTTTTCGCCGATGCCGCTACGTTCACTTAGCGCTGAGTGTCGAAGGGGTGCTAAGAAACCTTAGCGCAGACCGCATCTCTGGTGATCCAAAGGCGTCATGTCACACTGAACTCACTTCAAAGCTCGCTGTTAGAGAAAAAAATTACTATGCGGCATGGATTTATAACCGCCCAGATTCCGTGCGTAGACTTTAAGTGTAGAAGCGAGGAGATTGGAAAGCCCCTCGCTAGTAGGCAGGCAGTAGAGCGACGCTCTACGCTTTAAGGACCCTATACGAATGCCTCAGTTGTAGCAAACTGCAAGCAGCCCGGTAGGTGCATCGCGAATGTATGGAACCGACTCACTGGCCGACAGAGAAATGGGCCGTGCATTTGCCGCAAATGGGGGAAAGTGCTTTCCATTAATACCGGCCAACGACTGGATCGAAGCATTCCGCAACATCTCTGCCAGAGCGCTTTAGAGAGTTCGCACGCGCGTACCACTTGATAGAGGAATCTGTTAACGTCAGCCAGCCTACGGGTTCGCGACGAGAGGCGGAAAGTGCGCTGCGCAGCGTGCGGGGGAGTCAGCGCCGGTGACGCTCTTTTCTGTGAGCAATGCGGCGCTAAATTCGATCTCGCTTGTTCATCCTGCGGCGCAACCCTGAGCGCCGGCGCGAAGTTCTGCAAAAGATGCGGTGCCGCGGCCTTAGATCCCGAAGCGAAACCCATCAGGTCTGATTCCTCGCCCGCAGCAACAATTCGTCTCGACTCCTATTTACACTCCGCCGAATCGCTCGAAGGTGAGCGCAAGACGGTCACCGCGCTGTTCGCCGACATAAAAGGCTCGACGGAGCTGATGCGCGATCTCGATCCCGAGGAGGCGCGCGCGATCGTCGACCCGGTGCTGCAGCTTATGATGGCGGCGGTGCATCGCTACGGCGGCTACGTTGCGCAATCGACCGGCGACGGCATTTTCGCATTGTTCGGCGCGCCGGTCGCGCACGAGGACCATCCGCAACGCGCACTTCATGCGGCGCTGGCGATGCAGGAGGAGTTGCGTCGCTATGCCGACCGTCTGCGTAACGAGGGCAAGATTCCCGTTGAAGCGCGCGTCGGAGTGAACACGGGCGAGGTGGTGGTGCGGTCGATCGAGACCGGCGGCCATACCGAATACACGCCGGTCGGTCATGTGACCAATCTGGCGGCGCGGATGCAGACCGCGGCGCCGGCGGGTTCGATCGCGGCCAGTGAGGCGACGCAGCGGCTGTGCGAGGGCTACTTCGAGTTCCGCGCGCTGGGGCCGACGGCGGTGAAGGGACTCAACGCCCCGGTCGAAGTGTACGAGGTGGTGCGCGCCGGGCCGCTTAGGACGCACTTCCAGCTCTCGGCGCGGCGCGGGCTGACGCGGTTCGTCGGGCGCGAGCGCGAGATGGCGGCGATGGCCGGCGCGCTGGAGCAGGCCAGGGCGGGACACGGGCAGATCGTTGCGGCAGTTGGCGAGGCGGGCGCCGGCAAGTCGCGCCTGATGTACGAGTTCAAGGCCACTATCCCGGACGGATGCAAGGTGCTGGAGGCGTACTCGGTCTCGCACGGCAAGGCGTCGGCCTGGCTGCCGGTGATCGAGCTGCTGAAGAGCTATTTCGAGATCGCCGACGAGGACGACGACAGTCGCCGGTCCGAGAAGGTCGAGGCCAAAGTGCGTGGTCTCGACCCGGCGCTCGCGGAGACGCTGCCCTACATCCTGAGCCTGCTGGGTATCGCGGGCGCGGGTGCGTCACTGGCGATGATGGATGCGCAGATAAGACGCCGGCGCACGCTGGAGGCGGTCAAGCGCATCATCATCCGTGAGAGCCTCAAGCAACCGCTGGTGGTGATCTTCGAGGACCTGCACTGGATCGACGCGGAGACCCAGGAGCTTCTGGACCTGCTCGTGGACAGCGTCGCCAGTGCGCGCATCCTCATGTTGGTCAACTACCGGCCCGAGTACCATCACGATTGGGGCAACCGCACCTGTTACACCCAGTTGCGCCTCGATCCGCTGGGGGGCCAGAGCGCCGACGAGATGCTTCATGCGCTGCTCGGCGGGGATGCGAGCCTGCAGTCTCTCAAGCGGCTGATCATCGAGAAAACCCAAGGCAATCCCTTCTTCATGGAGGAGATTGTGCGGGCGCTGGTCGAGCAGGGTGTGCTGGTCCGCAATGGCGCCACCAGGCTGACCAAACCGCTGACCGAGATTCACGTCCCGCCCACCGTCCACGGCATCCTGGCCTCACGCATCGACGCACTGCCGGCGTCCGAGAAAGACCTGCTGCAGACCTTGGCGGTCATCGGCAAAGACTTCCCGCTGAATCTGGTCAGGCATATAACTGCCAGCCCGGACGATCGGCTGGAGCCGATGTTGAAGGGCTTGCAGGCCGGCGAGTTCATCTACGAGCAACCCGCATTGGGGGAAGCGGAATATACCTTCAAGCACGCGCTCACGCAGGAGGTGGCGTACAACTCGGTGCTGATGGAGCGCCGCCGGCTCTTGCATGAGCGCACGGGTGAGGCGATCGAGGCGCTGTTCAAGGATCGGATCGACGATCACCTGGCCGAGCTGGCCCACCATTACAGCCGCACCGCCAACACGCGCAAGGCCGTAGAGTATCTGTTTCGCGCCGGGAGCCAGGCGGCAGCCCGTTCCGCTTACTCCGAAGCGGTCACCCGGCTTTCCAGTGCCTTGGAGTTCCTCAAGCATCTGCCCGACGACGCCGAACGGGCGCGCCAGGAGCTGTCAGTGCAATCCGTCTTAGGCTCAAGTCTTGCCGCAGTAAAAGGCTGGGCGGCGGCGGAATTGGAGCCTGTGTATGCGAGAGCGCGCGAGTTGTGCGCGCAAATCCGCGACCCTGCTCTCGCCTTCCGTGCCCTTTTTGGACAATGGGCTAATGCGTTGGTGGAAGCTGGAGCTGCACAACGCTCTGGAACTCGCCGACGAGCTTCTGGCCGCCGCCGAGGATGCGAAAGACCCGGCGATGCTCCTGTGCGGCAACTCCGCGCGCGGCGCTATCCTTTTTCTTCTCGGCGAGTTGGTCTCTGCGAATGAGCACCTGGAGAAGGCGCTGGCCGTTTTCGACCTCCGGCAACCTCTTCCCGCGGAGTTGGAGTTACGTAGGGTAAGTTCGTTCTGCTACCTGTACTTTGGCCTGTCCGGGCTTGGCTATCCCGATCGTGCCTGGGCGAAATCGCGCGAGATGATGGAGGTGGCTCAGCGGTCTTCCGATCCTTACGTTTTGGCTCACGCTTCCTGCTTTGCGGCCTAACATCACTTGATACGTGGGGACGGCACAGCCGCGCAAAAGCACGCCGAAGAGGCGATGGCGCTCACCGAAGAGATGGGACTCGTGAGCCTTTCGGCCATTGGCGACCACCTTGCATGGCGCCGCTCTGATCGCCCAAGGGCGCTACGAGGAGGGCATCGCCGGGATGCGCCGGGGCATCTCCGCTATCCGCGCTACCGGGGGGACGCCGCACGCTTGGTTGTTTGTGTCTTCTGGCCTCCGGGCTCGGAAGGATCGGACGGCCCCAGGAAGGACTTCAGGTGCTGGAGGAGGGATTCGCTTCCGTCGCGAAGACCGGGGAGCAGATCGACAGTCCGTCGCTGCATCACGTCAAAGGTGAGCTGTTGCTGGCGCAGAACCCGTCGGACGGTGCCAAAGCGGAGCAATGTTTCCGCACGGCGATCGAAATCGCCCGGCGGCAAAGTGCGAGATCAGCGGAGTTGCGCGCCACGACGAGCCTCGCCCGGCTGCTCGCGAAGCAGGGCCGGCGCGACGAAGCGCGCACGATGCTCGCCGAAATCTACGGCTGGTTCACCGAGGGCTTCGACACCGCCGACCTGAAAGACGCCAAGGCGCTGCTCGACGAACTGAGGCACACGGACGTGACCTGCGCGAAATGCAGCTACCGAGAATGCCCGCCGGCGCGAAGTTCTGCGTGGAGTGCGGTGAGTCGTTCAAAGGCCGATGCCCGAAGTGCGGCTTGGCCAACCCGGCTAACGCCAAGTTCTGTCAGGAATGCGGTACTTCCTTCGGTGAAGCCGCGGAAGCTGAACAAACCGTCGGCGACGGGACGACGGATATCCGAATAAGCTCGCAGCACCTCGTCGGCGAAATCGCTCGACGGCGAGCGCAAGACGGTCACCGCGCTGTTCGCCGACATCAAGGGCTCGACCGAGCTGATGCGCGATCTCGATCCCGAGGAGGCGCGCGCGATCGTCGACCCGGTGCTGCAGCTTATGATGGCGGCGGTGCATCGCTACGGCGGCTACGTTGCGCAATCGACCGGCGACGGCATCTTCGCGTTGTTCGGCGCGCCCGTGGCCCACGAGGACCATCCGCAGCGCGCACTTCATGCGGCGCTGGCGATGCAGGAGGAGTTGCGTCGCTATGCCGACCGTCTGCGTAACGAGGGCAAGATTCCTGTTGAAGCCCGCGTCGGGGTGAACACGGGCGAGGTGGTGGTGCGGTCGATACGAGTACCGGCGGACATACCGAATATACGCCGGTCGGTCATGTGACCAATCTTGCGGCGCGGATGCAGACCGCGGCGCCGGCGGGTTCGATCGCGGCGAGCGAGGCGACGCAGCGACTGTGCGAGGGCTACTTCGAGTTCCGGGCGCTGGGGCCGACGGCGGTAAAGGGACTCAACGCCCCGGTCGAGGTGTACGAGGTGGTGCGCGCCGGGCCGCTGCGGACGCACTTCCAGCTCGCGGCGCGGCGCGGGCTGACGCGGTTCGTCGGGCGCGAGCGCGAGATGGCAGCGATGGCCGGCGCGCTGGAGCAGGCCAGGGCGGGACACGGGCAGATCGTTGCGGCAGTTGGCGAGGCGGGCGCCGGCAAGTCGCGCCTGATGTACGAGTTCAAGGCCACTATCCCGGACGAATGCAAGGTGCTGGAGGCGTACTCGGTCTCGCACGGCAAGGCGTCGGCCTGGCTGCCGGTGATCGAGCTTCTGAAGAGTTATTTCGAGATCGCCAGCGAGGACGACGATAGTCGCCGGTCCGAGAAGATCGAAGCCAAAGTGCGTGGTCTCGACCCGGCGCTCGCAGAAACGCTGCCCTATATCCTGAGTCTGCTGGGTATCGCGGGCGCGGGTGCGTCACTGGCGATGATGGACGCGCAGATAAGACGCCGGCGCACGCTGGAGGCTATCAAGCGCATCACTATCGGCGAGAGCGTCAGGCAACCGCTGGTGGTGATCTTCGAGGATTTTAACTGGGCTCGAGGCGAACGCGGAACTGATGGCGAGTATCTAATCGCCGATAACCCTGTTACCCGGACCAAGGCCGTCAAAATCGAGCGCGAAGGCGAGGACATTGAGCCGTTCTCCGCTGAAGAGGCGCGCCGCATCCCCGCAGCCTCGCGGCCCGGCTGGGAGCGCTGCATCGTCACCGTGGCGCTCGGCTCGGGCCTACGGCCTAACGAGAACTTCGGATTGAAGCGCCTCAACGTGGACCTCAACGTGCGCGTGATTCGCGTGCGGCAAACGTTCTCGCGCTTCGGTCAGGGCGGCGTGAAGAACACTCGTTCTCGTCGGGACGTGGATATGACGGAGCCTGTGTATCGCTCCCTTCGAGAGCAGCTTGTGGGCACCGAGTTGCGGAGCCCCTGGCTGTGGCCGGTCAGCGGCTCGCGACCGTAGCCTCACAGCCCGCAGCGATTTAGCTCAAAAGATGTGGCCGCAGATTCTCAAGCGCGCGAAGGTCAAGCACCGCGAGTTCTACCAATGCCGGCACACCTTTGCGACGTTGCTACTCCAGGGGGCGCGGACTGGCGTTACATCGCCGACCAGATGGGGCATGCCGATCTGACGATGCTGCAAAAGCACTACTGGAAGTGGCGCCCCGGCTCCATCGCTGAACCAGTTACCGACCCGATTCGCGAGGCACTCTCCATCTGAAACGTATCTGAAACGAATGGTGGTTGCTAGGCACGGTCTGAATAAGTCAAGGTGAAAAACCCCACCTTGACCATATACTAACAATACTCAGTATTTACAACTGTTGCTCACTATGGCTAATATTCTATGACGCGCTTGGGGTGCGTGTGATCGCCGGTTCAAATCCGGCCGCCCCGACCAATCGAAATAGAGGGTTCGTGGCTCAATAAGTAATCGTCCGCCGAGGCTCGCTGTGAGTTTGAGGAGAGCCCAATGATCGTATGCATCATCGAATACGGCGTGAGGCCCGGGATGGAAGGCCGGCTGGAAGAGGCTTTCGCGTCGCTGGTCCCTGAGATTCAGGCAATCGGCGGCTTCATCTCTATGGATAACTTTCAGAGTCAGACGCGGCCCGGGGTTATGCTCGAAGTGTCATACTGGCGCGACGAGCGCGCCCTGAATTCCTGGATCGACAACGCGGCGCATCGCGGGACGATGCCGCTTGGACGCAATGAGATTTTTTCCTGGTACAAAATCTCCAGCACCGAGGTTAAGCGGCAAATCGACTGGACGCGGGAGGCGTGATCATTATCTGATGGCCGTATTCTCGACAGGCCCCGGAGGACAACGCCAATGCTTGTAGCGTTTGTGCTGATGAAGACCGAACCCGCGCACATTGACGACGTCGTCAAGGCGTTAGTCGAAATGGAAATCGTCGAGGAAATGCATTCGCTCGCGGGCGACTACGACCTTATCGTCAAGGTGAGAGTCGAAGACTTCGATCATCTGGCACGACTGGTCGTCGATAAGATTCAGCGCGTACAGCATCTGCGCGAGACCAAGACGCTTATCGCCTTCGACGCGTACAACGTGCCGAAACTGCGCAGCAGCTAACGCAGCTTCGGAATCACGTCACGCGCGAATAGCTCCTGAGTTCGGAGCGCCTTCCATACTTCGATATCGCCATAGTGCGAAATGATCAGGATCTCGTCCACGTCCACCGCCCGTTTGAGAGCGAGGCACTGCTCGAGCACGCGCTCCGCCGTCCCCACGAACGCGTAGTCCTGGGTCACGATTTCTTCGTAGCTGAGGCGGGGTAGGAGCTCCATCATTTCGCCGGCATAGAAAGCATAGTTGCTATCCATAAGACGCTTCTTCATGTCCGGGTCGCGGCGCAGACTGGGTATTGGGCTTGAGTTGTAGGCAAAAAATCGCTTGAACGCACGTTCGCACTCGGCTTGCGCCTGCCGCTCATCTTCCGTGATATACACCGCGCGCACACATGCCACGGTCGGCTTGGTCCCGTACTTCGCGCATGCCTCACGATAACGATCGACTCCCGGCTTGAAAGCCGCCACCGGAGCCGGACCGCCGAACGCCAGCGCCCATCCCTTGCGCGCGCCGATCTCAAAGGCTGCTCCGCTGGTGCCCACCATGTACACGGGCGGATAAGGTTTCTGGAGCGGCTTGGGAACCACCGAGACGTCGTCCAGATGATAGTATTTGCCGCTAAACGAAAACCGTTCCTGGGTGAATGCGAGCTCCAGAATTTCGAGCGCCTCCTCGTAGCGACCCTGGGTCTCTTCCATAGGGATGCCGGCGGGTGGGTATTCCCACGCATGCCCACGTCCGACGCCGAGGTCCAGCCGCCCGCGCGTCAGAATGTCCGCAAAGGCCATCTCGCCCGCGTATACCACGGGATTACGCAGCGGCAGTGTATGGCACAGCGTGCGGAGGCGTATATTGCGGGTCCTTTGCGCTGCGGCGGAGAACAATGCGAGCGGATTTGCCGAGATACTGAACTGCTGGAAAAAATGATGGTCGATTACCGAGAAGACATCGTACCCGAGCTGATCCGCATTCTCGATCAGACTGAGTACGTCCCAGACATTCTTAGCGTAATCGACGCCGAATCCATTTTGCATTTCGCAGTAAATGCCAAAGCGCATGTTGCTTGCCATCCGTGCGCGCTCAGAGATTATCGAAATGGATCGCGGCCCAGTCGAGCATTCCCCGGTCACAGCCGCGCGGTCCGATGATCGACAGTCCAAGCGGACAACCGTCGAAAGTGCCGAGTGGAAGACTGATCTGCGGCAAGCGGGCGAGCCCTGCGATCGGCAACAACGCGAAAGCGTTGGCGCGGAAGGCTTCGACTTCGGCCGGCGGCGTGTTGAGCCTGGGCGCGATTCCCGGGGCGGTCGGCAAACACAGCATCGCGTCGTCCCCAAGCAGGCTGTCCATGTGGCGCGCCACTGCCTCGCGCCCGGGTTTTGCCGCCGCCACCTCGGCGGCCGTGAGCGTCGCCGCCCAGGCAAACCGCTCGCGGATGCCCGGTCCGAATTCCGGCCGGTAGCGATCGATCCACGCCCCGTGTTGCGCGTGAATCTCGGCGCCCTGGAGAATGCGAAATATTGTGCGCCATTCGGCGGGGTCGCCGGTGTAGACCTTCACGCGAGCCGTTTGCGCGATCGACGCCGCCACTGTTTCGACAGCGGAGGTGAGCGCCGCGGTGATCGCTGGATCGATGGCCGCGAACGCGTCGGTTGCGATCAGCAGCCTTCTGGGTACGAACGGCCTCGCGCTTGGCAGAAGCACGGTCCCGACCCGGCGCATCAGGCTCGCCGAGCGTGCGAACCATCCCACCGTATCGAAGCTCGCGGCCAGCGGGACCACTCCGTCGGCGGGCACCAGGCCATGGCTTGTCCGAATCCCATAGATGCCGCAATAGCTTGCCGGTATACGCACCGACCCGCCGCAATCGGTGCCGAGCGCGAAATCAACGACACCGCCCGACACCGCGGCCGCCGACCCGCTCGACGATCCGCCGGGAATTCGTCCGGGCGCCTTGGGATTGATCGGCGTACCGTAATGCACATTCTCGCCGTTGATGCTGTAGGTCAATTCATCGCAATAAGTCTTGCCGGCCAGGCGGGCTCCGGCGGCGAGCAGGCGCTCGACCGCCGACGCAGTTCGCTTCGCGGGCGGATGAGTCTCGAGCCAGAGCGGATGGCCGTTGCCGGTACGATGTCCGGCGATGTCGAACACGTCCTTGACGGCGAAGCTGCAGCCGAACAAGGGGCCGGTCGTGCTGCCTTCGATAGCAACTTCGTCGTAGCGGCAAAACGCGTTGAGCGGATCCTCGATGCTCATGTCGATACTCATATCAATACTCATATGATGCGATGGAGTCGCGCCGGCTCGCGCGAAACCGTCATGCGGCCGCGTTTGAAAGCGTAGAGCACCGGCGCCAACTCCGCCACCGCCATTTCGGGCTCGACGGCGTCGAGCACCACCAAATCAGCGCTTTTGCCGATCGCGATGCCATAGTCCCGAAGCCGCATCAGTTCAGCCGGCCGCCGCGTGATCATCGCGAAGCATTCGCGGAGGTCGGTCTTGCTGCCGACCTGACAGACATTCGCGTAAAGATTCGCCATCCGAATCAGCGAGCAATCCCCATACGGCGTGAATGGATTGAGCACGTTGTTGCTCGATAGCGAGCAGTTCACTCCGTGACGCAATAGTTTGTGGACCGGCACCACCGCCCGCGGCTGGTTGTGGTCATGAGTGTGATTCCGCCCCATCAGGTAAAGCTCGGTCGCGGGCAGCACGGTGAGCGCCACGCCGGCCTCCGCCAGCCGTCGCGCCATCCGCTCGAACTCCGCGAGCGGCAGACTGGCCGCCTTGGTGACATGGCCGATGGTGACCCGTCCCCCGTACTTGTGCTCCTCAGTCCGCCGGCAGACGTGCCAGACATCCATGTCGTCGCAGGTGGGTCCGAAATCGAGATGCATATCGATGTCGACGTCGAACTCGCGCGCCAGCTCGAACACCCTGTCTATCTGGCCGTGAGGATCTGAATCCGTATAGGGGGCGGCGCCGACAGCGCGGCAACCGCGCTTAAGCGCCTCGACCATCAGTTGGTCGGTACCGGGATTGTTGAGCAGGCCCTCCTGGGGAAACACGCAGATCTGCAAATCGATCGCCCAGGCATATTCGCTTATCAGCGGCAAAACGCCCTCCAGGCCGCGCAACCCGACGCCGGGGTCGACCTCGAGATGGGTGCGCATGTGAGTCGTGCCCTGAAGGATCGATTTCTCCAGGGTACGTCTCGCACGCGCGTGAACGTCCTCTGCCGTGAACGCGGCCTTGGCCTTGGCGGCTTCGCCGATTGCCTCGGCGAGATCGCCGCGCTCCGAAGCACAACGGTCAAGGATGCAGGACTTGTCGAGGTGGAGATGCGTTTCGATGAATCCGGCGGAAACCAGCCGGCCGTCGAGGTCGATCGTTTCGCCCTCGGCTTCGAGCCGCGGTGCGATCGCCGCGATCCTTCCCGCGGCGATCCCGATGTCGAAGCGCTCCCGGTCGTCGATTCGCGCGTTCTTGAGGATGAGATCCATAGCCACGCTTCGCCTTGAGGCCCTGGTGGGCCCTGTTAGCATCGAACGGCGCGAAGAATCTAGCACTTTGCCGGCAGTGCCTGCACTGCCGCCGAAACCCGCCCTTGCCGGATAAACGACAGTTGCACTACGGTGTGGTCAAAGGAGAGTCCAATGGCCCGCATAATCGACGCTGATGGCCACATCGTTGAGCCCCGGACGCTTTGGCAGGATTACGTCGAGCCGGAATTCCGCGACCGCACTATTCAGATTCGCCGCGGCGCCGACGGCAAGGACGAGTTCTGGGTCAATGCCGAACGGCGACGCGCCCCGGGTGATTCGATCGTCGCGGCGGTAATTCCCGGCGGCTACCTTGATCCCGAGCGCACCCGCACCGCGTCGTGGGAGGATATTCTCCCCGGCAGCTGGGACCCTCATGAACGCGTCAAGGTGCTCGATGCTGAAGGAATCGACGCCTCCTTTCTGTACCCTTCATTCTACTTATTGTATGGCGACCTCGAAGAGCCGCGCCTCGCGGTGGCGGCCTGCCGCGCCTACAACAACTGGATGGCGGACTTCTGCCGGCCCTATCCGAAGCGGCTTTACGGCGTCGCGCCGATGCCGCTTCAGGATATCGATGCGGCCGTGAAAGAGATGCGCCGCGTGGTGTGCGACCTTAACTTCAAGGCCGTGTTCATCCGTCCCAATCCTTTCAACCGCCGCCGGCTCTGCGATCCCGCTTACGACGTCTTCTGGCGCGAGGCCCAGGAGCTCGATATTCCCGTCGCGATCCATTCGAGCTTTGGCACCAAGATGCCCGCGCTCGGCGCGGACCGCTATCTGCATGATACTTTCGCCTTCCACATGGTCTGCCATCCGTTCGAGCAACAGGCCGCCTGCATGGACGTCATCTGCGGCGGCGTCCTGGAGCGTTTCCCCAGGGTACGGATCGCTTTTCTAGAATCGGGCGTCGGATGGGCTGGCTATTGGCTCGACCGGATGGATGGTCATTACGAGACGATGAGATCGATGGCGCCGTGGCTGAAAAAGCGTCCGACCGAGTATTTCGCGGATCAATGTTATCTATCGCTCGATCCCGACGAACGCACACTCGCCGCGATGTGCGAGCTCGGCCTCGATCGCAATATCCTGTGGGGCTCTGACTATCCGCATTTCGATTGTACTTATCCCGGCGTGGTGAAGCAGGTCGAGCGGGCGCTTTCGGTTCTGCCCGAATCCGCCCGCCACAACATCATGACCGCCAACCCTGCGCGCTTTTATAACATTGAAGCTTAGTCGCCGCTCGCAAAATCGGGAGAAGGAGATGCTCATATGAACGTTGGACTCATGTTCTCGTTTCGCAATCCGCCCAAATGGAAGAAACCCTGGGCGGACGTCTACGAATCGCAACTCGAGCATGCGAAGCTGGCCGAAGATCTCGGCTACGACACGGTTTGGCTGACCGAGCATCACTTCGCCGAGGACGGCTACTCGCCCTCGCTGTTGACGCTCGCGGGCGCGGTCGCCGCCAAGACTCATCGGGTGCGTATCGGTACGTTCCTGCTGCTGCTGCCGCTGCACAATGCCGTTCGCGTCGCGGAGGACGCGGCCACGGTCGACGTCATCTCGCGCGGGCGCTTCGATCTGGGTATCGGCAAGGGATACGCGAGGCACGAGTTTCTCGGCTATGGAATTCCGCACAAGGAGCGCGCGTCACGTTTCGAAGAAGGCATCGAGGTGATCCGCGGCATCTGGAGCCAGGATCCGTTTTCCTTCCATGGGAAGCATTACAATTTGCAGGACATCCGGCTTACGCCGAAGCCCGTGCAGCAGCCGTATCCGCCGCTATGGGTTGGCGCGCTCGGTCCGAAAGCGGTCGATCGCGCGGCACGACTGGGCTGCCACTATCTCGGCGTCGGTGATACGTCCGCGTACGACGAGGCGCTGCGCCGGCACGGCCGCAATCCGTCCGACTTCAGCGTCGCGCAGCTCGTGTGGGTGCATCTTGCACCTTCGAAAGAGCAAGCCTGGGACGAGGTCCAGGATCACGTGCACTGGATGCTCACGGTCTATGGCCAATGGCTGAGTGACGCCGGTGAGCTCCAGGGCCCTCCGACGCTGTTCAAGCCGCCACCGGCCTCCGAGCTGCGCCGCACTACCGATCCATTGCTATTCACGCCGATCGTGGGCAACGCCAAAGATGTCGCGGAAGGTCTCGACCAATTCACGCGCAGCGTGCGGACGACGCATCTCGTCCTCGGCATGCATTTCCCGGGAATCGATCCGAAGATCGTCAGGCGCTCGATGGAGACCTTCGCGCGAGAGCTTCTGCCGAGCTTCAAGGAGAAGCGCTAGCAGCAGGTATCAGGCTCAAACGTTGACCGTACTCATATCGTGATATCGTCCGCCCGCGGCGAAACCCTTGGGCGCGGCGTCCTCGATACGCGCGAGGTCGCTCTTCGACAACTTCACATCGGCCGCCGCGATATTCTCTTCTAGGTACTTGCGGCGTTTGGTGCCCGGGATCGGAACGATATCGTCGCCCTGCGCGAGCACCCAGGCGAGCGCGAGTTGGCTCGGCGTGATGCCTTTTTCCTGGGCGAGCTCCTTCAAACGCGCGACCACCTTGAGATTCCGATCGAGGTTGTCGCCTTCGAAGCGCGGCGAGATTTTCCTGCGCATATCATCCGCCGGCAACTCGCTTAGCGCGCCGCTCAACAGTCCACGGCCGAGCGGACTGAACGGCACGAATCCCACTCCCAGCTCGCGCAGCGTTGGAATCACTTCATCTTCGTAGTCGCGCGTCCACAACGAGTATTCGGACTGCAGCGCCGAAATGGGATGCACGGCATGCGCGCGCCGAACCGTCTTTGCGCTCGCTTCCGAGAGGCCGAGATATCGCACCTTGCCCTGCCGCACCAGATCGGCCATCGCGCCGACGGTCTCCTCGATCGGCACGTTCTTGTCCACGCGATGCTGGTAGTAAAGGTCGACGTGATCGACGCCCAGGCGCTTAAGTGACGCGTCGCAGGCGGAGCGGACATACTCGGGCCTGCCGTTGATAGCGCGCGTGCCGTCGGGCAGGACCAGGTTGCCGAACTTGGTGGCGATAATCACCCGGTTGCGATGCTTGCGCAGCACCTTGCCTACCAACTCCTCATTGTGGCCGGTGCCGTAGATGTCAGCCGTATCGAAGAAATCGAGCCCGAGGTCGATGGCGCGCTCGAGCGTCGCGGTGGATTCAGCGTCGTCGCGCGGGCCATAGAACTGCGACATCCCCATACATCCCAGGCCCAATTCCGACACCACGAGCCCCTGGCTCCCGAGTTTTCGCTTTTTCATAAACCACACTCCCCATGAAGCGTTCTGCGCAGTGCTTGACAGGATGGTTATATTTGGGACCGAGAGGTCAAGACAACATATGAGGTCGAGACAACATACGAAACCGGCCTTACGGCGTGTACTGGATGAATCGCCTGAATCGCCCCGTGCGCTCAATGACTCGCCAAATGACGGGGCGCAGTCGGCGAACGTTTTGGGGAACGACGGCGCCCTGTTGGACGCCTATTCGGAAGCGGTCGCGAGTGCGGCCCAACGGGTAAGCCCTTCGGTCGTAAATATCGAGGTCTTTCGGCAAAAAGGGGCGAGCGAGGCGCCGGCGGGCACGGGCACGGGCTTCGTGTTCACGCCCGACGGCTTCGTCCTCACCAACAGCCACGTGGTCGCGCATGCGCATCGTATCAGCGTGACCTTGCTCGACGGGCGGCACGCCGAAGGCGCGCTCGTTGGGTCGGACCCGCACAGCGATCTTGCGGTCGTGCGAATCGGCGCCTCCGCGTTGGCCGCGGCGGCGCTCGGCGACTCGGCGAGGCTCCGCGTGGGGCAACTCGCGATCGCGATCGGAAGTCCGTACGGCTTTCAATGCACGGTCACCGCGGGAGTGGTGAGCGCGCTCGGGCGCTCTCTGAGGTCGCAGTCGGGCAGGCTAATTGACGATGTGATTCAGACCGATGCCGCGCTCAATCCCGGCAATTCCGGGGGCCCGCTGGTGAACTCGCGAGGCGAGGTGATTGGCGTCAACACCGCGGTAATTCTGCCCGCGCAGGGAATCTGCTTTGCGATCGGAATCAACACTGCGAAGTACGTGGCGGCGCGTCTCATCCGCGATGGCAAAATCGTGCGAGCGTACGTCGGCGTGGCCGGGATGACCGCGCCGCTTCATCGGCGAATTGTGCGCTTCTTTCATCTGCCCCGGGAGACCGGCGTGATGGTGACCTCGGTCGAGCCCGGAAGTCCGGCGGACAAGGCGGGAGTGACGCCGCGCGATTTGATCGTCGCGTACGGCGGCAGCCCGGTCGGCGCGGTGGACGATCTGCATCGATTCCTGTCCGAAGAGCAGGTCGGCGCGAAAGCCGAACTGACGGTGATCCGGGGGACGGAACGGTTGCAGCTCGAAATCGTGCCGTCGAAAGCGATGTAGCGTCGCGTCGGTTCGATTTGTCCTTGCCGATTTGTCCTTGACGTATTCGCTCGATCTGCGCGAGGCTCTATCGAGTTTTCCTGGACGGGAGGCAAAGCCATGCGGCTCAAGGACAAAGTTGCCATCGTGACCGGCGCGGGCAGTGGAATCGGCCGAGCGACCTCCGCGATCTTTGCCCGCGAAGGCGCGCTCCTCGTGCTCAACGACATCGACCGGCAGGGTCTCGATAAGGTCACCGCTCAAATCGGTAAAGACAAGAGCCGTGCGGTCGTCGGCGACATCTCCAAGGAAGAGACCGCCCGCCGTCTGGCCGAGGAGGCGATGTCGGCGTTCGGGCGTATCGATGTGCTGGTGAACAATGCGGGTATCCATTTCCTCAAGGACGTCACCGACATGAGCGTCGAAGAATGGGATCGGCTGATGGATATCAATCTGAAGAGCATGTTCTTGTGCTGCAAACACGTCATCCCGCACATGTTGAAGCGAAAGAAGGGCGCCATCGTGAACCTGGCCTCCATCTCCTCTTTCATCGGCCAGGAGATGGAAGGCGCGAGCACTTTCGCTTACAACATCACGAAAGCCGGCGCACGCCAGCTTACGACGTCATTGGCCTCGCGCTACGCGGCGGATGGTATTCGAGTCAATTGCGTATGTCCTGGGAACGTCGAGACCAACATCCTGAAACGGGCCACGCCCGAGGAAGCGGCCGAGTTCTGGCGCCAGGCGGCTCACTGGGAACCCGTCGGGCGCAATGCTCAACCGGAGGAGATAGCCAACGCGATCCTATTTCTTGCCTCCGACGAAGCGTCGTTCGTGACCGGATGCCCTCTCTTGGTGGATGGCGGATACCTGTCACGATAGTCACCCGTTTACATTAGAAATTCTTCAGTTATTCTGTCGGCATGAATCAGAAAACCGAAATCGCGGTCTTTGGCGGCGGATGCTTCTGGTGCACCGAAGCAGTCTTTGGACAACTTAAGGGCGTGGTGTCCGTGATGCCGGGATATGCGGGAGGCACTATCGCGAATCCGACCTACGAACAGGTTTGCACCGGCAAGACCGGACATGCGGAAGTCACGCGAGTCGAATACGATCCCGCACAAATTTCTTACCACGACCTGCTGGTGGTGTTTTTCGCGACTCACGATCCTACCTCACTCAACCGGCAGGGAGCGGATGTCGGGACCGAATACCGCTCAGTCATCTTTTATACAACTGACGATCAGAAACGGGATGCGGAAGCAATGATCGAGCAGCTAAACAATTCCGATCCGGCGGGCAAGCGGATCGTGACTGAAGTAGTTCCGCTGAAAGCGTTTTACGAAGCCGAAGATTACCATCAGGAATACTATCGCAACAATTCGCTCGCGCCTTATTGCCAGATTGTTATCGATCCAAAGCTGCGGAAACTGCATAAACAATTCAGCGCGCTACTCAAATCGTCGAATATCAACAAGTGAAACGGCCCCGTTGAGGTCCGTAGTAGCCAAGCCCCAACTATGAGCGAGCAGACTCACGCCGCGGCGGATGTCGTGCGCTGGATGCTCAAGGAGGGCAGGCACAATACCCACATGCGCGAGTTCGGCGACGAGATGTGCCGCCGGATCGTCGCGGCGGGCATCCCATTGTGGCGCGGATTTTGTGTCGTAAGCACCCTGCATCCGCAGGTGGCGGCCACCGCCTACGTCTGGCGGCGCGATGAAATCGGCGCCGGGCGGCGAATCGCGAGTCACGAGCGTGTGCAAACACCTGAACTGATTCAGAGTCCGTTCGCCGAAGTGCGAAAGAGCCGCCGGATGCTTCGCCGGCGGCTGGCGGATCCCGATTGTCCCGAGGACTATCCCTTTGTGCCGGAGCTGCGAAAGCAAGGGGGTACCGACTATGCGGCGATGCCGATGGTTTGCTCGGGCGGTCAGACTAACGTCATCAGTTGGGCGACCGATCGCGCCGGCGGCTTCACCGACCGGGAGATTGAAGCGCTGAGCGAGGTCGCCGAGGCGCTGGCGATAATCGTCGAGCTCCAGTCAACGCGGCGGGTCGCGCGCAGCCTGCTCAACACCTACGTCGGGCATCGCACGGGCGAGCGCGTGCTCTCCGGCGCGATCACCCGTGGCAGTGGTGAGGCGATTCGGGCGGTGATCTGGATTTGCGATCTCCGCGGCTTCACTCGCCTGACCGACTCGGCCCCGCGCCAAGAGGTGATCGCGCTCCTCAATGACTATTTCGAAATTGTCGCTGAAGCGGTCATCGCCGAGGGCGGCGAGGTGCTGAAGTTCATCGGCGACGCGATGCTGGCGATCTTCGAGATCGGCGAGGACTGCGCGCCCGCCGAACCCTGCCGCGCCGCGCTCAAGGCGGCCCGCGGGGCGGCGAGTGCGATGGCCGCGCGCAATCTCGAGCGCGCGGGGCGCGGCGAGCAACAGATCAACTTCGGGCTGGCGCTACATCTGGGCGAAGTCACCTACGGCAACATCGGGGCGAAGAATCGGCTCGACTTCACCGTCATCGGCCCCGCCGTCAATCATGCCGCGCGCCTCGAAAAACTCGCCGCGGAACTCGGAAAGAACGTAGTAACGTCCGCCAGCTTTGCCGCCGCGGTGACCGAGCCGCTGCACAGCCTGGGACTTCATCTGCTTCGCGGAATCAGCCAACCTCAGGAAGTATTCACTCTCCAGCCGTAGCGGCCGCCGCACAAGAAGAAAACGGAACGCATCTCAAGCGGCGACGAGCCGCTTCTGATCTGTGGCGCTCAGCTAGTCGGTCAATCTGAGACAAACGATCCACCATTTTGCGCACGAAATTATATATTGACTGACGTGGGATCGCGGTGGGAAAGTGTTACACGAAGCCGATAAGACCCTCATCTATCCGGGCTCGAAACCGGTCACTGCGATTTGCCTCGCCGCGGCCGCGATGCTGAAACGAGCGCTGAGCCCAGTGAACGAAAATTCCACCGTCGCCAACGAACTCAGAATTGCTTCTGAGGCAATCGCTCAGGCGGCGGTTGCCAGGGATTACCAGCGGCGGCCCGCACTGCTCGCCAAATATGGAGAGCGGGGCAGAGCAATGTATCTCCAGGACACCCGGTTTCATCTGTCCTATTTAGCCGACGCGATCAGCTTCGGCCGCCCGTCCATATTCAAGGACTATCTCGGATGGGTAAGCGCAGTGCTTGCAGCGCGCGGCGTGGCGCCTGAAGATCTGGTTGAAAACTTGAAGTGCGTGCGCGAGACGCTGGTTGAGACACTTTCGGGTGACAGGCTGGCCGTGGTGCTCGAAGTCTTCGATGCGGGACTTGCCGGTGTCGGCGGCGCAGCAGGCGCGAGCGCGGATCAATCCGACCTGCCGCTGCTCGCGGACGGACTCGCTAAGCGCTACCTTGATTTTCTGCTGCACGGCGAACGGCAGGCGGCGCTCGAGCTGGTGCAGAACGCCATCCGCGCCGGAACGGGCATCAGGGAAATCTGGCTGCGCGTGTTCCAGGACGCGCAACGCGAGGTCGGCCGCTTGTGGCAGTCCAACCAGATAAGCATTGCCCAGGAGCACTACTGCACCGCCGCGACGCAGATGATTATGTCCCGTCTCTATAGTCATGTGTTCTCCGGGCCCCGGCGCGGGCGCGTCCTGATGACGGCGTGCGCTCCCGGCGAGATCCACGAGCTCGGGATGAGGATGGTTGCCGACTTTTTCGAGATGGACGGGTGGGACACCTATCATCTCGGCGCCAACATGCCGGCCGCGGCTCTGGCCGATTTCGTCGCGCAACGCCGGCCTGACCTGCTTGGGCTCTCCGCGACGATGACTTTTCATCTCGAACCGGTGGCCGCGATGGTCCGCGCGTTGCGCGCAAGCCAGGAAACCCGCGATGTGAGGATCCTGGTAGGCGGTCATGCCTTCAACCGCGAGCCCGAACTCTGGCGCGATATCGGTGCGGATGGGTATGCGCGCGACGCCGAGAGCGCGTTAACGGCCGCCGAGCGCGTGGCAGCCGCCGCGAAGAGTTGAGTGGGATGGAGGCGAGGCATCGCGCAGGAGTGCTGCTCCGATGCACCCGGGATGGAGTAGTCACTTCAATAGTCAATGACGGCATCGGCCTTTCGGGCTTGTTGAAAGTTGGCAAACCATTCTATTCGTGTGCCTACGTTGACAATCAGGAGCGGGCGAAGGCGCTGATCGGCGACCTGGGGAGCGCCGGCGCTGTTTACGAGGTGCCAATTTCCGTTGACTTGAACGGTCGCCCGAAGTTGCTGCAATTTTCCGGCGCTGTCGTCGGTGACGAGCTGGTATTGGTAGGCAGCGCCGTCGAAGGCTACACGGGAGACGTCTACGAGGATCTGATCCGCATCAACAACGAGGAAACCAACGACTTGCGCATGGCGCTGAAGAGCCTGGAGCAGCGCAGCCGGCACGCCGCGATCGTGGCCCATGATCTCCGCAATTCCATGGGCGCGATTGCTATGAGCGTCGAACCGCTGCTCGAAGACCGCGACACCCTGAAACCGGGCCAACTGCAGTTCATCTCCATCATCGACCGGGCCAGCCGCACGGCGCTCGCGCTGGTGACCGATCTGCTGGACCTTACCCTGATCGAAACGGGCCGGCTCGAGCTGAAAATGAAATCGATAGATCTCGGCGCGCTGATCCGCAATAGCGTGGAAACCAACCAGTTGCTGGCGCTCCGCAAGAATATCCGGGTTGAAACCGAAATCGGCCTCGGCCTGCCCGCGGTGAACGCCGATCCCTCGCGCGTGGAGCAGGTGCTCACGAATTTCATCAGCAATGCGATCAAGTATTCGGAGCCCGGCACCACCGTGACCGTGCGCGCGTCCGCAGCCGGCGGCGAAGTCCTGGTGGAAGTTCGCGACCAGGGCCAGGGAATCCCGTCAGCGGAAATAGGGAAATTGTTTCGGTTCTACCAGCAGACCAGCGTCCGGCCGACCGGCGGCGAACAGAGCACCGGCCTTGGACTCGCGATCGCGCGCCAGATCGTCGAAGCCCACGGCGGCAAGGTCGGAGTGGAGTCCGAAGTAGGGCGGGGATCGACCTTCCGTTTCACGCTCCCGCGCGCCGCCGCCGCGGCCGTCTGAGGAGAACTAGATCGCACAGGAGAAACGCGATGATCGTTGCCGTGTCGAGGTTCAAGGCCGGCGCTGTCGAGGCGGCTCGGCTGGAGGCGCGATTTCGATCTCGTCCGCGCCTGGTTGACGCTCACGACGGCTTTCTCGGGCTCGAGGTCCTGCGCACGATCGGACGAGAACCGACCTTTATGCTGGTCACGCGATGGACCGACCGCGCGGCGTTGAAGCGCTACATGCGCTCGCCGGACTTTCGCGCGGTTCACCAGGGCAACGAGGAGGACGGGGCTGACTTCTCCATCTGCGAGGTCGTGACCGCGACTTAGCAGGACGCCGCAAACGGCAAGCGGCGTCGAAGGCGGCGCTCGCCGGACGCGCGACCGCGGCTTGCGGAATTCCGCGTCGTTTGCGTATCGGGATCATCTTTTGGGAGAATCCGGACGGACTCGCGCAGAATGAGCTTCGCGCCAACCAACCGGGCAAAAGGAAGGAGTGATCCGATGAAATCTAGAACTCGCAACCTTTGTATCGCCACGGCGGTGATGATCGCGATCGCGCTGTGCACGCCGTCCGCTCACGCGGAGGAGCATAAGATCGCGGTGAGGGCCGGGTACCTCACGTGCCACGTCGCCAGCGGATGGGGTTTCATTTTCGGCTCCTCGCGCGAAGTGAAGTGCGCATACACCCGGGACAAGAACTACACAGAGTACTATACCGGGTCGATTACCAAGTGGGGCGCCGACGTCGGCTATCTTTCCTCGGCCGTGATGCTATGGGCGGTGGTCGCGCCGACTACCAACCTGGGCGAGGGCGCGCTGGCCGGCCATTACGGCGGAGCTACGGCGAGCGTCGCACTCGGAATAGGCGCGGGCGCCAATGTCCTGGTCGGCGGATTCAAAAAATCGATTGCGCTGCAGCCGGTTTCTATCGAAGGTCAGAACGGCCTCAACGTCGCGGCCGGAATCGCCGAGTTGACCCTCAAGCTCGACAAGAAGCGTCCGCCCAAGGAGTCATGAGGCGGCGGAACAAAGCGGCGCGCGGCATCTGCGACATTTGAGATCCGCGTCAGACTTGCGGGGTGAGAGCGATGGCTGAGCAATTCACGATCTGTGTGGGCACGGTCGGCGCCGGCGTGTGGTTCAGCCCTGATAGCGGCGACCATTGGCGGCGCAGCAAGATGGCGCTGCCCTTTCATGCCGAGCCCGGCGAAATCCAGATTCGGGCGCTGGCGCTTTCGCCGCACGACCCGCATCAGGTGTACGCTGGTTCCGAGGCCGGTCTGTATCGAAGCGTGGACAACGGCGCGAGCTTTGAACTGGTGCCGTCGCCGATGGACGGGATGCAGATTTGGTCGGTCGCGGTTCATCCGCAGGACCCCGAAGTCATATATGCCGGCACCAAGCCGCCGGCGGTGTTCCGCACGCTCGACGGCGGCAAGCGATGGGAGAGGCTTGCGATCCCGATCGCTGAGCAGTGCCTTGCCGGAGCGCCCAAGGTGACCAACGTCGTATTCGACCCGCGCGATCCGCGAACGATTTGGATGAGCGTAGAGATCGACGGCGTGTATCGCAGCCGCGACGGTGGCGACTCCTGGAGCCATTGCCCTGCGCTGGGCGACAAGCCGCTCAACCAGGACATTCACGGCCTGGCGGTGAGGCTCGGCCGCCGGGCGGAGATTCTTGCCACCACGCCCGACGGCTTGTGGCGCAGCGCCGACGAAGGCGAGAGCTGGTCGCTGCACGGCTTCCCGCGCTTCGCCGAACGCGACACGATCTCCTATTGCCGCGGCGTGGCGCTCAGGCCCGGCAATCCCGACGTCATGTTCGTCGCCAACGGCGATTTCATCCCCGGCAAGCGCGGCGCGATCCAGCGCACGACCGACGGCGGCGCGAGCTGGGAGAAATGCGCGCTCGCGGTGGAGCCGAACTCCACGATGTACTGGTTTGGCGTCAACTCAGCGAACCCCGACGTCGTGGTTGCCAACAGCCTGCACGGCTACGTCTATCTGAGCCGCGATGGCGGCGGCTCGTGGGAGAAGCTGCGGCGCGAGTTCGGCGAGATTCGCGCGCTCGCGTGGCTGCCGAACTGAAACAGCGTAAATCGTGGAGGCGCGATGAGCGCACCAAGTCATCAATTCGTCGAGACCAACGGCATCCGGATGCATTACGTGGAGGCCGGCAAGGGGCCGCTGGTCGTTCTGTGCCATGGGTTTCCGGAATCCTGGTATTCATGGCGCCATCAGATAGCGGCGCTCGCGGAGGCTGGCTTTCGCGTCGTCGCGCCCGACCAGCGCGGCTACGGGCAGACCGACCGCCCCGAGGCGATCGACGCATACAGCATCTTTCATCTGACCGGCGACATCGTCGGACTCGTGAACGCGCTTGGGGAGCGCTCGGCCACGATCGTCGGGCACGACTGGGGTGCCCCGGTGGCGTGGTACTCGGCGCTGTTCCGCCCTGACCTCTTCCGCGCCGTGGGCTTGTTGAGCGTCCCTTACATTCCGCGCGGGCCGATGCGCCCCGGCGCGATCGTCAAGGCGGTGTTCGGCGACAAAATTTTCTACCAGGAATATTTCCAGCAGGAAGGCAGGGCCGAACTCGAATTGGAGCGCGACGCGCGCGCGAGCCTGCTGGCGACGTTCTATTCGCTCTCAGGCGATGCCGCGCCCAACGAGCGATGGCGTTACGCGTTCGGGCGCGACGAAAAATTCCTCGACACCGTGGTGGTCCCGCGCAAACTGCCGCCGTGGCTCAGTGAGGCTGACCTCGATTTCTTCACCGGCGAATTCAAGCGCACCGGATTTCGCGGCGGGCTCAACTGGTATCGCAACATCGATCGCGCCTGGGAGCTGACTGGATTTCTCGACGGCGCGAGGCTGGGACAGCCGACGCTGTTCGTCGCCGGCGACAAGGACGCGGTGGTCGAATTCTACGCCGACGCCTACCAGACTCTGGAAATCAATGCGCCGAACCTGGCGAAGAAGGTCCTGCTCCCCGGCGCCGGCCATTGGATCCAGCAGGAGCGTCCAGCCGAGGTGAACCGGTTACTAATCGAGTTCCTGCGCTCGGTCTGAAGTGCGCGCTCCTCAGGCCTGCCGACATACCATCCGCTGAATTTGCAGGGCGGCCGAGAAAGCCTCGCAAAATGTCAGGATGGATCGGTTTCACCAGATGTTCGTCGCAACCCGCCTCTTTGGACAAGCGGCGATGCGCTTCCTCTCCGTACCCGCGGCTCGGCAGAGATCGATGGCTGTCTCGACCAGTTTCTGCAGCATGTTTCGCGGGTTCACCGTCATTTCGGCAGCGAGCACCGTCATGGCCCGATGCTCGGCCGCATAGTCCGGTGTCCGCTGCGGGCGTGCGTAGAGCTCGGAGCGTATATCGACCTCTTCGAAAGTCGCGGTGCGTTTCGTCAAATCCGCCGCGCGCGTGGGACGAGGACGGCTGTCGCTGGTTTCCATCGCACACTCCGTCGGGACATGGGTCCCAGCTTCAAGTACATCACTGCATCACGCGTTGGTCCGAACCTGAACCACAGACCAAACAGGCTTGGTAAGAAACGCCTCAAAGCATTCTTCAAACGTAAATTGTACATCATTGAGTCCGTTAAAACTTACGCCGAGGAACGCGTCAGAAGAAGCGAAAGACGAATGAAGAAGCGTTGAGACTGCAACAAATGTCACATAAGGAACAAGCGGAGACTGTAAGATATCTTACAAACGGAATCTTTGACGCTGACTTGGTCGATTCAGTCCAGCGTTTCCGGAACTTTCAACATCACGCGAACTTCAGCGGGGAGATGGTCCCAAAGCTGTTGGAGATAATTGCGCTTCTTGCGCCAGTCCGCGATCGCATCCAGTAGCTGCTTGGCGGTCGGCATTTTAGTCAGGCGGGTTAGCCGGCCAAACTCGCTGGCCGCGTCGCGCAGTGAGGAGAGTTCATTGATGCGGGCGAATTTCCACGCATCACCGCGCACGCGTGTCCCCGTATCGGTAAGCGCGACGGTTATCGTGATTAATCGATCAACTAAGGCCTGGGTTTCCTGGTCGGAGAGTTCGAGGGCGACGTATGCCTCAAGGTACGCGGCGGTTGCGCTGGGAATTCGCTCTCGCGCGTGAGGTCTCATCATGGTTCAGACGGCGCCTGGTTAAACGACGGTCCGCGCATTGAAGAGGGCGCAGCGGCTGTGCCGCTTCACGGAAAAAGAACGCGTGGACCGTTCGAGGTCACGCCACGTTCACTGACGCACGAGCGACGGCTCGCGAGCCTGGCTCAGGACGCGTGATAACTGCCGCCGTTGGCCAGCGCGGGCCGGGCCCGGCTCCAATAGCCGAGCGGATGGGCCTCGGGCTCGTACCAGAAGCGCGGCGCGCGCTGCCCGCGCGGCGAACGAACCACGCGAATGGCCGAAGACCAGGCTATGTTGCGGCCAAACCAGTAGGAAGGAGGGACGAGAATATCCGCACAGAGCTGCGAAAGTAGTTGCGATCTTTCGGGCCGCGAATAGCAGGAGTTGCAGATTTTGATCCTGACGGCGACCACCCCCCGGTCGGGCATCGGGCCACCTTCGGCCTCAAGGATGTGCACGTCAGCGGAAATCGCTGCGCAGGCATTGCATTTGAGCATATCCCCCCTCCAATCGTCGCCCGGCGCACCTGTTGGCGCAGGACCGGCATACGCTCGAACGCATAGAACGTGCCGCTCGCAATCATATTTCCAGTTTGCCAATAGTGCGCCAAAGCGTTCAATGACTCAGGACGTCGTTGCGCGTGTGCATCACGAGTAAGGGCTTGAGCGTCCGGTTTTGAACGCGATTGATTGGAAGGTCAGTTCACAAAATCTTGTCAGCCACCGATCGCGGGTCGCGTGGGCTCCAGCGGCCGGCCTCGACCTGGTGGAAAAATTCGTCGACCATCGAGTTGAACAGCGCCGGCTCCTCCAGGTTGAGCGCATGGCCAGTCTTCGGCAGTACCGCGAGCCCCGCGGTCGCGATCGTCCGCTTCATCAGTACCGACGCCTCGATACACGGGTCGTCTTCGTCGCCGGTCATCACCAGCGCCGGCACGGTTATCTTCTTCATCTCGTCGACCAGGTCGAAGAGCGAGGGGCGCTGCTTCTGCACGCCGCGCAGCGTGTTGGCCGAGCCGAGCGCGGAGTGCTCGGCCATCTGCGCGGCGAACTCCTGCCATCCGCGCGGATCCTTGTTCTGCAACTGCACTCGCGTCTTGCCCAGCGCGTAACGCTTTGCGCCCTCGGCCATCCCGACGCGATCGAACATCTCGGCCGCGTGCTCGGCCTCTTGCTGGAACTGCGCGCGACTGCCTTTTTCCGCGCCGTAACCGCATCCGCCGATCACCAGCGAGCGTGCGCGATCGCCGTAGCGCATCCCGAAATGCAGGGCCGCGAACCCGCCCATCGAGATGCCGACGATATGCGCCTTGTCGATCCGGAGTCCGTCGAGCACGGCGCGGATGTCGTCGCAGGCGCGCGCCTGCGAGTATTTCGCGACCTCGGCGGGAATGTCGGAGGGCGGATAGCCGCGCGCGTTGTAGGCGACGCATCGGTAGCGCCGGGAAAAGTAACGTATCTGAGGCTCGTAGCTGCGATGGTCGCCGGCGAACTCGTGGACGAAGACGATCGCGATGCCTTCGCCGGCTTCTTCGTAGTAGAGCTTCACGCCATCATCAGTGATCACGTGGGGCATCGCGACACCTCCTGAGGCCGGTTTCGGGCCTACATATCGCATGCGGTTACGCGGCTGCAACCAAGTCTGAGCGTGTGACGAACGGACGGGAATCGAGTAATACTGCTGCGGGGTCGTGAGACCAGGTCTTTGATACTTGCCGCGAAACGGAGTCCCTATGAAATGCAAAGCGATCGTGGTGCATCAGATTGGCGGTCCCGAGGTCCTGCGCTACGAAGAAGTCGAAGTCCCCGCGCCCGGACCGGGAGAGGCGCTCGTGCGCCATCGCGCGATCGGCCTTAACTTCGTCGATATCTACGTTCGTTCCGGCGTCTATCCGCCGCCGTCGCTGCCGTACACGCCTGGCACCGAGGGCGCGGGCGTGGTCGAGGCCGTTGGCCCGAACGTGAGCGAGGTCCGCGTCGGCGACCGCGTCGCATACGTGGGTGGCCCGCTTGGCTCGTATTCGGAGGCGCGGGTAATTCCGTCACGCGTCCTCGTCAAGCTGCCCGACAAGATCGACGAGGCGACCGCGGCGGCCGCGATGCTGAAGGGGCTAACGGCGGAATACCTGGTCCATTCGACTTACGCGGTCAAGCCCGGCGACACGATCCTGTTGCATGCCGCCGCGGGCGGCACCGGTCTGATCCTCGCGCAATGGGCGAAGCATCTCGGCGCGACCGTGATCGGCACCGTCGGGAGCGACGAAAAAGCCAAGCTCGCCGCGGCCCACGGCTGCGCCCACACGATCAATTATTCGCGCGAGGATTTCGTCGCGCGCGTGAAGGAAATCACCGACGGAAAAAATGTCGCCGTAGTCTACGACTCGGTGGGGCAGACGACTTTCATGAAATCGCTCGATTGCCTGCGGCCGCGCGGCCTGATGGTCAGTTTCGGACAGTCCTCGGGCGTCGTGCCGCCGTTCAGCATCAACATCCTGAGCGGCAAGGGCTCGCTTTACGTCACGCGTCCGACGCTCGCCACCTACATCGCGCGGCGCGAGGACCTGGAGGCGGCGGCGCGGCTACTGTTCGACGTGCTCGCGAGCGGCGCCGTGCGATGCGAGGTCAAGCGGACGTTCAAGCTCGCCGACGCGGCCGCGGCTCATCGCGCACTTGGCCAGCGCGAGACCACCGGCTCGAGCATTTTGCTCCCGTAGCCGTCCGCTGTAAGGTTGACCGAATTAAGGTAGGGATCTTTAATCGCAATATGGCTGGAATCGTCTCATACGGATCGTACATCCCATACCGCCGGCTCAAGCGCGCGGCGATCGCCGAGGTGCTCGGCGTCGCCGCGGCCAAGGGCGAGCGTTCGGTCGCAAGCTTCGATGAGGACAGCGTCTCGATGGCGGCCGAGGCGGCGCGCGATGCGCTGCGCGCGGTAGGCGCGGACAAAGTGCGGACGCTGCTCTTCGCCACCTCGACGCCGCCCTACGCGGAGAAGCTCAACGCGGCGATCGTCGGCGCGGCCGCGCAATTGCCGGCCGAGAGCCGCGCGGCCGACTTGACCGGCTCGGTGCGCGCCGGGCTTTCGGCGCTGCTGCAGGCGGCCGACGCCGCGGGCAGCGGCGGATTGGCGCTCGCCGCGATGTCCGATTGCCGGCTGGGCGCGCCCGAGGGCCGCCTCGAGCAGGCCGGCGGCGACGGCGCGGCGGCGTTCGTGATGGGCAACGGCGACGACGTGATCGCGGAAATCGTCGCCAGTGCCTCGTTCACGCGCGAGTTTCTCGACACCTGGCGGATGCCCGAGGAGCGTTTCGGCCATTCATGGGAGGAGCGGTTCGCACTCACGCAGGCCTACGTGCCGCTGCTGGGCAAGGCAATTCAGTCAGTGCTCGAAAAGGCGGGCGTGGCTCCGGCGTCGCTCGCTCGCGTCATCCTCGATTCGCCCAATCCGCGCGCGGCGGAGGAGATCGTACGCGGGATGAAGCTCGACCCGGCGAAGCTCGCCGATACACTCGCGCTAACTGTCGGGCAAACCGGCGCCGCGCACGCGGGCCTGCTGCTGACGGCCGCGCTGCCGTCGCTCAAACCGGGCGACCTGGTATTGATGGCGGCGGTGGCCGACGGCGCCGACGCGATCGTGCTGCGCGTCACGCCGGCGGCGGCCAAGTTTCGCCCGGCGCATTCGGTCGGCCGCATGATCGAATCCAAGGGCGACGTAACTTACGGCAACTACTTGAAGTGGCGGCAAATCCTGCCCACCGAGCCGCCGCGGCGGCCCGATCCGGAGCGTCCGGCAGCGCCGCCGATGATGCGCTCGGAGAAATGGAAGTTCGGGCTAATCGGATCGCGATGCACCGCGTGCGGCACGCCGCAACTTCCGCCGCAACTGGTATGTGTTAAATGCCGCGTGCGCGGTAAGATGGAACCGTACGCGTTCGCCGACCGCACTGGGCGAATCGCCACCTACGCCGTGGACCGCCTTGCCTATTCGCTCAATCCGCCAACCGTCAACGCGGTGGTGGACTACCAGGGCGGCGGGCGTTTCCTGTGCGAGATGACGGATTGCGAACCGGATCGCGTCGCGATCGGCGACGAAGTGGAAATGACTTTTCGCCGGCTCTTTACCGCCGACGGCGTGCACAACTATTTCTGGAAGGCGCGGCCCAAGCGCTAGGCACTGGCCTGGCCCCAGCCGAGTACCAGTCACGAACAAGGAGAACCTCTGATGGCAAGCAAAGGAATCAGGGATCGCGTCGCGATCATCGGGATGGGTTGCACCAAGTTCGGCGAGCACTGGGACAAGGGCGCCGAGGACCTGCTGGTCGACGCGGCGTACCAGGCCTACGAGTCGGCGGGTATCGGTCCCGACGACGTCGACGCGTACTGGCTCGGCACGATGGGCTCGGGAATTTCGGGACTGACGCTTTCGGAGCCGCTGAAGATTCAATACAAGCCGGTCACTCGCGTCGAGAACATGTGCGCCACCGGATCCGAAGCGCTGCGGCAGGCCTGCTATGCGGTCGCGTGCGGCGCGTTCGACGTGGCGATGGCGATCGGCGTCGAGAAGCTCAAGGACTCGGGCTTCTCGGGATTGGTCGTGACCAATCCGCCCAACGACGGCACTCCGGCCAGCATGACGCCGCCGGCGCTGTTCTCGCTGCTCGCGCCCGCCTACTTCAAGAAGTACGGACTCGACCCGGACAAGGGCAAGGACGTGCTCTCGCGCATCGCCTGGAAGAACCATCGCAACGGCGCGCGCAATCCGAAGGCGCAGTTCCAGAAGGAAGTGCCGATCGAAGCGATCAAGAACTCGCCCAAGATTGCCGACCCGCTCGGCATCATGGATTGCTCCGGCGTCTCCGACGGATCGGCGGCCGCGATCGTGGTCCGCGCCGAGGACGCGCACAAGTACTGCAAGAATCCGATCTACATCAAGGCGCTGTCGTTCGTGGCCGGGCCGGCCGAGGGTCCGCTCTCGCAGGAATACGACTTCACCTCGTTCCCCGAGGTCGTCGCCTCCGCGCGTGACGCCTACGCGCAGGCCGGCATCACCAATGCGCGCGAGCAGATAAGTCTCGCCGAGGTGCACGACTGCTTCACCCCGACCGAACTCGTACTGTGCGAGGACCTCGGATTCAGCCCGCGCGGCACGGCCTGGCAGGACGTGATGGAAGGCTTCTTCGATCTCGAAGGGCGGCTGCCGGTCAATCCCGACGGCGGGCTCAAGTCGTTCGGCCATCCGATTGGCGCCTCGGGGCTGCGCATGATGTACGAGATGTGGCTGCAGCTTCGCGGCGAAGCGGCGCAGCGTCAGGTCAAGAATCCGAAGCTCGGACTGACGCACAACCTGGGCGGTCAACCGGGCCGCTGCGTGAGCTTCGTGTCGGTGGTCGGCAACTCGGCGGGCTAGGCGGCTTTGCCCTGGCCGCCGGTCGCGCCGGGCAAGTTTCCGTTTCCAGTCGAAAGCCTCGTACGCGAGCCCATACGGGGCTTTTCTATTTTGGACTTAAGCTGAAAATGGGGCGCTCAAGCCCGCGCTCTGCTCAATAAAGATTAACTTAGCCACGCTCTGCGATTGTGCGACAACCGGGTGGCGACTCCGCCACATTAGCTCAATAAAGCGAAGCTAAAGAGCTTGATTTCTATTAAAGAATTTATCGGCACATTAAGTGCTTCTCTGGCTGTCGAGGACGAGGTTTGGCAGTGGACGGATAGCCCGTTCCACTTGCCCAACTCCGGGAATACACGATGCTCAGCCATGCCACCAACAACCGCGAAACCCACGACGCGATTGAACGTTACGTGACCGCCGCGATTGTCGACGCCCGCGAAGTTTACACCGACCTGAAGTGGCTCGCCTGGGCCGATCACTGGATCGCCGGCCGCGACCGCAGCTTCGCGTCGGCCAGGAGGGCACATCGGATGGCCCTTCAGGCCTGCGGTCGCGAGTCTGCGGAGATGGCCGATTGTTCGCGGGGATGCCCGGAGAGCAGCGAGACCGACATTGGCCGTTCCGAGACGCCGGCCGAGCTGGCCGCCTGGGCGGCCGGGCTTGCGCTGGTTGCGACGCCTATGGCACTCGACCTGACCGCCGGAATTCGGCGGATGGGGTTCGCGCTGCGGACGAGATTCGGAAGCATGCGGACGGCCCAAAATGTGAGGTCGGATGCGCGGTCGACACGCCCGTCCCTGGCCGGCCGCGCGGTGGCGCTAGCCCGGCGCGCGGCCTCCAGGCTGATTCCCTCGGAGGTCCCGCAGACGGTGCGGCAGTAGTCGCGCCAAATCGGAGCGCGATCGATCGTCGCGATGGCAATGGAAAACCCGCGCGGCGCGAGCCGCGACGCGTGCCCCTCGCAATGCATTTTGTAATCTCAGTTTGTAGCCTGATTTTTGTAACCTGGGAATCTGAGTAGTGCTCTCGTCGATCGCTGCACGAGACGCCGCGCGCAAAGCGCCTTGACATCGACACCATCGGAGCATAGAAGCAATCGCAACCGGCTAGTACCCCGCACTTAAGCCCGCACGCTTCGCGAGCTTCTCTGTCCGAGCGCTTCCGGCGAATATATGAGGAGGGCGCAGATTAGATGCCCGCAAAGCTGTACGTAGGCAACTTGGCCTTTTCCGTGACCAACGAGGATCTGGAAGCGCTGTTCGGACAGATCGGCAAGGTCGACAATGTAGCCGTCGTAACCGACAAGTTCTCCGGTCAATCGCGCGGTTTCGGCTTCGTGCAGATGGCTGATTCCAACGAAGCGGCGCGCGCGATCTCGGAGCTCAACGGCACCGAACTCAAGGGCCGCAGCATCAAGGTGAACGAGGCGCGCGAGCAAGGGCCCCGTCCCGGTGGCGGCGGCGGTGGCGATCGCGACCGTGGTGGCCGCGGCGGCCGCGGGGGTGGTGGCGGCGGTGGCGGTGGTGGCCGGCGCTGGTAGCAGTCCAAGTATCGATATTCAGATCTCCCAGATCTGGCGGGCGAGGGCGCTTGCCGAGTCTTTGAACGCGGCCGTGAGGCGCGGGTTGCGAGGCGACCCGCGCGTTGCGGCCGCGAATGCGTTATGCACTTCGGTTAGAGCATCGTCAGAATTTTCCGGCGAAGTTTTTTTCAAGCAAAACTTTTCAAGTCCGATGACCGTTGCGCGAGTGCGCGTCGCTCACGTGCGAGGGCGCGTCGGTGACGCGCGAGTGCGCGTCGCCGTTGTGCGAGCGCCCCTCGTCCGCGACCGGTGACGATGCCTGCGTCCAGCGCTTCAGCGTTGCGTCGAGGTCGTCCACGTCCACCGGCTTACTGATGTAATCATCCATCCCCGCGGCTTGGCACTTCTCGCGCGCGCCGCTCAACGCATGGGCGGTCATCGCGATGACGATGGTCCGATGCGCGGAGCCCGCTTCGCGCCGGCGAATCTCGGCAGTCGCCTCGTAGCCATCCATGCCCGGCATCTGACAATCCATCAGAACGATCGGATAGGGCTTGAGCGCGAGCGCGTCGAGCGCCTCGCGGCCCCCGCTCACCACGTCGGTCACGAAGCCGAGGGTGCTGAGTTGACTTTGCGCAAGTTTCTGATTGACCGGGTTATCTTCGGCCACGAGGACCTTGATCGCCGGTGGCTTGCCCGTCTCGCCGAGGTGGCTAATGGCGCGTGCAACGCCTTCCGCCATTTGTCGGCCGGTTTTGGCCAGGCGCGCGGTGAAGCGGAAGGTCGAGCCGCGGCGCAACTCGCTCTCCACCTCGATCTGGCCGCCCATCTGGCGCACCAGCTGCGCCGCGATCGCGAGGCCCAATCCCGAGCCGCCATAGTTGCGGCTGGTCGATCCGTCCACTTGCGAGAACGGCTGAAAGATCGCGCTTTGTTGGTCGCCCGCGATACCGATTCCTGTGTCGCTCACCTCGAACGAAAGCGTCACCTCGCCCGCCGACTCCTCGATTTGCCTGGCGCGCATCATGATTTCGCCCTGGTTGGAAAACTTGACCGCGTTGCTCACCAGGTTGCTCAGAATTTGCTCGAGGCGATCCGAATCCCCCGCCACCAGATGCGGTAGCTGCTCGTCGAGCTCGAGCGTCAGCTTGACGCCGCGCTTTTGCGCCTGCCGCACGAATTGCGCCGCCACCCGCTCCATCGCATTGTGAGGGTCGAAGGTGCTCTCCTCGAGGACGAACTGGCCGTGGGACAGGTTGGAGAAATCCAGCACATCGTCCACGAGGCCGCACAGGGCCTGGCCGCTCAGCCGCACCGCCTCAGCGTACTCGCGCTGCTCCGCGGTGAGTCCCGCATCGAGCAGGAGCCGGGTCATCCCGACGATGCCGTTGAGCGGCGTGCGAATTTCATGGCTCATATTGTCGAGGAACTCGGAGCGCAGGCGTGCGGTTTCGAGCGCCAGGTCGCGCGCGCGGGCCATCTGGTGCTCGGCGCGTTGACGCAGTTCGGTCGCGGCCACGCGCTGACTGGCGATGATCGTGTCGCGCCGCCGTATGGCCTGTATGACCACAACGTAAACGAAACATACCGCGACAATCGGCATCGCGGCGCCTATCACAATCACCGCCGGTTCCATCCCGTCTCCCGCCCGCTTGTTACAGAGGTTACCAATTGCTCGATGGTAATCGCATTGGACGTGCCAACGGGGGCGGGTCTGATGACGATGATCGTCTTACCCACTAACGAGGCGATAACGCATGAACGAGACAGGTTGTCTCGCTTGCGAGACCGCGAATGTCTCAAAATGAGAACCGATGCGGCGAGTAGGCTCGTGGACTAGAACAGGATCAGCGGCTTTATGATCCCATCGAGCTTGCGCTCCATCATCCCGAATGCCCGCTCCAACTCGTCGAAGCGAAAGGTATGCGTGGTAAGGCGCGTCGGATCGACTCGGCCACCCTGGAGCAGGCGCAACAGCCGCTCCATCCGCAGCCGCCCGCCCGGGCATAGCCCCGTGCGAATCGTTTTTTCCGCCATCCCCACGCCCCATTCCATCCGCGGGATGTGCACGAACTCGCCCTTGCCATGATAGCCGGCGTTGGAGATGGTGCCGCCCGGCTTGGTGACCCGGATCGCGTTTTGAAAGGAGACGTCACCGCCCAGCGCCTCGATCGCGGAGTCGACACCCTCGCCGCCGCTCAAATCCATGACGCGCGCGACGGCGTCTTCTTTCTCGAAGTCAACGGTCACGTCCGCGCCGTACGAGCGCGCGAGTTCCTGGCGGCGTGGTATCGAGTCGACACCGATGATCAGTCCCGCGCCGAGCATCCGCGCTCCCGCCACCGCCATCAGTCCGACCGGGCCGAGCGCGAATACCGCGACCGTGCCGCCGGGAGGGATGTTCGCGTTCTCGGCCGCCATCAGTCCGGTCGAGATCATGTCGCAGCAGTAGACCGCCGAGTCGTCGGCAACGGCGGCCGGGATGTGCGCCATGTTGGCGTCGGCCTCATTGACGTGGAAGTACTCGGCGAACACGCCGTCCTTGATGTTAGCGAATTTCCATCCGCCCAACGCGCCGCCGGATTGCGAGGAGTGTCCGGCCTGCGAGGCCGCGTCACCCCACTCGGGCGTAATCGCGCCGACCAGCACGTGATCGCCCGGCTTGAAGCGTTTGACCGCGGCGCCAACCTGATGAACCCTGCCGACCGCCTCGTGGCCGAGGGTGAGATTGTCGCGCGGCCCGATCGCGCCATTGACTGTATGTACGTCAGAGGTGCAGATGAGGGCCTTGGTGGTCTTGACGATGGCGTCGGTCGGACCGGGAATCGGAATCGGTTTATCTGCGAATCCGACCTTGCCAATCCCTTTCATCACGAAGGCTCGCATCGCGGTTGACCTCCATACGCAGCGCAGTCCGGGCGTGTACGTATGCAATGTCAAATGCGCGCGTCAGGTATGCAATGTCAAGTACGGAGTATGTGGGTGCGGCATGAAACGGTGCGCGAGACGCGCCGAGATCGCCGATGCAGTGATTCTTGCTGTCGCGATGTTTCGAGCGCCGCGCTCAGGATGCGCGCCAGGGTGGCTCGCTTTTGCCGCCTGCGATGGTGCGCAGGTGCGAGCGCCGCGCCGCGTCAAGGTTCACCGCCGCACCAGTCCCGCGGCGTCCCGCCGGCTGGACCGGCGTGGCGCTCGCGCCGCCGCTCGAACGCGTCGGCGACTGCCAGCGCCGTCCAGGCGTCGCGTTGCGTGGTGCGCGGATTCGCGAACGATCGAAGGCGACTAACATCAGCGCCGTGAACCAGCAGGTCACGATGACCGCGGCACTCGTATAAGCCGCCCCGTAGAAACCGCCCAGGATCGAACCGGCCACCGCGCCCATCGCGAACACCGCAAAGTGCCACGGAGTTAACCATCTGCGGCCGTCGTAATTGACCTTCCGCGTTTTCATCTGGGACGTGCCCTTCAGCTTACCTGCCGATAGTGCCATTGTCGCGCCCCGGCCCTTTCGTGACAAGAGCCTTATCAACAAGTATCGTGCGCACCAACCCGTTTTGTCGCCCTCGCGACTTCCGCGCCTGTGGTCAGGATGGCGTGCGCGCCGGGACGCCTCGCGTCTCGGTTTCAACCGGCGGGGTTCGGCGCGCTAGAGTTGATCCCCCGGAGAGAATTATCGAATGCCGATGGACGAACGCTACGAGCCCCGGAAGATCGAGCCCTACTGGCAAGCCGAATGGGACCACGCCGACCTCTACCTCACGCGCGAGGATCGCGATCGGCCAAAGTTCTACGTGCTCGAGATGTTTCCCTATCCCTCGGGCGACGGTCTTTCGGTCGGCCATCTGCACAACTACGTTCCCTGCGACGTGATCGGCCGCTATAAGCGGATGTCCGGTTATAACGTCCTGCACGCGATGGGCTGGGACGCGTTTGGACTGCCGGCCGAGAACGACGCTCTGCTCAAGGGGCTGCATCCCAAGGAGACCGTTCCGCGTTACGCCGCGAACTTCAAGCGACAGTTGAAGTTGGTCGGATGCGCCTACGACTGGACGCGCGAAATCAATTCGTCCACTCCCGAGTACTATCGCTGGACGCAGTGGTTCTTCCTGCTGATGCTCAAGCGGGGGCTCGCCTTCCGGGCCATTAGCTCGCAATGGTGGTGCGAGAAATGCCGCACCGTCCTGGCCAACGAGCAGGTGATCAACGGATGCTGCTGGCGGCACACCGACACGCCGGTCACCAAGAAGGACCTCGAGCAGTGGTTCTTCAGGATCACCGCCTACGCCGACCGCTTGCTCGACGACCTCGAGGGGATTGATTGGCCCGAGCCGATCAAGCTGATGCAGCGCAACTGGGTCGGGCGCTCCGAGGGCGCGGAACTGGCCTTCCCGGTGGAAGGCCATCCGGGCAAGGAGGTCCGCTTCTTCACTACCCGCCCGGATACGGTCTTCGGCGTTTCGTTCATGGTGCTCGCGCCGGAGCATCCGCTGGTCGCCGAGGTCACGACGGCCGAGCAGCGCTCCACGGTCGAGGAGTACGTCGCGCAGGCGCGGCGCCAGAGCGAAATCGAACGGCTCTCGACGGTCAAGGAAAAGACCGGCGTCTTCACCGGCGCATACGCGCGCAATCTGTTCAACGGCAAGCTCGTGCCCATCTGGATCGCCGACTACGTCCTGATGGGCTACGGCACCGGCGCGATCATGGGCGCTCCCGGCGAGGATCAGCGCGACTACGAGTTCGCGAGCAAGTACGGCCTGGAGATTCCGTTGGTCACCGCGCCCGCCGACGGCAGCCCGCCGCCCGCAGGCCGCGCGTTCTCCGACTACGGCGTCAATATCAACTCGTCCAACGGCGAACTCAACCTCAACGGGATGAAGACCGCCGATGCGATCCGCGCCGTGTGCAAGTACGCCGAGGAGCACGAGATCGGCCGCTCCACCGTCACCTACCGGATGCGCGACTGGCTAATCTCACGCCAGCGTTATTGGGGATGTCCGATCCCGATCGTCTACTGTCCGCGCGACGGTATTGTGCCGGTCCCCGAGGAGCAGCTTCCGGTCCTGCTGCCCGACATGAAGAACTACCAGCCCTCGGGCACCGGGCGATCGCCGCTCGCCAACGCGCCCGAGTTCGTCAATACCATCTGTCCCAAGTGCGGCGGCCCGGCCGAGCGCGAGACCGACACGCTCGACGGCTTCGCCTGCTCGTCGTGGTACTTTCTGCGCTTCGCCTCGCCGCATTACGACCGTGGGCCGTTCGATCCCCCGCAGGTCGATTACTGGCTGCCGGTCGATCTTTACGTCGGCGGCGCCGAGCATGCCGTGATGCATCTGCTGTACGCGCGGATGTGGACCAAGGTGATGTTCGACGCGGGCCTGGTGAAGTTCAAGGAGCCATTCGCAGTGCTCCGCAACCAGGGAATGATCTGGGCCGCCGACGGCCAGAAGATGTCCAAGAGCAAGGGCAACGTGGTCACGCCCGACGCGATGGTCGAAAAGTACGGCGCCGACGCGCTCCGGCTCTGGGAGCTCTTCATGGGTCCGTTCGAGGAACCGACCAACTGGAACGAAGAGGGCGTGTTCGGTACCGCGCGCTATCTCTCGCGCGTGTGGAACGCGATGCGCCGCTTCGTCGAGGCCGGGAGCCCGGTTGGCAATCCCAGCGCCGAGACCACGCGCCGCGCCCACAAAACCATCAAAACCGTCACCGACCATATCGAGCGGCTCCGCTTCAACACCGCACTCGCCACGCTGATGGATCAGCTCAACTACCTGACGAAGCTCGCGCCGGCAGAGGCCGGCCGCTTCGCGTTCGAGACCTACGTGGTGATGCTCGCGCCGATGGCTCCGCATATCGCCGAGGAGCTGTGGCGCGCGCTAGGACATACGGCGTCGGTCCATCTCGAGCCGTGGCCGAAGTTCTCCGAGGACCTCGCGCGCGACGAGATGGTCACGGTGGTGGTGCAGGTCAACGGCAAGGTGCGGGACCGCCTTCAGGTCGGCGCCGGGACGCCCGAAGAGGAAGTGCGAGGGATGGCGCTCAGGAGCGAAGCCGTCGCGCGCCATCTCGACGGCAAGCAGCCCAAGAAGATCATCTACGTCCCCGACAAGCTCGTCAGCATCGTAGCCTGATCTTTTTCAATCACTCGCGACTTGGACGCATTGTCGTCAAGTACGTTCAAGGACAAAACTTACGCTGGTGTGCATAAGGCGGATAGTGCCGGCGTCGCGCTGGAGCGCGAGTCCGGGCCGATCGTCATCAACCGCGTCTTCGAGTATCGCGCGGATGATCGGAATATTTTCCGACGGCGCCGGTCCCCAACTCGTCCACTCCTCGACCGTGCTGAGCGACTGCCGCGCGATTTTCATCGCAACGGTGAAACCCTCGGCGTTGAAAATCCGCTCGAACTCCGAGGCCGCGAGCGTCCGCACATGCGTCGGATCGCATAGCCGCTCCAGCTCGTTATGCAGCGCAGCCTTGACCGGATCGTCCGAGGCCGTCACGTCGACCACCACCATCCATCCTTGCGGCCCGATCACCCGTGCCATCTCGGCGAACACGCGCGCGGGATCGGTGAAGTGATGGAACGAGAAACGGCAGACGGCCGCATCGAAAGCGCCGTCGCGAAACCCCATCCGCTCGACTTCACCGACGATGAATTCCGCATTACCGGCGCCGCGGCGCGCCGCCGCCGCTCGCGCCTCGGCGATCAACTCGGCGGAAGGATCGAGACCGACCGCCCGGCCGCATCGCTCGGCAAACGCGAGCGCGCATGCGCCCGGGCCGCAAGCGACCTCGAGTACGCGGTCTTGGCGCGCAACGCCCGAGATAGAGACCATGTAGTGGAGAAATTTCGCATCCGCGCTGGAGGACATCAGCGCCGACATCCGCGCGAACGACTCGGGATTGCGGTGGAACTGCGCGGATGCGGACCGCGGTGGCTCGCCCGGCTGCGCGGCGTCGCTCATCGGCGTTCCGCCTTTAGCGGCGATACGGCCCACGATGCTCGTCCCTCATCCATGATGCGGATGTTAGCGCCGGGGGCCCTCCGATAATAGCCGCTCGCGCGGCCTTGCTCCTCAAAGTCCTTGCAAAGTTCCTATTAGTTTTCGCAAAGTTCTTGCAGAGTTCTCGCAGAGTTTGTAACAGCTTAAGCGCGGACGCCGCACAATCGGCGCGTAACGGGCAGGCTGGATTTCGCCGAATTCGCGCCGCACGCAAAAGGAGCCTCACCCCAAATGGCACAGTGGAAAACTGAGCTCGTCCCGCCCGCACCCAGGATCGCCGTCGATCACATGGGCGAGGGCAAGCTGGTCGTCTTCATGCACGGGATCGGCGGCAATCGCACCAACTGGCACGACCAGCTTCCTGAGTTGGGACGGCATTTCCGCGCCGCGTCGTGGGACGCGCGCGGCTACGGAATGAGCGACGATTACGAGGGGCCGCTCGACTTCCATGACTTCGCGCGCGATCTCAATCGCGTGCTCGACCACTTTGGCGCGCGCAAGGCGCATCTGGTCGGGCTCTCGATGGGCGGGCTTATCGCGATGGACTTCAATGCGCTCTTTCCCGAGCGCGTGGCGACGCTGACGATTTGCGATTCGCTGCCCGGCTTCAGCCATATCAGCCCCGAGCAGAGCCGCGAGTTCGTCCGGCTGCGCCTGGAGCCGCTGCTCGCGGGCAAAGAGCTGAAAGAGATCGCGCCGGGGGTCGCGCAATCGCTAATCAGCAAGTCTGCGCCGCCGGCGGTATTTCAGCGTTTTGTCGACAGCATGTGCGCGCTGCACAGGCAGTCCTACATCAAGACCCTCCAGGGCGCTGCCAGGCCGGACGTGCAGATCGAGCTTGAGAAGATTCGCGTTCCGGCGCACGTGGTAGTGGGCGAGGAAGATATGCTCACGCCGCCGTCGCTGGCGCGCTCGATGGCCGAGCGGATTGCCGGTGCGCAGCTGACGATCATCAAGAACGCGGGCCATCTGCCGAACATCGAACGGCCGCGCGAGTTCAACGCCGCGATGCTGCCGTTTTTACTGGAGCATCGCGACGCCGCAGTGTAAGGCGGGGGAGTTCAGCCGAGCGCGCGCAGGCGCAGATCGCGCGCCTGGCTGCGATACGGCTCAGGCAGCGGCACTTCGGTCGCGTCGAGCCAGTTGCGCTCGAGACGATAAAATTCGCGCGTGTCCTCGAAGAAGACGTGCACCACGACGTCGTTGAAGTCGAGCACCGCCCAATGGCCGTGGCTGGTGCCCTCAACCGACAGCGCGTGCTCGCCCTCGAGGCCCATCCGTTCCTCGATTCCGCGCGCAATCGCGCGCACCTGCACGTCCGAGCGGCCGGTCGCGATCAGAAAGTAGTCCGCGATCGAGCTTAGATGCTGGACCTGGAGCACGACCAGGTCGTAAGCCTTCTTCTCGAGCGCCGCTTGCGCGGCGGCTATGGCCTTCTCTTGCGAATTCACGCGGGGCGCGGCGAAGGACGGAGCCGCCGATCGGCGGCAGACACGGAACAAATCGCTTTGTGAAATAGTGCTCTTAAAATCACTGGCGCCGTCAATACAGCCCGTGCCGCTGGATATAGTCGACCACGTCGCCCGGCATCAGATAGCGGACGGAGTGCTGGCGATGAAGTTTTTCACGAATGAGCGTTGCGGAAACCGGGAAGCTCGTGGTGGCTACGAATGAAAGTGTCTGCCCGCTCGGATGCACGTAATGATCGTCCTCTCTAATGTAACCAAAGCGTTTAAGTGCGGCAAGCGAAATTCGCGGCGGCTCCTCGTCGCCGGCCGGCTGGCGCGTATGCACCACTATCGAGCTCTGGCGCACCAGTTCGTCGCAATCCTTCCAGGTCTCCAGCTCGGCAAAAGCGTCGGTGCCCATCATCAGGAATAGCGTCGAGGGCGCGCGCAGCGTCGCGAGGAAATGGCGCACGGTGTCGATTGTGTAGGAGCGCCCGGCGCGCCGAATCTCGACGTCCGAGACCATGAAGTGGCGGTTGCCCTTGGTCGCGAGCCGCACCATCGCCAACCGATGCTCGGGCGGCGCGAGTCCTTCGGCAGATTTGTGCGGCGGCATCGCCGCGGGCACGAAGTAAACCAGGTCGAGCCTGAGCGCCTCGCGCACCTCCTCGGCCGAGCGCAGATGGCCGAAGTGGATCGGATTGAAGCTGCCGCCCAGCAGTCCTACGCGCATGATGTGGGGCCGTCCAATTCAAACGGGCCGCGCGCGAGCGCGGCGGCTGGGGCGGATGCGGCGGCGCCGCCGCGTCGCCTGGCGCTTCGTACGGGCTTCAATTGCGCACCTGTCCGTTGCCGGTGACGAGGTATTTGTAGATGGTCAGTTCGCGCAGGCCCATCGGTCCGCGCGCGTGCAGGCGATTGGTCGAGATTCCGGTCTCGGCGCCGAAACCGAACTCGAAGCCGTCAGTGAAGCGGGTCGACGCGTTGACGTACACGGTCGCGGAGTCGACTTCGTGTTGAAAGCGCGTGGCGGCCTCATTGTCGCTCGTCACGATCGCATCGGCGAGGCCCGAGCCGTGGCGCGCGATATGCGCCAGTGCCTCGTCGAGCGAGTCGACGACCTTCACCGCCAGGACCAGGTCGAGGAACTCGGTGTCCCAGTCGGCATCGCGGGCCGGCTTCGCGCTCGGGACGATCGCGCAGGTCCGCTCGCAGCCGCGCAACTCGACCCCCGCGCGTTCCATCCGCGCGGCCAGTAGCGGCAGAAAACGCGGCGCAGCCTCGCGATGCACTAGCAGGGTCTCCATCGCGTTGCATACCGAGGGCCGGCTGCACTTGGCGTTGAAGCAAATCTCCTCGGCCATTTTCAAATCGGCGGTACGATCGACATAGATGTGGCAGAGGCCGTCGAAATGCGGCAACAGCGGGACGGCCGATCCTGCAAGCGCCTCCTTCAGCGCCTTGCCGCCGCGCGGAATGATCAGATCGATCGCTTCGGGATGGCGCTTGAGGACCTGGATCACCTCGCGATCGGAATTTCCGACGAAGCTAAGAGCGTCGCGCGCGATGCCGGCGCTTTCCAAGGCGCGGACGATCAGCCCGGCCAGAAACGCATTCGAGGCGAGCGCCTCTTTACCGCCGCGCAGCACCACCGCGTTGCCGGCCTTCAGCCCCAGCACGCCGGCGTCGACGGTGACGTTGGGCCGCGACTCGTAGATGATCGCGATCACGCCAATCGGCACGCGGACTTGCGAAATCTCGAGACCGTTGGGCCGCCGCCACTTGGCGATCACTTCGCCGACCGGGTCGGGCAGGGCCGCGACCTCCTCGACGCCGCGGGCCATCGCCTCGATCCGCGCGTCATTGAGCGTGAGCCGTTCGACGAACGCCCCGGCCATCCCGGAAGCGCGCGCGCGCTCGAGGTCGTCGGCGTTGGCGCCCAGGATCGCGCCGCGCTCCTCGCGCAACATCGCGGCCAGTGCGCCGAGCGCCTGATTTTTTTGCGCGCTGGGACATAGCGCCAGAGCGCGGGCGGCGTCGCGCGCGCGTTTGAGCGCGTCGAGGGTTTCGGTCTCGAGGCTCATTGCATTTTCGGAGCGCCTGGGTTGCGAGAGTGGTTCACGGGTTCATGCCAGTTCTTCGATCAGCGCGAAGTTGTCGCGATGGATGATCTCGTCGGCGACCTTGTAGCCGAGCGTGCGCGATATATCATTGGAGCGCCTCCCCTTCACCTTCAGTATATCGGCGGCGGGATAATTGACCAGCCCGCGGCCGAACTCGACGCCTTCGTGATCCAACAGGCTCACGCAGTCGCCGCTTTTGAACTCGCCCGCGACCTCGCGGATGCCCGAGGGCAGCAAGCTGCGGCCCTTTTTTCTGAGCGCCTCGGCAGCGCCGCGGTCGACGGTCAGCGCGCCGGCCGGGCGCAGCGCAAACGCGATCCAATGTTTGCGGCTCTTGAGCCTGGTTCGCGTGGGCAGCACCAGCGTGCCGCACTCGCGAGCCGGATCGAGCGCAGCACCGAGCGCATTTTCGGTGCGGCCCGGCGCGATAATCACCGCGATTCCGGCGCGCGCCGCCTGCTGCGCCGCCTTGAGCTTGGTCGCCATCCCACCGCTTCCGAGCGGCCCCGCGCTATCGGCCACCAGTCCGCGCATGCCGGCCTCGGCGTCGGTGATGAGCGGGATCAGTTGCGCGTCGGGCCGCTTGCGCGGATTGCCGGTGAGGACGCCGGGCACGTCGCTCAGGATCACCAGCAGTTGCGCCTGCGCCATCCCGGCCACCAACGAGGAGAGCACATCGTTGTCGCCCATCCGGATCTCTTCGACCGCGACGGTGTCGTTCTCGTTGACGATCGGCACGACGCCCGCTTCGAGCAGGGTCTGGATCGTGTGAATCGCGTTGGTGCGTCGCACGCGCTCGGCGAGATCCTGATGGGTGAGCAAAAGTTGAGCGACCGTGCGTCCCACGGCGCCGAACGCGCGCGCCCATTCGCCCATCAGCTCGATCTGCCCGGTGGCCGCGGCCGCCTGGCGCGCCGCCACGCCTGCGCCGCCGAGTTTTTCCAGCCGCGCGCGCCCGGCCACGATCGCGCCCGAGGTCACCACCACGACTTCGCGTCCCGCGCGCACGATCGCGTCGATCTCAGCCGCCAGGCGCGCGATTATCTCGGGTCGCAAACCGTCGGCGTCAGAGAGCACGGCGCTCCCGACCTTGACCACGACTCGGCGCGCATGCGCGACGTGCTCCTGCTTGTAACTTACCTGGGACATTGCGCCTCGACCGCGCCCAGCCCGAGCAAGCGCGCGATCGCCGCGACCAACGGCTCGAGTCCGATACGCTCCTCGGCCGAGATGACGAAGACCGAGTCGATCGCATGCTCGGCCGCGAGCGAGGCGATTGCGCGCGCCGTCTCTTCCGCGCGCTCGGCGCCGACGAGGTCGACCTTGTTGAGCGCGATCAGCGCCGGCCGCGCGGAGAGCATCGGGTCGAACGCCGCGAGTTCGCTGCGCACGGTCAGGAAGTCGTGCTCGGGGTTGGCGCTCAGATCGAGGACGTAGATAAGCACCCGCGTGCGCGCGAGATGGCGCAAAAAGCGGATGCCCAGGCCGTGGCCGAGATGAGCGCCCTCGATAAGGCCGGGGACGTCGGCGAGGCTGAAGCCGGTGCCGTCGGCAAGCTGGACGCGGCCCAGGTTGGGCGTGAGCGTGGTGAAAGGATAGGGCGCGATCTTCGGATGCGCCGCGCTGACGGCAGCAAGCAGCGTCGACTTGCCGGCGTTGGGGAGGCCGACCAGGCCGGCATCAGCGACAAGTCTGAGCTCGATTTTGACCCAGCGCTGCTCGGCTGGGCCGCCCGGCGTGGCGATTCTGGGCGCGCGGCGCGTCGAGGTGGTGAAGTGCATGTTGCCCTTGCCGCCCATCCCGCCGTGCGCGACGACCGCGCGCGCCCCCGGCATCACGAGATCAGCAAGCATCTCGCCGCTTTCCTCGTCAAAGACCATCGTGCCCGGCGGCACTCGCACAACGAGGTCGCCGCCGGCGTGGCCGTACTGCTGTTTGCCGCGGCCCGCTTCTCCGTCGCGCGCGACCAGGCGCGGGTTATATTTGAAATCGAGCAGCGTCGCGAGCCCCTCGTTGACCTCGAAGATCACGTCGCCGCCGCGGCCGCCATCGCCGCCGGCCGGTCCGCCGAAGGGGCGATACTTCTCGCGCAAAAACGCGATCGCGCCGTCGCCGCCTTTGCCGGCGGCCACGAACACCCGCGCTTCATCGACGAACTTCATCGCTCAAAGCTGTCAGCGATCGCGCGCGACGGCTACAGGAGCAGCTCAGCCAGCGCGCGCATGGCGTCGACCTGGCGCGTCCCGATAAGCATTGTCTTTACCGGCGAGGCTTTCCAGGCGGCGACACGCTCGGCGATCCGCTCGCGCGGCCCAACCAGAGCGATTTCGTCGACCAGCTTGTCGGGCACCGCGGCGACGGCCTCGTCGCGCTTGCCGGAGAGAAACAGGTCCTGGATTTTTTTCGCCGCTTCCTCGTAACCGGCGCGCCGCGCGTAGTCGTTGTAGAAATTCTTGTCGCGCGCGCCCATCCCGCCGATATAGAACGCCAGGTTCTGCTTCACCGGCTCGCGGCACTTAGCCACGTCGGGGCCCATCACGCAGGTCACGAACGGCGCGAGGTCGAATTTATTGGGGTCGCGCGCGCCGGCGGCCTTCTTGAATCCGCGCTCGAGGCTCGGCGTGAACAGATCCCATTGCTCGGGGTTCATCCACACTGGAATTACACCGTCGGCGATTTCGGCCGCGAGCGCCACCCCGCTCGGCGTGATCGACGCCATGTAGATTTCCATGTCGCGCCGGCCGTGCAGGATCGGGCGGAGCGGCTTGCCCAAGCCGGTCGAGCCGGGGCCGCGATACGGGATTTGGTACTCGGAGCCCTGGAACTCCAGCGGCGCCTCGCGCGCGAAAATCTTGCGCAGGATCGCGATATACTCGCGATAGCGCACCAGCGGCTTGCCGTACGGCACTCCGTGCCATCCTTCGACCACCTGCGGCCCCGACGGCCCTACGCCGAGGATGAAACGTCCACCCGACATCGCGTCCAGCGTCATCGCGGTCATCGCCGTCATCGCCGGCGTGCGTGCGGGCATCTGCATAATCGCCGTGCCGAGGCGAATCTTTTTGGTCAGCGCGCCAACCCACGCGAGCGGCACGATCGTGTCCGAGCCCCACGCCTCGCCAGTCCACACCGAGTCGTAGCCGAGCCGTTCGGCTTCGAGCACCAGGTTGAGCGAGTCGTGGGAATGAGAAAAGCCGTATAGCAGTCCGAGTCGCATCGCGAGTACCTCCACAGTTGTGCGGCAGATTGCGGAATGGCGACACCCATCATCGTAATAAATAAACAAAAAGCCCCGCGGCGCGGCCGCGGGGCTTGGAAGTCAAAATTCTAAGCCGTGCCGAGCCTAGGCTTGTGCTTCGGCCGGCGGCTCGCTCGCCGCCTCGGCCCGCTGCTCGTTCGCAGGCGCCACCGCCGGCTCGATCCGCACGCGCCGCTTGTCGGTGCGGTAGGTCTCGTATTTGACCACCCCGTCGACCAGTGCGTAAAGAGTGAAGTCGCGGCCCATCCCGACGTTGCGTCCCGGATGAACCCGCGTGCCGACCTGACGGACCAGGATATTGCCGGCGCGAACGGTCTCGCCGGCGTAGATCTTGATGCCGCGGCGCTGTCCCGGACTGTCGCGGCCGTTGCGCGTCGAGCCTTGTCCTTTCTTATGCGCCACGAGCCTGTCTCCCTGTGATAGTGCCGGCGCGATGCGCCGGCGAAAAAAGCTTGATGCGAGCGCTAGGCCGCGCCTCGCTTGATCTCCTCGATCTTGAGCACGGTCAGTTCCTGGCGATGGCCGCGCTTGCGCCGGTAATTCTTGCGCTTTTTCTTCTTGAACACGATGACCTTGGTGCCGCGCGGCTGCTGCACGATTCGCGCACGCACGGCCGCTTCGGGAACGGTCGGCGTACCGATCACGGGCGTTTCGTCGCCGCCGATCGCGAGCACGTCCGCCAGTTCGATCTCGGCGCCGACGTCGCCCACGATACGCTCGACGGTTATCTGGTCGCCGACGCCGACGCGGTACTGCTTTCCGCCTGTCCTTACGATTGCAAACATGCCTTTGATCCGAACCCTCTTAGCTACCGGACGCGAGCCACCATGTCAAATATGACCCGGCTCAAAACATGGGCCCGTATCAACGAAGCGCAGCCCGGTCGGGGGCTGCGCTCTCGTCAGAAACGCCGTGATGAAAGCCCCGCTTGCGTCAGTCGAGGCCCAGGCGCTCGCGGCCTTCGGGCGAGATCATTTGCGGGGTCCACGGCGGATCCCATACCAGGTCGACGTTGGCCTCCGCGACGCCGGGGAGCGAGAGCAGTTTCTGGCGCGCGTCGATCGCGATCGACGCTCCCATCCCGCAGCCCTGCGCGGTGAGCGTCATCTTGACGTCGACCCGTTTGGCGCCCCCGTCGAGCGGCGCCACTTCCATCGCGTAGACCAACCCGAGGTCGACGATATTGACCGGAATCTCGGGGTCGTAGCAGGTCTTGAGCTGCTCCCAGACCATCGCTTCGAGGTCTCCTGAAGCGGCGGCCGGCGAGGCGGCGTCCGCGGAGCTTTTGCCGAGCGCGTCGGCGTCCTTGCCGGTGATGCGGTAGAGCCCTCCGTAGGCCGGCACCTGCACGGTGAAGCTGCCGCCGAGGGATTGGGTGATGAAGACCTCGAGGCCCTTCTCCAACGTGATCGGACTGCCGAGCGGCACCTGGACCGCCTCACATTCGCGGGTGAGTTCAACTCGTTCCATTGATAATTACCTTGTTCGTTTGTCGTTACTTGGTGAGTTTAATTCTAGGCGCTCGGAGGCCCAAGCGCCAGTTGCTTGTTTTGCCGCTTCGATCGGGTTCGACGGGCGCAGGTCTCGTGATAGAGAAAAGCATTATGGCGAACATCCAACTTTACCAATTTGGTCCGCTGGGCGATCTGGAATCGGCGTCGCCCTTTTGCGTCAAGGTTCGCGACGCGATGCGCTACAAGCGCATCCCGTTCGACACCATCAATGCGACCTCGCCGATCCAGGTGCGCAAGCTCAACCCGCGCGGCAAGCTGCCGGTGATGATCGACGACGGCGTTAAGCTCGCCGATTCCACCGACATCATCCGCCATCTCGAAACGCATCATCCGGAGCCGCGGCTCTATCCGCAGGAGCCGCGGACGCGCGCGATAGCCCTGATGCTCGAAGACTGGGCCGACGAATCGCTCTACTGGCACGTCGTGTATGAACGATGGCAGGTCTCGGAGCAGTTCGCGAAGTTTGCCGCGGTCATTTTCAGTCCGATACCGGCCGCGGTGAGGCCGATGGTGAAGTTGCTCTTTGCGCGCCAGACGCGCGGGCAGTTGCGAGGGCAGGGGCTCGGCCGCTTGGGAGTCGGCGAGCAGCGCGAGAAATTCAGGGCCGCGCTGGATTGGCTGGACCCGATGGTCGACGGGCAATTTCTATGCGGTGCGGAATTGTCGATCGCCGACGTCGCGGTAGCGGCGCAGGTCGGCGCGCTAAATGTCCCGTTTACGCCGGTCGCCGAGGCGGAAATTCACGCGCACGCCAAGGTGATGCGATGGCTCGAGCGGACGTTCGAGGCCCTCGGCTAAGGCGTCGGTTCGATTCCGATCCTCAAAGGGCCGTTCACGCAACGGCCCCTACAAATCTACTTTGCGTCTACTTTGCGAAATCTATTTGGCAAAATCTTGCGTGACGTAGGCCGTGCCGTCGGCGGCGCGCGCGATTCCAACGCCGGTCGTCGCGAAATCGGGCGAGAGCATGTTGACGCGATGCTCGGGGCTATTGAGCCATGCCTTTGCGGCGCGCTCGGCCAGCTTCGCGCGGTCGGTGTCGCGGTCCAGGTAGATGTTTTCGCCGAGCGCCGCGGAATCGACGCCGACGCCGCGCACGCGCTCGGCGGGAGTATCGCCGGCGGAGCCGTCGTGGCCGAGATAGTTGCGTAACGCCATGTCGTAGCTGTGGCCGCGCGAGGCCAGCACCAGGCGCTGCGAGGATTTAAGCGCCGGCGCGCCTACGCGCTTGCGCTCGTCGTTGACCAGCCGCAGGATTTCCGCTTCCTGCGCGCTCATCCCGGCCGTCAGGTCGGGCGCGAGCCCGATGAGCGGCACCAGGTATAGCCATGCCAGTGCCGCGGCCGCCGCCGCCATTCCAATCGACGCGATTCCTATCCCGACCTTGCGCCGAGCGCGCCGGCGCTGCCGGCCCGCCGGCAAAGGAATCACCTTGGCCGGTCCCTTGGGAATCCGCACCGATTTACGCCCGCTTGCCGGATGGACACTCATCGCTTACTCACTGCTCAATGAGCCCCCTTGCGCTGCACTAGCGCCGGTATACCCTAGAATTTCTCCTTAAACGGGCGCACGTCCAGTTCCTGGGTCCACGCGCTCGGGTCCTGATTGGCGAGGAACCAGTAAGCTTCGGCGATCGCGGCCGGCTTGAGGATATCCTCGTCCTTGAGCGACGGCATTCGCGACCGGATGTGCGGGATGTCGATAATGCCGTCGACGTTGACGTAGGCGACGTGGATTCCGCGCGGGCCAAGATCGCGCGCCAGCGATTGCGCGAGTCCCCGCACTGCGAACTTGGCCGGTCCGAAGGCCGCCGACATCGGCCCCGCCTTGATTCCCGCCGTCGCGCCGGTGAACAGCATCACGCCGCGCTTGTTCTTGATCATGTCGGTCACGGCCTGCTTGGCGCACAGAAATGCGCCGAAGGCGTTGACCCGCCACGAGTCCTCGTATTGCTCGGGCGTGATTTCGGTGATCGTACCCCAGTTGCCACTGCCGGCATTGTACAGCAGCACTTCGGGCGCGCCGAGTTTCGAGCGCACGGTGTCGAAGGCGCGGTTAATCTCGGCTGCGTCGCCGACGTCGGCGGTTACCGCCAGCGTGCGGCCACCGGCCGCCTTGACCTCGGCGGCGAGTCCGTCCATGAACTCGCGCGAGCGCGCGACCATCGCAACTGCGTGTCCGCCCTGGGCGAAGCGGCGCACCAGTGCGGCGCCGAGTCCGGGTCCCACGCCCACCACCATCACAATTCCCGGCTGCGCAATTCCTGGCTGATTTGTTTGCGGGGCCATCGAATCTCCCCAACGGCGGCCGAAGTGGCCGACGCTCCTGTCTGACGCCTTGCGCTAGGGTACCAGCACCAGTTTACCGACTGATTGACGCGATTGCAGGAGGCGCAGCGCCTCGGCGGCCTGGGAGAGCGGAAAAGTTTTGCCGATCAGCAGCTCGAGTTTCTTCTCGCGTATCAATGCGAAAGACTTCTCGATCCCCTCGCGCATCAGCTCGGGCATCCCGAACACTACCGGCAGCACGAAGCCGCTCACCTTGGTCGACTTCTCGAATAACCGGAACACGTTGAGCGGATCGGGCGCTCCGCCAGCGCGTCCGTAGAGCAGCAGGTGGCCGAACGGAGCGAGGCACTTCAGGCCCGGCTCGAAGGTCGGCTTGCCCACCGCGTCCAGGATCAGGTCGGCGCCGCGTCCGCCCGTCAGGCGCATCGTCTCGGCCGCGAAGTCGGAGCTTTCGTAATTGATCACCTCGTCGGCGCCATACTGCTTGACCAGCGCGGTCTTGGAATCGCTCGACACGGTGCCGATTACGCGCGCGCCGGCCGCCTTGGCGATCTGCACCGCGACGATTCCGACGCCGCCCGCGGCGGAATGCACCACCACGGTCTGGCCGGGGCCCGTCTGATGCGCGGTGTGCAGGATGTGCCACGCGGTCAGCACCTGGATCGGAAAGGCGGCGCCCTCCTCGAAGCTGACGAAGTCGGGCAGCGGGATCACCTGCGCGGGCCGGACGAGGCAGTACTCGGCGTAGGCCTTGAGCGTGATCGAGGTCACGCGCATCCCGGGCTTCAGGTCCTTGACGTCGGGTGCGACCGCCTCGATCACTCCGGCCGCTTCCATCCCCGGCGTGTCGGGCAGCCGCGGTTTGATCATGTATTCGCCGCGAATGAAGAAGGTGTCGGCGAAGTTGATTCCGGCGGCGTGCACCTTGAGCAGCGCAGTCCCCGGCGCGAGTTCGGGTTTCGGGACCTCGACGTACTTGAGCACGCTGGGGTCGCCGGTTTGTTCAAAAACGATAGCCTTCACCTGATGCGCTCCCTGGAAGAGTGTCGTCAACTGTTATCGGGTCAACTCCGTTGGAGCAAATCAGGTTCCGTCTTGCAACCGCGATTCCGTCCGGGGCATGCGATATGCTCTCCTGCCTGAGCGAGATGATATCGCAAGACGCTACGGAGGACGACGTTACCCGCGATGCTTGACCTGGTCATCTTTGACGCCGACGGCGTTTTGTTCGAGTCGGCCGAGTCCAATATGGCTTACTACAACGCGATCTTCGCCGAGATCGGCGAGCCGCCGCTCAGCCCCGACGAGGAGCGGGCGTGCATCTTCCTGGCCGCGATGCAGGTCTTCGAGCTGCGCGCGCGCGAGGACGCAGCCAAGCTCGTGCGGATGCGCGAGGTCGCGCGGACGATCGACTTCGCCCCGTTCTTTGCGCTGCTGCGACCGCCGTTGGAGCTGCGGCCGTTCCTGCTCGAATTGAAGCGCCGCTACCGCGTGGCGCTGGCGACCAATCGCTCGGCCACCACGCTTGGGCTGATCGAGCATCTCGGCCTCGACGGCGTGTTCGACGCGGTGGCGAGCGCGCGCGACAAGGTCCGCCCCAAGCCCGCACCGGACATCGTGCGCCTGTGCCTGGAGCGCGCGGGCGTCGCGCCTGAGCGCGCGGTGTACGTCGGCGACAGCCAGATCGACGCCGAAGCGGCGAGCGGGGCGGGCGCGCACTTCCTCGGCGTCGGCGCGCGCGTGGTGCATCCGCATCGGGTGGCCACGCTGCTCGAGGTGCCGGCCGCGCTGGAGCGGATGTTCAAGCGGCCGTAGCTTCTCGCGCGACCCCCTCAGCCTGACCCTCGCCCCCTTAAACGCGCTGATGGGCATGGGTTTGGATGCGATCGATGGGGTGCGGAGGTGGAGAGGCGGTGGGTGAGAGACAAAATCGGCCCTTTCAGCTCTCCTTCAACAGCTCGTTGAAGCTCGATTTCCAGGGCGCTCGGGTGACCTCCGACGGTGGTCTGCTTCTGGTGCGCGAGCTGGACGAACGTCTCGGCTTATGTAGGCACTTTGTTCCTGCCGGCCATGGACGCGGACCTCGGTGCTGTCCATGTCAAGCACTACCCGCCGCGGTGAGTCGATGGCCTCTGCCTTGGCGACCAACTCCCGGTTGAGCGCAACCAACCCAGCAAGGTTCTCTTCTTGCGTCAGCACTTCGGTCTCAAACGACTGCAACCGCGAGGTCAACGCCGCCCCGCGCTCCCAGATCTTTTCCGAACCGATCAGCCGGAAGGTCGGATCTTGAGAGAGGCGCGCGGCGTCGTTGACATCCGCATACCCGGCCAAGCGGCTATAGATCGACTGCCGCAGCAGGTCGGCCAGCGGCAATTGGATATTCTTGCCCCGCCGGGAATCGCTCAAGTGAACGTTCATGAGTTCGCTCTACTGGTTGCTGCTGGCGGAGAGTCCTCTCACGCGGCGGCTGTTCGCGGGCATGCTGGCGAAGATCTCGTGATGCTACCGTCGCCGGCGGGATAAAGTGAGTGCAAAGCGGAGCCAATTTCGATGACGACGCCGGGGATGCAGGGAGAAGTGTCGCCAGAATCGATGGGAAAAACGGCGTCTTCAGCCGTCGAAGGCCCCGCCCGACGCGAAACCGGCCACTTCCGCAACTACTGGGAACACTGCGGAACAAAATCGGCTAAAGCCTTGCACAGGAAAGCCGTTCGAGCTATCGAACGAGCTGGAATTGGAAAGTCAAAAAGGAAATTCCCGATAAATAGATCTACATTAATTAGTAGTTGCGCATGACTATCACCCGCAAACCCGTTGATGCCGACGTGGCGGGCAAACGCGCCCGCGCCGCCACCGACCCGAATGGGCCCACAGGACGGCTTGCCACCTGGCTCGCCAACACCACGCTTGACGACATACCCACGTCCGTGCGCGAGCGCGCAAAGCACCTGCTGCTCGACGGCGTCGCCTGCGCCCTCGTCGGTGCCCAGCTACCCGTCTCCCGCAAGGGAGTGGAAGGCGTCACCAACCTCGACGATGCCGGGAAAGCCCTGCTCATCGGATGGGGCGGCCGAGCGACCAGCGCCCCGTCGGCCGCGATGCTCAACTCCAGTTTCATCCAGGGGTTCGAACTCGACGACTACCATCCGCTCGCCCCTCTGCACAGCAACTGCCTGGTCATCCCCGCTATGCTCGCGGCTGCCCCGCAGGTGGGTCGGGTCTCCGGAGCTCGTTTCCTGCTGGGCGCGATCCTCGGCTACGAGACGGGGCCGCGGGTTGGACAAGCGCTCGGAGGCCTCGAAATGATCTCCCGAGGCTGGCACTCGGGCGTGGTCTTCGGCACCCTGTCTGCCGCCGCGTCCGCAGGAATCCTGTACGGACTGGACGCCGCCGGATTCGAGGACGCTCTTGGGATGGCGGCCACCCAATCGTGTGGTCTGATGTCGGCGCAGTTCGAGTCGATGGTCAAGCGCATGCAGCACGGTTTCGCCTCGCGTAACGGCCTGACCGCCGCAGCGCTCGCTGCGTCCGGCTACGTCGGCATCAAACGCGTCTTCGAGCGGGAGTACGGCGGCTGGCTGTCTGTGTTCGGCGAGGGCCACCACCCTGACTCAGGCCAGATATACGCCGGCCTCGGCACCTTATGGGAAACCGACCGGATCGCCGTGAAGGCGTATGCCGCCATGGGCCTGTTGCACGCTGCTATCGACGCCGCACTGCAACTGCGCTCCGAGGACAAGGTGCAGGCCAACCAGATCGAACGGATCGACATCGACATGCCGGAAGCCGCCTACGGACACGGCGGATGGAAGGCGGTGCGCCCGCTGCAACCGATCGGTGCCCAGATGAACGTCGCCTACGCCGTCGCGGTGGCGCTGCTCGACGGAGAAGTGCTGATCGACCAGTTCTCCGAGAAGCGGATCAACAGCGACGACGTGTGGAACCTCATCGATCGCACGGAAACACGCCACGAAAAGGCCTACGACCAGCTCCCGGTGGACGACAGGCTGACCACACGCGTGCGTCTGACACTCAAGGACGGCAGCACCCGCGCAAAGGTCGTCGCCCATCCGCGCGGCACCGGCAAGCGCATGCTCACCGACGCCGACATCGTCGACAAGTACCGCAGCCTAACTCGTTCCGTGATCACCATAGACCGCCAGACCGCCATCGAGAAGGCCGTCCTCAACGTCGACGCCCTCGAGGACATCTCCGAACTCATGGCGCTCCTGGTCGCAACAGTAGTATCCGCCCTGTAATACCTTTAAAACGGACAGACCCTCGAAATTCAAAGAAGACAGTGCGACGCGAAACTGGCGTGAAGCCGTTCCGAATTCGGCCCGCATACATCAGATCGCTTCCCTCCTAATACCCTGTCTAGCTGTTCCGCGGACTCCTACGGGACCCGCTTTTTGAACGCGCGCGAAAGTGACGCCCGGCGGTTGGATGGGCCATGCAGAACGCACGATTGGCAGACGTGGGGCCCTCACTCTCCCTTGCTGCGGTCATCGTAGGAGATGGAGTAAGCGGCTGACCGCGCCAGCGGAATCGGATCCCAAACCGACTAAGATTGCATTTCCTTTCCCACCAACAGATCCCTCAATGATTTCCACACCTCGCGCTGTTGCCCCTGTAATCAAATCGAGACGAACACGGACATTTTTCCGGCGATCAATCCGGGAAATCCCGGCCAAGACTGCCGCGCTGTCGCAGACGTGACGAAAGATCATCAACCGTCTCGAATGTGAGAATCGTACGGTGAAGTTTCACCGTCCACAATTTAACAAAGTCTGCGATGCATTGAGGATAATGTGCGTGTTCATCAGCAAAGCGTTGGTGGAGTAGTTATTGCGTGAATAGCGATTTTTAAAATTGACCTGACGGCATCTCCGGTATTTATTTATATTTCTTTTTAGTCAGTTCCTATAATCTCTCAACTCCTCACAGTCGCCCACTGCGGCTGAGTGTGTATTCGGACTGATACACAGTTATCAGTTCACCACGCTTGGTTCTCCGTGTAACCTATAATACCGGCAAGAGGATGGCCGCGGAACTCATCGCGGAATAGAGTGAACATTAGACTTGATACCCATCCCTATGAACGCGATGTCGAATAACCGGTGTGTAAATCGCACCAACGTAACAAGGCGCATCTGAAGTTGTAGCCCGGAACCCGGAGAAAGATCCAAATGATAAAACAGGAGCCGCTTAAGCTGTGGTTCGTCGCGATAATCCTGATCGCGTTTATGTCCACATGGGCAATAGTCAGTAACTCACAAAACGAAGCACCGAGTTCTATCGTGCCCATGGTGACCGCGACGAGTCCGGTTGATGGTGCGAGTGGTGTGACTCTCAATCAGCCGCTTTCAGTCACCTTCAGCCAACTGATGTCCGTTCCGTCGATGGCCGCAAGCCTCATTTTGCAACGACCTGACGGAACGCTTGTGAATGGAACGGTCACCACGGTCGGCAGAACCTCTATCTTGAGGCCGCTGGCAAATCTCGCGCCCAACACCACGTATACAGGCAGAGTCAGATCTGGGGCCTCCGACCTGGCAGGCGTCCCGCTGGGCCATGCGTATGTATGGACCTTCAAAACGGGTGCCACGAGCGATGCCACCGCCCCGACGGTGACCTCCACCAATCCCGCCAACCTCGCTGTACTCGTACCTACCAACCAGAAAATCATCGCAATTTTCAGCAAAGAGATGTCTGCTGGTACGCTCAACACCGCGACGTTCACGGTGACAAAAACGGGCGGTATTGCGGTGACCGGAGCGGTCAATTACGCCTCCGGGTCTGTCACTTTCCGGCCCGTGTTCGGTCTCAGAAGTAACACTCACTATATAGCCACGATCACCACGGGAGCCAGAGACCTCGCGCGCAATCCGCTGGGCGCGGACTATGTATGGAGTTTCGACACTGGAACGGACCCGGATGTTGTGAAACCTACCGTAACTGCCACGACGCCGGTTAACAACGCAACGCTTGTGCCGGTCGATCAACAAGTCAGTGCGACCTTCAGCAAAGCGATGAACTATGCGACTATTACTACCGGAGATTTCCTTCTGACATGGTCGGGCGGTCAAGCAGTTGGAACGGTCACTTATTCCTATGACTCGATCAACCAGGTCACGACAGCGAGCTTTGTGCCGAAGGGCACTCTTCGGTCGAGTACCCTATATACTGCTACGATTACCAACGAGGCGGAAGATCTGTTCGGCAACGCACTAAACGGGAATCAGCCGTCGGGTAGTTATGTATGGCAGTTTACGACCGGCGCGGATCTGAGCCCAGTACCTCTCGGCGCCGCCGCCAATTTCGCGGTGCTGGCTGCGACCACGGTCACCAACACAGCGACTGCGACTACGGTTAGCGGAGATCTCGGCATTTGGCCGGGCACGTCACTGACTAATTTCCCGCCAGGCACAGTAATTGGTGGTGGCATGAAACATGTGGACGATCCCACTTCGCAGGCTGGGATGGCGGCCCTGACCATCGCGTATAACAACGCGGCCGGACGGATGGGAGCCTTTACGCCTTGCGATGGCAACGTAGGTGGGAGGACCTTCACCCCCGGCCTCTACAGGTCCGGGTCGTCGACGGAGATATCATCAAACGGAAACCTCACGCTCGATGGCCGGGGCGATCCGAATGGGGTCTTTATCTTCCAGATTCCTTCCACCCTCGCGACTTCATCGGGCCTCGGGGTTACGCTAATCGGCGGGGCCAAGCCCTCTCAGATATTCTGGGAAGTGGGCAGTTCAGCGACTATCGGCACGGGTTCTCAGTTTTATGGAACCATCCTGGCAAATACTTCGATAACGATGGTGAGCGGCGCGACGCTGAACGGCAGAGCGCTGGCAGGAGCCATTTCCGGCACGGGCGCGGTTACGCTGGACAACAATACAATCGTGAGAGCCACTCCATAGAGAGGGATATTCGGCGCGAGCGCGGAGCGGGGCCATCGCGGCTCCGCTCCGCATTTTTTTTGGGCCGCCCACCTCGTGCGGGCGGCGCGACCTGCCCGCCGCCAAATCGAGGATCAGGCTAACTCGCTCTGCGCACGCGCCGTCCTTGCCCGACTATATAGGCCGCGGCGGACGTGCAGCTTCGGCCTCCGGCGATTCCGCCATCAGAGCTCGGTAGAGCGATCCGCCAAGGATTGCGCCGGCGATTGGAGCCACCCAGAACAGCCACAGTTGCTCGACCGCCCATCCACCAACGAAGAGCGCCGGCCCGGTGCTGCGCGCGGGATTAACCGAAGTGTTGGTCACCGGGATGCTGATCAGATGGATCAGCGTCAGCACCAATCCTATCGGAATCGGCGCGAAGCCGGCTGGCACGCGCGGGTCGGTTGCTCCCATGATCACGAACAGGAACATCAGGGTCATCACGACTTCGCATACGAGCGCGGAGGGGAGGCTGTAACCGCCCGGCGAGTGCGCGCCATAGCCGTTGGACGCGAAGCCGCCGGCCAGGCTGAAGCCGGGTGCGCCGCTGGCGATAACGTAGAGCACTGCGGCGGCGAAAATTCCGCCGAGCACCTGCGCAATCACGTAGGGCGCGAGTTCGCTGCCCGGAAAACGTCCGCCGGCCCACAATCCGAAACTCACGGCGGGATTGATGTGGCATCCGGAGATGTGCCCGATAGCGTAGGCCATCGTCAGCAGCGTGAGCCCGAAGGCGAGCGCCACTCCGGCGAAGCCGATTCCGAGATGGGGAAAGCCGGCGGCAAGGACGGCACTGCCGCATCCGCCCAGCACCAGCCAAAACGTTCCGATGAACTCGGCTCCAGCACGCCGTGGGAGGCTGATCGCCATAGCATTGGTCTCCTGCGATACCGATTTTGGTCACTGAGGACACTACTGCTTATGCAGGGTTACGTCTGCCGCTAATTTTTACCGGGGTATGAATATTGTCGCTGATTTGAGCACCATTAAGCGCCATGGAGCTTGTAGCGGCGCTTTAAAGCTGCGGAGAGTTTGTCGTCGCGGCCCAATCCAGCACCCGACTTTGTGCTTACAGTCCGAGCTCGGCGCGCTGGAGCGGATACTCAGGCGGGATTTTGCTTGAATGCCGCGTCAGTTTTCTGGATAAGAATCGGCGCGGGCGCGCCAACGATCGCGGCGGACCGAACGAAGAGGTGATCATATCAGCCAGATAGCAACAGCTCCGATGGATGCTCGGCGAGCACTGCCGCGGCTCGCAGCTCTGCTGAGCAGGGCCGCAATGCTGCTGCTCATGATGCCGGCAGCGTGCCAAGCGTTTTCAGCGCTCGCGCATCAGGCGGTCGTAGACCAGGCGTGGGACGGCACTCTGGTGCCGGCCGTACGCAAGCGTTTTCCGAATGCGACTCAGCAGGAGCTGGACGATGCGCGCGGCTACGCGCGCGGCGGATCGCATCTCCCGGACCTCGGGTATTTTCCCCTCGGCAGCCATCTGTTCACCGACCTTTTGCACTACGTTCGAACGGGTGACTTCTATGAGCTAGCGGTGAAGGAGGCGGGAACGCCACAGGAATACGCGTTTGCGCTGGGGATGCTGGCGCACTACGAGGTGGACACGGTCGGGCACCCGGAGGCGACCAACCTGGCAGTGCCAATCATCTATCCAAGCTGGCCCAAAAATACGGCGCCAGCGCGACGTACGCGGACTCGCCCTCGGCGCATCTCGAGACCGAGTTTCGTTTCGACGTGCTGCAGGTCGCGCATCGCCACGAGGTTCCCAAGCTGTTCGAGCACTCGATCGAGTTCAAAGTCCCCCGGGAATTTCTCGAACGGGAATTTCAGGAAACGTATGGCTTTAAGCTCGACGACCTGTTCGTAAACTACGACGTCGCGGTCAATACCTACCGGTGGGGATTCCGCACAGTCATCGATGAGGCTACGGGCATCGCGTGGGAGCTTTACCGGCAGGATATCGAATCGCTCGAGCCGGGAATAAAGCGAGGAGACTTCGTTAACGAGATGTCGCGCGCTGATTTCGTGAAGGAATTCGGCAAGGCATTTCTCCAACCCGGCTACTTCGCGCGGTTCGTCGGGTTTGTCGGCAATCTCGTGCCCAACGTCGGTCCGCTAAAGAATTTGCCCTATAAGCCGCTGCCGGACAATGTGAAACAACTCTACTTTCACGCGTATCGCAACGCGTCCAACCAGTATGTAAAGGAAATCTCGGTCGCAGAGAGCGGCAGGATGCTGCTTCCGAACCTCATCCTGGATACCGGGGCGCCAGACCGCGCCGGAGCATACGCGCCCGCCGACAGAGCCTACGCCGAGCTGCTCGATCATCATGCGCAGGACCATTTCGCCCACATGCCGAAGGCGCTTGCCGACGACATGCTGAGACACTTCCGCGATCGCAATGCCGCTGTTTCATTCGAAGACGACCAGAGCAAACGCGCCAAGATCCTGGACGAAGTGAACCAGCTGGCCTCTACGACGCATCGGTGAGACCTGCCCGGGCTGTCGAGCGGCTGATGGCGGTGCGCTTACAGTCCGAGGTCGGCGCGCGAGCGGGTCAGCGTGTCGATCACGACGTACATGATCGCCCTCGCCGATTTGATGAAGTCATTGATGCTGGCGACACCCATCCCGCCCAGTCCTTCCTTGTACTCATCCGGGCAGCCGGGAGGCGGCCACGGATAACCGATTCGCGCGCATGGGATGCCGAGGCGGCGGATGAGCGCGCCGTCGGTCTGACCGCCCATCTTTGGCGCGTTGCCGTGCGGGCGTCCCTCGACACGTTCCCATCCGCGATAGCTCGATTGCACGATCCAGTTCTGCGGATCCGTGGCGCCGCCCGGAGAGGCGCCGAACATCTCCCAGTCGAACTCGATCTCCGGGTGGCGCTCGTGAATCGAGCGCATCGCCTCGGCAAATTGCGCCTTGACCTCGCCGGGCGAGGTGCGCGGATTGCATCGCACGTCGAGATAAATTTCGGTCGTGGCCGACGGAAAGGCCGGCCTCTCGGGCCATCCCGCGCGCAGCGCCGCGATATGGCCTTCCGGAAGCACGGTGCCCGACGTGTTACGCGCGGTGTATTGCGGGAGCCACGCCTCGATCTCCTCGATCACCCGAACCGCGGGAATGATGGAACTTCTGTAACCGGGAGTCCCGCGCGTGATCCCCGCATAGCCCATCGTGCCGCGCACCGAGACTTTGAACCAGCACATCCCGGGCTCTTCGGCGAAGACCGCCCACCACGGTTTCATGATCACCGCGAAATCAGGCGCCACTCCGCGCGTGAGCAGGTGATACACGCCGTCGCTCATTCCATAGTTGCGCCGATAGGGCAGGCTGACCGGCATTCCGCCGCCGGCGAAGCCTACCTGCAGGTCGCCCTTTATCGGCACGTTCGCTTCGCGGAGCGCGGTTGCGATTTCGGTCAGGCTCGCGACCATCCCCTTGGGATTCGCCGCGCCGAGGCCATAGACCAGGTCGCCGCGCGCGAAGCCCTTGGGCAGCATGTCGGCGCGAAACGCCGGGCCGACCCACGGCAGATCCTTTTCCGGATCGGCTTCGATATGGGTGTCGATCGGAGCGTAGAGCAGGAGCGAGGCGCCGCCGCCGCTGCCGCGGACTTCGCCGATCGCGTTGCCGGTATCCTCGCTTACCGGCTGATACCGCGAGTGCTCGCCCAGGTGCTCGCGCATGTAGCCGGCGATAAATTCGCTGGCCTGACGCTCGGCCCCGGTGGGGCTGTGGATGTCGATCAGGTTGAGCAGCAGCTTTTGCAGACGCTCCGGATTAAGCCGCTCACACGCCGCGACGTACCATTTCTCCTGCTCGGCTGAGAGCGGAACGATGCGCGTCTTTTCGGCCATCGGAGTCTCCCCTGCGGTCGCCTGTCGCTTAGCGCTCGCTCAACGATGACCGTTGCCGCCGCCGGCGCCGTTGGTCTGAGGCGAGGCCGGCCGCTCCTGGATACCGCGATTGTAACGCGACGCGACCTTGCGCCACGCGGTCAATGCGTTATCCAGTTGGCACAGGGTCTCCTTGTTCCAGCCGTCGCCGGTCTCGTAGAACGGCTGCATCGCCTCGCGCGCGAAGAGATCGTTGTCGTTGAAATCGCGGAGCGCCAGCGGCTCGAACACGTTGTTGTACCGATACTCGGCGTCCTTGAGGTCCGCCTCGTTGCGGCAATGGGCGACCAGGACTTCCCAGTACTCATGATGCGTCTCGTCGGTGGGCACGTACCACTCGTATTGCGCCCAGCCGGGGATCGGCCAGTGCTCGACCAACAGCACCCCCGGCACATACATCGAGGTCCGCAGGTAGTACGGCTTGGTGCCGCGCGCCTTCAGGCCGAGGACCGGATTTTCGAGAACCATGTTCCACGCCTCGGGCCGGTTGTACATCATCATCACGCCCTTCGGCCCGTCCTCCTCCTCGATCACGCGAACCGCCTCGTCCGAGACCGGTTGCGCGCCGAGCGGGAACAACACGTCGGCGCTGGCGATGATCGTGTTGCCCATGTGTATCAGCCAGTGGCCCGGGTCGTACCCGTTTTCCACCGCCAGCCGCCAGTTGGAATTGCCGGTGCGATGGATCCCGCGGACGAACACGTGTTCATCCAGGATGTAGGCGACGGCTTGGGGGTCTTCATCGGCGCCGATGCGCAGTGGCAAGTCGGATGAAAGCGGCGGCACGGGTTTATAGTCTTCGTCGCCGACGAACACGAAGATCATGCCGTTGTGCTCCTCGACCGGGTAGGTACGGATACGCACCTTGCCGAGAATTGGGTCGTCGGGCGAGGCCACGATCGTCCTGAGCACGCCGTCTTCCAGGCCATAGCTGTAGCCGTGGTACCAGCAGCTCATCAGCTCGTCGCTCAGGCACAACGGCCGACGCGACATCCGCACGCCCCGATGCAGGCAGCGATCCTGAAGCGCGTAGGTCTTGCCCTTGGCCCGCCGAAGCGCGATCTCGTGGCCCGCGATCAGCACGCCCTTGACGTCGTTGTCCTTGAGTTCGTGACTGAACAGCGCGGGGTACCAGTGGTTCTTGAAGCCGCTGGTGGCCTCCAGGTAGGGAGCCCATTGGCGCCTGGACGACGCCGCTGCTTTACCGGCGCCGCTCGCATTCCTGACAGATTCGTCCGCACCCATCGAGGTTGCCTCCTGATTAAGGACGGAATCGGTTATACCACCGCTCGATCGCAATCGTTATGACATAACCATCTCGATCATTTTGGGGCCGGGCTCCTTGAGCGCGCGTTCCAGCTCCTGCGAGAGCGCTTCGGCGGTTTCGACGCGAACTCCCGGCACGCCCATTCCCTTGGCGAGCGCGACCCAGTCGAGGTTCGGATTGCCCAGGCTGGTCAGCGCACGCGCTTTGGGGCCGGGCTCGGTGATGCCGGCGCGCGCGAGTTCGACCTGCAAAATCCGATAGCGGCGGTTGTTGCACAAAAGCGTCGTGACGTTGAGACCCTCGCGCGCCTGCGTCCACAGCGCCTGCACGGTGTACATCCCGCTGCCGTCGGCCTGGAACGAGATCACGCGACGGTCGGGGCAGGCGATTGCGGCGCCGGTCGCGCACGGCAGGCCCTGACCGATCGCGCCGCCGGTCAGCGCGAGGTAGGTGTGCGCCGGCGCGCTCAGCGAGGCGCCGAAGAACGGCAGTCCTGTTGTCGCGGCCTCGTCCATCACGATCGCATGCTCGGGCATCAGCGCCGCGATCGCCGCGCCGATCGTGGTCGCATCGAGCGCGCCCGTCGGCCGCGCCGCCGCAGGCTTCGCGCCGCGCGCCGGCACGGCTTTGGGCGCGCCGATCAGGTCGGCCAGCGCCTCCAGCGCGAGCGCGACGTCCTGCTCGATCGTCGCCAGGGTCGCGACGGTGCGGCCCTCGGGAATCAGGATGCTCGGCAGGTTGGGATAGCCGAAAAATGCGACCGGCGCACGCGCGCCCGCAAGGATCACCGAACTGGATTTCGCCAACGCCTCCAGCGCCATCTCGGGAAAGTACGGCAGCTTCTCCACCGGCGGCATCGTGCCGCCGCGCTCGATCCGTGCCGGAAACGTCTCGCACATCAGGCGGCATCCGCTCGCCGCAGCGATTCGCGCCGCGGCCCGCAGGCCGCGCTCGCGGAGCGCCGCGCCGCCCATGAACAGCGCGGCGTTCGCGCCGTCGCGCCGCAGAATCTCGGCCGCCGCGCGCACGGCGCTATCCGGTGCCGCGGGCGGCGACACGATGGGACGCGGCCCGGCCGGCGCGCCGGCCTCGCTCCATTGGCAATCGGAGGGAACGATGAGCGTGGAGGTATGGCCCGGCGGACGCATCGCCTCCGCGATTGCCTCGGCGGTGTCGGCGGCGATCGCGCCCGCGCTCGCCGAGTGGCGCACCCATGCGGAGACCGGGCGGGCCAGCGATTCGATATCGGAGGTGAGCGGCGCGTCGAACTTCAGATGCCAGGTCGCGTGATCGCCGATCACGTTGACGATCGGCGAGTGCGCGCGCCGCGCATTGTGCAGGTTGGCGATCCCGTTGGCGAAGCCGGGTCCGAGATGGGTCAGCGTGAGCGCCGGCCGATCGGCCATCCGCGCGTAGCCGTCGGCCGCGCCGGTGACGACGCCCTCGAACAGCGCCAGCACCGCGCGCATCCGATTGGGGCCGTCGAGCGCGGCGACCAGCGGCATCTCGGTAGTGCCGGGATTGGCGAAGCAGATTTCGACTCCGCAATTGAGCGCGGTCAGGATCAGGCTTTCGGCTCCGTTCATCTCAATCAACTCCGCTTCGCTGATGTGGTGGCCCAATGAATACGTGTTGGCCCAATGAATACCTTCAACTAGCCGGCTTGCGAAACCGTGCGCATCACTTTGCCGGGCAGGCCGCCCTGGTATTCGTCGTGCGCGAACAGGACCTCGCCGCCGACGATCGTGTACTCGATTCCCTCGGAGCGCTCGATCAGCCGCGGCTCGCCGCCCGGCAGATCGTTGACCCATTCGGGCTTAAGCGGCTTTATCGTCGCCGGATCGAAAATCACCAGGTCGGCATCCATCCCGGGTGCGAGCCGGCCCTTGGTGCGCAGTTCGAGGAAGTCGGCCAGCTCCGAAGTCAGCCGCCGCACCGCTTCCTCCAACGTCAGCACGCCGCGCCGATGCACCCATTCGTGCAACAGGTAGGAGGTCAGGCCGGCGTCGCAGTGCTGCGCGACGTGCGCGCCCGCGTCGCTAAGCCCGATCAGCGTATTGGGCAGCTTGAGGATGCGGCTTACGACGTCGGGATTGACGTTAATCACCGAGAGCGTCACGCCGAGTTCCATCCGCTCGTCGAGCGCGAGGTCGAGCAGCGCGTCGACCGCGTCCTTGCCGGTCGTGGCGGCCAGTTCGGCGATGCTCAGGTTGAGCCAACGGCGGTTGTGCTCGTTTTCCACGCGCGCGACATGCACGCGGTCCCATCGGCCGCGGAAAATCGCCTTGCCGCCGCCGTCTTTGATTTCATTGCGGAACGCGGCGCGGAAATCCGCCGAGCGCACGAGCGCCATCTGCTCCTCGACGCCGCGGTTGAAGATTCCCTTCCATGAATCGAGCGCGGCAAAGATGAACGGCTCGCGCATCGTGTAGTACTGCTGGATCGGACGCGGCGTGACCTGCGGAAGAATCTTGAGTCCACTTTGGACCAGCGGCGCGAGCCGCTCGATTGTGCGCTGATGCGCCTCCGGCGGCGTGCCGGGGAGATCGAGCAGCGCGAGCCAGGTCACTGGCCGCGCGCTCTCGCGCGCGAGCATCGTCAGTAGGTCGAAAGCGCCTTCGTTGGCCACGCTGGTCGAGCCGCGGCTGGGAAGAATCTCGATTACGCCGCGGCCCAGCTCGCGCATCGTACGGCAAAGCGCGCCGAGTTCCTCGTCGCTCGCCATCCGGCTCGCCAGCGGACGGCCCTGGAAGCCGATATGCTGCGGCGCGAGGCTCATCGAGAAGCCGGCCGCGCCGGCGCGGAGCGCCTCGCGATACAGACGCGCCATTTCCGCCGTCTCGGCCTCGGTCGCGGCGCGCTCGGCCGCTTCCTCACCGATCACGTAAAAGCGCAACGCCGAGAGCGGCACGAGGAAGCCGACGTTGAGCGCGACGCCGCGGCGTTCGATCGCCGCCATGTACTGCGGAAAGCTTTCCCAGTCCCACGCCACCCCGCGCATCAGCACGTCGTGCGGCAGCGCCTCGACGTTGACCAGGTCCCACGCCATCGTGGATTGCTGGCCGGGGCGGCAGGGCGCGACGCCCACGCCGCAATTGCCCATCAGCAGCGTGGTGACGCCGTGCCAGCACGAGCAGGTGAGCAGCGGGTCCCACGAGATCTGCGCGTCGTAATGCGTGTGGATATCGATGAAGCCGGGCGCCAGCACCGCGCCGCCGGCGTCGATCTCGCGCCGGGCAGAGCCGATGGCCTCGCCGACCGCGGCTATTTTGCCGTCCTTCACCGCGAGCGCGCCGTGACGCGCGGGCGCGCCGGTGCCGTCGCAGATGGTGGCGTTGCGAACCAGCAGGTCGTAGACCATCGCGAGACTCCTCCGGCCCAGTCAATTAAAACCACTCGTCCGAGCATAGCGGGGACGCTCGCTGTTTGATAACGCACTGCGGGGGCGCGGAAAAGCTCCCAGCGTCCGGTTGGACGCAAAGGCTGCACGCTGCTTTGAGCAACCGAGGTTGAAGCTTGGCGATCGCGAAGCAGGAAGGGTATCGATCGCAATGTGGCGCGACAAAAACGTCTGCGCAGCTAGACCCGAACGAATCGGGCTGTTGCTGCGCAGACGCTGTAGGCGGCGACTACTTTAGTAGCGCCGCTCGATTTAGTAGCGCGGCCCGAAAGTGAGTTGGGCAGCGAACGGTGGCAGTCCACTCAAGGTCCGACGCGGCGTCGGCGAAGTGGGACCGCTGACTGATAGCTGACCAATGCCAAACATCGAAATGGTAGTTGTTGTGCTGGTTGCAGTCCCATAATTGAATACCCACAGCCTACCCAGTGAGTCGAATGAGCATCCCCATGGAGTGACCAGGCTGCCTGAACCATCGTCACCGATAATCGCGTCAGCCGTAGGGCTGCCACTGGCGGCAAGTTGAGCGGGAGTAAATTTGACCACGGTGTTATTGCCGGCATTGGTTACCCACAGATTGCCAGCGGCATCGAATTGCGGTTGTCCCGGCTCATTAAGGCTGGCGCTGGAGATAACAACATGGCCCGTCGCCGCACCACTGGTGCCGAGCTGACTGACTGAGAATTCCACAAGCTTCGAATTGCTCAGGCTCGAGACCCAAAGGTTGCCAGCATGATCGAAGGCGGCAAAAGAGGGCGAGGTCAAATCGGTGTTGTCCGTGATTGTTACTGCAGGAGTGATGTCTGAGGTCCCCCCCGCGGTGGTAGCCGCGATAAGCTGGGCGCGGGAAATCTTATGTACAGCATTGTTCGACGCGTCAACGACCCAGAGGCTACCGGAAGGACTGAGCACGCAACCAATATTGAATTTAAACGCGGAGCTCGTGATTGTCGCCTCCGGAGCCGGGTGAGGATTGACGCCCAGACTTTCCAATTGGCCAAACGTGAATTTCAGGACCGTGTTGTTAAGTGTGCATACCCACAAGCTTCCATTGGCTTGGAACGCAAGACCGGAAGTATTGGCTAAAGGCTCAGCAGTCTCTTCGATCTTCACCTGTGCGGGTGTGCCGCTCGCCGACAACCAGAAGGGCCGTATCTCGACGAGTCCGCCAACGGCGCCCGGAGCTGCCGGCTGCTGTTGAGGACTTGCGAACCATAGTGCCGGGCCCGTCGCGTGGGCTGGCGACCATCCGCCGCCTACTAAAAGCAACATCAACGCTAAAGATGTAGTTGCGAGGAACCCGACCGCCGTTGAACGGCGCTTACCACCGATACGGGCTTTAGAAGCGGACATTGAATCCTCCCTCGTGCGAACCCCCGCAAATCGGTGCCGCACCTGACGATAGGTTGTGAAATCGTGTAATTCGTCTCGGGGGTCGGTACAGCAATATCCATTCCGCACGTGGTGAGTTGAATAATGCCTTGGTTCATCCGAAGGCATTATTCACTAAAAGAGCTTCTTTCAATTTTCTCGGGAATTATTACAGAGCCAAATTTTCTATGTCCCGCAGAGGATTAGCGAAAGGGAAAAGGCGAACCTCTGACGTATTATTCGGCTGCGTAAGGGAGGATGACTGCCGCCGCGCCCGCTGCCCTCTCATCCCGAGCGAGTCTGCGAGTCGAGGGACCCCGGATCCTTAATATCCAGATGCTCTCGCGATGCTCGTCCGGAAAAGATCGGGTCCTTCGACTCGCGCAACGCTCGCTCAGGATGACAGGAGAGGGAGCTTCTCAATAGATTCACAAACTCTCCAGGATGACCAGACAACACCTCGATTAGGAGAATCGGAATGTCCAAAGCACCATAACTCGCCCGCGCGCCGCCTACGCGAAGGCCGGCATCACTTCGCGCGCGAACAGCTCGACCGTCTGCGGCGGCGCCATGTCGGCAAACATGATCGTGAACATCGTGATGCCCCATGCGACGCGCTCGCGCAACTGCTTGATTACCTCGTCGGGCGTGCCCTTGACCGCGGTGAACGAAAACGGCTTGCGCCCCTTGGCCATCTCCCACTTCTGGTCGGCTTCGGCCTTGTTCGCGCCGATACAAACCATCAGTTGCTCCGAGACGGTGATTTCTTTGGGGTCGCGGGCGACAGCGCGGCAATGCTCGTGCAGCACGCCGAGAGTTTTTTTGAAGTCGCGGTAGCCAGCCGGGCAATTCCAACGATCGGCGTACTTGGCGACCAGACGCAGCATCACTTTTTCACCCGCCCCGCCGATCATGATCGGCGGATGCGGCTTCTGCACGGGCTTGGGATTGTTGGGCGCGTCTGTGACCGTGTAGTAGCGGCCTTTGAACGTGGCGCGGTTCTCGGTGAACATCGCCTTCAGGATCTGCAGGCCCTCCTCGAGCTGGCGCAACCGGGTGCCGACCGACGGGAATTCGTAGCCGTTGGCGCGATACTCCTGCTCCATCCATCCCGCGCCCAGGCCGACTTCGAGCCGGCCGTTGGAGATATGGTCGATGGTGGTGAGCGACTTGGCCAGCAGCGCCGGATTGCGAAAGGAGTTGCACAATACCAGCGTGCCGATACGCACGCGCTCGGTGCGCGCAGCGATCGCACTCATCATCGCCATCGCCTCGAGCAGGTCAACGTCGGGCAGGCCGAGCGTCCAGAAGTGGTCGACTAGCCAAAACGAATGATAGCCCAGGCGCTCGGCCATCTCGGCGCGATCGAGCAGGGTCTTGACGGTCGCGCCGGCTTGCGGCGACCAGAACGCGAATTCTACTTTTCCGCTCATCGTGAGCTCCTTGGTCAAGGCTCCTTGGTTAAGGCTTCCTGGTAACTTCTCCGGACACCGTTCGATGAGGTATCCGAGACGATCATTTTACAGCGTTACAGTTTTACTGTTTTACTGCGCGGATGCGCAACGAAATGAACCGGCGGATCGCAATCGCATTTGGTATCGCGCTGATGCTCGCGATCGTGCTGGCGCGTGGCGCTGAGCATTGCGCGTTCGCGTTGCCGCCGCCGCAGGGATTCTCGCAAATCGGAACGCCGCGCGCGCTCAAGGGCGCGCCCGGGATTTACGAATGGCATTTCGTCGCAGAGCGCGGGTCTTCTCCATTAGATCGCATGGCGCCGTTCGATCGCATCGGGCTCCATCGGATCGCGAGCGGCCCGGCCGCGCCCGCCCATCCGGGAGTCGTGATGCTCTATCTTCCCGGGACCAACATGAACGGCGAGGTCGCGATCGACGATCCGCGCTACTCGATGCCGCTTTACCTGGCGGCGCATGGCGTCGACGTGTGGACGATGGACTATCGCACTCACTTCGTTCCGCCCGACACGCCGGCGGAGAAGCTCGCCGTGATGACCGGATGGACGAACCGCGTGTTCGAGAGCGATATCGAAGCGGCGGCCGTCTTCATCAGCGCGAAGACGCACAATGAAAAACTCTTCATCGCCGGCTTCAGCCGCGGCGCGAGCTTCGCCTACCTGTTAGCGGCGACGCATCCGCAGAAGGTGGCGGGACTCGTGATCCTCGACGGTTTCATTCCGCGCCGTCCGGCCGCGGCGATGCCCGCCGGGCGTGTCGCCGACGATATCGGCGGACGCCATCTGACCTACGACAAGCGCCTCGCGCTGATGGAAGCGGTGATTCGCGATCCCGGCGGTCCGGCGCCGCTGCCGAAATACAAAACCGCGGCCGAAAATCTCGAGCACGTGGTCCACGACGCGGACGGCCTGTTCGGAGGACATGGCGGGCTCGCGAATCCGCAGGGCGGGTTTTCAGACGCGTCGGTGCTGGCGCGAGTGTTGATTGGTTACGACCGATGGTGGCCGGCGGTGCAGGACTTCGATAATCCGTTCGACGCGAGCGTCCTTGCGCGGCTTAAGGCTTCAAAGATTCCGGTGATCGCGTTCAGCAGCACCAACATCTCCGCCAAATGGCCGGCGATGGTGACCGAGTCGGCCGCCGCGACCGGCAGCGCCGAGGCAACCGTCAAGCGGCTTGACGGATGGGGCCATTTGGACGTGATCTGCGGCACGCACGCGGAGAGCGAGGTTTACGCGCCCATACTGGCGTGGCTCAGGCGGCATCAGAAGTAGGCGACGGCGCCGTGGAGACGCGCGGCCGCAGCATCAGCGTCGCTGCCAGCGCCCACATCCCGAGCGCAAAGCCGAGCAGCGACCACACCAGCGCCGAGCGGCCGCGGCGCGACGCGATAGTCGCGGTGAGCGGCGCCAGCGCCGCGTCGATTATGAGCGAGGTCGCGATTATCTCGGCCGGGCCCCCGCGATAGCGCATCAGGGCGAAGCCGGAGGTCACGTTGAGGATGGTCGCGATCGTCCACATCAGATTACGTGCAAGCTATTACGAATTACGCACGAGCTATTACGAACCCATTCGCCGAGCGGTTGCAGATTACCGGATCTGCTCCGGCGGCCGCATTCGGCTTGCGGCGCTCTCGCGCGGGACTATAGTGGTTGGTGATGGCACGCCGCGACGCTGAAAATATTATTTCAAAGCTGCGCCAGATGAGCGAGGAAGGGCTGGGGAGCGTGATGGGCGAGCTGATGGCCAACGAACGGATGCGCAAGGGGCTGGGGCGCGCGGGAGAACGATTGTTGGCCAACAAGCACGTCTTCGATCGCAACGTCGAAACCGTTCTCGACTTCGTCAATATCCCGTCCAAACGCGACATCCGCGAGCTGAAGTCCCGCCTCGACACGCTGTCCAGCCAACTGGTCAACCTTAGCATGAAGATCGACCGGATGCTGGCGGCGGACGAGATGCCCGCGCCGCGCCACGCCCGCTCCGGCTCAAGCCAAATCGAATCTGACCAAATCGAATCTGATAAGGTCGAAGCAGTCCGGCGAGTTCGGCCTGTCCGGCCGGCGCCCGGACCGCGTCCCGTGCCGCGCCGGCGCAGGGGCCGCACCAACCCCGACTGACGAAAGAGGTTCCGGAATAGACGCGTCGAATCGCAGTCGGGCGGATCGCGGCCGCGCAGGATTGCGACCGCGCGGGGGCTCGTAGCATTCACCGCTCGCATTTATCTCGCGCGTTCAACTCGGCATTCACAGTGTCGCGAGACTCCGCCCCAGCCGCGCTAGATCGGCAAGCTCGGACGGCTCGTGTCCGAGGTCGGCTATCGCGAGCAGCTTCAATCCCGCGGGCCCACCCGCGCGCAACGAGGCTATCGCGGCCGCTTCGCGCTGATGCAGCGCCGCGAACTCCTCGGCCGCGCGAGCGAGCTTGCGCCTAAGCGCCGGCGAAAGCGGCGCGCGCGCGATCTGTTCTGCCGGCGCAATCGCGGGCAGCGTGCGGTTCACGATTACCGCGCGCGGCTCGATCCCAGCCGCACGTAACGCCGCTAGGAACTCGTGCGCCTGCGCGATGCGCTCGGGCTCGGCGGTGGTGACCACGACCACCGCGGCATCGCGGGCGACCAGGAGTTGCTGCACACGCGCGGCGCGCTCGGCAAATCCGGCATACATCCCGTCGAAGCTGCGCACGAAGCCCTGCACGTCGCCGAGCAGATGGAGCCCAGTAAGACGATCGAAAGCTGAGAGCACGGCGCGCGCGGCGAGGTCGACGACGCTGAAGCCGCGGCGCATCCCGCCGCCCAGCAGCGTAACGGCGCGCGAGTTGAGCAGGTCGAGCATACGGCGCGGCGCGTCGAGGAAGTCCAGCGCCTCGCGCGCGGGCGGCGTGTCGAGCACGATCAGGCTGGTCGACCGCTCCTCGCTCAGCTCGAGCAGCCGCTCCATCGCCATGTAGTCCCCCACGCCGGCCAGCGCCTGCGAGAGATTGCGGTAGATGCGGTTTTGCATGATCGCGTCGGCGGCGGCGGGCGAGGGTGCGTGGCGCAGGACGATCGCGTCGAAGGTGCGCTTGGGGTCCAGGCGCAGCGCGCGGAGGCGACCGGCGCGGCGCGCCGGCCGCCTCCGCGCACCCGTCTCATCGGCAAGGTCGCCCGGGAGGTCGCCCATCGTCAAGATTTTTCAACGGCACCTCGCGCGGCTCGGCGGCGTCGGCGCCGCCGAGTCCCAGCGCGTCGAGCAATCGCGGCGCCGGGTCGACGGTCATCACGTCGACCCGCCGCCCGGCGATCGCGGCGCCAAGCGCGAGCGCCGCGCTGACCGTGGTCTTGCCAACGCCCCCAGGGCCGAGGCATACGAGCAGCCGGCCGGCGAGCAGGCCGTGCGACGGCGGTGACGGCGGTCATCGAGGTTTCGCCGGTGGTTTCGCCGCGCGCGCGACGTCTCGCCGTGCCCGCCGGCTTTCGCGCTGGAGGCGGGGCTGTTCCCGGCTTTGCCGGGAACAGCCCCGCCTCCAGCGCGCGGCTCAGATCTTCGAGTTCAGCCCGGCCCATCGCCGGGCTGAACAGCATCGGCAGTTCGACGACCGCGAGCCCGGCGCGGGACGCTTCGCGGCGCGCTCGCGCCACGAAGCGTCCCGCGCCGTCGCGCCATCGCGCCAGACGCGCGCATCCCGGATACGCGTCGAGCGCGTTAAGCGCGTCCATCTCGCGCGCGCTGAACAGCGGATGCGGCACGCAATTGAGCGCCGCCGCGGCGACGCTCACGCCAAGCCGCCCGCGGAGCGCGTCGGACGTCTCCAGCGCCTCGCGCAGCGCTAGCTCCTGCGGCGTCAGCGTCAGCATCACGGCGAAGCGCGTCGCGTCGGAGAGAAAACTCTCGACGTTGGCGGCGAGCCGGTTGAGCGTTCCCAGCGGCGCGATTTGCTTGAGCGCGCCCGGCACCGAGAGCAGCTCCAGCGCGCTGCCGGTTGCGGGCGCGTCGACCACCACGTAGCGGTCCTCGAGGGCGGCGCTTCCGGCCACGATTCGCAGCCGCTCCAGCATCAGGAACGCTTCCAGCCCCGGCAGCGCCGCGCTGACGTAGCCGAAGGTGCGGCTCTGGAGCATCCGGCGCGCGACTGCTTTGATCGGCACGATACGTTCGATGAACGCTTCGAGCTCCGTGCTTGCGCTTAGCGAGGTCGTTTCCAGATTGGCTATCGCGTCCAGATTGGCTATCGGGTCGAGGTCGTTACCCGACCCAACATCGAGCATCCGTGCCGCCCACATCCGCTGGTCGAGGTCGACCAATAAAGTGGGGTGCCGTCGCGCGAGACAGAGCGCGAGCGCCGCGGCGACCGTGCTTTTGCCCGTGCCGCCCTTGCCAGTGACCAGAATTAGCCGCGCGAGCGCCATCAGGTAGAATGTAGAGTCGCGTGCAGCGGCGGTCTATCCGTCAAGGAGATTTGCAGCGTCAGGGTCGTTTACGAGCAGTTGCATGAAGGAGTCCGCTGACCAACCATCATTTCAAAGCGTGCTGCTGGCGATGCCGCCCGCCGGAATCGCGCGCTTCAAGGCGATCATCGAGTCCTACGACAACCTGGCGACGTTGCGCACCGAGGACCCGCGTCATCATTATTTGCGCTTGTACTTCGACCTTGCGTCGGCCGCCGAGGTCAACGCGCTGCTCGATTCGCTGAGCGCGGCCTTTTCGATCCGCCGCATCGGCCCCTAGTCTCCGCAGTTCGAGTCTTTTTGTCATCCTGAGCGAGCGCTTCGCGAGTCGAAGGACCCCGTTCTGTCTTTACTTTTCCACATCTCCGTTGCCCAGGTCATTCCAACTTGGATTCAGCGACTCAATCATTTTGATCTTTTTCGCGCGGCGCCAGCCCTTCAGTTGTTTCTCACGCGCAATGGCGGCTTCGATTTCTCCAAACGCTTCGAAATATACCAATCGCTTGACGTGGTACTTGGCCGTGAAGCCAGGCATCAGCCCCTCAGCATGCTCCACAAGGCGCCGCTCGAGATCGTTAGTGACTCCGATATACAGAGTCCGCGAAATGCTGGCCAGTACATAAACGTAGTAATTTTTAGGAGCCGTGTTCATTGCGATCCGGGGTCCTTCGACTCGCGCGGCGCTCGCTCAGGATGACACAGGGAGCCAGAACGGAAGGGCCAAAGAAGGTCATCGACGGATTACCTTATTCAACGAACTTAACACTCGTCACACTAGCTCTCGCGCAGCTCGACCACGTAGTCGCGGCCTTCCCACTGTCCGCGCGTCTCCCAACGGAAGGTGAAGCGCACGGGCGCGTGGTCGGCGGCAGTCAGGTCGATATCGACGAAATCGAGTCCCATCGCGGTATGGGTCGAACGGCTGTCGTTCGGGTGATGCCATTCGTCCTTGCTCCAGTGCAGCATGAAGGGCTCATCCGACTGGATGCGCAGCTTGCAGGGGAGCGTGACCGACTGGATCTGCCGGTTGGGTTTCCAAATCTCTATTGGCCCGCGCGGCTTGCCGTTGCGATAGCGCTCCGCGACCTCGGGGACGAGATCGAAGACGACGCCGTCGGCGGTCGAGCGCAAAAGTTTCAGGTACTCCGCATGCGCCCACATCAGGGGCATCGCGGCCCCCGTTGGCCTGCCGAAAAACATCAGCGCTTCAGGCAGATCCGGCCGATCCCAGATTTGCTCGGCCAAAAGCCGCGTCGAGGTGGCGAAGGTTTCCATCGCGCGCAGGAACGGGATGACGTTGCGTCCGGTTGCGAGTTCGTAATGGCCGCGCTCGCCGGTCAACAGCGGCCACGGCCGCCCGACTCCCCATCCGACGAATGGTCCGCCGTCGTCGCGCTGGCCGTAGCCGTCGTGGGTGTAGCGTTTCCAGCACGGCCCGGCCGGGAAGTCGGTCTTGAGCACCGCGTCGACGACGCGCAGCGAATCCTCGATCAGCGGGTCGCCGGGGCGGCGGATCCCGTAGCGCACCAGCTCGAGGAAGCCCGCGTCGACGATCTCGGCGGCCGGGAACATGTAGGGCGCGCCGGGGGGGCGGTTGCGGATCGGCACCATCCCCTGGTCGGGATCATCATTGGGCAATGTCGCTGCTGGGTCTGCGGGATTGATCCGGACGTAGTGGCGCTTGATGCCGGGCACCAGGAAGCCCTGTTTGGTCACGGTCCAGCGCTCGATGTGGGATTCGAGGAAGTCGGCGTAGTCCAGCAGAAACTGCTCGGTCGTCGTGTCGCCCCGCCCGTGCGCCAGGTTCGAGGCGCATACCAGCGCCGTGATATTGCTCGCCAGCGTCGAGGGCGAGTAGCCGCTGTTCTCCTCCCATCGTTCCTGCGGCGTGACCGGACCCTTGTTGATCAGGTAGGCCGCGGCCGCGAGCACCATCGGATACGGATCCAAGCCCATCGTCGCGCCCGCGTGCACCAGGCGATACGCCAGCATGATCGGAAAGGCGACCTCGTCGAGTTGGATGCCCTGCCAGTAGGGCTTGCCGTCGATCCAGAAATTTTGCGGGAAGCCGCCGTCGGGACGCTGCGAGCAGGCGAGATAGATGAGCGCGCGCACGGGAGTCGCAAGATCGCCGGCCGCCAGCAGCCCGGTCGCGCTGTTGACCATGTCGCGCGTCCACACCAGATGATAGCCGCCGAGATCCTCGTCGCCCTTGACCTCGCCCCACGGGATGCTGAGCGAAGCGATGAGCGCGCCGGGAAAGCGCTTGTCCTCGTGCGCGAGCAGCAATTCGCGGCTTCTGCGGCAGAGCTGGCCGTTGTCGCCGGTCCATCGCCCAAGCGGGTACATGTGCCCGCAGGCCCGGCTCCATTGCTCGATGAAACGTGCCGAGTGTTGGGCGAAGGGCACCCCGAGCGACTGGTAGAGGCAGGTCACCGCGCGATGAAGGCCGTTGCCAAACGCGAGGCCGAGCGTGAAGTGGCGGTCCTCCGGCAGATCGATTTCAGCGGTCAGCGCGACATTGCCGTCAGGCGCCGAGGCGAACTCCCAATCCAGCTTGAAATTCTGATTCAGGTCCTGCCATCCGTCGGTCTTGCCGACATAGCCGCAGGAGCGCCGCACGAACGGCACGCTGGCTCCCAGAGCCACCCAGGTGTTGTCCTTGTGCGCAGTCAGAAACTCGTACCCGGCCATCCGCGCGACGTTGGCATTGTTGCCCCATCCGCCGACATTCAGATGCGGCGCGAGCAGCACGAACACGCGCAGGCGACGTAACAGGTCGGCGTCGCCCTCAATGCGGGTGTCCAGCAGCACGCACGGTTGATGCGGGTCGGTGATGACCTCCATCACCACGCGGTAGCGCCCCTCGCGGTCGGCGTTGGTGATGCGCACGCCCAGGCCGCGATCGCCGAGATACTCGGTGTGACTCACCTGGTTGCGATGCACATCGTGAAAAAAGGTCTCGCCGTCGGTCACCAGGTACTGAAGATCGCGGATTTGAGGCCGATCGATCGTTGGATAGTAGATTTCGTTGAGCACGCCGCGCGAGGCGGTGAACCAGATGGGGCTTGCAGTGGAATAGGCGGTGCAGACGACATCTTTGGCGCTGTGAGTCCAGCGCGGCTCGATACCGGGGGCGCCCCAGGCGCGCGGAGTTTCCACGATGATGGCCATCAGGTCGTTTTCCTTTCCACGGATGCGCCGGCGGGGCGCTCAGAGCACGGCGGGAGGCTCGGCTGCCGGTTCGTTCAGCGGCGCTTGCCCACGGAACATGTAGGAGACTCCCACGCTCAGCACGTAAAGCAACAGCAGCGGAATCGCGAGCAGGAAAATCGAAACCATGTCAGGCGGAGTCAGCGCCGCCGAGACCACGAAGATACCGAGTACCGCGTAGCGGAAATAACGCAGCATCATGCGATAGTCGATCAGTCCGAGCCGGGTCAGGAAGACCGCGAAAATCGGCATCTCGAAGGTCAGCCCAAAGGCCAGCATCAGCTTGGCCGAGAACGCCAGGTACTCGCTGATGCGAATCGTCGGGGTGACGCCGATCGAGGCGTACTGGGCGATGAAGAAGGCGTAGCCGACCTTGAACACCACCGCCCAGCAGAAGTAGCCACCCAGCGCGAAGAACAGGCTCGAGCTGACGACGAACGGCAAGGCCATCCGCCGCTCCGACTCCAGCAGGCCGGGCGCGATAAATTTCCATACCTCGTAAAATATCGCCGGGCTGGAGACGAACACGCCGGCCACCAGCGCGACCTTGATCTTGGTGAAGAAGGCCTCGCCCACGCCGGTCCCGATCAGCAGCAGCTTGCTCCCACCGACCTCGCGCAGCGGCATCGTTAGCAAGGCGAAAAGATGGTCCGCGAAAATGTACGATAACGCGCATCCCGCCGCCAACGCGATAACCGCCCGCACCAGCCGCCCGCGCAACTCGCGCAGATGCTCGAGCAGCGGCATGCGGACCTCGCCCGGTGCGGTGGAAGGATTGGCGTGGACCTCCTCCGGTGCGGTGGGAGGATTAGCGGGCGGCTCAAGGTTGGCCACGGGCAACAGGGCGGTCTATGGTTTGTCGGCCGGCGGCACGGAGCGCTCGCGAGGGCTCGGCTGCTTTGGTTTGCGAGTGCGGCGCGGCCGCGGCGGCGTCTGAGGTTCCGCCTGGGCCTGATGCTCCGCGGGGGTCAACTCGCCCGTGGCCCGAGGATTCGCGCCATATACGTGCGGCGCAGACGCGGGCTCGGGCGCCGGGCTCATTCAATGCTTGATGCTCCGCCGAAGGCTCCGCGGTGCTCTCGGGACGTCTTGCGGACTTGCGGACTTGCGCCTGATGCTTGCGGCGCAGGCGGCGGCCGTGGCGGCCGAGGCACTTTCAGCCTGCGGTTGCGATTGCGGGTCGAGCGCCAGGAAAGCCGGCGGAGCCGGCGACGGCGATGAGGGCGGCACAGGGGGAGGATGCGGGTCGTCGAAACGCGGCGGCAGGATATTGAACGGCGCATCGTCGCCGATCGCGCCCGAAATCTCGCGCATCACGGTATTGCTCGCAAGCCGCAGCTCGCGCATCACCTTGCCGACCGCGCGCATCACCTGGGGCAAATCGTCGGGTGGGATGACGATCAGCGCGATTACCAGGAACAGGAGTATTTCGAAAATTCCCAAGAATCTTCCGTCCGCCAACCGCCCCGGCCCATAGCGCTCGGCCGCGCGGTCTGATTAATGATCGTTATCGAAGTTCGGAGTGTCAACGATGCTCAGGACCGCACTGATTAGCGACCGCAGATTTTTGAAGCATTTCGCCGGCCGAAGCCATCCCGAACGCCCCGAGCGCGCGGCGGTGATGATCGCGATGGCCGAGCAGCTTCATCGCGCCGGCATACTCGCGCTCAGCCCGCGCGAGGCCACGACCGCGGAGCTCGAACTGTGTCACGACCCGGCTTACGTGGCCGAAGTCAGACGCAGCGCCTCGATGCCGCGTTATGATTTCGATCCCGACACTCATACCTCGCCCGACTCCTATCAGACCGCGCTGCTGGCGGCCGGCGGCGTGCTGACGGCGGTCGAGGCGGTGATGGACGGGGCGGCGGACAATGCCTTTGCGATCGTCCGCCCGCCCGGCCATCATGCGCTCGCCACGCGCGCGATGGGGTTTTGTCTGTTCAACAACGTGGCGATCGCGGCGCGCTATCTCAACCGCTGTCGCGGCCTCAAACGCGTGCTGGTGATCGACTGGGACGTCCATCACGGCAACGGCATCCAGGACATCTTTTACGACTCGTCCGAAGTGCTTTATTTCTCGACTCATCAGTTCCCGTTTTACCCGGGCACCGGCGCGCTCGACGAAATCGGCTTCGGAGCCGGCGCCGGATACACCGTCAACGCGCCGATGCCGGCGACATTCGGCGACGACGAGTACCTGCGGATTTTTGACGACGTGCTGGCGCCCGTGGTCCGGCAATACCGGCCGGAGTTCATCCTCGTGTCGTCGGGCTTCGACGCGCACTTTCGCGACCCGCTCGGCGGGATGCGGGTGACCGAGGGCGGCTTCGCCGCGCTCGCGCGGCGAGTCAAGCGGATGGCGGCCGAGTGCTGCGGGGGCCGGATGGCGGTGGCGCTGGAGGGCGGCTACGATCTTCAGGCGCTCGCGGATTCGGGACGCAGCGTGATCGAGGAACTCGGCCGCGCGGCCGACGAGCCGATCGCGCCGGCCGACGACGGCGCTCGGGTGGTTCCTATAATCGAGCGCTCGCACTATTTTCTGTCGCGCTACTGGAAGTTTTAGAGTCAGCGGAAGCCGCGAAGAAGACGTGGCTTCTGGTCTAATTGAGGCAAACAATGAAGGTCCGAGATCTAACATACGAGGGGCTGAGCGCGTGGCCGCCGCAACCAGCGGGAGGCGCTTTCGACCCGCACAATCCCGCCCCTATGCCACTCGATCTGGAAGACGGAATTTTGAAGGATGTTGCCATTGCTCCCCCTGATGAAAGGTCCCCGACGCTCGTGGAAATTAAGGTCGAGCGCCACGACGGGAAATTGGAGACAAGAGACCTGTGGGTCGATGGGAGCGACGCTGCTATGATTTTAAGGCTCTATAGCGTTCTGAAGGGCTGCAAGGGCCGATCCTTACGCGAAGTCGGCGATCTCGATCTAAATGGAGTGATTTGAGCGCAACGAATTAATCCCCCGGCCGGTCGACTAACAAATCAGCCGAAGGTGCGAACAGACTATGAAGCTAGAAGTCGTCATTCACGAAGCAGAGGAGGGCGGCTATTGGGCCGAGGTCCCGGCGATTCCGGGGTGTGCTACCCAAGGGGATACCGTGCAGGATCTTCTTAAAAACCTCCGCGAGGCGATTGACGCTTGCCTTTCGGTTGATGTGGAAATACCGCACGAGACCGACAAGGATCGGGTGATCGAGATCGTAGTATGAAACAACTTTCCGGCAAGGCGTTCGCTAAAATCATCGAACGCCACGGCTGGAAGTTGCTGCGTGTCCATGTGTACGGAAAGCTTGGAAGCGTCGTCCGGCTTGCGATTCCCATTCATGGCAATAAACCCCTCAAGCGGGGGCTGTCGGCGCACCTTCTAAAAATGGCAGGGCTGAGCGAGGCCGATCTGCGATGATTGATTTCGCGTTCGCTAGCGACCCTGTTGGTTTCCGCGGAAGCGGGAAAACTCGCGAGCGTGGCCGAGCCTAATTCTTTCAGCCAATCCGATGCGCTGCGGCTGATCGCTCTGGGAGCGGCCGCGCCGCAGGTGTACGACCTGGGCAGCTCGCGCGTCACGATCGGCACCGGCGCCGGCAACGACCTGCTCCTGGACGAGCCGACCGCCTCCCGCCGCCATGCCGCGCTCGAGCGGCGCGCTGGCCGATGGTACGTGGTCGATCTCGGCTCGACCAACGGCACCTACATCAACGGACGGCGCGTCACTGCACCGGCGCCGCTGGAGCGCGGCGACGAGCTGCGCTTCGGCAACGCGCGCTTCGGATTCGTCGCTCCCGGCGACGACCTGTCCAAGGTCGGCGCCGGGAGCCCGAAGGCGGATGAGCGCTCGCGCCGGCGCGGCCCGCGCCTCGCCGGCGTCGCCCTGGCGGCGCTGCTCTTCGCGGTCGGCGGCTTCGCCCTGACCGCGTATCTGCTGCGCCTCCAGCGCGGCGGCGCGGCGGGCGGGATGGCGGCGCGTAGCGCCGCCATCCCGCCCGCCGCCATCCGGAGCGCGGCCGCGGCGCCGAGCGCCGCCGCCGCTCAATCGCCCGCCGCTGCCGCCAGCGCCGCCGGCCTGGCCGGCGGCGCTGGCGGCAGCGGCGGCGCAGCGCCGCAGGCGACCGCTCCCGCGGCAGAGGCGGGCGCGCCCACAGGCGCGCCCGCCTCTGCCGCGGACCCCGAGTGGCTCGCGCGGCTCAACTACTATCGCGCGATGGTGCGATTGCCGCCGGTGCTCGAAGACCCCCAACTTAGCCAGGCGGATGCGCTGCACGCCCGCTACCTGGTGAAGAGCTACGCCGAAGCCATCAGGAACAGCACCATCGGGGCCGAGGCGCACGAGGAGAATCCCGCCAGTCCCTGGTATACGGAGAAGGGGATGCTCGCGGCGAAGAAAAGCGACGTATCGTACTGGCAGGAGGCGAAACATCCGGTCGGCGAACCGGTCAGCGAGCCGGTCGGAGACCACGCACCACCGCCGGGCGAGATGCCCTGGGGGTCTCCCGGCTGGAGCATCGACGGATGGGTCGGAATTCCATTTCATCGCCTTAGCCTCATCAGCCCATATCTGCGACGAAGCGGCTTCGGGCGCTACTGCGAGGGGGCGGGATGTGCGGCGGCATTGGATACCTTGAGTGACCTGAACCAGTTCCCCGAGCATCCGGTCCCGTTCGCTCAGCCCCTGGAGTTTCCTCCCTCGGGCGCAACCATCGCGATGCGCTCGCTCGACTCCGAATGGCCTGACCCGCTGACGGCATGTCCAGGCTATGCGCGTCCGGCGGGCTTTCCCGTCACGCTCGAGGTCGGCGCCAACGTGGACGCGAAGCTCGGTGCCTACCGGCTCACGCGCGACGGGAAGTCGTCGGCGGATTCACCGGCAAATGTTGAGGCCTGCGGCTTCGACGCTTCGAGCTACAGCAATCCCGACACCGCCGCGCAGCAACGCGCGCGTGACATATTGCACGGCTTCGGTGCGGTGGTGATCATCCCCCGCGCCCCGTTGGACAAGGGCGCCAGCTACACGATTTCGATGACCGTCAATGGATTTGAATATAAATGGACGTTTTCAACCGCGCCGTAGGCGCTACTGTTCGACCGCGCGTAGGCGCTACCGTTCGACCGCGCGATAGGCGCTATTGGGCGGACGACGACGCGCTTTGCAGCCGTTTGCGAGGTTGCGTCGCCGAGGTATAGCAACTAATAGTCAGGTAGGAATCTGCCCGTGATGTGCCGCCGGGCCGGCGCGGAATCGGCACTGCGGGAGCCTAAGGAGGCTGACGAGAGCACAATGAAAATCTCGATGTTCCATCTGATGCCGTACCGCGAGCTGCCCGCGGATTTCGAAAAGCGCTATCACTCGGTGTGGGTCGACCCGCCGTATCACGAACTCGCCGATACCGAGAAAGTTGCCAAGTTTTACAACTGGACCCTGGACGAGCTGACCTACGCCGCCAAGGCCGGGATGGACGGCATCTGCGTCAACGAGCACCATCAGAACGCCTACGGTTTTATGCCGTCGCCCAATCTGATGGGCTCGGCGCTGGCGCGCGCGACCAACGGGCTCAACGTCGCGCTGGTGCAGATGGGCGCGACGCTCCCCACCACGATTCCGCCAATCCGCGTGGCCGAGGAATACGGGATGCTCGATTGCATCAGCGGCGGCCGGTTGGTGGCCGGGATGCCGCTCGGCACGCCGATGGACGCGAACCTATGCTACGGAATCACGCCGATGGAGCATCGCGAGCGCTACTATGAGGCGCACGATCTGATCATGAAGGCGTGGCAGGCAAAAGAGATCTTTGCCTGGAACGGCAAGTACTTCAAATTGCCGATGGTCAATCTGTGGCCGCGCCCGCTGCAGAAGCCGCATCCTCCGGTATGGATTCCGGGCAGCGGCAGCCTCAGCACCTGGGACTTCACCGCCAAGCATGACCACTGCTACTGCTTCCTGAGCTACTACGGGAACAACCTCGGCAAGCGCGTGATGGACGGCTTCTGGGAGTTCGTCGACAAGAGCAACCTCGACGCGAATCCGTATCGCGCCGGCTTCCTGCAGCTCGTGGTGGTCGCCGAAAGCGACGCCAAGGCCGAGGAGCTGTACTACCCGCACATCCGTTATTTCTACGACAAGTGCCTGCACATCCTGTGGGACTACCAGGCCGTGCCCGGCAACCAGGACCATCGGAGCCTCGTCAACAGCGTCAAGAATCTCTACCCGATGCAACTCGACCTGATGTCGAAGGTGCCGAACTGGAAGTACAAGGATTTCGTCGATAACCAGTTCGTGATCGGCGGCAGCCCCAAGTCGGTCGTCGACCAGCTCAAGGCGGCGGTGAAGAAGCTGCGCGTGGGCAACCTGATGGTGCTGCTGCAGATCGGCTCGATGCCGCACGAGCTGACGCTGAAGAACATCGACATGTTCGCGCGCGAGGTTTCGCCGCATTTCCGCGACACCTGGGACGACGAGTGGGAGAACCGTTGGTGGCCCGAGGGTCTCAAGCAAAAGAAGCCCGCGGCCGCGCGTCCGGGCGCCGCGCATCCCGCGACGGAGCGTGTAGCGAAATAGTTCGCACGCGCCACGCACTCACAGCATCAGCCCGGCGCCGGCTCCCAGAGCCGGCGCCGGACTCTAATACCCCTCGGGGAATCCAAGAGAGGGCACAGGGCCATGGCCGGAGTTCAAGAGCGCACCGTCAACGTCTGGGATGACAAGATAAAGGCGCATGTAAAGGTCGCGGGTTCGGGACCGGCGCTGGTCTTTCTGCATGGCGGATGGGGCCCGCAGTGGACCGCGTTCCATGACACGCTCGCGCGCGACTTCACCGTCTATGCCCCGGATCATCCGGGCACCAGCGACGGCGATCCCGAATCGCATCGCTCGCTCGACGACATGTGGGACCTCGCACTCTTCTACGACGAGCTGTTCGACAAGCTCGCGCTCGATAAACCGGCGCTGGTCGGACATTCGTTCGGCGGGATGGTGGCGGGCGATGTCGCGGCGAACTTTCCCAAGCGGGTCGGCAAGCTGGTGCTCATCGACTCGCTCGGAATCTGGCTTGACGATTCGCCGATTCGCAACTACATGGTGACGCCGATCGCCGACCTCATCCCGATGATCTTCGCCAACCCCAACGATCCGTCGATTGGAACTTTCGTCCCCAATCCGACTGACACCGAGGCGATGATTCGGACGCACTGGGCGCTCGGATGCACCGGCAAGTTCTGCTGGCCGCTGCCCGACAAGGGGCTGCGCAAGCGCATCCATCGCGTGAGCGCGCCGACCCTGGTGCTGTGGGGCAAGCAGGACCATCTCGTGCCGGCCGCTTATGCGCACGAGTTCGTCAAACTGATCAAAGGCGCGAAGGTAGAGCTTATCGACAAGGCCTCGCACATGCTGCCGATCGAGCAGCCCGCGGCGGCGGCCAAAGCGGTGACGGATTTCGTCAAGCGTTAGCCGAAAGCTCTAACAGTTGTGGGGAGAAGAAGGGAGACGGAAGAGATGACAGGAGTGATTGTCAGGCGGCTAATCAAATCAACCTGCCTTGTGCTCGCGGCGGCGTTTTTGGCCGCGGCGACGTGCATGGCCGCAAATCTCGACGGAGTACCAGTGCGCAACACCGGCCACTACGCGATCCTCGACACCGATCGCGGCGTTATCGTAATCGAGTTCTACCCCGCCGTCGCACCCAAGACGGTCGAAAACTTTGAGACCCTGGCCAAGAAGGGTTTCTACAACGGCCTCACCTTCCATCGCGTGGTCCCGGGCTTTGTGGTCCAGGGCGGCGACCCCAAAGGTGACGGCAGCGGCGGCCCCGGCTACGACGTTCCCGCCGAGATCAGCCCCGCGGAGAAACATCTGCGTGGCTCGGTCGCGACGGCGCGCCTGGGCGACGCGGTCAATCCGGATCGTAAGTCCAGCGGCAGCCAGTTCTATATCTGCCTCGAACCGCAGCCCGGCCTCGACGGACAATACACGGTCTTCGGCGGCGTGATTGAAGGGATGGGCGTGGTCGACAAGATTCAGGTCGGCGATAAAATGAAGAAAGTCACGCTGGCCTCCCAGCCGCCAAAATAAGTCCGCGCGCGGATTCGGAATCAGCGGATCGGAATCAGCGGAATGCAATCAGGGTTGACGGCTGCATGAGTATCGGCGCGAGCGGGCACCATCGGGGACCCTACTTCACCGTCGACGTCCATCTGCACACCAATCGCGGCAGCGCGGATTCCAATCTGTCGCCGCGCGACCTGGTCGAGCGCGCCCGCGTGATCGGTATCGGCGCGGTATGCATCACCGAGCACGACACGATGTGGCCGTTGGCCGAGGTCGGAGAAGCGGCGCGCGACGCCGGCGTGGTCGTGCTGCGTGGGATGGAAGTGACGACCGACATGGGCCATATCGGGGTCTTCGGCCTCGACACCTACCTGGGCGGAATCTACAAGCTCGCCGAACTGCGCCGCGTGGCCGACAAGAGCGGCGCGATCCTGATCGCCAACCATCCATTTCGGTACCGGCTCGACGCGCGGATGTCGTTTATGAACTCCGATCACGAACCGATCGACCCGGCGCATCCCGATCGCGCGGGCAAGCTCGAGATTTTCCGCATGGTCGACGCGATCGAGGCGCTCAACGGCGCCTGCTCGGAAGAAGAAAATCTCTTCGCGCTCAAAGTCGCCGGGCATCTGGGGCTGGCGGTGGTGGCCGGCAGCGATTCCCATTCGGCGAGTTCGATCGGATGCGTGACGACGCTTTTTCCCGAGCCGGTGCGCAGCGAGCGCGAACTGATCGACGCGATTCGTGCGCGGCGCTCGCGCGCCGGCCGCGGCTTGCTCAAGGGCACCGTCGAACCGTTCGCGCTTCCCGCCGCGTAGGCCGGGATCTGAGCCCTTTGTGACGGCTGAGCATTCTGACCCCCTCCCCCGTGTCTTGGGGAGGGTTGGGTGGGGGTCTACAGGCGGTTCTGAATCTCCGTCGAGAACCGCCTCTGTCTCGATCAGCGCTTCGCGATCCGAAAACCTCAGCACGCGGAAACCTTGCTCGCCGAGCCATTGCGTCCGTGCCGCGTCCTGCGCGCGCTGATCCTCATGCTGGCCGCCGTCCAACTCGACGATCAGCACCCGTTCGACGCAGCAGAAATCGACGATGTAGGGACCGATCGGATGCTGACGGCGAAACTGCACTACCCAGTTGATGCCTGCGCAGACGCATCCAGAGCCGACGCTCAGCGTCAGTCTCTTCGCGGCGCAGTCGGCGTGCCCTATCGCGTGAGAGCGTGAGAAAGGCGGCGCGCTCATGCCTGAAGATTAGGACGAGGAAGCGCCGCGGAAAACAGACATCCGCCGCTTCCTCGCTCGACCCCCACCCAACCCTCCCCCAAGACATGGGGGAGGGGTCAGAAGGTCAGAACGCCGCGTGCCATTTGCAAGCGGAGGGTAAGAAAGACGCAGACGCCGCGCCCAGACGACGGACTTTGTAAGGTGCCTTGTAAAACTCCCTCCCCAGTGTCTTGGGGGAGGGTTGGGGTGGGGGTCTACAGGCGGTTCTGAATCTCCGCGAGAACCGCCTCTGTCTCGATCAGCGCTTCGCGATCCGAAAACCTCAGCACGCGGAAACCTTGCTCGCCGAGCCACTGCGTGCGTGCCGCGTCCTGCGCGCGCTGATCCTCATACTGGCCGCCGTCCAACTCGACGATCAGCATCCGTTCGACGCAGCAGAAGTCGACGATGTAGGGACCGATCGGATGCTGACGGCGGAACTGCACACCCAGTTGATGCCTGCGCAGACGCATCCAGAGCCGACGCTCAGCGTCAGTCTCTTCGCGGCACGGTCGGCGTGCCCTATCGCGTGAGAGCGTGAGAAAGGCGGCGCGCTCATGCCTGAAGATTAGGACGAGGAAGCGCCGCGGAAAACAGCCATCCGGCGCTTCCTCGCTCGACCCCCACCCAACCCTCCCCCAAGACACGGGGGAGGGGTCAGAAGGTCAAAACGCCGGGGGCACTTCTGCAAGTGGGAGGGTCAGGACGGCGCGCGTTTGCAAAGCAGACGACGGATTTTTGTAGGGGCCGTTTGTGAACGGCCCTCGTGCCTACGCCGACCGCGCGTAGGGGCGCATTGAGCGCTGCGTTTTTCATCGATAGCGCGGCCTGGCGCAGCGCCTTTTCGTTACGACGGTTGTGGAACGAACATCGCACAGGATAAAATTCCAAGGAAATCCCTGAATCATGGCAGTTAATCGCGACCGGCTCGCCCTCATCGAGGACATCTCCGCCATCGGCGGCGACGCCTCCAACACGCTCCGCGAGACCCTGGATAAGATCGTCACCGCGATCGCCACCGGCATGGAGGTCGAGGTCTGTTCGCTCTACCTCTTCGACGCCCAACGCGAGCGCCTGGTGCTGCGCGCCACAGTCGGCCTGGAACAGGAATCGGTCGGCAAGGTCTCGATGCGGGTCAACGAGGGATTAGTCGGGCTGGTGGTCGAGCACGGCCAGCCGGTAACCGTGGCCGACGCGATTAGCCATCCCCGCTACAAATATTTTCCGGAGACCGGCGAGGAACGCTACCACGCCTTTTTAGGCGTGCCGGTGCAGGATGGGCGGCAAAAGCCGATCGGCGTGATGGTGGTGCAGACCTTGCGCAGCCGCAAATTCGGCGCGGGCGAAGTGCGCCTGCTCAAGACCGCGGCCAACCAGGTCGCGCAAATCCTCTCGCACTTCCGCCTGCGCGAGACGCTCGCGACCAAGGAAAAGGAACGCGACGAGTACCGCCGCCGAATGATCGAGGCCAACCGCCAGCTCAAGGGTTACGAAAAGATTGGCGGCGAGACCCGCGTCGCGGCCCCGGTCAAGGTGCGTCGCCCGCGCCTGGTCGGACTGGCCGCCGCGCCCGGCTTCGGCCACGGCGTGGCGCATGTGGTCGGTACTTTCTTGAGCACTATCGACCGCAACCTGCGCGCGCGCGATTTGCGCGCCGAGCACAAACGGCTTGAAGAAGCGCTCGCCCGCTCGCTCGCCGAACTCGACGCGGTGAGACATCGGATGGCGCCGCTGATGCCGGAGTCCGAGCTCAAGATCTTCGATGCCCACAAGATGATCCTGCAGGACGACGAGTTCGTCGGCCGTATCCGCGACATCGTCGCCTCCGGCTACGCGGCCGAGAGCGCGCTGTTCCGGGTGATCGACGAGTTGAGTGCGCAACTGCTGGCGGTGGCTGACGGATACCTGCGCGAGAAGGCCACCGACTTTCGCGACGTCGGCCATCGCCTGCTGCGCCACATGCGCCAGGACGAACGGCGCAATCAGTTCGGCAAGTCGACCATCCTTGTGGCCGAGGAGCTGACGCTCTCGCAACTCACGCTGGTCTCGCACGAAAACCTCGTCGGCATCGCGCTCGAGTCGGGCGGAACGACCTCGCACGCCGCGCTGCTCGCGCGCGCCTTCGAGATTCCCACCGTCGTTGGCGTCGATCACCTGATGGAGTCGGTGGCCGAGGGCGATAACCTGGTGCTCGACGGCAACTCGGGCATCGTTTACGTCAACCCCGCGCCCGAAGTCGAGCGCGAATACCAGGTCCTGCACAAGCGTTATGACGCGTTTCGGCGCGACCTGATGGCGGGCGGCGACGAGCCGGCTGCCACGCGCGACGGCAACCGGGTCGAGCTCCTGGCCAATATCGCGCTCTACCACGATATTCCGCTCGCGCTGAAGTACGGCGCCGAGGGCGTGGGGCTGATGCGCACCGAGTTCTCGTTTCTGACCTACGAGGATTTCCCCGACGAGAATCAGCAGATTGCGCTGTACACGCGGATGTTGGAGGCGTTGGGCAAGCGGCCGGTGACGATTCGCACGCTCGACATCGGTGCCGACAAGTATCCGCCGTACATGCGGGTGCCGCGCGAGGATAATCCATTCCTCGGCTGGCGTTCGATTCGGATCTCGCTCGAGATGCCGAGCCTGTTCAAGGTCCAGCTTCGCGCCATCCTCCGCGCCGCCGTGCGCCACGACGTTAAGATCATGTTTCCGATGATCTCGAGCCTCGAGGAGTTGCGCCGCGCGCGCGAACTGCTCGCCGAGGCGCAGGGCGAGCTCTTCCGCGAGGGGCTGGAGCACAATCCCGCCGTCAAGGTCGGAATCATGGTCGAGGTGCCCTCGGCGGTATGGCTCGCGCCGCGGCTTATCCGCGAAGTCGATTTCTTCTCCATCGGCACCAACGATCTCATCCAGTACCTGCTTGCCGCCGATCGCAACAACCCGCGCGTGGCGCATCTGTATGAGGCGCTTCATCCCGCGGTGCTCTCGGCGATCGCCGAGATCGTCAGCGTGGCGCGCGCGGCGGGCAAGGAGGTCTGCATCTGCGGCGAGATGGCGTCCGACCCGCTGGCCACGCTGCTGCTGGTCGGGATGGGCCTCGACCAGCTCAGCCTGAGCCCGCTTTTCATCCCGGTGATTCGCAAAATCGTGCGCGAGACCAACTATCGCACCGCGCGGCTCATCGCCCACGACACGCTGGAGATGGCGAGCGTGCAGGAAATCAAGGGCTACCTGATCGAGCGCTACCGCGATCTTGGGCTGATCAAGCTGGTGGAAATGTTCCGATAGATATGGAAAATGTTCCTTGAATAACGGACCTTTTGTACGGGGAGGGTTGTGGATGTGCGGCAGGTCTGCAATGTTGACTTTAAAGGTCGGGATTAGTTTACTCTGACCGTTCGGTTAGAAGGCGCTTTCGCCCAACAGCTCGGACATTCCTTAAGGGTGGCGGAAAAAGGATCTGAACGATGGTGCTATTGGTCTGCCTCGCATGCGTTGCGCTGATTGCCGGCGTCAGCGGCTACCTGGTTATCGGACGCAACCGCTATGGCGGCAAGCGCGCCGGACGTCCACTGGAACTAGGCGCCTCGCAAAGCGCGCTTAGCCAGGGTGTGATGCGGCCCGAGCCGTGCCGCACGATAAGGGTCTATTTCATCAAGCCGTCGCGCTATGACGAAAACGGCTACGTCCAGTTTTTCCGCTACGGCGTTCAACCGAATAACACGCTGACCGTGCTGGCGGCGCTCAACGATACCTTCAACAAACGCTATTCGGCCGCGCGCAACGTTTACCTGCAGACCGTGTTGTGGGACGAGATTTGCGACGGCGCGGTGTCGCCCGAAACCATCATGGCGATCAAGGAAAAGGCGCGCGAGGACGGCGTCGAACTGCTCATCGGGCTCTCCGGCGTGCAGTCCAATCAGTATCCGCGTGGCCGCGACCTCGGACTGCAGTTCGTGGCCCACGGCCTGCCCACGATGATGGGCGGCTTTCACGTCAGCGGCTATCCCGAGTCGGTCAAGTTCCTCAACCGCTGCGGCATCACCACCATCGTGGGCGAGGCGGAGAACCTGTGGGGCCAGATCATCGAGGATTTCCTGCGCGGTGAGCTACAACTCCACTACTCGGTTACCGAAGGCATCCGCGCAAAGACGGGCCAGGAAGACATCATCGTGCCGCTCATCACCGAGGCCCAGTTGCCGGTGATCGACGACCGCTATCTGACCCGCTTCTTCAATGAAGCCATGACCACGATCGACACCTCGCGCGGATGCCCGTTCACCTGCTCGTACTGCAGCGTCAAGAACGTGATGGGCCGCACGATGCGATCGCGCGAGCCTGAAGCGGTCGTGCACTGGGTACGCGACGCGATCCGCTTCCACGGTATCGAATCGCTGTTCCTGGTCGACGACGACTTCTTCCGCAGCCCGCGATGGGAAGAAATCCTGACCGGGCTGGTCGAGGTCAAGAAGGAGTACCCGCGGCTCAGTTTCATGATGCAGGTCGACGTCGACGCTTCGGTCTATGCCAACGTCGCGCCGGGCGAGACCGAGGGCGCGAAGCATCGGCGCAGCAAGCGCTTCGTCGATCTCGCGGCGCGCGCCGGATGCTACCAGGCCTTTGTCGGTATCGAGTCGCTCAATCCCGACAACCTCAATTTCGCCACCAAGTACCAGAACACCGACGACCGCCAGCATCGGCTGAAGCTCGAGGAGTCGCGCGCGCGCGTACTCGAGAAGTACCGCCGCGTGGTCGAGAACTGGCATCGCGTGGGCATCTCCGTGCACGCTGGCTACATGCTGGGCTTTCCGTTCGACGGCCCCGACTGCGGGCGGATCGCGGCCAAGACGCTGCGCAAGCTCGGCTTCGACATCGTGTCCTTCTTCATCATGACGCCGCTGCCCGGCACCGAGGACCAGGTCCGCTACGCCAAGGAAGGCGCGATCATCGACTGGGATTTCAACAACCTCGACTCCCAGCACGTCACGCTCAAGCACGAGCGGCTGGACACCGACTCCTGGATGCGAGCCTATCGCGAAGCATTCACCGGCTTTTACTCTTTCGCCAGCCTGCTCAAGACCATCTTCACGGTTTGCGGTGGGCGCGGCCTTGATGCTGAAGCGCGGCGCTCGACCCTGCGGCAGTTCATGTACTACTTTTTCAGCTATCGGCAGGGACGCCATCCGATGGTTGGCGGGGTATGGCAGATTCTCCGGCGCGACGTGCGCCGCGCCGCGATAACTGACGACGAGGCCTATCGGCATTACCTCGGCGGGATGCGGTTCGACGCGATTCTGCGCGGCGACGGCGGCGGTTTCGCCGCGGCGCCCGCCTGAAGGCGCAACGCGCCAAGCTGAAGCTGACAGCAAGCTGAAGCTGAAAGTCAGACAGATTATCGCCCGTGCGCGTTGTTTGTAACGAGGCACGCGCCGGTTTCAATCCCACGCCCGCTGGCATCTGCGAAAGACGAGCACGACGGCGGGCGTTTTCGCGTCTGCGAACCCCATATGGCGGCAGCGCAATCCGCGTATTAGGATAGCAGCGCCGATGGATACGCTACAGGAGCAACTTCAGAGTTTCTTCGTCCCGGGGCCGGAGCGCCTTGCCGCAGTGATCGTGCTCTGCGCTCTCGTTCTCATCGTGTTGAGCATCTACGTGCACGGCCCGTTTGGGACGCTCTGCCGAGTCGTGGTCTTCATCGGTGCGATGGCGGTTATCATCGGAGGCACGGCGATCCTGATGAACAACGTCTCGCTCGCGGGGCCGCCCAACCCGGCCGTGCGATTGCAGCGCTACCTGACCATGAACTGGGCCGCCACCAGCGATAGGGGTGACGGTGCCGCGGTCTGCGCGACTCCGGCCGAGCTCGCGGAGCGTCAGCCAGCAGGCGTCGAGCATCGCGAACGCCGTCATCTGCGGCGCACGGCTGCGAAAACGGAGGCCCAGCCCACCGCGGCGCCCGCTTCGACCCCTGCCGCCGCAACGGGCGGCGGCGAGGTTCAGCCGGGCTTTCCCGAGCTGGTGCGAAACTCGTACCCCGGAATCCCGCCCGCGGTGCTGATGCAGGTTGCGGCCTCAACCGTAAGCGGACTTCCGGGATGGCAAATCGTGAACTCGGATCCCAAGACGCTGACCATAAACGCGACGTACCGCACGCGCCTGCTCGGCTTCATCGACGACGTGCGGATCGTGGTGACGCCGCGCAGCGAAGTCGACGTGTGCTCGCGCTCGCGCGTCGGCGAGCCTGGCTCGGAATCGCCGCTTAGCGCTTTGCATGGCGATTTCGGCGCCAACATCGGCCATATCAAGGAGTTCTATCTTGCGATGGCGCCGGCGGCCGACGAGGCGTATCGTCAGGTTGAACTGCAGGAGACTGCGCAGCAGCACGGCGTCAGGACGCCCAAACCCGCGCCTTGAGAGCGGCGGGACTTGACCGCAGACCCCCGCCCGCTGGAACATCAGCTTCAGGACCGAACATAATTTTCAGGAAGCGGTAAGATTCAGATGCTGCGCGAAGCGCAAATCGACGCACTGGCGAACCATCTGGTGAACGGGCTAATCACGCGCGGGATCATCAAGGCGCGCGCCGACGTAAAAGACCTAGTCGCCTGCGTGGTCGAACTGATGTCGCAGAACTTCGAGACCGAAGCCCGCATCGATGACGAGGCCGACAAGATGGCCGAGGAGCAGGCGCGGCTCGATCCCAGGCTCGACGTGACCCGGTTGCGCTCGATGATCCGTCAGCGCCTCGCACAGAAGCAGAATTTTACCCTTTAGCCGCGGCGCTGCTCGAAGCAAACCGGATGGCGATACGATGAAACTCACCGAGGAACGGATCCTTTACCTGGCACGCGAGTCGATCGCGCGCCTACGCGACGAAAAGCTGGCTGAGATCCCCAACTTTGCCCTCGCCCTGCGCCAGGCTCGCGACCTTATCGCCGGATGGGAAGAGCAGGGCGACGCGATCGACGAGATCGTGCGGCGCAAAATCATCTCGCTCAAACGCGGCGTGGTCGAGGGCAGCGGCGAATGGAACATCCTGTTCCGCCGCTACCGCGACGAAGAATTGCGCAAGAAAGGCCCGCGCTGAGCACGGTCGCGCGCGAGGCACACTCGATCCCGCGCGGAGCAAACTCGATCATTATGGATCCCAAGGAATTTGTCGCCCGTTCGGAGGCCTGCCTCTCTCGCGTAGCCAAGTGGCTTGAGGACTTCGACCCCGACGAAGTCGATTACAACACGGGCGACGGCGCGTTGACGATCGAATTTCCCGACGGCGGCCGCTTCGTGCTGAGCCGCCAGAGCGCGACCCTGCAGGTCTGGCTGGCAGCAGGCGCCCACGGATGGCATTTCGACTATGACGCCGCAGGCGACCGCTGGATCGACGACAAGGACGGACACGACCTCTACGCGCGGCTGGCCGAATCGCTGTCCGAGAAGCTGGGACGCCCGGTCGAGTTCGAGGGCTAAGCCGTCATGGCCGGGTGAGAAGCCTATCAGGCCGTTTGACCGATTTAATTTGGTTTTAACCACCTAATTTCCTCTCCCAAACAACCTGGCTGTCAGGTTTACGAGGCCTCAAAGCGCTCTTTCTCTTTGCGTTTCGGAATTAACCGGGCTACATTGAACGCATTGGCACTCGGGCTTCGCGAGTGCCAATTGACAATTGATCATCTGTGATTAATTTTCCGAGCGCGGAAATTGGTTCCGCCTAAATCCACATAACATCGAGGCAAGGAGGCTGCTGGTCCCCATGAAAATCAGACCGTTGGGCGATCGCATTCTGGTCAAACGCATCAAGGAAGAAGAAAAAACCAAAGGCGGGATCATCATCCCGGACACCGCGAAGGAAAAGCCGCAGGAAGGCAAGGTCGTGGCGGTGGGCAAGGGCAAGATGACCGAGCAGGGCAAGCTGCTGACGCCCGACGTGAAGGCCGGCGACAAGATCCTGTTCGGCAAGTATTCCGGCAGCGAGGTGAAGATCGAAGGCGAAGAGCACCTCATCCTGCGCGAGGACGATATCCTGGGTGTGCTCGAGTAGCCGCCGCGCCGGTAACGCTCAGCATTTAGCCGACTTTAAAATTTCTTAAAAAATTTCGAGGAGAACGAAAAACCATGGCAGCCAAAACAGTGCGTTTTGCCCAGGAGGCCCGCGAGAAGATTCTGCGCGGCGTCAATGTCCTGGCCGACGCCGTGATCGTGACGCTCGGCCCCAAAGGGCGCAACGTCGTGCTCGAGAAAAGCTTCGGCGCCCCCACCGTGACCAAGGACGGCGTGACCGTCGCCAAAGAAATCGAGCTCGAAGACAAGTTCGAGAACATGGGCGCCCAGATGGTCAAGGAGGTCGCCTCCAAGACTTCCGATGTCGCCGGTGACGGCACCACCACCGCCACCGTGCTCGCGCGTTCCATCTATACCGAGGGGATGAAGATGGTCGCCGCCGGCCACGACCCGATGTCGCTCAAGCGCGGCATCGACCGCGCCGTCGAGTCCGTGGTCAACGAGCTCAAGGGCCTCTCCAAGCCCACCAAGGACCGCCGCGAAATCGCCCAGGTCGGCACCATCTCGGCCAACAACGACTCCACCATCGGCGACATCATCGCCGAGGCGATGGAGAAGGTCGGCAAGGAAGGCGTGATCACGGTCGAGGAAGCCAAGGGCCTGGAGACCACGCTCGAAGTGGTCGAGGGCATGCAGTTCGATCGCGGCTACCTCTCGCCCTACTTCGTCACCGATCCGGAGCGGATGGAAGCCAGGCTCGAGGACGCCTACGTTCTTATCCATGAGAAGAAAATTTCCTCGATGAAGGACCTGCTGCCGGTGCTCGAATCGATCGCCAAGACCGGCAAGCCCTTCCTGCTAATCGCCGAAGAGGTCGAGGGCGAAGCGCTCGCGACCCTGGTGGTCAACAAGATCCGCGGCACGCTGAGCTGCGTGGCGGTCAAGGCGCCGGGCTTCGGCGACCGCCGCAAGGCCATGCTCGAGGACATCGCGATCCTGACCGGCGGCAAAGTGATCGCCGAGGAACTCGGGATCAAGCTCGAGAGCGTGACGCTCCAGGACCTCGGCCGCGCCAAGCGGATCGTGGTCGACAAGGACAACACCACGATCATCGACGGCGCGGGCAAGAAGTCCGAGATCGAAGCCCGCATCAAGCAGATTCGCGCTCAGATCGATGAGACCACCTCAGACTACGACCGCGAAAAGCTCCAGGAGCGCCTGGCCAAGCTGGTCGGCGGTGTGGCGGTCATCCGGGTGGGCGCCGCGACCGAGATCGAGATGAAAGAGAAGAAGGCGCGCGTCGAGGATGCGCTGCATGCGACTCGCGCCGCGGTCGAGGAAGGCGTGGTTCCGGGCGGTGGCGTGGCGCTCATTCGCGCGTCGTCAGCGCTGGAGGGGCTGCGCGCCGGTGAGGACGAGAAAGCGGGTATCGGGATCGTGCGTAAGGCACTTGAGGATCCCGCACGTTGGATCGCCACCAATGCCGGATGGGAAGGCTCGGTGGTGGTCGACAAGATCAGGAATAACAAGGGCGCCTTCGGTTTCAACGCGGCGACCGAGGAGTTCGAGGACCTGATGAAGGCCGGAATCATCGATCCGACCAAGGTCGTGCGCAGCGCGTTGCAGAACGCGGCCTCGGTGGCGAGCCTGCTGCTCACTACGGAGTGCATGGTGGCCGAGAAGCCCGACGAGAAGGGCAACCAGCCGCAGATGCCTCCGGGCGGCATGATGTAGGTAAGTCCAAGCAGGTTGTAATGACGAAGTAAGCTGCGCGCGCGAGTAATCGCGCGCGCAGCTGTGCAACGCAGGCGGGCGGCGGTCCCTTCAAGGGACCGCCGCCCGCTGTTTTTTCCCCGGGCGCGCGCCGCCGGTGTGTTGTGTTGCTCAGTTGATAGCGTGATATGTCGAGATCTATGTTGTCCCTGGATCTCGCCGACGCTCGCCGATTCGTCGCCGGGAGAAAAGAAGCCTGTCGAGTTGGGCATCCCCTACAACATTGCAGTGGTCGATGCCGGAGGCGGTCTTGTCGCCCATGTGCGGATGGATAAGACGTGGCTTGGTAGCGTCGACATTGCCATCAACGAGGCATGGACGGCTCGAGCATTCGACACGGCCACTGACGATCTCGCCAAACTGACGCAGAGCGGTCAGCAAGAGTTTGGCCTTAACACGACGAACAACGCAAAGTTGTAATTTTAGCTCCGGAGGTTGAGGCACCCGCGAAAGTAATGATCGATGAATTGCTCTCGTGGACGACGGCGCTCAAGACAGCCCGTAAAGCTATCGATTGAATGTATTCCCAATCGTAGTGCCGCCTCTGCGCGAGCGCGTCGACGACATTGCTCTGCTCGTCGAGTACTTGATCGATCGCTATGCGAAAAAAACCAGCAAGAAATTCAGAGCGATAAGCAAGAAGACCCTCGAACTGTTTCAAGCTTATGACTGGCCGGGGAACGTTCGCGAGCTGCAGAATGTCATTGAGCGGGCCGTGGTGCTATGTGATGGAGAAACGTTCTCGATTGACGAGACGTGGCTGAAGCGGACGTCGCATCGGCCGCTCGGTCCTGAGGTTCCGTTTATAGCTACCGTGGTCGCCCACGAAAAAGAACTGATTGAAACTGCGTTAGCGAAAAGTAACGGGCGCATCGCGGGCCCTTCGGGTGCAGCCGCCAAGCTGGGAATTCCGCGCCAGACGCTTGAATCAAAGATCCGCAGCTTCGGTATCGACAAGCATCGGTTCAGGCCGGTTTAACCCTCGACCTAGTGGCTTGTAACGTTGAAATCGAAAGTAGCATATGCTATCAGTCGGTATGCTTGGAACAACGCTCCGACTGTCGCGGCTCGAATCTCAGGAACTGCAGGCACGAGCGCGCTCGCGGGTGCTGCGCGCCGGTGACGTGCGCCGTGCGCGGCTGATCTTGATGCTGTCCGAAGGTCAATCATGGTCTGCCATCCAGCAAGCCCTGGGCTGTAGTTCGGCTTACATCGCTCGTTGGCAGGCCCGCTTTGCGCAGCAGCGGCTGGCGGGCCTGTTTGCCCGCCATCAGGGGCGGCCGGCGACCAAGCGCACGGCTCGGCTCGAAGCCCGCATTCTGGCCTGGACCCGGCGCGCGCCCAATGATGGCTCCACCCACTGGAGCAGCCGCAAGCTGGCGCAGGCGCTGGGGATCAATCACATGATGGTGGCGCGGGTCTGGCGGCGCGCCGGGCTTAAGCCGCATCGGCTGGAGCGCTACATGGCATCCGATGATCCGGACTTCGAACGCAAGGCCGCCGACCTGATCGGGCTCTACGTCAATCCGCCGCAGCACGCCGCGGTGTTCTGTGTCGACGAGAAGACTGCCATCCAAGCGCTCGATCGCCTCGACCCGGTGCTGCCGCTTAGCCCTGGGCGGGCCGAGCGCCACGGCTTCGAGTACTATCGGCACGGCACGCTCTCGCTCTACGCTGCGCTCAACACCAAAAGCGGCAAGGTCCTGGGTCAGACCGCCGCCCGCCATACCACCGAGGAGTTTGTGGCCTTCTTGGGCCAGATTGCTGCGCTGCAACCCAAGGCTCGCGAGATCCACATCATCGCCGACAACCTCTCGGCCCATAAGACCAAGCGGGTCGCACAGTTCTTGGCCGATCATCCCAAGGTGCACCTGCATTTTACTCCGACCTATTCCTCGTGGCTCAATCAGGTCGAACTCTGGTTCGGCCGCATCGAACGCGATGTCGTCGCCCGCGGCGTCTTCACCTCGGTCAACGACCTGGCGCGCAAGCTCATGCGCTACATCCGTCATCACAACCAACATGCCGCGCCCATCAAATGGGCCTACCGCGACTTCTCTCATAGAATCATCGCTACTTTTGATTCAGCTGTTACAAGCCACTAGTCTCACAGACCAGGCTTCATGGCCTTTCCCTTCCCGCGCTTAGATGCCAGCGGGGAACAACATTCGGCTGTTTCACCTCGCCGGCATCTGCTGACAGTTCGGCATTTGCCGAAAAATTAGCATCATCCGAGTCTGTAATTTCCCGTCTTTGCAGCAGTTACGATGGCCCGCTCATTGCGTTTAGATGCTCCGACGTGACCTTGAAGATATAAAAGATCTTTGGTCCGAGTCTTGTGTATACAACTAGCAACCGACGAAAATGAACACCATCATTCAACATTGCGACCAAGATCAATTCGCGAACGGCCAAAGCAGTCGCGATTTGCGAGTCAACTCGGACCTCACGGAACCGGAGACCCAGCTAGATGTGAGCGCTACAGAGCAGTGCCCAGGTCCGAAGTCGGAGGAATTTCCTGCGCCCATCGGCAAGCTTCTCGGTCTCAAGCTGCTTCAGGCGCAAAGCGGAATGGCTGTGGTCGAATTCGTCGCTGATGAGCGCCACGCCAACCCAATGGGAACTCTCCATGGAGGCGTGTTGTGCGACATCGCTGACGCGGCAATGGGCTTCGCGTACTACACCACGGTCGCGGCAGATGAGAGTTTTACGACTCTGGAGTTGAAGATCAATTTCCTGCGGCCGGTGTCGAAAGCGACGCTTCGCGCCAAAGCGAGGGTGGTTCGCGCCAGCAGGTTCGTCGGGTTCGTCGAGTGCGATGTCGTCGACGAACAGAACCGGCTTGTCGCGCGTGCGTCCAGCACCTGCCTGACGCTGCGGGGACAGCTCGCCGAAGGACGCCGGCCATCGGCGCTCCCAAATCGAGGATTTGAGGCGTGATCGGGATCCGATGTCACATTCGACAGAATCAAATAGTGAGCCATTACATGGGAAGCTGTATCCAGCGGAGAATAAATTATGAATAAGGTGCGCTTCGAAACGTCGGGTGCTCTCGGCTTCCTAACTTTGGCAAATCCGCCGCTGAATCTGTTCGATGAAGAACTGATCGAAGACCTGCGAACAGCCGTGAATCAGGCCAGGCAGGCTCCAATCAGGGCCCTTTTGGTGCGCGCCGTAGGCAAAGTGTTTTCCGCAGGGGCTGACGTTAGCATTTTCAAGGGAAGGACGGCGATTGAGGCGCGTGATCGTTTCACGCGGCATTTGCGAACGATCGCGGATATCGAAGAGCTTCCATTTCCCACTGTCGCGGCTGTACAGGGGCTTTGTATCGCGGCCGGGATGGAGCTGATGCTCGCATGCGATCTGGTATGGGCGGCAGCGTCGGCACGCTTCAGCCAAGCTGAAGCCTCAATCGGAACAACGACGTTGTTAGGCGGCGTGCAACGATTGGCCGAACGCGCAGGTCCGGCCCGCGCCCGAGAGATTATCTACAGTGCAGATCAGTACGATGCGGCCACATTCGAGAGGTGGAACATCGTGAACCGTGTCGTACCCGATGAGGTCTTTGAATCGGAGACGAAAGCGTTAGTGGCACGGCTGGCGCGTGGCCCCACGGTCGCCTATGCCACGGGCAAGAAAATTGTGCGGGCGTATCTGGAAGATGGCACTCGCCGTGCCGACCGCTTAGTCGACGAAATCGCTCCGGCTCTTTTTGAAACCGAAGATATGCGCGCAGGGGTCAATGGGATGCTCGAACACGGATCTCGCCAATTTCGCGACAAGGTCATATTCCAAGGCCGCTAACAGTCGCATTGTACGATGCTCGATTCGTAGACCACTCATGATCTTTCACCAGTCGGGCGTCGTGGTCGCGTGGATGACTTCAATTAGAGGAAAGAAAACATGACGGTCAGAAAGATCGAGATCGAACGCTTGAGCATCACATCCTCCAAGCCGTTCGCGGTGGTCGTGACAGCGATTAAAGCGAGCGTTGGGCGACCGGACATGGTCGAGTTCGCGAAAGCAACCAGGAGCGCAGGGTCCTTCACTGAACTGGAGCGCAAAATTCACGCGGGTCTAGGCAAGACGGGACTAATGCTTTTTATGGAACTCGATCATGGGGCGATTCTACGCAAGGAGAGCGGTAACGACACACCGAAAATTGTACGCCTTGTGATCGGCAACCCGCTCATCATGAAGGAAATGGCGAAACATGTTCCCGAGGCGGGATCTTACGCGCCGATCACGATTCTGGTGGACGAGCGGCCTGAGGGCGGCGTGCGTTTGTCGTATGACAGGATGGCCAGTCTTCTGGCCCCCTACGGAAATGCGGATGCCCTGGCGGTCGCTCGCGATCTGGATTCGAAAGTCGAGAACCTTCTTCGAGAGTCTGCGGTTTGACGATAACGACGACACCAGGAGAAGTGTATGGGCAAGCTTGAAGGGAAAACCGCACTCATCACCGGTGGCAATAGCGGCGTGGGCATTGAAGGCCGTGGGGTTTCTCGCATCGACGCAACAGCTACATCACTGGAACGGAATTGTTTGCGGACGGCGGCTTCGCGCAAATTCAAGCCCGACGCGGAGACCATAAAATGAAGGCCATCCAGATCGAGACATTCGGCAGACCCGCCGAGGTCCTCAAGACGGTCGATATTCCCGAAGTCGGCGCGCCGGCGGCCGGCGAAGTCGTGATCGCGCTCGAGGCCTCGCCGATCAACCAGTACGATCTTTTGATGATCGCAGGCGGCTACGGCTATCGGCCGAAGTTGCCGGCCATCATGGGCACGGAAGGAGCGGGCCGCGTGGTCGCGGTGGGTGCGGGCGTCAAACATTTGAAGGAAGGTGACCGGACGCTGGTGCCTTTCCTGACTCCGACTTGGGCCCAGCGCTTCAAGACCGACGCGCCCTGGTTGCGGCCGTTGCCGCCCGGCGACATCAACCAGTTCGCGATGATGGGTGTCAATCCGCCGACCGCCTACTTCCTGCTGACCGACATCGTGAAATTGCCGCGCGGATCGTGGGTCATACAGAATGGCGCCAATTCCGGCGTGGGGCGAGCAACAGTCGCGATCGCGAAATCGCTTGGACTGAAAACGGTCAATGTCGTCCGTCGTGAGGAGGTTGTCCCGGAAATCAAAGCGCTCGGCGGCGACGTTGTTCTGGTGGATGGACCTGACCTTGCGAAAAGCGTCGCAGCAGAAACGGGAGGCGCACCGATTACGCTGGCGCTAGACGGAGTTGCCGACACATCGTCGACAAATCTGATGACCTGTCTGTCGGAAAGCGGAGTGCTGGTGTCATACGGCGGGATGAGCCGCAAGCCGATGATCGTTCCACCGGGCAGCCTCATTTTCAAGAAGCAGACAGTACGCGGATTCTGGCTCCTTTACTGGTATCAGTCAGCCAAGGCAGATGAGATCACGGTGATGTTCGATCACCTGGCGCCGCTGATAGCCGCTGGCACGATCTCTACCCCTGTCGCCGCGACCTATGGTTTCGAGCAGGTGAGGGAAGCGATCACCAAAGCGACACAGAGCGGCGGCAAGGTACTGTTCACGCCCAAGACCTGAGTCATCTGCAGGTTAGGTGCGGAGATTGTATTTCGCAATCGAACCTGATGCCGCCTGGAAGCTGTGAGGAGCACCAATGCCAACATACATAATCGGGGTCAAACTACTCGAAAACCGGACCGATAAAGAATTCGCGGAATCGATCAAACGAGTGGCCCAAGTCCGCACGGCGCATCAAGGCCAGCTGATTGCTAGTTATGTGACCTTCGGCCGCTATGACATGATCTGGATCTCGGAGTACCCCAACGAGCGTGCCGCTTTCGACGCGATGAACACCATTCGGGATCAAGGGATGTTCAAGTACGAAATCTCCGAGGCGATCACGCTAGAAGAGTTCCTCCGCGGCAAGAACACCTGAGCCCGCATGCCCACCATCACCAGCCGCGTCTGCGCGCCGCGAAGATTTGAGAACCTCGGCCTAACGCGACCGGCGCTTCCGTGGAACGGGCGCTAACGAGGCCGTAATGGTCCTCGAATTACAGTCACTATGGAGAGCGTCACATGATCCATGAGCTACGCGTGTTACATTGCGTTCCCGGCCGGCTTCCGGCTCTGTTGAGACGGTTTGAGACCGATACGCTGCGACTCTTCGAGAAGCATGGAATCAAGCAGCTCGGGTTCTGGACCGTCGCGATCGGAGAGTCGAACAACGATCTGTTCTTGATTCTGCAATGGGAATCTCTGGCGGAGCGCGAACGGAAGTTCGGAGCTTTCCTACAGGATCCGGAATGGCTCGAAGCCCGGAGGAAGAGCGAGGAAGACGGTCCCGTCGAAGCATCAATTTCCAACACGATACTCGTCCCGACTGCATTCTCGATGGTCCGTTAGAACTATGTGTCGCCTTAGCACGTGCCACAAAGATGTAGTCGGGCGCTAGTCACATCAACCGGCTGCGACCGCGACAGCCATCGACGGCGTCCTCGCTGAAATCGGCTGGTCGATAAGCCTGACGAAACAATCGATAACGCCGGGGGAACGACTGCGGTGACCCTGATATCGCGTCGGCAGGGCCGAAGATATAGCCAGCGCCGTCCTCTTTCTCGCGTCGGATGAGGCAGCTTACATCCAGGGAACAGAGCTTGTCGTCGATGGCGGCATTCTTGGAGCGGCGGGCGCAGCACCTGCTCATCGCCGTTGACGTCGGTGGACACGGCTCGAGGAGGGCAAAATCTCGAACACTGATCTACGGGCCATCTCGGGTGCGCTTGCAAAACCGAAGGGCCGACACCGAGCGCGGGCGCGCTCTTTTCACGGCGCCCTCCAGATGAGTTTGCCCGCTTTGTCAAAAAGGGTGAGCGACGAGGGCGCGGTGACCTCCGTGTCGCCGGAACGGGCGGCTTCAAGAGGTATGCTCCCTAACACCGCACGCGAGTTTCTCTTCTCGTCCTGGAGGGCCACGCGGGGGCCGTCCTTGGTGACTCCCAGAGCGACAAGCGGGTTTCCCTTCTCGTCGATGAGGACAACGTCGGGGCCGCCCTTGCCGACCCCCATCGCGACACGCGGGGTTTCCATTTCGTCGTGGAGGCCCACGCGCGCGCCGTCCTTGTCGACCATCAGAGAGACGCGCGGGTGTCCCTTCTCGTCAACGAGGCGCACGTCGGGGCCGTCCTTGTCGACCACCAGTGTGACGCGCCCGATTCCCTCCTCGTCGTCGAGGAGCACGTGGGGGCCGTCCTCGTCGACTCCCAGAGAGACGCGCGGGTGTCCCTTCTCGTCACTGAGGCCCACGCTGGGGCCGTTCTTATAGACCCCCAGAGAGATGCGGGGGCGTCCCTTCTGGTCGAGGAGGGCCACCCGGGGGCCATCCTTGGTGGCCACCAGAGCGACGCCCAGGTTTCCCTTCTCGTCGACAATTGTAAGGCTCCTCGCGAGAAGGTCCGTGGTGCCCGAATCAGCCGCCCGTACCTTTCCGCTTCGCGCCGCGAAGCTCCAGGCAATCAGTAATACCAGCAGGACCATCGTTGCCGTCGTGGCGCGCTTACCCCGCTTGACTCCCCGCTCCAGGCGCGCAAGCCGCTCCTCGATTGCATCGCTATCGGCTTCGTTCATGGCCGTCCTTCTCCATTTGGCTGCCCGTCCCTTTTTTATTAAAGGCCGCGAAGCCACCTCTCCAGCGCAAACCCAGCGGCGCCGGCGGTGCGCCAGACGAGAACTGACAGCGGTCGAGGCCCCGACGTTTTTGATTATAGCTTGACCGAAGCGCCACGCTGATCGATAAGCGATCCATAAAGCGCCATCAAGATCGCGGGTTGTACCTGATGACACCGCCGACTTCTTGAGAGTTGGACACTAGCTGTGCGAACGGCGCTTTTCCCGCAGCCCGAGATTTTCTAGCAGCCCTGATGAATTGAAATAATCCAGGCGATATTCAGATGCGGCGATGCGATTTGGAGCGCAAGAGCGTTGAACTGAATGCACCTCTTTGGCAGTTGGAACCAGAATTCTAGAGTTCCAGACGCTCGACGATTAACACGCCGGCTATAGGCAGGGTCAGGAACCGAAGCCGCTCGACGGGGCATGAGCAAATGGGTCGCCGAGCTTGATCTGCCCGACGAGGGGGAATTCCCCGCCGTCGAATGGGGAAATAAAACTACGAATTGAATCCGCGAAGGCCGCGGTCGATCTTCGGGTCAGTGGGCCAGGTGCATCGCCATCACGATTGCGCCGGCTTCTTGCTGCCGCGTTTGGGCTGCGGCGTAAGCTGTGCGCGAACTAACCGACTCAGGTAGCTGGCAAGGCTTCGCTCTTCCGCTGCCGCACGGGCGTTGAGCTCTCGCCATTCCGCATCCGAAAGAACCAGCCGTACCGTTTTTCGAGCATTTCCCGCCATCCTACACCCTTTCAATCACTGTGTTGACACAATCTGAGACATTGTGTCACCATTCGTCACGCACAGCCTTCAGGAAAGAGGCTGAATGACAGCAACTCGACGCCGCCCATCCCGAAAACCACTTCAGCCCGGTCTCGCGGCAAAGGGACCGCAATAGCCCATTATGAGTCATTAAACAGCGCGGCGCAATGCCTGATGCGGACACATCGACGCGTCCGCAGGGGGGAGAGATGCCAACGATGGTTTTGACCACCCGGCGGATCGACGGGAGATTTCTCATCAGCTATGTCACCAATGCCGACACCGGCCAGCAAGTCGTAACCACGCCGGTTGACTTCTGGCGCCGACGCGAGCGTCCTGTCGAGGCAGATTATCCGTTCGGCGGCGGCCCTTCCCAGATCGCCAAACTCGCCGTCGCGATGATCGACGCGCGCTTGACCGGATGCGAGCCGCCGACGATCCCGGCCAGCATGCCTTGCGGTGATGTCATTGCCGCGGTTCGTGTCGTAGAGACACTGCTCGACCGTGCCGCCGCTCCTACGGCGGCTCAAGACTGAGAAGGACGCTGCGTTACCCGAAAAACCGAAGGGCCGATGCCGACCCCACAGCCGCACGCTGGCGCGATAGCGCTATCCCTCATCAGAGACGCAGTGATGCAAGGTAAAGCTTGACATGCTGGGTACTGCTCGTGCGTGAGCGGTCGCACGGATGGCTTCACGGAATCTTCAAGCCATCGATCAAGGAACTCCCATCTTGCCCTCGAAGCGCTCGACGCGCGGCCCGTCAACGAGTTTCGCGGCAGTGCGGCCAATCAGCCCGTCCTTGACCGCCTGCGATAGTGCCTTGCGCAAGATCATGCTTTCGCCCGAGCAGGCGCGGGCTTTCCTCGATGCCGCCAAGGGCGAGCGGCTGGAAGCGCTCTACACCGTGGCGTTATCGCTCGGACTTCAGATGGGCGAAGCGTTGGGATTGCGCTGGCCGGTATCGACTTCGAGCGCCGCGTGCTCACCGTTAATCGGATCCTCGAGCGCATCGGCCGGGGCCAAGGCTCGACGCTGCAAACTGGTCGAACCGAAGACCTCGCGCTCGCACCGAACTGTGAACCCGCCTGTCTAAGTCAACTGGCAGGCTGCTGTGAAGTACCGGCGGCGGCACCATAAGATACCAGCCGACCAGGGCGAGCGCGGCGGCGTGGCAGGGTTCACCGGGCCTTTTCTCCTTCATATCTCGCGCTAAATGCGACTACCCGGTCGATGACCCAGCACACCAAGGCGAGCGCGAGCGCCGCGGCGAATAGGACTACGCCCACGGCATAGAGCAGCATCAGAATCGCATGCATTGTAACCCAGCCCTCTCGGTTGCTTGCGTCGCACTACAGCAGAGAGCGACCAGCCCCACCGTGACTTTAGGCAATGCCATCGAGTCGCACAGTGAACCGATGGCGCACACACCGCCGACGCATTCAACGTGCCAAAACCCAAGCCTAGGCTAATAAATTCTTTCACTCGCGGAATTTACCCACGTCAGGCTGAGTGCCGATTCGCAGTTGCGGCGGCGCAACACCGAAGATTCAGCGCTGCAGTCGCACGCCATAGCCCAACCTCCTGCGGTTCGGTCATCGCTCAGATCCCGCTCCTAGCTGCGCACTGCGGCAACAATCGCAGCCAGCATGGCGATGGTCGCGACCGCCAAAGTCAGTTCAGCGATGGCCTCGTTTCGTCGCCTTTCCAGCCACTCCCTTGCTTCGTCGCCACGGAGCGCCCCGCGACCGCCGGCTACATAGGGCGTGAATCGCTCGATGAGGCCGAACCTCTCCAGCAGCTCTCGAAGCTTGATGTCGTCGTTTGGAACGGAGCGGAACAGGAGAATCAGCTTGAGCCGGCGCATTCTAATCGCTCTTCTTTGTACTGGGTCTCGCGAAGCAGTTCGCACCCCACGCGCGGTGCCTCCTTCGTTCCGCGTTTTGCATTCCTTCGGGAATCGAGCGCTTGAGCGCTTCAACCAGCTTGGCAGCGGTGGAGAAGATCGGGCCGTCGCCGGAGGCGAGCGCGGCGGCGTCGCCGGCATCCCGCAGCCGGCGTTTGATCGTTTTTTCAGCCATTTGGCGTAGTTCCTTCCTCACGCGCCAAGGGCGTGCCGGCGCGAATCGAACTATCCGCCGTCCGAGACGGTAATGATAGCTTCCAGATCAGACCTGGAAGACCCGAAGCCTATCATCAAGCTGATTTTCAGCCGGTCTGAACCGCGTTTTATGACGCCGCTTGGCAACTATGCCGTCGTGGCATTTTTCGGATGACCCAAAATCGTGCTGAAGGCAGGGAACAAACAGCTTGCCTCTTGGGGACGGGTACTCACTTACTGATGCTGGTCGCAACTGGTTGAGGAACGCCGCCGGGCGCTACATCCCAGCCGCGCCGGACCGGTTACGTTCGAGTGCTGCGAAAGCCCGCTTTGGTTTTGGGCGGCGGCTTTCTACAGCGCGCTGCCGAGGCGGCGGGCTGTTATAACGCGGTGAACTATCTCGCTTGCCGCGCGATGTGCGGGGCCGCAGCAGAGGCGGCGCTTTTGGCGATTGCAGCCGCAAAGACCGATGACATTGAGTTGGTGTTGAGGAAATACCGCCCACCACGACGGGCGTCGAAATGTGATGAGGTTGATTTTTGATTCGCCGGACTCGCCGCTCGCACGTCGATTCAGAACCGGCTTTGAACTGCTCAGTTATTGGCGCGATGAAGCATCGCACGGGCAGGAGTCCGCAATTGAAGAACTTGAGGCATACGATGCGATGGGTCGCCTTCTGTATCTCTCGCGATTGGCGTGGGACAACTGGACAGAACTGACGGGAAAGGCGCGACCAGAATAAAACCTTGGTCTCGAAGGGCTGCTGATCCACGACCTGCGGCGACGCGCCGTCAAGAACCTGAACGACGCTGGCATCCCGCGCGAGATCGCCAGGCGCTTCGCGGGACATCGGTCGGACGCGGCCTATAGCCGATACTCGATCACGTCAGACGAAAACATGAAGTTGGCGGCGGAAAAGTTCGGGTCGTATCTCACGACACGCGCGACCACTTCGGCGACACATGCATCGTAATCCCGCTGTTCCTTCGAGGTGGTTGAGATAGCCACGGAGCCCATCGCGACCGGGTACTGTTCGCGCGCTCGCTTCATGCAGTCGTGCCAAGCCTGCCCCTGTGTCGCTGTAAAGGTCGAGGGCGGCGACATCTCGCATAGCACCAGACTGCATTTCAAGTCCGAGGTTGTCCCGCGCAGGCTCCGATCAGAAGTGAAATGAGAAACCAGCCAGTGAGCCCGACAGCGCGACGGCGAGTTAGCGACGTGCAATCGCCAAACTGAACGGAGAACGCGAGGCCGCGACCCGCAACGCCCGCCGCCTCTACGCCGAGTGCACGCTCGACGGCCTGCCCCGCCTCCTCAAGGCCGCCGCTTTCGATCTGCTCAACTCGCACTCTCTGATTCACGGACGGCGTTGACCGAATCCCGTTCTGCCTCGAACAGTGCAGCCAGTACGCGCATATAATCGGCTTCTTCCGGGGTGTGGCGTGGATCGTCTGCCGCTGCGCGCAGCGCGTTGATCCGCGCTTGGCTCCCTTCGCTTACAATCCGTGAGAGAAGATCGGTCAATAAAACTTCCATATACCTTCGTTGTCACCTTGAAACATGTTTTGCAACAAGAAAATAACTTTAAACTAAACAGGAGTTCTCGGCAATAACTGTGAGATTTTGTTGGCTGGATTTCTCGCCGACCGTCAGGTCCGCGCCCAAGCGCTTCTCTCCCTCTTGATATGCGTTGCGACGTGCCGGGCAGCCGGTCGGCATCTGAGGCATCGCGATGGCTCACATCGCTAATTATCCGTCAAATAAGCGTTTTTTCTGGTGCCGAGGGCGCTGAGTACCAGGACAAAGAGAACAAGATCCAGCACGCAACTGACTACGAAACCCAAATGAGAGCCGCCTATACGCCAAGTCCGCTCGTGATGACGGGCGACCAGATCGAGAACATGGCGTTGGTTCTGTACGGAGGATATAGTTCCGGCGCGCTGACGACGCAGTTTTTTATACCCGTGTGTCCGTCCCCTGGGAAAGTGTCTAAAACGTACACGTGCAAGGGAGCGACCTGGAAATGGGGGGTGAACACGGGAAACCAGCTTAGTGGCGTCCTCTACGTGAGCAATAACATAAAGGACGCGTGGTACGACAAGACGAAGGAACCCGGAGTTCGCGACCTGTTGCAACAGAGCCCTTGACGGCCAACGCCAAGCATTGCGAGGTCACGTCGATGAAAATGACACCACTCATTGGACTATTGTCCCTCGCGGTTGTGAATGCGCTGGCCGCGGCGCAAGCCTGCGCATCTCCGCCAAGCCAAAAACGCGCTCAGTTGACCTCGCCCGGCGGTCTCGGCACCGTGCTCGCCCAAGCCGACACAAACCGAGGGCCGGGAGCCTCGGCCCAGTGGCAGGAGTACCGCAATGCTGCCACAGGCCTCTCATTCAAGTACCCGCCCACAATGCGAGTGCTTGAGAGAAGCGCGAGAGCCTTCGGGCTATCACCCGATCTGGTGATTATCGATCTCGTTGGCGATACGCCGGCCAATCGCTCGGTCGCCTTGCGGTTCGAGTGCAGCGCTGGCACGGTGACGCCTGAACAGGCAACGGGCGATATCCAAAGAGCATTTGACCAGCACGCAAGCGACCCCGACCCTCGCGATTCGCTCAAGGCCATCGATCTCGACGGTCATGAAGCGCTTGAGTCAGTAGCCTGCGGGCGTGCTGCGTGCCACTGGAGAGTCAGCTTTTTGCAGCCGGGCCGCTGCGATGTCTTCAGCCTACTAGGCGGTGCTGACGCAAACGATGCAGCGCGTCCGCCGCGCGACGGGAGGTTTCCTCTGCTGTCGATATTAAAAACCGTGCACTTCGAAACCGCAAAATAACCAAGGGATGCAAGGGCGGCGGATTGCTGACGCATCGGACCGGATTTGCTCTTTCCTCGGGTCCGTGGAATTGGCACAGGTAGGCAGGCAGTCCACCCGCCGACTACCTCTCGAGCTTCTTGGCTCAATCGCAATCGCATCTGACCTCAGCCGTCGAGAACCAGCTTCCAAGGTCATCACCACCAAGGCTACGAGAAAGACTCCGTTGATCCGGGGCTCGAACGCGCGCGCATTGCAGCGCAGCGACGCATGACGCGAGCATTCGCTCTAGATCGCGCGCGGGCCGCTAGGACCCGCGACGCCCGAGCCGCCTGCGACGTGCTGACAGCTTCGAGCAGCACTGCAAGCGCTGGGCGCGGCGGCGTGTCTCTTGAAGCTGCCCGTGCGCAGCTTGAGAGCCCAACCAGAGCGAAATTCGAGACTCAACCAATGGGCACAGAAGCGGGCACAGTTTGGTAGAAGCGCTAGCCAGTCATGATCGAGCAGGTCCAAAAATCTCCTTTAAATTCAGAGACTTAGAAGATGCCGAGGGCGGGACTTGAACCCGCATGTGCTTGCGCACGGAGGATTTTGAGTCACCCGACAGATAGACGGCGATGCGTCGTGATCTGTCATTATCGAGCACAATCAAGGGCTTATTTCGATCCGGCGGGACCGTCAAAGAGCCCGTTCAGACCGATAGCGCTCGATAGAACAGCCAAAGTCGAGCCAAAGTCAGAGGCGATCCGGCCCTCCTCGATCGCCTTCAATTCCCGAACCGAAATTCGCGTCAACTCCGAGCGGTGATCTCGACCGCGCGACCACGATCATCGCACGTGATCGATCTGCGCGCGTCGACGAACCTTGACGCGCGATCTCGGGACGTTCAATGAGGTGCAGCATGGCCGCAAATCCTTACGTCGAAGCGCGTCGAGAATGGGATGAGCGTATACGCCGATCTCGTTCTCGGCAAACGCAACTGGCAGATAGCGGCCGGCGGGCTGCTTCTGCTCTCGCTGATTCTCGCCAGCGGCATCGTCTGGCTCATCAGCCGAAGCCGCTACATTCCCTACGTCGTCGAAGTCGACAAACTCGGATACGCGCTGACCGTTCCGCAGCCGCTCACTCCCGCGTCCGTTCCGGATGTAACCGCGCGAATGCAGCGCTACGAAGTCGCGGCATTTATCCGCAATGCGCGATCGGTCACCAGCGACACGCAGGTCGAACATCAGATGCTCAATTCGCTGCTCGCGCATGCGCGCGGCGCGGCGGACAGATTCCTCGACGCTTATTACCACTCCGACGGCTTCACTCATAACCCTTTCAAGCTCGCGGAGAAGCAAACCGTTTCGATCCAGATCGATTCGATCCTTCAGCTCTCGCCCAGCAGCTACCAGGTGCGCTGGTCGGAGCAGCAACGCGATCTGAACGGAGTCGTTATCGGAGCGCCCACGCACTGGGAGGCTGTACTGCAGACGCAGATCGTCCCGCCCAACTCCGACGCCGCGATCATCAGCAATCCACTCGGATTTTACGTGACGCAAATCAGCTGGACCGAGCAGCAGGGATAGTCCGGCCACAAGGGAGGAAGCGCGATGAAGTCTATAGCCGCTGGCAGTGTGACGCTCGCACTCTTGTTGAGTGCATGCGCGAGTCAGCAACAACCGCCCGCACCACCGCCGCTGAAAATCGTAACAGAGGCTCCGGCCGAGCCAGCCGCGACGCCACCACCGCCGACCGGAGCGCAACTGCTCGCCCAGCAGCCAGCCGAGGTGCAGGCCGCAATCAAAGAGCATCAGCAAGACGGCAAATGGCCCGTCTACCGAACGGCCGAGTACACGCTCTATCCGTACAACCAAAAACCGGAGCCGGCGGTCGATTGCGCGCCGCTGCGCACCACCGACATTCAGCTGCAGCCGGGCGAGACGATCACCGACGTTGCGCTGGGAGATACCGAGCGCTGGATGGCGACGCCGGCCGCCTCTGGCGACCCGCGCAATGCCGTCCCTCACCTTGCGGTGAAGCCGCAGGTTCCGGGGATCGAAACCAACCTGACGATCTACACGACGAAGCACATCTATCACCTGCTGCTGCGCTCGCGCGGACGCGCAATGCAGGAGGTGGAGTTCTACTACCCCGACGAGCTGTCCGCGGCGATGAAAGATGCCGACGCAGCCGCAGCGAGCGCCAAGCAGGAAGCGGCCGATCCGCCGGTTGATTCCGACAACATCGTGAAGGTCGCAGCGGTCGATCCGGCACAGCTTAACTTCGCCTACACCGTCGCAGGGCCAAACATTCCGTGGAAGCCCATTCGTGCCTTCGATGACGGCTCTCACGTGTATGTGCAGATGCCGGCCGGGATGAAGTCGAGCGAGGCTCCCGCGCTGCTCATCAACGCCGGCAGCGGAACCCAGATGGTGAACTACCGGGTCAAGGGAAATTACTACGTCGTCGACCGGCTCTTCAGCGACGCGATTCTGGTCTCCGGCGTGGGCCGCGATCAGGACCGCGTGACCATTTCCTATGCGGGCGGAGCGAGGTGACAGCCATGGCAACCGCAGACGTGATTCAGGAACAGGAAGAGCAGGAACAGGAGCATCTCGGGGGCGGCCGTTTCAATCGTCTTCTCGGTGTTGTTTTCGTAGCGGTCGCGATGGTCGGAGGAGTGGCACTCGCACTCGGCGTCCAGTCCTCGGGAAGCAGTCAAAGTTCCGCTTCCCAGAAATCGGTGGACGACCCAGGCTCGGCAGCCCGAGACCGGGGCGAAATCGAGGACCTCGCAGCTCATGGCGCAGTGCCCCACGCGGCACCGACGGTGATGCCGATACCGGCCCTGCCGATCTCCCAGGCGCCGGTTCAGCCCAGCGCGCCGAAGCCTCCCAGCCGGTATGCGCAATGGGCCGAAGAGAAGTACATGAAGGCGCTCGAATCGCCGGAGATGGTGCAGGCGTTTCATAGTGGCGGAACACTGGAGATCGCGAGCGCAAAAGGACAGCAGGGCGACTCGTATACTTCCGGTGATCAAAACAACCCGACGATAAGTGTTCATCCCGCGGCTTCGCCGTACACGGTGATGGCGGGAAGCATCCTCCCCGCTGTTCTGATCAGCGGCATCAATTCGGATCTGCCCGGACCGATCCTCGCGCAGGTCAGCCAGAACGTCCTCGACAGCGCGACCGGCAGATCGGTTCTCATCCCGCAGGGCAGTCGCCTCATAGGCGCCTACCAGAACGCGTCTTCATACGGTCAGCAGCGCGTTCAGATCGCGTGGCAGCGGCTCATCTTTCCGAACACCGCCAGCATGAATCTGCCGATGATGCCGGGGGCCGATCAGAGCGGCTACGCCGGCTTCTCCGATCAGGTCGACCACCATTACCTCGCAACGTTCGGAACCGCCGCCGTGATGAGCCTGATCAGCGCAGGCCAGGCGGTCGGCCAGATGGCGACTTTCGGAGGCGGCGGCACCTACGGACCGTACGGTTACTACCAACCGAATCAATGGGCGATGGCGAGCCAGACGGCCGGTTCAGCTGCCTCGGGACAATTCGGGGCGCTGGGTCAGCAGATGATGGGGCAGGGATTGAATCGGCCGCCAACGATTGAAATCCGGCCGGGCTACCAGTTCGACGTGATGATCACCCAGGACCTCGTATTCCCCGGCCCGTACGGGAAGTAAATCCGCAATCCAATCTTTGAAGGAGAAATGCGATGGGAGTTCTCAAACGCAAACAGGAAAGCGAAGCGATCACATTCAAGCTGCCCGCGGCGCTCAAGCGTGAGATCGAGCAACTGCGCAGTCGGGCCGAAGACGCGGGCTTCGATCTGGGCGAGACGATTACGGCTGCGATGTGGCGGCTCTGCAAGCAGATCAAGGCCGAGCTCGAAGGTGCGCCTCGTCCGGGCCGGAAACTGAATGGCCGTGCAACTGAAGCTTCGACGGAGAAAGTGCAGTGAGGATTTTCAGGAATTTCTCCGCCGCTTTGCGGCGCGCGGAAAGAGCGGATTTGGAGGTCGAGTTGGAGAGGGGGAAAGGCCGGTCGTTCGTAGAGCAAGATAAAGGACCTGCGGTACGGCACGGCATTTTCGGCGGATTCTCCAACGAACTCGCGGCCTTTCCCCCTCGGAGGCGGTCATGAGCAGCACACTGTACAGCACGGCAGAAAACCCCGCCGGATCGCTTGCTCAGCGCCTGCATTTTCAGCGTCTGGAAGGCGCTCGCGGACCCATCGGGACGATGGTCGGAATTGCGATTGCAGTCAGCGCTTCTGATCGCAGTCGGCGATGCGTTCGGCGTGCTGATTTCGAACACCGACAGCGCCGCCCCCGCCGGCGTCTATCGCGTCGTCTCCGGCAAATTCCAGCGCGGCGATCTGGTCGCCGCCTGCCTGCCGATTGCGATCGCCCAGGAGGGTCTGGCCCACGGCTATCTGCGCACCGGCGCGTGCGCCGGCAACGCGGAGCCGGTTGGCAAGATCGTGGGCGCTCTTGCCGGCGACGTCGTCGAGATCGAACCCGGATGGGTCGCGGTGAACGGCGTGCGTTTCAAGCGCAGCGCTGTCGCAGCGCGTGACAGCGCGGGCCGTCCACTTCGGCATGTCGCGTGGGGCAGCTATCGAGTCGCAGCCGGCCAGGTGTGGCTGTTCGGCTTCAACGATCGCCGGAGTTGGGACTCGCGCTACTTCGGCCCGATTCCGCTCGCGAACGTACGCGGCGAGATCAAACCGGTCGTCATGTGGTGAATGCCATGAGCAGCAACGGTAACGGAAACGGCAACGGCAACAGTCACAGCCCTGAGCAAGGACTACGTGTGCATCATCTCGCCAACCTCGGCGGATTGATCGCACTGGCGGGGCTCGATCTGGAGCCGCCGGACTTTCTGTTGGGCGCACTACTGAGCGTCGCGCAGGAGGCCAGCAGACTTACGACTTCGCAGCGCGCGCACGTTGCGACAATCGGGCGCAAGAAACTCGATGAGCGGGCGACCGGAAAGCGCGCGTGGAAGTCATGGCGGCGCGCACAGGATCTGCACGCGATCACGCTCAGCAGCGGGCAGGTGCGCGAGATCATCGAGGCGCTAGGCGGACAGACGCCGGAGAATCCGACCAAGCTGGTACTAGCCCTCACCGAGGCATTGACCGAGGTGTGCGATGAAACGGCCTAGGTTCCTGCGACAGAGGGAGGTCGATATCAAGCTCCGCCACGAGCATGCGGAGCGTCCGCGCAAACTCGTGCCGTGGTGGGCGCGCGCATTGGGGCGGATGGGCATGCGACGGGGTCTCCGCCATCAGCAGCCGAGCGGAAGTCTGAGCGGGATGCGCGCGGCGCGAGTTCGCGTCTCAGAACCACCGGCATACGCGCGGCGCAGCGTGGTCAAGGCGTCATTCTCGCGCAACCGCCGGAGCGGTGCGTGGGCAGCGCACGCTCGCTACCTCGCGCGCCCTGGCGCTCAACAGGAATTTGCCAAGGGGTTGGGGTTCGACGCGGAGCGCGAGGAAATCGACATGCTCGCCACGGTCAGAGACTGGGAAAAGAGCGACGAACTGATGTGGCGCTTCATCGTTTCGCCCGAGGACGCCGATCGCCTCAATCTTCGCGAACATGTGCGGGAACTGGTCGGCCAGATGGAACGCGACCTCGACACGAAGCTGGAGTGGGTCGCGATCGATCATCACAACACCGACGACGCGCATGTTCATCTGCTGGTCCGTGGCGTTCGGGAGAACGGCAGGCCGTTGGAGATCAATCGTGAGTATTTGCGGTCGGGCATTCGCATCCGCAGCCAGGAAATCGCGACGCGCGAACTGGGTCCGCGTCTGGAGCCGGAGATGCTGCGGGCGCGTGAACGCGTTGTCAGACGCGAGCAGTGGACCGAGATCGACCGGGCATTGCAGAGAAAGGCCGATGGAAATGGCCTCGTCACGTATGACCAGTTCCAACCGCGCAATGAGGGAGCTCGGATTCGAGCCGAACAGGAGATCGATCGCCTGCAGTTTCTTTCAGGGCTTGGCCTTGCCCAGCGGGTCGACGAACGAAGCTGGCAGCTTTCGGAGGACCATGAGCGGAGCTGCGTGAGCGCCAGGTCTCCAAGGACGTGATCAAGAGTCGCGCCCACAGCCGCCAGCGCGGGATCGATGACGGCATGGATCGAGTTCGCGAACGCGGGAGCGAGCGCAATGGCTGAACAGCGTCCCTATCGGGTTCCGGGATTCTCGGCGGATGCGAGGCTGGCGCGTGCGAAACGGCTCGCCGTGCTCTCACTCGCCGGAGCGTTCATCGCGATCAACTGGGTCACGACGCAACACGCGGCGAGCGTGCTCCGTCATGCGTCGTGGCTGGGGCACCCGCTTTTCCACTTGAGGGGCGGAGCGGTTTACGCACCGTGGTCGTGGATTGTCTGGTGGACCCGGTGGTACTGGGCTCCGCAACTGGAGCCGCTATGGGAGCAGTG
>CAWFGH010000012.1:0-364428 GCA_963815255.1 uncultured delta proteobacterium | reverse complement strand
TCGCCCGTCCATCCACGATTATGGCGCCGTCCGCGCTTGGAATTGGCGGGTTCTTATGGCGCCAGCAGTTTAGGGATTCGCAGGTGACCTAGAGTAACAACTGGTACAAAAGATTCAACAGGCCATCTCACGCCTCAGCGGAACCACAAAATGCCAGCGTTCTCGAGCGGGACACGAACCGCCGGATGATAGGGAATGATGCGGGGCGTGTAGTGCCACGCTGGCTGCTCCGCCGATACGCTTGCGTGGTATGCATAGTCCCCGACCCGGCCGGCGATGGGACCGCTCCGCGTCATTTCGAGTCGAAAAGGAAGCTCGTCACTCAACGGATCCGTATAGAGCTCGACGCGCACGGCATCGGGAGACAAGCTACCGAGGTAAACTTCGACGTCGAAGACATGACCCTCGTCAGACAGAGCCTGCTACGCGAAGTTCGCCGAAGCGCACGTCGCGCCAGTGCGATGCCATCTCCTGCTCCCACTTCTGCAACGACACGACCGCGGCGCCGCGATCTCGGGCCCGCTCGCAGTAACGCGCAGCCGCATCAAGGTAATAAGTCTCCGTGTATTCGCGTACGGCACGATTGGCCGAAAACCGCGGCGTCAGGCGCGACATGCTTTCGCGCATCCGACCGATCCATGCTGAGGGAATCCCGTCATGGTTCCGGTTGTAGAACGCCGGAACAATCTCCTCTTCGAGAATCCTGTACAACGCCTGCGCTTCAGCCGCATCCCACGCCGGATCGTCACCATGTTCCTTTCCGTCACCCAGCGCCCATCCCAGCTCTGGCGAGTAAGCCTCGGCCCACCAGCCGTCCAGTTCCGACAGATTGAGTCCGCCGTTGACCAGCACCTTCATCCCGCTGGTGCCGCTGGCCTCCCATGGCCGGCGCGGAGTGTTGATCCACACGTCCGCGCCTTGCACCAAATGCTCGGCCAGGGTCAAATCATAGTCGCTCAGAAAAACCGCGTGGTTGCGAACCTCGGGTCGCTGAACGAAACGCACCCACGTCTGCACCATTTGCTGGCCGACTTCATCTCGCTGGATGCGCCTTGCCGGCAACGACGAGTTGAACCGGTCGCTCACGATGGTCAGGATGCGAATCAGGCGCTCGGGATCGTTCAGCAGCAGGGTCGGTCGCTTGTAGGTCGCGAAACGCCGCGCGAATCCCAGCGTTAGGGTATTAGGGTCGAAGACCTTACGCGCGGTTCCTGGCTCCGCGCCGCGGCGCGCTAATTCGCAGCGCGAGGCGCTCGCGCACGTAGCTTACGAGCTCGTGCCGATTGCTGGTGCGAAGCCGCCAGAGATCAGCGTCGGAGATCCGGGCTATCTCGGCCTCGACGGTCTCCATCGTTCCGCGCCAGCGATCGCGGCCGCAGGCCTGCGTCCATAACGTGTCGGCCGCGATGGAATCCCAAGTCGGAGTGTGGACGCCGTTGGTGACATGACCGATCGGCACTTCCGCTTCGGGCCAGCGGGGAAACAGGCACTGAAAGATCCGCCGGCTTACCGCGCCATGGAGACGGCTGACGGCATTGACCGCCGCGCTACCGCGCGTGGCGAGATAGGCCATGTTGAAGGGCTCGTCCAGATCGTTCGGATTCTGGCGACCGAGCGCCAGCAGCCGTGGCAGATTGATACCAAGCCGCTGCTCGGCATAGCGCGTCATGAACCGGCCGATCAGACTCGGCGCGAAGCGGTCGAAGCCCGCGGCGACCGGAGTGTGAGTCGTGAATAGATTGCCTGCGCGCGTGACCGTCAACGCGACGTCGAAGGGTTGCCCGCTCTCTTCGCTGAAGCTTGCGGCGCGTTCCAGGACCGCGAATGCCGCGTGTCCCTCGTTGAGATGACAAACCTCCGGTTTGATTCCGATCTCGCGCAGGAGACGCCATCCGCCGATTCCGAGCACCATTTCCTGCGCCAGCCGTAACTCGGGTCCGCCTCCATAGAGCTCGCTGGTGATTCCGCGAAAGGCCGGCGCGTTGGCGGGATCGTTGCTGTCGAGAAGATACAACGTAACGCGGCCGACCTGCGCCTGCCATGCCCGCAGCCACAGCGCCTGGCCCGGCAACTGGACTCTGAGCCTGAACCATTCTCCGTCCTTGTCGCGCACGGGTATGACCGGCATTTGCCCGGGATCGTTGAAGGGATAGAGCGCGCGCTGGCTTCCGTCTGCCTCGATGACCTGGCGAAAATACCCCTGCTGATAGAGCAGCCCGACGCCAACGAGCGGCACACCGAGATCGCTTGCAGCCTTGAGCTGATCGCCGGCGACGTTGCCGAGCCCGCCCGAGTAAATCGGAAGCGCCTCACTAAGCCCGAACTCCATGCTGAAATAGGCAACGCAGGTGAGACGCGAATCCCTATGCGTGTTCTGAAACCATGCCGCACTCTTGAGGTGCTGTCGCGCGCGCGCTACCAGCCCGTGGACCGTTTTTCGGAACTCACGGTCGGCCAGTAGGACTCTGAGTTTGGAGTGGGAGACCGTCTGCAAAACCACCCATGGATTGTGGGTGAGAGACCACAGTTCGGGTTCAAGCCTGCTCCATATTGGATCGGTTGTGTGGTCCCAGCAGTTTCTGAGGTCCAGGGCGAGCTCGGACAAGTGTTCCAGTCTTCCGTCAACCGAAGCCGAGGAATCGCGCGTCGGTACGGATATCGATCTCATTGAAGCAGAATATCGGAATATGGGCAGAGAGCGTCGCATCGCGCGTGACAATATCGCTTGCTGCGGACACGGATCCGATGCAATTTAACCTAAGTGTAACGGTGCGATAAATTTTCGCTCATCCACCAGAACTCGAAAGGTGTGTTTGCTCCAAGGGGGTTCGCAGAACCTAGTCCCAGACGATGCATGCCTCGCTGCGATTGATCAGATCCGAGAAAAGCCCGTGGAATGGAACTCATTCGCAAGGTCGATCAAACGTTGAAAAGCCCTCATCGAACGAAGAGGCGTCCAATCAGCCGGCGCTTGGCCAATTCCACGAGCAGCAAATAGGTTATAGTAGCCGCGGCCAGGAAAATGAAAAACCCGCGCGGCAACGGCACGAACCCTAACGGCTGGGCAAGCGAGGAGAAGGGCAGAAAGCCTCCGACTAAAACCACGGCGACGGTAGTCATCATCAGCGGCACGCTCGGCCGGTTGCTCCACGGCGGACCAGCGGTGCGAATCACGAACAGCACGAGGGTCTGCGTGGCCAGAGATTCGACAAACCATCCTGTATGAAAGAGCGCCTCGGAGGAATGGAAGATCTTGAGCAGCACGTAGAATGTCAGGAAGTCATATATGGAGCTGATCGGACCGATCAGCAGCATGAAATTCCTGATGATCGCGATGTTCCAATGCTGCGGCTTGAGGATGTAGGCGGGATCGACGTTGTCGGTCGGGATCGTCAATTGCGATAGGTCGTAGAGGAAGTTGTTGAGCAGAATCTGGGTCGGCAGCATCGGCAGGAAAGGCAAAAAAACCGCCGCGCCCGCCATGCTGAACATGTTACCGAAGTTCGAACTGGTACCCATCAACAGGTACTTCATCACGTTTCCGAAGGCCTTGCGGCCCTCGACAATTCCGCTGTGAAGCACATCCAGACCCGGCTGCAGAAGGATTATCTCGGCAGCGTCCCTGGCCACGTCGACCGCATTGGCAACCGAGATTCCGACGTCCGCGGAATGGAGCGAGGGAGCATCGTTGATGCCGTCGCCCAGAAAGCCGACCACGTGACTGCGGCTCTTGAGCGCCATTATGATCCGGTTCTTGTGAGCCGGTGAGACACGCGCGAAGACCTCAGCCTGCTCCGCAATTTGCGCCAGCGCCAAGTCATCGATGTGGTCGATTTCGCTGCCCAAAACCAGCTGTTCGGCATCGATTCCGACACGCTCACAGATGTTTCGGGTAACCAGTTCATTGTCGCCGGTAATGACCTTCACGGTTACGCCGTCGCGCCTTAGCGCTGCGAGAGAGGCCGCCGCGCCCTCCCGCGGAGGGTCGACGAAAGCGAGAAAACCGGCCAGCGTCATGTCGCGTTCGTCGGCAACTGTAATGCCCTCGCGCGCCACACCGGGCCGAAACGCGACCGCAAGGACCCGCAGTCCGCGTGCGCTCAGCTTGCGGTAGGCCACCTCGCAGCGTTTTCTGCTCAGCTCGTCAAGCGGCTGAGAATTACCGTCGACTTCGCAGGACGTACTCACGGCCAGGATGGATTCCGGGGCACCCTTGGTGATCAGCAGGTACTGGTTATCTTTTTCGACAATGATCGAGAGCCGACGGCGCTCGAAGTCGAACGGGATTTCATCAGTCTTCCGATAGGTATCGATACTGGGCGGTGCCGGTTCCCTGACGATCGCCGCGTCCAGCGGGCTCTTGATACCGGTTTCGAAATGGCTGTTGAGATACGCGAGCGAAAACACGCTGGCGGAGGGCTCTCCGAAGGCATCCACCGAAAGATCGAGAGTCATCTCGCCGGTCGTAAGCGTTCCGGTCTTGTCCGTGCAGAGCACATCGATGCTGCCGAAGTTCTGGATCGCCGCAAGATGTTTGACGATGACCTTCTTGCGCGCCATGCGCACGGCCCCGGCCGAAAGTGTCACCGTCGTAATCATAGGAAGAAACTCGGGTGTCAGGCCGACCGCCAGGGCAACCGCGAAGAGCAGAGACTCCAGCGCGTTCCTGTGCATCGCGATATTCACGACCAGGATGAACAGCACCAGGAAGATAACGGTCTCCATGATGAGGATTCCGAACTGACGCACGCCGCGGTCAAACTCGGTCTCGGGCGGCCGGGTTGCGAGGCGGAGCGCGATATCCCCAAAGGCCGTATTCTGGCCGGTCGCGAAGACCACTGCCGTCGCGCTGCCACTCACCACTGATGTCCCGACGAACACGCAATTCTCGGACTCCAGCAGGCTCTCGGTCGACGCCGACGTGCCAGGCGCTTTGTCGACGGGCATCGATTCGCCGGTGAGGGCCGCCTGCTGGACATGTAGATCACGGCTCTGATCAATCGCGCGTCGCCAGGCACCAGGTCGCCGGCCGAAAGGCGAATTACATCGCCTGGGACGAGAACGCGTCGGGGCAATTCCAGCCAATTTCCATCGCGAAGAACCGACGCGGTTGGCGCAACCTGCTCGCGCAGGCGTCTGACCGCTTCTTCTGAGCGATACGCCTGAACGAAGTTGATGACGACGCTGAGGACCACCATCGCTCCAATGATCGCCGCGTTCAGCAGTTCACCGAGAGACGCGGAGATCATGCTAGCCACGAGGAGAATGAGCACGAGCGGATTGGTGCAGAAGCGGAGAAATTGCGCCAGCGGACTTACGCGTCGGACAACTTCCGGTTCGTTGGGACCATAGATCTGAGCCGACGCTCCGCTTCCGTACTGCTCAGCCCGGCTTCGGTGGCGCTGAGCCTCGTCAGCAGATCAGTGAGGGGTTGCTGATGACTACCTAAAGGCGCGGGCTGGGTTCCGGCGTCAGCAAGCTTCTCGCTAACATTCGAGGCCATTCGTGCGACCGCACCTAGTGTATACGCTTGGTCATTTCTCTGCAGATCTACCAACGCTTAAGTATTCGGAGCATCGCGCTTTTCTTGACCTGATGATCCTGCATTCGCCGGAGGATGTCGTCCAAGGCTTCGACCGCCTCGCACAGATGTGGCCCCTTATTGAGCATCACGCACTCCGCGCGTTCCCCCATAGCGGCGTCGGTGATCTCAGCGCGTGACGGCAATCCCTTCTTGGCGAGACTCTCCAGCACTTGCGTCGCCCAAACCACGGGCATGTGGGCCGCCTCGCATACCCACCGCATTGCGCATCGGGAAGATGTCGGTGCTAAAGCTGTGCCAACCGAGCCGACGAGCATCGCAAAATAGGAGGACGCGGTTCAGCGGCGAAGCCTGGCGCCAGAAACCAAAGTGCCGTGTGTCCAATGGATACAGACGTACGACGCTGTAGCCGGAAAGGGCGCAATGCTAGGAGAATGCCTGTGGGCACAGCGGCGCAATGCCCAACTTGCGGGCGCTTATTTCTGGCCGTCAAATTGCAGTACATCAGAAACGAATTAAGCAACATCGCGGAGAGAGGCCAGGCCGATGCGCATCGAACAATGGATGACGGCGAATCCGCTCACGGTAAAGCCGCACGATTCAGTCGCCCACGCGCGTGCGATCCTCAAGGAGCATCGGATAAACCAACTGCCCGTGATGCTCAACGGCAAGCTGGTCGGAATCGTTACCGACCGCGATTTGCGTGACGCGATGGGCACGATACACGCCGCCGCCGAAGCCTCGGGAAATCCCTCCCCGCAGGAGCGCCGCGCCCAAGTTATCGCGGAGGATATCGCGGTCGAGGCCGTAATGACCGCCAACGCGATCACGATCGAACCGCACGACACGATGGAGCGAGCAGCGGTCGTGATGCGGCGCGAGCGGATTTGCGCCCTGCCGGTTGTGCATCGCGGCGAGTTGCGCGGAATCGTCACCCGTACCGACGTGCTGCGGGCCTACCTTGCGCTCGCCAGCTACGACCGGAAAGCGAAAATCAATCAAGCGTGGAAAGGGCCTTATTCGAAGCCTGATCCGCCGCGGTTCGTGCAGCGATAAGGACCCTATCGGCTGGCGGTACGCTGCAGCGGCACACCGGCGCTCACGATGCATATCTGGTGATGCGTCGCCCCTCGCGCACGGGGCGGAAGCGCGCTGCTAATCGCAAGCTAGTCCAATTGATAACGGCGCAGGCGGGCATAAAGCCGCTTCCGTGAAATGCCGACCAACTCGGCGACTCGTAACTTGTTGCCGCCGGTCGAGGCCAGCGCGCGCTCGACAAGGTCGCGTTCATCTCGCGGAAGCTCAGCGTGGCGGGTTCGCGGCCGCACCCTCGGCGGTCGATCGCGGCGGCGAGGGCGGATCCGCTCCGGCCGTGAGCGCGGCCGGCAAGTCGGCGAGCCGGATCTCGTCCAAAGGGCCAAAGATGAACGCCGAGTCGATCGGGCTCTGAAATACGCTTCGGCGAGAGCGATTATCCGGCAGTGGCTTACGTTTTCGAAGACGCGATAGAGCGGATCGACGCCGGCGGAAAAGGAGGCGATTGCGCTCTCCTCGAAACAGATGCATCGAGGCGACGACTTCGGCGAACGGCACGCGCCGCCCAGCTAGCGCGACACCAATCCGGGGCACCCGGATCACGAACTGCTCGAAAGTCCCGCGCGCAGCGTCTCAGTCGTAGCGTCGGGGTCCAGGCCGCATATCTCGAAAAACTCACTCTGGGCGAGCGAACGCTGCTCTGGGACCACGAGTTGGCCGAGCTGGCGCCTATCATGTACGCACTCGCACGCCGTCATCAGAAGATCATGATGCCGCCGCATCGCTGATCGCCCGATGGTGCCACTCGATGATGCCGAGGGATACACATAGTGGCGCCGATGGCACCACCAAGAGACCCCGCAGAAAATGGCAGGATTTTATTTCCTTCTTCTTGAATCGTCATTCATTGCGACTCACGTACCCCGTCCAACGTTGGCGCGTCAGGCACACTAGTTGCTCCCTCCGGCTGTAGCACTGCTGTCGTTAACGGCAGTATCACATGGGGGTACCGAGATGAGATGCCCAAGCTGTAACGGGACGAATATCGCTACCCAGGTCAGCAGCATAGCGGTCGAGCGCCCGGACGGCGCTTGGCACCATCATGCCGTCTGCTGCGATTGCGGACAGGCGGTTTGGTGGAATGCGCATCGTGGCGATTCCGCACCGATCATCAAGAGCGGCGATCACCCCGACTGTGCATTCTTCAAACCTCGACCGACCAGGCCAACACCTGCGCAAGGTTCACGAACCACAATTCATCGGTGAAGTTCGGCTACTGGCATCGCTGCCCGACGAAGTCGAAGCCAAGCGTCCGGTGGTCGCGGTCTTTGCCACGTTGCAAGAGCTGCTCGGGCGGCCGCCGACGATCGCGAGCGCGCCATCCGCAATGTCTGCCACCTGTATACCGTGAACCGATTCGACGCGCTGCCCGGCGCAATCCTGGCGGCGATGCTGGCGCTGCTCGACGAGGCCATACCCGCTTCTGACCATGCGGCGCCTAGCCCGCGGCGCGCACTTGCGGCTACTTCATCAAGCGACGGGCGAAGCCCCTGTGGTGCCTTCGGATCTTCCCCTCTTCCTTTTCGCGCTTTTCGACCACGTCGATCATAGCGAGCTGGCAGTTGTTCTTCGGATCGCCGGACAGCAAGTGAGGTGATGTCGGCAAATGCAGCGCTAGCAGCCTCAGCCGGTCGAGCGATGGCGGGCAGGACCTTTAGCGAGCGTCAGGTTGTGCACCGAGTTCACGAGCGAAACGTGGGTAAATGCCTGTGGGAAATTGCCGAGCAATCGCGAAGACACTGGATCGTACTCTTCGGAGAGCAGTCCGACATCGTTGCAAAGCGAGGCGAGCCGCTCAAACAGCTGCCTCGCCTCGTGACGGCGTCCCGCCATCACGAGATTATCGACCAGCCAGAATGAGCACGGCAGAAACACTCCTTCGCCAGGGGGCAATCCATCTACGTTTGACTCCGTGCGATAGCGCATTACCAGTCCGTTGGAAAGCAGTTCGCGCCGGATAGCCTCTACGGTGCCTACCACTCGTGGATCGTTCGGCGGCAGAAAGCCAACCAGGGGAATCATCAGTAATGCCGCATCAAGGGCATCAGCCCCATAGTACTGAACAAACGCGTTCCGCTGTCGATTGAACCCCTTCTCGCAGATGTCGCGATGGATCCGGTCGCGCAGCGTGCGCCAGCGCTCAACCGGCCCAGGATAAAGGCCGGCTTCGACTGCTTTTGCCGCACGATCGAACGCGGCCCATGCCATAACCTTCGAGTGCGTAAAATGGCGCTGTGGTCCACGGACTTCCCATATTCCTTCATCGGGCTGGTTCCAGACCTTCTCCAGATGCTCCATCAGAGCTGACAGGAGATGCCATGTCTCGAGCGACGCACTAGCGCCGCTGCGGTAGCCCAGATAAAAGACACCCATGATCTCGCCATACACGTCAAGTTGAAATTGTTCGTGGGCCGCATTTCCGACGCGCACCGGCCTGCTCCCTTCGTAGCCTGACAGCCACGGAAGCTCTGTCTCGGAAAGCCGGCGCTCGCCTGCAATCCCGTACATAATCTGCAGATCATCGGGGCTGCCGGCGACTGCTCGCAAAAGCCATTCGCGCGCGGCGAGCGCTTCCTCCGTGTATCCAGCAAGCAGCAGCGCGTACAAAGTGAAGGTCGCGTCACGCAGCCAGCAGAAGCGGTAGTCCCAGTTGCGCGGACCTCCAATCCATTCCGGCAGTGCGGTCGTTGGGGCGGCGACAATACCACCGGTCGGGCCATAGGTGAGCGCCTTTAGCGTGATCAGCGATCGTATCGCCAGGTCGCGCCACGGTCCCCTGATCGTGCATCGCGACGACCATTCTCGCCACCACGCCTCGGTATCGGCCAGCATCTGCATCGGACGTTTGGCGGCTGGCTCCTTTTCATGGGATGGATACCAAGTCAGCGTGAACGGGACGATTTCTCCTTCTGACACGGTGAATTCCGCTACGGTATTCGAGCTCTCTTCGCGCATTGGAACCGGGGTTCGGAGCTCAAGCGCATCGGGACCGGCGGTCGCGCGAAGTCCGTGGCCGGCCCGCGTCACCCATGGCGCGATATGCCCATAATCGAAGCGAAAGACTACCTCCATTCGCATAGGCACCGAGCCTCTTAGGCCAGCGAACAATCCGCACGACGTCCACCTGTTGATGACGCTCTGCGATCGGCATGAAGTCGACCACCACAACCGCTCCGGTGTCGGTCACGAATTCGTTTTCCAGGATAAGCGTCGGCCCGCGATATCGGCGGTGGAACGTCCGCACGGCGTTGCTCGGCGCAATCAGCCAGTGTCCGTTTGCGGATTCCCCAGGTAAGATCCATTATGTGGCAGGTAAAGATCGACCGTATGGCCGGTAAGATTTTTTGAACACTGGACAGGTTTGGGACGCGAAACGCTGCCTTTAAGTCGTCCTCCTTGTCAGGGTGGTCATCGCGTGACTTTCCTGGCATCAAACGCGGTCAGACCCGGCTTCGGTACGTGTTTTGGAGCGTGACGATATTGCGGGCACCTACCGACGCACTCTGTTAACCGTTGGCGGCGAGACTGATTACGCATCCTACCCGGGCCAATAAATTGACTATTGCTCGGTCAAAGGGGGTTCAGATGAAAGGTGAGGGTGCTGCTGAGACGTCCTACGATGCTGCGCCAGTCAAAGTGATGACCGTTCGCGAAGTGTCCGCCTACCTGAAGGTGCATCGATCCACTATCTACAGGCTGCTGAAGCGTCGTCAGATCCCGGCGTTTCAAGTAGGCGCCGACTGGCGCTTCAACATCGAAGCGATCGACCACTGGCGCTTGCAGGGCGAGCTGGGCGATTAGTCGGTCTCGTGAGTCGAAATGGCTGGCGCTGACGAACTGGAAGTGACGAGAACGGCGCAGGATGGCCGCCCGAATTCACCAATGATGGGTCAGTTCCCAAACGCCATAGGCGACAAACAAGAATACGCCGACCAATAATCCTAGAGCTTGAGCTTCGTCATGGTTGCTCCAGCGGCGTATCGGACGATCGGTGGCTATTTAACGATGGGACGGAGCGGTTGTATTGGCGCAATGGCCCCCGCCCCGAGTCCTCACACCGGAGTTTGGGAAAGACCGACTCCGGCACGAAACACGCTCCTACTCGTGCGCGCTTAAGTCAAATCAAGGGAGCCCGTTTCAAAATCGTCAAAAAGCCCGAACTGACACCCCCTCCTTTTCGACGCCCTCGCGCACCCTGCCATCCTCCAACCGCATCAACCCAGCAATAGCGCTGTAAGGCTTGCCGTTCTTTGCGGATGCGCGGGCCATCCCATTGCACCGCGACCTTGTCGCCGTCGGCGATGACGTCGAGCACGCTGGGCTTGATTGGTGTGGCAAGTCGTGCGGTCAACGGCTGCACCGCGACTTCCAAAATTCGCGCTTGCTCTGGTAGGAAAGTGACACTGGGTGCTGCCGATAACCGTCCATCGCACGTCGTCAGCGAGAAGTTTGAAGACCGCGTCCGCGTCGCCGCCGGCCCACTTGGCAAACGCTTGTCGAATCAGCTTCTTGTTTTCTGCTGCGTTCATAGTGAGCCAGTCCGCGACATAGGCGGCGGTATCGTTTGACATCGCGATAGCCTCGGCAGATATGCTTGCTCTGAAGTCGACATGGCTTGCCCTACGAACAAAACCAATCAATTCGGGGGTGAAAAGGAATGCGAAACCTCATTGAAGCGCACAATCGAGTGAAGGATTTCGACTGGGAACCCTCGTACGTTGAGAAGCCGCTCTGGTACCCCACCAAATATAAGATTCCCGCCAAGACCAAAGACCCTTTCCGTCACCTCGTCCGTGATTACCTATCGATGGAGGAGGAAAAAGACAATCGCCAGTACGGCTCGATGGAAGATGCGCTCGCCCGCGGACAGGCCTCGTCCAAGGCTGAGCCCCGCTGGATGGAGATCATGAAAGCGGTGCTGCCGATCATCAACTTCGGCGAATATGCCGCCATGAAATCCACCGGACAACTGATCGAAACTATCGCCAACGCAGAACTCCGCCAGGGCTATCTGGCACAGATGCTCGACGAAGTGCGGCACACGCATCAGGAAGCTTACCTCGCGCGTTACTTCGCCAAACACGCCTCCGACCCGGAGGGCTTCGCGCAGGGATTCAAGCTGAGAGGCACCAATCTTTTCAATCGCGCCGGAAGGGCGGCCTTCGAAACCTTCTTCGTTGGCGATCCGATCGAAGGCGCGCTCAATCTTCAGGTAGTCGCCGAGACTGCATATACGAATCCGATCTTCGTCGCACTGACCGAAATCGCCGCCTCAAATGGCGACCAGGTAACTCCGTCGGTATTTCTGAGTATCCAGTCCGACGAATCCCGGCACATGGCCAATGGCTACTCGACCCTGGCGGCAGTGGTTTCCAATCCCGACAATCTGCCCGCACTCCAGATTGATTTCGACCGCGCATTCTGGCGCCAGCACGCCTTTATCGATCCCTTCGTTGCGGCTGTGTGGGATTATTTTCAAACCAACCGCACCACCTGTTATCTCGAGAAATGGCGTGAATGGATCGATGCGGATTGGATCGGATCATATATCGAGCGGCTGGCGCCGTTTGGACTCAAGGTTCCGAGCGGTTATGAGGCGGCGCGCGAGCGCGTTCCATGGCTGGGGCATACGGCTGCGATGGTCGCATTTGGCGCCTGGCCTCTCCAATTCTGGCGGTTCGATCCTATGACGGCCAGGGATATGGACTGGTTCGAGCTGAAATATCCCGGCTGGTATGGCTATTACGGCAAATTCTGGGAGGAATACCGGAGACGGTGCGACCCTCGCAATGGAGAGTTGGCGCTTTCCTTGTTCTCCAGCCTGCCGCCGCTCTGCCGCGTGTGCCAGATGCCGTGTGTATTCCCGCGAATTGACATTTCAACCTGCCGAACTAAAGAGTTCGCTGGAAAGCGACATGCGTTCTGCTCGGCTTCCTGTGAAATGTTCTTCGATCAGGAACCGCAAAGGTATCTCGGATATACGAGCTTTTACGAACTATTCGATGGCTACGATCTGGCGGATTTCATCGTCGAAAATGGATTGCTCAGAGCTGACGGCAAGACTCTGATCGCGCAACCCTGGCTCAATCAGGAACGGATGTGGACGATCGATGACATCAGGGCGGCGCGCTACGAGATCCGCGATCCATTGAGGAATCAGTAATGGATACAATTGCCCAAGCTCCGCGCGATTTTAATTATATAAAACCGCGCAAGCGCCGGCTTTCCGAATATGAGGCGGTCAGTTGCTATACGCAGCCCGACCCGAAGGTATTCGATCGTCAGGGCTGGTACCTGCTGACCGCCGAGGGCCGCGCGGCCTGGCGTCCGGAATCGACCCGCCTGCATCATCCGCATTGGTTTGATTTCCGCGACCCATCAGGTCTGTGGCAGCGTTATTATGTGAAGCTGCAGGCGGAGCAGGAGCGCGCGATCGAACGAAACGTCGAGGACGCAGCCATCGCGGGAATATTGCGCGAATTCGATTCGGTGTGGCTGAACGAAATCATTGGCATCCACTACAGGGTGTGGTCGTTTTTCGAATACGGGCTTTTCCGCGCATTTTCACGTGCACAACGGGAGGCACTTTCCGACACTCTCGGCAACGCGCTTTGTTTTGAGGCCGTCGATCGGATCAGGCATGCGCAATCGACGGTGCTCTATCTGATGGAGTTCGAAGCGCAGGTTGACGGCTTCAAGGACCATGCGAGTAAGGATCATTGGCTCGGCGATCCGATTTACCAGCCGCTGCGCCGGCTCGTTGAATTACTAATGGTGACCGATGACTGGGCCGAAATTGCGTTCGCGGTAAATCTGGTAATCGATCCCATCACGACGGAGGTTGGAATCAGCCGTCTGATCCGCCATCACGCGCCGGCTCATGGCGACCCGACTACACCAATGATCATTTTGACAACCGAGCGCGACCGGCGACGCAACCAGGCCTGGACCGAAGAGCTGGTGCGGATGACGACCGCTACCGGTTTGCCCTCGGCCGAGAACAATCGAATAGTTTTGCGGAGTTGGATTGAGCGTTGGACTCCACTGGCGATCGCCGCGGCCAAAGCCTTCGCCTCGGTCTATGATCGCCTGCCTTCCCGCTCCCGGCCGATCGATGAAGACCTGGCCATCGCATGCAGCGCGCAAGCGAAAACGCTCAACGATCTCGGCATTGGCCGCGATGGTGATCGGTGAATTCGATGGACTCTCAAGATACGAAACCCAAAGGTCGGTCCGTCCTCGTGGTGCTTATGAAGGGTGACGAGGCGGATGCGACGATCAGCGCGATTCGTCGCGATCAACCGGGAGCAACGATCGAAGAGCACGGTACGTTTTGGCAAATCGGCGCCCAGGATGAACTGGTCATTGATCTGACGCGCGTCGGAGAAGAGTTGGGGCGCGAGATCGATCTCGGTCAGTGGCTAACCACAATGGCGACTTATGTCGGTCGAGTAGAGGTCGAAGAGAGGGTGTTCCGAATCACTTCTCAGATGCTGGAACTCGATCCGTCAACGCTTTAATCGCGGTCGAATGGCCGACAACGTCTTCAAGGCTCGGCTCGAGCCCAGCGGTCGGGAATTTTCCCTCGAACCGGGCGATTCGGTACTGAATTGCGCCCTGCGCCAGCGAATCCTGCTTCAGTACGGTTGCCGTAATGGACGATGCTCCAGTTGCAAATATTTCTTGATTGACGGCGAGGTCGACTTCGGAAAGACCTCACCCTACTGCCTGACAGACAATGAAAAGGACGAAGGTTGGGCGCTGCTATGCCAGGCGCGAGCGTTATCCGACCTCGTGATCCGCGATCAGCACAGTTCCGATCGCGACGACGCCGCTATCATAACTCCACAGGATCATACCGTACAAATCGCGGCGGTTGATCAGTTGAGCGCATCTTTATGGCACCTCCAGCTTGATTTGGTCAATCCGATCAGATTTTACGCCGGACAGTACATTGAGCTTGAAGCACCCGGACAGCCTGGCAATTGGCGCTGCTATTCAATAGCCAGTTCACCAGCCACCCCCGATCGTATCGAACTCGTTGTGAAGCGGATCCCCGGCGGCGGGTTCTCCGATCAAGTTGACCGCCTCGTCCGCGGCTTCGAACTGGCTGTACGCGGACCCTATGGCATGAGCTATCTGCGCGCGGGCAATCGGCCGGTTCTGCTTGTGGCGACCGGCTCCGGCGTCGCTCCGCTACTGTCGATACTTCGTTACTGCGCGGCCGAAAATGTCGATCGATCCTTTCAGTTCTATTACGGGGCGCGGCGGCGAAGCGATTTGATTTTCCGGGACGAGATTCATCAGCTTGAAGCACGGATGCCGCGCTTTTCTTTCAAACCCACACTATCCGCACCGGTCGCCAGCGATGGATGGCCGGGCGCTGTCGGCCGGGTTACTCAAGTCTTGCAGCGCGAGATCCTCGACGCCAGCCCGTACGATGCGTACATCTGCGGTCAACCCGAGATGTGCGAATCGGTTTCGACCTTGCTTCTGGCGAAGGGAATTCCAGAGAACCGCATTTTCCGCGATGACTTTTTTGCCGCCGCCTGAATAGCTATCTCACGACGATCCTAACGTCGGGATGCGCCGGACTTCGGGTGCTGCTATTACTACAGTCTCATCGGTGCCGCTCGATGCTTGATTCTAATTACGGTCTCAGGTATGTCAGTTTGCTGTCCATGGTGGCGATCCGTCAACGCCTCGCACTTATGCCTACTCAAACGTCCAAATGTGAGGAGAGTCTAGTATCCCGTCCCGCAAATAACTTTACTATTTTGCTCCGCTTATCTGCTGCTTTTGCCCTGAAAAGCTAAGACTCAGACTCCACGGCTTTAAGAAAGTTATTTGCGGGACGCCACACTAGAATTTGTCAACCGGTCTCCATAGTATCGCCGGCAACTTCGCGCTCATGTCTGCGGTGCTCTCCCTGCTCGGTACCGCTGCGAAGCTGGACGGAACTGGAACTCGAGTCGTCGCTTTCCGCCATAAGTTGATGGTTTTGGCCGTCCCAGACTCACACTACTACCGCCTGCTCGATGTACGTCTTGGGCGGTTCGATTCCGCGGTCACGTCTCGATCAACTGATGATGGCGGGTGCGGAGAGTTCGCGGGAAGCGGCGTCGGGCGATGTTAGCGGCTCCAGCCGCATCATCTCGGCAAAGTGCCCCAGCACTTCCGCATCGAATCCCGGAGGCCGGCACGGTTTGCCGATTCTCGCCGCCGGATAGGTCCCCGACATTGACGCCGAGGTCTAGCTTGCCGCGCTGTCCGGTCTGCTCGCCCGGCCCCGGTCGCGGGAGGCGCACGCTCGTCGAGCATCACGTCGTCGTCTGCCGCCAGGGACGGGATCGCCGCTCTCGTAAAACCTGCGCGCTAGTCGCGGGATCTTCTTCTGGGGGGCAGGCCAGGGCCTCCCACAGTCGGCCAGTGCTAGAGCAACCAGCGCACCGGTTCGAGTCCTAGCAGCAGTCGGCCCGCCATCTCATACGTCCTGAGCGATCCCATCAGGTGTTGGTTCATCGTCAACACGTCGCGCAGGCATCGATCCAACGCGCCGCTCTGGTAGACCGCAGTGCCGCCGCTTGCCTTGTAAACGTGGTGCACAGCCTCCACGCACGTCCCTACCACATGAGTGTAGGTCGTCATGAATCGCGCCTGCTGCGCCGCGGAGAGCCGTCGTTCTTCGACCAGCGTTTCCCACAGATCGCCGATCACGTCGAATAAGTAGGCGCGCGCCGATCCCAGCAGCGTCTCCGCATGCGCCACCGACTCCTGAACGAAAACTTCATCGCGCAACAGCTTCGCCGGTTCGCTGCCTTCGCCGAGCATCATCCGCCGCGCGGGTTTGCGCTTCGCGTTCTCGATCATCACGTCGATCGCATGGCGCGCGATGCCGAGCGCGGGAGCGGCTCCCTTCGCGATGAACATCAGCGGAAACGCATAGAGCGGTCCGGGTCGCTTAACCACATTGGGATCCTGGAAACTGAAAGTCCGCTCCGCCGGTACGAATGCGTCGTGCACCGCGAGGTCGTGGCTGCCGGTCCCGCGTAGTCCCGTCGTGTACCACGTGTAGAGAATCTCGCACTCCGCGACTTTCAGGAAACAGGTCCGCGTTTCAGGGATCCCTTTCGCGTTCACCCGCTGCGTCCCGTTCTCAACCACGTTGCATCCGACCCACACCCATTCGCTGTGCTGGCAACCGCTCGCGAAAGGAAAACGTCCGTTGATGCGATAACCGTTGCGCACGGGCGTCGCCTGCCCGGTCGCGGTCGCCGTCGCCGCCGTCGACACCCAGATATCACGATACATCTCGCGCGCGACGTCCTCTTCGAGAAACGCGGTGATATACCCGCTGTCGCATCCAATCATCGCGCACCAGCCCGCCGACCCTTCCGCCATCGCGAGCGCCTCGATCACCCATATCTGCGTCAACGGGTCGAGCTCGGGCGCGCCCCACGATTGCGGCAAAACCATCCCGAAGACCCCCGCATCCTTCATCGCCTGTGCGATCTGCGGCGGGATTCGGCGTATCCGCTCCATCTCGTCGCCTGCTGCCTGAATCTGCGGACGCAATTCCAAGGCTGCGTGCAGTACCGGAGGGTCATCAGCGAATGCTTGACCTGCGGGACGAACCATCGGCGCACCTCCGCGCTAACGGCATTTGCGGACGTTCGAGCCGGGATTTTCCGTTTACTCTCCTATTCCAACTCGCTTTGTAAGTCCAAACAGCCTCTTTGGCAAGGTTTTAGCCCGGTTTTCGTCCACGGCTGGCGACAAAACCGGGCGATCCGAATTGAGTTGATTAACGCGATCGAGAAATTAACTAAGGGCCGCGGTTAAGGTACGAAAACAAAAAAAGCTCGCTGTGTCTGCCTTTTGAGAATCTGGCGGGACAGAATGGACTCAAAATCGGGAGAGTTTTCGCGGGCGAAGGCAAACAAGAATTTTGCCAACTCTCGGGTGACGAACAAGCATTCATGTAGCAAGTTACGCAGCGCAGCTGCCTGAACTCAGACCGTATCTTCCGCAGCAGGAGTGCGAGCCGTGGATAAGCCATGCCTGAGAAAACCATCAAACGCCGGCTGCAAGATGCCGGTGACGCCGCGCTTGCCTCAGACGATGGGCCGATTTTCTCAGCCGTGGCCAAGCTGGTCGAGGCGCTCAAGCGCTCCATTCCCGAGGGAACGGAAACAGGGAGCGAAAAAAAGAAGCCCTGCGCCTCGGACGTGAACTGCTTCGCGGGACCAAGTGCGAAGAAGAACAATAAGGGAAGAAGACCGACAAGAATGGTCGCGGCCCTATCGCCATCCATCGCTAGTGATTATTCGACGTCATTCAGCGACAGTGTGGGCTGCGCACTCGGTTGCGGTTGTGGCGTTCCTGGCGCTGCGCCCCTTTCTGCATACTCATAACCCGCATAGCCGAGTGAGCCCACAACGGAACCCACGATGAACGCGGGGCATCCCGTTATCCCGAATCCGAGTATCACTAGCCCCCCAACCCCAAGCCATTTCTTGGGACATCGCCTTGTGAGGTCTGTTCTTCTCTCGCGCAGCAGGTATTGGCGCGGTGAGCGCTAGTGTTCGGCCTCCTCGATCTGCTTACTCAATATGGAAAGTTCCTCGCGCAGCGCCGCCAAATCTTCGGGTCTTTCGGTGCTCAAAGAGAGCTCATTCTGGAGCCGCATCCTGCGCAATTTCAGCGCCTCCACTGAAGACCTCATATCATGGTAGTGCGCGTCCATAACATGGGAGTCCGCAATTATCGTGCCTCGAAGAAACATTTAATTAAGGAGGGTGTAGCGTGCACTTCTCCCTGCTGGTGAGCAAGATTTTCAAAAATGTCGGGAGATGATGGAAACTGCGAGCGTCATTCGGAGACGACCTATGGACCGCAGTTGCGCGCGCATGTCGGGTCAATATTCCAGACCTCCTCGTTTAGTTTCAACGCCGAATCCTCCCGAAGTTCTCCTTGCGCTGGCTCCACTGATGGGTCTGTTCTGCTGAAGTTCCATCCGCGGCCAACCTTGCGCTGGCGAACAGCCCGTCCTTTCTCAGTCAGCGCCCGGAATTCAGAGAGTTCCGGGCGCATCATCTGTCCGTCCAGCGGCAGATGGAAGCGCCCGGATGGGAGTGCAGATAATCCGCCAAAGCGTTGGCGTTTGGGTTGGGCTGGTCGGACGGCGCCTTGGCGGCCAGCGACTGGTAAAGCGTCGGGTTCTGGTTCAGGTAGTACCGTACTTCGGGGTGCTGCCCCATGAAGCCGGGGCTGCGAGAGACTGGGATTGGACGAGAGCGACTCGGGCAAACGTGGGATGCTGGGCCAGGAAAGCCTCGTAGCTTTGAAGCGCGTTTGTCTGCGCACGGGCCGGCCCACCGAGCGCCGCTATCATTGCCACCGCCATCGTTATGCTGGTGATTTTCGACATTCCGTCCTCCTTCCTGGGGCTGCGGCCGCGAACAGGTGCCCACCGCAGCGCGGCGTCCCTGTTCGGCCCGGATCAGGGAATAGCGATTCCCTGCTACCGGATCAGGATTCCCTGTTCCGATCTCTAGGGAATTCTCTCAAAAAGCGCAGTGATCTCGGAGGCTTTGAGCTGATCCAGCGTCTGGATCGACCTCAAAAATGCGGAATTTCCCTGTATTTTTCCCTGATAGCAGGGAAATTCGCCTCGGAGAGGCTGCTGCGCTCACCGTGGGCCCGTTCTGTAAGATTGGGTCTCGCCTTTTCATAGCACATGGTGGCGCATGCGCTTCTCCGGGCTGCCATCAAATAGTTGATTGTCGAACTGAAGGCCCGATCCGCCGGAGCTCATAAACGAGAGCGTCGGCCCCGTTCTTCCTCAAAGCTCAATCTCTGCACGAATTCATTGGTGGTTTCGATCGCTGAGAATAGCGTGCTCGAATTGACGCTCTGAACGGGTTCTTATGGGTTCATCCACCGGATCAGCGCTTCGCATCCGGAATGAGTCCGTTGATATACGCCGACGTAGCGGGACTTCCAGTGCCAGTGGGCGCGGAAACCGCCTCAGTTTCCGCGGATTGCGGTATGCGGCTGGACGAGTCAGACCACTTCATTACCACACGATCATTCGACCGTCATACCGGACAAGGTTCTCGGGAGACACTCGGGTGACACAAGGGCTGCGTCGAGGTCTTGCGGTCTATCGGTAGGTCCACTGATCGCGAAACAATGAAACTCAGAAGGAAAACCAAAGACTAATCGGCTAATACCGGAATCTAGGTAACATATAGGTAACGACTATTGCCCGGAGCAGCTTGGCTTCGGCACGGGGTTAGTCGCAGACTTTTGCGCCACGCCACATCGGCGGTGGCACCTCTGCGCACTCTCGTCGCCCCAGTTTGGATCGCCTTACGCGAGAGGGACTAAATAGCGTTTTTTCAGGTTGGCGGTGTGTTCATTGAGCCAGCCGGCTACTTCAGGCGCAAAAACCAGGAAGCCCATAATTCCGGGTAGCTTAAGAGAGAATGAAGCGGGGAAAGCCGTCACTGACCATCTCCTGGAAGCGGCGCACCTCGTCTCGATGTTCCGCGAAGATGGTCGGAATCGGTCGCGTTCGCCGCTCTCAGAACACGTACAGCAGAATCGTTGTCATTCCTTTGAAGCATCGGGCCAGACCGAATGCATGCTTTATCAACTGCGACACGTCTAAATGAAGGAACTTCGGGTCTCCGTCGCTGATGCCTCCATTGCGCCAAACCAGGCACCATCGCGTCGCTCGTCACGAATCTGAGCCGAGTTGCAGGGCTAAACGCGTGTGACTCCTTTTTGGAAAGGATTCAGTGCACTCGGATTCCACGCGCCTACCGACACCGTTCTGGCCTTCGCAAACGAGGTCCAAATTCGGTGATGTCCCCACCCCAGCAGCCCGTCGGACACTTCTTCTCAAATGTGAGCTGCTCAATTCCGTGATTCCAGCGAGTGCCAGCTCTCGGACGCGCTTTTCAGTCTTGAAGGCGCAAAACAATTCACGACCAACGCAAAGGATGAGTGTGCCGCTAAGAATTTCGCTTCCAATTCATTGCCATCTCCTTTCTTTAAATCGGCCTTGAACTGGGGCTCGCGAAACCCCAGGAAGGAGATTGTCATCGATAGATTTGACGTAGCCGTCCTCTGAAATCGTTGTGTTCGGCCTGGTGACGAAAGCCTCCGGCTAAGGCTCTGTAAGCGATTGCTTGTGAACCGGTGCTCGGTGAGGTGCGCATATCAGGGTTGGCGATTACGCTTCGCCAACGGCACCATAATATACTATTTAGCGGAGAAGAGAGTCACATTTATGAGGGTTGAGATACTAAGCGCGTACGGAACATGCAGGCGTCGCAAAACATCCAATCGCTTGATTCGCAATCATCGATTTTTGCCACGGATACCTGGTTATCACTGCTTGTCGTTAGCCGTGCCGGCGCCAGACCGCAGGTCTAGGCATGGCAAACTCGGCCCGCGTCCGCAGAGGAGAGCTATCTCGATAACCAGGACACATAGGGGAAACGTCTTCTGTGGACAGTTCCCGCTGGCCTGCTCCCCACCTTCCCACCGGCACCGGTTTGAAGTGACCCGCGCGACCACCGGCTCGATTCAACGGGTGCGGCTTTATTCGTCGACTGTCGGTATTGTATAGCGTCAGTGCCGAATCGATATCTCTTCTGCCAGAAACCCTTCCGACACAGCAATCGACCCCGGGATGGGCGGAATTGGCAAGACGCTATAATCGTCGGTTTCTCACCGTGAACTACCGGGGTTCGTACAGAAGGCTCCGGGAACGCCCGGAAGGCGGCGCTGTTGGCCGCGATTGAAATCTACAACAAGCCACAGATTGCCTATCGAGATGAGTGTTTCGTCCTTCTCATGCTGAACGCATGGGAATTAACGCTTGAAACCCTCCTCTCGAAGAATCGGACGTCGATCTTCTATCGCAAGCACCGCTGTTAGCCGACATATCGCACGTTGTCGTGGGGACAGATTCTTCGATCCAGGCGGCCAGCTTCTTTCCGCCGGACGTCCCACACGGCGCCGTGAAAAAGAACTTGGATTTGCTAGCCACATATCGCGACAACGTCGTGCATTTTTATAATGAGCCAGGGTTCAGCACGCTGATTGACGCGCTCGCTCAAACGAGCATCGTCAATCTTAGGGATTTATTGGTTGCCTGTTTTCAAGTGGATTTGGGGAAAGACATTACGTGGCAGCTACTTCCGCTCGGGCTCAATGCCCCGATTGACCCTATCGATTATCTGTCCGGTACCAGGCGCTCGAGGCGAAGTCCTCGGCAGTCGCGCAATTTCGCTCGAACTCAAAGAGGCCGTGACGGAAGTCAAATCCGCTGGCCTCGACCGACCTCTGTGGGCGGTCCGCGGTGCGGCCCCGGTTTCTTTGGAGTGGGTGAGAAATACCGTCTCAAGCTCTTTGCAGCGCTACGCGCGATTACTACTACCAACTACTATTTTGCGCTACCACAGGCCGAGCGTGCCGGAACGTGGGTAGGAAGTATCGCGATTTTGCTAGCTAAGCATGTCGAGCTTACGATTCTCTTTTCCCTGCACCCCCACCACTCGCGCCGAGATGCGCATCGGCCAACGGCTTTGTCTGTATCCCGCTTAGCGCGACTGCCTTTGTGAACACGGCGCGCGCAGCACCGGCCGCTTCTTCGAGCCCGTTAACAACTTGTCCCATCTCCAGTGAGTGCTTGCAAAAGGAGTTGAATCTCCCCACTCCCCTCTTGAAGCGCTTCTCAAACGGGCGGCGCGCTCTGGCCGGGAGCACCATCGCTATCTCGCCGATACGCTTTGGACGTAATCTCCCACCAGGAGAGGTACTTGCGACCTTGCGCGATCACTTCATGCTAGCACCCTCACCGAATCGCAGACAACGTTCGTGCTATCCACCGGAAAGGATCGCGACTCCTCTCCCCCTGCCTGACGGCGCCTACTCGATGACCGGCGACGCTCTGATGCTTTGCTATGCAATATGGGAACGGCCAGAAGATGACGTCGCAACTGCGCATGGCATCGCGCGATGACGGCGGACCTGGACAATTTTGCGGTCGGCCATTATGTGGGCGAACCGGACATCGTAGCCGATCCACGACACGCAGAAAGATCGTATGCGAAGGCAAATTGGGAGCGTTTGCAGGGACTGCGGAGGGAATACGACCCCGACGGCCTCTTTCACGGACATTTCGGGGTGAGCTGATTGTGTTAAACCGCAATTCCTGTTCGGACTTTCGATCCGAGATTGATTGGCCGCCCCGGAATGGCGATGTTTGACCGAATATCGTCCGGAGCGCATTCCAGGCCGCTGAAGCGAACCATTTTTACTTCGCACGGAGAGAATGCTCGCCGAATCGGGCGAATCTGGCGTCAGCCGGTTCTCTCCGGTGCGCAGCGGACTGAAAGAACGCCACATTCCCGCGCGAAGTTTCTGCCTCGCCCAAAGTGTAGGCAAAATGTACGGACTGGTTGGCGGAGAGGGGGGGATTTGAACCCCCGAAACCCTTCCGAGTTTACACGCTCTCCAGGCGTGCGCCTTAAACCGGGCTCGGCCACCTCTCCGCGTGCGGGCCAGTATGCCATTTGCTCCCGCCCACCTGCCACTGGCCCCCTCTGCCGCATGCGAGCGATCCGCCCCCCGCGGGAGCATGGTCGATCGTACCAGCGACGCGGTCTTGCCACGCGGAACGCGCGACGCGCACTCTGCGCGCGTGCGTTCAGGGAAACGTCTGGGGCTGCAGGCGGCCTTGTATCGGCACGCCATCAAGGTGCGCCGCGGACGAGTCCGCGCGCGCGAACATCAATACCCTGGGATCGCGATAAACGAGCTTCCAGTCCGGCCGGCGCGCCATCAGCTCGCGCACCGGAGAGGCCGGCGTCATCAGCACGTAGTCGTGCGGATAGGAATCGAGCACCGCCGCCGCGTGCGAACTGTCGAATTTAAAATCGAAATAATCCCGGATCACCGGCATCGGATAGGCAAAGTCGTAGCGGCCGTCGATAAAGACTTTCGAAGCGGGCGCCATCCGCCAGATGAGATAGTCGCCCCAGCTGAAATCGCACAACAGGTTTCCTCGGAGCTCATGCGCCTGCATGAAATCGACCGCGCCCTTGGGGATTCCGAATTGCACGATCAGTGTGCGCGAAAAGAGCCCGCTTAGCACAACGATCAGCAGGGCAAGCGCGCCCACCAAAATCTCATTGGCGGCCTGTCGCGGCTCGACCGCGGCCGGATCGCCGAAGCGCCACTTCTCGAGCACCAGGGCGGCGTGGCGGCATAGCGGCGCGACCGTCACGATCACTGCCAGCGCCATGTTGCGCACCGAGAGCCAGGCGCCAAGCGCCATCAGTGCCGCGATCGCGACCAGCGCCAAATCATCGCCGCGCGGCCGCTTCGCAAAGCACACCGCGAGTGCGAGCGGCAGGGCGATAACCACACCGTAGTTCACCGCGACCGTCGGCGACTCATGCCACTGCGCTACCATCTTAAACATCATCGGTTGCCATTCGCTGATGAACGCGCGCGTCATCGGGTTGCGTATCGCTTGTTCAACCGCGACCCAGTTGCCGATGCCGTATGGATTGATGAGCGTCGCGGCGGCGCAGGCCAGCGTGACCCCGCCCAGGCGAATCGACGTCCACAAGCCGCGCCCGCCCGCGAGATCCTCTAGCCCGCGAACTCCCGCATAGAGCGCCATCGCCGCAAGCCCGGCGGCCACGCCGCCGTGAGTATTGGCCCACAACGCGAAGATCGGCAGCGCGAGCCATATCGAGGCGCCGGGCGGACGAAAACTGTCGCGCGCGAGTAGCACCATCAACGCGCTCAACAGCATGAAGGTGAAAAGCTGCGGGCGGAACTGCATCATCGGAATCAGCGCGACGCCGGCCACTGTCAGCACCACGAGTTGAATCCGGACTGAGGCGCGCGTCTCGGCCGCAGCGAGCGCCATCAACAGCACGGTCAGCGCCGTTGCCGCGAACTTCATCAGCTTCAGCCCGACGATTCCCAAGCTGTCATAGGCGAGGGCGAGCAGAGTTTCTGCGAGCCATTCAGGGTCGCGCCAGACGTATCCGGGCGCGCTGTAGGAGTATGGATTCCGAACGGGCGCGTGCCTGAGCGCGAGCGTGAGCTGGCCGAAGCGGATATGGCCCCAGAGGTCGGGATCGGCCCATCGGCCGACGTCGGTGACGGCAATGATGAAGACGAGGAGCGCCGGTGAATAGCGCAACAGTGAGCGCGCGGCCGGCCGCGCGGCCCCGCCGGTCTCGAGCGCGCCTCCTCCCTTGTTCTCCGCCTCCGCTTCCATCCCGCCTCGGGCATCATCCTAGCCGCGCCTTGGGGGCTTCTCAAAGCCCGGGCCTGAGCTGCAGAGGCTGCGCGCGAGATCAGGTGCGCGAACTGCCACGCTGCGTGCGTAGGCAGCTACCGAAAGAAATCACGCCCGGGCCGCCCTTCGATCGGAATGTCCTTGAGCCGTGCGATCGGCGAGTTCGCGCGCGCGAAAAGAGCCGCAATTTTATCCCGATAAACGATTTGCCATCCCGGCTGCGCCATCATGAAGCTGTAAGGCGGTGAGGCAACTCTCAGCAGCACAAAGTCGTGCGGATAGGCACCGAGGACCGCGGCAGCGCGCGGGCGTACAAGGAAAAAGTCCAGGTAATCGGCGAGTACCGCCTGGGGATAGACCATGTCGTAGCGGCTGTCGATGAAAACTTTGGATTCGGGCGCAAGATGAAAGATCAGGTACTCGCCCCAACCGAAATCGTCGAGCACATTGCCATGCAAGCGCTCGGCCTGCATGAATTCGATCGCGCCTCGCGGCTGCGGATAGCCGTCGGGCAGGCGCGGCGAGAAGAGTCCGGTCGCAAACGCGATCGCAAGCGCGATCGCGCCGACCAGAATCTCATGGGATCGCCTACGCGGCGCGGGCGCCGCCGTATCGCCGAAACGCGTGGCCTCGAGCGCGAGCGCGGCGTGGCGGCAGAGCGGAGTTATCGTGGCGATCACCGCGAGCGCCATATTGCGCACGGCCAGGTACGCAGCGGCGCCCATCATCGCCGCGATCACGACCAGCGCCAGGTCGCCCCCGCGCGGCCTTAGGGCGAAGCACGTCACGAGCGCGGCAAACGGCACGATCACGAGTGCGAAGTTAATCGCGGTCTTCGGCGATTTGTGCCACTCCTCGGCGAGCTTGAACAGCAACGGCTGCCATTCGCTGACCATCGCTCGCGTGAGCGGATTGCCGAGCGTATGCATCACGGTGAACCAGTTGCCGACGCCGTCGGGATTGAGCAGCGTCGCGAGGACGCATCCCGCGGTCACGCCGCTCAGATGTATCGCGCGCTTAATGCCTTCGCCCGCCGCCAAATCCTCGATCGCGGTAACCGCCGTATACACCGCGAGCACCGCGAGACCGACGAAGAAACCGCCGTGCAGATTGGCCCACAGCGCGAAGATCGGGATTGCGAGCCATAGCCGCCCCGCGCGACGGTAACTCTCGCGAGCGAGCAACAAAAGCAGCGCGCTCAGGGCGATGAAGTCGAACAGTTGCGGCCGAAACTGGATCATCGGCGCGATCGCGAGCGCACCCGTCGTCAGCACGATCAGTTGCAGCGATATCGGCGCGCCGGTCTCAGCCGCGCCCATCGCGAGCAAGGTAATCGTCGCCGCCGTGGCGGCGAGCTTCATCAGCTTGAGCCCGACGACGCCGAGGCCGCTCCAGCAAAGCGCGAGTACGACTTCGGAGAGCCATTCGTGATCGTGCCACGGCAGGCCAGTTGCGCTGTATGAGTAGATGTCGCGCGGCGGCAGATGGCCGTGCGTCAGGATGAGGCGGCCGAAGACCAGGTGGCCCCACAGATCCGGGTCGGCCCAGCGTCCAGCGTCGGCGACCACGAAGATGAAGGCGAGCAGCGCCGGCGAGTAACGCAGCAGCGAGCGCGGCCGCACGGACCGCAAAGGGGTCATGGAAATCCGCTCGGCGGCGCGGTTGCGATTACCGGTAAGCCCGGCAGGTCCGCCGCGTGGGCGTTCGCGCGTGCGTAAAGGAGCGCATTGTTGTCGCGATAGAGGAGCTTCCAATCACGGCGATGCTCGATCAAGTGGCGCGCCGGCACATCCGGCCCGATCAGGACGAAGTCGTGAGGATAGGAATCGAGCACTGCGCCGGCGCCGGGCTGGTCGAAATAAAATTCGAGATAATCGCCTATGACCTTGAAGGAATAAACGGTGTCGTAGCGGCCGTCGATGAAAACTCTGTCCTCCGGCGCGGCGTGCCAGATGAGATACTCGCCCCATCCGAACTCTCCGAGCACGTTGCCATGCAAGCCGCGCTGATTCATGAAGGCAAGCGCCGCGGCGGGATAGGCGCGATCCCGCGCCAGCCGACGTGAGAACAGTCCGCCGCCAAGCGCCATCACGCAAGCCAGCGCAAGCATCGCGAAGTGGCTCACCGGACGCCACGAAGCCGCCGACGGAGCGGCGTCGCGCGCGCGCCACATCGCGAGATGGCGTGCCAACGGTCCGCTCATCGCCATCGCGGCCAGCGCCATGTTGCGCACGGAGAAAAAAGCCGCGAGCGCCATCATCGCCGCTACCGCGACCAGTGGCAGATCGTCCGCGCGGGGCGCCGCCGCCAATGCGATCGCCAGCGCGGCCACCATCGCGATCACCGCAAGATAAAGTACGACGCCCGAGGGCGCCGAATGCCACTGCGCCAGCATCGCCCACCAAAACGGCTGCCAATCATTGACTGCGTTGCGCGTGTAGGGATTGCGCAGCGCATGCGCCACCGTCTCCCACATTCCGGCGCCGTACGGATTAACCAGCGTGGCCGCGATGGCGGCGACGGTCAGCACGGAGAGTTGCGCTCCGCGCCGCCATCCCGCGCCCGCGGCGAGATCGCGGAGCGCCGCGACGGCGGAGTAGAGAGCCAGCGCGGCGATACCGATGAAGAAGCCGCCGTGCAGGTTCGCCCACAGCGCCATCAGCGGCACTACCAACCACAACCGTGCGTCGCGGCGGTAGTTGTCGCGAGCAAGCAGGGCGAGCAGCGCGCCCAGCAGCACGAGGCTGAACATCTGCGGGCGAAACTGCGCCTGCAACAGGAACCCGCACGCCGCCGCGAACAGGATGACAAGCTGGATGCTGGGCGGCGCGCCGGTTAAGGCCTCGGTGTCCGCGACAAACAGCAGAGCCGCCGCCGTGCAAGCGAACTTCCACAACTTGAGCCCGGCCACACCGGCGGCATTGTACACGAACGCCATCACGACTTCGGCCAACCACTCGTGATCGCGCCATCGATGGCCTGCCGCGGAGTAGGAATATGTGTCGTAATGTAGCAGATGGCGTCCGGCGATGAAGGCCTGGCCGAAGCGCAGATGGCCCCAAAGGTCGGGATCGGTGTGGCGGTTGGAATCGGCGAGCAGCATCGCGATCAGCACGGCGGCGGGCGCATAGCGGGTAAGCGAGAACGCCTGCGGCGAAATCTCGATACGCGCCGCGCGCTGCTCAATTGAGGCCGGGGGAAAAGTTTTTGGCCGTGCGTCGGCTACTGCCATGCACTTGCTCGCAGCCTTTACGCTACAGGCCGCGAGCCGCGCCGCAAAGCCGCTTCATGGAAAACCATGCGGATGCGCTGCGCCGATCACGGGCAGGCCGGGCAGGTTTGCCGCCGGCGCGCTCGCGCGGGCGTAAAGCAGCGAATTGTCGTCGCGATAAAGCAACTTCCAGTCACGGCGCTGCTCCATCAGATGGCGCGCCGGAGCAGAGGTAGCGATAAGCACGAAATCATGCGGATAGGCGTCCAAAACGTGAGCCCCACGACGAAGATCGAAACGGAACAGCAAGTAATCGTGAACCACCTCCGGCGGATACACGGTGTCGTTGCGGCCGTCGATAAAAACCTTGTCGCCCGGGAACGTGTGCCAGATGAGGTACTGGCCCCATCCGAAATCGCAGAGCAGGTTGCCGTGCAACTCGTGCGCTCGGATGAAGCTGACCGCGCCCGCGGGGTAGGGCTCGTCCTCTGCAAGCCGGCTCGAAAACAGGCCGCCCTGAATCATTAGAAACCCGCACAGCGCGAGGACGAGCCATTGGTTTACGGGCCGCGAATCAGGCGCGGGCGCGCCGCCGCGACGCCGCTCGCTCAGAATCGCCAGGTGGCGTGCGAGCGGGCCGCTTACCGCGATCACCGCGAGCGCCATGTTGCGCACGGACTGAAACGCCTCAATCGACATGAACGCGGCGATCGCGACCAGCGGCAGATCTCCCGCACGCGGCGATGCCACGAACGCCACCGCAAGCGCCACGATCAATCCGACTACCGCAAGATAGAGCAGGACACCGGAGGGTGCCTGATGCCACTGCGTTTCCATCCAGTGCGTGAGCGGCTGCCAATCGTTGATGATGCTGCGTGTGTAGGGATTGCGCAGAGCATAGATGACCGCCTTCCACATACCGATGCCGTAAGGATTGACGAGCGTCGCCGCGGTGGCGGCGAGCGTTACCAGACCGAGACGGGTCGCGCGGCGCAATCCCGCGCCCGCGGCGAAGTCGCACAACGCTGTAACGGCCGTATAAAGCGCGAGGGTCACGATTCCCGCTACAAAGCCGCCATGCGGGTTCGCCCATAGCGCCATCAGCGGCACCGCCAGCCAGATCGTACTACCGCGCCGATAGTTGTCGCGCGCGAGCAACGCCAACAAGGCGCTGAGACAGACCAGGGTGAACATCTGCGGCCGGAACTGCGTCTGCAGTATCAGCCCGATCGAAGCCACGAGCAGCACGGGCAGTTGAATCGAAGGGGGCGCGCCGGTTTCCGCCTCGGCGTCGGCGATGAACAGAATCGTGAGCGCGGTGAAGACGAATTTCCAGAGCTTGAGGCCGACCACGCCGGCCGCGTTGTACACGGCCGCCATCACCACCTCGGCGAGCCATTCATGATCCCGCCAGAGATGGCCCGCGGCGGAGTAGGAATAAGGATCGCGATCGATCAGATGGCGGTTCGCGATGAACGCCTGGCCGAATCGGATATGACCCCAGAGATCGGGGTCGGTGCGGCGGTTGGAGTCTGCGATCAGGATCGCGAGCAAAACGACCGCGGGTGAATAACGCAGCAGGGAAACGCGCGCGCGCCGGGATGCGGGAGCGCCGAGCGCGCCGCGCTCAGCCGTACCGGCTTCTGCAATAGCCCCCGCTGCCGAAACGCCGGTACCGGCGACAATGCTCTGCGGTATCGCCCGCCCCTCCCCGCTCGTCTCCATCACCCGCCGCGCCGCTCAGGCGGCGATCGCCGCCGCGGCGCAACCGCCTCGAAGCTAGCAGATTCGCCGCGATGCCGCATCGCCGAGCCCGACTGCAGCCACGACAATCGCGGCTAAGCGCGCGCGGCGAGGCAGATGCTCACGTTGGGCAATCGCAGTGAACCGTCGGCTCGTGCGATACGGCGCCGCCGCCTCGACGGTCGCGCGCATGATCTGCTCGCGCACCTCAGGCGTACATCGCTCCAACACCGTCCGCAGGGGAGCCGAGACGCCGGCCCGAAAGCGCGTGAATTCGTCGCCCGAGGCAAACTCGAACACCACCTCGAGCGGCTCGCTGCGCACCTCGGTGAATCCGGCGCCCTCGAGTGCGCGGGTCAGGATCGATACGTCGGCGAGGCGAAACGGATCGAGCGCGCCGGGCTGGCGCGGCGGCAGGCCGGCGAGCGTGCGCATGGCCTCTCCGCCGAGACTTATCATCGGGACCTTGTCGGGCGCCGACCAGACCGCGGTGGCAAAGCGTGCGCCAGGCTTGAGCGCGCGGCGAATTCCGCGCGCCGCCGAATCAAGGTCGGGCACGAACATCAGGCCCCAGCGGCAGATCGCGGCGTCGAAGCTATGCTCTTCGGCCTCCAACGATTCGATATCGCCAACGCGAAACTCCAGGTTGCTTAGCCCGAGTGCCGCCGCTCGCTCGCGCGCGACCGCGAGCATCCCGGGCGACTGGTCGATTGCGACGACGCGGCCGCCCGTGCTGACGCGGCGCGCGGCGGTTATCGCGGGCTCGCCGATTCCGGTGGCGAGGTCGACTACGCGATGGCTCGGACGCACGGCCGCGAGTTCGACCAAGCGCTCGCTGACGTGCTGCGCGGCGCGTTCGAAAGTGCTCCACCATTGCTTCCATCCGGCGGCCGCGGCGTCCCAATCGATACGCTGCTGCTCCTTGAGTTGATTCGCGGATTGATCCTGATCGCTCATGACATCATCTCCTGCCGACGTGTCTCAGTTTTCACTTCTTCACAGTCACTTTTTCAGTTTTTCACTCTCACTGCGCACGCGTACCGCGGCCGTATACCCGCACGCCGCGAAAGCCAGCTAGCGGATGCGGGTACTGCGCGAGCAGCTTTGCAGCTTCCTCGCGCGCGTTCCACTGATCGCCGACCACCAGGACGTTCGTATCGGAATCGCCCGCGTCGGAACCATCCGCGGGCACCGCGGCTCCGGCGAACTGAGTATCGCGCAGATAATAGCGCATCACGTTAATTGCGTACGGCGGCGCAACCGCGATTTTCATGCCGGGTGCGAGCGCGCCGGCGGCGGCGCGCGCGGCCTCGCGCCACTGAGTATCGTGCGGGCGCTGCCCGTAGGCATGGAGATGCCCGAGCGCCAGCGCCACTGCAAACCCAATTGCGGCCGCGCGCATCGACGCGCTCGGGAGCTCCCACGCGCCGAGCGCGGCGAGCATGAAGAACGGCACGAAGCACCAAAGCGCGTATCGCTCTACGAACATCGGTGAGAACGCATATGAAGCGACGAGCATCAGCAGCGGCGGCAACCACATCCATGCGAGCGCGAACGCCGTTGCCGCGCGCGCGCGAAGCCATCCCCGCCACGTCCCCCATCCCGCAAGCGCGGCCATCACCGGAAAAGCGAAGCTGCCGACGCCCTTGTTGAACAGCGCGAGCGGCGCCCACCACCGCGGCCGCTCGATCCATCCCGTCGCGCCGTGGGCAAACGCGCTCGCTCCCGTACGCAGCGCCGGCAGCGCCACGATCAGGAACAGCGCGGCGCCCGCGCCGAGAGCGGCGGCGATCGCGAACGGCGGGAGGATCGCAGACACTCGCGCACGGCGCCGCAACATTCGCGGCAAAGCGGCAAGGCACAGCGCTTCGGTCACGATCATGAAGGCCGCGCTGAAATGGACGGCGACGGCGAGCGCGGTGAGCGCGGCGAGCGGCACGAGATCGCTGCGGCTGCCGCGTCGCACGGCGCGAATGAAAACCCATACCTGGAGCAGAACGATCAGTAGCGCGAGCGGATACATCCGAAGCTCGCGCGCGTACTTGATCGTCACCAGATTGACGGCGAAAAAGAGTGCGGCAAGCGCCGCGACGATCTCCGCCTCCGCGGATGGAATTCCGCCCGGCACGGCGCTCTCATGTTCACTTTGCGGCGTCGAGGATCGCGCCGCGGATCGAGGATTGAGGAGTTCGCGCACGAGCACGAACACCGCGACGATGCTCAACGTGTCGAGCATCGCCGACAGCGACCGCATCGCGCCGAGTCCGTCGCCAAAAAGAATCATCCAGCCGTGCAGCACGACTTCGTACACGGCGAGCTTGCCGGGGTTGAGCACGGCCTGGATGCGTACCACCTCGGCAAGATTCGGAGCGGCGGCGGCGGCCCACGACGCGCCTTCGTCGGCCGACATCTCGCGGGCGCCGATCGCGGCAAAACGCAGCCACGCGCCGAGCGCGATCGCAATTGCGAGCAACGCGACGCTGAGCGTTCGCGCCGGGGCGCGCCCGATCGCGATTGGCGAGCGGGGACGGGCCGGTGCGGCCGGCGCAGGCGCGCTGGTTTGAGAATCAGCGGTCACGAGTCAGGCGCCAAAGCGATCGCGCCGGCGGCCCTGCGTGCACGATCTATAGCCTTTTTTTTGCCATAGCCTTTTTCGCTACAGCCCCTTCCTAAGCTTTGGCGCCGGGCGGAAACCGATTGTGCGCGCGGCCGGAATCGTCATCGGACTTTGCGTGCGCGGGTTGTAGCCGGGGCGCGCGCGGCGGCGGCGCACCGAGAAGGTGCCGAAGCCGGGCACCCAGAAGCGTTTGTCCTTGCGAATCGCGCGCGCGATTTGGTCAAAGGTAAGCTCGATGGCCCGCGCGGCGGTCTTCTTCTCCAACCGCGTCGCGCGCGCGACGGTCTCGATCAGTTCGGCCTTGGTCATGGGATCGTGCCTCCCCGGCCCTACCGCAAACAGGTGCCGTAGTAGAGCCCTAATGGCCCGTTATAGCGCGGGAGCACGCCGCGACAAGAACAGAAAAGAGCGAAATCAGTCCGCGAGGCGGAGCGTCCGGCCGCTCAGGACGGCTTTGGCGGCGGCTGCGCTGCGCCGAGCTCGCGCCACACGAGGCCCCATCGCACACCCTGATCGCTCACCGTGACGCTGTCCACCTCGGCCTCGCTCATCACGCGCTCGAGTATTGCGGTGCCGGCAAAAATCACGTCGGCGCGCGCGGGGTCGAGGCCCTTGATCTTGCGCCGCTCTGCGAGCGGCATCGAGCCGAACAAGCGCAGCACCCGCTCGACCTCTGTGCGCGAGAGCCGATAGCCGTGCACGCGATCCGGGTCGTAAGTCTCCATCCCCAGCGCGACCGCGCAGACCGTGGTCACGGTACCTGCGATTCCGACCAGCAGGTCTGTTTCGAGCTTCCATCCCAGCCTCGTGAGTTCGGCGTCGATCGCGAGCCGGAGATCGGCAGCTTCACGCGGGGTGGGTGGATCGTGATGGATGATTCGCTCGGTCAGGCGCACCGAGCCAATCTGCAGGCTCGCCATCTGGAGTTTCGCGGACTGGGCGTTGATGAACTCGGTCGCGTGGCCGCCGGCACGGATGAACTCGGTCGAGCCGCCGCCGATGTCGACGATGAGCAGGCGCTGCGACGGATCGAGGCGCAGGCCGTGCATCACCGCCAGGTAGGACAGCCAGGCCTCGGTCTCGCCCGAGATGATCTCCAGCTCGACGCCCGTGCGCTCGCGCACGCGGCGGATAAAGTCCTCGCCGTCGGCGGCGTCGCGCAGCGTCGCGGTGCCGGCAGCCACGATCTTTTCGGCGCCCGCAGCGCGCGCCTTGTCGACGAATTCCGCGATCGTGTCGAGCGTGCGCAGCGCGGCTTGCGGGTCGAGGCGATGATTCTGGTCGACGCCTTGTCCCAGGCGCGTAATGCGCGAAAGGTCGATTACCCGGCGCGCGCCGCCGTCGGGCGTGGTTTCGGCCACGAGCATCAGGACCGTATTCGTACCGACGTCGAGCGCGCCAATCTTCATGGAGTCTCCTGCAGCAACGGCGAAGCGGCGGACTCGGCGATCGCGTATTCGGCAACAAACTCGTCGATCGCGCCGAGCGCGCGCGCCGCCATATCGATCTTCTGTTGCTTCTTCTGTTTGCCGCGCGCCCGCGTCCCAAGCTCCGGCATCAGGCCGTAGTTGGCATTCATCGGCTGGAAATCACGCCGGCCCTGATCGGTGATATAGGCGACCAGCGAACCGAGCGCGGTGGTTGGCGGCGGCACGACGAGCGGACGGCCGTTCACCAGGTTGGCCGCGTTGAGCGCCGCGAGCAAACCCGCTGCCGCAGACTCGACGTAGCCCTCGACGCCGATCATCTGGCCGGCCACGAACAGGTCGTCGCGCCCGATCAGTTGAAGCGTGGGACGCAAGAGCCGCGGCGAATCGATAAAGGTGTTGCGATGGAGTGAGCCCAGGCGTACGAACTCGGCACGCTCCAGGCCTGGAATCATCCGCAGCACGCGGCGCTGCTCGGGATAGGTCATCTTGGTTTGAAAGCCCACCATGTTGTACAGGCGCGCCGCCCGATCGTCCTGGCGCAACTGCACCACTGCGAACGGGCGATGCGCGCCGCGCGGGTCGTCGAGCCCCACGGGGCGCATCGGACCGAAGGCGAGGGTCTGTGGTCCGCGCCGCGCCATCTCCTCGATCGGCATGCAGCCCTCGAAATAGACGGGACGCTCGAAAGGGTGCGCCGCGACCTTGTCGGCCGCCAGCAGCGCGGCGATGAACGCGTTGTACTCGGCCGCATTCATCGGGCAGTTGATGTAATCGTCGCCGCCGCGGCCCCATCGCGAGGCGCGAAAGGCAACTTCCATGTCGATCGACTCGGCGCTCACGATAGGCGCGATCGCGTCGTAGAAATAAAGATGGCGCGCGCCGACCAGCCGGTTGAGATCGGCTTCCAGCGCCGGACTGGTAAGCGGACCGCTGGCGAGGATGGTTACTCCATCGGGGATCGCAGTGACTTCCTCGCGGACGACCTGGACCATCGGATGGCTGGTGAGCGCATCGGTGAGCGCGCGCGCAAATTCGTCGCGGTCCACTGCGAGTGCCGAGCCGGCCGGAACGCGAGCGCGATCGGCGGCGGCAATGACCAGCGAGCCGAGCCGGCGCATCTCCTCCTTGAGCACGCCGACCGCGGCGTCCATCGAATCGCTGCGGAGCGAATTCGAGCATACGAGTTCGCCGAAGAGCGCGGTCTGATGGGCCTCGGTCATGCGCACGGGGCGCATCTCGAAAAGCCGCACGCGCACGCCACGGCGCGCGAGTTGCCAGGCCGCCTCGCTGCCCGCGAGCCCTGCGCCGATAATGTTGATGACTGGAGCACTCACTGGAAGGTACCGAGCGAAGGCTAGCCTGCCCGCGCGCGCGAGGGCAAGCTCGATCGCAATCAGCGGAGGATCAGGATGAGGAAGCGCCGCAAAGGAAAGACGTCCGGCGCTTCCTCGCTCGACCCCCACCTCCATCCTCCCCCAAGACAAGTGGGAAGGCCTGAAGAGCTCAGCGATTTTGCCGAGATCTCCTACGCAAACTTGCGGGCGGAGCAGACCAAAAGCGCTCGACGATCGTTTCTGAAATCGCCTACGCGCTCGCGGGCGCTGGCGCCGGAGCGTCGCCGTCGGGAGGCGCGGCGGCCGGCACCGGCACGCGGTAGTCGCATTCCTTATTGGGGCACTGCCAGCGCGCGCCCTCGCGCTTGGTCACCTTTTCGACCAGGTAGGCCGAGCCGCATTGCGGGCATGGATGCGCCACGACCTTGTCCCAGCTCGCGAACTTGCACTTGGGGTAACGCGAGCATCCGAAGAACAGCTTGCCGCGGCGGCTCCGCCGTTCCAGCACCTCGCCCTCTTTGCAATCGGGACAGCTGACGCCGGTGCTGACCGGGTCCGACTTCAGGCGCTTGATACCGTCGCAGTCGGGATAGCCCGAGCATCCGAGGAACTCGCCGAAGCGCGAGCGCCGCCGCACCATCGGCTTGCCGCACTTCTCGCAGACCGCGTCGGTCGGCTCGGTCGAGAGCGCCTGGCGCTCCTGCGGCACGATATTGCCCTGGTCGTCGCGGATGAACTCCTTGGTGTTGGTGCACTTGGGATAGTTGGAGCAGGCAAGGAACTCGCCGTTGCGCCCCCACTTGATCACCATCTCGCCGTCGTCAAGCTCGCACTTGAGCCCGGTCGGCAGGCCCTTGCGTTTGACGGTCGGCATCTTCTTCTTGGCCTCGCCGAGCGATTTCTTGAATGGTCCGTAAAAGCGCCGCAGCGTCTTGACCCAGTTTTCCTTGCCGTTCTCGACTCCGTCGAGTTCCTCTTCGAGCTGCGCGGTGAAGCTCACCTCCAGAATGTCCGGGAAGGCCGCGATCAGAAGCTCGGCGACGACGCGCCCGAGTGAGGTCGGCCGGAGCCGCTTGCTCGGGTCCTCCTCGACGTACTCGCGGTTTAGGATTGAGGTCATGATCGCCGCGTAGGTCGACGGGCGGCCGATACCCTTTTCCTCGAGTTCCTTGATCAGCGTCGCCTGGCTGAAGCGCGGCGGCGGCTGGGTGAAATGCTGTTCGGGCTCGAAACCCAGCAGCTTGAGCATCTCGCCCTCGTTCATCGCGGGCAACGTCGCCGCCTCGTCGTCATCCGGCGTTTCATCCTGGCCCTCGGTGTACACCCGCATGAAGCCGTCGAACTTGACCACCTGTCCGGTGGCCCGGAAGACCGCCTCGCCCGAGTCGATATCGACGGTCGTGCGGTCATAGACCGCCGGATTCATCTGGCTCGAGACGAAGCGATTGAAGATGAGCGTATAGAGCGCCAGTTCGTCCTTACCCAGGTAACGCGCCATCGATTCCGGATCACGCTCGACCGCAGTCGGGCGAATCGCCTCATGGGCGTCCTGGGCGGATTTGGATGAGCGGTAGATTACCGCTCGCTCCGGGATGTAGCTGGCGCCGTAGCGATTTACGATGTACTCGCGCACGGAGTTCAGGGCCTGGTCGGAAACCCGCGCCGAGTCGGTGCGCATATAAGTGATAAGGCCGACCGCGCCCTGGTCGCCCAGCTCGACGCCCTCGTATAGACGCTGCGCGATCTTCATCGTGCGCGAGGGCGAGAAATAAAGCTTGCGCGAGGCCTCCTGCTGCAGGCGCGAGGTGATGAAGGGGGGCGTCGGCGAGCGCCGCACCTCCTTGCGCTCGATCTTGCGCACGACGAAGGGCAACTGCTCGCAGGCGGTGATGATCGCGCGCGCCTCGGCCTCGGGCAGCTTGTAGGCCTTGTTGTCGATACGCTGGTCGCGATGGCTGTAAAGGCGGGCCTTGAACGGGGGCGGATTGCCGGCCTCCAGGCGCGCATCCAGGGTCCAGTACTCTTCCGCGCGAAATGCCTCGCGCTCCTTCTCGCGCTCGACGATTATCCGCAGCGCCACCGACTGGACCCGTCCGGCGCTGATTCCACGCTTGACCTTGTCCCACAACAGCGGGCTTATCTGGTACCCGACCAGCCGGTCGAGCACCCGGCGCGCCTGCTGAGCGTCGAACAGGTCGTGATTGAGCTCCTCCGGATTCGCGACCGCCGCGCGCACCGCGCCCTGCGTTATCTCATGGAGCAGGACCCGGCGGACGGTGCCCTTGATCTTCCCGAGCTGGTCGGCGATGTGCCAGGCGATCGCTTCGCCCTCGCGGTCGGGGTCGGTCGCCAGGTAGACGTGGTCGGCTTTCTTGGCCTGCGTCTGGATTTCCTTGAGCACCTTCGCCTTGCCGGCGATGACGTGGTACTCGGGCTTGAAGTCGTCGTCGACGGCAACCCCGAGCGTGCTCTTGGGCAGATCCATCACATGGCCGACCGACGGGATGACCTGGAAGTCGGAACCCAGATAACGCTTGATCGTTTTCGCCTTGGCCGGTGATTCAACTATTACGAGATTCTTTGCCACCCTGCCTCCAGCCTCCGGAAATCAGCCCCCAGGGCCGCCCGGCAACTAAAGGGCCGGGCCTAGGGTAGTGTGAAGAGCTTGCCAGGATGCTGTACGACCAGTCCCCTCAACTCAAGCTCCAACAATAAGTTAAGCACAGTTTGCGGAGGAAGCTGGCACGATTCAATCACCGCGTCAACATGGAGCTTTTGAGCATCTATTAGACAATTTAAAACCGCTTGAATCTCTTTGGACTTCTCTCCGACCAAACTCTCGGACGGACTTCTCAAGCTAATAATGCTTGGTTCGCTCGATTTGCTCCACTTAATGGAGGGCTCGCTTACCTCGGTGGCGGCTCCCGATGACAACGGTTGCATCGCCGCGCTCTCAGTCCTCACTTGCACCGGCGCCGCGACTGCGAGCGCCGCCTGCGATGCCGCCGCCGCATGCTGGGCCGGCGCCGACGCCTTGCCCGCCATCTGTGGCGCGAGGTCCTCGATCACGTCCTCAACGCATTCCACCAGCACAGCGCCTTCCCTGAGCAGGCGATTGCTGCCGCGCGTCTTGCCGCTCAGCGGGCTGCCGGGAACGGCGAAAACCTGGCGATCCTGTTCGAGCGCCATCCGCGCCGTTATCAGTGAGCCGCTTTTCTCCGCCGCCTCGACGATCACGACGCCGAGCGAGAGGCCCGACAGGATACGATTGCGGCTGGGAAAGTTCTCTGGCAACGGCGCGCTACCCAGCGGGAGTTCGCTCAGGATGGCGCCGCAGCGCTCGACGATCGAATCGGCGAGGCCGCGATGCTCGGGCGGGTAGGCGACATCGATACCGCATCCCAGCACCGCGATCGTGCGGCCGCCGGCTTCGAGCGCGCCGCGATGGGCCGCGCCGTCGATTCCGCGGGCCAGCCCGCTGACCACCACGAAGCCATGCGCGGCGAGTTCAAAGCCCAGCCGCTGGGCCATCCGCAGCCCGGCCTCGCTGGCCGCGCGCGCACCGACCACGGCCACGCAGGCAGTGGCGCGGGGCTCCAGCAGGCCGCGCGCGACCAGGTAGGGAGGCGGGTCGGCGATCTGCTTCAAGTTGGCCGGATACTCGTCGTCGGTCCATCGCACCAGCCGCGCCCCCAGGCGCGGCAGTTCGCACAGCTCCTTCTCCAGCGGGGCGAAGTCATTGAAGCCAGCGATCGAGCCGGCGACTTTACGCCCGACTCCGGCTGCGGCGATCTCATCTTCGGTGGCTTTGAAAATCTGCTCGGCGGAGCCAAAACGCTCGAGCAGCAGGCGGCAGGTGCGCGGCCCGGCGCCGTGGACACGTCGGAGCGCGAGCCAATAAGCGTCGGCGGTCGCGGACATCAGCCTCCATGGCGGCCGTGGCGTCGTTTTGAGACAGAGTGGAAGTTCGACGAAACGCGTGGGCCGCGATGGGCGTACTTGTATCTCAAGTAACAAATTCGAGCTAATACAAGGCGGCGGACGTCGCAAACTCCAGCTTGACCGCGCCCGCTCAATGAAATAGTTAAGAGCGAACCGCTTTGTTTGCCGCCCGCAGTGCTGTTCGCTTGTTAAAAGTTGATGAATCGTTTCGCTTTCGCGATGACGGCGCGGGCGGAGAAGCAAAGGGCGTGGGCGGAGGAGCACAAAAGTAATGGAAGCAAGCCAGGTAACGGAAACCGGCAGAATGTCGGCGACCGACAAGCAGATCCTGATTTTCAGCGTCTATCGGGACGCGGAATTGCGCGGAGCACGCCTGTTGTTCAATCTGATCGGCCACATGAAGGACGGCGATTCGCAGCTCAAGATGGCCAAGCATCTGGCCGACGAAACCCGCCACGCCTGGCTATGGACCCGGCGTATCGCTGACCTCGGCGGCACGCCTCTGATGCTCGCGGACGGCTATCAGCGCCGCCTCGGACTGCGGCTCGGCGTGCCCAAAACCGTGGTCGAGCTGCTCGCGCTGACCGTGGTCGTCGAGGAGCGCGCGCAGAGCCGCTACATGGCGCACGCCGCGCTGCCTAACGTCGACGACGAGACCCGCGAAGTCCTCAAGGCCGTCACCGAGGACGAAACCTGGCACCTGTCGTGGATCGAGAAGAAGATGCGCGAGATCGCCAGGGAAGACGGCTCTGAAGCCAAGGCCGACGAGGCGCTCGACCGCTACCGCTCGATCGAGCGCGAGGTTTACGCGACGCTCGCGGCTGACGAAGTCGAGCTGATGCGCACCTGAACCGGCGTGTCGCCACGCGCGACACGCTCTTCCGATTTTCCGTTGAAGTATTAGCGAGCTACAGCGCTTAAGCGCCGCGCGCGGCAAGGGCGGCGTTGAGTTCCGCCCTCATCGCCTCGGCCGCTTCGGCTGCCGCCTGGCCAGGCGCCGAATCGGGCCGCTTGAGGTATGCGTACATCAGACTGCGGCTCGCATTGACGACGGCTCCAGAGCCGTCGGAGCGCGCCGCTCGCACCGCGTCGGCAGCGCTCGCGCCCTGCGCTCCGTAGCCAGGCACCAGGACAGTCGCATGCGGCATCAACTCGCGCGCGCGGGCGGCATGCTGCGGATAGGTCGCACCGACCACGGCGCCCACCGGGCTCAGCCCGCTCGGACCGACAAGGTCGCTGCCCCACCCTTCGACTCGCCGCGCCACCCACTCCCACATCGGCGCGCCGTCGGCTGCACGGTCCTGGAACTCACCCGAGGACGGATTGGAAGTCTTGACCAGCACGAACAGGCCGCGGCCCTCGCGCACGCGGGTTACGAATGGCGCGATCGCATCGCTCCCCAGGTAAGGATTCACCGTCACGGCGTCGCATCCGAAATCGCCGTCACCAAGGAAGGCCTCGGCATACGCGGCCGAGGTCGAGCCGATATCCCCGCGCTTGGCGTCGGCGACGGTCAGCAACCCCAGCCGGCGCGCGAGCGCGATAACTTCTGTCAGCGCGCGCATCCCGTCCATCCCGCGCGCCTCGAAAAAAGCGAGTTGCGGCTTGATCGCGCAAACCGAGGCGGCGCACGCCTCGACGATCGCGCAGCAGAAACGGGAGAGCGTATAGCCCTCGGGCAGGCCGGGCGCCCCGGGCGCGTCGAGTTGCGGATCGACGCCTAGCATCGCGACGCTTCGCTTGCGCCGCTGCGCCTCGAGCAGCCTTTCGGAGAAGTAATCCATCGCGGCCTCATCATTTCACAAGCGGTTTGCCCGCCACAACGAATCGCGTTCGCTATGGGGCCGCGTGGAATGCGAGCATACTTTCCTCGGCGGCCGCCAAATAGAAGAAGCTCCTTCAAACCAATGCAGCACTATTCAAGAAAAACCCCTTCATGTCGGGACTACCCCGAGTTCGAGAGTAAAACTGTTCTCGTCCTTGGCGGAGCCAATGGTATCGGGGCGGCTTTAGTCGAAGCCTTTTTATCGCTAGGCGCAAAAGTGGGAATTGTCGACAGGGATGGAACTCGCGCAGAAGCGCTGGCACAAAGTTTAGCTCGGCACGAATCCTCTTCCGCTTCTCCGACTTTTCTTCCGCGTGTCTTTGCGGCTGATCTCGCTATTGAATCCGAAAGGGAGCGCGCACTGGATACCGCTGTAAGAGAGTTGGGCTCGCCGAAAACCGTCGTATGCACCGTCGGATTGGATCGTCGGGTTGATTTTGAAACCGTCAAACAGGGCGAATTGGAAGACTTGATACGTATAAATGGATTGGCGCCGATTCTCGCCGCGCGACAACTTATTGCCTCAATGCGTGAGGGCGGCGGTGGAAGCGTTTGTATATTCACATCACGCCATGGCAGCAAGATTTTCCAGCCCGACATGCTTGGATACGGTGGCGGTAAGGCTTTCCTTGAATCCGGGATTCAACGTCTGGCCCAATTTGTCGGTAGCAAAAATACTTCTGAAAATACCATTCGGATTTTCGGGTTTTGCCCCGGCTGGGTTCAGACCGAAAATCAGCTCAGCAAGTTTACGCATGACAACTTCGAATCTGCCAAAGCGGAACAACTTATTCCCGTGGATATGCGCGCCGAGGATATAGTGCGGCCCGTCGTTTTCCTTTGTTCAAGCCAGGCTGGCTTGTATACGGGCCAGATATTTCAATATGACGGAGGCGAAGGAAGGCTATCAGGTCGGTGAACATTCTTAGCACCTGTGATGCTCCACGGAGTGAGGAGTGCCCATGGAACTCGGAAAATTTGGTGTCTTTTCTTACCTCGATACGCTTAGCGCCGGGGAAGTCGCCGCCTTGGCCCGCAAGCTGGAACATCTGGGTTATAGCGCGTTGTGGTTTCCGGAAACCTTCGGACGCGATCCGTTCGTGTGCGCGGCACACGTGCTCGGCAACACCGAGCGGCTAATCGCGGGCGCGGCGGTCGCGGTGGTATGGAAACGCGAGGCGCCGGCGATGGCCGGTGCGGCGCGTACGCTGGGCGAGATGTTCCCCGAGCGATTCATCCTCGGGATGGGCGTGAGCGGGGGCCCGTTCATGAAACGTCACGGGCTGAACTACGAGAAACCGCTCAGCTACATGCGCGAGTACCTCCTCCGGATGCGCGAGGCCCCGTATTACGGCCCACGTCCCGCTGCCGAGCCGCCGATGATCCTCGCGGCGCTTCGGCCGCGGATGCTCGAGTTGGCGATGAGCGAGACGATGGGCACGATCACGGCGCTGATGCCGCCCGAGGCGATCGCCACGATGCGCGCGACCATCGGCCCTGGCAAATGGATCTGCGCGCAGCAGGTGGTGATGCTCGAGACCGACGCGGCGCGGGCGCGCGCCGCCGCACGCAAGTTCCTGCATTTCTACCTGGGCTCGCCAACCTACCATACGCATTTGCGCGCGCTCGGCTTTACCGACGCCGACCTCGCCGGCGACGGCAGCGACCGGCTCGTCGATTCGCTGGTGGCGTGGGGCGACGAGCGGCGGTTGCGGCTATGCCTGGACGGTCATCTCGAGGCGGGCGCGAACCATGTCGTGATCTCGCCGATCAGTTCCGCGGGCGGCCATCGCCCGGACGAGCGGGCGCTGGAGGCGATGGCGCCGCGATAGGTTTTTTGCGTACTTTTGACTTTCCGCGCGTCGAGGACCGGGGCTTGGGCGAAGCGCCGTCGGGCAGCACGACGTCGCCGCTCCGCCACAGATACCATGATGCGGCCGACCGATAGGGTCGCCATCGCTCGGCCAACGCGCGCAGCCGCTTTGCGTCGGGCATCTTGCGCATCCGGTAGAGCCGGCGGGCGGCGTTCCGAACTCCGAGATCGTCGACAGGCAAAACGTCGGGACGGCCGAGATTGAACATCAGGAACATCTCCGCGGTCCATCGTCCGATCCCGTGCACGCGCGTGAGATCGACGATGATCTCCTCGTCCTCCATCTTGGAGAAGCGATGGAAGTTGAGAGCGCCGTTCTCGACGTGCGCGGCGAGGTCCTTTAGGTAGAGGCTCTTCTGACGCGAGAGCCCGACCCGGCGAAGGTCTTCGGGCGACGCGTCGAGCACCTGGCGCGGACTGGGAAAGCGCCGGCCCGGGAAGAGCGCGACGAAGCGATCATGGATTGTGCGAGCGGCGGCGCCGGCGAGCTGCTGAAAAATGATCGCGCGGCCGAGCGCCGCAAAGCGCTCGCGACGCAGCGCAATCTCGATCGGGCCGACCGCGTCGATTAGGCGCGCCAGGACCGGATCGGCAGCGCGCAGATGCGCCATCGCCTCGCGCGCATAGGAAACTCCCGGGCGAGAAATCCCCTTGTTCGCCATCGCGCGCGGATTATAGCCGATTCTACGGACGGTGTATCACCGGCGCGCGATGCTTGCGTCGACGCTCCCGGACTCCCGGAAACGTTTGAATGTCCGGAGCGCTTGCAAGTTGCATCGGCGCGAAGATAATGGACCGTAAATCACAGGATAGAGCTTGCGATTTTCTGGTGATGCCACCGTCGATTCTGGGAGAGGTTCAATTGCTATGAAAACAGTGATGGCCAACCGGCGCTGGATAAAAGAGCATCCTGATCTTGGCACGGGGCCGGTACCTACCGAGACCTGCACGTCCCCGGAACTGTTTGAGCTGGAGCGCGACCGCATCTTTCGCAGGAGCTGGCTCAACATGGGCCGCGAGGAAGACCTTCCGGAGCCCGGCAGTTACGTGGTCCGCGATCTCGCGATTGCCAACACCTCCGTCCTGCTGGTGCGCGGCAAGGACCGGAAAATCAGGGCGTTCCACAACGTCTGCGTGCATCGCGGCAATCGGCTGGTCGACGAAGAGAAGGGGCTGTGCAAGGGCCGCTTCGTTTGCCGCTTTCACAGTTGGGCTTACGACACGGCCGGCCAGCTCACCTGGGTGTCCGACGAGGCCAACTTTTACGACATCGACAAGAGCGCGCTGGGATTGAAACCGATCGCTGCGGACCTATGGGAAGGGTTTATTTTCATCAACTTGAATCCTCATCCCTCCGAGACCCTTGCCGAGTACATGGCCGGGATGGTTCAGCAGATTCATGGGTACCCTTTTGATCAGCAGCGGCTGATGTGCCGCTACAGAGTTGAGGAAAAAGCGAACTGGAAGGTAATCCTGGACGCGCAAAATGAGGTTTACCATCTGCCGTTCCTGCACATTACCTATCCCGATTTCTGTCCCTTGAATGAGCAAAAGTTCAGTCGCATCCAGAAATTTACGCGCTTCGGACGCCATACGGCCTACTCAACCGAATTGAACCCCGATCACAAGCTGACGCCGGTTGAATCAATAGCCATCAATGCGAATCCGCGCGGCGGACAGGTGCATCCGTCGATGATCGGATGGTTCGATTTCTACACCGTGTTTCCGAATTTCTGCATGCTGTTCCTGGCCGGAACGTACGTTACCTACAACATCTGGCCCATCGCGGTCGATCGCAGCGTATGGGAAATCAGCATGTATCAACCGGCGACCAGCAAACCGAGCGAGCGGTTTGCGCAGGAGTACAATCGATGCCGCCTGCGCGATCTGTTGCAGGAGGACGCGAGCAATCACGAAGCTATTCAGGCCAGTCTCAATTCGGGAGCGCTGAGCCATTTCCAACTGCAGGACGAAGAGATCCAGATAAGGCATTTCCACAAGGAAGTGCGCAGGCACATCTTTGGTGAAGAGAACGGCGCGACGGCCACTAACAATAACCGCGACGGGGTTGAACTCAGATTAAAATGAATACTCAATTGCCATTGCCATCAGGATTTTCAGATCTCGAGCGATTTGCTGACTGGATGCTGCCGACGAGCGTTGAGCGGAACAGGAAGCGGCTCGCGAGCTCGATGGACGAGATCAGCGCGCTCTATAACGCATTGCTGCCGAGACTCGAAGAGATACTCGCGTACCTGGACCAATTTTCCCTGGAGGAAATGCCGCAGGATGCACTACGGCTCCTGTTCCTCACCCTGTCATTGGCCGAAGTCTCAATCGGGGTGGAACTGTTCCACGAGCCGAAGGTCACCGGAGGCTGCGATCCGGCGCGATTCGTAGTGACGCGCGACCTGAATCCTTAGATCCGTTCATCACTAAAAACGCGGTATGAACCTCACAGACAAGGTGGCTTTAGTGACCGGCGCGGGATCGGGTATCGGCCGGGCGGTTGCGCAGAGCCTCGCGGCGGCGGGCGCAAAAGTGATGGTCGCGGATTTCAATGAACAAGCCGGCGCCCGGACCTGCGCGGAACTGAAAAAATCGGGGGCCGAAGCGGCCTCGCGGCGGACAGACGTTTCCAAAACTGACGAGGTCCAGGAACTTATCGCCTTCACGGTCCGGACCTTCGGCAGGCTCGATTGCGCGGTGAACAACGCCGGAATTCAGGGCGAGTTGGCTTCCACAGCCGATTGCACCGAGGAAAACTGGGATCGCATCGTCGATACCAACCTCAAGGGCGTCTTTCTGTGTATGAAGTATGAGCTGCGGGAGATGCTGCGTCGCGGCAGCGGCGCAATCGTGAACATCGCATCGAACTTCGGCGTGGTAGGTTCGCCACAGATGCCCGCCTATTCGGCCAGCAAGCACGGCGTAGTTGGCCTTACCAAAACCGCGGCGATCGAAGTTGCGGCGCGCGGGATTCGAGTGAACGCCGTATGCCCCGGACCGACCTTAACACCACTTGCGGAAGCCGTAATCAAGGACACGCCCGGAATCATCGAAGCGATCAATAGCCGGCTGCCGATCGGGCGGATGGCCAGCCCGGAAGAGATTGCACGTGCGGTCGCGTGGCTGTGCTCGGACGAGGCGACCTTTGTGGTCGGCGGGATTTTCCCGGTCGACGGCGGTTACGTCGCTCAGTAGAAAAATCGCGACAGTCAGTGCGGGCCGAGGACCGGGAATCCTTCGCGTTCAGCTGCGACGGCAAGGCGCCGGTCAAGCGTGACGAATTGAAGCGTGGCGGGACTTCCGCTGGCGGCAACCAGTGCGGCCCCAAGCTGCAACGCATCGGCCGCGCGCAATGGATGGGTCGCGACCACGCGCTCGGCATGTTCGCGGACCGCTTCGATCATGGCGATCTCGGTCCATATACTCCAAGTCTTCATCAGGTCAGCGCGGGCGGCGGAGAAACGGCTGGCCAGATCGGGATCATCACGCCGGCGTCTCTCTATCGCGGAGATCAACTCGACCCGTGTTAGAGCCCAAACGGCCACACGCGGATCGCTATTCATCACTTTTCGAGCCCAGTCACTAGTTGGTTCGACAAGAAATACGGGAACCAGCGCGGAACTGTCCCAAAACCTCACCAGCCGCTCTCGCGCTCATCCAGTAGCGCCTGAAGAACGCTGCCGCGCACCTTAATGGGCTTGTGATGCTTGAGCCATTCCCGCATGTCACCCTTGCCCCGGCGAATCGCCCCGATGCTCTCGAGATAATCCAACCGTTCCTCGTCCGTCATCTTGTGGCCCGCCGCAGCAACCTGAGCGATCGGAGTAATCCGCGCGACCGGCACTTTGCGGTCGAGCACCAGCACCGTCTCGCCACCCTTCACGTAGTTGATGTACCGCGAGAGGTTGTTTTTCAGCTCGGCAATTCCCGCTTTCTTCATATGGCCATTATAGCTATGAGGCCGTCGGAAACCTAATCGCGGCCACGGCCGTGCGGGGATAGCCAGACCTGCTCCAGGCGCGTCGGGCGCATCGGATTCAGCACGTAGCCGTTCACCCAGGGCTGGCGAATCATGTAAGCGACGGGATTGTAGAGAAAGACCCAAGGCGCGTCGGCAACCACGAGTTCTTCGGCACGGTTATACAGGGCATAGCGCCGCGCGCGGTCGGTCAGGGGCGCGGCTTCCGCCAGCAATTTGTCGACCTCTGGGTTATAATAAAAGGTGTCATTGTTGCCGCCCCACTGCTTGCGCGAGAACAGCACCTCGAGAAAATTCTGCGGGTCGGAAAAATCGGCCTCCCATCCGAGGTCGACCAGCGCGACGGTATCCGGCTGGCGAATCGCTTCGAGCAGCGGCGCCCATGCGACCGGCTTTAGCTCCACGTGGACGCCGACCAGCGCCAGGTCCTGCTGGATCGATTGACCGATCATCATTTCGGTCCGATCGGCGCGCATCCAGAGCGTCGGCGAAAAGTCCTTACCCACTCCCGCCTCCTCGAGCAGCAACCGCGCCCTGGCGGGGTCGTAAGGATAGCCTTTCAGGTTCGGATTGAAGCCCGGCAAACCGGGCGGAAGGACGCCCTCGGCAACGACGCCGCGTCCGTTCAGCAGGGCGATTATCTTGTGCTTGTCGATCGCGTAGTTGAACGCGCGCCGGACGCGAACGTCGTCGAACGGCTTCATCCCGCAGTTCATCCCGAGATATTCGGTAGCGATGTCCACGATATGCAGCGTCAGCGCGCGGAGGTTCGGCGTCTTCATCACATACAGAAACTCGGCCGAAGGAATTCTCGAAACGTCGATCGCGCCGGCCTCGAACTTGAGCCACTGCAAATCGTCGCTGGCGCCGATTTCCTCGACTACCGCGTCCAGGTGCGGAACGCCCTTGATGAAGTAGTCCGGATTCTTCACCAGCACCAAGCGCTGGCCGCCGATCCATTGGGCGAGCTTGAACGGGCCGCTGCCGACCACGTGGCTGGAGAAATCCTCGCCCCATCGCTCGACCACCTCGTGCGGCACTGCCGCCGCAAACGGCATCGCGAGCTTCTGCACGAAGATCGGATCGGGCCCGTCCAGACGAAAAACGATCGTCCATGGATCGGGCGTCGCGATACCGCCGACCTCGCGTGCATGACCCGCCTGAAATTCCGCCGCGCCCGTTATCTCGCGAAAATATTCCATCCCCTTCGAGCGCGTCGCCGGATTGAGCACGCGCTCGATTTCGTACTTGAAGTCGGCGGCGGTTACCGCCCGGCCGTTGGTGAAGCGGGCGTCGCGGCGCAGGTGAAACGTGAAGACCCGCGCGTCGGGCGACTCGTCCCACCGCGTCGCGATCTCGGGCACCAGGTCGACGCCGCCGTCGCTGTAACGCACCAGCGTGTCGAAAATCATCTGCTCGAAGGTCCACGAGGCGGTGTCATAGCCGGCGGCCGGGTCGAGCGTCGGCACGTCGTCCTGCACGGCGAGATGGAGCACCTGCGCGCCGGGCGGAAAGCCCGGCGGCGCAGGCGCTCCCGCCCCGCCGCGGCATCCGGCGCCGCCTAAGGCGGCGCCGGATGCCGCGGCGAGCCACAGCACAGCCGCCATCAGCGCGCGGTACGCGCGCTGATGGCGGCTGCGCGCATCGCCGGCGCCGCGGTCGCGGGCCGCGAATTGCAGAGCGCCGCCGGCTCCGCCGGCGGCTCTCAGGCGGCCGGCGATGAGGCGGCGGCGCGTGCCGCGCCGCCGCCTCATCGCCCGGCCCTCCCGCCGCGCGCGCGCAGGTAGCCGTAGCCGAGCAGGTTAAATGCCAACACCGCGTAGAAAATCGCCAGCCCCGGAAAGGCGATTAGCCACGGCGCGGTGCGAAAATAAATTAGCGCCTCTTCGATCATACGGCCCCAGCTCGGCGTCGGCGGCGGCACGCCGAGGCTGAGAAAGCTCAAGCCTGCATCGAGCAGCAGCGTGCCGGAAGTCCCGAGCACCGCCATCACCACGATAATCGGCATCACGTTGGGAAGCACATGGAACGCGATCAGCCGCGCCGGCGAGCCGCCCAGCGCGCGCGCCGCCGTCACAAAATCGCGCTCGGCCATCGACAACGTCTCGGCCCGCACCACGCGCGCGATCTGCGTCCACGAGACGAGGCCGATCACCAGCAGCACATTAAGCAGGCTCGGATGGAGCACGGCGACGAAGGCCATCGCGAGCAGCAGCGCCGGCAACGTCAGCATCACGTCGGTGAATCGCATCAGGGCGAAATCGGCCGCGCCGCCGAAGAAGCCCGCGACGAGCCCGATCGCCACTCCGATAGTCATCGTGATCACCATCGCGGCGACGCCGACGATAAGCGAGACGCGCGCGCCCCAGATGATGCGCGAGAGCACGTCGCGCCCTAGCTCGTCGGTACCGAGAGGAAATGCGGCCGACGGCCGGCCGGGGTCGCCGTAAGTCGGCGCGACCGCACGGGTCGGATCGTGGGGCGCGAGCCGCGGCGCGAAGAGTGCGGTCAGCACCAGGCTGACCACCATCACGGCGCCCACCAGCTCCATCGCATTGAGCCGCCGCGTCATGCCGACTCACTCAGCCGAATTCGCGGATCGAGCCACGCGTAGAGCAGGTCGACCCCCAGATTGGCGACGACCACCAGGAAGGCCGAGAAGAGCACGGTGCCCATGATGAGCGGGATGTCGAGATTGAATACCGCTTCATACGCGAGCCGCCCGATTCCCGGCCAGTTGAAAACGGTCTCGGTGAGCACCACGCCGGAGAGCAATCCCGCCAGGTCGAGTCCCGCGAGCGTCACCAATGGCAGCATCGCGTTCGCCATCGCGTGGCGGATGAGCGCTTGCGTGGCAGAGAGCCCCTTGCTGCGCGCGGTGCGGATATAGTCTTGCTCCAACGCCTCGACCAGGTTGGTGTGCAGGATACGCGAGTAGTAACCGGCGGAGCCGAGTGAGAGCGCGATAGTCGGCAGCACCAGGCTCTTAAGTCCGTCGAAGCCGCCCAGCGGAAACGAGCGCAGGTAAAGACCTCCCGCGATCAGCAGCATCGTGCCGAGCCAGAAGACCGGCACCGAGATCAGCGCGAGCGAGATGAAGAGCAGCAGATTGTCGAGCGCGCGCCCGCGCCACGCCGCCGCGACCATCCCCATCGGAATGCCCAACGCGAGGGAGAGTGCCATCGCGCTAAGCGCCAGGATGGCGGTGGCGGGAAAGCGGCTCAGGATCAGTTGCGTCACGCTCGCGCGCCGGATGTAGGAGCGGCCGAGGTCGCCGTGCAGCGCGCGCCCGAGGTAATGTGCGTACTGGAGATAGACCGGCTGGTCGAGGCCGAGTTGATGGCGGATGGTGGCGAGGGTCTGCGGATCGGCCTTCGCACCCGCCATCGCGACCGCGGGGTCCGCCGGAATTACGAAGGCGATGGTGAAGGTGATGATCGAGGTGCCAAGCAGGACCGCCGCACCATAGACGATTCGCCGGATGATGTACGCAATCACCTTTCCACCGGCATCGGCTTCTACTCCGCGAGCAAGCCGCGGGCGCGAAGTTCGCGCGCGAGCCTTACTTCGGCGCGTTCACGATGGCGTCGCGCGGCGCCGGCACCTGCGGACCTGTCATCGGCACTCGCCGCCTCCAGCGCCGCGCGCTCCTCGGGCCGCAGCAACGCGATAATTTCGTCCATCTCGTCGCGGCGAGCAAGCTCGTCCATCTCGGCGCGGCGAGCAAGCTCGTCCACGTTCAGCGCACCCGCGCTCGCGTGCTTGAGCGCCCGCCAGTGGGCGAGAAATGCGGTCAGCGATGCGTAGGCGCCGGGCTTCATGGCGCGATCGGAATTGGCACGGGGCCACCCAGCGGCGCGATTGCCAGGCCGATAAGGTAGCCGGCTATCGCCGCACCGAGCGCGACCGCCAGAAAACGCAGCCCGGAAAGCCATCGCCGCCTGCGCTGCGCGAGCCATCCCTGGAAATACCCGATCGCGAACAGCGCCAGCGCCGTCGTCGCTATCGCGGCCAGGAGCCCGAAGTGGTCGCCGGGCCCAACGGACGGAATCAAAATGAAAGGCAGCAGCGGCACCACCGCGCCAACCAGGAACGCGACGCCCATCGTGATGCCGTCGACGGCGGCGCTGCCTAGCGCCTGGCGGCTCAGCCCGTACATCTTGACCTCGGCGGTCGAGAGCAACGCCTGCGGCGCGGAACTCAGAAGCTGGACGACCCGGTAAGCGGCCTCGCGGCTCAGCCCCTCGTGCTCAAGCTCGTGGAGCAGACGCTCCTGGAGTAGATAAGGCTCGGCGGCGGCCTCTTCGCGCGTGCGTTCAAGCTCGCTGCTCAGCACCTCGGTTTCGGCCCGCGCACCGAGGTACGCCCCGGCGCCCATCGAGAGCGCGCCTGCGGCGGTTGACGCGAGCGCGGCGAGGATCACCTGGCGATGGACCGCGACGGCGCCGCTCAGTCCCGCGAGCACGCCGGCCGTGGTGAGAATTCCGTCCTGCATCCCGAAAACGATTTCGCGGATACTTGAGAGACGCTCGATGAGACGTTTCTTTTCGGTTGGATCGAGGGCCGCCACGCTCGCTCAGCCGGAGCTAGGAATCGGTAGTTCCAATAGGCGGGGCCGGATTGACGGATGGTTCCCAATCCGCCGGACACATCCGCCCCGAGCGAAGCGCGCGCACCACGCGGAGCGTCTCGCTCACGCTGCGGCCGACGTTCACCGGGCACGCGACGCAATAGACGATCATGCGTTTGGAGTCCAGGATAAATGTCGCGCGCATCGCCAACCCCGCGCTCCTCGTCGAACACGCCGTAGGCCCGCGCGAGCTTGCCGCCCTCGTCGGCCAACAACGGGTAGCTGATTCCGCCCAGCTCGCGCGCCCAGCGCAAATGCGTCTCCACGTCATCGACACTGACCGCGACAACGCTGGTATGCTCGGCGGCAAACGCCTCGCGGGATTTGTGGAAGCCGACGACCTCGGTCGGACAGATAAACGAGAAATCGTGCGGATAGAAGAACAGCACGACCATCTCGGAATCGATCTGAGAAAGCCGCAGCCGTCCGGCGCGATCGCCGGCCGCACAGGGAAGATCGAATGGCGGCGCAGTGTCTCCAGGCTTCAGCATCTCCGCACCCGGTGCGGAGAGTAAGGCTACTCGATCTGATAGGTAATCGAAACGGTCGCGGGTATCGTGATCTCGCGCGGCCGCGCAGGCGATACTGCCAGCTCCTGCGCCGTCGCCAGTCGCACCTGGGCCTCGCTGACGGCTCGCAGCACGCGCGCGAGCCTGACGCCGAGCGAGCGCGCGAGTAACGCGGCTTGCGCCTGCGCGTCGAGCGCGGCCAGAGCAATCGCTTCGCTGCGGGCCCGGCTGTCGTCAGCGAGGACGAAGTCGAGATAGTTGATACGGCTCGCGCCCGCGCTGAACGCGTCGTCTATCAACAACCCGACGATCGCGTTGGCGTCGGCATCGACGGTAATCGAATTCTCGGCGCGATAGCCGGTCACGACCGCCTTTTGGCGCCCTCGCGGATGCTCGTATTCGGGATAGAGCGAGCAGATGCCGGCCCGAAACACGCCTCCGCCGCGAAGCCGTTCCGCCAACACTTCCGCCACTCTCAGTACGAGCTCGGCGTTTGCCGTGGCGCTCTGATGCGCGGAGAGCGCTTGGGTTTCGATCATGAAATTAAGCCGCACGCGATCGGGAGTGGTACGCGACTCGCCGCTGCCGACGACGTCGATCGTGCGCAGCGGCCGACCCGGCAGCGCCGAGGGCCGGACTTCGACGGCCGGTATCCCGGGCAAGGCCGCCGCACGCCCGGGCTGGAGTTCGACGACAGAAGTCTCAGACCTGCCGGTGGCCGCCAATTCGACTGGAACTGACATCCGGGATGCAGACTATCTCGTGCGCGCGGATGATTCGCCCCCGGCGTGCCCGATGTCGGCTAATATTGTTAAGGCCGGTGGATCGAGACGCGGCAAATTGCCCTGCAGCGACTAGCCTTTGGTGCATCGCCTATAGGCAATCTTTAATGACACGTCGTAGAGCGCCTACTGGATCTGGTAGGTAATCGAAACGGTCGCGGGGACCGTGACTTCGTTGGGCTGCACCGGCGTCGGCGCGCCCATCGCGCCTACCGTCGCGGCAGCAAACCGCGCCATGGGTATCGGCTGGTTTTCTCCTATGGTGGTTGCCTTGACCACCGGCCCAAGCTTGACGCCCAGCGACTTGGCCAGCGAATCGGCCTGCGTCTGCGCGTCCTTGGCGGCCAGCGCGATCGCCTGGCTGCGGGCCTTGCTTTCGTCACGCAGCGTGAAGTTGAGAAAGTTGATTCGGTTGGCGCCGGCTTCGATCGCGGTGTCAATCAAGCCACCGAGCATCCCGATCTCGCCCGTCTCCACGGTGATCGAGTTTTCGGCGCGGTAGCCGGTGACGACCGGCTTCTCGTTGGGGCGTGGCTCGTTGTACTCGGGATAAAGCGAGTAGCCGCCGGTCCATACCTTGCCCTTGCTCTGGAGCTTGGTGTTCAGCGCGTCGACGACCTTTTGTGCGAGCGCCGCGTTCTGGCCCGCGCTTTGCTGGGCGGTCGCGGCATGAGTCTCGATCGCGAGGTTGAGCGAGGCGACATCCGGGGCCACGTGGGCCTCGCCGTTGCCGGTAACCTCGATCGTGCGCGAGTCTTGCGATGGCGAAGCCGGGAGCGGCGCAGGGTTCATCGCCCCCTCTTCGGCCTGCGCGCCTACCCGCATTCCTGCAAGTGCGATCGCAACACCCGCCAACAGCATAAGGAGACCGCTCGCGCGGCAGCGGCTACCGCCGCATCGCGCGCCTGCACCGGGTTTCGCGATATGAAGCATTTTTTTCATCCGCACCTGCTCCTCCCTCACATCAGGATAGCGTCAGACTGTTGCCAAGACCGCGCACCGCCGCCTAAGCTGCGAGCCAACCGACTTATCACAGCGCAATAGTTGAGGAGCCAGCGGCGAAAGGCAAGGCCGCTCACGCGTGCCGAACATGAACGCGGCGCGCCGATGCTTTGGCGGGCGGCGCAGTGTATTCTTCACGCTTGGAAAACCATCGCATGGCCGACAAGCAAGACGAAAAGAAAGTCACCCCGCGAAGCGTCGACTTCGCCGCCTGGTACAACGAGATAATCGCGCGCGCCGAACTCGCCGACCATTCGCCGGTGCGCGGATGTATCGTGTTCCGCCCCGACGGATTCGCGATCTGGGAGGCGCTGCGCGACGAACTCGACCGCCGGATCAAAAAGACCGGCGCGCGCAACGCCTACTTCCCGCTCTTCATCCCGCAAAGCTTCCTGCAAAAAGAGGCGCAGCACGTCGAGGGCTTCGCGCCCGAGGTCGCCGTGGTTACCCATGGCGGCGGCAAGGAGCTGGAAGAGCCGCTGATCGTGCGCCCGACCTCCGAGACGATCATCAACTACATGTTCGCGCAGTGGATCCATTCGCATCGCGACCTGCCGCTGATGATCAACCAGTGGTGCAACGTGGTGCGATGGGAGATGCGCACGCGGCCGTTTTTGCGCACCACCGAATTTCTCTGGCAGGAGGGCCACACCGCGCACGCGACCAAGGAAGAGGCCGAGCGCGAGGCGCTCACGATGCTCGAGGTCTATCGCGGCTTCGTCGAGGACTTTCTCGCGGTGCCGCTGGTGACGGGGCGCAAAAGCGCGGCCGAGCGCTTCCCGGGCGCCGAAGAGACCTATTCGATCGAGTCGCTGATGGGCGACGGGCGGGCGCTGCAATGCGGCACCTCGCATTATCTCGGCGACAACTTCGCGCGCGCCTTCGAGATTCGCTTCCTCGACACGCAAAACCAGCTCCAGTATCCGCATCAAACCAGTTGGGGCGTGTCGACGCGGCTTTTGGGCGCGATCATCATGAGCCACGGCGACGACCAGGGATTGCGCCTGCCGCCGGCGGTCGCGCCGTTCCAGGCCGTGGTCGTGCCGATCTGGCGCAAGGCCGAGGAGGGTGAACCGGTGCTCGCCGCCGCGCGCGCGGCGCGCGACGCGCTGGAGGCGGCAGGCGTGCGGGTGCGGCTCGACGATCGCGAAGGGCTGACGCCCGGCTTCAAATTCAACGACTGGGAGATGCGCGGCGTGCCGGTGCGAATCGAGATTGGCCCGCGCGACGTCGCCGCGCGCAACGCCGTGCTCGCGCGCCGCGACCGCTTAGGCAAGGAAGGCAAAGTCGTCGCGTCGCTCGACGGCCTTGCGGCACATCTAAGGGCGCTGCTCGACGACGTGCAGAAAAGTCTCTACACGCAGGCGCGCGACACGATGCGCGCCAACACCCGCGAGTTCGACGACTACGCGAAGTTTCGCGCGCAGATGGAAGGCGAAGGCGGCGGCGGGATGGCCGACATCTACTGGTGCGGGAGCGCCGCGTGCGAGACCCGGATTCGCGAGGAGACGCGCGCGACCTGCCGCGCGATTCCGCTGGGACAGACGCGGCGCGGCCGGCCGATGCCTCGTCTGCGGCGAGGTCGCGAAAGAGCGCGCCTTCTTCGCCAAGGCGTATTGACGATTTTTTCGGATCATCGCGCGAACGATTCCGCCCGGCGCGGGAGCTGTTCGCGTCAAAACTGCCGCGGCAATTTAAAGAGCAATTACAGAGAAGGATATTTGACGATGCCAACATCCAAGCCGGCTCACGTTCTTGACGGTTACAAGGTTCTGGACTTCACCCAGGCGCTCGCCGGTCCAACCGTGACGCGGCTGATGGCCGAGCTTGGCGCCGACATCATCAAGGTTGAGTTTCCGCCCAAGGGCGATTTCTCGCGCGCCTTTCCGTTTCTGAAGGACGGCCGCAGCGCGTACTTCGTGCAGCAGAACCGCGGCAAGAAAAGCCTCTGCCTCGACCCAAAGAAGCCCGAAGGTCTCGCGGTCATCAAGAAATTGCTGCCCACGATGGACGTGCTGATCGAAAACTACTCCCCGGGAACGATCGCGCGGATGGGTCTTGGTTGGGAAGAGGTCAGCAAGATTAATCCGCGGCTCATCATGTGCTCGGTCTCGGGATTCGGGCAGACCGGCCCGCTCGCCAATCGCCCGGGCTACGATTACATCGGGATGAGCTACGCGGCCGTGACTTATATGATTGGCGATCCCAACGGGCCGCCGTCGTTTCCGATGCTCGGGCTGGGCGACGTCTCGACCGGCGTTCACGCGCTCGCCGCCATCGCGTGCGCGCTGCTCTATCGCGACAAGACCGGCCGCGGCCAACACCTGGATGTATCGCTGCTCGATAGCTACTTCCATTGCCATGAGTTGAACGTGCAGATGTATAGCGCAAGCGGCGGCAAGGTGAAGCCCAAGCGCGCCGGCTCGCATCACACCGCCGTCCCGATCATCGGAATTTTCAAGGGCAAAGGGCCGGAGAGCTACTTGTTCATCATGGCGCCGGTGGACCATCAGTTCGCCGCGCTGTGCCGCACGATGGGCCGGCCGGAACTGGCCGCCGACCCGCGCTTCACAACTGTGGGTGCGCGCGCGGCCAACCTCGCCGAGATCACCGGCATCATTCAGGCCTGGCTCGATTCGCAGCCCGACGACGCCACGATCCTGCGCAAGCTCGAAGAAAATCGGATTCCGGTGGCGCCGATTCTGTCGGTCGAGGAGGCCGTGAACCATCCGCATCTGCGCGAGCGGCGAACGGTACGGAAAATCCGCGACCGCATAATCGGCGAGTACGATATCCCGGGCGTACCGCTGCGCTTCTCCGATTTTCCAACCGAGCTTGACCTGCAGGCTCCGCTTCTGGGCGAGCACAACGCCGAAATTCTCGGCCGCCTCGGCTACTCCGCGGATCGCATTAGCGAAATGGAGAAGTCGGGCGTGCTAGGCCGCGGCGACCGCTGAGCGGACCGGACAGGCGTAGATATCGCAGTGGTTGGCAGCGGAGCCCGGTAGAGGACAGGAGAGGGTTGCGCAGGAGTACGTGAATCCCGTACTATGGATCATTCGCTTCTCTTTGAATGGGATGAGGCGAAGAGTAACCGCAACCGAGCGGACCGTGGATTCGACTTTGAATATGCCTGCCAAATCTTCGTGCGGCCGGTGCTCGAAGAGGACGACCGGCGCCACAACTACGGCGAGAGCCGCATAATCGCAACAGGCGAAATCGGCACGGAAACTTTCGTCGTGGTGTACACGTGGCGCGGCAACCGGCGCCGGGTCATTTCCGCGCGACCTGCGAAGAGGAGAGAACGCGATGCCTACCGTGAGGCGTTCCCTGAGTGAGATTGTTAAATCCAAGGCGCGAGCCGATCTCGCGCGCATCCGCAAAACCACCGACGAAGAAATCGACGCGATGATCGCAGCAGACGCCGACACGGCGCCCGACATGTCGCGCCGGGATTGGCGACGGATCATTAGTCCCCGGCTTCCTGACGTAAGGGCAATTCGGCGCGGGCTCGGCTTTTCGCAAAAGGAATTCGCCAGGCGGTTCGGATTCAGCGTCCGCACCGTACAGGAATGGGAGCAGGGCCGGGCCGTTCCCGACCGCCCCGCACGCATCCTGCTGCGAGTGATCGAGAAATCGCCGAAGGCGGTTGAACGTGCGGTCGCCGCCGGCTGACGCGGCGGCCTAGGCGCCGTGGGCGAAGAGCGTCAGGTAGCAGAGCACGCTCATGTCCGCGATCACGTGGGCGAGAATCGACGTCTCCAAGCCCCAGCGCCAATAGACGTAGCCGAGTACGATTCCGGCAACCGTGCGCGGCTCGAGCAGCATCTGCATCGCGCGCGGCTCCCACCAAAGCGTGCCCTCGCCGGTGGCCGCGTGGATCGCGCCGAACAGCAAACCCTGGATAACGATCGCCGTCCACCATCCGCTCGCGCTAAGCCCGCCCGCGGGCGCGCGCAACAACTTGGTTATCAGCCATACGATCGCGGTCATCAGGAACAGGCGGAAGTGGATCTCCTCGATAATCGGAAAGCCCACGCCGATAGCCGCGGGATGGGCCTTGAACAGCTCGAAAGCCTTGCGGCCGGCTTCCTTCATAGCGGGCGGGGCCTTGGCGGCGAGCGCAGGCGCCCACAACGCCTTGACCACGATCATCTGTATGATACGCGTGCCCAGGATCGACACGGCCGCCGCGCCGGCCGCGGCATAAATCAATTCAGCCAGGCTTGAGGCCGCATCGACGGCTGCGAATCGGCGTCTGAGCGCGCTCGGAGCAAAGCCCGGCCGGCGCGCCGCCAGACATCCTAGTCCAACCAGGAACAGCATCTCCGCCAGCGCGATCGAGATCGCGCGAAGATGTTTGTCCGCCGGTATCGGAAGCACCGGCGAGCAGAGAAACCATCCCAACATTCCCAGCGCGAGGAGCAGAAAGAATTCGATCAGGCGGGGATAGCCGACCTGCGCGCGGGGCGGACTTCCCTTAAACGCAACGTCGGCGCCAATGCTCGGACTTTCCCTCAGACTTTCCAACGATGGGCACGTCCTCTCGTTCCGCAAAATCGGCCGAGGCCGGCTTCATCGCGGAGCGCAGTCATCTCATCGTGAACAGGCGCGCGCGCTTTGTTAAGGCGTCGAGTGGGCCGCGGCACGCTCAGCCGCGTCGGAAGGCACATAGGAAGCCGCGGAACAGGGTCGCGTTAGCAAACGTGCGGTGGAATACGCGCTGAGGACCGCGTCTGTGAGCTTTCTTCTTTTGTCATCCCGAGCGAAGGCTGCCGTAGTCGAGGGACCCCGACTCCTTATGCTCGGAGACTCTTGCAATGCTCGTCCTGAAGGATCGGGGTCCTTCGACTCGCGCAACTGCTCGCTCAGATGACAGAAGCGGCACCGGCTGGCTTATATTACGGCGGCCTCTGATGACAAGCTATTGCATGCAACTTACTAATGAGAAATTACACTAGTTTGTAGTCGAGCTTCATCGCGGCGCGCACCTCGTCCATCGTGGACTGCGCGACTACTCGTCCCTTGCGCGTGCCTTCCATGATGATCTCGCGCACTCGCGCGGGCTTGGCCGCGAACTCGGCGCGCCGCTCGCGAATCGGCCGCAGGAACGCCTCGAGCGCGTCGAACAGCTTCTGCTTCACCTCGACGTCGCCCACCGTGCCCTTGCGATAGCGCTCCTTGAGCTCGTCAACCGACGCCTTATCCGGGTTGAACACGTCGTGATAAGTGAAGACCGGATTGCCTTCGACGTGGCCGGGATCGGTTGGATGAATCCGCGTGGGGTCGGTGAACATCGACATCACGCGCTTGCGCACCGCCTCGGTCGGATCGCCCAGGTAGATGCAGTTGCCGAGCGACTTCGACATTTTGGTCCCGCCGTCGGTGCCGGGCAGCCGCGCCATCTGCCCCAGCATCGCGCGCGGCTCGACCAGCACCTTTTTATAGAGCGAGTTGAAGCGGCGCACGATCTCGCGCGTCTGCTCGATCATCGGCAACTGATCCTCGCCGACCGGCACCAGCTCGGCCTTGAAGATAGCGATGTCGGCGGCCTGCGAAATCGGATACGACCAGAAACCCACCGGCACGCCGCGTTTAAAGTTGCGCTGCTTGATCTCGTCCTTGACGGTGGGATTGCGCTCGAGCGTCGCGACCGTCACGAGGTTCATGAAGTAGGTCGTAAGCTCGCTCAGTTCCGGCACCATCGATTGCACGACGATTTTGACCCGCTCCGGGTCCAGCCCCACCGCGAGATAGTCGAGTGCGACCTCGAAGACGTTGGCCTCGAGCTTCTCGGGATGCTCGAAGTTGTCGGTCAGCGCCTGGATGTCCGCGATCAGGATGTAGGTGTCGTAGTCGTGCTGCAGACGGACGCGGTTTTGCAACGAGCCAACGTAGTGTCCGAGATGCAGCGGGCCGGTAGGGCGATCGCCGGTCAGGATTCGTTTCTCCATCGTGCCAGTTTTGCGTACCAGTCTTGGGGGTCAGTTTGCGTGTCAGTCTTGCGATTCCAGCAGCTTGCGCAGCGTGACGACGTCCTTGGCGATGTCCTTCATGTCGGGGCCGGGCTCGGTCTCCAGGCACATCGGGAGGCCGAAGAAGCGCGGGTCGTGGAGTAGGCGCTCGAACGGCCCGACGCCGAGGTGGCCCTTGCCGATATGCTCATGGCGGTCGACGCGCGAGTGAAAGGGCTTGAGCGAATCGTTGAGATGAAAGGCGACCAGCCGCTTGAGTCCGACGTGCTGGTCCAGTTCCGCGAACGTACGCTCGTAGCCTTCATCGCTGCGGATATCGTAGCCCGCGGCGAAAGCGTGCTCGGTGTCGAAGCACAGGCGCAGGCGTTCGTTCTCCTTGACTGCGTCGAAGATGCGCCCCATCTGCGCGAACGAGTAGCCGAGATTGCTCCCCTGCCCCGCTGTGATCTCCGCCGCGATCCTGGCTTTGAAACCGGCGCACGATTTGTGCGCCTCGTCGATCGAGCGGGCGATTGTCGCAATACCCGCCTCTTCGCCTGAGCCGACGTGGGAGCCCGGATGCGCGATTAGAAATGGCACGCCGAGCGCCTCGCAGCGCTCCAGTTCGTCGATGAGGCCCTCGACCGAGCGCTTGCGCAGTTTCTCTTCGGGCGCGCCGAGATTGAGGAGGTAGGAGTCGTGCGCGACGACCATTTTGATCCCGGTTTCGGCCTGTGCGCTTTTGAATGCCTCGATTTCCTCGCGCGAGTAAGGCTTGGCGGCCCACTGGCGCGAGCTCTTGGTGAAAATCTGGATGCAATCGCAGCCGATCTGCCGGCCGCGGGCCAGCGACTGGCTGACGCCGCCCGCGATCGACACGTGCGCGCCAATCAGCGGCCGTTTTTCTTTCCTCGAAGCCATCGCGACTTGCTGCGTCGGCGGCGCGCCAAGCGCGCCGCCGACGGAGCGATTTTATATGAAACGTCCGCGAAAGCGAGGCTTTCGCGGACGTGACGCGCGCGCTGTTGCTCTGCACGCCGCGCGCGGCGGCGCGGCGCACCCGCTTGCCCGCGCCGGGAGAGCGCGGATACTGATGTTGTGCGGCGGTTGGTGGACATCGTTATTTTATCCCGCGCGATCTTACGTTGCGCGATCTTATGTTGCGTGCTCGGCGGATGCGTGACGGCGGCGTCTGCTCAGACGCCACCGTCACTCGCGCCGCCGTCGCCACAATCGTCGCCTGCGCTGACGGCGCCTGCGGCGCCGTCAGCGCAGGCGGCTGAAGAAGCAGCGATAAGCGGCCAACCGGCCGAGCCAGCGAAACCCTCAGCAACGGCGACGCCCACCACCGAGTTGCATCGAACGCCGGAGCGGTTCGGCGGCATCCCCGCCGCAGACAGGACGCCGGTTGCGCCGTCGCGGCCGCGGTTCAGCGTTGGAAAGGCGATCGGCGTCACCACGACGCGCGTCGGCAGGGACGACGACTCCGACGACAGCGCCGAGGGCTCTGCGCCGCCTGTGAACTGCGACGTGCAGAGCGACGTGCAAATCCTGCACGACAAGCCGACGGGCAAGACGCGTGAGGTCGCGACGCTCAACGTTGACGGCGCACCGACCCAGCATGAGGACATCCTGGCGCTACTCAAGCGCAAAGCATGCGAGGCCGGCGCTAACGCGGTACTAATCAAAACTATGGCCAAAACCCGCGTGGAGGGAGTGACGGTCGACCACGTCGAGGCGGTCGCGTTGATCGTCGGAACCCCTAAACCACCGGTGGACCCGTCGCCCGTGCCCAAGAGCATCACGGTCACGCCTGAAGGGCCCGCCGTGCCCAAAACAATCACGGTTGATCCGGGCGCTTCGCCCTAGATAACCTTGGGCCGGGTTCTCCGGTCGCACGTTTGCGGCCCGAGACTCGGGGACGGCGGTTCGACGCGTTGAACGCAACTTCATCCTCGCCGCGCAATTCAGTCATCGAATTTGAGGCACGATCACGCGCACGTGACGGGCGCATCACGCCGGCGCCACGGCCGGCGCGGGCGCGAGCGTGAAGTCCGTGAACGCGAAAGTAGTAAAGCATTCGCTAAAGACGGTGGGGATGGTCCTGCGGCACGAGCGCCCGCGCGCGATCACGATCGCGCACGTGCTCACGGGATGGCTGCGCTCGCGCCATCTGACCACGCTCGCCGAGCCCGAGGTCGCCCCGCAACTCGGCGCCGAAGCGGTCGAGCGCGAGCAACTGGCGCTGCGCGCGGACCTTATCGTGGTGCTCGGCGGCGACGGCACGCTGCTCAGCATCGCGCGGCTGGTCGGCGAGCGCGAAACGCCGATCCTCGGCATCAACCTCGGCGGCCTTGGCTTTCTGACCGAGATCACCACCGAGGAGGCGCAGGCGACGCTGGCCCGCGTGCTGGCCGGCGATTACGAGGTCGATCGCCGCATCACGCTGGAGGCGGCCGTCGAAGCGCATCCCGCGGGCGCGCGCACGGCCGATCGCGAGATCTTCCGTGCGCTCAACGACGTCGTGATCAACAAGCGCGCGCTCGGCCGGATGCTCGAGCTCAACGTGGTCGCAAGCGGCGAGCGCTTCTGCTCCTACCGCGCCGACGGCCTGATTATCGCGACGCCGACCGGTTCCACCGCATACGCGCTCAGCGCCGGCGGGCCGATCGTGTACCCGACGCTCGACGTCGTGGTGCTCGCGCCGATTTGCCCGCACACGCTGAGCAATCGTCCGGTGGTGCTGCCCGATTCGTTCGAGATCGAGGTGCGGGTCAAGACCGACGACAACGGCGCGATGCTGACGGTGGACGGTCAGCAAACCGCGCGCATCGCGAGCAACGACACCCTGCGCGTGCGGCGCGGCAAAAACCCGGTGGTGCTCGTGCGATCGTCGCACTCCTATTTCGAAATCTGGCGCAACAAGTTGCGCTGGGGCTGAGCGCGGGGAGCGGCGATGCTGGTCGAACTGCGCATCCGCAACTTCGCCATCATCGAGGGCGCAGCGCTTTATTTCGGCCCCGGCTTCAACGTGCTCTCGGGCGAGACCGGCGCCGGCAAGACCATCATCATGACCGCGCTCGGGCTGCTGCTCGGCGGCCGCGCCTCGCCCGACATGATCCGCGCCGGACAGAATGAAGCCGTCGTCGAAGGAATGTTCGAGCTCGAGGGCGAGGCGCCGCTGCCCGAGGGCACCCAGCAGTTCGCCGAATCCGCCCCGCGCGAGTTGCTCATCCGCCGCACGCTCGCCGCCGATGGCGGTCGTTCGCGCGCCTACATCAACGGCGAGATGGCTACCGTGCAGACCCTGGCGCGGATGGGCCAGGGCCTGGTCCAGGTCTACGGCCAGCACGAGCATCAGACGCTGCTCCGCTCCGAGAGCCATCTCCAGCTCCTGGACCGGCACGCCGCGCTCGACGCGACGCTCGAGCAGTACGGCGCGGCGTACCGCGCGACGGCCGAAGCGCGCGCTCGCGCCGCCGAGCTGCGCGAGCGCGAGCGCACCCGCGCGGAGCAGCTCGAGCTCGCGCGCTTCCGCATCGCCGAGCTCGAGCACGCCGGGCTTACGCCCGGCGAGGACGAGCAACTGGCGGCCGAGCGCACGGTACTGGCCAACGCCGCGCGCCTGGGCGCCGCCGCCACTGACGCCGAGCAGATGCTCTCGGGCGAGAGCGCCGCGGCGCTCGACGCGGTCGCGCGCGCCGAGACCCGGGTCGGCGAGGCGGCGGTGATCGATCCCAAGCTCAAGGACGCGCTCGAACTGATCAGCTCGGCGCGTCTTGGCCTGGAGGAGGCCGCGCATACGCTGCGCGATTACGCCGCGCGAATCGAGGCCGACCCGGCGCGCCTCGAAGAGATCGAAACGCGGATGGCCGAACTGACCCGGCTCAAGCGCAAGTATGGCGGCACGCTGCAGAGCGTGCTCGAAACTCTGGAGCGCTCGCGCGCCGAGGTTTCCGAGCTCGAGCGGGTGTCCGACTCGCGCGCCGCGGCCGAAGCCGAGCTCCGCGACGCGCTCGATAATCTCGCGCGGATGGGCGCCGAGCTCAGCGCGCGGCGCCAGAGCGCGGCGGCTGAGCTCAAGCGCCGGATGGAGACCGAGCTCAAGACGCTGGGGATGCGCGCGCCGGTGTTCGAGGCGCGCTTCGCGCCGCTGGAAAAGTCGGAACCCGCGTTCGAGCATAACCGGATGACGCTCGGGCCGGGCGGCGCGGACGCGATCGAATTCATGCTCTCGCCCAACCTCGGGCAGCCGCCGATGGCGCTCGCGCGCATCGCCTCGGGCGGCGAGCTCTCGCGCGTGATGCTCGCGCTCAAGCGCCTGGAGGCGCAGCGGCGCGGCGTCGCCACGATGATCTTCGACGAGGTCGACGCGGGCGTCGGCGGCGCGGTCGCCCAGGTCGTCGGACGCAAGCTCAAGGAACTCGCGCGCTTTCATCAGGTGCTGTGCGTGACCCATCTGCCGCAGGTCGCCGCCTTCGCCGACACTCATTTCCTGATCGAAAAAGAGGAACGGCGCGGCGCGACCCGCAGCCGCGTGAGCGCGCTGGTGCAAGCTGAGCGGATCGAAGAGATCGCGCGGATGCTCGGCGGCGCCGAAGTCACCGACAAGTTTCGCCGCGCGGCGCGCGAGCTGATCGGACGCACCCACGATTGAAGCGTCGCGCGCGTCGGGTGGCATCACGGGCTCCGGCATCTCAGCGAGGCTCAATCAACTTCAACGCAATTAGCTTAAGCAACAAGCTTCAGCGATAAGGTCAGATTGACCCGGCCGGCAGCTTCCGATTAACTGAGAAGTGTCCCTCCCGCGTTGTTCCTCAATCGATACGACCGCCGAGGCAACCTGCATGCGCCTTTTTACCGTAAGGCACGTCACCGTGTATCGTTATTCGGAACCGGTCGGATTGGGCAAGCATCGATGGATGTTTCAGCCGCGGGCGAGCTATGATTTGCGGCTGATCAAGAGCAGCCTCGCGATCATGCCGCAACCGGCGGACCTTCATTGGACTCACGACGTTTTCGATAACTCGGTCGCGGTGGCGACGTTTACCGGGCAGACGACCGAGCTTCGGTTCGAGAGCGTCGTCACGCTTGAGCACATCGAGCCGGTTACTCCGGAATATCGGCTCGAACCCGCGGCAAGAACCTATCCGTTTGCCTATTCCAGCGAAGAGCGCGCGGATCTCGCGCGAGGACTGGAGCGAGGCTATCCGGCCGAGGACGTGCGGCAATGGGCAACCGGCTTTCTGGCCTCGTCCGGCGCATCGGGCTCGATGGACACGATGGCCTTGCTTCGATCGATGACCGTGGGGATCAACCAGCAATTCGAGTACCGGCGCCGCGTCGAGCGCGGCGTGCAGACCCCAAGCGACACCCTCCAACGCGGATATGGGACCTGCCGTGATTTTGCTCTCTTGATGATCGAGGGCGTCCGGTCGCTCGGGATGGCCGCCAGGTTCGTGAGCGGCTATATCTTCTTACCCGACGCCGATCCGCGCCTCGCCGTCGGGCGGGGCGCGACCCACGCGTGGCTGCAGGTTTACCTTCCAGGGATGGGATGGGTCGATTTCGATCCGACCAACAAGATCGTCGGCAACCACAATCTAATCCGCGTCGCGGTGGCATGGGACCACGCGCAAGTGCTGCCGCTTTGGGGAACCTTTATCGGCAGGCGGGCGGCTTTCCTGGGCATGGAGGTCGCCGTAAGCGTTCTCGACGAGACCCGTTCATCAACGGAACCGTCGCAGGGCGAGAAGGGGCTCCAGGAATTTTCCGCCACGGACCCGGCGCTCACGGGGCTGCGGCAATAAAGAGGACCTGAGCATATGCAAATCCGCGTCGGCTACGAGCTGATCTACGACTTTCCGCAACCCACTCCGATGATTCTGACCTTGAACATCCATTACACGCGTGCGTCCGATATCGTCATTCCCGATTTTGTGACGACCGACCCGCGGGTACCGCTTACCGGATATCGCGACGGATTCGGGAACTGGTCCACCAGGATCGTGGCTCCCAAGGGGCGCCTTCGAATCGCCAGCAGCGGGGTCGTCCGCGACACCGGCGAACCCGACGAAGTCGCCCCCTCGGCCTGTCAGCACCCGGTCGAGGACCTGCCGGAGGAGAGCCTGGTTTTTCTCCTGGGCAGCCGGTATTGCGAGACCGACCTTTTGTCCCAGGCCGCCTGGGACCTGTTCGATCGGTCTCCGCCCGGTTGGGCGCGGGTTCAGGCGATCTGCGATTTCGTCCATCAGCATATCGCCTTCGGCTATGAGCACGCCCGTCCAAGTAAAACCGCCGAGCAGGCGTTCAAGGAAGGCCGGGGCGTCTGCCGCGATTACGCCCATCTGGCGATCACGTTGTGCCGCTGCATGAACATTCCCGCGCGCTATTGCGCCGGCTATCTCGGCGATATTGGCATCCCGCCGCCCTACGGACCGATGGACTTCGCCGGATGGTTCGAAGCGTATCTCGGCGGCCGATGGTACACGTTCGATCCGCGCAACAACATTCCGCGGATCGGGCGGGTGCTCATTGCACGCGGTCGCGACGCCGCCGATGTCGCCATCAGCAATACCTTCGGTCCCAGTACTCTGGTCAGCTTCAAAGTTTTCACGGACGAGGTAACCGAGGCTGGTTAATCAGACCTTCGGCCTTGATCAGCGCGCGCGCCAACCGATCCGCCCAGGCCGCCTGGCCGGACTCGTCAGCCAGGAGGTCCTGGCGTACTTCGAGCTCGACATGCGGAATCGAGCGCCGCTCACCGTGGATCGGAATCGTGTAGTCGCCTTCGTCGCTGACCGCGTAGGGTTGATTGTCTCCGACCACGATCCCGCTCTCGCTGCGAAACAGTTCGAGCAGAATGCCGGCGAGGCGGGCGTCCCGGTTGTAAAGGACTCCGACATGCCACGGCCGGCTTTCCCCATGGAACACCGGCGTGAAGCTGTGCACGGCGACGAGGATGGTCGGCCGCCCCACCACCATGCGGGCGTCAAGTTCGGCGCCGATACGGTCGTGGTAGGGCTGAAAAATCTCGCGCCGGCGGGCCTCCGCGTCTGCCGGCCTGACATGCTCGTTGCCGGGAATCGGGGTCGACTCGCTCAGCGGCGCGATCGAAGTGGACGAGAGCGGCCTGCGGTTGCAGTCGATCGCGAGGCGCGAGTAGGTTTGCACGATCAGAAAAGCGTCGAGCGCGTCGGCGAGTTTTCTCGCGAGTCCCGCCGCGCCGATGTCCCACGCGATGTGGCGCTTCAACTCGAGCGGACTTAGACCCAAAGTGCCGAGCGCGCGCGGCAGTAGATTCCCGCCATGGTCGCAAGCGAGGAGATACGCCGCGCGCCCTTGCTCCCGGACGATCTGAAACGCGGGCGGTTCATCGGGGCTCAGCAGGCTCGCATTTTCCACCTCAGACCTCATTCGACGCCTCGCAGGAATGACGATCAAAATGGCTGGGGGACGGAAAAGAAGCAATCGGGATGCCGAGGCGCCGAACGCGGCAGAAGCTCAGCGGCTCAGCGAGCTTCAGGTTGACCCAATCGAGAGCATCCGATTAACTGAGGGCTGATCTCTCCACGCGGTGGGGCTGTAGCTCAGTTTGGGAGAGCGCCTGAATGGCATTCAGGAGGTCGCGTGTTCGATCCACGTCAGCTCCACCAATAAAATCAAGGGGTTAGTTGAGTGTGTGCTTGGGTACTGCATGAGATTGTGCCCAATTTTGTGCCGTGCCTCTTCCAGAATCTGCGACCTCCCAAGCGTCGCCGATCTGATCAAGAGCTGAGGTCACAGCCTGTTTTGCGTCCGTGCGGATGTGACTGTACCAAGACAGCATCGCTCGTGAAGCGTGTCCGGCGAGAGCCCGCATTGTCTCCTCACTAACAACAGGATTTCCAGCAAGTCGCGAGACTAGGGTGCACGGAGAGGTCGGCCTGCCTACACGGCAGTTGGAATCCGAGAGCCAAAACCGATATCCGGGTTTAACGTTCAATAAATAGCACAGATGCTTAGATCCGATGCATCCTATTTTTGGAAATCGAACTGCAAGGGTCCTGCGAAAGATAGATAACGCTCTTTGGGAGCGTCGCCTTCGAATACTGACGAGAGGAACGTACAGGAGAGAAGGCGCCGCGCAATCCATGCCTCCGGAGCAGCACTATTATGCGACGGTGCCGTACCGAGCGATCTTCAGAATACTAACTTTCCTATCTCTCAAGCCCTCGGATGTGTTCGTGGATCTCGGCTGCGGCAAAGGCCGCGTAGTCTGTTGCGCCGCAACCTACGACATAGCAGAAGCGATTGGAATAGAATACGTAGAGAGTCTCTGCGACTCGGCGCGGCACAATGCGCAACGAGTGCGCCGAAAGAAAGCACCGGTATCGATATTATGCTCGAGGGCTGAAGAGTTCGATTTTACACGCGGCAATTTGTTTTACTTATTCAACCCGTTCGGGCCCGCAACGATGAAGCGGGTCCTCGACGGGCTTCGGGAGGGAATAAGCGCTCGGACGCGCGCAGTTACTGTCATATACGTGAATCCCGTTCATGAAGACCTTCTGGCCGGTACGCCATGGCTGAGATGCTACGCTAGGTTGCCCGATCCGGATTTATCAGAATTTAGGGCAACATCTTTGTGGATCTCATATTAGAGCACAGCTGCGGCTAACGTGCCGCATGGCAAGACGGTCGACAAGCAAACGTCACGCCACGAAATGGCCAGAAAAATGGAGCACTGATTTAGTAGTACACTAGTTATTCGTCAGTCGGGGGAAAGCATGGCCGACTCAGAAGCGGCAATGATCATGGCCAAAGTGCATGAATGCAAACGGAAAGCGCACGACCTGCGCGATGAGGCGCATGCCCTCACAGCTCGCGCCGCAATTAAAGGCGGTCCACCTGTTGGCAGCGAGGTGCAAGATCTGCTCGCTGAGGCGCGCAGCCGGAGAGAGAGGCCAATGGCCTGCTGTTGAAATTGAGCGCGCCCTTGGCCAGCCGAGGCGCGCCGATGGGCAGAGAATTTTGAGCGCGCCGGCCTCTTGCGAAACGGTGCGAGTCCGCGATCTCTACTGGCCGCCTGCGGTCGTCCGCCGCTCGTTGGTTTTTCTGAGCGGCCAGCGCCAATGAAATCATGACCTTTTCGGTCGAACTTCCGACGTCGCAAGCCGTTCAATAGCGCTGCGCGAAGCCGCTGCTCAGGCAAGGGCGCGGCTCAGGAACCAATGAGGCGCACGTGGCTAGTGTTCGGCCTCCTCGATCTGCTTACTCAGTTTGCGCAGTTCCTCGCGGAGCGCCTCTAAATCTTCGCTCCTTTCTGCTCCTCCCTCCGTGCTCCGACTGAAAGAGATCTCATTGCGGACGCGCATTCTGCGCAACTTCAGCCCCTCCACCGCAGATCCCATCTCAATTCCCCCCCGACGCGAAGCATTCTCCGACCGCCCTGTTTGCGGAATCCACTGGCGCCGCGACAGCAGCGTTCGTCATCAACTGTAACTTAGCGAGTGCGGCATTCCTGCGGTAGATGGGCCGCCGAGGACTGTCCACACTTTCAACAGGTGGCTGGCCTGAGGCTCGGCGCGCGGGCGCGCCCGCAGTTCGCGATCTAGAGCAGCTTGGTGCTATACGAGATTCTAGAAAGAGGGATGATATGAGTGGCTACACAATCATTGATGCCGACACCCACGTAACCGAAACGCCCGACCTGTGGACCAGCCGCGCGCCTGCGGCCATGCGTGATCGCGTGCCGCGGGTAATTACCGGCGCCGATGGGACCCAGCGGTGGTTAGTGGGAGGCGGTCGGCCGCTCGCGAACGTCGGTATGACCGCTACAGCCGGGGTCGGGAGTTTCAAGCATCCGCCCAAGAGCTACGAGGAGATGCATCCGGGAGCATACGACGCCAAGGCGCGGCTGAAGTACATGGACGAGATGGGTATCTGGGCGATGGTCATGTATCCGAACGTGGGCGGCTTTGGGGCGCAACAGTTCTTGAAACTGAATGACCCTCACCTGATGCTCACCTGCGTTCAAATCTACAACGATTGGCAGACCGAGTGGGCATCCGCCGACGCGCGCCGCCTCCTGCCCATCACGTCGATTCCGTTCTGGGACGTTGCCGCCGCGGTTACAGAGGTGCGCCGCTGCGCCGCCATGGGCCACAAGGGAATTCTCTTCACCGGAGAGCCGCAATACTGGGGTAAGCCACTGCTCGGCGATCCGCATTGGAATCCGTTGTGGGAGGTGGCGGTCGAGCTGGATCTGCCCATCAGCTTCCATATCGGCTCGGGCGACATGGCCGAGGGCCTGCTGAAGAACCGCGTCGCGACCTACGGCAAGATGGCGGCGTTTGCGGAACTGGCGGTCGACATCTTCTTACGCAACGGCCTTCAACTAAACGACCTGCTGATGTCCGGAGTGTTGGCGCGCTATCCGCGAATTAAGTTCGTCTCGGTGGAAAGCGGTATCGGCTGGATTCCCTTCGTGCTCGAAGCGATGGATTACCAATTCCAGGGTAATAGCGTGGCCGAAGAGCACCCGGAATTCGATCTGCTGCCGTCGGAATATTTCGCGCGCAACGTCTATGCCTGTTACTGGTTCGAACAAACGGCGCCGCGCCGCCTGATCGACAAGATCGGCGTCGATAACATCCTGTTCGAGACCGACTTTCCGCATCCGACCTCGCTCTATGGCGAGGAAGTACACGCCCGGATCAAGGGCGGCCTCGCTGACTGTGAAGAGTCGGTGAGGCGCAAGATCCTCTGGGAAAACTCACAGAAACTCTATAAAGTCACGGGACCATCGGCGGCAGACGACGCGAAGCGCGCAGCGGCGGTCGGGATATCTTCCGCGGCCGGATGATCCGCCGCCAGGCAGACGGAACGAGGCGTACTTCTGCTTTCCCACGAACGGGCACCATCAACCTGGCGAGGGTTCGATCCGAGTCAGCTACACCAATAAAGGCAAGCATCTTTTGGTACGGTTTAACACAGCCGTAATTTACTTCAGCCAGTGCCCTTGACATAGTGCGCGCCGTGCCAATTCCATCCCATCGCTGACGGCGTAATCGATTCCGCCTCGGCGAGGCGACACAGCGCGGCCACGGCCTCTGCGCGCTGCTGTCATATCTGGCCCTGGCAGCTTTGATGTTCGCCCGCCCCTGCGCGCAGCGGTTCGCTACCTCGTATCTCGGTTGGGGAACCGACCAATGCTTCTTCATCTGGTGCCTGGTGTGGTGGCCCTACGCATTCATCCATCACCTCAACCCTTTCGTCGCCAAGGTCGTATTTGCGCCGTTGGGTCTGAACTTGACCTGGACAACCCCCGTGCCGCTTATAAGTTGGCTCGCGCTGCCGCTTACCAGCGCGCTTGGGCCGGTAGCGGTTTACAATCTGTTGTGTGTGATTTGCCCGGCATTGAGCGCCTGGACCACCTTCCTGCTTTGCCGTTATCTCACGAGAGATTTCTGGTCCTCTCTCATGGGTGGCTATCTGTTCGGCTTCTCAGCGTATGTCCTGGGCCACCTGCTTGGCGGCCACTTGGATTGCTTCGCGGTATTCCTGATACCACTGATTGTTTACGTGGTACTGGCGCGAGATCGAAGGACGCATGGAACGCTGGACTTTTGCGTTCCTTTTATTCGCACTTCTGCTTGCGCAATTTCTGATCGCGGACGAGATCATCGCAACTATGACGGTTGTCGGTGCGGCCACGCTGACTGTCGCCTGGATATTCGGTCACAGCGAGCTGAGAAGACGGATCAAAGCACTGGCCGCGCCGATTTCGCTCGCCTACCTCGCAATGGCAGTAGTGGTGAGTCCCTGGTTGTATTACATGTTCGTTGATTTCAGGCACACGCCGCTTCGTTCATCAAATGAGCATGCCGCCGATTTGCTCAGCCTGGTGATTCCGACCCAGACCATTGAGCTCGGCTATATGCTCGACCTGTTCCGAACCCTCTCATCGAGATTCACCAGTAATACTTTCGAAAATGGTGGCTATTTCGGCATACCGCTGCTGACTATCGCGGTCTGGTTTGCGGTTAATCAGTGGCGCACGCTTGCCGGCAAGGTTCTCACACTGATGCTGGCTATAACCATCGTAATGGGGATGGGTCCGTGGCTGCACGTGGCTGGGACAGAGGTAGTCGTTTTACCGTGGCGCCTGGTGAAACACGTTCCTCTGCTGGACCAGGCGCTGCCTATTCGAATTTTGTTATACACTTCATTGATACTGGCGATCGTGGCGGCGATGTGGTTTAGCACGGTGCGCTTAAGTTGCTGGACACGTGTGGCCGTTGCCTCCCTGGTACTCGCTTCCTTGCTACCTAATCCTTCTGCACACTTTTGGGGCAGAGATCTTGATAACATGGTCGCTCCGCCCTTTTTTTCGGATGGGCTGTACAGGCGCTACCTCGTCAAAGGTGAAACAGTGGTGGTGCCGCCCTACGATTGGGGAGCCGGGTCTGACGGTATGTTATGGCAGGCGCAGACCGGAATGTATTTTCGCCTCGCCACCGGCTATCTTCCCTTCGCTCCCGAGGGTTTTTTTGCTTGGCCGATCGTAACGTCCTCGCTGCAAAATGTGTCCATGCCCGATGTGGCGGATCAGTGGATGGCGTTTGCTGCTTCCCACGGCGTGAACGCAGTACTGATGGCCGATCGCCCCCAATCTCTGCAACTGAAACAAATGCTGGAAACGCTCAAGGTCTCGCCACTCAAGGTGGGTGGTGTACTGCTTTATCGGATACCAGTCGAAACGCTCGCTCCATACGCAAATCTTACGGCAGTTGATATGGAAGCGCGCGAGAATGAACAGCGCTTGTGCATGCTCCTGATCGCCGCCCACCGGTATCTCGCAGATGGAGGTAATCCGGCAGGACTAACGCTGGGCGCCGCCGTGCAGCGCGGACTATTGGCTGAAGAATGGTCAGATCCGCACATCCAGAAGACCAGTTATACGGTATGGTTGAACGCGGAGAACGGCCGGATCTCGCTTGGATTGACAGGACATTATGAAGCTCTCCGCCCGCTGGTCGAGCGCTATGGGAGATTTGCGCAACAAGTATATTTCCCACATCACCATCGGCTGGGGCGTCTTCCGGGGCCCGGCGTGCGCGACTGTCGCCTGCGACGCTTGATGATGGTATTCGACATCGATGGGCTCGACCGCGCCGCATCCCTGGCGATGGTGGCGCGCAACGGCTCACCTTCGGTTCCTGTGGCTACGCCCAAACGTGATGCCAGCTCAAGCGGGCGGTTGCGGAAGTAGACCGAAAGAACCCGGCCGCGATTGCTTCGTTTAGAGATCTTTTTTTCTCTTGCATTTGAGCTCTCGAGCGTGCAGACTGCCCCCCGCAAAGCGTTTGCAGAAGCGCTTCGACCGTGCAGCAAAAGGGGAGCTGTCTGATGCGGAATCAGCAGAAACATCGCTGCGATCGTGAATATCCAAACGGCCTCGAATTTCGACCTGGCAGCCTCGTGACGGACTTCATCGCCGTGCACACCTTCGGCGGGCGCGGCTCGCCCTCGTTCTAGGACTCCCAGCAAAAAGAGTGGTTAGGCGCCCCGGGCGACGGGCGCTGACCTTGCGCGTGCTCAGAATTCCCGAGCATGACGGGAGTCCTGATGCGGCGCAAATCATAAACGTCCGACGCTGGCCGGCGGGTTGAAGAGCCTTGCGGTCCTTCAATCGATAGTCATCTCGACGGTAAGCCCCCGGCAAGTGCTCCTATCGCCGCCGCTACTGAGTAGTGGAGCGGTAGGAGTTTGTCTTGGGCCGGCCCGGCGTCGATTTAGGCGAGTACGCAAATGCTGAGCGAGAAAAGACCATATGAATAGGCGATTGATTTTACTGTTGATCGGTATGTTGGGAATTTCGACCCAAATCGCATACGCGGGACCGGCGAATCGAACAGCACGCTCAACGGCAAGCCAAGCGAGCGTGCCGATAAATCTGGACGGTTTCGGAGCACCGCTACCGGGACTGGCGCAAGACGGATCGGATCTGGGCGTCTTCGCGACCGGGCAGATGAATTTCAAGGAAATCGAAAAGCTGCCGCAGGTCGGGCCGGTAATGAATGGCGTATCTTGCGCGGGATGTCATTCGCAACCGGCGATCGGCGGCGGCGGATTGTTCATCAACGAGATCCGGGTGCGCCACAACACGCAGCCGGGTCCGGTGCATATCTTCGCGGTGGATAATTTCCTGCGCAACGGACCGCAGACCCAGGGCAAGACGACTATTTTTCCGCAGGGTGTCGAGGCCGAGCCGCTGGGCTGTCAGATAACCGCTCCTGGTTGCCAGTTATCGCCCTGCCAGCAGGAGGAGGTGGCGAAGACCACCTTTAGTACGGACCTTGCCACTTGCGATCCGAAGAGCGCTGATTTCCGCAGTGGCGGCAATTGCGTAGTGGGACGCTCGGCGCTGGCGACTTTCGGTGACGGACTGGTCGAGGCGGTTTCGGATCAGACTTTCGAACGAATCGCCGAGAGCGAGCCACCTGAGATTCACGGCACTGTGAAGATGGTGACCGAGAATTTCACCAAGGTCACGCATGTCGGACGTTTTGGATGGAAGGATGACCACGCCTCGCTGCGCGGCTTTTCCGGCGACGCCTATCTGAACGAGAATGGCATCACCAACCCTGACAACCCGGACGAAGTGAGCCAATGCGCCGCCAACGAGAAAGCCTATGGATTACCGCTCCAGGACACGGGGGTCGAGGACACCACCGATGCGGATGGGCGTGCCGACATCGATCGTTTCTCGGATTTCATGCGCGGACTGGCGCCGCCGCCGACACTGCCTCAGAACGCGTCGGCACAAAACGGGTCGAGGCTTTTCACCAGCATGGGCTGTGCAGGCTGCCATACGCCGAGCATGACCACCGCGTCAAATCCAGCGTCGTTCATAGCTCCAACCACGGGCGACGTCTCGGTCAGCCCGACGCTGAACAACACGCTCGCCAATCAGACGTTTCATCCGTATTCGGACTTTCTGCTGCACGACATGGGATCGCTCGGCGATGGCATCACCTCGGGCGCCGCGGGACCGACCATGATGCGGACGGTGCCGCTGTGGGGCCTTCGCGCGAAGTCGCAATTCCTGCACGACGGTCGTGCGGGCGACATCCCGACGGCGATCAAGTTGCATGACGGGCAAGGCAAGCCGGCTGCGCAGGCCTTCGGCGCGCTCAGCGCGCAACAACAGTTGGACGTTGTGAATTTTCTCAATACACTGTGACGCGTGCCACGCCGCCTCGCCTGATCGCAGCGACGCTTGCGTCGAAGCGTGATGGCTAGAGAGTTCAGCCCGGCGGGCGGCGGCTGTTCAACTGTTCAACGGCCGCCGCCCGCCGCAGAAGTCACGCATATGCGATCTACGCGCCCTGAGACGGGACCGGGCGACGGCGCAGCACGGAGAATTCGCCTATGCATAACTTTACCCCGCTTGCGTCCTTGGCCGGCGGCGTGCTCATCGGTCTCAGCGCGTCGGCGATGCTGTTGCTGGACGGCAAGATCGCCGGTATCAGCGGAATCCTGGCCGGCGTGCTGAAGCCCGTCAAGGGCGACACGCTCTGGCGCATCTGCTTCCTGACGGGCTTGCTCGCGGGCGGGTTGCTGCTCAAGGAGTTGCTCCCGCGTGCGTTCGAGTTCGGCCTCATTCGCCCCTTCCCACTGTTGGCCATCGCGGGTCTGCTGGTCGGATTCGGCACGCGCCTCGGCAGCGGATGCACCAGCGGTCACGGAGTATGCGGCGTCAGCCGGCTTTCGCCGCGCTCGCTCGTCGCGACGGCGACTTTCATCTTCACCGGAGCCCTGGTGGTGTATTTGCTGAACCATCTGGCAGGAGGTGCCTTATGAATGCGTTACTGACCTCCTTCATTTCGGGAATGGTATTCGCGCTCGGCCTGGGAATCTCCGGAATGACGCGTCCGGTAAAGGTGATCGGCTTCCTCGACTTTTTCGGCACTTGGGACGCCAGCCTGGCCTTCGTCATGATCGGCGCGATCGCAGTCTACTTCGCCGCCTACCGCTGGAGCAGCAAAATGCCGTCACCGTTGTTGGCATCGGATTTCTCTCTGCCCAAACGTAGCGACCTGGATGCGAAACTGATTCTGGGTGCCGCGATTTTCGGCGCAGGCTGGGGCCTCGGCGGTTTCTGTCCCGGACCCGCGCTGACCTCGCTTGCTTCCGGCGCACCCGCGGTTCTGATCTTCGTCGCCGCGATGTTGGTTGGGATGCGGCTGCATACCTGGGTCAGCAAATTGGGCGCGACAACCGCGGCCTGGGGAGCATCGCCGTCGAAGAGCATGCAGGATGCATAAAGCAGCCCTGCCGCAGCAGAAATCGCGGATCGTGCGCTACAGCAAAAGATTTCGCGTCAAGCCCGGACACAAGGTCAAGCTCGCCGATATCGATCCCGATTTCCACTCGACGCATGAAGACGAAGCGGCGGCCAAGGGCGAGATCGTGACCAACCAGGAGAGGCTGCGAGCCTTACAGTATCGGATGTATGCCGAGAACAAGCGATCGCTGCTGGTCTGCCTGCAGGCGATGGATGCGGGCGGCAAGGACGGCACTGTCCAACACGTCATGGCAGGGATGAACCCGCAGGGCTGCAGGGTGCAGGCGTTCAAGACGCCTTCCGCCGAAGAAGCCGCCCACGATTTCCTGTGGCGCGTGCACAAGGCCGTGGGCCCCAAGGGGACGGTGACCGTTTTCAACCGCTCACATTACGAGGACGTCCTGGTCGTGCGAGTGCACAAGCTGGTACCGAAAAAGGTATGGTCCCGGCGCTACGACTATATTAATGACTTCGAAAAAGAGCTGACCGACAGCGGCACGCACATCCTCAAATTCTTTCTGCACATCAGCAAGGAGGAGCAGCTCATTCGTTTCAAAGAACGGCTCAACGATCCGACTAAGCAATGGAAGATCAGTGAAAGTGACTACCTGGAGCGCGAGTTCTGGGATGACTACATGAAGGCTTATGAGGACGCCTTGCGGGAATGCAGCACCGACGCTGCGCCCTGGTTCATCATTCCGTCCAACCACAAGTGGTTCCGCAATCTTGCGGTTTCCCAGATCCTCGTAGAGCATCTCGAGGCTCTGAAAATGGAATTCCCCAAACCCACGGTCGATCTCAAGCGCATCAGACGCGAGTATCACCGCGCGGAAAAGGAAGAGCACAAGCGCCGTTAAAAACACTGGGGCGCGTCACATAGGCGCATCGCGACGTTGCGGTTCGGCGACGGCGGATGCATCGGCAATCCCCGTGATGCATCGCTAGGCATAAAATAGAAGTTCTATGCGTCAGATCACTCTATTGGCACGTCTCATGCCTAAGAAGAGACATGTTTGGGAACTTTCGACGTCAGGAAGGAAGTAGGGACGGTTCGAGCGTGAGTCTTAAAAGCAGGATCCAAGAAGCACAGCGCGAGGGCGCCAAGCGCATGAAGCGTTATGCCCGGCGCAAGAGCAGCGACAACGGCGGCGCCGCGATGAGTGGCTCGAATGACGGCGTTGACGACGAAATGAAGGAAGCGATGCCAACGGTCGAGGAAATCAGGGTCGCGCTGCTGCGCAAATCCACCAACGGGAAAAACACCCAGTGAAGAACGGCCACGCCCTTGGGACTCACGAATGAGTATCACGCTCCGATTTTTTTTCCTCGCCGGCCTGCTCGGGTTTTCAGCAGTATTTCGATTGCCCGAAACCCGGCTGCTTGGCTTGATCGTGATGGACTATGCCAGCTTCTCCGTCCTCTATCGCCTCGCGCAAAGATGGCACGCGCGAAGCTTCGCCAACGACTGCCGGATGCTCATCGAGACCTACAACGTCGGCGACGAACTGGCGAGAAAGCTGACCAGCTATTGGGCGCACGAACGCGGGCAGTGAAGCCGGGCTCGTTCGCGCTCGCGCAGCAATGACGGCCGAATTGACGGCCGAGCGGTCCGCCGGACTCAGATCTGCGCGGTCAGATCTGCGCGGTCAGATTTGATAGATGAACACCTTGTTTTCGCGCGGGCTCAGGTAAACCTGCTTTTCACGCGCGAGCCGCAGCGCGCGAAACCGTTCGTGATCGATTTCCACGTGCACCTGGTCGCCCCATTGGCTCGTCAGTTCGACCTTGACTGTCGGACCAGCCGAATTGATGTGTCTGACGGTGGCCGGGAACGAGCTTCCCCCGTTGGGCGTGAGATGGATGTCGAGCAGATGCGGTCTTACATAAACCGCTGCGGATTGGCCGTCAGCGCGGGCGAGATCGTGGCCCGAATTAACCGCTATGGGCGTGCCGCTGATATAGACCTTGCCGTCGTGCACGCGGCCGTGAAACAGGTTGACGTTGCCGAGAAAGTTGTAGACGAAAGGCGTCGCCGGATGGTGATAGAGCTCCTCGGGCGTGCCCGCCTGCTCGATTTGTCCTTTGTTGAGCACGACTACCTTGTTGGCCAGCTCGAGCGCCTCTTCCTGATCATGAGTGACGAAGACACTCGTGATATGCAGTTCGTCGTGCAGCCGCCGGAGCCATCGCCGCAGCTCCTCGCGGACCTTGGCGTCGAGCGCACCAAACGGTTCGTCGAGCAGCAGCACCTTGGGCTCGACGGCGAGCGCACGCGCGAGCGCGACGCGCTGGCGCTGGCCTCCTGAGAGCTGGGAGGGCAGACGTTGGCCCGCCCAATCGAGCTGCACCAGCCCCAGCAGTTCCTCAACCCGCGCGCGAATTTTCTGCTCTGTGGGGCGCAGCCGGCGCGGACGCACGCGCAACCCGAATGCGACGTTTTCGAACACCGTCATATGGCGAAACAGCGCATAGTGCTGGAAGACGAACCCGACTTTGCGGTCGCGCGCGCTCAGGTTGGTCGCCTCTTCGCGATCGAAGCGGACCAGTCCGGCGTCGGGCGTCTCGAGGCCCGCGATTATGCGCAGCAACGTCGTCTTGCCCGATCCTGAAGGGCCGAGCAGCGCCACCAGCTCGCCCGTCGGGATTCTGATGCTCACGTCATCGAGCGCCACGAACGAGCCGAAGCGCTTGCGGATGTTGCTGACGTCGATGCTCATGCCACCAGCCTGGCGGGTTGTTTCGGCTGCGGCTCTTCGCGCGACGGCAGCGAGCGGCGGGCCAGCACGGACTTGGCGGCGAGCGTCAACAGCGCAAGCAAGGTCAAAAGCGACGCCACCGCGAAAGAAGCTGCGAAGTCGTAATCGTTGTAGAGAATTTCCACATAGAGCGGCATCGTGTTGGTCAATCCGCGGATATGGCCCGAGACCACGGAAACGGCGCCGAACTCGCCCATCGCCCGCGCATTGCAAATGACCAGCCCGTAGAGCAGCCCCCACTTCACGTTGGGCAGCGTGACCCGAAAGAACATCTGCCAACCGCTCGCACCGAGCGTGAGCGCGGCCTCCTCCTCGTCCGTTCCCGCCGCTTCCATCAGCGGAATCAGCTCGCGCGCGATGAACGGGAAGGTGACGAACGTAGTCGCGAGGATGATTCCCGGAAGCGCGAAGATGATCCTGATGTGATGCGCGCCGAGCCAGCCACCGAACCAGCCCTGCGCGCCAAACAGCAGCACGTAAATCATGCCCGCGATCACCGGCGAAACCGCGAACGGCAAATCGATCAAGCTCGTGAGCAAGTTCTTGCCGCGAAACTCGAAACGCGTGAGCAGCCACGATGCCGCCAGCCCGAAGATCAGGTTAAGCGGCACCACCACCGTCGCCGTCAGCAACGTGAGCTTGATGGCGCTGCGGGCCTCGGGCTGTGCGATCGCCGCGGCATACGCGCCCACCCCATTGCGCAACGCCTCGCCGAAGACGGCCGCCAGTGGAACGAACAGGAAGACGCCCAAAAAAAGGATTGCGCCGCCCGTGAGCAGCACTTGCACCCATCGCGGTTCGACCGTCGCGCCCCGGATCGATCGGGCCGGATCCAGCGGGGCTATCCACGCGTAGTTCTCTCTCATCAGACGGCCTATCTCGCCCTCATCGGACTGCATGGCGCCTCGCACTCCATCGCTGCAGCAGATTGATCAGGAAAAGCATCGCGAACGACATCAACAGCATCACCAGCGCGATCGCCGTCGCTGCCTGGTAGTCGAATTGTTCGAGCTCGGTCATGATCAGCAACGGCACCACCTCGGTTCGCATCGGCATGTTGCCCGAAATGAAAACCACCGAGCCGTATTCGCCGAGCGCGCGGGCGAAGGCGAGCGCAAACCCGGTCAGCAGTGCCGGCAAGAGCACGGGTCCGATCACGCGCCGGAAAGTCTGCAGACGCGACGCCCCGAGCGTGGCCGCCGCCTCTTCAAGCTCGGGCTCCAGTTCCTGCAGCACAGGCTGCACCGTACGCACCACGAACGGCAGCCCGACAAAGGTCAGCGCGACGATCACGCCGAGCGGCGTGAATGCGACCTTGATTCCCGCAGGCGCGAGCAGTCGCCCCAGCCATCCGTTGGCGGAATAGACCGCCGTCAGCGTTATCCCAGCGACCGAGGTCGGCAGCGCGAAGGGCAAATCGACCAGCGCGTCGATGATCGATCTGCCGAAAAAGCGATAGCGCACGAGCGTCCACGCCACCAGCATCCCGAAGATCGAATTGATCGTAGCTCCGGCGAGCGAGGCGCCGATACTCAGTTCGTACGCCGCAACGACGCGCGGCGAGGCCACCACGTGCCAGAAACGTCCCCATCCCATGCCGGCGGTCTTGAGGATTAGCGTCGAGAGCGGAATCAGCGCGATCAGACTCAGGTAGATGATCGTATAGCCCATCGTGAGGCCAAACCCGGGCAGTACATTGGGCGCGGGCGAACGCGTTTTCATCCTGTCTCTCATCACCAAGTTTCATCCGGACGGTTAAGGTCCAGGCCGGTAAATCTGGTCGAACACTCCGCCGTCGGCAAAATGCGTCTTCTGCGCGTTTTGCCAGCCGCCGAAAATTTCCTCCACCGTGTACAGCTTTATCGGCGGGAAGTCTGGTCCTTGTTTCGCCGCTGCTGCGAGCCTCGGCCTGAAAAAGTGCTTCGCTGCGATCTCCTGGCCGTCAGCCGAATAGAGGTACTCTAGATAAGCTTGCGCCACCGCGCGCGTTCCATGCCGATCGACATTCCGGTCGACCAGTGCGACGGGCGGCTCGGCCAAAATGCTGCTGGAAGGATAAACGATTTCGAATTTGCCGGTGCCAAACTGCTGCAACGCAAGGTAGGCCTCGTTCTCCCACGACAGCAGCACATCGCCGATTCCCCTTTCGGCGAACGTGGTGGTCGAGCCGCGCGCTCCCGAATCGAGCACCGGAACGTTTTTGTAGAGTTTAGTGACAAACTCTTTGCCCGCCGCTTCGTTTCCGCCCGGAGCCTTGAGCGCATAGCTCCAGGCGGCCAGATAGGACCAGCGCGCGCCGCCCGAAGTCTTGGGATTGGGCGTAATGACCTCAATTCCCGGCTTCACCAGGTCGGGCCAGTCTTTGATCTTTTTCGGATTGCCCTTGCGCACCAGGAAAACGATCGTCGACGTGTAGGGCGAACTGTCCTGCGGCAAGCGCTTTTGCCAGTCGGCCGGCAACAGGTGCGCCTTGTCGGCGATGGCGTCGATATCGTAGGCGAGGCCGAGCGTGACAACGTCGGCCTCGAGACCGTCGATGACGGCGCGGGCCTGTTTGCCCGAGCCGCCGTTGGACAGATTGATGGCGACGTCCTGGCCGGCCTTTGCCTTCCAGTATTTCTCGAACGCGGCGTCGTAGTCGGCGTAAAATTCGCGCGTCGGATCGTAGGAAACATTGAGAATCGTTTGCGCCGCCGCCATGGCCGGTGTGAATCTTCCGAGTACCGTCAGCAACCCGGCCGCCGCGAATAGTATTTTGCTGAAGCTCATAGTCCGGTTCCTCAAGTGATGCGGGAGCCCCACGAACTAGAACTGCAGCTGCAGCTCGCTTAACAGCACGCTTTCATCAGGGCGGTCATGGCCCTTCGCGGCACCGTAGCGAAAGCCCGTATGCTCGTAGTCGAACTGCATCTTCACATTGGGGTTCAAATACCAGTTGACGCCGACCGCCCATTCGAAAGCCTCCAGCGCCGAGGTAGACGAGCTGGCAAACCCGTATTTGTAGACGTCGCGATCGATCAGCAGCTTGTCGATTCGCGCCGCGAACTCCCATGCGCCGATCCCGCCGTCGATCGGATCGAAATTTCGACGCGGCTTGACCTGTCCATAGGTCGCGTCTTCGCCGGTTACCAGGTATGTCGCGGCGAGCTGCCAGGCCTGATTGCTGATCGGTTGTGGGTGCGCGTTCTTGGACGACGGCAAAAGCAGCCTCTGCGTATTCTGTACGTATTCGCCCAATAACCCGAAGGATCGCCAGTAGTAATTGAACTGCGGCGAATAGCGGTAACGCGGACCCGACGCGATCACACCCTTGGCGTAGGTGAAGAACACGGCCTGGCCGGTCGACTTGTAGGTGCTGTCGATAGTCGTCGAGCGCTCGTCACCATAGGTGCCGGCGATACCGAGGCCGAGCTGACGGACGTACTCGAGCGAGGTGTCGGCGAAGGGATGGACGAAGATACGGCCGGCGAAATCCTTGCCGTCGTTGTTATCGCTGTCGTCAGTGGCGGTATTGTCCGGCGTGCCGTTGAAGAACCCCAGCGCGTACTCGACTCGCTGCGCAAACAAGTCGCCGTGGAGGTTAAAGCCTAAGTCTCGGTCGGGCACGAGATCGGTTGGCAGGCCGCGCTCGACAAACTTGATCGCGCGGTCCTCTTCCAATCTTTCGAGCCCCACGGGTTCCCTGAATTTGCCCACACGGAGCCGGAATTCGGGCCAGTAATGAATGTCGGCGTAAGCGTCCTCCAGGGTGGTGGTACCCTGACCGAAATCTGTCATGAAGCGAAAGTCGTAGTACTTGGCGACCGTGCCTTCGAAGTACGGGCGCAGACGGCGTATCAGAAATTCGCTGCCGGTTGGCTTCGGCTCAGAAAGATAGAACCGCCCGTCAGCCTGCATATAGCCGCCGATACGCAAGTTGTAGCTGTTGTCCTGGGAGTGAATAAAAAACCCGTCCGGCCCAACGTCGACTACCGGGCGAGTGAGCGCCTCCTCGCGCGTGGCGCTTTGCTGCTGATTGAGTTTGCGATCGACGATCTTGACCTGCTGATCGAGATGCTGAAGCTGGGCGTTTGCCGCCTCCAGCGCTTCAACTTTCTGCTTGAGCTGATCGATCTCGTTCTGCAGTTGTGTTTGCGCCCCTGTTGGCGACTGCGCCATCGCGGGACGCGATCCAAGTAAGCTGATCCCGGCCACCGCCAGGATCGCAAACCATCGAAACCGAAACCGAACCATTGAAGTCTCCTTCCTCGCGGTCGGAACTTCCGGTGGTCCGGTCAGTTCGCCCTGTTGTTTCTGAACTTCACGCCTCCGGTTGTCCGGTTGGCGGCCCGGCTGACGATCCGCCGGCAGGATAAGGATTCAACTTTCGCTGAAGCGAAATTTTTCCTTACGCTCTATCTGCACCACGCGAGAGTTTTGGATGATGACCTCGACCGAACCGTAAGCGACGGTCCTGATTGCTCGCTCGATCTCCTCGAGCACGCGGGCAAGATCGGCGTTCGAGGTGTCAGCTCTTGCCTGATCGGATCGTTGCTCTTTTAGTCCCATAAATCGATTATCTTAGTAGACTAATCAGCCAAAAAAATTCAGATCGCATAATTCAGCGCTTCCTTACCCTCGACGGCGAGCTCGACGCGTTTGAGAATGTCGGCCAGGCTGGTCTGGTCGAGAATTCGTGCGGTCGCGTCTCGGACGTCCTTCATGACCATCCGGATGCCGCAAGTGCGTTCATCCCGGCACTCGGCGCATCGTACGTAGGCGGTCTTGCTTACGCATGGTAAAGGCGCGAGAGGCCCCTCCAGCACGCGTAAAACCTCCCCCAGGTGCACCAACTCGGGTCGCCGGGCGAGGAAGTATCCGCCACCCTTGCCCTTCTTGCTTCCGAGGATCCCGTGGTTGCGCAGTTCGAGCAAAATGAGCTCGAGAAACTTTTGCGGGAGCGCCTCGCGATGGGCGATATCGGAAATCAGCACTGGACCCTGGCCATATTCCTTGGCCAGCACAAGCAGTGCTCTGAGCGCGTATTTGGACTTCTGCGCGAGCATTTTAGTCTATCGACTAACTAGAATTACTATGCCCGGCCTGGAAGCGTGTCAAGAGGACAGCGGGAGCCGCGCCCCCGAATACCGGCGGCGCGGCTCCACGTATCGCATCGTCATTTCCCGGCAGCGGAATTTCTACGCGGGTTTCGGCGGGTCCTCCAGATTAAAGCCGCCGCGTTGGCGCGTCTTATTCTTTGCGGCCGCAGTACGCTTCGATCCGGTTGCCGTCCGGATCGGTGACGAACGCGGCATAGTAGTTTTCGCCGTAATCGGCACGCAGCCCCGGCTTGCCGTTGTCGCGGCCACCCGAATGGACCGCGGCGGCATGAAAGGCGTCCACCGCGGCGCGCCGCCCGGCCTCGAAGCAGATGTGCAGGCCCGCGATGTCGCGCGGGACCTTCGTACCGGCAGCCAGCAACCACAGTCGCGGCCCATCGCTACCGCCATAGCCGAGCGCGCTTGCGTCCTCGCTCAGGCATTTCGCGCCAAGGGGCGCCAGCGCCGCATCGTAAAACCGCCGTGCTTTGCCAATGTCGCTCACCCCAATCGAGACGTGATGAATCATAACCTCGTGCTCCTTTTTTGACGGGAGCGCTGCTCGCCTCCCGGCCTTCTAACTTGCTAGCTGGTTGAAACAACCAGTACAGTGGTTAGATAGATCATCGACAGGCGATTGTCAACCGTCATGGCGGTTAGTATGGTAAAGGCCGGGTGACGACCTCTAAATGCATCGGGCGGGCGGGCGCTTTGGTTTTGGCTCCCCGCCGCGACCTCTGCCTCGATTTCGGGAACACGCTCGCGTGGCGCGGCAGCACACCGAGCGAAAGCCTGCACGGATTGCCGGATCTCGTGAAGTGGTGCGCCTCCTCGGGCAGCGTGTTAGCCGGCGCAATCGCGGATAGCGGGACAAACGGGACGAATGGGACCTGGGCAGACCGCCATCCCGCAGAGGCGGCGGCGATTTTTCGCGGCGCGATCGCGCTTCGGGAGACGGTCTACCGCATCTTCCATGCGGTCGCGAGCGGCAACACACCGGCCGACGGCGATCTGTCCGAGCTTAATCGCGCATTGAAGGAGACTCCCGCGCGGAGCGCCCTTCAGCGTATCGGCGGCGCCTTCGGCTGGCGAATCGAGGGGAAATCGCGCGCGACCGCGTCGGCGTTGCTGGCCCCGGTGTTATGGTCGGCAGGCGATTTGCTGGCCGGTCCGCAACTGACCCGGGTGCGCGAGTGCGCGAACAGCAAGTGTCTGTGGCTGTTCCTGGACGAGAGCAAGAACGGCACCCGGCGCTGGTGCTCGATGAGCGCATGTGGAAACCGCGCGAAGGCGCATCGCCACTACGCCCGCCTCAAGGGTGGTTGAACGATCGATCCGCCGCGCGCGGCCGCAAGCGCGCAACGCCACGCGATCAAACAGCCGCGGGCAGCGCGCCGCAGCCGTCACTCTTCGCTCTTCACTTCTCGTCAAGCTTTTTGATCCAGTCGGCGGTGTCCATCACTTTGCTGAACATCGAGGCCTGCGTGACCAGCACCGAATTGTGCAGGTCCTTGTCGGCAACCTTGCCCGAGTTATTACCGACCGTCAGCGTGCCGGTGGCGTCGGAGAGAAATTCCACCTTGTAGCCGCGATGGAACCCGTCCCGCGCGGTGCTGTCGCAGCACATCTGCGTCATGTACCCGCTCACGGTCAGGGTGTCGATCTGGTTCTCGCGCAGCCACTTCTCCAGGTCGGTGCCGGCGAAGCTCGAGGGCAGGTTCTTGTCGACCAGCAAATCGGCGGGCCGGGCCGCGACGTCCTTGTGCAGGTTCCATTCCTCGGTTCCGGCCTTGAACACCCCGCGATCGCCCTTTGCCTCATGACGGACCACGACCACCGGTACATGGTGTGCGCGCGCCGAATCCATCGCTTTCAGGATGTTGTCGAGCGAGCCCGGCGGATAGCTGACCGGCATTTTGCCGGTGAAATACTCATTCTGTACGTCGATGACCAGGAGTGCACGTTTCATGTATGAATTCCTCTTTCCGTTCCGGATCGCCGGGGCCGCGCAACGCGCGAGTGGCTACTTCATCACGCGCCGGGCGAAGCCTCTGCGCCGCCGCCGGGTCTTTCCCTCTTCCTTCTCACGCTTTTCGATGACATCGATCATCGCGATCTGGCAGTTGGTCTTCGGATCGCCCGGCAGCCGTACGTAGCTGCCGTCGGAGCGCATCTCCCACGCCGCGTGATTGGGCTTGAGCTGCAAGTCGAACACCGCGCGCAGTTCCTTGCGCAGCGTCGGATCCTCGACCGGGGCGACGGCCTCGACCCTGCTCTCCAGGTTGCGTTTCATACAATCGGCCGAGCCGATGAAATATTCCTCCGCGCCGCCATTGCGAAAATAGTAGATGCGCCCGTGCTCGAGGAAGCGCCCGACGACGCTGACCACGCGCACACTTTCCGAGAGCCGGGGAATTCCCGGGCGCAGCCGGCAGGTGTCGCGCACGATCAGATCGATCTTCACTCCGGCCTGCGCGGCGCGGTAGAGCGCGCGCGTGATGTCGACGTCCTCGAGCGCGTTCATCTTCATCTGGATCAGGCCCGGCGAGCCGGAGCGCTGGAGCTTGACCTCGCGATCGATCTTCTCGAGCAGCGCCCGCTTGAGCAGGGCCGGCGCCGGCAGAATTTTTTTGAAGGTGCGGCCGACGCGATAGCCGGTGGTGAGAAAATTGAAAAGCTGCGTCAGGTCGGCGCCGATCGCGTCGTCGCTGGTCAGCAGTCCGAAATCGGCGTATAGGCGCGCGGTGCCCGCGTGATAGTTGCCGGTGCCGACATGCGCGTAGCGGCGGAGCCCATTGTAATCCTGGCGCACCACCAGGATCACCTTGCAGTGCGTCTTGAGCCCGACCACGCCGTAAGTGACGTGGATGCCGTATTCCTCGAGCTGCTCGGCGAACTGGATGTTGGCGGCTTCGTCGAAGCGCGCCTTGAGCTCGACCACCACGGCGACCTGCTTGCCGTTGCGCGCCGCGTCGCACAGATATCCGATCACTTCCGAATCGCTCGAGGTGCGGTAGAGCGTCATCTTTATCGCCCGCACCTTGGGGTCCTCGCTGGCCTCGCGCAGAAAGCGCCCGACCGAGGTGGGGAACGATTCGTACGGATGCATCAGCAGGATCGAACCGGCCTCGCGAATCACGTGAAAAATGTTGCGCGAGGGCGCGAGACGCGCGTGATCGGCCGGATGATGCGGCGGATCGTGCAGCGCCGGATTATCGACCGCGGTCAGCTCCATCAGATCGCGCATCGCCAGCATCCCCGCGTCGATCTCGAACACGTCGTCGTGCTCGTCCAGGCCAAGCTCGGCCGCGAGCATCCCGCGATGCGCGGGATTCATGCCCCGCACGGCCTCCATCCGGACGATCGGCGCGAAGCGGCGGTCGCGTAGCTCGGATTCGATCAGCGCCAGCAGATCGTCGGCCTCGTCCTCGTCGCGCTCGGTGTTGGCGTTGCGGGTGACGCGAAAGAATTCGTAGCCGTCGATCTTCGCCTCCGGGAAGAGCAGGTCGAGGGTGTGCGCGACCACGTCCTCGAGCGGAACAAAGCGCCGGGTGCCGTCGACTCGCAAAAAGCGCGGGATGCCGAGCCCGACCGGCACCTTGACTCGCGCCAGCGACGGCTCGGTGTCATCGGGGGCGCGCAACGTGACCAGCAGATTCAGCGAGAGATTGGAGATGAACGGGAACGGATGCGCCGGGTCCATCGCCTGCGGCGTCATCAGCGGAAAAATGTTGCGCAGGTAATACTCGCGGATCGCCGCCTGCTCGGCCGGGCTCAGTTGGTCGAAGGCGAGTATGTGGATGTCCGCTTCGGCAAGCTGCTTGAGCAGCTCGGGCAACAGTGCGCGTTGCTCGGCCTCGAACGCGCGGATTTCGACGAGGCACTCCGCGATCTGCTGCTGCGGCGTGCGGCCGTCGTCGGTCAACTCCTGCATCCCGGCGATCGCCTGCTGCTTGAGGCCGCCGATCCGCTTCATGAAAAATTCGTCGAGGTTCGACGCGGTGATGGCCAGGAACTTCACCCGCTCGAGCAGCGGATTGCTCTCATCCAGCACCTCGGCGAAGACGCGCCGGTTGAACGCGAGCCAGGTGAGCTCGCGATTCAGAAACAGTTCGGGCGCCTTGAGATCGGCGTCAATCCGTATCCCGGCAGAGGAGCCGCCATTGACGCCATGGACTTCCGCGACGGCTCCGTCACCGTTGGCCACGTCGACGGCCGCCGCTGGATCGACGGCCGCCTCGAGTGCCATCGAAGGTTCGAGTGAGAGCGGCTGGAGCGGCTGAAAAGGCTCTGTTTGACTCGCCATAAGTGCAGTCTACGTCAATTCGACCCCGCTTCGGAATGAGGGTAGTCCGGACCTGACGGAGCTGCAATCAGTGACTGTTACGGCCTGTTTACAATTCTTGGACCGAAATTTGCCCAGCCGACACAAGTGTTTTCGGGAACCGAGCGCTTTTTTTGCGCCCGGCGTTGGACCTCCCGGTCCGGTCACACTACAGATGTTCCGGGGAAACGAGGTCATCGTCATGGCTGTTCTGTCATCCGCGCTTCGCTTGCTTATCTCAGTCGCCCTCGCGATCGCGCTCCGCATCGCGATTTCCGATGGCGCAGCCGCCGCCGCGGAGAGCGCTCCACCGCCTGCCGCGACGATACCCGCGGGCACAGTCCTCACCGGCGCGAACTGGCGGCGGTACGCGAGCTTCATGCCCGTCGGGATGCAGGCGATCTTCGCCGGCGATCATTTCTGGCGGATGCCGCCCGACGTGCAGATCGAGATCGGACCCACCATCCCGATCGCATTGCCCCGTCGATATCGCGATGACACCGCCAGCTACGCGAAACAAGTGACGCTCGCGCGTGTGGCCGACGGCGGTTACGTCCCGGCCGGTTACGTCGCCGGCATTCCGTTTCCGCAGCCGGACAAGAATCCGGCACTGGCGCCCTACGAAATCTTCTACGACGCCTATTACCACTACGCGCCACGGGTGCAACGGAATTTTTCCTGCAACTATACCTCCGATTCATACGGAAACTTCACCCAGTCCGAGACCGCCGACTCGATCTATTCGCAACTCACGCATCTGAGCGACGCCGGTTTTCCCCAGACCGTGCCGGATTCGAGCGGATACTTCCTGACCAAATACTACCAGCAAATCAGCCCCGAGCAGGGAAAATATACTACCACCCTCGACATCAGCTATGCCGACGTCACGCGGCTCGACGATATCTACATATATCTGCCCTCGACCCGGAGGCCCCTTCGCATGTCGGAGGCATCGCGCTGCGCGCCGGTTCCGGGCGGCGATTTCACTTACGAGGAATCCAACAACGGACCGCCGTCGCTGCCGCAGAAATACAAAATCAGCTACGCCGGCGCAAGGCGGATGATGGTCCTGGCGCACGCCGATCCGAAATCGTTCGAGAGCTGCGGCAGCGCAACGGGCCTTCCGCCCGACTACTTTTATCCGCCCGACAAGGGCGTGCTGCCGTGGCCGCGGCCGGCGTTGGGCAAGTGGGAAATGCGCGAGGTGTATGTGATCGAGATGACGCGGCTGCCAGCCTTCGCCAGTGGCTATTGCTACAGCCGCCGAGTGATCTACGTGGACAAGGAGACGCTTTTTCCATGGGCAATCGACCTCTACGATCCGGCCGGCGCTTTGTACAAATTCTGGGTAGGGTTTCAGACTCCGCTGCGCGTGCCTGACACCGGGACGGCGCTGGGCGTGAACGGCGCGACGGATTTGCTGATCGTAAATTTCAAGGACAAGCATATGACCGCGGCAACCGCGGCGAATCCGTGCTTCAACACCGACTGTAACGCGCAGTACCTCGACGTGACCCGCTACGCGAGCCCCGAAGGTCTGAGCAAGATCGCGCAGTGATCCTGTGCGCCGGTTGCGCGCGGAGTCGGGCCTATTGCAAGATGGCCCGATGGCAACCTGAGACCGGTGCCAATCCGAGGAGAAAACAAAGTGGGAACGATTTTCAGATACCGCCGATTGGGGCGAGCGGTAGTCCTCCCGTCGATGTTCGCCGCAGTCGTTGCTGTTATGGCGGCAGTTATCGTGCTCGGCGCCTCGCGCGCCGCGGCGCAGAACGTCAAGACCTACACGCGGGCGAACGTCGACCAGTGGATGAGCAAGTATGCCGACGCCAAACCCGACTTCAAGCCCGGCGACGTCCTGGGCAGCAAGGACCTCGAGCGGATTCGCCCGTTCGTGCCGCCCGGATGGTTCGAGCAGCTCAACTTCCCGGAATTCAAAATGGAGATCATGGCGGCGCGCAGCCACATGCCGCGCAAGGACTTTCAGGAATGCACCGAGAAATACCAGGCGCAGGTCAAGCTCAACCCTGACGGCTCACTGGCCAACTACGTTTGCGGGCAGCCGTTTCCTAACGCCTCGCTCAGCACTTCGGATGCGCTCTCGGGAATCAAAGCAGCCTGGAATTTCGACTATCGATGGCAGAACTACGGCGAGTTCTCGCTTAACTATCTTTTCATCGTCTCCCAGTTCGGCGGCAATCACGACGGCGACGCGCCCAAATTGATCGAGTCGCCACCCTCGAACTGGGTCGGGGGTGTCGAGTATCACAGCAAGCTGCCCACGGATGCGAGCAAGTTTTTCGGCGGCGGCGGGAGCTTCGCCCGCACCTTGAGCAGTTTCTACCGGCGGGTTTATTTCAGCCATCTCGCCCAGCGCGCGGACCAGAAGGGATTGCTGGGCACGCCCGACTCGGGGCAATTCCTGTGGAAGGAGTTCACCGGCTTCTTTTCGCCCTACGACGTGCGCGGGCAGGTGTTCATCACCTATCGCTATGCTGACCCTCATCGCGCCGACGACGCCTGGGCCTACGATCCGCAGTCGCGCCGGGTCCGGCGCGTCTCGGTCGAGGTCAAATCCGACTCGGTCGAAGGCACCGACACCACGCAGGAAGATTTCTACACTTTCTCGGGCCGCGAGCTGCACTGGCACTGGAAGTTTCTCGGCTGGAAGGACGTGCTGGCAGTTCTCGACTCGCGCGACGATTACGCTCACCTGTTTGGCCCCAACGGCGAAATTCCCAACGACCGCTGGTCGTTGCGGCGCTTCGCGGTGGTCGAACGTACTCCTGTCGAGGCTCATCATCCCTACAGCAATGTGGTGATGTTCTGGGACGCCGAGAACTGGCATCCGTGGATGGCGCTGGCGTTCAACCGCGACGGCAAACTATGGAAGCTGTGGGAACTCCAATGCCGCTGGACCGAGGACTTCCACAGTTTCGCCGAGATTAATCATGGGGTGGAGTCGACCATGTTGATCGGAGAGGATGTGGTCGATCTGCAAAACGACCGCGCCACGATATTCGCAGGATTCGGCAGTGGCTATCCCGACGCGGTCCCGGCTAACGTCACCCAGCTCTTCGACATCAGCAAATTGGAGGAGATGCATCGCTGACGGGGTGCGCTCGTCGGCGTATCCTGCTCCCTCGCAGCGGGCGCGTCCTAATCCTGGCTTTTGGCCGTATCCTTGGTCGTGGTTGCGGCCGCGCTCCATATAGCGGTCTTCGGATGAAACGCCGCCCACGCGAACCAGTAGCCATTGTAGATCGGGACGCGCTCGCCCGACACGCTCGCCGTGGCCGCTCCGGAGTCCGCGTCATAGGCAATAGTTAGATCCGCGCCGCCCAGTTGAACCCGCAGCGGCATCGCCGCCCCACTCAGCTTTGACAGCGGAAACGCTTCGTCCTGACCGCCCGCCGAGAGGCCCAAGACCAGTTCATGAGCGGAGAGCCGCTCGTCGAGGTGCGCGACTGGCGACACTACTTGGTCTCCGTGCTCATACCCCCAGTAGGGATCGACTCCATAGTCGCGCGTATAGCCAGTATTGATACTAAGTACGTCGGTCGAGGGATGCTTTTTTTGCCAGGCCTCCCAGGTCGTGATCGTGCTCGGTATCGCCACCAACTTCTGACCCGCCATCGGTCCGGCCAGCGCCTGACCCTCGAGCTGCGACCACAGGCTCTGCGTGCCCTCATCGTAGAGCACCAGGTTGCTCTGGTAGAGCTTGCCCGATACGGCGAAGGTGAGCGTCTTGCCGCCGGCGTCGCGATTGTATACCGCGGCGCCCTGGACCAACGGGCAGAAGGTGACCGCGAGCGGCGTCCCGGCAATCGAATCGTCGACGACCTCGTGCCAATTGAGAATCTTGATCGGGTATGCGCGGGCTCGCCCCTGAACGACCACGCCGATCACCTTGTCGTTGGATTCGAGAAACGTCGCGTGTTCGGCCTTGACGAATTGCGGCTCCAGCACGGCCGGAATCGCGTCCTTCGCCGGGCCTCCGTCGCGAATCTCTGCGGGCGGCACCACGTGATGGCTGAGGTCGAACCCGCTTAGGACCGGATAGATCGCGATCGCCGCGGCTATCGCCAGCGCGCGGGCTAATTGCTTGCGGCGCGGAGCCTGCCCTCGCCTGTCCGTCCTAGCGGCTCGCATTGCACCTCGCATCACGTCTCGCATCGAAAGCTGTCGCCCGTCGCCTCGTCCCGTCTCTATTCAATGCGGCCGACCGCCCGCGGGTTCCCCGGACCTAACTGGAGAGCCGGGCACGATCGTGCGGCGCGCCGAAATCGATCGCCGGGCCCTTGGGCACGATGCGGGTCGGGTTGATCATCGCGTGGCTCGCGTAATAGTGACGCTTGATATGCGCGAGGCTAACCGTCTCGGCGACGCCGGGCACCTGGTAAAGATCGCGCGTGTAGCCCCACATATTCGAGTAATCAATGATACGGCGCAAGTTACATTTGAAGTGGCTGTAGTAAACCGGATCGAAACGCACCAGCGTGGGGAACAGCCGCCAGTCGGCTTCGGTCGGGCGGACGCCGAAGAGATAGCGCTGACGCGCCAGGCGCTGTTCGAGCCGGTCGAGCGTCTCGAATAGCGGGTCGAAGGCCGCCTCGTAGGCCTCCTGCGATTTGGCGAAGCCGCACTTATAGACGCCGTTGTTGACGGTGTCGTAAATGACGGCGTTGAGTTCGTCGATCTCCGCGCGCTGCGCCTGCGGATAGAGATCGTCGCCCGCGGCGCCCAGCGCGTTGAAGGCCGAATTGAACATCCGGATTATCTCGGACGACTCGTTGCTGACGATGGTCCCGGTCTCGCGGTCCCATAACACCGGCACCGTGACGCGTCCCGTGTAGTCGCGCCGAGCCTTGGTATAAACCTCGTGCAGGTAGCGCGCGCCGTTCAGATCATCGCGCGTCGCGCCGGGTGTGAGCGACCCGTCCGGCGCGCTGAAGGCCCATCCGTCATCGCCCATGAACGGATCTACCACCGACACCGTGATCGCGTCGTCGAGCTTCTTCAGCTTGCGCACGATGAGCGTGCGATGGGCCCACGGGCAGGCGAGCGATACGTACAAGTGATAACGCCCGCGCTCGGCCTTGAAGCCGCCCTCGCCGCTCGGCCCGGGACGTCCGTCGGCGGTCACCCAGTTTCTGAAGACGGTTTGCGGACGGACGAAACTGGCCCCCGCCGAGCGAAGGTCATCGCGTTGCCATTGGCCGTCGAGCATCATCCCCATCGCGGACTCCTTGCGTACGACCCAGGAATCCTCCGATGATATGCCGATGGGCCAAAATCTAACAAACCCCGGCCTCGAGGCGCTGCAGGCACTGCTCTACCGGCTGATCACGGCGCCCGAGGGCGTAGCCGCGGGTCTCGCCGCCGAAAGCGCGTCGGAGCCCGAGATGCTCGAGCATTTGATTGAAAGCGACGATCGCCTCTCCGCGACCGAACGGCTCGAGATTTATGCCAACGCCTACTTCTACCGGATCCTGGACTGCCTGAAGGAGGATTTCCCGGCGACGCTCGCGACACTCGGCCCCGACGACTTCCACAACCTGATCACGGCCTACTTGATCGAGTATCCGCCAACCGAACCTTCTATCTCTTATGCCGGCCGCCATCTGGCCGAGTTTCTGCGTCACCATTCGATGCGCGCGATGATCGAACGATGGCCGTTCATCGCCGAACTGGCGCGGCTGGAGCGGACGCAGATCGAGGTTTTCCACGCCGCTCAGGCCGAAGCGCTGGACGCCGAGGCGATGCGCTCGATCTCGCCTGATGACTGGCCGGCGCTCGCGATGCGAACGCATCCGGCGCTGGCGATCGTCGATTGCGAGTGGCGCGTGGACGAGCTATTGCGTGAAGTCGAAGCCGCCGGTGGCGAAAACGATCGACCGCTGGGAGCGCCTGCGCATGCGCCGGTCAGCGTGCTGGTGTGGCGGCAAAACTCCCGGGTCCATTACCGCGCGTTGGAGCGCCCGGAGCGCGCGGCGCTCGAGGTCGCGAGCGCCGGGGCAAGTTTCGCAGCGATATGCGAGACGGTTGTCGCGGCATCCGGCGAAGACGACGAAATCGGGTTGATTGCGCCGGTTGCGCTTATCAACCAGCTTGCTTACGCGATGGCTCGGCGAGGGTCTGCTCGTCCTGGCGGACAAGTGACCGGGCCGACTTTACCTGCGGCGAGCGAGCGGCTTCGCTACGAGCGCTTCGGGAGGTCGGCCGAAACCGAATCTTCCCGCAGTTCCGGATGCTCCAGAAGCTTGTAGCTGACGAGAGCCGTCGGCGTGCCCTCCTCGATATTGCGCAGGCGGAAGTACGGCGCGTCCATCCCTCCGCCGGACTTGAGGCTGACCACCTCGTGAAGCCTGCCGCGGAAGACCACGCGGCTGCCCGGCAGCATCCTTATCGCTGTGTGCTTCTCCATCGTGGCTAACTCCTCTACCCCCTTTGAGCTCACCACTTCTCAGCCTCGCCATGTAATCATAATCAATTATTGTACCCGCTTTCGCGTGTCAAGGATTACGACGTTTGGATAAGCGCGCGCTTGACAGGGCGGCGGCTCTGTTGCTCCAACCATTGGCGAGGCCAACGAGGAGAGCGTCACCGATATGGCAATCATAAGAGGCGAGCAGATAATCGCACGCTGCTTAAGCAACGAAAAAGTCGACACGATCTTTTTCATGATGGGCGGTCCGACCAGCGGCACTGCGGGCGCCTGTCTTGATCTTGGGATGAAGGGCATTTACGTGCGCCACGAGCAGGCGGCGGCCATGATGGCGCACGCCTACGCGCGCGTGACCGGCAAGCCGGGCGTCTGCATCACACCGTCGGGTCCGGGTACAGCCAACGCGCTCACGGGACTCGCCAACGCGTGGGCCGACGCCACGCCGATAATCGCGATTGGCGGTTCGGCGCCGATGCGCGCGACGACGCTCGACGCGTTCCAGGAGATGGATCAGGTCGCGATCATGAAGCCGGTGGTGAAGGCAGCCTACCGAGTCGATATGGCGAGCCGCATCCCGGAGTACATCAGCGTCGCGTTTCGTGAGGCGCTCGACGCCAAGAAGGGCCCGGTCTACCTCGATCTCCCTGGCGACATTCTCAATCACAAGGTCGACGAGGAAAAACTGATGTTCCCCGCCAACTACCGCGTGGACAGCCGTCCTGCCGGCGACCCTGTGCAAGTGGAACGCGCGATCGAGTTGCTCGCCGGCGCCGAGCGCCCGATCGTCGTCACCGGCAGCGGCGTGTTGTGGTCGGGCGCGTCCGCCGAACTGCGCGACTTCATCGACAGCACCGGGTTGCCGTTTTACACCACGCCGCAGGGCCGCGGCGTGATTCCCGAGGACCATCCGCGCTCGTTTCCTGGTGCGCGCTCGATGGCGTTTCGCGACGCCGACGTGGTGCTGGTGGTGGGAGCGCGGGCGAACTCGATGCTCTCGTTTCTACGCGCGCCGCGCTTTTCGCCCGACGCACGCTTCATCAGCGTCAATCTCGACGGTCGCGAGATCGGCCACAACCGCGGCATCGAGGTCGGGATCATCGGCGACGCCAAGCTGGTGCTGCGCCAGTTGACCGAGGAGGCCGACGGCCGCTTCGAGGCGCATCGCGAGAGCACGTGGGTCGCGCAACTCAGCGCCAAGCATCGCTCCAACCAGGAGCGCTCGGCACCGCTGCTCCATTCCGACGCCGTGCCGATCCATCCGCTGCGTCTGTGCCGCGAGGTCCGCGACCTGATCTCGCGCGACACCATCCTGATCGTCGACGGCCACGAGATTCTGAACTTCGCGCGCCAGTCGATTCCGATCTACCAAGCCGGGTGCAGTCTCAACGCGGGGCCGCATGGATGCATGGGCGTCGGCGTGCCGTTCGGAATCGGCGCCAAGGTCGCGCGGCCGGAGGCGCCGGTAGTGGTGCTCTCGGGGGACGGTGCATTTGGATGGAACGGGATGGAGATGGATACGGCGATTCGCCATCAACTGCCGATCGTGGTCGTGATGTCGAACAACGCCGGCTTCACCTCGCGCAAGACCGGCGGCACGGTCGGACGTGAACTCGGATGGCAGCGCTACGACAAGATGGTCGAGGCGCTGGGCGGTTACGGCGAGTTCGTCGAGAAGCCGGACGGCATCCGCGGCGCGATCGAGCGCGCGTTCAAAAGCGGCAAGCCCGCGCTCGTCAACGTATGCACCGATCCCGAGGCGCAGGCGACCACGGACATGGGGTTCGCGGGGTATTGAAATGCGCCATGAACCGAAAGATTTGTTAAAATGATTGCCTGAGGTTTGGTGATGCCAGTTGCTCTAAAAAGTCTCGAAGATGAAGCTATGAAGCTCCCTCCGCGCTCTCGAGCCCGTCTGGCAAGGCGGCTGATCACAAGCCTTGACGAACCTGCAGACCCGGACACGAAACGGTTATGGATTGCCGAGGCTGAAGCCCGCGCTGCCGAGCTAGCAAGCGGCAAGGTAAAAGCGGTCTCCGCAGATAAGGTGCTCAAGAGGGCGCGCGCGACGCTTCGTTGACAATTGTCTTTCACCCTCTAGCGGAACGTGAGCTGATCGAGGCGGCCAAGTTTTACGAAACGCGCGCTGCAGCCCTCGGCGCGATTTTGTTTTGCAGGTGGAGCGCACGCTGGCCGGAATTGTCAAAAATCCCAAAGCGGGAGCATTCTCACACGTGCAACAAGGCGAAGGATGATTCCGCGTTTCCCTTTCGCCCTCCTATATCAATCGGAGGGCTAACGGTCATCGCCCTGATGCACTTGCGGCGGCGGCCAAGCTATTGGAAGCGCCGGATTAAATCCGTACGTTGACTCCCTGAGACCAGCGGGATTCGGAAAGTCGCTCATCGCTTGCCGGTGCGGCGAGCCACCTCGAGCACGCGGCGTGCGCGCGTCAGATGCGGCACGTCGACCATCTCGCCGCGAAACGTGAACGCCATCCGCCCGGCCTTGCTGTTTTCCTCGAACGCCGCCAGCAGCTCTTCGGCGTCGGCAATCTCCTGCGCCGAGGGCGAGAAAACCTCGTTGACGATTTCGATCTGACTTGGATGGATAGTGATCTTGCCGGTGAAGCCCATCCAGGCGCCCTCGATACAATCGCGGCGGCATCCCTCGAGATCCTTGATATTGACGAACACCGTATCGATCGGCTGGACCGCGGCCGCGGTGGCCGCGAGCAGCGTCATGATTCGCGCGTAGCGGAAGACCTCCAGGAACTCACCGCGCTCGTCGCGATTGCGCCGCGCGCCGATCGCCGCTGAAAGGTCCTCGGCGCCCCATGACATGCTGTCGACGCGCGGATGCAGCCCGAGGTCTTTGATATTGAGCAGGCCCTGCGGCGTCTCCGTCGCGAGCAGCAGCAGTTTTACGCTGCGTTCGGGATAGCCGAACTGCTTCTCGAGTCCGCTCAAGATCGAATCGATTTTTTCCACATCGGCGAAGGTCCGCACCTTCGGGACCATGTACGAATCCGGCCGCCCTGCCATCGTGGCCTCGAGGTCGGCGACTCCCCACGGCGTCTCCAGCGGATTCATCCGCACCATCCGCTCGCGCCCCTTGAAATCCACTTTTTGCAGCCACTCGGTGACTGTCTTGCGTGCGGAGGCCTTGTTGTCGGGCGTGACCGAGTCCTCGAGGTCGAGCACCAGTGCGTCGGCCGCGAGATCGATTGACTTGCCGAGCATCTTGTCATTGGCGCCGGGCACGAAATGCACGGCGCGGCGCAGCGTCTCCATAATCAGCTACTCCAGACCCAATGTCCGCTTCGGCGCGCGGCTACTTGTTCGGCTTGCGCAGCATCATCGCCGCCCGCTTGCAGCGCATCACGGTCTCATTGCGCTGGTTGCGCGCGCGATGCTCGAGGATCACGATGCCCCAGTTGGGATGCGATTTTGACGGCCGCACTTCCAGCACCTCGCTTTCGGCGTAGAGCGTATCGCCGATGAACACGGGCTTGGGAAATTCGACCTTCTCGAAGCCGAGGTTGCCGACCGTGGTGCCGAGCGTGAGATCGCCGACCGAAAGCCCCACCGTCAGGCCAAGGGTGAAGATCGAGTTTACCAGGACCTGGCCGAACTCGGCCTTTTTGCCGAACTCGGCGTCCAGATGCAGCGGCTGCACATTCATCGTGAGCGTCGTGATCAGCAGGTTGTCGGTCTCAGTGACCGTGCGGCCGGGCTGATGCTGAAACGTTTCGCCGACTTTGAATTCTTCGAAATACTTGCCCATCGTGATCGCTCCCAACGCGAAACTGCGCGAATTTTTTGCCGAGCGCCTCTTGGTGCGGGCGCCCCGAATCATAGTCCAGGCGCGCGCCCGCAACCATACAATTTTGAACAGCGACGAACCTCTAGAATACGAAGGTTGCCTCCAACGATTCTTCGCCAAACCAACCAATCTCCGTCAGGTAGTCGCGCGCCAGGCCTTTCGCAACCTCATCGGTCAACTTAATTCCTGGAAGATGGCTACGAACCGCAACAAAAACCGTCTCGAGGTCCTGATGAAAGCCAACTAAGCGATCATCCGAAGTAACATCGCATGGCTTAGCGTCGCGTCTGTCGTGCGCATCGTCCATTTGAAATGACACCTGCTGGATGGCCTCTTCGCGAGTCATTGCTGCATCTCCTTGGCTGCATCTCTTGTTGTCACACGCGCCGGGGATCAGAAAAAATTCCTTTTACTCTCCTTCCCGCAGCGGGCAAAGAAGTCGGAAAAGGGCTTCGTCCGTAGACTTAAGCTGGACCCGATTTTTGGCGCAAGCAAGCGAATAACTTTCAGCCCAAGGTATCTGGACCGGAATATAACCTCGGCCAACCCCAAAACGGCTGCGCTGCCGGTGGATACTGGGCTGCCGCCCAGTGGAATTTTATCGCGGTTTGGTAAATGCTTCTGGCGTAACCCGTCGCGGCGGCGACAGGCGAGCGGATGAAGAGCAACGTAGTGCCGATTTCGCGCGCAAGGAGCGTGGCTCGCCACGCGCCCGCGCGAACGCATCTGAGGCCCGTGGCAGGCCGCAAGGGCGCCGCTGTCAGCCGGCCGGCGCTCGAGGCCGCCGGCGTGCCCAATACGCCGATTTGGCTTTCAATCTTCGCGCTTGTTGCGATGACGATGTGGCCGTCGGCGCTGGTCTGGACGGTTAAGCTCGCGTACCGCATCGCCGGCTGATAGCAACATTCGACTGCCGCTTCTGACGCGACGCCCGCACCCTGCGGACGGTTTGCGCGGCGTGCGCCGCTCTGCAATAAAGACCGGGAATCGTTACGGTCCGGTGCGCCGCAAGATGTGCCCGAGCCGCGGTAGCTTCATTCACCAGAGGAAATCCGGATGCAAGGTCTTCTTGAAACGATCCAAAAATGGCATATCCATCCAGTCGCCGATCATTTTACGGTCGCGATTCTGATTCTCGCGATTCTCACCGATCTCTTCGCCACCATGTTCTCGACGCGCCTGTGGCTGCGGTATATGGCGCTGGCGCTGATGGTCGTCGGCACGGCCGCCGCATGGGCCTCCAACCTCACCGGCGGATGGGAGGCTGATCGCGTATGGAAGGCGGTCCAGGCCGCCGGTGGACCGGCGTACGACACCCTGCATCGTCACGCTCAGCTCGGTGATTGGCTGCCCTGGGTATTCCTGGTGCTCGCCATATGGCGTGTCGGTATCCAGCTGTTCGGCTTTATGGCCGGGATGCGCGGGCTCTATCTGCTTTTTGCCATACTCGCGGTGATCGCGATCTCATACCAGGCGTACCTCGGCGGCGAACTGGTCTACGAGTATGGAATCGGCACCTCCTTGTACAACGCCGCGCCGTCATCGCCGAGCCCGCAGCCCGAGGCCACGGGCCCTGCCACGCCGATCCCGACGGTTTACGTGCCGACCGCGACCGTGACGCCGGAACCCGCCACACCCACTCCCGCCGGCAGCGCGAGCGCAGCCGCATCGGCGATGCCTACTGCCGCCGCCGCCGCGCCCGCGGCGCCCGCTGCCGCGCCGAGTCCGGTTGCGCAACCGAGCGCCTCACCGACCCCTGCGTCATCTACGAAGACCAACGGAAATCGGGCAGCCACGGCCAGTCTCTGATCGCGCCGACGGACCGAGAGACCAGGATGGAACGACGCAAAGTCGGAGTGGTGAGCGCGCTCTTTCGCTACCCGGTAAAGTCGATGCTCGGGGAGAAACCGGCCGAATTCACACTCACGACCGACGGCACGCTCGGCGATCGGGCGTGGGCCGTGCGCGAGGCCTCGGGGCGCATCGCGACGGCCAAGAAGTGGTCGGCGATGCTCGGGTTCCGCGCGAGTTACGATTCGCCGCCTCGTATGGGCGAGCTTGCGCCGGTCACGGTCATATTTCCTGACGGCAGCAGTATCCACGCCGCCGACCCTGACGCCTCGGAGCGGCTCTCGGAGGTGATAGGCCGCCCGGTGCGCCTTGAGCGAGCGCAGGCCGACGAGCGCTCGCGCGGCGAGATCGATCCGCAAACGATTTTCGCCGACGTCCCGGTTGAACAGTTGCTGCCCAACTTTACCAGCCAGACGCTGCCCGACACGTTCGGCCTGATGCGCGGCGCGTTCTTCGATTCGGCGCCAATTCACGTCCTCGCCAGCACCTCGCTCGAGCACTTAAAGCGCTTGTGTGGGGATGACTCGATACTCGACCCGCGCCGCTTTCGTCCCAACATTTTCCTCGACACCAGCGGCACCGGCGCCGACGGCTTTGTCGAGGATGAATGGCTCGAAGGCACGCTCGAGGTCGGCGAGACGGTGAAGATTATCGAGATGAAGCCGGCGCTGCGCTGCGTGATGACGACGCATGCGCAATCCGGCCTGCCCCGCGACCTGTCGATCCTGCGCACTGCCGCGCAGCATCATAAGGCCACGCTCGGCGTTTTCGCCGCGATCGGCGCCCCTGGCACGATCCGCGTCGGCGACCCGGTTTATCTTTCCAGATAGAGATAGCCGTAGCCCGAGACATAGGTCGTTCGCAAATGTCCGGCGCGCTGTTAATGAAGGCGCACGGCAGTGCTTGCGGCGCACGCTTGCGCGGCAGACCATTATTGCTGGGCTCGGCGCTTAGCGCCGTCGCCCGGCCCCTGATGCCTTCACGCCACGCAATCGTATGCTCGCCGCGCGCCGCCGATCGTCTCGAGGCGGCCTCGCGATGGCTCCAGGAGCTTGAACCCTCCGCCGAGGTGATGGTACTGGCGGCGCGCCAGCCGGCCGCCGACGACCTCGTGCGCGCTTTGAGCGCGCGACGCTCGCTCTTCGGCGTTCATCGGATGACCCCGACGCGCCTGCTGGGCGTGCTCTGCGCCGAGCGCCTCTTTCGCGACGGCCTGGTGCCGGCTGCCGGACTCGGCGCCGAGGCGGTGGCCGCGCGAGCGATTTACAAACTGGCCGCGGCCGGCGCGCTGGGCTATTTCGCCCCGGTTGCCGACCGTCCCGGATTTCCGGGCGCGCTCGCCCGCACGCTGGGCGAGGTTCGCCTGGCGGGAATCAGCGCAGAGGAGTTGGCGGCGCTGGAGGAAATCGGCACGCCGCTGGCCGCGATGCTGCGCCAGTTCGAGGCCGAGCTTCACGACGCGCGCCTGGTCGACCGCGCGGGCATGCTCGCTCTGGCGGCTGCTATCGTTAACGCCGATCCGCCGCCGCGCCACGCCACGATGCCGACGCTGATGCTCGACGTCGCGGTCGGCTCGACGCGCGAGCGCGAATTGTACGCGGCGCTCGCCGCGCGCACGCCCGCGATACTCGCGACCGTGCCCGAGGGCGACACGACCACGCTCACGATGGTCGCTGCGGCGCTTGGCGTCACGCCACCGTGCGCGCCCCGTGCAGCCGCGACGGCGGAATCGATCGCGAGGCTCCAGGATTATCTGTTCAGTGACGAAACGCCTCCCGAGCGCAAGCTCGACGATACGGTCGAAGTCGTCTCGGCGCCGGGCGAGATGCAGGAGTGCGTGGAAATTGCGCGCCGGATTCTTGCCGAGGCGGGCCGTGGCATCCCCTTCGACCGTATCGCGGTCGCCCTCCACACGCCGGGACGTTACGTGCCGTATCTCGAGGAAGCGCTCGCCCGCGCCGCGATTCCAGCCTGCTTCGCACGCGGCGCCTCTCGCCCCGAGCCCGGCGGCCGCGCTTTGCTCGCGCTGCTGGCCTGCGCGGCTGAGCATCTCTCCGCGCGCCGCTACGCCGAGTATCTTTCGCTCGCGCAGGTGCCGGACCCGGATCGCGACGGACCGCCGAGCTTCGTCGCACCGGACCTTGAATCGGCCGGCGCCGCGCCGCCCGCCGAACTTGAGGCTGCCGCGCCTGCCGCAGAAGCGAGCGCCGACATCGCCGACCCGGTGCCGGTGGTCGAAGGCGCTTTGCGCGCGCCCTGGCGATGGGAGCGTCTGCTGGTCGACGCCTCGGTTATCGGCAGTCACAAGCGTTGGGAACGGCGTCTTCGCGGGCTGGGCGCGGAGCTCGAATCCAGGCGCTCCCAGCTCAAGGACGACGACGTGCGCATGGCGTTTATCGATCGCCAGATTCTCGACCTCAAGCATCTGGCCGACGTCGCGATGCCGCAGATTTCCGCGCTCGCCGCGCTGCCGCCTCGGGCGACGTGGGGCGAATGGCTGGGCCATCTGCGCGCGCTCACCGCGCTCGCCGTGCGCGACTCGGCGCCGGTGCTGGCCGCGCTGGCAGAACTCGAGCCGATGGCGCCGGTGGGGCCGGTCGGTCTCGACGAAGTGCGCCAGGTGTTGGCCGAGCGGTTGGGGCGGCTCGAGGCGCCGGCGCCGCGCCGCCGCTATGGCGCGGTGATGGTCGCGCCCACGCACGACCTTCGCGGCCTCGATTTCGAGGTCGTCATCGTGCCGGGCCTGACCGAGCGCGTCTTTCCGAAAAAGCTCACCGAGGATCCGATTCTGCCCGACGCCGCACGCGTGCGCCTCGGCCACAATCTCGAGCTCCAGCAAAACCGCGTCGCCGCTGAGCGCCTCGCTTTGCGGCTGGCGGCGGGCGCGGCCCGCTCTCGCGTGCTGTTCTCGTTTCCGCGCGTCGACCTCGACCAGGGACGGCCGCGCGTTCCGTCGTTCTACGCGCTCGAGGTGTTGCGCGCCGCCGAAGGACGCCTCCCCGGTTTCGACGAGCTCGATAAACGCGCGGCGGGCGAGCAGGCGGCGCGGCTTGGATGGCCTGCACCGCGCGACGCCACCGATGCGATCGACGACGCCGAATTCGATCTCGCCGTGCTCAATCGCCTGGCAGGCCAGGACGACGAGGCCACCACCGGCGCGGCCCATTACCTGCTCGACGCCAACCCGCATCTCGCACGAGCGTTGCGTGCGCGGGCGCGGCGATGGCTCAAGCGATGGACGCCGGCGGACGGGCTGGTCGATCCCGGGCCGGAGGTGCGCGTGGCACTGGACAAGCATCGCCCCGACGCCCGTTCCTATTCGGCTACCGCGCTTCAGCATTTCGCGGCCTGCCCGTATCGCTTTCTGCTCTACGCGATCCATCGAATCCAGCCGCGCGAAGAGGCCGAGGCGATCGAGGTGATCGATCCGCTGACTCGCGGCGCGCTGCTGCACGAGGTCCAGTTCGAATTGCTGACTCGGCTCCGCGCGGCCGGCCGCCTTCCTGTTACGCGCTCAGCACTGGACGAGGCGCTCCGCGTGATGGACCAGACGCTGGAGGAGGTCGCCGAGCGATGGCACGACCGGCTCGCCCCGGCGATCGAGCGCGTATGGAAGGACGCAATCGACGCGATTCGCGCCGACCTTCGCGAATGGCTCCGCCGCGCCGCCGAAGACCCGGTTCCCTGGACGCCCGAGCGCTTCGAACTCGCCTTCGGGCTTGAAGGGCGCGGGCAGGCCGACCCCGCAAGCCGCGTCGAGCCGGTGCCGCTGGAGGCGGGCCTCATCCTGCGCGGATCGATCGATCTCGTCGAGCGCGGCCTAGGCGGGCGGCTTCGCGTTACCGATCACAAAAGCGGCAAGGCCGACGCGCCCAAGGACGTGATTGTCGGCGGCGGCCGCGTGCTGCAGCCGGTGCTCTACGCGCTCGCCGCCGAGCGGCTGCTCGGCGAGCCGGTTGAATCGGGGCGGCTCTACTATTGCTCGTCGCGCGGCGGCTACGAGGAGCGTATCGTGCCGCTCGATGACGCGGCGCGCGGCGCGGCGCGCGAATTTGCCGCCACCGTCGCCGGCGCGATCGCGGACGGCTTTCTGCCCGCCGCGCCGGCCGATGGCGGCTGCCGATGGTGCGACTACCGGATGGTCTGTGGGCCGTATGAGGAGACGCGCGTCGCGCTAAAGCCGGCCGCGCGCCTGGCCGCGCTCGAGCGATTGCGCAAGCTGCGATGAGCGCAGCGGAAAAGTTGCGATAAGCGAAGCTATGAAGGTTGCGATGACCGAAGCGGCCAAAGTTGTGATGACCGAGGCGGCAAACGCCAAAGCCAGCGCACCGCGCGAGATCGCCGATCAGCGCGTGCGCGATCGTATCCGCAACGATCTCGATACCACGCTCGTCGTCGAGGCCGCGGCCGGCACCGGCAAGACCACCGCGCTGGTCAACCGGATCGTCGCGGCGCTGGCGGGCGGGCGCGCCGAGCTTGGCCGAATCGTTGCGGTGACCTTCACCGAGAAGGCCGCCGGCGAGCTCAAGCTCCGGCTGCGCGCCGAAATCGAGAGCGCGCGCAGCGACCCCGCGCGGCCCCCAGGGGAGCGCGCGCGGCTTTCCAGCGCGCTCGGCCAACTCGAGGAAGCGCGTATCGGAACGATTCATTCGTTTTGCGCTGACCTGCTGCGCGAGCGGCCGGTCGATGCGCGCGTCGATCCGATGTTCGAGGTCGCGGCCGACGACGTGGCCGGCGAATTGTTCGAAAGCGCCTTCGATCGATGGTTCGAGCAGGCGCTCGCCGCGCCTGGCGAGGGCTTGCGCCGTCTGCTCCGCCGGCGCGAGGGTTTTGACCGCGAAGGTCCGCGCCCGATCATCTGCGCCGCGGCGCGGGACCTTCTGCAGTGGCGCGATTTCGACACGCCGTGGCGCCATCAGGCGTTCGATCGCGATCCCGAAATCGACGCGTTGGTCGAAGAGGTCCGCGCGCTCGGTGCGTTCGCCGAGCACGTCGATCCCGAGGATTGGCTCGGCAAAGGGCTCGCCGAGATCGCCCGCCCGATCGACGAGGCGACGCGCTTGGAGACGGTTCGCGGGCGCGACTACGACGCGCTCGAGGCCGCGCTGCTCGCGCTGCTGCGCGGTTACGACGGGCGCTGGCGATGGAAGGGATGGGGCGAGAATTTCGGCGCGCTCCCGCGCGCCGAGGTGATGGCGCGGCGCGCCGCGCTGCACGCACGCCTTACGTGCTTTCGCGACGCCGCGGGCGCCAACCTCGCGCCGCTTTTGCGCGACGAGTTGTGGCCGATCGTCGGCTACTACGAGGACGCCAAGAAGCGCGCCGGGGTGCTCGACTTCATCGACCTGCTGCTGGTCGCGCGCGATCTCGTGCGCGACCGCGCCGCCGTGCGCGCCGAGCTGCAGCATCGCATCAGCCACATCTTCGTCGACGAGTTCCAGGATACCGATCCGCTTCAGGCGGAAATCCTGCTGCTGCTCGCGGCCGCCGATCCCGGCGAGTCCGATTGGCATCGCGTGCGCCCGCTCCCCGGCAAACTGTTCATCGTGGGCGACCCCAAGCAATCGATCTATCGCTTCCGCCGCGCCGACGTCGCGCTCTACCAGGACGTCAAGCGCCGCCTGCTCGAGTGCGGCGCCGAGCTGGAGCATCTCACGGTCAGCTTTCGCGCGACGCCCGAACTGCAGCGCGCGGTCAACGCCGCCTTTGCGCCGCTGATGCCGTCGGAGTCGCCGACTCAGCCCGCCTACTCGCCGCTGATGCCGTTTCGCGCGGACTGCGCCACGCAGCCGTCGATCGTCGTGTTGCCGGTGCCTGCGCCCTACAACGACCGCGGCTACACGACCAAGCGCGCAATCGACGAATCGACGCCCGATGCGGCAGGCGCGCTGGTGCGATGGCTGGTCGAGGAGAGTGGATGGACCGTGACTACGCGCGAGCGGCCCGAGCAGCGCGTCGCGATCGAGCCACGCCACATCTGCATGCTCTTTCGGCGCTTCAGCAGTTATGGCCGCGACGTCACGCGGCCCTACGTACGCGCGCTGGAGGCGCGGCATATCGCGCACGTGCTGGTCAAGGGCGGATCGTTCAACGAGCGCGAGGAGGTCGAGGCGCTGCGCAACGCGCTCGGCGCGATCGAGCGGCCCGACGACGAGCTCGCGGTCTTCGCCACGCTGCGCGGCCCGCTGTTCGCGCTCGACGACGGCGCGCTGCTGCGCTTTCGCGCGGCGGCCGGCTCGCTGCATCCTTTTCGCAAGCTTCCCGCCGATTTGCCCGCCGAGCTCAATGAGATAGCGGCGGCGCTCACCGTGCTGCGCGAGCTCAGCCGCGGGCGCAACCGCCGGCCGATCGCCGAAACAATCGGGCGCCTGCTCGCCGCCGTGCGCGCGCATGCGGCGATCGCAATTTGGCCCACCGGCGAGCAGGCGCTGGCCAACGTGATGCGCTTGATGGATCTCGCGCGGCGCTACGAGGCGCGGCGCGCCGTGCGCTCGTTTCGCGGCTTCGTCGACGAACTGCAGGCGCGCGCCGAGCGCGAGGAGAGCGGCGATGCGCCGGTGGTCGAGGAAGGCGCCGAGGGCGTACGCATCATGACCGTGCATCGCGCCAAGGGCCTCGAGTTTCCGATCGTGCTGCTCGCCGACCTGACCTGCAATGAAACCGCCGGCGACGCCCATCGATGGGTCGATCCGGCAAGCGGACTCTGCGCGCTCAGGCTCGCCGGCCATGCGCCGCGCGAACTTCTCGACCACGCCGAGGAGGAGACGCGCCGCGACTGCGAAGAGGCGATGCGCCTACTGTACGTCGGCGCGACCCGCGCGCGCGACCTGCTGATCGTGCCCGCGGTCGGCAGCGCACCGCAGGATGGATGGCTTGGACGCCTTAATCCGGTGATCTATCCCGCGCCAAAGGATTGGCGCGTGCCGCTCGAGCCGGCACCGCCCGGATGTCCCGTCTTCGGCGACGATAGCGTCGTCGAGCGTCCGCCCAAAGCTCCGGCGAAGTCGCGCGCTGTCGCGCCGGGACTCCATCGCGCTCAGGACGGCGAGCATCATGTCGTGTGGTGGGACCCCGCGCGCCTGCGGCTCGATGCGCGCGAGACGATGGGCCTGCGGCAGCATCGGCTGCTGACCGCCGATAAGGGCGAGCGCGCCGCGTCGCAGGGCGCGCACGAATACGAACAATGGAAGACGCGCCACGGCGCAACGCTCGCAGCGGGCGCCGCGGAAACTTTCAAAGTCATTACGGCGACCGAGCTTGCCGCGCGGATGGTCGAGCGCGGCGAGCGTCCAGGATGGCTCGGCGATCCGGATCAGATCGCGATCGAACGCGTCGCGCGCGCCGCAGCGCGTCCGCACGGCGTCCGCTTCGGTACCCTGGTCCATGCGATACTCTCGCGGGTCGCGCTGGATGCGGACGCGGCGGCGATCGCCGAGGCGGCTCAATTTTTTGCGAGGATGCTCGGGGCGGACGATGCGGAGATGACGGCCGCGTGCGAGACCGTGACGGCCGCGCTCGCCGCTCCTTTGATGAAGGCCGCGGCCGCCGCCGGCCCTGAGCTCCGGCGCGAGTGCGCATTGGTGCTGAAGCTCCAGCAAGACACTGCGACCGAAAGCGGCACGCTCGATGGCGTCACGGTTGAAGGTGTCACGGTTGAGGGTGTTGTCGACCTGGCCTTTCCCGAGCGTACCGCGGGGGACGCGAGATGGGTCGTCGTGGACTTCAAGACCGACGCTGATATCGCGGGGCGGCTCGACGAATATCGCGTGCAACTGCTGCTCTATCTGCGCGCGATAAGCCTCAGCACGGGCGCCCCCGCGCGCGGCGTCTTGATGTGTGTTTGAACGCCCCCAACCCTTCGCTACGATAGAGCCAGTGGCGAACAAGCACATTCGATCGAAGAGAAAAGCCCCGGTGAGGACAGCAGGTGCGCCAGCTCTCGCGCCGAAGGGCAATCACACGAATCAGATCAATCGGACCAACGACACGTTGCTGGTGATCGGCTACGGCTCGTTGCTAAGCGGCTATGGATTGCTGGCCGAGCGGCGCGGCGGCGGCAGCAAGCTCGTCGCGCGCGACGCATTCGCGGTGCGGCTCGTCAACGCGCGCCGCGGCTTTGCCAAGCCCTCCACTCATGGGCACTACCTTGCGATGGACCTCGAGCCGGTGCGGCGCGGCGAACCTATCGTCGCGCACACGGGCCACGATGGAACCGATAAGATTGGCGCCGGTGGGATCGGCGCGGTGGGTCTGGTGTTCGACCGCGAATGGGCCGCGCTGATCGCGCGGCGCGAGGAGTACGACTCGGCGAAATTTCTCGAGCTGATCGCGCTAGCCGACGCCGCGGGCGCAGCCCTGGGAGAATTCCTGCTCGAGATTGCGCGGCGCACGGAGTTCGACCTGCTTGCCTATCGCGTCGAGTTGCGCAAGCTCCTCGGCTACACCTCGCCGGGCTACATCTTCCATCCCGTGCCGCTGGCTGACGGCCGCGTCGCGATCGCCGCGATTGGCTCGGGCTACGAGGGCAGCGGCGATCTGGCCGTGCGCTCCAAACGCAACGAGTTGGGGATGGACCGATTGCTCTCGATGCGCGAGGCGATGGAGGTGCGGAGCTTCGAACTCGATCGCGCGGGCCAGGCCGGCTATTTCGCCGAGTGCGTGTTGGGCGGGATGCACGGCCTCGCGGTGGACGATCTGATGATGGAGTTCGATCTAGAAACCGACTGGGGAGTCGAACTGATCCGCCGTTTCATGCTGGCCGCGCCCGGCGAGATCGAGCGCTTCATGCGAGCTTCCTCGCTCGACGATGCGCGTTATCGTGCGCAGTTCACCGGCGTGGCTCACGAATGTCTCGCCCGGCTCAGCGCGCCGGCGCAAAATCGCGGGCCGGAGTAAGCGAGTGTCATCGGGATTTTCGATCTACGTCGCCAAGGAGAACCTGAAATTCTCGGCCGCGCATTTTATCGCCTACCCCGGCTTCCGCGAGCCGCTCCACGGACACAACTACCAGGTCGGCGTGCGCGTCGAAGGACGCCTCTTGCCAACTGGTTACGTGCTCGATTTTGGCCTGATCAAGCGGCTCACCAAGGAGATCGTCGATCGGCTCGACGAGCGCACGCTGGTGCCGGCCGAGAGCGACTGTCTACAGATCGAACACCTGGATAATGGGCAATTGAGGATTTGCTATGGCGCGGATGAATTCCGGCTGCCCGCAAGCGACGCCTGTCTTTTGCCGATCGGGCACAGCTCGGCGGAGGAACTCGCGCGCTTCATCTGGAAGGAACTATACGAGGCCCTGAACGCCCAGCAGTCGCTCCAGGGAATAATGTCGATCGAAATCTCGGTGGCCGAGGGGCCCGGCCAAGCGGCGATTTACCGCGCTGAAGTTGACGAAGCGTAAATTCTTGTCGCCTCGCCTTCGGCGAGCTAAAGGTCCCTGATGGGGGTGGTGATTCTCAGAACAGCCTCTGACTATTCGCAGTCGGAGCGCCGGTAGCCTACTGACCAAACTGTGGCGCTTGTTGGTTCGCGTCCCACGTGACACAATCTGGCACTTGTTTCATCGAGCCGCGCAATGTCAGGGGGACCGGCAAGTAGTGATCGCGCCTGAGACCAAGACTGATGCCAGTCCGCGCCCGCCGGCCGAACGCAATCTCATCGGCGAACATATAACGGTAGTCAAACTTCGGGCGCTGGTAGACCGCGTTGCGGCCACCGACGCGACGGTGCTGATCACGGGCGAGAGCGGCACCGGCAAGGAAGTCGTCGCGAGGACGATCCATACTTTGTCGGCACGGCGCGGCCGCGCCTTCGTGCCGGTCAACTGTGCGGCGATTCCGCATGAGTTGCTGGAGTCCGAGATGTTCGGCCATGAGCGCGGCGCCTTCACCGGCGCGTCGGGTCCGCGCCACGGGCTTTTCAGCACGGCCGACGGCGGAACGATCTTCCTCGATGAGATCGGCGAGATGCCGCTGCAACTTCAGGCCAAGCTGCTGCGCGTGCTGGAGGACGGGATCGTCAGGCCCGTGGGCTCCGACCGCGCGAGCAAGATCGACGCGCGCGTGATCGCGGCGAGCAACTCCGACCTGGTCGCCGGGGTCAAGAAGGGCAGTTTCCGCGAGGACCTCTTTTACCGTTTGCAGGTGGTGCCGATCGCGATTGCGCCGTTGCGCGAGCGCCGCTCCGATATTCCATTGCTGGTCGAGTATTTTCTGTCGCGACTGCAAGCCCGTTTCGCCGGTCGCCACTGGACCGTCACGCAGGCGGCGATGGTCAGTCTGTGGTCGTACGACTGGCCGGGCAACGTGCGCGAGTTGGAGAACATGATCGAGCGGCTGGTGATCATGTCCGAGGGCGACGCTATCGACGCCGATTTGCTGCCGCCCGGCATGGTCGCCACCACGCGGGCTTCCGAGAGTCATGTTCCCACGACGCTGGCCGAGGGCGGCGTCAACCTTAATGCGATCGTGCGCGAGCTTGAGGGTCGCATGATCAACGAGGCCCTGCGCCAGACCGGCGGCAACAAACAGGCGGCGGCGCGCCTGCTGGGCCTCAAGCGCACGACCTTTTCCGCCAAGCTGCGGCGATGCGGCGTGATTGCGCCGGCGGGCTCGGGCTGGAACGACGATTCGTGAGGGATTGATCGGTATGGTCGAGGAATCAGCCAGGTTGCCCCAGATAATGGTGGTCGACGATGACGCGGACACGGTGTCGATCCTCGCGCGCCATCTGCAGCGCGAGGGCTTCGCCGCGATCGAGGCCATCTCCGGCGCCGAATGCATCAGGCTCGCGCGCGAAAACCCGGTCGACGTGATTCTGCTCGATCTGATGATGCCCGAGATGGACGGCTTCCAGGTCTGCCGCAAGCTCAAGGAGGATCCGTCGACCGCCGAGATTCCGGTCATCATGATTACCGCGCGCGACGACCTCGACGCGCGCGCCGAGGGAATGCGCCTCGGCGTGAGCGATTTTCTCGCCAAGCCGGTCTTTCGCCGCCAGCTCGCCAACCGCATCCGCGCCCAGCTCGACATGGCTGCAACCGCGCGCGCCAACGAAGCCGCGCTCCATCAACTCCAGGGCGGCAACTCCAAGAAGTAGCCGGGCCGCGCGGCGGCGATCGCACCTTCGCGGGCGGCGGTCTTGCGCCGCAACGGCGGCGCTGATAATCGAAATGCGCTACGTGGCCGGTTTCCGAGGAATTCCGACGTCCGCGTTCGAGTTAGTTCCGCGCGGCCGTTGCTGGAAGCCGGCAGGAGGTAGAGCGAGATGGATACCCACAGCGGCGGCAGCACGCCGCAAAATCAGGTGGTCGCGGCTGCCGCCTATCTGTTGGGCTTTGTGACGGGAATTCTTTTTCTCTATCTCGAGCCGTACGACAAGGACGAGTTCGTGCGCTTCCATGCGCGCCAATCGATTGCGTTCTCGATCGCCTGGTTCGTGATCAACCTCGTGCTCGGCGTGTTCATCGCCGTGCTTCCCTTCGCGCTGGGCCGGCTGCTGGTCGGGCTTCAGGAGCTGATCAATCTGGGGCTGGCGATCATGTGGATCTTCCTGATGTACAAGGCCTACAGCGGCGAGCGCTATCGTATCCCGGAACTGGCCGACCTCGCCGACAGTTTCAGCAGACCGTAAGCGCGCGCGCCCCGCTGTCGTCGTTAACGAGCGGCGCCGGCGCGGTGTCGGTGGCCGCGGTCGCTGCACGCGGGCGGTAGGCGTTCGCCGGATGGCTCTCGGGGAGCCGCGCGCGTCCGGGCCCATAGAGCTTCTCGCGCAGCGTGCCCTCGCGGTACTCGCGCTTGAAAACCCCGCGCCGCTGCAGTTCGGGCACCACCAGGTCGACGAAATCCGTGAAGCTCTCCGGCGTCACCGCGTAGCACAGGTTGAAGCCGTCGATATCGGTCACTTCGATCCAGGACTCGAGCTCGTCGGCTATCTGCTCGGGCGACCCGACCAGGATCGGGCCCATTCCGCCGATGCCGACGAATTCGGCGATCTCGCGCACGGTCCAGGTCCGGTTTGGATCGGCCAGCGTGAAGGCTTCGACCGCCGAGTTGATCGCGTCGTTCTTGAGGTAGCGGATCGGATCGTCGAGCGAGTAGCGCGAGAAATCGATCCCGGTCCATCCCGAGAACAGCGTCAGCGCGCCGGCGTGGCTGATATGGCTCCGGTAATCGTCGAACTTGGCCTTCGCTTCGGCCTCGGTGCGTCCGACGATCACGGTCATCAGGGTGAAGATCAGGATTTCCGCCGGATTGCGGCCGTAACGCGTGGCGCGCCGGCGAATGTCCGCGACGCGCGGCGCGACCACCTGCTTTGACGGCCCCAGCAGGAACACGCACTCGGCGTGACGCGCGGCGAACTCGCATCCGCGGTTCGAGGCGCCCGCCTGGTAGAGCACCGGCGTGCGTTGCGGCGAGGGCTCGCACAGATGAATCGCATCGACGCGATAGTTCTCGCCCTCATGATGAATCTTATGAACCTTGTCGGGCCGCGCGAAGACGCGGTTGTGGCGGTCGCGCACCACCGCGTCGTCCTCCCAGCTTCCCTCCCACAGCTTGTAGACGACCTCCATGTATTCGTCGGCGATGTCGTAGCGATGATCGTGCGCATTCTGCGCATCCATCCCCACCCCCTTCGCCGCGCTGTTGAGGTAGCCGGTCACGATGTTCCATCCGATCCGCCCGCGCGTCAGATGGTCCAGCGTCGACATGCGGCGCGCGAAAGGATACGGCGGCTCGAACGAGAGCGTGCACGTCACGCCAAATCCGAGATGCTTGGTGACCTGCGCCATCGGCGGAATCACCAGCACGGGATCATTGAGCGGCACCTGGATGCCCTGGCTAATCGCAGTATCGACGTTGCCGCCATAGACGTCGTAGACCCCGAGCACGTCGGCGATGAACAGGCCGTCGAAGCAGCCGCGCTCAAGAATCTGCGCGAGCTCGGTCCAGTACTCCAGGCCGGTGTAATCGACCGCGTGGTCGCGCGGATGCGTCCACAGGCCCGCGGACTGATGCACGACGCAGTTCATGTCGAACGCGTTGAGACGAATTTCTTTGGTCACGGTCCGCTCCCTTGGCGCGTTGGCCTCAGCGATGCCGGTGGCGTTCAGTGATGGGCGAGAAAATCAGAGGCCTTAGACTGAAACATGACTTAGGAGAGTAATTGAGTCAATTAATTAGATGAGTAACCGAGTCGTCTATTTCGGAAAGACCCTCTTGTGCTAAAATTTCACAAGAGGATCCGAATGAAATTTGGCGTCGGGGTCGACTATTCGCTCAAGGCATTGCTGATGCTGGCGGACCGCTATCCGAGCTCGCAGCCGTTGCGCGTGGAGGAGATAGCCGCCGTGCAAGGGGTGCCCGAGAATTACCTGCGCCGGCTGCTGATCGAGCTCAAGCGGGGCGGGCTGGTGCTTAGCCAGAAGGGGCCGAATGGCGGATACATGCTGGCGCGTCCACCCGCGCGGATTACGATGGCTGACGTGGTCGAAATAATCGAGGGCGACTATACGCCGGTCGAGTGCCTGGAAGACGCCGCGAATTCGTTCTGTCCGCGCGACGGTGGATGCCCGATGCGCGACGTCTGGCGCGAGGTGCGCGACAGCGTGGTGGGCATCCTGCGCAGTGCAACGCTCCAATCACTCGCCGAGCGCCGTAAGTCCGCGGTGATGTATCAAATCTGATTTTTTAATCTGATTAAGCTCGGCCGTACACTGGAATGACCGCGCCGGAGGTTACGCTACAATCCTCCGAGCACAGATACGCGATCGTCCGCGCGATGTCGTCGGGTTTGACCCAGTTCTCGTGCTTCGCCTTGGGCATCGCCTTCCGATTTGCTTCGGTATCGATGGTGCTCGGGGCGATCGCGTTGACCAGGATATTGTCGCCGAGCACCTCTTCGGCGAGCGACGCGGTGAAGGTCCTTATCGCGCCCTTGGCCACCGCGTAGGCCGCGTAGTCGCCGGCGCCGGTAAGTCCGCTGCGCGAACTGACCGAGACTATACGGCCATAGCCGTTGCGCTTCATCGCCGGCACCGCCGCGCGGCAGCACAGAAACGTCGGCTTGAGATTGAGGTCGAACATCGATTGCCATTCGGCGAGCGTGGTCTCGGCGATCGGTTTGCCGCCCCAGAAACCGCCGACCAGGTTGACCAGGATGTCGAGCTTGCCGAAGCCATGCAGCACTTCGTCGACCAGCTTCGAGATTTGTTCCTCGACGCCGACGTCGCACTTGCGCATCAGGATCTGCGAGGACGGGAAGCGGTTGCCGAGCCGCTGCTGCAATAGCGGAACTTCGGCGTCGACGATGTAGGGCACGGCGACTTTCGCGCCCGCAATCAGGAAATACTCCACCGCGGCGCGCCCAAGCGCGCCCGATCCGCCGGTTATGATCGCAACGCGGCCTTCAAGCAGTTCCATCGATGAAACCCCCGCCGCCATACCCCATACTCAGTACGTGGGTATGGGCTCGAGCGCGCCCGCGACGGCTAGCGCCGCGGGCGCGGACGGCGTCTACTTCAAATTCGAGTTGGCGAAATCCCAGTTGACCAGGTTCCACCACGCCTCGACATACTTCGCACGCGCATTGCGATAGTCAATATAGTACGCGTGCTCCCATACGTCGCAGGTCAGGATCGGCTTGATATTGTGGGCGACGGGAGAATCGGCGTCGTGGGTCGCGATGACGTCGAGCGCGCCGTCGGACTTCTGCACCAGCCAGGCCCATCCGCTGCCGAAATGAGTGGTGGCAGCGTCGGAGAACTTTTTCTTGAAAGCGGCGAAATCGCCGAAGGCCTTCTTGATTCCGTCGGCCACTTTGCCGGCCGGCTCACCGCCGCCCTTCGGCTTCATCGAGGTCCAGTAGAAGCTGTGGTTGAAATGCTGGGCCGCGTTGTTAAACAGTCCGCCGGGGCCGGCCTCCTTGATAATCTGCTCCAGCGGCGCGTTCTCGAACTTGCCGCCTTTGATGAGGTTATTGAGATTGGTGACGTAGGTGGCGTGATGCTTGCCGTGATGAAACTCCAGGGTCTCGGCCGAGATATTAGGCGCCAGAGCGTCCATCGCGTAGGGAAGCTTGGGGAGTTCAAAAGCCATGATCGAAGTACCTTCCTTTTGGAGAATTTGCTTTCTGGAACCGCCGGCAAAAAAACCGGATCGGCCTTGGCGAACGGCGTAAACAAAATCCGCACGCGCGTACGGAGCTGCAACAATAATTAACCTAACTCGCCCGTCGCGCGGCTTGCAAGTTTCGCGACAGAGCCGCCGCCGACCACGGCCCTAAGTCGTGCCGCGGGGAACTTAGTTAGAAGTCGCGGCGCTAAAAGTCTCTCCGCACCAAAAGTCTCTGCGCGCTAAAAGTCCCTGCGATTGTTGAGCGCGCTCGAGAGCGTGGCAGCGTCGCTATACTCCAGGTCCCCGCCGGCCGGAAGCCCGCGTGCGAGCCGCGTGGTCTTGACTCCCAACGGCTTCAGTAGCCGCGCCAGGTAGAGCGCGGTCGCCTCGCCCTCGACGGTGGCATTGGTCGCGATTATGACCTCGCGAACGGCAACCTCACCCTCGAGCCGCATCAGCAGCTCCTTCAGCTTGAGGTCGTCGGGACCGATACCGTCGAGCGGCGCGATCGCGCCGTGCAGCACGTGGTAGAGGCCGCCGAAACTGCGCGCCCGCTCGATCGCCATCAGGTCGGCAGGCCCCTCGACCACGCAAATCACCTCGTGCTCGCGCTCGGGATCCTCGCAGATGCGGCAGCGCGGAGCGTCGGCGAGCGCGAAGCATTGCGAGCAAAGCCCGACGCGCTCCTTCATCTCGAGCAGCGCCTCGGCCAGCGCGATAACTTCGTCGCGGGGACGGTTGAGGAGATTGAACGCGAGGCGCGAGGCGGTCTTTTCTCCGACTCCGGGCAGCCGTGAAAGCTCGCGCACCAGCCGCATCATCGCGGGCGGCAAGCCGTCGGCGCGCTTGAGATTGTTCTCGGCCATCCTTTTAGAAGTCTGTCGGGTGTCTCCCGATGTCCGCCGATGCGCGCGGGCTCCGGCTCGCGCTATCCGCGGCCGCCGCCGAAGATGCCGGGCAGGTTCATCCCGGCCATCGGCCCCAGCTTGGTCATCTCTTCGGCCATCAGCTCCTGCGCGCGGCGCAATCCGTCGTTGACCGCGACCACGATCAAATCTTCCATCATCGCCTTGTCGTCGGCGGCGGCGATCGACGGATCGATTTCGATCTTGCGCACGCGCATCCCGCCGTCCACCACCACTCGCACCATCCCGCCGCCGGACTGCGCCTCGACCGTTTTCTCGGCCGCGTCGATCTGTATTTGCTTGAGTTTCTGTTGCAGGTCCTGTGCCTGCCGGAGCATCGCGGAAAAGTCGAATTCGTCGGACACGATGTTTACTCCTGTGCGGGGCGCCGCATCGCCAGCGGCGCGGGATCATTGCTCGCTGACACGCTGAGCGGAGCAGGCGCTTCAGCCGGGGGCGCCGATGGGACGGCGGGCCGCTCCCGGACTTCTCGTACTTCGCGTACCTCGACCAGGCGTCCTTGAAGCTCCTCGAAAATGCGGCGCACGACAGGGTCCGCGTATAGGGTCTGGCGGTCCGCGGCCAGGTTGCGTGGCTGCGACAGCGGCGGCGGAGAAGCCGCCGCCACTGCCGCAGCCGCGGGAGCTGGCATGGCAGGCCGTTCGTCCGCCGAGGATGGCGCGACGCTTCGCGTCGCGCCATCCTCGGCGCGGCCGGCCGCGTCCGCGGTGTCCCCGACGGAAGACGCGCTGGCGGGCGTGGCCACGGGCGGCGCCGAGACGGCGCCGCCCGTGGCTGCGCCCGCCGCACCGTTGAGCGACACTTCGACTCGCAGCTTGCGTCCGTACAGCTCGCTCGCCAGCTCGCCAATCGACGCCCGGTTGTCGTTGAGGTAGCGGATGTAGATGTCGTTGCGCGGAATGACCCGCAGCAAATCGCCGTCGAGCGATAACGAGGCGCCCTGCTCCATGAAGCCAGCGAGCGCCGCGCGGCGCGCGCGGATGTGATCGCGCAGCTCGGGCAAGTCGGGCAAGCTGGGGAAATCGGATGCGGCAGAACCAGCCGGCGCCGTCGCGGCTCGCGCCGCTGGGAGCGGCACGAGCCGCGACGGCGCGGACATCGCTGACGCAGGCGCCGGCGGCATCGCCGCCGCGCCAGCCGAAGGCGAGGTCAAGGCCGGCGCGCCGGCGGCGCGCAGCGGCGCGTCGGCCTTGACCTCGCCCTCGACCCGCAGGCGCCGTGCGCCTGCGGACGGAGCGGGTTCCGGGTCGGGGACGCGCGCTCCCGCGCGCGTCCCCGACCCGGAACCGCCGGAGGCGGCGCTGGGCGGGGCGGGCGGTGCACCGCCCGCCCCGCCCAGCGCGCGCAGCAGCTCGTCGGCGTCCATCACGGGCGCCAGCGTCGCCATCCGCACCACGATCATCTCCAGCAGCAGGTCGGGATAGGGCGAGCGGAGGATCTGCTCCTGCGCGTCGGCCATCAGCTTGAACAGGCGCATCAGATCGCGCGCGCTCGGACGCTCGGCGATACGCCGCAGCTCGGACGCTTCGTGATCGGGCAGGTCGGCGAGCGGATTGAGATCGTCGCCCGCAGGCAGCTTGGCGACCGCGAGGTTGCGCAGCGTTTCGAGCAGGTCGCGGCCGAGCGATTCAAGATTGGCGCCGCGGCGATGCTGTTCGCGGACGGCGCCGAGTGCCGCCGCCGCGTCGTGATTGAGGATCGCTTCGGCCAGCTTGAACACCGCGCCGCGTCCGGCGACGCCGAGCGAGGCTGCGATATCGCTCTCGGTTACGTTGCGGCCGAGCGCGGCGATCGCGGTTTCGAGCATCCGTTCGGCGTCGCGCATGCTGCCGCCAGCCTCGCGCGCGAGCAGGCGGAGCGCCGCCTCTTCCACCTCAATCTCCTCGCGCGTAGCCAGTTCCTTCAGGCGCGCAAGCGTGGTGTTAAGCGGGATACGCCGGAAGTCGTAGCGCTGCAGGCGCGACAGGATCGTCTCGGGCATCTTCTGCGGCTCGGTGGTCGCCAGGATGAATTTGACGTGGGCGGGCGGCTCCTCGAGCGTTTTCAGCAGCGCGTTGAAGGCCTGGTCGGTAAGCTGATGGGCTTCGTCGATGATGTAGATTTTGAAGCGGTCGCGCGCCGGCCGGTAGCTAAGGTTTTCGATAATCGCGCGCGCGTCGTCGATCTTGCGGTAGGTCGCGCCGTCGATTTCGACCACGTCGAGCGCGCGTCCTTCGCGAATTTCGATACAGGCCGCGCATTCGCCGCACGGTTCGGGAGTCGGCCCTTTTTCGCAGTTGAGGCAGCGGGCCAGGATGCGCGCGGCGGTAGTTTTGCCGACGCCGCGGATGCCGGTGAAGAGAAAGGCATGCGCGATACGGCCGCTTTGCAGGGCCTGGCCGAGCGTGCGGGTGACGTGCTCCTGGCCCACCAGTTCGGCGAAGCGCTCGGGGCGCCATTTACGCGCCAGCACCAGGTGCGATGACGGATCGAGGGCCATCAGCGATAAACGGTCATAGTAACGATTACGCAGCGATTACGGAAAAACGGCATGCTGCCCGTCGAGTGATAGCTAGGCTCCCCTGCGGCACAGGGTGGCGACCGGTGCCGTTGCTTCCTTCCGGACCTGGCGGGGTTCGCGGTCTTCCCTTGCGCAGGACCCAGCTATCATCGGCGGGCAGCCCCTTCACGGCCAGCCGCTGAGTCTCTAATTAAATTCCCATCGGCGCAAGCATGCAACCGCTCCGATCAGGTGCTGTCCACTTCACGCGGCGACGGATTCCGTCGGCGCGCCGGCGCGACGCGCCAGGGCGAGCTTCGTCCACACGCGTGCCGAGTCGGTAAGAATCACAATCACCACCGCGATAAAGATGCAGGTCATCGCGGTGTCGATGCGATCGTTCCATATCAGCCGCTCCAGCGTCGCGGCGCGCGCGGCGGTTGTCGCGGGGAGCGCCTGCTCGGCTGCGAGTTGCGACGCGTGCGCGAGGAAGCCGACGTTGGGCGCCGCGCTGAAAATCTTTTCCATCCCGGCCGTCATCGTGACCGCGACCAGCCAGCAAAGCGGAGTGAGCGTGACCCAGGCGTAGCGTCCCTTGCCCTGCCGGACCATCGCGGAGGTCGCGACGCACAGCGCGATCGTCGCCAGCATCTGGTTGGCGATCCCGAACAGCGGCCATAGCGAATTTATCCCGCCGAGCGGATCGATCGTGCCGAAATACAGAAAATAGCCCCAGGCCGCGACGATCAGCGCCGAGGTTGCGACGATATTAGGATACGAGCCGGTGTCGCCGAGCGTGGGATGAAGCTGGCCGAGCAGGTCCTGGAACATGAAGCGCGCGACTCGGGTGCCGGCGTCGAGCGTGCTCAGGATGAACAGCGCCTCGAACATGATCGCGAAGTGGTACCAGAGCGCAATCACCGCCCCGCCGCCGAGCGAGTGCGCGAAAATATGTGCCATCCCGACCGCGAGCGAGGGCGCGCCGCCGGTGCGCGCGTAAAGCGTCTGCTCGCCAATCGAAGCGGCCAGCGCGCGCATCTCCTGGTCGGTGACGGCGAAGCCCCACGCGGAAATCTTCTCGCACGCCGCCACGCCCGTACCGACCACGCCGGCCGGCGCGTTGACCGCGAAGTAGATGCCGGGCTTGATGATGATCGCCGCGATCATCGCCATCACGGCGACGAACGACTCCATCAGCATGCATCCGTAACCGACCATCCGCGCGTCGCCCTCGCGCTCGAGCATCTTGGGCGTGGTGCCTGAAGCGATTAGCGAATGGAAGCCCGAGATCGCGCCGCACGCGACCGTGATGAAGGCGAACGGGAAGACCTTGCCGCCGAAGACCGGCCCGCTGCCGTCGGTAAATCGCGTCAGCGCCGGCATCAAGGTCGGCGGATGCATCGCAACGATCCCGGCGGCGAGCGCGACGATCGTGCCGATCTTGATGAAGGCCGAGAGGTAGTCGCGCGGAGCGAGCAATAGCCAGATCGGCAGCACCGAGGCCATGAAACCGTAGCCGATGATCCACGCGGCCAGGTGCGGCGCGTCCATCGCAAAGTAATGGCCCCAGCTAAACGCCTCGACGTAACGTCCGCCGAGCACCGCCCCAAGGATCAGCGTGACGCCGAGCACCGAGGCCTCGACGATCCGGCCCGGGCGCAGGTAGGTCATGTACACCCCGACCAGCATCGCGATCGGTACTGTCGCGGCGACGGTCGAGGTCGCCCACGTGCTCTGCTTCATCGCGTTGATCACGACCAGGCCGAGTACCGCGATCAGGATGATCATGATGAGCAGCACGCCGCCGAGCGCCACCAGTCCGCCGACCGGGCCGATCTCGTCGCGGGCCATTTTGCCCAGCGAGCGGCCGTCACGCTTGAGCGAGTAGCCGAGGATCACGAAATCCTGCACGCATCCGCCGAGCACCGCGCCGATCACGATCCACAGCGTCGAGGGCAGGTAGCCGAATTGCGCGGCCAGCACCGGGCCGACCAGCGGACCGGGGCCGGCGATGGCGGCGAAGTGATGGCCGAAGGTGATCCATCGCGGCGTCGGCACGTAGTCGCGTCCGTTGTTAAGGCGCACGGCGGGGGTTGGATGCGCGTCGTCGAGTTCAAGCACGCTGCGTGCGATGAAGCCCGAATAAAAACGATAACCGACGGCGTAGATACAGACCGCGGCGATCACGAACCATAGCGCGCTCGGACGATCCTCGCCGCGGGCGAGCGCGATGTAAGCGAGGCCGCCCGCGCCGAGCGCGGCAACCGCTATCCAGGTCAGGATTCGTGCTGCTTTCAAGACTCCCCGATGCCTGCCTTCGCTGTAGAACTAGCGCATGTCCAAGGCGTCCGGCACGACGCCGGCGCGCCAGGGACTCAAACGTGCGTGACTATTGGCTGATGCTTTAAGGGAGACCGGGCGCTCTTTGCAAGCGCCCCGCTCCGGCCGGCAGTGTTCCACTTCAGAGGGGCCGGCGATTGAGCCGGCTTGGCAAGCAAAAAATGTCTGATTAGAGAAGGTCAGCAAATTCGTCGACAGTCAGACCCGAATCACGAATCAACCTTCTCAGTGTCCCCGGTGCCATTTCCTTATGATTGGGAACCGTCAAGACGGCGCGTTCACCTGCTTTTTTCAGACTGATGTGACTGCCGCTTTGCCGATCTCTTGTCCATCCGGCCCTCTCAAACGCCTTGACAGCGTCAGCGCCGGAACAGACTGGCAGGCGGCTCATGCGGCCCGAGCCGCGTTTACCTCAACTTCAATCGATTCCGGGATAGGAATACCGTTCGCGGCGCGGGTCTCAAGGCTGAGTTCGATCGCCTCGCGTATGTTCGCAATGGCTTCTTCTCGTGTGCGCCCCTGAGACACACAACCGGGAAGACTTGGGCATTCCGCGATCACCCAGCCATCTTCCTCTTCCAAAGTGACTACGTATCTCATCGCTTCAGAATAGCACGCCGGATTTGACTCAAATCAGGTCGCGATCAAGCGAAGGCCCGCGCCTGATTCGCTAAACCGATTCGGTCAGGACGGCTTGATCGGGTTCGCTTCGACTGGCGGCTTGGACTCGGCGGTCTTCTGCGCCTGCGGATTCGGGGTTTCGGGATCGTTCATCGCCTTCTTGAAGTCCTTGATCGCTTTGCCCATAGCGCCGCCCACGTCGCCGAGCTTACTCGGGCCGAAAATGATCAGGATGATCACCAGCAGAACCAACAAGTGCGAGGGTGCAAAAATATCCATCGTCGTCTCCGCACGGCGGGATCTCGACCGTGCTCTTGAAAGTCTATCGCGTGCCGATGCCGATTGCTACCAGCGCTTTGAGCGCCACGCAAGCCCCCAATGGCACCAGTCCTTAGACTATTACCGTGCCAAGATTATTCCCGTCCGACCGGCGCGCCGCGCGGAGCCGCCGGTTGCGTCGCGCCTTCGCCCACGCCCACGTTCTCCAGCCGGTAGCGCTGGACCTTGCGGTAGAGCGTCGAGAGATGGATGCCCAACGCTTCGGCGGCGCGGACCTTGTCGCCCTGAACGCGGACCAGCACTTGCCGGATATGCTCGCGCTCGAGCTCCTCCAGCGTCATTCCCGAACCTTCGCTCGAGGCCGGCGGTGTGACCGACTTGTCGGAGAGCTTGTCTGGCAAGTCGTGAGCGTGAAGGACATCGGTCTCGGCCAGGATGGCCGCGCGCTCGACGCTGTTTTCCAGCTCGCGCACGTTGCCCGGCCACGCGTAACCGACCATCACGCGCATCGCACCCTTGGAAAAGCGCATCGTGGACCGCCCGAGCTGCTTTTCATACTTGCGCAGGAAATGATTGGCGAGCAGCGGGATGTCGTCGCGACGCTCGCGCAGCGCGGGCAGCGCGATAGTGATGACGTTGATACGGTAGAGCAGTTCCTCGCGGAAGCGGCCCTCCTTGACCTCGCGCTCGAGGTTGCGATTGGTCGCGCAAATCACCCGCACGTCGAAGCTCACCGGATCGTTGGAACCGAGCGGGTAACATTCGCGCTCCTGAAAGGCGCGCAGCAGCTTGACCTGCAGCGCGAGCGGCATCTCGCCGATTTCGTCGAACAGCATCGTGCCCTTGTCGGCCGCCTTCAGCAGGCCCAGCTTGTCCTGCGAGGCGCCGGTGAAGGCGCCGCGCTTGTAGCCGAAGAGCTCGCTCTCGAGCAGGTTCTCGGGCAGGGCGCCGCAGTTGATCGGCAGGAAGCGCGCGTGGGCGCGCTCGGAAGTGAAATGGATCGCGCGCGCCACCAGCTCCTTCCCGGTGCCCGACTCGCCGGTAATGAGCACGCTGGAGTCGGTGCGCGCGACCTTCTCCATGATGCGGAAGACCTGCTCGATGGCGTCGCTTTTGCCGATGATGTTCTCGAAGCGGTATTTTTCGCGCAGCTCGCGGCGCAGAAAGCGGTTTTCCTGGAACAGCGCCTTTTGCGCCAGCGCGTTGCGCACCACGGCCTTGAGATGATCGTTGGCGAACGGCTTGGTGATGTAGTCGTAGGCGCCCTCGTGCAGTGCGTGCACCGCCGATTCCACGCTCGGATAAGCAGTCACGATGATGCCCATCACCTCGGAATCGAGCCCGCGCACGCGGCTCAAAAGATCAAGGCCGCTGCCACCGCCGCCCAGGTTGACGTCGATTATCGCAAGGTCGATTTTTTCGCGCTCGAAAATTCCCAGCGCGACCTCGGCCGCGTGCGCCTCGAAGACCGTGTAGCCTTCGCTGCGCAGGAGCTGCGCGATTATCGAGCGCATCAGGTCCTCGTCCTCGACCACCAGCACGTGATACGGACCGCGCTGGGGCGCGGGCGCCGTGCGCTCGTGGCCCGCGGGAACCTCGGGAATTAGCGGCTCGATTTCGTTCATGACGCCGGCGCGTCGGCCGCGGCCGCCTCTACTTCGTAGGTGGGAAGACGAATCGTCACCGCGGTGCCCTTGCCGACCTCGCTGTCGATGCGGATGGTGCCGAAGTTGGCCAGGATGATGCGCTGGCAGAGCGAAAGTCCGAGTCCCACGCCCGCACCGGCCGGCTTGGTGGTGAAAAACGGATCGAAGACGCGGCTTAGATGCTCGGGCGGAATTCCGATGCCGTTGTCGATCACGCGCATCAGGACCTTCTTGACCTGGCCGCTGTTGTCGCGCTTGGCGATGTTCTCGGTCACGACGCGGATGATGCCGCCGCGATGCTGGCTCGCATCGGCGGCATTGAAGATCAGGTTGATCAGCACCTGCTGGATCTCGTTGCTGTCGGCGAATGCGAGCTTGAGGTCGCCGGCCAGTTGCGGCTCGAAGGTGATTCCCTGAAAGCGGCTGTTGTAGGCCACCAGGCGCAGCGTCTCGCGCACCTGGTCGTTGAGATCGAAGCGGCTGCGCTGCGACGGCGAGGGCCGGGCGAAGTTGACCAGGTCCTTGAGCGTGGTCGAGATGCGCGTGATCTGCGCGAGTATCGTGTGCAGCGAGGTGCGCCGCGCGATGTCGGTCTCTTCCGGCAGCAGCGACTGCACCAGCGAGGAGATCGAGCCGAGCGGGTTATTGACCTCGTGCGCGACACCGGCGGCGAAGGTGCCTGCCGCGGCCAGCCGCTCAGTGCGGAGCAGCTCGTCGAGCATCTCGCGCCGCTGGGTCACGTCATGCAGGATCATGTGCACGAATCGCACCTTGCCGAACGAGATCAGCGCCGAGTTGACGTCGAAGTACCGTCCGCGCCTCCGGCCAGTCGCGGATCTGGTCAGAGCCGTCGCGCACCACCTTCTCCACGTGACTCAGGATGTGCGGGATGTCCTCGGGCGGACCAAGCTCGGTCAACTTGCGGCCCACCAGCGGTTTGTCGTCGTGGTCCTTAACGATCCGGTACATCGCGTCAGCTGCGGCGTTGGCGCCCCGCACGATCCAGGTGTACGGCTCGATCTCGTACATCGGGTCAGGCGCGTGGTCGATGGTCGTGCGGTACTTCTCCTCCGAGGCGCGCAGTTCATGTTCGCGCGACTCGATATAGAACTGCGAAACCATCAGGCGCCGCTCGTCGAGTGCGGCCACCACGCAATCGCGCACCCGCTCCATCTGCGGGCCCTTGAGCGCGGTCCGCACCCGTATGAGGATGATTTGCTTGAGCGCGATGTGCAGGACGTTGAACTCCGACGGCCTCACCCGCGACAGCATTCCCTCCTGGCAATGTCGGCGCAGGTGGACGTAGGTGGCCAGGTCGTCGCGGTCGCGCAAGTTCTGTATGAACCGGATCAGAGCGTTGGCGCAGTTGCGCGGTATATCCTTGTTGTGAGGAACGTAGCTCTCGTCGAACATTCCGCGGATGGCGGCCGTCCATTCCTGCACGATCGGTTCGAAGTCGCGATCGATTATGTCGGCGGCAATGCGGCGCGAGCGCTGGCTTTCCGATCCCCGGCGATAGTCGCTGCCAAACAGCGCTGAAAGCGCCTTCTCGATAGTGCGGAGCTGGGCACGGACCGCTGCCAGTTCTTCGGGCGTCGCCTGTATCACGACGTCGGAAGGGGATCGCAGACTCGTCCCGGCCGTCCGCGCAGCCGCTCCGTCGGCTTGATGAGACGTGGGCTTCTTATGCGATGCACCACTCGCGCTCTTCTGAGAGGCAGTCTTGCTTTTTCGAGAGGCAGTCTTGCCTTTCTGCAAAGCGAGACTGCTTTTATTGGCGGCAGTCCCGCCTTTATCAGGAGCAGTCCCGCGTTTGTCGGGTACCGTGCTCCGAGACGAGCGGCCGTTGGTATGCTGTTCCACGCTAATTACCTGATCGACTTATAACATCGCCAAAATCTGCCTTCTAGGAGCAAAGCAGGTGTTTTGCAACCCGCGAAAGCTTCCGGGCTGCGATCCGCACAGTCGCAAAAGGGTTAGCCGACATCCCATTACGTTGACCTTTGACATCCCGAATAGCGCTAAAAGCCAAGGCACTGCTGGGCTTTTTTGAGTGGCACAGCTTTGGCTCTATGTGCGAATCGTGCTACCCGACGCGTGCCTTCGGCCCTCTATCCTAGCGCAAGGGAAATTTTTCTCCCGCGCTGGCCTGAAATTCTTTCTAAAAGCGATGCGGCTTACCGACGTCCAACCCGCACTGGACCTCAGCCAGCGGCTCCTGCTCAGGCATCGTCTCCAGACTTTGCAGGAAACGCATATCACCGCCCTGGTGCTGAGCGAGGGACAGGCGGAGTCCGTCCTTGACCTCGCCACCTACACAGGTCTGCAGGCGCTGGTCGAAATCGCGCTTAATCCCGATGAACTGCTCGCACCCGCCCGCGCGCGTGAAGCGACCGCCCGTGTCGTTCATACCGTCAATACCTGGCGTAACCATCCCTCGCTCATAGGATATCTCATCGATTGCCCGATCGCTGCCGAGCAGTTGAGGATGCTCGGCGTCGAGCGTCTGCGGCGCGCGCTCGACCGGATCATCCGCGAGATTCATGCGCGCGACGGCCGCGCGTTGGTTGCGCTGAAGCATCGCCCGTCCACGATTGCGCTCGCGACGGGAGCCGAAAATTTCCTCTACGCTGAGGTCGGCGGCTTCAGTCCGGCGGAACTCGCGCCCTTCGTGATCGCGCTGCACAACCTCGCGATGGCGCGGCCGGTGGTGATCGAATTCCCTCAAGCCGTGGCCGGCCAGGGCCACGAGCAGGACGAACTGGTGGCGACGGCTTTCGGCGTCGGCGCGGCCGGCGTCGTTGCGCCTCCGGTCGCGCGCCCGGCCGCCGCGGATTGGCTTGCGATGCGGCAAATGCGGTCAGACGAGGCGAGCCCGTTCGTTTCACTTAACGGAACTTGTCCGCCGCGGCCCTCGCGCACGCCGATGGTGTCGGTGGTGATCTGCGCTTACAACGCGGAGCGCACGATGCTGCCGTGCCTGGAGTCGCTCCGCCGGCTCAAGTACCCCAATTACGAGATCGTAATCGTCGACGACGGCTCGCGTGATCGTACCGCCGAAATCGCGATGGAATTTCCCGAGTTCCGGCTTATCCGCCAGCCCAACAAGGGCTTGAGCGTGGCGCGTAACGTCGGACTGCATGCGGCGCGCGGCGAGATTATCGCCTACACCGACTCGGACTGCGTGGTCGACCCCGATTGGCTGACCCTGATGGTGCGTGCGATGGTGGACGGCGGCTTCGACGGCTGCGGAGGTCCCAACTATGCGCCGCACGAGGAAGGCCGTGTCGAGGGATGCGTCGCGGCTGCGCCGGGCGCGCCCTGTCACGTGCTCGTCGCCGACGATCGCGCAGAGCATCTAGCCGGATGCAATATGGTTTTCACCAAGGCCGCGCTGGTGGCGGTCGGCGGCTTTGACGCTCAGTTCAGTTCTGCCGGCGACGATGTCGACATCTGTTGGCGCGTGCTGGAGGCGGGCTTCACGCTCGGCTATTGCCCGGCGGCCTTCGTCTGGCACTTCCGGCGCAACACGGTGAAGGCCTATTACGGCCAGCAACGCGGCTACGGCCGCGCCGAGGCGGCGCTCTATCTGAAATATCCCGAACGCTTCAACGCACTTGGCCAGATCAAATGGCGCGGCACGATTCCGGGTCTCGCAGCGACCGTGCCCGGCGCGCTGCGCCGCCGTATCGGATGGACGGGGCCGGATGGCGCCGCGCAGACGGTGCATGACGAGGTTCCGGGCATCCTGAGCTTTCTGCCGCAGACGCTGGAATGGAACCTGGTGTTCGCGGCCGCGGCGGTCTTTAGCTGGTGCGCCGGATTTACGATACTGCCGGCGCTTGCGATGCTATCGCTTGGGTTGATATGGGCAATGTATTACGGATGGCAGGCGCCGCTTGAGAAATGTCACGACTCGCTCGGCTCGCGGCTGTTCGTCGCATTCCTGGCCTGGAGTGGACCGATGGTGCGTACCTGGACCCGATGGAAGACGCGGATGCGTACGGTCAGCCTCGGCGACGAAGTGCGGCCGCGCCAGCTTCCCGTGCTGCGATTGTTCGGCCGCAGCCTCCATCTCTCCTACTGGAACGAGGCATGGACGACGCGCGAGAGTCTGCTCGAACGGCTGGCGCGGCGCTTCTCGCGCGCCGGTCTCGCGGTGACGCAGGATCCCGGATGGAATGACTACGATCTCGAAGTTCGTCCCGATCCCTGGACGCGCCTGCATTTCAAGACTGCCGACGAGGAGCATGAGGGAGCGCGGCTGAAAAACCATGTCGCCGTTCGTGTCCGGCTGAGCCGGCTTACCCTGATGGGCCTCGCGATCCTTGCGGGCGCGACCGCGCTGTGCGCGGCGATTGGCCTCTCGGTGATGGCGGCGGTGCTGACCGCGCTCACTATGGCGAGCATGATGTGCGCGGTGAGCCAGGCGGTCGAATCGGGACGGCTCGCGTACCAGGCCGTCGAACAATGCGCGCACGAACTCAACCTGATTCCGCTCGGCAAGCCGACCGCGGCGGCGCGGCGCGCGGCGGCCGCGGCGGAGCCCAGTGCGGCGGCGGTGGCCGAGCCGATCGCGTCGCCGGCCAAGTTGTTCGCTGACAATCGGTCCGCAGTGGAGTAAGCGAGGGAAAAGACTTCCATCCGGCGAGCGGCCACGCAAGTTTCCAGGGGGGCCGGACTTGTGGTGGAAGCGGGGAGTGTGGATAGCGGGGCGGGCGGTGCGATGCGCCGTCCGCCCCGCGGTTTTTAGTTTTCGATCACTTCGCGCAGAAGCATCGCCATCTACGCCCCCAACTGGTCGAGCAGCGATTTCGCGTCCTTCAAGTCGGCGGTGTCGAAGCCTTCGGTGAACCAGCCGTAGATTTCGGCGAGCATCGCGCGCGCCTCGTCGCGCCGGCCTTGTTTCGCGAGCAATCGCGCGAGACTCATCGTTGCGCGCAACTCACAGGCTTTCGCGCTCATGTTTCGGGCGAGCGCGATTGCCTCGTGGAAGTCGGCCTCGGCAGTTCAGTCAGCCCCTGGTTAAGCCGCAGTTCTCCGCGAAGCCTGAGCGTCTCGGGCCGGTATACGAGTTCGTCGGGATTCGTCTGGAGCGCCTGTTCGACAGTTTCAAGCGCATCGACGATGGCACCTTCGCGCTCCTGCGCATCTGCCAGACGCCGTTAAAGCGCTGATGCCCGACGCGCACCGATTTCGACGCAAGCCGGCTATTCCATTGCGAATCAGTGCAATGCCCTCGCTCGCGTGGCCTAGCTGCGCGCGCGCCTGACCCAGCACGCATCGGGAATAGTGCTGCCGATTAGCGGAAATTGATGTTTTTCCGACAGCTCAACGTCCGTGCTGCCAACGTCTCGGCTTGCTCGTACTCCCTCATGAAAACCTCGAGGCTCGCGCGCAAAATACCCCGAGCACGCCACGTCGTGTGCGTTGTTCTCGTTCGCGGCAGCCATCATCTGGGCCTTCGCTCGCCGAGCAACCTCGGCTCGACCAAGCACCCACGCGTTCCAGCTCGCGTGACCGAAGGCTGCTACGGTCGCTCGCGGGTGTTTGCCTAACGCCAGGGTCGTCGAAAAACTCGCGCACCGGCCATGAAATGTCTCTCAGCACCGGCGAGGTCGCCGCGCTGATAGCGGGTAAATACCTGGTACACATGACCCAAACCTAAACTAGTACGACTGCCTTCACGAACGGCCAACTCGGGCAACTGGTCAGCAAGCATACCGGCAGCGGATAAGTCGCCCGAGATGTACGCGGTCATAATTCTAGAAGCCATCAGTTTGATGAGTTGCGCGAGGCTGCCGCTCCTCTCGGCCAGCGCCGCAGCGCGCTCGGTTGCCTCGATTGTTTCAGGCGCAGCATAGCCTCTTGTGACCCAGAACATCCGAACGATCGATTGCCTAAGATCCAGTTCGCGAAGTCACGCTCGGGCGACTCCGGCAACAAGTTGAGCAGCGCCATAGCCTGCTGGTAACTTTCAAGCGCTTCCCGGAAGGCGCTGCGAGCCTCCGCGGTCTTGGCCGCCCGGGACCATTGCTCGATCGCCGTCTCGGTTTCGCCCGCCTCCGTCCAGTGGCGCGCCAAAACTTCAGGATGGGCTTCGCTAATCGCGACGAATTTTTCATCGATCGCGCGAGCCACCAGCCGATGCAGGTCCTTGCGGCGACTCTTAAGCAAAGCTTCGTAGGCCGCATCCCGGATCAGCGCGTGCTTGAACTGGTAAGTAGCGTCCGGAGCGATCCCGCGGACATGGAGCATTTCCGCGTCGGCCAGCTTGCGCAGCGCGCGCTGCAGATCTTCTTCGGCTATGGGATGGACCGCGTGGAGCAGCTCGTAGGAAAATTCGCCGCCAATCACGGCGCCGACCTGCGCCACCTCCTTGGCCGCTCCCAGCCGATCCAACCGCGCCATCAACGAGTCATGCAACGTCACCGGAATCTCGCTCCCGGTGAGCTTCGCGTCGCCACTCTCCAGCACTGCCCGCGTCAGTTCCTCGACGAACAGCGGCACTCCGCCGGTGCGCTCGACCAGCGCCGCGATGGTCTCGTCCGTCAATGCCCCGTGCAAAGCCTTGTGTGCCGCTACTTCCTCGACCATCGTGCGCGCGTTGCGCGAACTCAGCCGGTTGAGTGTGATTTGCGTGTGATGGGCGCGAAGCGGCCATGGCACACGAAATTCGGGGCGCGCCGTGTACAGCAACAACAGCCGCGCCGTCGCCCCTTGCTCGACCAGCAGTTGGAGCAGCTCCAGCGTCGACGGGTCGGCCCAATGCAAGTCTTCGATCGCTATTACAACTGGATGCATGCGGGCGGCGCCCAGCACCCACTCGACCAAGGTAGCCAGTAAGCGGCGGCGCTGCTGCTCAGGCGAAAGCGGCGACGGCGGATACTTGGGCGGTAGCGGCAGATTCAACAGCGGTGCAATCAGCGGGATCGCCTGGGCCGGCTCAAGCCCTGCCATCACCAGCCCGGACTGCAATTGCGCGAATTGCTCGTCGTTGGGCGGCTCTCCGCTTACTGCATCGCCACGGTCATTGCTGTCCCCGGTTGTTTGCAGCTCTCGCAGATATTCGTCCAAGGAGCGGAAGCTCTGCTCCCAGACTAGCTGGTGCAAGACGTCGACAATCGGATAAAAGGGCGTGTTCTGAAAGAAAGGGGCGGCGGCCGCTTCGACCCAGGTGTGAGGCGTGCCGCGCGATTTGTTCGTGAAAGCGCTGCACCAGGCGCGATTTGCCGATCCCCGCCTCGCCTACGATGAGCGCCACCTGGCCTTCACCATCGAGCGTGCGCTCCCATCGATGTATCAGCGAGCGTAACTCGTCCTCGCGCCCAACGAATGGAGTCAGTCCACGCGCTGCTGCCGCCGCTTCGAGCCGCCCGCGCACCGTGCTGGGCTGGACTACGCGGTAAAGTTGGACCGGCCGTTCAATCCCTTTGAGCGCCGGCGTTCCGCGATCCTCGACCACGAACAGGCCGGAGACCAGCCGATGCACTGCGTCGGTGATAAGCACGGTGCCCGGTTCCGCGGCCGCCTGCACGCGCGCGGCGATATTGGGCGTGTCGCCGAATACGTCGGCCTCCTTACCCGCGCCGGCGCCCACCACGACCGCGCCTGAATCGATGCCGATCCTCGCGGCCAGCTTTGGGCGGGCGGGGCGTTCGTTGAGCTTCGAGATCGCGTCCAGGATCGCGAGGCCCGCGCGCGCGGCCCGTTCGGCGTCGTTGTCATGTGCCTCGGGCCAGCCGAAATAGGCCATCACGCCGTCGCCAAGGTATTGCGCCACATGCCCGCCGAAGCGCTCGATCGCCTGCGCCGCCGCGCGATGATACTCGCCGACAATCTCCCGCCACTCCTCAGGATCGAGACGGCTCGCGATCTCGGTTGAGCCGACGAGATCGCAGAAAAGGACCGTCAGATGCCGCCGCTCGCCCGCACCGCCGTCGCGAGATTGGACTGTCGCCTCGACACGAGCGGAAGCAGTGAGCGGCGCCGCGCATTCGTTACAATACTTCGCTCCAGGTTGGTTGTTCGCGCCGCAGCGAGCGCACTTTGCCATCATTGATGAAGCGCACTCGCTGCAAAACTTCGCGCCCTGGGGATTTTCGGCTGAGCAATTCGGGCACCGCATCGGCTTGTCAGCAATTTACCGCTTGGTCAGGCGACGTGAGATTTCATCTATCATCCAACGCGGGCAAAGAATACGCGCCGGTGCAGCAGCGATCGCCATATGTGCCGTTTGTGTATAAAGGAGTAGACAATCGGCTGGGGCCGGACACATCATGGCGCAGGACTTCCTCTCCCAATTCATCGCGCGCGCGCAGTCGCGCGACTCTCGTCTGGGCCGTGCGCTCAAATCGCGCACGGCCGGCGTGCTCGAGCGCTGCGCCGACGGCTTTCCAGCGCGACAATGTGCTGCTGTGGGCCTCCGCACTGACCTACACCACGGGCCTGTCGATCGTGCCGATCCTCGCGGTCGCGCTTTCGGCGCTCAACGGACTGGGCGGTGCCCAGGTGATTCGCCCGCTGCTCGAGCGCTATCTCACCGCGAACTCGCCCGAGATTACCGACCGCCTGATGTCCTTCGTCTCCAACGTCAATGCCAGGACCCTGGGCGCGGTCGGCGCGGCCACGCTGCTCTTCACCGTGGTCCTTACCCTGGGCACGGTCGAGCAGGCATTCAACAACATTTTCCACGTGGTGTACGGGCGCACGATGGCGCGCAAGTTCGCCGATTACCTGAGCATGACCTTCGCGGTGCCGGTGCTGCTGGCCGGCGCGGTCGGCGCGCGTCAAATCCTGCTGAAGCATGTGCCGAGCCTCTCCAGTGCCGGATTGATCATCTCGAGCGTCGCCATCTGGGCCGGCTTCTTTTTTCTCTACGTATTTTTCCCTAACCGCCGGGTACGCTTCGAGGCCGCCGCCGTTGGCGCGCTGGTGGCTTCGATTCTGCTCCAGATCGCGCAGTGGGCCTTCATCTATTTTCAGTACGGCGTCAACAGCTACGCTGCGATCTACGGCGCCCTCGCCTCAATTCCGGTCCTGCTCACGTGGATCTATATGACCTGGCTTATCATCCTGCTCGGCGCAGAGGTCACCGCGGCTTTCGAGCGGCGCAAGCAGCCGATGATCGCGGACCCGTGGGCGATGAGCGAGCGCGCGGTCGCGCTTGCCGTCGCGGTGCGGCTGGGTGAGCGGATGGCCGGGCAGCACGGCACCGTCACACCCGTCACGCTGTCCTCGGAACTCGGGATCGACGAGGCGGTGCTGGTCGAGGTGCTGAGGCGGCTGGAGCGCGGGGGAATCGTGATCGAAACGGCGGGCGGCGACGAGGGCGAGCACGGATTGTTTCTTGCCCGCGACTCCTCGACGATCGGTCTCGGCGAAGTGCTCGAATCCGTCAGGGGCGGCGGCCCGGGCATGATGCCTTCCGACGCGCGAGTGGCCGCGATGCTCGAGCGGCTGCATCAGGGCGAGCGCGAGACGCTCGGCGGGTTCACGGTGCGCGATTTGATCGAGCGCACGGCGAGCGCAGCCACGGCCGCGCCGTCGAGCGGGGCCGCGCCCGAGCGCGCGGCCGGGCAGGCCTGAACCGCCTCCGGCTAGGACTTCTAATCTTCGAGCAGCTTGTGCAGCGATTCGAGCTCGCGCCGCACCTCGGCCAGCGCGCGGCGTGCGCTGTCGCCGCCGGCGCCGCTCGCGCTTGAGGCGCCGGTCGAGCCCGTCACGTGCGCCGCACCCGGAGCTTCGAGATGAGCCGTTGCGGCGCCAGGCTTGGCGCTGAGCGCGCGTTCGAGTCCGACTTCGCGGATGTATTTTTTCGCGCCCTCGATTGTGAAGCGCTCTTCGTGGAGCAGTCGCTTGATCAGCCGCAGCGTCTGCAGGTCCTGCGCGCCGTAGAAGCGATGCTTGGAGTGTGCGTGGCGCGGGCGCAGGAACGGAAACTGCGTCTCCCAGAAACGCAGCACGTAGGCTTCAACGCCTAGCACCTTGGCCGCCTCACCAATCTTGAGCAGTTGCTCGCCGCCGCCGCCTTCGGTGCTGGCGCTCTGGGCGCGCGGATTCTTGCGCGACGACGGGCGCGCGGTGCGAGCGGCGGAAGTCATGTGGCGAAACTCATTCGAGCAAGTTATTCGGCCAAGTCATTCGAGCAAGTTATTTGGCAAAGTTATCCGCAAGTTCGCGAAATTTTATCGGTCGAAATTATCGCATTATGCGGATCGTTTAGAGCCGTTGGCTACCAATCCCTTGAGCACCTGGCTCGGCTTGAAGGATAGCACGCGGCGCGAGTCGATGATGATGGTGATCCCGGTCTGTGGATTGCGTCCCCTGCGGGCGCGCTTGTGGTTGACCGTGAAGCTGCCGAAGCCGGAGATTTTAACCTTCTCCCCGCGCTGGAGGCTGTCCTCGATTATTTTGAAGACCTCCTCCACGATCTCGCAGGCCTCCTTTTTGGATGAGCCTATGCGCTCGTAGATTAGATCCACGAGATCAGCCTTGGTCATATTCTGCGGAGTATCGTCCCCCAAACCGCTTCCCCGGAACGGGATTTTCTACTGCCGCAACTCTGCGCCCAACCCCTTCCGCACCCGTTCGATCAATTCCCCGTGGGTGCGGTTCACCTCCTCATCCGTGAGTGTGCGATCTTTCCCGCGGTAACGGCACGCCAGCGCCATGCTCTTCTTGCTCGGCGCTATCGTCCCTCCCTCGTAAACGTCAAACACCTCCACGCTCTCAAGCAGCGACGACGCGCCCTCGCGGATCGCCGCGATCACCCGGGCCGCCGAGATGTCACGATCCAGCACCAGCGCGAGATCACGCCGGATAGCAGGGTATCTTGGCGGAGCGACGATCTCTTGGCGCGGCAAGAAACCATAGGCGATGAGATGTACCAAGTCAAGTTCAGTAAGCACGCAAGGGCTACTCACTTCGACTCTTATCGCTTCCGCCGGATGCAGTTCGCCCAGGTATCCGATCGGTTGGCCGTCGAACAGCACCCGCGCCGCGCGCCCCGGATGAAGAAAGCGATACTCCGTTTCGCTCGCCGCGTCGAACGCGACGAACTCTACTCGCGCCACCACACCCAGCGCGATGAACCATTGTTCGAGCACGCCCTTCAGCGTCCAGAAACTGGCCGCCACCGCCGGCTGTCCCACCGCACCCAGCGCGTAATCGCCGTAGCTTATCGCGGCGAGCCGCTCATGCTCGACCGGTGCGCCGTCACGCATCGAGAACACCTTGCCGATCTCGAAAGCGTGAAACGCAGCCGCCTCGCGGTTGAGATTGAAGCGCAGCGCGCCGAGCAGTCCAGGAGCCAGGCTCAGGCGCAGTTCGCTCAGTTCCGCGGAGAGCGGATTGGCGACGCGCACCGCTTCGCCACCCATTCCCGGATAGCGCTGATTGTCGGCCGGTGCGATAAACGCGATCGTCCTGAGCTCGGTCAAGCCCGCGCCGACCATCACCTCGCGCGCCGCGCCGATGAAGCTCCGGTAATCGTTGGGTGGCGCGGGCGTGGCGGCACGCTCGGGCACCGTGGCCGGAATCTCGCCCAGACCCTTAAGCCGCGCGATCTCCTCGGCGAAGTCGGCGGCTTCGTTCAGATCGGGACGGAACGATGGCGGTGTTACTAACAGGCGCCGCGCACCGGCCGGCTTGACCGCCACGCCCAGCGCACGTAGCCGCTCGCGGACCTCGGCATCGGGAACCGTGACGCCCAAAATCGAATTTACCGCGCCCAAATCCAGCATCACCTGCCGCTCAGGCGCCGGGCGCGGCTCGGCGTCGACCGCCGCTGCGGAGACCTTGCCACCGGCGTTTCTGACTATCAACTCGGCGACGCGCGCCAGAGCGCGTATCTGCCCGCCGCGATCGATCGCGCGCTCGAAACGGTAGCTGGCCTCGCTGCGAAGCCCGAGCCGGCGCGCCGTGCGCGCGATCGTCATCGGCTCGAAGTACGCGCTCTCGAGCACCAGGTCGGTGGTCGCGGCGCTGACTTCCGAGTTCAACCCGCCCATGATTCCCGCGATCGCCAGCGGCTTCTCCGGGTCCGCAATCAGCAGGTCGGCGGGATCGAGCGTGCGCCGCACATTGTCGAGCGTCACGAACTCGCGGTCCACTGCGCCGCCGGGAGCCTGGTCGGCGCGCCGCACGACGATCCGGCGCGCGGCGATTTGCGCGCTGTCGAAGGCGTGCAACGGCTGTCCCAGTTCGAGCATCACGTAATTGGTTGCGTCGACCACGTTGTTCAGCGCACGCATCCCGCACAATTCCAGCCGCCGGCGCATCCAGATTGGCGACGGGCCGATCTTCACGCCGCCAATCGGCAGTCCCGCGTAATGCGGGCACAGCTCAGGTGCGAGTATCTCGACCGCGAGCGCGTCACTCGCGTGGTTGATTGATCCAGCTTGCGACTCCGCCTGCAATTCTGCTCCCGACTCCGTCCGGCCGCCGCGCGGCTTGAGCATCGCGGACTTGACGGCCGGCTGCTTGAGCTTCAAGCCGAACAGCGCCGCCACCTCGCGCGCCAGCCCCAGAATCGACAGGCAATCGCCGCGGTTGGGCGTGATCGCGATATCGAGCACCGTGTCGTCGGAACGCAAATATGAGGCCAGCTCGACACCGAGTGGCGCGTCGTCCGGCAGCGCGACGATACCCGCATGATCGTCGGAAAAACCCAACTCGCGCTCCGAGCACAGCATTCCCTCCGAGCGCACGCCGCGGATAACTGCTGCCTCAAGAGGCGGCGCGTCCTGGAGGCTGGCGGGGCGATGGCCGCCGCTGCCGTGTCCGCTGCCGATAAGCCGTGCACCCAGGCGCGCGAAGGGCGCGATCATCCCGGCCCGCACGTTGGGCGCGCCGCAAACCACGCTGAAACGGCCGACCGCGCCCGCGTCGACGTCGCACAGATTGAGCCGGTCGGCATTGGGATGGCGCTCGACCTTGAGTACACGCGCCACGAAGACGTCGCTGAAGCCCGGCGCCGCGCGCTCGACGTTCTCGACCTCCAGCCCGGCGAGCGTCAGGCGGCGGCACAACTCGTCGACGTCGGCCTCGAGCGTGACGAACTCGGCGAGCCAACTGAGCGGCAGCTTCATGACGATGGTCTCGTGGCAGCAGTGCTCGCAGCGGAAGTGCTTGCGGCCAAAGATCTCGCGATGAACGACGGAAACTGTTCCAGAAAGCGCAGATCGTTTTCGAAGAACAGCCGCATGTCGTCGACGCCGAGCTTGAGCAGCGCCTGCCGTTCGACGCCCATCCCGAACGCGAAACCCTGGTACTCGGCCGGGTCGTAACCGACCTTGCGCAAGACGTTGGGATGAATCATCCCGGAGCCCAGAATTTCGGTCCATCCGCTCTGCTTGCACACGCGGCATCCCGCGCCTCCGCAGAGCAGGCAGCTGATGTCGAGTTCGGCGCTGGGCTCAGTGAACGGAAAGAAGCTCGCGCGGAAACGCACCGCGATTTGCGGCCCGTAAAAGGCGCGCGCGAATTCGCTCAGCACGCCCTTCAGATGCGCCATCGTGATCCGCCCGGCCCGGTCGACCATGAAGCCTTCGATCTGCCCGAACATCGGCGAGGCGCGCACGCTCAGCTCGTCGCGCCGGTAGCAGTTGCCGGGGCAGACCACCGCCAGCGGCGGCTTGCGGCGCTGCATCACGCGGATCTGGCCGTTGGAAGTATGCGTGCGCAGCAGCATCCCGCCGGGCAGGAAAAACGTGTCTTGCATCTCGCGCGCCGGATGGTCGGGCGGAAAATTGAGCGCCTCGAAGTTGTGGAAATCGTCCTCGACATCCTGGGTCGCGACGACCTCGAAGCCCATCGAGGCGAAAATATCGAGCATCTGCTCCATCACCAGGGTCAGCGGATGGAGCCGGCCGCGCGGGATGCGCGCGCCGGGAAGGGTGACGTCCAGGCGCGCCTCGCTAAGCGAGCGCTCCAGCGCAGCAGCGCGCAGGCGCTCCTGAAGCACCTCGATACGGCTTTCGATCTCGCGCTTTATCTGGTTGACGAGCTGGCCGATAGCCGGGCGTTCTTCGGCCGCGACCTCGCGCATACGGCGCATCACGTCCGTCAGTTCGCCGCCGCGTCCGAGCACGCGCACGCGCACCGCCTCGATTTGTTCGGCGCTGGCGCCGTCGCCCAGCTCCGCCATCGCCGCGGCGCGAAGAGCCTCCAGCTGTTCTCTCATCCCGTCCTCAAGAAGTCAGTATGCGCGTCATCGAGTCCGCGCCCGCCGCAAGGGTGCGACAAGCATGCGGACCTATCAAACCCAAAGAGCATCAGCACAAAGAAACAGGTCAAACACACGGAGCATCAAACGAAAGACCATGTGGACGCGCGCGCGCCACATGGTCCTTGCGAGCCGCGGAGGGCCGCTGGGCCCTAAGCTGCCGCGGCTTGGGCGGCGGCGCCGAGCGCCTTCTTGGCCGTATCGGCCAATTCGGCGAAGAGCCGGTCGCGCTCCAGCGCGAGCACGGCGAGTTGCTTGCGGTCGATTTCGACGCCGGCCTTCTTGAGCCCGTCCATCATGCGGCTGTAGCTCAGCCCATATTCGCGGGCGAGCGCGTTGATCCGTGTGATCCAGAGCGAGCGGAAGTCACGCTTCTTTTGCTTGCGATCGCGATAGGCGTAGGTCAGCCCCTTCTCCAGGGTGTTGCGGGCCTGGCGATAGAGCTTGCGGCCGCCGACGAAACCGGAGGCGAGCTTGAGCTGTCGTTTGTGGCGGCGGCGTGTTTTGGGGCCACCTTTGGCGCGAGGCATCGGAGGTCAGTCCTTCCTTTTCAGAGTTGCCTTTTCAGAAGTTGCTTTTCTGAGTTGCTTTAGAGGTACGGGATCAGTTTGCGAATGTTGCGGGCGTCGGCGGCATTAAGGATGGCCGGCCGCCGCAGATGCCGTTTGCGCCCGCGGCCCTTGGACGAGAGCAGATGGCGCAGGTAGGCCCTCTTATGCTTGACCTTGCCGGTCTTGCTCACGGAAAAGCGCTTGGCGGCGCTGCGATTGGTCTTCAGTTTGCCCATCGGTTGCGGCTCTTGCTCCAGGTCACTTGTGCGATCACCGGCTCGTGCGATTCGTTGCGCTTAGCGCGGCGTCAGCAGGATCGACATGTTGCGCCCCTCCATCCGGGGCAAACCGTCGGCCTGCGCGATGTCCTGCACTTGCGCGACGATCGAATCGAGCAACGTACGTCCCAGTTCGGGATGGGTTATCTCCCGGCCGCGAAACGAAATCGAGAGCTTAACACGCTGGCCTTCGCCAACAAAGCGCCGGATGTGCTTGATTTTGAACTCGACGTCGTGTTTTTCGGTCCGCGCACCCATCTTGACTTCCTTGATCGCCGTCGCCGTCGCGTGGCGCTTGGAGTCGTGGGTCTTTTTCTTTTGCGCGTAACGATACTTGTCGAAATCGGTGACGCGGCAAACCGGGGGCTGGGCCGTCGGCGCGACCTCGACCAGGTCCAGACCGCGGCTTTCGGCCACGCGGATCGCCTCGCGGGTGCTCAGGATGCCGACCTGGCGGCCGTCGACGTCGATCACCCGGACTTCCGGGACGCGGATCTGGTTGTTCACCCTTATCGCCGGCTCGCGCGGGGGTGGGGTACGGAAATCTCTACGAATAAATCACCTCCGTCGGCATCCCAGCCGACTTGCCGCTGAATTGGTAGTTCCTCCCGTCAACGGCAATTCTATTTGAATCGTTCCCCTCGCCCGCCGCCGCGACTGGCTAGCCCGGCAGCGGTTCACTTTTTAGCAGGTCCACAACTTTTTCAAGCGCCATGACTTCGCTCTTGGCCCCGCGCAACAACCGCAACGACACGCTGCGCGCAGCCGCCTCGCGCTCGCCCACGACGATCATATAGGGCACCTTGGCCAACTCGGCCTCGCGCACCTTGAAGCCCAGCTTCTCGTTGCGCAGATCGGCTGAGGCGCGCAAGCCCTCGCGCTTGAGGATGCCGGCAATCTCGGCCGCGTAGTCCTCGACCTTTTCGCTCAGCGAAAGCACGCGCGCCTGCTCGGGCGCGAGCCAAAACGGCAAGACCCCGCCCGTATGCTCGAGCAGCACTCCGATGAAGCGCTCCAGCGAGCCCAGGATCGCGCGATGGATCATCGCCGGGCGCTCCTCGGCGCTGGCCGCGTTGGTGAAAGTCAGGTCGAAATTCTCGGGCATGTTGTAATCGAGCTGGATGGTCGCGAGTTGCCATCGCCGCTTGAGCGCGTCGGGCACGTAGATTTCGATCTTAGGTCCGTAAAACGCGCCCTCGCCCGGATTGATTTCGTAGGCGAAGCCGTTGCGCGTGAGCGCCTCGCACAAAATCGCCTCGCTGGTGCGCCACAGCTCCTCGGTGCCGAGATGCTTTTCGGGCATCGTGGCGACCTTGGACTCCAGCCGCTCGAAACCCAACGCCTGGTAGATGTCGCGCACCATCTGCAGATTGAGGTCGATCTCGCCGGCGATCTGCGCGGAGGTGCAGAAGACGTGCGCGTCGTCCTGCGCCATCGAGCGCACGCGCGTGAGCCCATGCAGCGTGCCCGAGCGCTCGGCGCGATGGAGCCGGCCGAAGTCGGCGATCCGAAGCGGCAGGTCGCGGTACGAACGCTTCTCGGCGCGGTAGATGAACGTGTGTCCCGGACAGTTCATCGGCTTGAACGCATAGCCTTTGCGCCATCCCTCCGGACCCGAATCGATCTGATCGGCCTCCGCGCCCTCGCGGTCGGTGGTCAGGAACATGTTCTCGCGAAAATTGTCCCAGTGGCCCGAGGTATGCCACAGCTCGTTCTTGAAGACCTGCGGCGTGATCACTTCTTCGAAGCCGTAGCGCCGGTACAGGCGGCGGATGTAGTCGACGAGCGCGTTGTAGATGATCGCGCCCTTGGGCAGGAAAAACGGCGAGCCGGGCGAGATCGGGTCGAACACGAACAGGCCCATCTCGCGGCCGATTTTGCGATGGTCGCGCGAGCGCGCCAGCTCGAGCAGCTTCAGATGCTCCTCCAGCGCCTCCTTGCTCGCGAACGACGTCCCGTAAATCCGCGACAGCATCGCGTTGCGCTCGTCGCCGCGCCAGTACGCGCCGGCCACGCTGGTCAGCCTGAAGGCGCGGATGTAGCCGGTCGCCGGGACGTGCGGCCCGCGGCACAGATCCATCCATTCGCCCTGGCGATAGATCGACACGCGATCGTCCGGGATGCCGTTTAGGATTTCGACCTTGTAATGCTCGCCCATCGCGGCGAAGCGTTCGATCGCCTCGGCGCGCGCGACCTCGACCCGCTCGACCTTGAAGTTGGCCTTCGCCAGCTCGCGCATCTTCGCTTCAATCTTCGGCAGATCATCGACCGTGAACGGAGCGGGCGGCGCGAAGTCATAGAAGAAGCCGTCCTCGATCGTCGGGCCGATCGTCACCTGCGTTCCGGGGTAGAGGCTCTGCACCGCCTGGGCCATCAGATGGGCGGTCGAATGGCGCAGCACGTCGAGTCCTTCGGGGCTGTCGGCCTTGACCGGCTCGATCGTGGCGTCGTCCTCGATCGGGCGGCTTAGATCGACCAGCTTGCCATTGAGCCGCGCGGCGACGACCTCGCGCCCGCGCGCGCCGTCGAGCACCTCGGCGACCGTGATCCCGCGCGGCACGCTGCGACTTTGCCCGTCGAGCGATATGGTGACGTTCGCGCTCATTCGAGAGAGAACTTCGCCAGGGTGAACATGGCGACGCTAAACGCCGGGCTTGGCAGCGCGGCGGCGGCGGTCGGCAAGCGATGGGCGATCATGAATGGACGCACGAATTCATGAGACGGACACACCTGCGCAGTTGGAGAGCGAGGAAACTCATGGGGCTATTGTAGCGCAAGATAGTGTGGTAGGCACGGGCGGGTTTGAACCGCCGACCCCTTCCGTGTCAGGGAAGTGCTCTACCACTGAGCTACGTGCCTTCGTTGCAAATCCGGGCGGCGTTATCAGCCGCGAACCCGATCCGGTAACAAATATCCGCCGACCGGGCAACCAAGGACTGCGCGAGCGACCGCCCGCGGCCTATCTGATAAGCTCTGCCGCCAACGGCAGCGCGATGGATCGCGAACGAATCGCACTTATTTTCTTCTTCGGCTTTCTGGCCCTCATGGGCTACGAGCTTTACCTGTTGCTGAGCCCGTTCCTGGTGCCGCTCGCGTGGGCGATGCTGCTCGCCTTCATCGCACATCCGGCGCTCCTCCAACTGGATCGCCTCATCCGCAGCCGCACTGCCGCCGCGCTGTTGATCACCGCGATCCTGGCGCTGCTGATCGCCGTCCCCACCGCGTGGCTTTCGAGCAAGCTCGCGCTCGAGGCCACGGTGTCGCTGGGCCAGTTCGTTCATCAGGGCGGAATCGCGCAGGCCGGCAGCAGGGCGCTCCATTCCGACATGATCACTTCGATAGAGGTCTGGCTCGAGCAGCAGGGCTTGCGCATCGAGGACGTACGCCACTGGATGGGGAGGGCCAGTACCTACCTGACCGGCTATTTCACCGCCAACCTTGCGACCCTGGCGCGCAACCTGGTCACGTTCGTCATCGGCGTCGTCATCATGCTCTTCAGCTTCTTTTACCTGTTGCGCGACGGCGAGGACTATTTCGAATTCGTGCGTGCGCTCACTCCGCTTAACGATGAGGACAAGACGATGGTGTTCGAGACCTTGAGCTCGATACTGTCCTCGACGATGCGCGGAGTGCTGTTGACGGCGCTGCTCGAGGGGATCCTGCTCTGCCTCGGCTACCTGGTTACCGGAGTGCCCAACGCACTGCTGCTCGGCGCGGCTTCCGGAGCTGCCGGGTTGCTGCCGATCGGTGGCACCGCCTTCGTCTGGGTTCCGGCCGTGATTTATCTATGGGTCACGTCGGGATGGGGCTGGGCGGTGGTGCTGCTGGTGTGGGGCGTCATCGTGGTCGGAGTAATCGACAACCTGCTCAAGCCGATCACGATAGGCCAGGGCAGCGGAATTCCCGCGGTCGCGCTCTTCTTCGGCATCACCGGCGGATTGGAGGTCTACGGAGTGCTGGGCCTGTTCGCAGGCCCCGCCGTGATCGCGGTGTTTGCCGCGCTCATCCGCGTTTACCGCCGCAGCTACGCCGCCCGTCCCCCGTCGTCATTCATGTGAGACGCCGCAGCGCACCCCGTGGCCGCGCGCTCCGCGCGAGGCTAGATTAAACCGCATCGGACGGGCCATGAGTCTCGAAAAGGAAAAGAAGGCACTGGCGATAATCGACCGCCTGCGCGAGCGCGGCTTCGTCGCCTACCTCGCCGGCGGATGCGTACGCGACCGCGCGCTCGGTGTCGCAGCGAAGGATTACGATATCGCCACCGACGCGCGCCCCGAGGTCGTGCAGGAATTATTCGACGACACGATCGCCGTCGGCGCGCGCTTTGGCGTGATCGTCGTGGTGATCGACGGCGACACTTTCGAAGTCGCAACCTTCCGCGCCGACGCACCCTACGTCGACGGGCGCCGTCCCTCGGCAGTGCGCTTCGGCACAGTCGAGGAGGACGCGCGCCGGCGCGACTTCACCATCGGCGGGATGTACTTCGATCCGTCAAGCGGACGGATTATCGACCTGGTGGGCGGGATGCGCGATCTGCGCGCCGGCGTGATTCGCGCGATCGGCAACGCGAGCGAGCGCTTCGAGGAAGACCACTTGCGCGTGCTCCGCGCGATACGCTTCGCCACCCGGCTCAACTTCGAAATCGATCCGGCGACGTGGGCCGCGATGCGCCGCGCGGCGCCCAAGGTCGCCGATATCGCCGCCGAGCGCGTCGGCGAAGAACTCGTCGCGATCATGACCGGCGGGCGCGCCGCGCGCGGGCTGGAGCTGATGCGCGAGAGCGGACTGCTCGAAGTCGTGATGCCCGAAGTGCTCCCGATGATCGGATGCGAGCAGCCGCAAAACTTTCATCCCGAGGGCGACGTTTACCGCCACACGTGGCTCGCGCTCTCGATGCTGGAAGCAGGATGCACCGAGACGCTCGCGTTTGGCGTTCTGCTGCACGACGTCGCCAAGCCCCAGTGCCGCGCGGAGACCGGCGACAAGGTCACCTTCTACGGGCACACCGAACAGGGCGCCGCGATAGCGGAGGGAATCATGCGGCGGATGCGGCGTTCGCGCTTCGTCCAGGAGCGCGTCGCCTACCTGGTGCGCAATCATCTGCGCTTGGTGATGGCGCCGCGGATGCGTCGGGCCACGCTCAAGCGGATGCTTGCCGAGGACGGCTTCGGCGAGTTGCTCGAGCTTTCGCGCCTGGACGCGCTCGCTTCCAGCTCCAACCTCGGCTTCTACCATTTTTGTGCGCGCGCGCTGGCCGCGATGGGCCGCGAGGAGATTCGCCCGCCGCGCCTGCTCAGCGGCAACGATCTGATCGCGATGGGTTTCGCGCCGGGGCCGCACTTCAAATCGATTCTCAAGGACGTCGAAGATCAGCAACTCGACGGCGCGCTGGCCTCGCGCGACGAAGCGGTCGATTACGTGCGCGCGCGCTACGGTCCGCCGCCACCGCCCGCCTGAGCGCATCGCGCCGATGCTCGCCGCCCGCCACATCACCCGCCGCTTCGGACCGCTGATCGCGCTCGACCGCGTCGACTTCGACGCCTGCCCCGGCGAGATCGTGGCGCTGCTTGGCGAGAATGGCGCGGGCAAGACCACGCTGATGAACATCCTGGCCGGGCGGCTCCGCCCCGACGCGGGTTCGATCGAGCTGTTCGGCCGCGCGCTGCGCCCCGGCTCGCCATCCGCCGCACTTGCGGCCGGTGTCGCCGCAGTGCATCAGAGCCCGATGCTGTTCGAGCGGATGACGTGGGAGGAGAATCTCGCGCTGGGCGGCTTCGGCGCGCGCGCCGCGCGCGCGAACCGCGCAAACCTCACAATAGATCTGAAGGAGGTTGCGGCGCGCGCCGCCGCGATGGCGGCGCGGCTTGGCTTTACGCTGCCGTCGCCGGGAGCGCGGATGGAGCAGCGTTCGATGGCCGAGCGGGTGCGGATGGAAGTTCTGCGCGCGCTGAGTTTCGAGCCGCGCGTACTGATCCTCGATGAGCCCACCGGATTGCTGGGGCCGGGCGAGCTGGCCGCGTTCCTCGACGTGCTGCGCCGGCTGCGCAGCGAGGGCCGGATCGTAATCCTGGTCACGCACAAGCTCGCCGAGGCGCTCACCGTCGCCGACCGCATCACCGTGCTCCGTCGCGGCCGCGTCGTGGCGCGCCCGCTGCGCGGCGAGGTCACTGAGAACGAGCTGGCGACACTGATGATTGGCGAGCTTGCTCCGCGGTCGGAGGGTGCGCGCACGGCCGGTGCCGCCGGCACGGTCGCGCTCGAAGCGCAAGGACTTGCTCGAGATAAAAAATCTGCTCGAAATAAAAAATTTGGTGGTCGAGCGCGACGGATGGCGCGCGCTCGATGGCGTCAACCTCGAAGTCACCGCGGGCGAGATCGTCGGGATCGCGGGCGTCGACGGCAACGGCCAGAGCGAGTTGGTTGAGGCGCTGGCCGGGGTGCGCCGTCCCATGAGCGGAACGATTCGCGTCGCCGCTGCGGACGCGCATGATCGTGACGGCAGCGATGGTGGCGGCGCGCTGGCCGTGATTGCGGAGAACCGCGACCGCGACGGCCTCATCCTCGAGATGCCGCTATGGGAGAATCTGCTGCTTGCGCGCCCGATGCTCGCGCGCGCGTGCGAGCGTTTCGGATGGCTCAGCGCATCGCGCGCGGCGGCGCTGTGCGCGGAGGTGCTCGAGCGCTTTCACATCCGGGCCGCCGGTCCGCAGGCGCTCGCGGCCGAACTTTCCGGCGGCAACCGCCAGCGGTTGTGCGTGGCGCGCGCGCTGGCGAGCCGGCCGCGCGTGCTGGTCGCGCATAACGTTACCCGCGGGCTCGACGTCGCCGCCACCGCCGAGGTGCGCCGGAGGCTGGCCGCATTCGCCGCCGAGGGCGGCGCGGTGCTGCTGGTCTCGAGCGATCTCGACGAGCTCACTGCGCTATGCGGGCGGCTCGCCGTGATCAGCCGCGGCCGCCTGCGTGCGGTGGGGGCCGATGAGCACGATCCGGCGCGGCTGGGATTGCTGATGGCGGGCGCGTGGTAGTCTGGCGCCTGTGGCTAGAAAAACACGGCGCGCCGGCGGCGCGGCTACTGCTTGAGATGCTCCAACTCCAGCGTAAAACCGATCGACTGGGCCGTCGAACCTTCGCCCCGGCTCTCCTGATGCGTCGCCTTGACCGGGCCCACGCCTGGGGCAAGCCAGTAATAGTCCTCGACGCTCAGATCCTCGCCTGCCACGAGTCGTAGTCCGGACGTTCTGCCGGGCGCGCGCGCGTTCCCTTTCATCGCCGAGGCGGAGCCGGTGCTCCGGATGCGGACGCATCCGCTGAAAGTCCCGCCCGGCACGGTAATCTTATCGTCGAGGCTTTCGATCTTGGTCGTCGCGTCGTACACGGTGCCGTCGAAGGTGCGATCGATTTCGCGCCAACTGGTGCCGACGCTGATCGGCAACTTAATCACGTAGGAATGATCGCCCAGCCGCGACTGGAGCCCTTCGCTTTCGTCGATCGCGACGTGGCGGATCCCCACGCCGTCGTCGGCGTAAAACTCGGTGTAGGATTTATCGCCACCCATATTCTGCTGCGGAACCGCCGTGAAGCCGAAGACTTTGCGCGGCGCCTGATTGGCTGTGGTTAGTTCCCCGGTGGCTCCGGTCGAGCCGCTGAAGCGAAACGTCCAGGCCATCCCGGGCTTCAGCGGAAAGTAATGCGCGAGACTCGTCCTTGCGCGAGTGCATCCGGTCGCGGCCATCGCCGCGAGGACTATCGCCGCCAATACTGCGTTGGCCGATGTTCTTTTCATGTTGTCTCCCGGGCCTGAACAATTTCTGACGCGCAAGGCGGCGCGGGTCAATCCGGATATTGTCGACCTTGCCAATCTTGCGCGCGGATGAAACGCGCGCCGCGCGCGGTAAGCGCGTCCCGCCTTGACTGCCAGCGACACGCAAGCCTAGCCTAAACTGGAAAATCGGGCAGCACCTGGAGAGGCGGCGAGAGCTATGAATGGCGTTCACGACCTGGGCGGAATGCATGGTTTCGGCCCGGTAATCCGCGAGCACAACGAGCCCGTCTTCCACTCGGAGTGGGAAAAGCGCGTGTTCGGGATGACGCTGACCGCGATGGGCCGCGGCGTATGCAACGTCGACGAGTTCCGCCGCGCGATCGAGCGCATGCCACCGGCGGGCTATCTTGCCGCCAGCTATTACGAGAAATGGCTCCATGCGCTCGAAGCGCTGTTGGTCGAGAAGGGCGTGGTCACGCGCGAGGAACTCTTAAGCGGACATGCCGCGGCGCCCGCGCCGGCCCAGGCGGCTGAATCGCCCGACGACGGCGAGGGCAACGGCGGGGTCGAGTCGTTCGATAGCTCCGCGGTCAAGCTGCGCTTTGACAAGAGCTACAAACCCGGCTTCAAGGTTGGCGATCGCGTCGTCGCGCGCAATTTCAATCCGGAGCATCATACGCGCCTTCCGCGGTACGCGCGCGGCAAACGCGGCGTCATCCGCTACGACCACGGCGTTTTTGTTTTCCCCGATACGCACGCGCACGGCCAGGGCGGCAAGCCGCAGCACGTCTATACCGTGGCGTTCGAGGCCAGGGAATTATGGGGCCCCGACGAGAGCCAGCGCGCGCCGGTGTACCTCGATTGCTGGGAGGACTACTTGGAGCGCGACCGCGCCGCCGCTGCCAAACCGGCCGTCAAGTCCGCCCCCAAAGCCGCCGGCAAGCTTCCGGGCAAGCCCCCGGCAAACCTCCCGGCAAGTCTTCGGGCAAGTCTTCGGGCAAGTCTTCGACTAAGACACGGACGGCAGAATTCGCTACCACGACGCGCACGTCAAAGCCGGCCGCCAAGCCTAAAGCTCGGCCGCGCGCGACCGCCAGGAAGGGACGTAAACGATGAGCGAGGGACACGACCATCACGACGGACACGATCACCATAGTGCCCCGCTGTCCGAGCCGGCCCAGCGCGTAAAGGCGCTCGAGCAGTTGCTGGTCGAAAAGGGGCTGGTAAATCCGCAGGCGCTCGACGAGCTGATCGACACGTATGAGCGGCGCGTCGGTCCGCGCAACGGCGCCCGCGTGGTCGCGCGCGCATGGACCGACCCCGAGTACCGCAAGCGTCTGCTCGACAACGCCGCCAGGGCGATCGAGGAGCTCGGCTTTCCGCCCGGCCCCCAGGGCGAGCACATGATGGTGCTCGAGAATTCGCCGCGCGTGCACAACCTTGTGGTCTGCACGCTCTGCTCGTGCTACCCGTGGTCGGTCCTGGGGCTGCCGCCGGTGTGGTACAAGAGCACGGCTTACCGGGCGAGCGCAGTGAACGATCCGCGCGGGCTGCTCAAAGGGTTCGGGGTGGACGTGGGCGACGACAAGGAAGTTCGCGTGTGGGACTCGAGTTCCGAGATGCGCTATTTCGTGATTCCCGAGCGGCCCACCGGCACCGAGGATCTTAGCGAGGACGAGCTCGCTGATCTGGTCACGCGCGATTCCATGATCGGCACCGGCCTGCCGAAATCTCCTGGGCGGTGAGAGAGCCGCGCAGCCAGGTAGCGCACGGCGACGGGGTGCATCGAATGTCCGCCAAGACTCCCGAAGATTTGATCGCGGCCGCCCGCGCGCTGGCTCCCGAAGCCGTCTTCAACGAGCCGTGGGAGGCGCGCGCGTTTGCCGTCGTGGTCGCGCTCAGCGAGGCGGGCCACTTCCAGTGGGCGGAGTTCCAGCAAAGTTTGATCGAAGAGATCGGCGCGGCGGAGAAGACTGGCCGCCCAACCAGCGGCGGTGCCGACTACTACCGCCACTGGCTCGGCGCGCTGACCCGGCTGCTCGACGCCAAGGGCATCGTCGGCGGCGCGGAACTGGAGGCGCGGATCGCAGACGTCGGCCCGCCGCCGCCTTCGCAAAATCCGCACGGTCAAGACCCGAAAGGGCAGCATAAGTAGGACGCCGCGCGCGGCGCTTACCCGCGCGGCACGCTATACGCGATGTATCGTTATCTGGTCGGCGCGATTGTCGTGGCAGTGATTGCCGCGGCAATCGGATGGAAGTGGTATCAGCAGGACCAGGCTGAGCATCAGCGCGAGCAGGCCCAAATCAGTGAGCTTTCGGGCCGTATTGGGCAGCTTCAGGACCAGAACAACCAACTCAACGCGGCCCTTGCCAAGGTGCAGGCCGAGGAGCAGCGCCAGGTTACCGAAAACGATCTGCTGGCCAAGGTTCTGGAGCAGGCAAAACTGACCGGCAAGATTCCCGACAAGCTCCCGTATCCGCCGAAGTGAAGGCGCGCTGCGGATACCCCTACTTTTGATCTTCGGGCGCCAGCGCGAAGCGCTGCCATTCCGCCAGATACGAGAGCGAGCGCATGTTAGGCATCCGGTCCAGGTAGACCTCGCCATTTAAGTGATCGGTCTCGTGCTGGATGACGCGGGCGTGAAAATCGCTCGCGATGAAATCCAGCGCTTCGCCGCGCCGTCCCAGTCCGGTCACGCGCAACTGTTTGAAACGCGGCACCCGCCCGCGCATCTCCGGAATGCTGAGGCATCCCTCCCAGTCCTCGATCGTCGCGCGATCCAGAATCGTGACCTCGGGATTGACGAGGAACGTCAGCGGCACCCGCGGCATCTCCGGGTAGCGCGGATGATGCTCGACCTCGAGCACGGCGACACGCAGCGGCAGATGCACCTGCGGCGCGGCGAGTCCCACGCCGACGTACTCGCGCATCGTGTCGACCATGTCGTCGAGCAGGCGCTGGAACTCGGGCGTGTTGATGCGCTGAGGCGCGACCGGCTGCGCCATCGCGCGCAGCACCGGGTAACCAAGACGGGCGACCTTCAGAATCATCATTGCCTGCTCCCCTTTTTTTTCTGCAAAGGACGGGCGCGATTATCACCCACTGCCGACGCAGGAGCCACCCTGGCGCCGACTGCTCCCGGGGCTGCGTTGCGCGATAAGCTGCTCCAAGTGACACACAGATCGCAACGGTGAACATTAGCAAATTTAGCCATCTATCGTCTGTTATTAGCTCTTTTGACCTTTAATAAGCAGTGACACTATGCTTTGATAGCCAGGCGATGACAACTGCGGATCAGTCCCGATCCTCAACCGCCGCATCGGCAAAAGATGCAAAAATGGTCCCGTGAGAGCCGAAGAAGCACTGCGAAAGATCGGACTGCTGCGCAGGATGAAGACCGAGAACGGCGCCTTGGCGCCCGAGGCGGACAATGCCGCTCGCCTGGTGAAAGCGCTCATGGAGCGCTACGCGATCAAGGCCGAGGATATCCCAGCCGCTTCGCAAAGGTCATCCTTCCGGATGACCTGGATATATTGGCAAGACCTGCTCCGCCAGTTCGGCCTGCAACTGCGCCATTTCGGCCATCGCGGCAACGCCACGATTGGCGACGACACAATCGTCTACATCAACCTCCGTACCTCCCAATGGTGGATCGAGCAGCAATCAAGCGGCGGCTGGCAGACTAGCGTTCGCGATTGGGGAGTCGAATCGCTGCGTACCTACCTCGATCAGCACGCAAGAAGCTACTCCTTCTTCAGGCGCTGACGTCTGAACGGCTCCGCGGACGCGGATGCGGCCCGCCTCATTCGTAGCTTTCGCATTTTGTAACTTTCGCGATCCCGCTGGGTAGTATCATATGGAAGGTTGCTCCGACCCGACGGCCGCCGTGGAACCGCGTACCGCTTGATGCGGTTGTCGGATCAAGCATGATGTAGGAGCAGGATTGAGATGTACCGCGCTACACCGCAACAGCACAAGCAAGGCCAGGAACAGGGCCGCGAAAGAGCCCCCGGGAAAATACTCAGCCGCAGGGCGACACTCACCCTCCTCGCCGCGGTCCCGCTCGCGATCGCATGGGAGCTCGCTGACAAAGGCCGCTCTTCGGATGCCTCCGATACCTCCACGGCATCTTCGGGCGCAGACAACGCGGTCGCGATCATGGAGTTTTCCAACGACGGCCAAAGCAAAGGGATAGTCATGGTCAGCAAGGTCGAGAAGACGGATGACCAATGGCGCAAGCTCCTGACACCCGAGCAATACGAAGTCACTCGCCAAAAAGGCACCGAAGCGCCTTATACCAACAAGTATGCGGAAAACCACGACGAGGGGCTCTATCGGTGCATCTGCTGCGCCACGGCGCTGTTCAGTTCCGATACCAAGTTCGAGTCGGGCACCGGATGGCCGAGCTTTTACCAGCCGATCGCCAAACAAAACGTCCGCACCGAAACCGACCGCTCGTTTTTCATGACTCGCACCGAGGTGCTGTGCACGCGATGCGACGCGCACCTGGGACATGTCTTTGACGACGGCCCGAAGCCGACCGGCCTGCGCTACTGCATGAATTCCGCGGCGCTGAATTTTACCCCCGCCGCCCCGGCGAAGTAGCCGCATTAGCTGCTAGCTGGAATGACCTTCTTCTGGGGGGTCGCTTCATTTTGCGATGCGTCACACGCTCGTAAAATGGTGATCATCAATTCTTAAAAATTGCGCGCGCATGATCGCGCAGAAGATCGATAGACCGCACGCGCCTTCGTTCTGTACACAGAACGGATCACTCAACCTGATCATAATTTTCGAGGCCGGCGCGGCGGCGGCTGAGTCCGGCGCAAAGATCTCGCCGGTTGCCCAAATCTTGCAGCCGGATTAGATCATTCAGACCTTGCGAATCGGCCATATCGTACCCGGTCTCGGATTTTTCAATAACAGGTAATCCAGCGGCTCGGCGTTCGCCTGCCGCAAGTTACGAATCAGGCCAGGTTAGGAATCAGGTGGATGCGGCGATGACTCTCGAGACGCCAAATACCGGACATTGAGATGTGACCGAATACGAATCGCAATTCGCTGACGCGAAAGACACCAGGTTTGGAGATACTTATGGCGCTTAGTGCTACCTCCGTTCTCCCGCGCAACCTACGCGCAGCTGCGAAGCGCGAGAGCGGCTCGATCCAGGTTTCGCCGAGGCTCATCCGCATCGCTGCGCTTTCGGCCACAGACGCCCTCTCCGAACTTGCGACTGGACCGGATGGTCTCACGGAAGAGGAAGCCCAGCGCCGCCTGGAAGAGTTCGGTCCGAACGTGGTCGCCCGTGACGAACGGTTCACGCGCCTCAGACTGTTCATAAGGTCGTGCCTGAACCCGCTCGTGATCCTGCTGGCGGTCCTGGCAACCGTTTCTTTCGGAACCGCTCAGAACACCTCGGACATCGTCGGCGGAATGTTGATGGTGGTGATGATAGTGCTTGGCGTTTCGTTGCGCTTCATCCAGGAAGCCCGCGCCGATTCGGCGGCGGCCAAGCTAAAGGCGATGATTACCGTCACCGCTACGGTGGTGCGCAGCGGAACCGCCCGGGAAATTCCGCTGGCCGAGTTGGTCTCCGGCGACATCGTGAAGCTCGCTGCCGGCGACATGATACCTGCGGACATCCGCGTCCTAAGCTGCAAGGACCTGTTTCTGATCCAGGCCAGCCTTACCGGTGAGTCGTTTCCGGTCGAGAAATTCGATGCGCCGGAAGAACTCGGCGACAAGATGCCGCTGGAGCTCAAGTGCATCTGCTTCCTGGGTACCAGCGTCGAAAGCGGCTCTGCCATCGCGGTAGTCGTCGAGACCGGCCTGAATACCTACTTGGGCAAGATGGCCAGCTCGATCACGGATGCGCCCCCGCCAACCGCGTTCGACCGGGGAGTCAGCGGCTTCACCTGGCTGATGCTCGAATTCATGGCGGTCATGGTGCCGCTGGTGTTCCTGATTAACGGCTTCACCAAACACAACTGGGGCGAGGCATTTTTGTTCGCGCTCGCGGTCGCGGTTGGGCTCACGCCGGAAATGCTTCCGATGATCGTGAGCGTCTGCCTTTCCAAGGGCGCACTCCTGATGTCGCGCAAGAAGGTCATCGTGAAGCGGCTCAATTCGATCCAGAACCTCGGCGCCATGGACGTGTTGTGCACCGACAAAACCGGCACCCTTACCATGGACCACGTGATCCTGGAGCATCACTACGATGTTGCCCTGAAAAGCGATGATGGCGTCCTTGAATTTGCGTTCCTCAATAGCTACTTCCAGACTGGGCTGAAGAACGTTCTCGACCGGGCCGTTCTTCAACATCAGGAGCTTCATCAGGAACTTTCCGTTGCCGAGTATTCGAAGACCGACGAGATCCCTTTCGATTTCAACCGCAGGATGATGTCGGTGATCGTCACAACGCCGGAAGGCAAATTTCGCCTGATCTGCAAGGGCGCTCCCGAGTCAGTCTTCGACCGCTGTTCGCGATTCGAGCTTGACGATGAGATCTTCCCGATGGATCCTCTACTGCTCCAGGATCTCAAGGAGGAGTATGACCGACTATCCGCGGACGGTTTCCGGGTCCTGGCTATTGCTTACCGCGACTGCGACCCGAAACCCGCATACGGCAAGGACGACGAACAGGACCTCATACTGAAAGGCTATATCGCATTTCTCGACCCGCCCAAAGAGTCTGCTGCGCCTTCGATCACCGCCCTCCAGAGTCACGGGATCACGGTGAAAGTCCTTACCGGCGACAACGAGCTGGTTTCAAGAAAGATCTGTTCGGAAGTCGGTCTCTCGCTGGACGAGGTTCTGACCGGCGCAGAAGATCGAAGCGATGGATGACGCGCAGCTCGCCGATGCCGCGGAAAAGACCACCTTGTTCGTCCGGCTCTCTCCCGCCCACAAACAGCGCATCATCAGAGCGCTTCAGAGCAAGCGGCACGTGGTCGGGTTCATGGGCGACGGTATCAATGATGCGCCGGCGCTGCGGGCCGCCGATGTAGGCGTCTCGGTCGATACGGCCGTCGATATTGCGAAGGAAGCTGCGGATGCGATCTTGCTGGAAAAAAGTCTGATGGTGCTCGAGGAAGGCGTCATCGAGGGGCGCGCAGTCTTCGCCAACATTCTCAAGTACGTCCGCATGGGTGCGAGCTCGAATTTCGGGAATATGTTCAGCGTGCTGGGCGCGAGTCTTTGGCTGCCCTACCTGCCGATGGCGCCGATCAAGATCCTGACCAACAACCTGTTGTACGATTTTTCGCAAGTGCCGATCCCGACTGACGAAGTGGATCCCGAACAGATCGCCAGGCCGCGACCATGGTCGATGGGCGAGATTGCGCGCTTCATTATATTCATTGGTCCGTGCAGCTCGGTGTTCGACTACACGACCTATCTGCTGATGTGGTTTGTCTTCAAGTGCAGAGACTTGGGGTTGGTGCCGCCTCCGGAACTTGCCGCGCGCTTCGCCCATGCCACTATCGCCAATCCCGATTCCACGTACGCAGCGGCATTATTCCAGACCGGATGGTTCGTCGAGTCGTTGCTCACTCAAACCTTGATTATCCACGTAATACGAACCAACAAGGTCCCGTTCCTTCAGAGCCGCGCCAGCTGGCAGCTGATCATGACTTCCGGAGCGATCATGCTCGTTGGTATGTGGCTGCCATCTTCGCCAATCGGGCAATGGCTGGGCTTCGTCCCGCTGCCATCGCAGTATTGGCCCTTCTTGCTGGTAACGCTTCTCTTGTATGTCGCGCTAACACAAGCGGTTAAGGTGTGGCTGGTTCGCAGGAATTGGATTTAAAGCCGGGGGAATTCCGTTACGCGGCCCTCGCCAGTGAGTCATGTTCCAATGCGGCACCTACTTCTGACGCCGGAGCGACTTGCTTCGTCCGGGGCAGCAGCCGCGCCGAATTGAGAATAAAGGTTAGTTCCGAGGTGACGTGAATGAATGCGGCGAGCGTCGGGCTAAGAAGGCCCGCGGCCGCGAGCGCGATTCCGATCAAGTCAACTCCGATTGTGCCGGCGAAATTCCACCAGATGATCCGGCGCGTCCGGCGCGCAATCTCCAGAGTCTCGGTGAATTTCACCAGGTCGTTGCCGAGCAGCACCACGTCCGCACTTTCGCGCGCAACGTCGGTGCCCGAACCCATCGCGATGCCGACGTTCGCTTCCGCCAACGCGGGAGCGTCATTCACGCCATCGCCGACCATCGCGACGATGCGGCCGCTCGCCACCAGGCTCCTGATCCGCGCGAGCTTCTTCTCTGGCATAAGGTCGGCTTCGACTTCATTGATACCAAGGGCGCGGGCGACCATCTCGCCAACCGGCAGGGTATCTCCGGTCAGCAAAACGCTCCGGATGCCCATCCGATTCAACGCCTCGATAGCGCGCCGCGCCTCCGGCCGGACGGTATCGGCGATAACGATCGCTCCAAGAAAGCGTCCGTCGCGAGCGACGAAAGCTTCCGAGGAGCTATCGGCGCCGGCGGCGACGTTGCGTGGCACTTCGATCGCGTGATCGGTCAGGAGTCGCCGATTGCCGACGAGGATCGTCGCGCCATTCACGATCGCCGTGATGCCGCGGCCGGGCACGTAGTCAAACTCCTCGGGCTCCTGGAGGGAATGGTTTCTCGCTCGCGCGAGAGTAACGATCGCTTTGCCCAGCGGATGCTCCGAGCGCACTTCCGCCGACGCCGCAGCGCCCAGGACCTCGGCTTCGGAGACAGCCGCGGCCGGAACTATCGATTGCACTTCGGTGCGGCCGAAGGTCAGTGTTCCGGTCTTGTCGAGAACGACAGTATCCACCCTGCCCAAAGTTTCCAGGTAGAGGCCGCCTTTGATAATCGCTCCAAGGCGCGCCGAGCGGCCAATGCCTCCGAGAATTGCCAACGGCGTGCCGGCGGCGATGCCGCACGCGCCCGCGACGATTATTACCGAAATCGTTGAAAGCGCGTCGCGCGTAATGATGAACGTGATTGCTGCGGCCGTGAGCGCAAAATAAACGAGATACCCGGCGAGCCGATTTGCCAGTTGCTGCACCGGCGCACGCGAACGCTCGGCGTGCTCGACGGCCTCGATGATTCTGCCGTAGCTGGTATCGCGTCCGATGCGCTCGACGCGGATCTCAAGCGCTCCCGTTTGATTGATAGTTCCAGCGTACACGACCGAGCCCGGTAGCTTCTCAACCGGCATCGACTCGCCCGTAATCCGCGCCTGGTCGACAAATGAATGGCCGCTCAGCACGGTGCCGTCTACGGGAACGAGACCGCCAGGGTTGACGAGCACGGAATCGCCGGCTCGTAACTGGTGGATGGAAGTTTCGCGCACGCCGCTGGCGCTTCGGACGGTGACCGAACGCGGCAGGAAATCCGTCAAATCCCGGATCGCGCGTCTTCCGCGAGAAACGGTCATCCCCTCGAGGACCTCGGCAATCAGAACGAACAGTGTGATGATGAGCGCCGTGAAGAACTGGGAAATCGCGGCGGCCGCCACAAGGGCAATGCTCATGGACAATTCCATGGTCATCCGCCGCGCGGCGGCGTTCCCGGCTGCCTCCTTGAAAATTGGCCAACCGCCGATCAGGACGCCCAGGACGCCGATCAGGCTGACTCTCGGAAAGGGTTCCCACGCACGGAACCACACTGCCGTCGCGGCGAGCGCGACCAGGATGATCCGCGCTGCTTCGATCCCATCGAGGACATGGCCGCTTTCGTGCTCCTCGACGGAGAGCGGGAGTGCCCCGCTCTGTTTTTGGTCGAGTGAGGCCGCACGCTCGATTCGTTCCTGCTGATCCACACGGCCCCCCAGCTACTTCAGGTAAGCCTGGACGATTTCGATCAGCTCTTCGGCGCCACGCGCACGGGAGCCGCGTTCATGATCCGGATCGACGACATGCATCCGGATGTGATCCTCGATAACCTCCGCCATCAAGCTGTTCATCGCGCCGCGCGCCGCGACGACGAGATGAAGCACGTCCGAACAGCCGCGTTCCTCTTCCACTGCGCGTTCCAGCGCCTCCACCTGGCCGCGAACCCGTCGCACCCGGTTCAGGAGCTTGGTCTTTTCTTTGATGGTATGTCCCATATGTGAAACCCTCTATACCCTAGGGGATATAGTAATACACCGCCGAGGCACCCAGGTCTAGGGAGATTACCCTCACAATATTCAAATTCCACGACACCGTATGGGGTATAGTGTTCTACCGCTGGCCGCGTCGCATTTTCTGCCCATCTCTGCTAGATGGCGAGCCATGAAGCCATGCCATGCCGCAGCTGGCGTGTGGCCTCAAGGTCTTTCGTCACGAGAAGTCTTCAGGCGAGACTCGCCAAGAACGTGCGTTTTCGACCTACCTGCAATGAGGAAATGACTGTTTATGCTGGTTGAAGAAGCTAAATGGCTAAATCGGCAGTTGAATGACCTGCGCCCGAACGAAATCTACCCGATGTGCAATCTAGGAAGTTCAACCGAGCATTTTCGGAGAGTCGAACAGCAGTACATCGACAAATTGCTGTTCGAGCAAGCTCGTCTTAATAACCTGCCAGTAATTCATGTCGACGCGAAAGCCGCTCCCGGGGTAGATATCGTAGGAGATCTAACCGATTTATCGTTTCGGGGTCGACTGGCTGAACTTAACGTCCGCTCAGTCATGTGTTGCAATCTCTTGGAACATGTAACTGATCGCGCCGTAGTCCGTGATGCGATCTTGTCGATATTGCCGCCTGGGGGCTACATCATTGTAACGGTGCCGTATAGATTCCCACCACCCAGATCCGATAGACACGATGTATCGACCAACTATCCAGGAACTATTTGCTTTATTTGCAGGGACTTCCCTTCACAAAGCCGCTTTTGTTCGTCCGAGTCGCTTTGCCCATGAAATGAATAGCAACTATCGAGCCTTATGCAGGATGGTGGCGCGAAGTGCGGTGCCTCTCTACCGGCCGCAGGGATGATGGGCAACTTTGAAAAGGCTCGGTGAAATCGCAGCCGGCTACAAAGTGACCTGTGTCATCCTCCGCAAAGCGCTCGGCTAATCTGCCCATTCCTGACGACGCTGCCCGCAGACCGAAGACCCAAACCAAAGCGTGGGAATTCTCCGGATTCGAAACTGGCTGTCAGGCGCCAAGGCGAGTTTCGTGCGGTGCCTAATTAAGATGGATTCTATTGAATGATCCCAGCGGGAGTGGAACCCGCGTTCGCTCGATTCTTTGCTGGATAGCGGGAGCGACGCGGCAGCATTGGCGCGTGAGTGAAACCGGACTACAGATAGCGAATGGATGCGCGACAGTTGGATGGCAGCACCTAGCGCAACCTCCTATGGGATTTTAGCCTGCTGGCATTGCGAAGGAGTCAGCGATGAGCTTAGCGCCTGAGGTTGCTCTTGCGGAAATTCTCAAATCTTCCGACGTTGCCCCGGCGAGCGCGGCCAATGTGCGTATCGTCGGTGACGACCCGGTAATTCCGACGCGCTATCGCATCGGCGCCGCCGGTTCGGCGGTGATTGCGGCGGCTGGCCTCGGGGCGGCCTCGATCTGGGAGATGCGAACGGGCCGTAGACAGGAAGTCGAAGTAGATGTTCGCGCCGCCGTTGCATCGTTGCGCAGCCCCAGATACATGAAGCTCGACGGTCACGCCCAGCGCGATCCGATGGATCCGCTATCGGGCTTCTACCAGGTAAGCGCCGGGCGCTGGGTCTTCGTCCACTGCAATTTCCCGAACCTTCGCGATCGCAACCTTGCAGTGCTCGGTGTCGCGGCCCCGAAAAAGGAAGACATGGCAGCCGCCGCTGCGAAATTGGAGGGAAAAGCGCTCGAAGACGCGTTTATGACGTCGGGCGGATGCGGCGCTTTCGCCCGCACGACGGGGGAATGGGCTCAACATCCGCAGGCTGCGGCAGTGGCATCACTACCGTTGGTGGAGATCGTGCGGATCACCAACGCGCCCCCTGAGCCATTACCAAGAGGCGAGCGTCCGCTCGCGGGCGTTCGTGTGCTCGATCTCACTCGGGTGCTCGCCGGGCCGACCTGCGCGCGGACGCTCGCCGAGCATGGCGCAGATGTCCTCAAGATCACCGCTCCGCACCTGCCCAATTCCGGCTCGGTCGAACTGGACACCGGCCTTGGCAAGCTGTCCGCGCATCTGGATCTGCGTAATCAGCAGGACGTCGAGACGCTGTTGACGCTGGTGCGCGGTGCTGATGTGTTTTCGCAGTCGTATCGGCCGGGAGCGCTCGCCAGCCGCGGCTTTTCGCCGGAAGCCCTCGCGGAGATACGTCCCGGTATCGTCTGCGTCGAGTTGCGTGCGTGGGGTCGCGAGGGTCCCTGGCGCGAGCGGCGTGGTTTCGACACGATTGTGCAAACCGCTACGGGGATGGCGTTGGTGTCGGGCGGTGGCACGGAGCCGCGGCTAATGCCCGTATCCGCGATCGATTACGTCAGCGGCCATCTGATGGCGTATGGAGCGATGGTCGCGTTGGCGCGTCGCGTCCGCGAGGGAGGAAGCTGGCTGGTACGCGTGTCATTGGCGCGTACCGGCAAATTCATCGTCGATCGCGGCCTGCTTGACGCCGCCTCGCTCGAAGGCGTTCCCGGTGACCTGCCGGCGGATGAGATCGCGCGTCTCACTATCGAAACGCAGACGCCACTGGGCCGCTTGCGTCATCTCGCGCCGGTCGTGCAAATGTCCGAGACCAGGGCGCGATGGACGCGCCCGCCGGTTCCACTCGGCACTCATCCTGCTTGCTGGCCCGATTAGCGAGACTCATAATTCAGGGAGGTCGCACAAGTGCAAGTGGGCGATGCCTGCCCGAAATTCCAGAGCCTCGCGCAGCGGAGCAGGGTACTCGTGCTAAGTCCGGACCTTGCGCGAAAGGACATCGGTAGACGGTCGCCGCATCAGTCGTAGCGCAATTGTGGAAGTGAAATGAGTAGACCACGAGTATTCCTTCTAGCGCTCGCAGTCTTGTGTCTCATGTTAGGCAAGGCACACGCGCAGTATGCGTATGTCACACACCCCGACGCGTTGGTTGAATCACGAGCGACCACCGCGGTGTTACCCGCAAACCCGTACCGTGCCTTCGTCTACTGCGTAATCGCGAGCCCCCATAAGGGCGAGCCGCTTGCGCCTTCTGTCGTGAGAATGGGCAACGCTACAACGGGCGTGCTCGTAGGGTATCCTGATCGCCCAGCGAAGCTTTGGGGGAACACCGGTACGGTCTGGGTCTTTTCGGACCAAACGGCACTGATTTCCTGCACCGAACTTGTCATCCCTCCATACCGAACGCCGCAGCACGGCGGCACCAGTTAACACCGGACCTTCTCGCAAAGGTGGATGGGCTTACCTGGGCCGTGAGCGGCTCCAGCGCTGCCGCTAAATGGAGCGAATGGGTTTCTCCGGTAAAATCGAGCGGTCTTTGGCTTGCGCGCGCTCGGCATACCATCGCCTCAGGATCCGCGCAAAATAAAGAGGACTCGAACCGACTGATTTTGGGCAAAATCAATTTACCGCAACATTTTGCAACCAGCAATTTAGCCAGTTAAATTCAGGCTCCTGAGAAAGCCCACCACCGTAGCCGTGGGGTTTGGTCAATCGACGCGCCACCGACAACCGGCCTCTCACAACGCAGCGCGGATCGGTCAGCACGTCACATGGAGAATGGCATTTGTTCGCTTGGGTTGGTTGGCAAGCGTCTGGATAGCTTCCTCCGTGGGCAAGATCAGCAGATCGATCTTTCGACGGCGCGCCTCGAGTTTCACCTCGTTCATCACCGGAAGCGATCCATATCTTCCCGTGCCGACTACGAGGCGTTGGCACTTCCAGGGTATCTCTTCCTCGACCGAAACCGGGGTATGTCCGAACTCCTCGCGGAATCTTTTCGAGGCCTTCTTCCTGCGCTTGCGAATCCTGCCGCGGTCAATGACGACGTCACGTTCATAGGTACCGCCATCAATTTCGATTCTACCGAAGTGAAATTTGCCGAAGTCCATGGCGGAGCTCCCCGCTTCACGTTAATTATCTCCACTTGCACGCGCCTTGGCTCGGAAGTTCGCGGGCGCTGTGCTCGCGTCCCGGGAAGAGGCCCGCACCGATTTCTACGCTTGCCAGATACCGTGATGTCGAGCAAACACTTCGATTGCGTTTCCTTAAACTTGCGCAGCAGTGCACAGTCCCGCCGCTCCGATGGCGACCCTACCTAAGGCCGTAGCGAGAGCTCGCCGTAACGCGAGGAGTCCGCATATCTGAGTGGAAACGAATCGATAGCCCTTTCCGCTCGCTACGAAACGCGTTTTCAGGTCGACACAATCGCTTCATCGGTCGCGCTCGGCGCGTTCGCACGCAATTTCGTGATTTGGCTGCAAGATGGGCGCATCCATGTCCGCTGTCTGTCGCTGTGGGCGTGGACTAAACCACCCAACCGAGACGCCGAGCAATTCGAAAGAAAATCTCTGGGCCCGTGGCGCGGGCGGTTCGCCACGCCCTTCAGAGGAGCTTGCGTCAGACATCCAAGAAGACGCAAATGCAAACGGCAAACTTCTTTCGTTTATCAAATCATGACCATTCGCCCGGCGCTCATACGGCATTCTATTTCGAGCGTATGGTGTGTTTGTTGGATTCTGGTAACGTCCCGGTATGGCCGAAGCAAAAAGTATTCAAGTTTCGAGAGCAACCACCGGAATTCCTGGCTTGGATCAAATCCTCGGTGGTGGGCTCCCCGAACATCGCTTGTACGTTGTTGAAGGAACCGCGGGTTGCGGTAAGACGACCCTTGCTTTCCAATTTCTACTCGAGGGGGTTGCCCGCGGAGAGCAGTCGCTCTTCGTTAGCTTTTCCGAATCTGAGGACGAACTACGATTGGTAGCCGATAGCCACGGCTGGAATTTGGACGGGCCGCTGCAGTTTTACGTACCGAATTTTGCTCAAGAAAGCTCGAGTCCCGATAGCGATTATACAATCTTTGAACCGGGTGAGGTTGAACTCAATGAGATGATGAAAAGTCTCTACGAGTTGATCGACCGCCTGAGTCCGCGGCGCGCGGTTTTCGATTCCGTTTCAGAAATGCGCCTGCTTGCCCGTGATCCCCTTCGCTATCGGCGTCATGTAATCGGACTCAAGAATTTCTTTGCCAAGCGAAACTGCACAGTTGTCTTTACCGACGAGGCGATGCCCGACCGGGATCCGCAGCTTTTAAGCATCGCCCACGGCGTGATCGGTCTTGAACAGAACCCGCGCGATTATGGAACGAGTCGGCGACGATTGCGGGTTATGAAGCTGCGAGGCAGCAGTATTCGTGAGGGGTATCACGATATTGTTATTCGCCACGGCGGCCTGCAGGTTTTTCCGACCTTAGTCGCCGCTATGCATCAAAAAGACTTCAAACGAGAAAAGTACAAAAGCGGTATCGAGGGTCTGGACCGGCTTGTCGATGGTGGATTGGCGCGGGGCAGCAGCACTCTTATAGCGGGACCGGCGGGAGCCGGCAAGTCTTCGATAGCATGCGCTTATGCGGTGAATGCAGCTGAGCGGAACGAACGTTCGGCATTTTTCATTTTCGACGAGGGCAAAACGACCCTGACGGCTCGAGCCGCTGGTTTCGGTATGAAGCTCGAGGAATTGGTTGAGTCGGGCATTGTAACGATCACTCAGATTGATCCGGCACAGCTCTCATCAGGAGAGTTTTCCCATTTGGTGCAGAACGCGGTCGAAAAGGATGGCGCTTCGCTCGTTATTATCGACACACTAAATGGCTATTTGCAGTTGATTCCGGATGAGCAGTTTCCTCTTCTGCATATCCACGAGCTACTCACTTATCTCAATCAACAAGGCGTCGTAACCTTGGTGATCACCGCGCAGGACGGAGTGGTTGGAACGTTGGAATCGCCAATAGATGCCAGCTATCTCGCCGATGCAATGCTCGTTCTACGATATTTCGAGAGCTCGGGGCGTGTTAGACAAGCAATTTCGATGATTAAGAACCGGCGCGGCGCGCATGAACGAACGATTCGCGAGTTGGTTCTCAGCTCGCAAGACGGAATCGTTGTTGGAGAGCCGCTCACTCAATTCGAGGGCGTGCTTTCAGGCCAACTTCGTTTTGGCGGCGATCAGACGGCATCCTAGCAGAAGGAACTCCACCTGGTGAACCTCGATCGAAATGAAAGTGCGGAGCGACGTCTGTTGGTGCTGACCCCGACGGGACGCGACTCCCGACTCGCTGTCGACCTGCTCAAACGGTACGGCTTCAACGCAGAGCCTTGCGATACCGCTGCGCAACTCTGCCGAGAGCTTGGATCAGAGATCGGAGCACTGATAGTCGCCGATGAAGCACTAACAGGGGAACTCGTCATACAGATTATTTCGATCTTGGAAAATCAGCCTCCCTGGTCCGACATTCCTGTGATCTTACTAGCGAGGCGTCAAAACGCCGAGAGTATGGTTCACTCGTTTCCGTCGTTGTATCGACGAGCCAACGTGACTGTTCTCGAGCGTCCTACAAAGACCGAGATCTTAGTGAGCGTGGTCCGAAACGTTCTTTCCGCCCGGCAACGTCAGTACGAAGTCAAATCATTACTAAATACCCTCGAACAGAAGGTTCAAGAACGCGATCAGTTCCTCGCTATGCTGGCACATGAGTTAAGAAATCCCTTATCTGTTATCAGTAACTCACTGCACCTACTGAACAACTCTGGCGACGCGAAAAGGAGTAGGCCTCTTGAACTGGCGACTCATCAAACGAGTGTTATTGGCCGCTTGCTCGACGATCTGCTGGATGTAGCACGCTTTGCAAACGGCAAGATTGGTCTTGAGAAGGAAGACGTCGCTCTATCCACTGTCATAGGACACGCTGTCGACGCTTGTCGCCGGAGCATATTGCAAAAAAGACAGCATTTCACGCCCAACCTTATGCGTGAGATCATGGTCAACGGAGATCCGACACGCTTAAGCCAGCTGTTTTCCAACCTTCTGATGAATGCGTCCAAATATACTCCTGAAGATGGACAAATCGACATTCATTGTGAAGTTCGCGATTCGAATGTCGACGTGACCATCAAAGACAACGGGATCGGCATCAAACCCGAACTGCTCACTCGCTTATTCGAACCTTTCGTGCAGGGCGAACAAGGTATCGAGCGTTCCCAGGGCGGATTGGGCCTCGGTTTGGCCCTGGCCAAATCCATCGCTGAGCTCCATGGTGGCTCAATTGAGGCAACCAGTGCTGGAATAGGTTGCGGCAGTGAATTTACAGTTCGGCTCCCAATCCCGAGCGCCGAAGCGGCAAAGACGCGCTCTGAGCCGTCATTGATCGGCCCTCTTTATAGCGGATCGCTTCGCATCATGCTAGCCGAGGATGACGCGGACGCAGCCGAGAGCCTCCAAGCCTTACTCAGCGACTATGGTTACGAGGTACATATAGTCAAGGATGGCCGCGCTGCGTTGGCCGCTGCATTCGTTTTGCAGCCACAAGTCATTTTACTAGACATCGGTCTTCCTGGGATGAATGGCTACGAACTAGCTCAGGAACTGCGTGAGCGGATGCCTGATCGAAAGCTATTGCTGGTAGCCCTCACTGGGTACGGTCAGCCCGAAGATATTCGGCGGTCTCGCGAGTCGGGAATTGACTATCACCTCGTAAAACCCCTTCAGCTGGAAAAACTTCAAGAAATACTGACCGCGTATGAAGCCAGCCGGCACTGATCTTTGGGTTTTAAACAAGTGCACTGCGCTGACTGTGAGCCGCGCTTGCGACCCCTGCCCACGACACCGTCACCGAAATGGTGATTGTGGACCACCGACCTGTCACGTCGGACCACAAGATGAAAAAGCAGGCTGTCCGCCCGAGGTTCCCGGCCCGTTATCGGCCTGCGCGTGTTAACACGCGCGTTCTCGGTTGTCCGGCGCAGCCTGCCCTTAGTTCCGCCGTAACACAGAAGATGCCGACCCCGCAAACGGGACCCGGGCCTCCGCTCATCAACCGGGCTTTAATGGCGGCAAGGACTAGCGAGCAGTCGAGTCGAATTCTCCGGCGTCTTCGGCGCGAGAGACACCGACCGATCGTCTTTCCGCAGCCCGCTGCCTCTTCCCGGTGCCGAGTGATACAAGAGGGCCTAGTCGCTTGGTCTACTCGGTAAGTCGATGCTCTGCCAGAATTGCTCGGCTGAAAATCCCCGGGGCGCGAAGTTCTGCATTCAGTGCGCAACTCCCTTCCGGCACCACTGTCAAAAGTGCGGTTTCGAAAATCCATCCGAAGCCAGATTTTGCGCGCAATGCGGAGCGCCACTCGACGTCGCCGCGCCGATTCGTGCGGAAGCTGAGCCAAACGACGGCCTAACCGGCGAGCGGCGGCATCTAACGGTGCTGTTTTGCGATCTGGTGAACTCGACCAGCATAGCGGCACAGCTTGATCCTGAAGAATGGCGGGAGATCGTCGCCGGGTATCATCGCGCGGCCGCGCAGGCAATCGAGCGCTTTGGCGGGCATGTCGCGCAGTACCTTGGTGACGGCGTAATGGCATTCTTCGGCTATCCCGAGGCCCACGACAACGATGCGGAGCGTGCAGCCCGCGCCGGCCTGGCGATTCTCGACGCCATATCGAAACTCAACGAGCACCCTACGCACCCAAAGCTCGCGGCACGGATCGGCATCGATTCAGGTGCGGTGGTGGTTGGCGCTGGCGCCGGCGGGGACGCCGATGTTTTCGGCGATACTCCTAACATCGCCGCGCGAGTTCAGGGAGCGGCCGCTCCCGACACGATACTGGTAACCGCGAATACTCATCGGCTGATCTCGGGGCTGTTCGTAGTTGAAGATCGCGGAGCACAGGCGCTCAAGGGCATCGAACAGCCGGTCCAACTGTACCGGGTAATCCAATCAAGCGGATTGCGAGGTCGGCTCGAAGCCGCTGCAGCAGCGCATGCACTTACTCCATTCGTCGGGCGTGAGGACGAATTGCGCTCGCTGATGAATCGTTGGGAGCGCGCGCTCGACGGGGAAGGCCAGGTGGCGCTGATCGTAGGCGAGGCCGGGATCGGCAAATCGCGCCTGGTGCAGCGCTTCCATAAACAGATCGCGGGGACGCCGCACACCTGGGTCGAGGCGGCGGCCGGGGCATTTTTCCAAAACACGCCCTACTACGCGGTTACTGAAATGCTGCGCGAGCTTCTGGCGTGGCGCGGCGACGAGTCGGCGGAGGAGCAGCTCACGCAACTGGAAACCCGGCTGGAACTGGCAGGACTCAAGCCCGCCGAAGCTCTGCCGCTAATTGCGCCGCTCTTGAATCTGCCGATGCCGGCCAAGTATCGACCGTTATCGCTTTCACCCGAGCAGCAGCGTCGCCGCTTGCTGGCAACATTGGTCGGGTGGGCGCTGGGTGCCGCCCGAGTGCAGCCTATAGTGATCGCGATCGAAGATTTGCATTGGGCCGATCCTTCGACGCTGGAGCTGCTCCAGCTTCTCGTAGAGCAGGGGGCGACGGCGCGGCTGCTGCTCCTGTACACTGCGCGCCCCGAGTTTCGCGCTCAATGGCCGCTACGGGCTCACCATACGCAGCTCGCGCTCAACCGGCTGAGCTCGCGCAACGTCCGCACGATGGTGGAAAAGGTTGCGGCGCACGAAACATCGCATGGGGCATTGACCGAAGAGACCATCGCGACCGTGGTCCAGCGCACCGCAGGGGTGCCGCTCTTCGTCGAGGAGTTGACGCGGGCGGTGCTCGAACGGGGCGAGGCGAAACTCACCGAGCGCGAGATCCCGGTGACCTTGCGAGACTCGTTGATGGCGCGGCTGGATCGGCTAGGGTCCGCCAAGGAGGTAATCCAGGTCGGCGCCGTGATCGGCGGCGAATTTTCCTACGACCTGTTGCACGCGATCCATCCAGTGGCCGAGGAGGACCTCCAACGTGCACTGCGCATCCTGGCCGACACGGAACTGTTGTACGTGCGTGGCATTGCTCCGGAAGCAACCTACCTGTTCAAGCACGCACTAATCCGGGACGCGGCCTACGAAGCGCTGCTCAAGAGCCGGCGCAAAGACTTGCATCGCCTGGTAGCGCGCACCATCGATGAAAAATTTCCCGCGTTCAAGGAGGCGCGCCCCGAAGTTCTGGCGCGCCACTGGACCGAAGCCGGCGAAGCCGAGCCGGCGAATGCTGAATGGTCAAGGGCGGGCAAAGCCGCCGAGGCGCGCAACGCGTTCAGCGAAGCGCTGCAGAGTTACCAGCAGGCCCTGGCGCTGCTCGACCTGTTGCCCGAGTCGCCCGAACGCGATCTTCGCGAACTGAAGCTCAGGCAATCGGTGGTACAGATGCTATGGGTCACGCGGGGCTACGCCGCGCCTGAAACGATCGACGCCACCGAGCGCGCCGCGGCACTGGCCGAGAAAAGCGGCAACCTCGCGCAACTGGTCAATCTGATGATTTTGCGAGGCGTCAGCACGCTTGTCGCGGGTGACATCCCCGCCGCCAGCGCGCTGGCCAACCTGGCGCTCGACCTTGCCCTTCGCGAAGCCGGCCCCACCTCTCTCGGCGTCGCCCATCACCTGCAAATCCTGACGCGCTACTCGCGTGGCGATCTCGCTGGCGTCGAGAAACATTTCACCGCTGGGGAGAGGTTTTTCGATGATCCCGGCCTTCAACAGTACCCGGGAGCCACCGTGTCAGCGTTTGGGTTTGCGAGTTTCAACGCATTGGTGCTTGGCCGGCCCGACGTTGCCCGCGCAAGGATGGCCCGGATGATGGCGGCGGCAAATCGGGACAACCCATTCTACGCCACGCTTTCGGGGTACTACGCGGCCGTGCTACGCGCCCTCCTGAGAGAATACGAGCACGCCGAGGCCCTGGCGGCGCAAGCGCTCGAGCTGTCGGAAAAACATCAATTTCAGCTTTTGGCGCTGCACTCCAAATGCGTTCTCGGTCAGGCGCGCGCGTACCTGGGCCGCGCGCCCGAGGGCATTATGCTGATCCGGCAGGGAATTGTCGGCCTACTCGACATCGGGGCGCGCCTCGGCCTCAATAATTTCACGGCGCAAATCGCGGAGGCGCTGGCCCGCCAGGGCGCCATCGTCGAAGCGTTGGAAACCGTCGAACAGGCTCTTCAAACGAAGAACCCCAACCCTGAGACCCTCAGGCTGCGCGGCGAACTGCGGCTCAAACAGGGGCAGACTGAACTGGCCGAGGCCGATTTCCGCGAGGCCGTCGCCTTTACGCGTCGAGGCGGCGCAAAATTCTATCAATTGCGCGCAACGATGAGCCTCGCGCGGCTGCTCGCGAAGCAGGGTCGCCAGGACGAAGCGCGCTCGATGCTCGCTGACATCTACGGCTGGTTCACCGAAGGCTTCGATACTCGTGATCTAAAAGACGCGAAGGCACTGCTCGACGAACTCAATGCGTAGCCGGTTCGGTCCGCCCGGGACTGGATATCCTCCGCCTCGGCCAACGATCCAATTCCGGCAAACACGACGAGTGCTGCTGGATCATTGCGATGCGAGCCCGAATGTCTGCTGGGAGTAAGCTCGAAGGGCCAATCAATTTCCGGATTTTGATGAGGCGCCTTGACGATGAAGGCCACAGAGTCGCGCCTCCAGCGTAAAATTTGCTGGTTCACGGGTTGAGCCTGCGCATTTCGTTTGCACAAGCAGTTACAAGAAGCATATAGGGAACCTATCTCGGCTAAAAATATCTTAATCTGCCCTTTAGTTTGCCCTTTCCCAGGCCTCTCGAGCCCTCCGAGACAAATGCGATTCGTGTACTTGGCGTCACTTTCTGCCTCTGCAAGACAAGCGGTTAGGCTTAACAATTCTCCGGCTCACTCCGGCTCATAGCACTGGTTTTCGAGAGAGAAATTATGCGGACTGGACAGAAAATGACGGATAGGTCGCTGAGATCAGCCGCAATCGCCCTTGCTGCGCTCGCGATCGGCGGACTTGCCTTGGCCGCCGGCGCGGGAGTGAGGATCAAGGGAAACCATCCAGCCGAACTGGCGCGCCTCAGTCCGTTGGTGCATGCGGACCCGGCAATGAAGCTCCATCTGACCGTCGTGCTCGGCATTCACGATCAGGCGAAGCTCGAACAACTGCTCGCCGACCAACAGAATCCGTCATCTAGCCAATACCATCGATGGCTCACGCCGGAGCAGTTCAACCGGCGCTTCGGGCCGACCCAGGCGCAAACAGACGCGGTGGTACAGTGGCTCAAGAGCCTGGGCTTGCAGGTCAAGTCTATCAACCGGCTCGGCCGCACGATTGACGTGACCGCCAACGTCAGCCAGGCGGAAGCTGCTTTTGCGACCGCGATCGTCACGAGCGGCGCGAACTTCGGCAACACCTCCGACCCGTCGATACCCGCGAAATTCGATGGCGTGATCGTGGGGATCCAGGGGCTCGACAACATGCATGCCGTAGTGCCCGCCGGGTCCCATAGCCGAGTGCCTTCGGCCGGTGAAGCTCTGCCGCACGCGCCGATGCTTGCGCTGGCCGATGGCGCTCACCCCAAAGCTGACAGCGGCGGCGCGTCCCTGCCTGGTGCAAACGTCGGCGGCTCGACCGCCTTCGGTCCGTTCGATGTCGAGACGTTTTACAATGAGGCACCCCTGATCACGGCGGGCAATGGCGGCACTGCTTCCCCGGACTGCGTCGCGCTAGCTGAGGATTCGGATTACCTCGACACAGCAGTAACCCTGTTCGCCTCGACCTTCGGTTTCACGCCATTCAACATCACGCGCGTGTTGCCTGACGGAACCTCACCCGGCAGGAATGGCGACGCCAACGAGACGGAGGCACTGCTCGATATTGACTACGCTCATGCGACTGCGCCCGCGACACCGATTCACGTCTACGTGAACGGGAACCTTTATACTTCTATCCAGAGCAGCATCACGGACAACGTGTGCGGCGCGATCAGCATCAGCTTCGTCTACTGCAGCTCCTCGTCACCGTTTTTCACCGGGCTCGATACGCTCTTTGCGCAGGCGGCTTCCCAGGGCCAGTCGGTATTCATTGCCTCGGGCGACTGGGGCGCGGCTGGCCTAATGTACGATGCCACCAGCAATTCCTGCGTGATCGGCACAACCCTGAATGTCAACGAATTGGCCGCCAGCCCTCACGTCACAAGCGTGGGCGGGACCACCTTCAGCCCGCAGTACGATTCGTCAGGCAACGATACCAGCGTGGTCGGCGTCGCCCCGGGCGGAATCGAAACCGGATGGAATGGGAGCGGTGGCGGCGCGAGCCAAATTTTCCCCAAGCCCGCATGGCAGACCGGCCCCGGCGTGCCCAGCGATTCGGCGCGCGACCTTCCCGACGTGGCGATGATCGCATGGTCCCCCTTCGTCTTCATCGGCGCGGACGTAAGTGGCGTCGCAGAGATCCAGTGCTGCTGGGGCGGCACCAGCCTTGCGGCGCCGCTATGGGCGGGATACTCGCGGGTGATCGCCAATCAGCACGGCAGCGCACGCCTTGGGCTGCTCAATCCGACGATCTATAGCCTGGCTAAAACGGGCCTCCTGGCCAATGGAATCGAGGACGTAACCTCCGGCAACAACTCCTACAATGGCGTAACCGGATATAACGCTGGAGCCGGTTACGACCTCGTCACCGGCTGGGGAAGCGTCGACATGAGCGCGTTTGCCTCCGCTTACAACGGCTCGCCGACTCCGACGCCCACGCCCACTCTCACTCCTACTCCCACTCCCACTCCCAAGCCGACCCCGAAGCCTTCTCCAACTCCGACGCCCACACCCATACCAACTCCGACGCCCACCCCATACCAACTCTGACGTCCACACCCATACCAACTCCGACACCGACGCCCGTAATCAGAGCGCTGCACTTCGGGTCCGACCCCGTGTCCTTGCCCAACACCGTATTTGGCGTGACCGGCGCCGCCAGCGCGCCCGTCCAGGTCCATCTGAAGGATCCCAGTGGCTCCCCGGCGCTTCCTATCACACTTGAGGGGATAGAGTTCGTTGGGCCCAACTCAGGTGACTTCGCCATACAGTCCTCAACCTGTCCGCCGGTGATGACGCCGGGACTTGAATGCTTCCTGAATCTCACCTTCACACCGACCGGGCTGGGACTCAGAACCGCCAGGCTGAAAATCTTCGACAACGCGAGGAACCGACCTCAGGTCTTCCATCTCTTTGGCTACGGGGTGAGAGGCAGGCTGCCGCGCTCGCCCACTGCGCTGTTCTTCGGCAAGGTCGCGAAGGGAAGCGGCAAGACACTGCCAATAACGCTGACCAACCCGGAGACCGTCGCCCTCAGTATCAGTTCGATTGCGATCAAGGGGCTCAATGCCCCCGAGTTCGGAGAGATCGACAACTGCGTCGGCACCCTAGGGGCAGGCAAGTCCTGCACGATCACGGTCACCTTCACGCCGACCGCGGTGGGCCACCAGTATGGCAAGGTGAAAATATTCGACGCCGCCCGCCGAAGCCCGCAGGTCGTCCCAGTACAAGGCTCGGGGACAACGTAGGTGCCCCGCAGGCTGCTGGCGTTCGAGGGTCACTGCCGAGTCGAGTTTCATTGAGGTGGCGCTGACAAATGGAGCGGGCGTTGGGGCGGTGCAGCAGAAAGGGGTGGAGTCCTACTCGATAGTGGGGTTCTGGGAGGGCTGAGCGCGCTGCGAGGCGGCGGCAATCGCGAGGGCGACGACTACAGCGTGCCGTCGTGAAAACATCGGCTTCACCGATATTCTCGGCAACCCAGTGGGAAGGAACAACCGCGAAGCAGCGACAGGAATATGCCCGCAAACTCTCCGCAATCAGGCTAAAAGAAACTGAGCAAGGAAGAGCGTTCGGAGATTGCGCGCGTGGCGGTAAAAGCACGCTGGAAGAAGTGGCGCGCGGAACATCCGGAGAGCTGCCATAAGGCCAAGGTCCAAGCCGGACGCTCACGGCACAAGCGCGTCAAGCCGAGAGCAAAGTCAGACACGCGGGGCAAAGCGGACTAACCGGCCTGCGAGTCCGTCTCGACGCGAAAGCCCACCAGTGCTGGCTTTCGTGCTCTAGGCTCACTGATTAGGAATCAATTACGGGGCTGGAGCGTCGGGCAAGGTCGGCAGCGTCACGAGGGGCGACGGCTCGCAGAGGCGCCAGCGGAAAGCGCGGCGGCCGGTTAGTGCTCAGCTACTGCGGTGGTGGATGGCACGGCAGCTTGTGCACAGCGGAGTAACGATACACGCGGCCGTTCCAGTGGAAAGTCCCAAACTCTGGTCCAAAAGCCAAATTGAGCGTGTTAAGTTGCCCCTCCTCCGTCTCGTCGCGCGCGTCGGCGGGTGCGTAGGCTACGTAAGTCGACGAACCAGGCGTCAGTGCGGGCTGGAGCGGCGGCTGAAAATCCATTTTGGTGAAATTCCCCGCCTGTAGCCAACCGGTAGCACCTGCATGCTGGTTCGGCATCGGAACCCATTGCGGCTCCATTTCCGTGCCGCTGAGGCTTAGAGCGCGATAGCGGGTGGTGCCAGCCTTATCGGTCCGAAGCTCGACCAACAAGGGAATCTTAGAGGAGTACTCCGCGCCGAGATCATCACATACGTTTGATTCCCGCATGGTCTTTGAATCTTCGCCATTGAAAACCATGTCCAGAAAGCCACATCCCCAGGTCGCGAGCGCGAGGCCTCCGCACATAAGCGCGAGCTGAATCATTGCTGAACGGCGCGAGGTGCTGGCGAGGCGAATTCGGCGTAAGAGCCGCGCGCAGCCGCTCACAGTAGCGGTCGAAGGTAAGTTTGTTTTGAAGGTTCCGGCGCGGCGGCCCATCGCTACTTTTCCTTGAGCCGCGGGTCGTCGCTGGCGACACACTGGTCTAGGTGGCCGCCCACGGCCGGCGGCGCCGGAGGGGTAGTGTCTAGCTGCGCTTCGCATGCCTGTTGCGTAGGGAAAGTGTCAACTATCTCCCAGTGCAAAAGGGGCGCGTTAGGGCTCACTACGATGCCCCTAAATTGTTGAGGTCTCATAGGGAACGGCGACATCAAGTACCAACTCTTCTGAACGTCCGCGGTTCCCGATACAGCGATTGGGCCGCTTGCAGCGCGAAGCGGCAGCGGCATCATCAACCAGGCGACCAGGGCGAGCGCGGCGGCATGGCGGCCCTTCATGGACCGCAATTCTATCCAGCGCAGCGCCTGCGGTCGATCACTCTCAGCTCAGCGCACAGCTCGCTCGCGTGGGTGTCGCAAGCTTCTGTTTGATGATCGGGTCGGCCTCTCTGCTTCACCTGAAGACCGTCAGCCCGATCGTGGCTACGACCAAAATCACCAAAGCAACGATAGCTTGAATTGGCTGTATCCAGGCTTGGTAGAGAGCCACGCACAAAGCGCCTATGACTACCGCGAACACAATCGTAAGGTCGGTCTTAGAGAACATGTTGTTTCTACTGGCCTACTGAACCTATGCAAAGCGCAGCAGCGTGGCGGGGACCTGCCTGGCATATGCCAGAGACGACCAGGAAACCGAAGGGCGGGCCAAGTCCTCGTCATTCATCGGCCTTCACCCATTCCCGCTGTTCTTGCAGTTCTTGCTTTTCCCGCAGCCTCCACCGGCTCCCCGTTTTGGGTTGCGGATTCCGTTCCCGAGCCCCTTTTTTTCGGGTTCCGTTCCCGGCCTGTCGGAACTGCATTTGTGCTTCTCCCCGTGAGTCAGATTGTATCTCGCGAATGCTGTTCCCGCCCCTTACGTTGGGGTTTCGGGAACTGCATTTTTCCCGCCCCATCCGCACCGCTCTCGCCATCGCTCCGGCCGCCGCTCTCGGATTCCGTTCCCGGTTCGCGTATATAAGGGCCGGAACTGAATTCTTCATAAAATACTTGAACGCGTCTTTCTTTACTCCCTTGCCCTCGCGCCCACAAATGCCGGCCTCGTAACCGGCCGGCAGGCGGTTACGACTGGCGACAGCTTCATCGCAACCGCGTCCTGGATCTCGGCATAGTCCCGCGGCTCGGACTGCGTAGCGAGATACTTTCTCACCGCTCTGGCCGCCTCAGTCGGGCGCAAAAGAACCGGCTGGGAATCACTGGACCGATGGCCGCGTCCACTCGCGGGTGTGCGGGTCGACGGCGAGCATCTGTGCTTGGAATGAGGCGAAATTCAGAATTTCGGACACTTTGGTGACAGTGATAGAGCGCGCCTGCCCCGTCAGCCGAACAGGCTGTTCCGCGAGAAAAGCTAAAAATCGGTATCGTTTCGATAGGGCGTGGCTAATTTCATCGGCCGTTACCGGCTGCACTAGCGGGTCTGCGTCTATTCTGATATCGAACTCGCCGATCAGAGCGCGAAATTCGACAGCCTTAACTTTATCGTCAGCAGCTTGTTTGAAGCGGTCGTTATTAAGGATTTCGGAAGTGATCCCAATACCTACGGCAAAAGCCTTGCGCCTGAACGTCTTCTCGCGATGTGTTGTTGGAAACAGCTTCGTATGGTCTCACAGGTATGAAAGCAATTCGTCGCCATATCCGCTCCGTCCTTGAACGATTTTGCACCCAGTTCCGAGCGAAACCTTTTTCACGATCAGTTCCCAGGGCACCCCTGCAAAAATCGGGATCGCCAAATGTCATGAGCCCGATGGGTCGAGACTCTGAGAGCTGGAAGATTTTGTTCTCACCCTTAAAATATCTTCTCTCTCGCCTTCCATTTACCCACGTTGTGACCGTGCCAGCGCTGTCCGCCGCCAGGACCAGCGCTCGGCGATTCATATGGCCACTTCGCAGGTCATTCTTCGCACCCCCGCTGACAGATTCTAAGGCTGGTGGCTGTCAACATTGGCTGTCAAAAGAAGACTGATGTCGAAAAGCCCTTGGTGATCCCAGCGGGAGTCGAACCCGCGTTCCCGACGTGAGAGGCCGGTGTCCTAACCACTAGACGATGGGACCAGTCGGTGAGCGCCTCCCTACACAATCACAAGGGAGCGATGGCTGAGGAGGGAGGACTCGAACCTCCAATCCCCTGATCCAGAGTCAGGTGCCTTGCCAATTCGGCTACTCCTCAGCGCGAACCATCATTTATAACCGACGGCAGGGCATGCGTCCATGCGCGTGGCGCCGTCGGCGCGGATCGGCTGTGACTTCCGCCCGTTCAGTGCGCGGCGGAGAGCCGCAGCGTCTCGGCGTGATGGTTGACCAGCTCGTCGCAGCGCTGGAGCAACGCCGGGTCCTGGCAATATTGCTCGATCATGTAGCTGAGTTCGCCGAGATCGTGCACCAACAGGCGCATGCAGCGCTCGTACTCGTCATGCTGCTGCAGCGCCTTGAGCAGATCGCCGACCTTGTCCTCAAGCTCCGTCTCTTCGACCTCGAGCGCCAGCGCGAGCGCCCGCTCGATCGCGAGTCCGCTCGCGGCCTCGCGCGCGCCGCGCTCCAGCAACGCAGCCAGCCGCGCCACGGTCGCGTCGTCGAGCGCGACCGGGCTTGGCCGGTCGAGCATCCCCTCGAAGTCGAGCACCGTCGCCACCAGGTCGAGCGCGCCGACATGGCGCGCCTCGTCACGCGCCATCCCGAACCAGAACTCGTGCAGGCGCGGATGCGTGGCGAAGGTTTTGGCGAAGCGCGCGTAGAGCGCCATGCTCCGTTTTTCCAGTGCGATCGTGGCTTGGAGAACTTCGCGCGTCGTCGGCATCGTGGGGGCGATGATAGCCCGCGGGCGGCACCGAGCCAAGGCCGGCGCCGCCCGCGGCGAGCCTAGCGCGCGAGCTCGGTCGCGCGGGTTTCGCGGATGACCGTCACACGGATTTGCCCGGGATAGGTCATGTCGGTTTCGATTTTCTTGGCCACGTCGCGCGCGAGCATCGTCGCGTCGTCGTCGGAGACCTGTCCCGGCTCGACGATGATCCGCATCTCGCGCCCGGCCTGCACGGCGAAGCATTTCTCGACGCCCTTGAACGACTTGGCGATGGTCTCGAGATCTTCCAGCCGCTTCACGTAGCTTTCCAGCACCTCGCGCCGCGCGCCCGGGCGCGCCCCGCTGAGGGCGTCGGCCGCGTCGACCAACGGCGCCAGGATGGTCTCCGCCTTGACCTCTTCGTGATGGGCCGCGATCGCGTTGACGATCTTTGCCGACTCGCCGTATTTGCGCGCAAGCTCGGCGCCGATCAGCGCGTGCGAGCCCTCGACCTCGTGCGTCAGGGCCTTGCCGATGTCGTGCAGGAGCGCCGCGCGACGAGCCTGCTTTTCGTTGAGCCCGAGTTCAGCCGCCATCGCGCCGCACAGGAACGCCGCCTCCAGCGAATGCATCAGCACGTTCTGCGCGTAGCTGTACCGGTACTTCAGCATCCCCAGCAGCTTGACCAGTTCGGGATGGATACCGTGGACGCCGACCTCGATGATCGCGCGCTGGCCGGCCTCGCGGATCGATTCCTCGACTTCCTGCTCGGCCTTGCGCACGACCTCTTCGATGCGTCCCGGATGAATCCGGCCGTCCGAGATGAGCCGCTCCAGCGAGACCCGCGCGATTTCCCGCCGGATAGGGTTGTGACACGAAATCACGACCGCCTCGGGCGTGTCGTCGATGATGATATCGACGCCGGTGGCGGCCTCGATGGCGCGGATGTTGCGCCCCTCGCGCCCGATGATGCGACCCTTCATCTCGTCGTTGGGCAGCGCCAGCACCGAGACGGTGCGCTCGGTGACGAATTCGCCGGCGAGGCGCTCGATCGCGATCGAGACGATGCGTTTGGCGCGCCGGTCCGATTCCTCGCGCGCCTCCTCCTCGATCACACGGATTTGGCGGGCGGCGTCATGACGTGCCTGCCCGGTCATCTCTTCGACCACCTGGCGGCGAGCCTCCTCGCGGGTCAGCCCGGCGACCGCCTCGAGTTTGTTGCGCGCCGCATCGATCAGTTCCTGGCGTTCGGCCTCGCGGTCGGCGAGACTCTTCTCTTTGGTGCGGAGATTCTGGTCGCGCCGATTGAGATCGCCCTCGCGCCGGTCGAATGCCTCGAGGCGCTTATCGATACTCTCCTCACGCGCGGCCAGCTTGCTCTCGAGCGCGGTCAGCTCGCGATGCTGTTCGCGCACTTCGCGTTCGGCCTGCGCGCGCACCTCGACGAGCAGGTCCTTGGCCTTTAGCTCCGCCTCCTTGATGATAAGTTCAGCTTTGGTTCTTGCATCTTCGACAATCGCCTGCGCTTCTCGTTGCGTGGCCTCCATGTCGGCGCCATTATGCCGCCGGCCGGCAAGGTAGACCGCGTACAACATCATCGCGCCACCGATTATCAGAAACAGGACGCCTGTCAGCACGCCCATTTTGGTAAACCTCCTTGGTCCGCCGTTTGCGTAGCCGCGTGTGGCGCTCCGCTGGCCGCGTAAACGGCGGACTCGGTCACAATAAGATCCAGCCGCCGGTCATGAGTCTGCTCCGGCAGCCGGTCAATCAACTGAAACGAATAGCCAAGCCCGGCGGTCACCGCTTCGGCGGGGAGAGCCGCGATTAGCCGGTCGTAGTAGCCGCCGCCACGGCCCAGGCGGGCGGCGGCGGGTGTAAATGCGATCCCCGGGACGCATACCAGCGCGGCGCCGAGGCCGGAGACGAGAGCTCCGTCCTCCAGCGCCCCGGTGATGGGCGGTTCCAGGATTCCAAAGGCGCCGGGGCGCAATTCGCCGAGGTCGGAAACGGCCCCGAGCCTTATCCGGCGAAGGCCTCGATCGACAATCGGGTAATAGAGCTGACGATGCGAGCGCAGCGCGTCGGCTGCGATGAGCGCGGTTTCGACCTCGCGGCCGGCGGGCGCGTACAGCACGACTTTAGCCGCGGCGCGATAGGCTTGTGTGGCGAGCAGGCGCTGCTGCACGCGCCTCGATAGAACGCCCGCGCGTTCAGCAGACAGGCTGGAGCGCGCCTCGGAGAGGACGGCGCGCAGATATTGTTTTTCGTCCGCCACTACTTTTTGCGGTGGCGGGTTCGGGCTAAGTCGGCGGTTGCGCTGTGCGATCGATCGCCCTTCGCCATCGGTCGTGCCGCGGCCGAGCAGGCGTTGCTGGCTCCATAAGATCACGCGGCCCGGGGCCGCGCCACGTGTAACTGAGAACCGGCACAAGTCTTATATTTTCCGAGCGCCGCATCGCGCTTCTAACTGAGATCCTCCAGCGATCTGATCTTCCGTCCCCCCGCCATAACTTCCCGAACCCGCCGACCCGAAGCCCCCAAAAGAAAACCGGGCTGCATGCGCCTCTACGAATCCATCGCCACCGACAGCCGCCGGTTCAATGCTTCTATCTGATCGATTAACGCTTGATGATCCCGCTTGAGCCGTTCGAGTTCGTCGGCAAAATTCAACGCCGCCAAAATTGCCACGCTTACCGAATTCACCGCGCGGCTGTTGGCGCGAATATAGCTTATCTTTTCATCGACCGTCGCCGCCAGAGCCTTGGCCCACTCATCCCCGCCATCGCTGCTCACGATGAGGCTCTGGCCCATGATTTCGACGTTGATGCCTTTCATCGTCTGTCCGGCGGCGGCCTGCTCAGGCTCGAGTCCTCAGCCCAGATCCAGCCCGTCGAAGCGGGCGAGGATTTTTTCGACCCGCGCTTTTATCTCGTTGCGCTCGGTCTCATGCTGCTGGCGCTCCGAGTTGGAGCGGGCCTGAGCTTCGTTAAAACGTTGTTCACTTTCAGCCAGCCGCTTCGCCAGTTCCTCATTTTCGTGTTGCAGTTGCTGGATTCGGTTGACCGATGCCTGGATTCTGTCGTCGAGTTGCTTAAGCGCCTCAAGAGTCATGGCCGATGGGTTTTCCACTTTCAGTTTAATTTTTGATTAATAAAGCTGTCAAGCTGCATAAGAACCGCTGGAGGCTTCAGAACGCGAGTCGTCCTCGGCAAACAGCGCTTCCACAAATTCACGCGGATCAAAGGCTCGCAAATCTTCGATATTTTCGCCCACGCCGACGAAACGCACGGGTAATTTGAGCTGCTCGGCTATTGCGATCACCACGCCGCCTTTGGCCGTGCTGTCGAGCTTCGCCAAAACGACGCCCGTCAAAGGCACCGACTCGCCGAAAATTTTCGCCTGGCTGAGCGCGTTCTGCCCCGTGGTGGCGTCGAGCACCAACCAGCATTCGTGCGGCGCGCCCGGAAGCTCGCGGCCGGCCACGCGGGCGATCTTTTTCAGCTCTTCCATCAGATTGACCTTGGTCTGCAAGCGGCCCGCCGTATCGATCAAAACCGTCGATACATTGCGCGCCACCGCCGCCTTGATCGCGTCGAAGGCCACCGCCGCCGGGTCGGAACCCTGGTTTTGCTTGATCAGGTCGACCCCGGCTCGCCCGCACCATACTTCGAGCTGCTCGATCGCGGCTGCACGGAAAGTATCGGCAGCCGCAACGATCACGGTGCCGCGCTCGGCCTTCATCCGCGCCGCCAGTTTGGCCACGGTCGTCGTTTTGCCCGCTCCATTGACTCCGGCCAGCATCACCACCAACGGTCCCTCGGCCGGGACCTTCATCGGGCGCTCGCTCGCGGCGAGCATCCGTGCGATCTCGTCCTTGAGCGCCTCGCGGATGGCGTCCGGGCGGATGCCGTCCTTCACCCGGCCGCGTACGGCCTCGACCAGCTTGAGGCTCGCCTGAACGCCTACGTCTGCGGCGATGAGCGCCTCCTCGAGGCCCTCGCAGATTTCGTCCAGCTTCGCGCTGCCGGTTATCGCGGCGCGGATCCGGCCGAGAAGATTCTCACGCGTGCGGCGTAGCCCCAATCCGATTCGTGCGGGCGCTTTCGGCGGCACCGGGGCAGGCGGCGGAGCGGCCGGCTCAGCCGGCGCAGGTTCAGCAGGTCCGATAGGTTCGACAGGTTCGATAGCCTCCTTGGCGGGAGGGGTTTCGACCGTAGGTTCGAAGGTCTGCTCGGCGGGTGCCGTTGGCGGAGGCGGTGCGGTCGGGGGCGCGTGCTCCGGCGGCCGGGACGTTGGCCAGGACGCGATCTCTTCGGCCAGAACGACTTCGGGCCGGGTTGCGTGTAGCGCCTGCGGGGCCTCGTGCTCGAGGTCGTGAACGCGGCGCCGTTTGCGGGCGCTGAATTCGATCAGAATCGCGAGGACCAGCAGCACCACCTGGGCAACCGCCACTACCAGGATCAGACGTTCGACGAACGGCAGTCTGGCGAACGTTTCAGTCAGGCCCAGATTCTCGACGGAAGACAGCCCGGCGAGAATCCTGGCGATGACAGACGACAGTTTGGCGGGAATTTCGTTTATGTAATCGGGCACGCGGAGAGCGATCCTTGGAAAAGATTTAGGAGCTGTGTCCAGCCGGGCGGCCGCGCGTGTCTGTCGCCGCCGAACACCTCACAATAACAGTCCCCGCATCTGATCGGAACCGAAACTTGCGATCCGGACGTCGAGAAGACGGCAGGTTAAGCGGCGCGCGGAATCGCCAGCGAGATCAGCCGCGAGATTCCCGGCCGCTCCATCGTCACACCATGTATATGATCGGCGCGCTGCATCGTGCGCTGGTTGTGCGTGATCACGATAAACTGCGAGCGGCCCTTGAGTTCGCCGACCAAGCTGGTGAACGCCGCGAGGCTGAACTCGTCCAGCGGCGCGTCAACCTCGTCCATCACGCAGAATGGGCTCGGATTGAGCAGGAAGAGCGAAAAGATCAGGGCCATTGCGCACAGCGCCTTCTCGCCGCCCGAGAGTAGCCCGATCTCCTTAACCTTCTTGCCCGGCGGCTGGACCAGGATATTGACGCCTGCCTCCAGCACGTCGTCGGCGGGCAGCAATTCGAGCCGTCCCTTGCCGCCGCGCAGCAGTTTGGGGAAAAGCTCGGCGAAGTTGCGCGCCGCGCCCTCGAAGGTCTCGCTGAAGCGCCGGCGCGCCTCACGGTTGAGCTTTTGGATAGTATGCGTGAGGTCTTTGACCGCCGCTTCGAGGTCGGCCCGCTCGGTGTTGAGCACTCCTGAGCGTTCTTCCAGTTCCTTGACCTCGCTTTCGGCGGCGAGGTTAACCTCGCCCAGGCGCTCGACCTTGGCTCGCAGCTCGACCAGGCGAGCTTCGTCGGCCACGGCGTCACGCGCCGCGAGTGCGGATGAGAGTTCGTCTTCGACCGCGGCGAATTCGGTCTGAAATTTCTCGGCGAAGCTGCGTCCGAGCTCTCCGGCCAGCGTGCGCGCGCGCTCGCATCCGAGTGCACACTCCATCGCCTCGCGCTCGAGCGTCTCAGCCTTCGCGCGGGTCTCGGCGAGATCGGCCCGAAGGGCCTGGAGCGCCGCCGCGGCGGCCTCGCACGCGACGCGCATCTCTTCGGTCGCGGCGTCCAGCTCCGCCTCGCGGGTACGCGAAGCCTCGGCCTGCGCGGCTAACTGATTGAGTTCGCGCATCAGTTCGACCCGCTCGTCGCCGAGCCGCGCAAGCGATGCGCGGTCCTTGCCGATCTGCGACTCGAGCTCGTCGGCCAGGCGGCGGAGATGTCCCAGCTCTTGCTCGATCGCGCTAAGGCGTGTGCGCCGTGCCTCGACCCGGGAAGCCGCTTCGAGCATCGCCGCCGCACGTTCCTCGGCGTGCGTTTTGCGCTCGTTCATCTCGGTGCGGATCGCGGACAGGCGCTCGCGCCCCGCCGCCTCGCCATGGGCGAGCTCCTCGAGCCGCGCGTTGGACTCCGCGATGAGCCGCGCAATCTCCTGCAGGCGCACGCGGGCCTGCTCGTGCTGCTCGCGAGCGGCGGCCGCCTCGCTCTCGATGCGCCCCAGGGCGCTCTGCCGTTCGTTCATCGCGCGCTCGGCGCGCGAGAGATGGTCGCGCCCCTCGTTGAGTTCGCGATGCGCGGTCTCGAGCACGTTGCGCGCCGCCTCGAAAGCCGCACGCAGCGATGCGACTTCGGACTCGGCCTGTTCAACGCGCGCGGCAGTCTCTTCCAGCGCCGGAGCGTCGGGCGCCGCCGCTTCGGCCTCGTCGACAGGAGCGGCGCTGCTGCCGCCGGCGATCATCCCTGGCGCTATCAGGTCGCCCTCGCGCGTGACGAAAAGCGTGCCGTGACCATTCAGATTCGACGCCGCGAGCGCGGACCGCAGATCGTCGGCGACGATTACGTGGCCGAGTACCGCCTCGGCGACGTGGCGAAAACGCGGCTCGACTTCGACCATGTCGAGCAGGCGCCCGGCGATTCCAGGCGCTTCGATCGCGGGATGGTGTTCGGCCGGGCCGGGCTCGGGAATGAAGCTTAAGCGCCCGGCGCGGGACTCTTTGAGAATCTCGATCGCGCGGAGCGCCAGATGGGGCGAGTCGACGATCACTGCTTCGGCTTCCGCACCGAGCACAGCGCCCAACGCCGCGCGCATCGCGGCCGGCGCACGCAGCACCTCGGCCAGCATCGCGGGCGGCTCAGCCGGCCGATCGCCGTTGAGCGAATCGAGCACGACGCGCAGGCGCTCGGCGGCGCCACCGCCGATGCTTGAACGCGCCGCGCGCTCCGCGCGCGCGCGTGCGGCGCTAAGCGCCTCGCGCAGCAGTGCGAGGCGCGCCGCGCCGGCATCGAGCGCGATGCGGGCCTCCCGCTCGCGCTCGGCCGCCTCTTTGCCGCGGCCGTCGAGCGCCCCCAGGGCGGTGCGGCGGGCCGCGAGTTCGCCGTCCGCCGCGCCGAGCGCCAGGCGCGCCGCGCTCAGCGCCTCTTCGAGCGCCGGAAGGCGCTCGGCGGCGGCGCGCAGGCGCTCTTCGAGCTCGGCACGCTCGCCGCCGAGCGCGCCGAGGCGACCGCGTATCGCGGCCGCCTCGCGCATCAGCTCGGCAACTTCGTCGCGCGTGTCCTCGCCGCGCCGCTCGGCCTCGCCGAGCGCCGCGGCCGCTTCGTCATGGCGCTCGCGCAGCGCGGCGAGCGCGGCCTCGCCGCCGTCGTCCTCGTTGTGCTCGCGCGCAAGGCGCGCGCCGGCCTCGGCGCGCGCCGCGCGGGCGGCGGTGGCCTTGGCCTCGAGCTCTTCGACGCGCGCGGCAAGCTCGGGCGCGGCCGCGTCGGCCGCGTTCAAGCGACGTTCGAGAAATTCGCGCGTATGGCCGCGCTGCGCGGCGGCCGCGCGCAAATTGTCGAGCTCGCGGCCGAGCGCACCCACGCGATCGCGCTCGGCCGCAAGCCGTGCGGCGGCCGCGTCGGTGCGCGATTGAAGCTCGGTCAGCGCTTCGCGAGTCGCCTCACGAATGACGTCGAGTTCCTCGGAGCGCGCGCGACTCTGCTCGAGGCGAGCGCGCTCTTCGAGCAGCCGGCGCGCGGCGGTCAGCCGTTCCAGTTCGGCCAGCTCGACGCGAATCGCCTTATAGGCCTCGGCCTTTTTGGCCTGGCGGCGGGCGAACGCCAACTGGCGTTCGATTTCAGCCAGCACGTCGTCAACGCGGGCGAGGTTCTCGCGCACGCGGTCGAGCTTGCGCTCGCTCATCTCGCGTCGGCCCTTGAAAAGCGAAAGCCCGGCCGCCTCTTCGATCATCCCGCGCAACTCGGCCGGCTTGGACTGGATGATCTCCTCGATTCGACCCTGTTCGATCAGGGCGTAGCCGCGGCTATGAATTTGCGCGGCCATGAAGAACTCGGTGATGTCCTTCAGCCGGCAGGGAATTTTATTTATGAGATATTCGGATTCGCCGGAGCGGTAGACCCGGCGCGTGACGCATACTTCGCTTAGCCCCGCGTAAGGCTCGGGCAGCGCGCAGTTGTCGTCGGCCTCGAGCAGCAGCGAGACCTCCGCCATCCCGGCCGCCGGATTGGAATCGTTGCCGGCGTAAATGAGATCTTCGGCGCTCTTGCCGCGCAGCCGCGTCGGCGCCTGCTCGCCGAGGACCCAGCGAATGGCGTCGACCACGTTCGATTTGCCGCAGCCGTTGGGACCGACGACCGCCGTGATCCCGGGTGCGAAGCCGACGCTCGTCGGCTCCAGGAATGACTTGAAGCCTACTAAATCAAGGCTTTTGAGCCGCATACCATCATCGCCTCCACCTCACCACATCCGCACCCGAGCTTAGCCCAAAGCCCCAAGCCATGAAACCGCCTAGAGCGTATCGTATCCCCTACGCGGAGAGCGGCCTGTGGATATCGTGCGAAACTGTGCAGAGGTCAGTTCAGACGCTGCTACTGGTGTAAATTACTTTCTACTCTTGTAGCTCGGTGTTCCAATAGGCACTGTCGACCGCCGTTAGATACGGCATCCACTCGCGATAACGCTTGAGACTGAACATCTCGGCGCTGAATGGCGTCCAGTGCGGCCGCATCGGTTTGCGCACGAGCGCCATCCGCGCCTCATCGGGCGTGCGGCCGCCCTTGCGCCGGTTGCAGTTGTGGCAGGAGCAGACGATGTTCTCCCAGGTCGAAAGGCCCCCGCGCGAGCGCGGCATGACGTGGTCGAGGTTGAGCTCGGTGCGCGCGAACCGCCGCCCGCAGTACTGGCAGGTATTGTTGTCACGGGCGAAAATGTTGAACCGCGAAAAGCGCACGTGGCGACGGGGCACCCGCTCATAAGCCGTCAGCAGCAGCACCCGCGGCACGCGGACCAGCCCACCCACTACACCGAGGCGCTCGTGATGGGTTTCGATTGCGAGGTCGCGCCAACTGGCGAAATCGAAGGTGTGGTACTGCTCGTCGACCGCCCGCGCCACTCCCTGGTACAGGAGCGCAAAGGCGCGCTTGACCGAGGTCACGTGGACCGGCAGGTAGGAACGGTTGAGGATCAGGACCTTGCTGTTGAGCAGGGCCATCCCCGACGGACGGATCGCCAGACTGTCGGCCGCGGCAGACATTAGAAAACGAGTATCGGCACACGAGAGCCAAGTCAAGTTGACGGGTTCTGTGCAAAACACGTTTATGCTCCGTGCCAGTGCGCCTTGCGGATTTCGCGGCCTCTCCGTATGATTCGTCTGAAGTTTCAATGGCATACTCGATGGGTGGAGGGGTCAGCGACGAAGCCGCAGCCGCGCTTGCATTTGGATGGCCGGAAAGCGTTGGCACAGTTTGCCAGCGCACCCCGCAACGCCGCCCCGCCTGACCAGACTCTTCCTCCATCGCATCCGGATCTCTCGTGAAACGTGAAATTGTCATTAATGCGAGCGCGCTCGAAGTGCGGGTCGCGCTGCTCGAAGACGGCTCGCTAACCGAGCTCTATCTCGAGCGCCAGCAGCATCGCGGCCTCGCCGGCAACATCTACAAGGGCAAGGTCACGCGCGTGTTGCCGGGGATGCAAGCGGCGTTTGTCGATATCGGTCTGGAGAAGGCCGGGTTTCTGCATGTCTCGGATTTTCACGACGACATACAAGCGGTCGGTTCAATCGCCGAGGTGATCGGCGAGGACGACGTCGAGACCTATCCGGTTGATGGCGACGGTGACGGTGGCGATGAAGCGAAGTCGCCGCAGGATTTGCGAGACCAGCAGCAGTTGGCCGAGCTGGAAAACCTGGAAGAGCCGTCCGAGAGGCAAACCGATCGGCAAAACGAGCAAGATCAACGGCAGGCGGAGCGGCCCAGTGTGCGGCAGGGCGGCGCGCGGCAAGCCGTGCAGCAAGAGGTACAGCGGCGAGACGTAGCGCCAGGCGTAGAGGAAAACTCAGAAGAAGAAAGCATAGAGCAAGAAGGCGTAGAAGTTGACCGGCTCGATCTCGGCGACGAGACCGCGGCGACATCCGTCGAGGGCGAGGCCGACGCGGCGTCGCCCGCCGCTGCAGCGGGCGAGGCGGGAGCACCGCCGGGCACCAAACGCCGGCGCAGCCGGCGGCGGCGCCGGCGCGGCGGCAAGGCGCACAAGCGGCGGCCCCGCGTGCACGAGCAACGCAGCCGTCTCCCGATCGAGCAGCAACTGCATCGCAACCAGGAGATCATCGTCCAGATCGCCAAGGAGCCGATGGGCACCAAGGGGGCGCGGCTGACCTCCTCGATCTCGCTGCCCGGGCGCCATCTGGTCTACATGCCGACCAGCGGCCACGTCGGCGTCTCGCGGCGAATCGGCAGCGCGGAGGAACGTGCGCGCCTGCGCGCGGCGGTCAAGGAACTCGGCCGCGTGCAGGGCGGATTCATCGTGCGCACGGCGTGCGAGGGCGTGAGCAAGCGCGAGATCCAGCGCGACGCGAATTTTTTGACCCGGCTATGGGGATCGATCCTGGCCAAGAGCGAGAGCAGCCCGCCGGCGTCGATTCTTTACAGCGATCTCGACGTGGCGCTGCGCACCGTGCGCGACCTGTTTTCCAGCGAGATCGACAAGCTCTGGTGCGACGATCCCGAAACCTTCGAGCGCATCGGGCAATTCGTGCAGCACTACATGCCGCGATTGCGCGCGCGCCTCACGATGTATCAGGGCGCCGAGCCGATCTTCGACCACTTCAAGATCGAGCCGCAGATCGAGCGCGCGCTCGACCGCAAGGTCTGGCTCAAGTCCGGCGGCTACCTGGTTTTCGACCAGGCCGAAGCGCTAACCGCGATCGACGTCAACACCGGCCGCTTCGTCGGCAAGACCAACCAGGACGAGACCGTGCTGCGGACCAACCTCGAAGCGGCCGAAGAAGTGGTCAAGCAGCTACGCCTGCGCAATATCGGCGGGATTATCATCGTCGACTTCATCGACATGTCGCGCGAGGCCGACCGCAAGAAAGTCAGCGACGTGCTGCGCGAGGCGCTGCGGCGCGACAAAGCGCGCACCTCGGCGCTCAAGATCTCCGAGCTTGGGCTGGTCCAGATGACCCGCAAGCGCACGCGCGAGAGTCTCGAAGAATTGCTCACCGACACCTGTCCGCGCTGCGAGGGGCGGCGCGTGGTCAAATCCGTGCCGACGCTCGCCGCCGAGGTCCTGCGCGGAATCCATCGCGAGGCCCGCCGCCGCAGCGGCGACGACATGCTCCTGGTCAAGGTCCATCCCGCCGTCGCGCGCTACCTTTATGACCACGGCGCGCGCGACCTCGAAGCGCTCGAGCGCCGGGTGGGAATCAAAATCGTGCTGCGCGCGATGGAAGGTCTCGAGCCGGGAAGTTTCGAGCTGAGTCTCGTACCCGCCGCCGCCTGACCGAAAAATCCGCAAGACTTAACTCCGCGAGACGGTCGATCGCGTAGGCTGAACAACAGATCTGATCAGCGGCTGCGTTGACAATCGAGGCAGGGCCAAATACCGGTTTTCACCTATGGCAGCCAGCGGCAACGAGACGGAGGAGTGGCGGCTCGGTATCGAGCCCGGCGTGCACGGGGCTCCGGCAACTCCCGAGGAGGCCGCCGCCCCGCGCGATCGCTCGGCTGAGCGGCTGGAACGGCCGCTGTGCGTTCTGACGGCGGAGCATGTCGGATGGGCAACGGTCGGGGTGTTGGCGCTCGCGAGCCGGCTCGTGACGCTCGGTGCGCGCCCGTTGGATACAGCCGAGGCGAGTCACGCGCTCAGCGAACTGGCATTGCTGCGCAGCGGGCCGCCCGCCGGAGCGCATCTCTCGTGGATTCATCTGTTGCAGGCGGCGGTGTTCGCAGCCGTGGGCGCCGGCGATTTCAAAGCGCGAGTGATCTTTGCGCTGAGCGGGCTGCTGCTGATCGCGTCCAGCCTGGGGATGCGCCGCCAGCTTGGCCGCGCCGGTGCGATGGCCTTCGCGGGGCTGCTCGTGCTCTCGCCGAGCGTCGCCTATTTCTCGCGCACCACCGATAGCGTCGTGCCCGCGCTGGCCTTCGCGGTGCTCGCGCTGGCGATGTTCCTCGAACTGGCCGTCGAGCCGGGACGAATAATCGCGGCCGGATTGGGTGCGGCGATAGGCCTGGGACTTGCCACTGGCGGGAGCGCGCTGATGACCGCGCTGTTCATGTTCGCAGCCCTCGCAATCGTTGGTTTGCTGGCGGCTCTGGCGGGGACGCGCGTGCGGCTCCAGATGCGAGTCTGGTGGACGCGGCGCAAGAGCCTGTTTCTGATCACGACCTTGGTCGCGGCGGTGGTCTGGCTGGGATGCGAGAGCGGCTTTTTCACCCGTTCGCCGCTCGGCGCGATTGTCGCCGCTTTTCGATCGAACCTGCCGTCTAACTTGTTGCATGCGGACCCGGCGGACCATCGCGGCTTCATGGCCGGACTGGATTTCTACCTGCCGATTCTCTCGCTGTACGAATTTTTCGTCGTGTTGCTCGCGCTAATCGGAGCCTTGAGCGTTTTGACGCTGCGCGTCCGCTCACGCCTGGCGACGGCCGCGCTGGTATGGAGCGCCCTGGCAATCGCCTTCTATCTTTGGACACCCGCGCGCTCGCCGGCGCTCGTGCTCCAGATGATCGTCCCGATGGCGCTGCTGGGAGCGTTCGCGATCGATTCGCTCCATCACACTGTAGCCTGGAGCATCCTGCGCTATCCGCTTGCGGTGCTGGCGCTGCTGACGCTCAGCGTGCAGGTGGCGAACAACTTCATCTGGTATGCGCCCGATGCCAGCGAGGCGCCGTGGGCGCGCACCGCGCTTTTATTTTGGACCGAGCCCGCGACCACGCTGCAGACTCCGGTTGAATGCGCGCGAGTTACAGGCCAGTTGCCGCCGCACAAGGCGAGCGCGTTTTTCGCCAGTGATTCGCCCGTGCTGCGATGGTACCTGCGCGCGCTGGCTCCGGCTGCCACGGCCGAGGGCGCAGACGCGATCGTCGGCAGCGCCGAGCCGGCGAGCGTGTCCCAGGCGCAAGGATTTACCACGTACGAATTCGAGCTTGACGACTCGTGGCATCCGTCGTGGTGGTCGCTTTCGCCGCACGCCGCGATGCGTTACCTGGCGAGCGCTCACCCATGGACGCCGCTGGAGTCGCATCGCGTAACGATTGCCGCGCGGCCCGTCGTTACACTCGCACCGACAGTGATTCTGGCTCCCGTTGCGACGCCGCCGGCGGCGGGACCGGCCGCGTCGGCGGGATCGGCCGGATCGGAGGTACAATCGGTGCCGGAAGCTCCCGCGTCCGAGGCTTCTGCGTCGCCTGCCCCATCTGCGTCGGCAACCCCGGCATTCGGGTACCGGTCCTGAAAGCCATCCCTCGGCCGCGCTTGCCTCGACTCCCGCTGCCACGCCGACCGCGACCACCGCAGCTACTGCGACCGCCGCCCCCACGGCTACCGCGAGTCCCTCTGAGACGCCTGCCGCGACGCCCGTCGCGACTCCTTCGGCGGTTTCCGCCCGCAAGGCTGCCACAACCGCTTCCGGTTCACCCGTCAGCAAGCCCGGTCGGATCCACCGCCGCCACAATTCAGCTGGCTCGGCGAATTAGGCTCTGAGGCAAGTCCGATCGCCGGCACGCCTTCGCTTAAACGCGGCGGGGCGGACGGCGCGTGCGAGCGGCGGTGCGCCTGGGCGGCTGTTTTTTCAGCTCCGGGATGTCGGCATAGAAATCCAGCGCTTCGGGATTCGCCGCCGCCTCGCGGTTGGTGACCGCGACGCCATGGATCAGGTTGCGCACGGCGAGTTCCATCAGCTTGCCATTGCGTGTGCGCGGGATGTCGGGAACCTGGATCACCTTGGCCGGGACGTGGCGCGGCGTGAGATTGCGGCGAATCGTCTCGCGAATTTTATCGCGCAGTGCGTCGTCGAGTTCGAGCCCGTCGCGCAGCTTCACGAACAGCACGATCCGAACGTCGCTATCCCACTCCTGGCTGACCGCCATGCACTCGGCCACTTCGTCCATCTGCTCGGCCTGGCGATAAATCTCCGCCGTGCCGATCCGCACGCCCCCGGGATTGAGCGTCGCATCCGACCGCCCATAGATGATCATCCCGTCGTGCGCAGTGAGCTCGGCCCAGTCGCCATGGCACCACACGCCGGGGAATCGCTCGAAGTAAGCGGAGTGGTATTTCGCGCCGTCAGGATCGTTCCAGAAAAATAACGGCATCGTGACGAACGGCGCGGTACAGACCAGTTCACCTTTGGTCTCGCGCACCGGATGTCCGTCCTCGTCCCACACCTCGACGCGCATCCCGAGGCCGCGGCATTGCAGCTCGCCGCGCCACACCGGCGCGATCGGATTGCCCAGCGCGAAGCACGACACCAGATCGGTGCCGCCCGAGATCGACGCGAGGCACATGTCTTCCTTGACCGCCGCGTACACGTAGTCGAAACCCTCGGGCGCGAGTGGCGATCCGGTCGAGCACATCGTGCGCATCGCGTCCAGCCGATGCGTCCGCCGCGGTTCGAGTCCCGCCTTGCGAATTGCGTCGATATACTTCGCCGAGGTGCCGAACATCGTCATCCGCTCGGTCTCGGCGTAGTCGAACAGGATTCCCGGATGCGGATGGAACGGCGAGCCGTCGTAGAGCAGCAGCGTCGCGCCCGAGGCGAGCCCCGAGACCAGCCAGTTCCACATCATCCAGCCGCACGTGGTGAAATAAAAAATCCGATCGCCGGGCCGCACGTCGGTATGGAGCTGATGCTCCTTGAGATGCTGCAGCAGCACGCCGCCCGCGCCATGCACGATACATTTGGGCACGCCGGTGGTGCCCGAAGAATAGAGGATGTAAAGCGGATGGCCGAACGGGAGGCGCGCGAATTCTATTTCGCCGGGCTTAAACGGGCCGAGAAATTCGTCCATCGTGACGGCGCCGGCCGGCACGTGGAGATCGGATGGCGCGTTGACATACGGCACGACCACCATCCGCTCGACGCCTTTTATCCGCGCGCGCAACTCGCCAACTTTGTCCAGCGTGTCGAAGGTCTTGCCGCCGTAGAAATAGCCGTCGGCGACGAATACGACTTTGGGTTCGATCTGCCCGAAGCGATCGACCACGCCTTCGACGCCGAAATCGGGCGAGCATGACGACCAGATCGCGCCGATCGCCGCCGCGGCCAGCGCGGCGATCACCGCCTCGGGCAGATTGGGCAAATATCCGGCGACGCGATCGCCCTCTTTGACGCCGGCGGCGCGCAAGGCCTGCACAGTGCGCGAGACTTGTGCGTAGAGCTCATCGCGGCTGAGGCGCCGGCGCACCTTGTCCTCGCCCCAAAAAATCAGCGCGTCGTCGGCGCCGCGCAAGCGCAGGCAATTCTCGGCGAAGTTGAGCCGCCCCTCGGGAAACCATCGCGCCCCCGGCATCCGTGCGCCGTCGGCGACGATCGCGCCGCCTTGATCGCCGATCGCGCCGCAGAAATTCCACACCTTGCGCCAGAACAGCTCGCGATTTTCGACCGACCATCGCCAGAGCGCGCCGTAGTCGGGAATCGAGACCGAATGCGCCGCCTCGACCGCGCGCATGAAGGCGGTCATCCGAGCGTCAGCGACGCGCTCGGGCGACGGCTGCCACAATTTCTGCTTGGTGGCGGACAATTTTAAAACCTTGCCTAAACCTTGCTTCAACTTTGGAACGCTATAGTTTGTCGATAATCTCGGCGCGGAAGCGCTCGAGCTCCGAGCCCTCGAGCGCTTTGATCGGAAGCCCGGCGAGCGTGCGGTCGACGCCGAGCTCGGCCATCCGGCGCACGTCGTCGGCCGTGAGCGGCTTGCCAGTGCGCAAGCTGAGCGTGACTTCGATCGGCCGTGTGCGCTCTGCCGCGCGCGCATACTCACGCAGGCGCGAAATCAGCGTCCGCGCCTCGTCCAGGCTGTGCGCGATCCCGTACCATCCGTCGCCGAGGCGGACCGTGCGCTTGAGCGCGGGCTCGCTGGTGCCGCCGAAAACGATCGGCGGATGCGGCTGCTGAACGGTTTTGGGCATGAACTTCATTCCCTGGGTCGCAACCGTCTTACCCTTGTAAAGCGGATCGCTGTTGCTCCACAACTCGATCATCAACTCGAGGTACTCGCGCGTGCGGAGCGCGCGGTCCTCGAACTTCATCCCGACGGCCTCGAACTCTTCCTTCAGCCATCCGATACCGACGCCGAAGATGACGCGGCCCTGGCTCAGTTGGTCGAGCGTGGCGATCGCCTTGGCGGTGGCAAAAGCGTTGCGCAGCGGCACCACGAAGATGCCGGTGGCGAGGCGAATCTTGGTGGTCAGCGCGGCGACGTAGGCGAGCGCGAGCAGCGGATCGTGAAACGGCGCGTCGGGCGGCACGAGAAAGCGGCCGTCGGGCGTGTACGGATAGGCCGAGGTCTGCTTCACCGGCATGATCAGATGTTCGGCGATCCAGGCCGATTCGAAACCGAGCTGCTCGGCCTGGCACACGTCAGCAGCGATTGCCTCGCCGCGCTGCTTGGTGATGAACGTGCCAAATTTCATGAGCGCGTACCTCGCCCCAAACTCGTCATCTGTATCGGACTAATAGATAGGCCCGAAAACCGCTCGCGCGTGGCGCTCGAGCTGCTCGCGAAAGTCCGGATGCGCGATCGCGATCAGCCGCCGCGCGCGTTCCTCCAGGCTGATGCCGCGCAGATGCGCCGCGCCGTACTCGGTCGCAACGATATCGACGTCGGAGCGCGCCGTGGTCACGATCGGATCGTTCAGCGACGCCACGATCCGGCTGACCTTGCCGCCGCGCGCCGTCGCCGGCAGCGCGATTATCGATTTCCCGCCGCGCGAGCGCCGCGCCGCGCGCACGTAGTCGACCTGGCCGCCAACCGCGCCGATATAGGTTCCGCCGGCGACCTCGGCGTTGACCTGGCCGCTCAGGTCGACTTCGATCGCGGAATTGAGCGAGACGAATCCGTCGATTTGCGCCAGCAGCTCGATATTGTGCGTGACGCTGAGCGGCACGAGGCGCAGCGCGCGGTTGCGATGCGCGAAATCGTAGAGCTTCCGCGTGCCCAACAATGTCCCCGTGATGCTTGCGTCGCGATCGAAGGGCTTAGTCTCGTTGGTCACCGCGCCCGAGTTAATCAGATCCACCACCGCGTCGCTGACCATCCCCGAATGCAGCCCGAGTCGGCGATGGCTGTGCAGAGCGTCCAGGATCGCGCAAGGCATCGCACCGATTCCCATCTGGATTACCGCGCCGTCGGGCACCAGCTCCGCGACCCGCCGCGCGATTTTTTTATCGACCTCACTCGGCTCGCGCGTTGAATGCTCCAGCGGCGGACGCGAGCTGCGCACGAGATAGTCGACCCGCGCCATATCGAGCGGCTCGTCGGCGTAAGTCCACGGCAGACGATCGTTGACCTGGGCAATCACCGTGCGCGCACGGCGCATCGCGATCTTCAGATAGTCATTCACGAGCCCCATGCTGTATTCGCCGCTGCCGTCGACGGGCGGGCTCAGATGCAGAATCACGACGTCGGCCTTGAGGATGCCGCTATCGAACAGCGACTCGACGTCGGAAAGCTGGCACGGGATGAGGCGCAGCACGCCCGCGTCGACCAGCCGGCGCCGCGTTCCGATAGCGCTCATTCCGAGAAAAGTCAGGCAATCAGCATGCTCCGGCGCAAGCGTGTCCGAATATCCCGGCCCAAGAAATAGCGTGATCGGACCGATCGCGTGGCGCTGCGCGACCAGCGTCTCAGAGAGCGTCAGCGGCTCGGCCGCCCCTTGCGCCCAGACCACGGTGTCGCCGCGCCGGATGTAGCGCGCAAGCTCAAGTTCTTCGGCTCGCAGTTCGATAGTCATCGTGAAAAGTGAAAAACGGCGCGGCGGCGGCTAGACGAGAGGCTCCTACTAGACGAGAGGCTCCTGCGAGAGGTCCGGCGGTCCGCGATAAGTTCTAACCGATGCGTTTGCTCCGCCGGCGCCAGCTAACCGGCGGACGAGGTCGCGGTCCGCTTGCGGCGGTCGGGGCGGCGCCGCGGCCGTGCGGAAATCGCCCGCTGCTTTATTCGCAACGAACGCGCCTGGCGCTCAACCGGTATTCCGGGCGTCGGCGGCGGCGGCGCGGGCGGCGGATCCAGCCGCGCCTCGTCCTGCATCAGGAGAAAGAAAAACATGTTGGCAAGCACGATCTTGGTCAGCCCGATAACCGAGACCAGCGCCGCCACCAGCACCCACTTCGAGGAGTCGTGGCCGAGCCATCCCGTTTTCACTCCGATGCCGAGCGTCGCCACGGCGGCCACGATGATGACGCCCATCCCGATCGACGCCGGCACCATCGATTTGCGCCAGAACGCCTCGGCCGAATACGGATTGGCCTCGACGTTTAGCGGGCGCCGGCGCTGGAGCGGAATGACGATTGCCACGTTCTTTCCCTGTCGATCTTTTATGCTCCACTGGTTTTATGCTCCACTGCGCGGCGAGGCGCAAGCGGCGCGCGACCGGATTCCGTCCCGCGAGGCGGAAACGATGCTCCGGCGCGCCGCCAAGTCAAAAAGCCTTTGCCTCCTCGCGCAATAAAGTCTAGACAGGATGCGGGGCGAATCCAGTGAATCAATAGACCCGCGACCGCGGAGTTTCCGAACGGAGGACAGTGCGATGAAGTTCGGCGTGATGTACGACTTTCGCAATCCGAAACAGTGGCGGCGTCCCTTTCCGGAATTGTACGCCGCGATGATCGATCAGGCCGCGATGCTCGACGAACTCGGCTACGACAATGTGTGGCTGACCGAGCATCATTTCGTCGACGACGGCTACAATCCGGCGGTGCTGCCGACGGCCGCGGCGATCTCCGCGCGCACCAAAAAAATCCGCATCGGGACGTTCGTGCTGCTGCTGCCGTTCCACAACCCGGTGCGCGTGGCCGAAGACGCCACCTGCGTCGATATCATCTCCAACGGGCGCTTCGACCTCGGTATTGGGCAGGGCTATCGGGCCGAGGAGTTCGCGGCGTTCAAGCAGCCACGGCCCGAGCGCTCGGCACGCCTGGCCGAGGGCGTCGAGCTTATCCGGCGGCTGTGGACCGAGGAGCGGGTCACCTTCGAGGGCAAGTTCAACCAGGTCGAGGCGATGGAGTTATATCCCAAGCCGGTGCAGCAGCCTCATCCGCCGATCTGGATCGGCGCGCGGACTGACAAAGCCGCCCGCCGCGCCGCCCGGCTGGGCCATCATCTGCTCGCCACGATCGGACCCGACCCCGCGATCCCGTATCGCGACGAACTGAAGCTGCTCGGCCGCGACCCGGCGAAATTTTCGATCGCGCAATTGCGAGTCGTTTACGTCGCCGAATCGGCCGACCGCGCCTGGCGCGACATCCAGGATCATCTGAACTACATGATGGGCGAGTACGCGATGTGGCTGGGCGAGGCCAACGACGTGGCCGGCGACAAGACGGTATGGGAGCTGAAGCGTCCCGAGGACCTGCGCACGTCGCCGTATGCCGAACACATGATGGTCGGCACGCCGGCGGACTGTATAGCGAAGTTCAAGGCCTTCAGCCGTCAGTACGCCTGCACGCATTTCATCATGGCGACGCCGCTGCCCGGGATGGACCCGGCCAAGTCGCGCCGTTCGCTGGAGATGTTCGCGCGCGAAGTCCGCCCGCATCTGGAGGGACTCTGATCTCGCCGCTCACATTGGAAACCGATTTGCCTCAATCTCAACCCTGACGAGGTAGCAGCGAGGTACAAAATGGATTTCGGGTGTGTCTTCTTCGCCAGCCCCGACGCATACAAGGACGTTGCGCTGGCCGAGAAGATGGGCTTCACGCACGGCTGGCTTTACGATTCGCAGATGCTCGGCAGCGACGTCTACGCCGCGCTCGCACTGTGCGCGGTCAATACGCGCCGGCTCATCATCGGGCCCGGCGTAACCAATCCGCTCTCGCGGATCGCGCCGGTCACCGCCTGCGCGATCGCGACCATCAACGCGCTCGCGCCCGGCCGCGTGGTGCTCGGAATCGGCACCGGCAATACGGCCCGGCGGACGCTCGGGATGCCGGCGGCGCGCGTGGACCAGATGCGCGAGCATATCGAGATCTGCCGCGGCCTGCTGAAGGGCGAGACAGTTCCCTACCAGGAAGGCGAGCGGCATCGGATGATCAAGTTTCTCAACCCCGGCGGCGGCTATATCAACATCCGCAAGAAGGTGCCGATTTACGTCGCCGCCAGCGGGACGCGCAGCCTGGAGATGGCGGGCGAAGTCGCCGACGGCGTGATCCTGTTCGGCGCCGTGGGGCCGAGCCTGATCGACTTCGTGATGGATCGTGTGCGCGCCGGCGCCGACCGTGCGGGACGCAAGCTCTCGAGCATCTATACGCTCTGCATGACCGCCTTTCATCTGACGCGCCCGGGCCAGAAACTCGAATCTACCGAGGTGCGGCGCGCCGTGGGGCCGTTTGTCGCCTCGTCGTCGAACATCTTCGCGCTGGCCGCGCCCGACAAGAGCGACCTGCCCTCAGACCTGCGCGACGACATCACCAAGTTCGCGGCCGCCTATAAGGTCGAGAACGAGCCCGCCGAGACGCGCCATCTCAAACTCTACGCGGGCTACCTGCGCGGCTTTCGCAAGGAACACGAGGCGCTGGTGACGGAGCGGATGATTCGCGCGACCACGCTTACCGGCACGCGCGACGAGATCGTCGATTCGATTCGTGCGATGAAGAAGGCGGGCATCCGGCAGGTCGCAATCCAGCCGATCGTGGACAATCGCACGACGCTGCAATCTTTCTCGCGCGAGATCATCAAGGCGATGCGCTAGGCAGGATGCTGAAGAACGATTTCGTGAGCTACTGGGCCAGTTCCTCGAGCAGCGCTTTTGCGTCTTTCAGATCGCGAGTGTCGAAGCCTTCGGTGAACCAGCCATAGATTTCGGCGAGCATCGTGCGGGCTTCGTCGCGGCGGCCGTTCTTTCGCAAGCAATGCAGCGAGGCTCATCGTCGCACGCAGTTCCCACGCTTTCGCGCACATCTTTTGCGCGAGCGCGATAGCCTCGCGAAAGTCGGCTTCAGCCAGTTCGGGCTGGCCAGTCTTGAGCCGCAGTTCGCCGCGCACGTTGAGAGCCTCGGGCCTGTGCTCGCCCGCCGGATGGACCTTCTCGATCGTGGCGAGCGCATCTGCGATCTTTCCGTCCAGTGCCTGTGCATTTGCAAGCGCGGTGAGAGCGCCACCCCACCCCAAAATCGACCCTGCCTCCGCTCCATCCTTGAGTCCCTGGCGGATCAACGCAACGCCCTCGCTGGTGTGGCCCAGGTTCGCCCGCGCCCATCCTAAAATAATTCGGGCCGCACCAGTAAATTGTGAAAATCCGCGCTCGTCGCTTAGCTTGACCACTTGCTCGGCTATTGCCTCCGCTTCTGTTGGCTCTCTGAGATGAATTTGAAGCTCCGCGGCAAGACTTTGCGCCCACGTCTTCTCATATGGGCTGTTGTTCTCGCTTCCCCCTGCAATTGCCTGCCGCATACGCTCGCGGGCAGTATCGGCACGGCCCAGAGCCCACGCGTTCAGGCTCGCGGCACCGAAGGTGTACGCCACCGAGCCGGGAACCCGCCGGAAGCCGGCTGCAGTGAAATGTTCGATCGCCGCGCACGAAATATTCCTCGGCCCCAACGAGGTCCGCTCGGAGGTTGCGCGAGCCAATCTGCGCCATGTGCGCGAGCGCCATACTGGCAGAGCTACCGTCGCGCTGCGCGAGGTCGAGGGCCTGGTCGGCAAAGGTAGTACTGGCAGGAATGTCGCCCGAGGTGTTAGCGCTCGCCCACATCGCAACCACCTGGAGTACGAGCTGGGTAAGATTGCCGCTTTTCTCAGCGAGCTTTCTTGCATGTGCCGTCGCTTCAACAAAATCAGGGGCTGTGTAGCCTCCTATGATTTTCAATACTCCAAGAAGCGCGCTCATAAGCCGCAGTTCCCGGGAGTCGCGTTCGGGCGATTCCGGCAACGTGACTAGCAGCGCGAGCGCGTGCCGATAACTCTCCCGCGATTCGCTAAACGCGTTGCGCGCCCGCGCGGCCTTGCCCGCCCTTGACCATTCGGCGATCGCCGGCTCGGTTTCACCCGCTTCCGTCCAGTGACGGGCGAGGACTTCGGGATGCGCTTCCTCCATGAGCGCAGGGAATTTTTCGTCGATCGTCAGCGCAACGCAGCCGATGCAACTCTTGCCGCCGGCTCTTAAGCAACGCTTCGTAGGCCGCGTCCCGGACCAGCGCGTGCTTGAAAGTGTAGTCCGCTTCGGGCGGAATCCCGTGAACATAGATTAGTTCGGCATCGGCGAGTCTGCGCAAAGCTCCCTGCAAATCCGCTTCGGCGAGCGGATGGACCGCGTGCAGCAATTCGTAGGAAAACTCGCTGCCAATCACGGCGCCGACCTGCGCCACCTCCTTGGCCGACCCCAGACGATCCAGCCGCGCCATCAAGGAGTCATGCAGCGTCACCGGGATCTCGCGCTCGGTGAGTTTCGCATTGCCACTCTCGAGCACCGCTCGTGTCAGCTCTTCAACGAAAAGGGGCACCCCGCCGGTGCGCTCGAGTACAGTCGCGATGGTCTCCTCCGACAATGCCTTTTGCGCCGCTACTTCTCCCAACATCGTGCGCACGTTGCGCGCGCTCAACCGGTTGAGCGTGATTTGCGTATGATGCGCCCGCGGCGGCCATTGGGCGTGAAACTCGGGCCGCGCCGTGTACAGCAGCAGCAGCCGCGCCGTCGCCCCCTGCTCGACTAGCAGTTGGAGTAGCTCCAGCGTCGAGGGGTCGGCCCAATGCAAATCTTCGATCGCGATTATTGTCGGCTGCACTCGGGCAGCGCCAAGCGCCCACTCGACCAGCGTGGCCAGCAATCGGCGGCGCTGCTGCTCGGGTGAAAGCGCTGACGGCGGATACTTCGCCGATAGCGGCAGATTCAAGAGCGGAGCAATCAGCGGCAGCGCTTCGGCGGGCTTGAGTCCTGCAAGTTCCAGCCGGGTTTCCAGTTGCGTGAGCTGCTCCTCCGCCGATTCGTCGCCGCGCCATGCCAGAAGCTCGCGAAGCATTTCAGTAACCGCGTAGAAGGGCGTGTTCTGGAAAAATGCCCCGGCCGCCGCCTCGACCCAGGTGTGCGGCGTGCCCGCGATCTGTTCACGGAAGCGCTGCACCATGCGCGATTTGCCGATCCCCGCCTCGCCTACGATCAGCGTCACCTGGCCTTCGCCTTCGAGGGCATGTTCCCAACGATTCATCAGCAGACGCAATTCGTCTTCGCGGCCCACGAATGGGGTCAGTCCTCGCGCCGCCGCCCCTGCTTCGAGCCGCCCGCGTACTCCGCTGGGCTGGACTACCCGGTAAAGTTGGACCGGCCGGTCAATCCCCTTGAGCGCCTGCGCTCCCCGATCCTCGACCACGAACAGCCCGGAGACCAGCCGATGCGCATCCGCGCTTATCAGTACCGTGCCAGGAGCGGCGGCCGCCTGCACCCGCGCGGCGATATTGGGCGTGTCGCCGAATACGTCGGTGTCTTTGCCCGCGCCTGCGCCCACCACCACCGTGCCTGAATCGATCCCGACCCGCGCGGCGAGCTTTGGGGTGCGTGGGGTGCTCGTTAAGTTTCGTTATTGCGTCGAGGATCGCCAGGCCCGCGCGGGCAGCACGCTCGGCGTCGTTGTCATGCGCTTCGGGCCAGCCGAAGTAAGCCATCACACCGTCGCCAAGGTATTGGGCGACATGCCCACCGAAGCGCTCGATGGCCTGCGCCGCCGCGCGATGGTACTCGCCGACGATCTCTCGCCACTGTTCGGGATCGAGATGGCTGGCAATCTCGGTCGAGCCGACGAGATCGCAGAAAAGCACCGTCAGATGCCGTCGCTCGCCCGCAATATCGTCCCTAATGTTTCGCCGAGACTCGACAGCGACAACAGGAGCAGAAGCATTGAGCGGTGTCGCACAGTCGTTGCAAAATTTCGCTCCGGGTTTGTTGTCCGTGCCGCAGCGCGGACACTTTGCCGCCATTGGCGAAGCGCATTCGCTGCAAAACTTCGCTCCCTCGGGATTTTCCGCTAAGCAATTCTGGCAGCGCATCGACTTACCAACGTCGTGGACCAGACTGACTTGAACTTCATCTATCACCCAACACGGGCCAAAGAATACCGCGCTGTTCGAGGGAACGAATGGCCAGATCTTTCCGCCGGCTGCTGGGGTCGGCCGCAGCGCGGCTCCGTCATGCTTTTGCCCGTGCGGCGGCAAAAATCCGTCTCTGCGGCGAGTCATCCGAACATCTGCGCACATCTGCGCCCAAGTAAAGCCGCTTGTGAAACAAATTTCCCGATTCCGAAGTAGCCAGCCAGCGGTCTGAAAGTTGCTCCTGTTGTGAGACGGGGACGGAATCTCCGTATGCATCGAATTCTGATCGTTGAGGACAATCCGGTCGACCAGCGTCTGTTCGAGCAGGCGCTCGGCGACCCTACGCGCGAAATCGAAATCTGCAGCGACGGGCGCGAGGCGCTGGCCGCCTTCGAGCGCCGCGCCGCCGACGTGGTGATCTCGGACATCATGATGCCCAACATGGAGGGCAACGAGCTGCTCACCGAACTGCATCGCCGGGTGCCGGGCCTGCCGATCATCCTGGTCACCCGCTTCGGCAGTATCTCGGCGGCGGTGGCGGCGATGCAGGCCGGCGCGTTTGATTACGTCACCAAGCCGGTGGAGGTGTTCGAGTTACAGACCCGGGTGAAGCGGGCGCTCGAGCTCGACCAGCTTCATCACGAAAATGACACTCTGCGCCAGGAGCTCGCCGGGCGCTTCGGCCCCGACTCGGTGGTCGCCGAAAGTATCGAGAGCCGCAAGCTGATGGAACTGGTGCGACGGATAGCGGCCAGCCACTCCACGGTGCTGATCCAGGGCGAGAGCGGCACGGGCAAGGAGCTGGTCGCGCGGCTGGTGCATTATTGGAGCGACCGGGTGGGCCATCCGTTTGTCGCGGTCAATTGCAAGGCGTTTGCCGAGAGCGTGCTCGAGAGTGAACTGTTCGGCCATGAGAAAGGCGCCTTCACCGGCGCGATCGCGGCGCGCCAGGGATGCTTCGAGCGAGCCTCGGGCGGCACGCTGTTGCTCGACGAGATCGGCGATATCAGCGCCGAATTCCAGGCCAAGCTGTTGCGCGTGCTGCAGGAGGGCGAAGTACTGCGGGTCGGCGGTTCCGAGCCGCGGCGGATCAACGTGCGCGTGGTGGCGGCAACTAACAGCTCGCTCCAGGACAAGGTTGCGGCGGGCAGCTTTCGCGAGGATCTGTATTTCCGGCTCAACGTCATTCCGATCCAGCTCCTGCCGCTGCGCGATCGGCGCGAGGACATCCTGGCGCTGGCGCGCAATTTTCTGGCCCGGATGGCGGCCGAGGCCGGCCGCCATATGACGCTCGACCCGGAGGCTGCGGAGATGCTGCTTCGGCACTCGTGGCCGGGCAACGTGCGCGAGCTCGAAAACGCGATCGAACGGGCCGTGGTTCTGACCCGCGCCGACGCCATCACGGCGGCCGACCTGATGCTCGATCGGGTCGGCGGAGCGCTGCCGGCCGCCATGGCACGCCTCACGTCCGCCGACAGCGCCGCGCTCTCGGCGGCGCCTCCGATGAACGAAGCGGATCTGCGGTCTCGCCGCGCGGCGGCATTGGAGGAAAGCGGCGACGTCGGGCTTAGCGAATATCTCGACAAGGCGGCCGGCGAGCGGATCGCGCGAGCGCTGGCCAAGGCCAAGGGCAATCGGGCCGAGGCCGCACGCAGCCTCGGGATCGGCCGTGCGACGCTATATCGCTTCATGCGGCGGCTGGGCAACGAATCCATCGGCGAGCGGCGCGCCAATGAGCCAGGCGAACAGTAATAGCTCGCGCGCGAGCTTGGGGGCCGCGTCCGAGGCCGGCAAAGAAAAAGTCGTGGAGCAAGTTACGGATAAATCGGTTAACGCAGGAACTCTCAGCGCGGGAGCTATCAGAAAAGAAACTGTCAGCCTCGCCCGGATCGATCGTTTGCGCAACTCGATGCCCGGCAAGGACGCCCTCATCGATGAATTGATCGACCTCTTTGTCGCCGACCTGCCGAAGCGGCTCGGCGCGATCACCCACGCCGTCGAGCGCGCCGACGCGCCAGCCCTCGCGCTGCAAGCCCATGCGCTGCGCGGCGGCGCGGCCAACTTTGGCGCCAGCCGCCTCGACGAGCTATGCGCGATGCTCGAAGAGGCCGGCGCGCACGCCAGGCTGGCGGAGGCGCCTGCGATGCTCGACGAAGTCAGCCGCGAAAGCGCGCGGGTGCTCGACGCGCTGCTGGCTCTAAAATCCGGGCGTTCGATTGAGCTCGGGGCGGTGCCGCGTCTTCCCGGTCCTGCTCGGCTCGTTCGTTAATCTTTCGCCTTCCTACTCTTTGTTCGACCGACTGTGTCCCCAATGCGGACTATACGATGGCTAATTTCAGTCTATCTATTGTGTGAAATGTAGATACAAGTCGAAAGACCTTGGTATCTGCCACTTGGAGTTTAGAAGTGCTTACTGTAATATTGAAGAGGGGGGCCGCATGCTCTTCAATAAGATAACGATAGGAGCCGCCGCGCTTTCGGTGATGTCGTGGGTGTCGACGCCAGTCTTCGCTGGGCACAATCCGATGGGCCATGGCAACGGCCACGGTCATGCAGTGGGAATCTCCGGAGTCTCCACGGCAGGCACGGGTCACCATGGCGGGACGAAGGGCCATGGCCACCATCTCGATGGCTCGGACAACCCGCACGGCAACAAGGGCGGCGCGATGCGCGGGCTTGACCGCGCCGACCAGGTGGCTGGCTCTCACGGAGAGGAAGGGCGGGAGAACGCCTCAGCCCATCATTCCAGCGATTACGACTCGTCGCACGACGCCGACGAGTAGCGCCAATCGGCCGACCAGCCGCAAATTAACGCTTGCCCAGCAGGGCGCGCGCCCTGCTCAGAAATCCAGCGGCAGCTCGAGAAAGTTGTGATAGATGAAATCGCGATGCTCGAGCAGGATGGGCGTGGTGGCGCCCTTGATCGTCGGATCGTTGTTCGTGTACACGCTCCTGAACCCCGGCGCCATCGGACATAGCTCGTCGGGTAGCGGATTGTTCATCGCCGCGAAGGTCGCCCAATAGATGTCGAGCGCTGAAAGGGCGTCGCCGATGAAAAACCGGCTCCCGCGCTTGCGCTGCGCTTCCAGCCGGGCGGTGAGCGCGCGCAGGATTCCCGCAATCCGCCCCGGCGCGGCCTCGGCCGCCGCCTTGTCATAGCCGTACTTGTTGGCCAGATAGTTGAAGAGCTGGCGCCCAGCCGGGTCGGGATTCCCGAGGCCATCGCGGATGATCATCAGCCGCTTCGACCATCCGAAGCCATTCGTACCGCAGATTTCGTTGGCGTAGCCGAACATCAGGACGCGATCCTCCAGGTTGGCCGGAACCAGCGGCGGATTGGGCTGTAGCCGCTCGGCCAGGTACAGCTGGTCGTTCCAGAGACTGCGCGGCCATTCCTCGTTGCAGACCATGACCGGAGCGCTCGCCTGCGCGGTCCAGTCGAGCAGCGCGCGATTCTCGCCGCCCAACTCCTGGCGCACCTTCACATAGGGGAGTTTCTTGACATGGAGGACGCCCTTGGCCGCTTCGCTCCATGGTCCCGGCACTCCAGGCGTCAGCACCAAGCGCAGGCCCGACATCGCACGCGCCCGTTCTACTTCGACATATTCCGCCATGACATCACTCTCCCCTGTATGGATTATGGGCCGGCCGGCGCCTGTCCATCTCCGCCTGCGGGCGAGTGGTATACGGACCGCGCCTTCGGATCAAGTTTGTCGCAGAAAAGGGCTCTAAAAGAAAAGCCCTCGAGAGCGTCGCCGCTTTCGAGGGCGCAAAATGCAGCCGGCCGCGGTCAGTTAGTGGCTGATCACCATCTGTGCCGAACTCGAGAGCGGCAGGGTCACCGAGGCAAATGGATAAAATGGATGATAGTTATAGGCCACGCTGACGCTGACCACTTTCCCCGGCGCGTTATTTCCGGTTGGGCTTTGACATTGGTTGGGCGGAGCCTGGGGGTTCCAGCATGAGGTGACGGTTATCGAGCTGGGATTGATGCCCTTGGCTTCGTCCCGCACGAAGGTCTGGATGTCGTCCGAGCTGACCGGCGATGCGCTTTTGGAGCCGTGGACAATCGCATAGCGCACGGCATCGCGCGCAGCATTCGAGAGGAAGCTATAGGTATAAACCGTCATCGCGAAACTGATTATGCCGAATATAAGTCCGACGCCGTCGGCAGCACTACCATCATGAACTCAGCGAAAGTCTGCCCGCGCGAATTGGCCGCATCGTGGCGGTAGTGCTTCAGGCATCGCCCTGGTTCACCCTATCGTGCGATCTCATGACCCCTCTCCGCTTTGCGCCTGCATCACCGCGGTCGAACTCAGGGGAATGTGTATTTGGGAGACCCCAGACCAATCCGGTTTTGAAGGTCGCGTTGGTCGTGACCTTAACGAAGACCTTGGGTTCGGTACAGGTCGAGGGCGGTGCGCTGCAGGAGACGATACAGGGCGAGGACTGTGTCGGGCTGCATTGAGCGCCGTCGCACATGCAGAAGTGCGTTGGAGTGACCGAAAGCCCGCTGATATTTTTACCGTCGTTAGTCCGCGGCCAGAGTCATGCCGGTGTTGTCGACCGCCTTCATATAGCTCTGCGCCCCGTACTGAACTCCGGCCCGCGCCGCACTGGCGACGCCCATCGCTATGTAAAACACCCGCGCAAACTCGCACACTACGAACAGCAGAAGTACAAGAAATGGCAGCCCCAAAGCGAGTTCGACCGCGCTTTGCCCTCTCGCCATTTTATGTATACGTCATTGCCGGAATCTTCCTCCCTCTATTGGACCAGCGCCGCGTCCTTGATCAGCGATCCGTTTGAGACAGCAGTCTCGTTGTTGCCAACGCTGGAATTGCCGACAAAGGTGAACGTGTCGGCGACAAGCAGGGTGAACCCGTTAGCGGCACTGCTTCCGGCATAAGATGACAGGCGTCGTAGGGAAATAGATTGCCCCGTTGAAGGTCGAACCCGCGCTGCCGTTGATCGTGCTTCCAGTGCCGTTGGTTTTCGTGCGGTCCTGGAAGAACAGCATGCCGGGGATGCCACTGCTCGACTACGTCGCATGGCGAACTGAAGTTCACGGTTGCAGTGCTATTGATGCGTGACGCCGGCATAATTTTTCGCGCTACTAGGCGGATTGCCGTTGTCGCCCGTCAAATAGAAAGTTACTCCTGTGCCGGATACCGTCGCCCCGCCGTCAATGGTGATTCCGCCGCCATCGATGACGTACAGACCAGCACCGAAAGCTAACATTGTCACCGCGTTTATATGGATTCCCCCGCAGTAGATTTGAGGTCCGCGGAATTGTACCGGCTCCACTGATATTTGTGGTGTGACCAAAGCCGCCACACGAACTGGAATTGAATGTCGGAGCCGCGATGTATGCCAAGCGGATCGCCGAAACTGAGCAATTCCAGTCGAGGGAGGCGTGCTGCCGCCACCATTGACGCTGGTACCGCCAACGACGCCGACCAAGCGGCGCGGTAATCGCCCCGCCTCCGGCTACACGTGAGTGCCGAAGAACTGCTCGAATCATCGTACAGGCCGCAGGCGGAGTTGACGCCCGCGGTACCGCCAACTGTCACCGCCCCTGATGCCGCTTGGATCGAGCGAGTATACACACGAACCCGAGCCCAGAGTCACTGCAACGGCGGCCGTAGAGACCGGAACCGTCTTCCATCCCGAGAGCCTTCATGAAATAAGTGGGCTGCGTCTGCGAAACATCGACCTCGACGGCATTGACATTGGCAGCATACGGTACCGGAAGTGGGCGGGTTATGGACCGCCACGGTTACGTGTTCCGGAACCACCCGCGCGAGTGCCGATCCGTCCGTGAAGCCGTTGTGCGACGCGGCATCCTTGGCGGCTGCGGTTATGGCGGTGCTGTTGCCCCCGAGCGCAATCTCGTCGGCTCCGGCAACCGCCCCGGCGTCCGCCGCGCTCTGCATCAATCGCCTGGTGGTCCAAAGATCTCCGACGTCAACCGCCAAGCGCCGCCATGCCCGAGCACCACAACGAGAGCTATACTCACCAGCAGGAATGTCTGGCCCAGGGGCCTCCGCTTAAGCCGCCGTAGCAGAGTTGCAACATCGACGCGTTTAACCATGAGTTTCTCCTCCGCTGATGGAGATCATCCGTCGCTAAAGCTCTCGTTAGAAAAAAATAGCGAATTCAACAGCCATGTCGCAGATGGAGTTTTGCAAAAACCAAGCCGCGCCCACCACGGTGCGGGAAAACGACGATGAATGGCTCCAAGCTCCCGTTTTGAAAAGGAAGCGGCCTATCGAACAAGAGGCAAAGATTGACTGCATCATTTCGCGCCCGTTTCTCCCGTGGGCCTCGGCTTGGCGAGACGCCCAATCAATTTGCCTTTTCACCGCATTTGCAGTTATTGACCCAGACAGGCGCGCGAAAACCATCGTCGAGGAGACCGAGCGATGAAGCAGATAATCTACGCGATGCAGTTCAAGGGACAGGGCGGCCCCGGCGGATCGCCCAACGTGCTCAAGGCCATGACGAGTTCTCCGAGCTGCACGATCACCACTGTGATCGGCTCCGAAGGCGTGCACGGCAGCGTGCAGCCGGCGCCCGGCGGCAAGGCGGCGTTCGAGTCGGAAGTGACCGTCACTGGCGAGACTTCATTTCTGGAATCGGGCAGCATCCGCTTCGGCGACGGCAACCATCGCCTGCGCTTCAGCACGGTGGGACAGGGTTATCTCGCCGACAGCCCGGAGCCGAAGCTCAAGTCGGGAGCCGTGATGTGGAAGGTCGAGGGCGGTGAGGGGCAGTTTGCCGGCGCCAGCGGCTACATCACGTCGAACTTCACGATGGACGAAGCGGGCCACGTGACCGACAATCAGTTCGGCGTGATCTACGTAAAATAGAGAGCGTGCCGGAACGAATCGCGCCGGCCTGCGCACCTCCCGCATTCACGGATGTGGAAAAGGATACGGAAGATGCGGACGCGCGAGAGCGTTCAGTGTTCGAGCAGGCGCGAGAGCGCGCGGGCGGTATAGTCGACCAGCGGGATGACACGCTCGTAGTCCATCCGCACTGGACCGACGATCGCGACGCTCCCGAGCGGCATCGCGCCGCTTTGGTAGGACGCCGCGACCACGCTGAGGCTCGCCAGGCGCGTGTCGAAATTCTCCGAGCCGATCGATACCGTGAGCCCGCTATGCGCGACGCTGCGCTCGAGCAGGTCGAGCAGCGCGCTGCGGTCTTCGAGCGCATGGAGCAGTTCACGCAGCCGGTTATGGTCGGCGAACTCGGGCTGGTCGGCAACCTTGGCGCTGCCTTCGACATAGACCTCGGACGAGCCGGCCCGCTCGGCCAGTGCGCCGCCGAGCGCCAGGGCGGCGCGCATGAAGCGATCGTAGTGGGCACGATCCTCGCGCTGGCGCTCCTCGATCCATTCGCGCGCCTCCTCCAGCGTGCGCCCGTGCAGCGCCTCGTTGAGGTAGCGCGCCATGCGGTCGAGTTCCTCCTGGCCGTGGTCGCCCTCGGTCTGGACGAGGCGGTTATGCACCCCGCCGGCGGCGGCGACGAAAATCGCCAGCACTTCGCGCTCGCGCAAACGCATGAAGCTCACGCGTTCGAACTTGATCGATTCCAGCCGCGGCGCCATCACCAGCGCCGCCTGCCCGGTCATCAGCGCCAACAGGCGCGAGGTCTCGCGCATCACCTCTCCCAGCTCGCGCGGCCCGGCCGAATAGTACAGCTCGATTTGCGAGCGATCCTCGAACCCGATATGCCGCACCGGCATCACGTGGTCGACGTAGTAGCGAAAGGCGCGGTCGGTCGGGACGCGGCCGGCCGAAGTGTGCGGCTGGCGCAGGTAGCCCGCGCTCTCAAGCTCGGCCATCAAATTTCGCACCATCGCGGCGCGCACGCCGAGCGGATAGCGTGCGGCGATCTGCTGCGAGCCGACCGGCTCGGCCGTCGCGATGAACTCCTGCACCGTGGCGAGCAGCACCGAATGCTGGCGGTAGGATAATTCGCCCTGTGCGGTTGAAGTTTCCATCGCGTCAACGACTCACTGCCAAAAACCTCTCTTTGCTTAACCTTTGCTTGCTCAGCCCTAATTGCAAGACCGATGCCCGTCGGACGATTCTCGTTCGAGCAGATGCGCCGCGCAAGGGCTCGGCCCTTTTCACTGCTATGCATTTTAGCACAGCCGAAGCTCCTGATAGGCTGTATAGGTGAGCGCGTCCTGAGCGCCTGAGACTATCTCCGATGCCCAAAAAGGCAGCCAAACCACGGCGGTTGTACATCCCGGTCGTGCCGGCCGGTGCGTCGTGGATCGAAAGCGACAGCTACGACCGCCGCGCCTGGAGCGATATCGGGCTCGGCGCGCCCGCGATCGGCGACCTGGTCGAGGCCGGCCGCCGCCTGGTACCGCATTTCGACGCGCTGCTTGGCGACCTGTTTTTCGCGCTGTTCAAGTACAACCTGGTCTGGCTCAAAACCGACGCGGTGCGCAAAAGCGCGATTCTCAATCACACCATTCTCGATCGACTCGTCGCGTCGCCCGCCTTCGAGGCGCTCAAGAGCCGCACGCTGCTCGAGGAGGACAAGGCTGCGATAGCCGCCCTCGCGCTGGCCGAACAGGCGCTCGAGCTGGTGCGCTCCGAGCGCCTCCTCAATCGCCGCGAATTGCTCGATTTGTGGGACTTGCATCATCAGGAAGAGGACCTGGGCGAGCGCGCCGACGAGCTCAAGGCGATGGCCGAGGCGGCCGCGCCGGCCGACGGCGAGACCCAGCCTGATGAGGAGCTCAAGAAAAAGATCGAGAAGCTGAAAGAGGCGGCCGCGCGCGCCGTCCAGGTCTCCGAAGCGCGGCTCAACCAGAAGGCGCGCCAGGTGACCGAGCAGATCGGCCATGCCGACCAGGGCGAGCTCCGCCGGATGGAAGCCAAGAGCCTCGGCCTCGCGCAAGAGATCGATCGCGTCGCGCAGGACAGCCATGACTTCAGCCTGGAGTTCGGCCAGGGCGGCCGGCTCTCGGCCGGCGAACGGCTGGAGCTCGGGCGTCATCTCGCGCGCAACCGCAAGCTCGGCGATCTGGCACGGCTGGTCGGCCGCTTCAAGCAGGACGCGCGCGCGCTCAGGCGCAAAACGATGGAACGCGGCGTGGCCGAGGCCTACGACATCGAACGCGGCTCGGAGCTGGGGCGGCTGATCCCGGCCGAGCTGCTCGCGATGCATCATCCGGGCCTCAGGCGCGACTTCGGCCGCCGCCTGCTCGAAGGCGAGCTGCTTCAGTACCGCCTGCGCGAAGAAGAGCAGAAGGGCAAGGGACCGATGGTCGTGTGCATCGATGTCAGCTCCTCGATGCAGGGCGACAAGGAGCTGTGGGCGAAGGCGGTGAGCCTTACGCTGATGGATATCGCGCGCCGTCAGCGCCGGCTGTTCCGCGCGGTGCTGTTTTCCTCGGGCCCCGGCAGCCTCAAGGTGCTCGACCTCAACCAGGAACGCCGCTATCAGCCCGAGCTTGGCAAGGTGATGGAGCTGGCGGAGTATTTTCCCGGCGGCGGCACGGATTTTCAGCAGCCGATCGACGCCGCGATGGAGCTGATCGAACACAAACGGCTGCGCCGCGCCGACATCGTGATCATCACCGACGGCGAGTGCCAGGTCGCGCCTGAGTGGCTGGCCGAATTGCGCCGGCGCAAGGACGAGTTGCAATTCTCGATTTTCGCGGTGCTGGTCGACGTCGGATCGAGCGACCTTTCGACGCTCGCCCAGATGAGCGACCGCGTGACCTCGGTCAAGAAACTCAGCGCCGAGGGCACCCGCGAGATTTTCCTCAAGATCTAGGCAAGCCGCACGTGACCGAGGCGGCCCCGCTGAACTATGGGTTGGAGCCGGGGCCCTCCGGAATGACGGGCGCGGTGGGCTGCACAAAATCGGGATTCACATTGCAGCACAGAGCGTAGCTGGTGCCGGCGCGCGGCTCCGCCTCGTAGCCGTCGAGCGAGCCGTCCGCCTCGACCCGCACGGCCTCATAGCTCAAGGTCCCCGAGGCGCGCTGGGCGGTGAAGATGTAGTAATGGCCGACTTCGAGCGGCTCCGGCGGACCGCTTTCGGGCGTCACTTGCGCGAAATGCGCGGGCAGCTTGCCGTAGGTGACGGACTTGGCGGCAAAGTTATCGCCCGAGCCCACCACCGGCAACTTCGAAAATACTCCGGCGTCCGCGGTGATCTCCCACACCGTCACTCCGCCGTCGAAGCGGATGATCGACTCGACGTGCTGTGCGTCGAGGTTGCGCGACTCGACCATTTCCGTGCCGTTGAATTTCGACACGCTGAGCGAAGCGAGGTAGTCGCCTTTATGCGCGTAGGAGATCGCGACCGTGGCGCCGGGCGGTGGCGAATTTGCCTCGCCCGCGCCACCCTCGGCGGACGCGCTTTCAGCCGGGCTGCTCTCGGCCGAGGGCGAGGCCTCGGAAGAAGCTTCGGCGGACGCCGCAGCGGAAGGCTCGGCCGGCGCGCCGGCGCTGGGCGGTTTGCCGCGATGCAGTATCGAGCACGCGGCGAACGCGAGCGCCGCGCCGATCACCATCAAGGGCCCAGGCAAGCGCCGCATCGCCGGGCTCTCAGACCGCAACCGCATCGTCTCGTCCGGCTTCCCGCCGCAGTGTCATCATCATCTACTGGCTGAACTCGATCGGCTGGCCGCACGCGTAGCCGCCGGCATTATAGTCGAACACCATCCGGCCGCCGTAGTCGGCGCCCTTGGCCAGAAGCGCCGCCACCAGCACCAGCATCGCGAGAAACACACCCCGGCCGCGCGCCGGCATCGGCCGCGCCGCGATCGCCCACAGCGCCAGCGCGGCGCTCAGTATCGCGACCGCGATCATCATCCGCTTGTGGCTCGCGAGCAGCACCGTCTTGACCGACGGCGCAAGCATCACGCCGGGCGCGGCGTAGAGTCCGGTGGCGGTGGCCGCCCCCGCGCCGAGCGCGCCGAGCACCAGCATCCACAAGCCGCTCCATAGCCATGATTCGCGCCGCGCAAAAACTCCCAGCCAGTAAATCAGCGTCGCCGCGAACAGCAATGCGATCGGGAAGTGAACGATCAGCGGATGGATGTTCTGGAGATGCTGCGCGCCGGGAAACGAGAGCAGATGCGCCGCCGCCCGCAGCAGATCGGCTACCACCGGATCATTTCACCGATTCGGCGGTCAGAAATTCGACTCCGCCCTTTGAGTACGACTTGCCCGTGACGGTGACCTCCTTCTCCATGTTCTTCAGCACGTCGTCGGGCATCGCCTGCTCGTTTTTGGGTGGCAGCAGGATGTACATCTTCTCGGTTCCCTTTTCGACCAGGCCGACCGGGATACCCTTCTGTGCGCATTTGAGCGCGCACTCGGCGTGGCTCGCGCCGTGAGCGCCGACCACGGTGTAGCAGAACGTGTCTTCCAGGTTGCCCGTGACCGATTTTTGCGTATCAGCCGCAATCCCCAGACCGGCAATTCCGATAGCCAGCATCGCGCCAAGTCCAGCAACACCAGCAAGACCGGCAATCATTGTTTTTCGCATAACCCCCTACTCCGTTGTTGCGGTTTACAAGCAGTCGATGTCCCAGCTGCAAATCTTTCTCCACTATTCTCCATACGTTGTGCGCATCTCAAGGGTTGCGACGATCGAAGGTGCGCGAGAGTGCGCGAAATCAGAGACACACCAGAGCGGGACACATGAGAGCGAGTCAAACGAGGGAACGGGGCGTTGATTCTTCGAGCGCGGAGGCGCCGTCAGGCGAGCTAACGGCGAACCGAGCGCGCTTCGACTGGTGAGGCGACGGTGCCGAACTCTTCGTCCCATCGCGCGCGCCGGCGCGGGCGCACAGGTCCGCCGAGTTGCTTCAGATGGCGCTCCAGGACGTCGTGCAACTGCTGATCGAGCCGTTCGAGGTCGGCCTCCTCGGGAATCCGGGGCCGTTCCTGATCCTCGGAGATGCCGCGCCGCCGCCGCCCATAAAGCTCCTGCATCCGCAACTCGGCCTTGGCCAACAGCGCCCTGTAGCGCTGGTCGAGCCGGCGAAGCGATTCGTTGAGCTCGGCGATCGCGATAAAGCGCCGGCGCAGCAGGAACCACTCGAGCACCGCCAGCGCCGCCACGCCGAGCAGCAGCAGCGATACGATGACCGCGCTGTAGACGGCGCCGCGCCACCACGGCAGCATCTGCACGTCATGCGTCAGCTCCCGATTGCTGGCGGTGAGCTGCTGCACCTGTGCCTTCATGTCGGCCTGTGAGGTGGTCGCGTTATCGGCGCGCTTCTGCAGATCGGCGGCCTGGTCGATGAGCTTCTGATTCTCGGCGGTCAGCTCCCGCATCCGCGCCGCGAACGGATTGGGAATCCGCAGCGTCTGCCCAACCATCAGAGTCGTATCAAGCTGGAGCCGGTTGACATGCGCGATATCTTCGGCCTGAATGCCGAAGGTCGAAGCGATCGATCCGAGCGAATCGCCCGATCTCACACTGTAGGAGAATTCGCCGCCGCGGCGGGTTGGAGCGGGAGTCGCATCCTGAGCGGAATCCTGAGTAGTGCTGGTCGTATCGGTCGTCGCAGAAGGCGATGCCGCCGTATCGTCTTGAGCGTAATTTTGTTGAGCGTAATTTTGCGCGTAGCCCGAGGACACCGCCAGGCAGAGGCCCGCCAAGACGAGGACCGTTACGAACGCGAGGGGGAATCTCATCGTCCGGATGCTGATGTCACGCGCCATAGTACCTCTAACAGCGTAAAGGCAAGCGGGCGGAGATGCAAACCGGAACGTTCAAGAAATAGGCGAAAGCCTATTTTAATCCGTCCAGAGGCAGTTTCCTAGGCTGGATCTCAACCGACCACGCGCCGGCGCATCAGCAGCCCCGGCGCATCAGCGCCAGAAACTCCTGGTTTCCCGCCGCCCCGCGAATCGGCGCCTCGATCGCGCCCGCCACTTCGAGCCCCAATCCCGCGGCAAATTCCAGTACCGCGTCGACCGCCCGATGGCGCTCCGCGTCCTCGCGCACCACGCCGCCCTTGCCTACTTTGCCCTTGCCGACCTCGAACTGCGGCTTGACGAGCGCGACGATTTCGACCGCTGGGGCGCTCAGCTCGAGCACCGGCGGTAGCACGAGGCGCAGCGAGATAAAGCTTACGTCGATGACCACGAGTTCGGGAGCGTAGGGCAGGCTGGCGGCCTCGACCAGGCGGATATTGGTCCGATCGAGTACGGTGACGCGCGAATCGCGGCGCAGCCGTTCGGCGATTTGTCCGTAGCCGACATCGAGTGCGACCACGTGGGCGGCGCCGCGGCGCAGCAGCACGTCGGTGAAGCCGCCGGTCGAGGCGCCGACGTCCATCGCGTGGCGGCCCGCGGGATCGAGGCCGAAATGGTCGAGCGCGGCGGCGAGCTTCACTCCGCCGCGGCTTGCGTACTCGGGCGATCCGCCGACCAGCGCAATCGCGCTCCGCTCGTCGACGCTCTGGTCGGCCTTGAACGCGGGCTGCGAGTTGACCCGCACGCGCCCGGCCATGATCAGGCGCTGCGCGCCCTCGCGGCTGGGTGCCAGGCCGCGCCGGGCCATCTCGAGGTCAAGCCGCCGCCGCGTCGCCATCAGCCCCGGGTCGACTCGCGCAGCGCTCGCTGATGACAGAAGAGGATCAATAAATTCACAAACTCTCAGAAGGGGATGTCTTCGTCGTCTTTTTTGTGGCCGTCCTTTCTGTTCTGTTCCCTGTTCTCTTCTTGTTTGTTGCCGCTTTCGGCCTTGGCTGCCGCCGCCTCGTAAGGCGTGGTCTTGAGCTCGCCCTGGGCGTTGCGCATCAGCAGTTCGACTTTGCGCTCGACCTCGTCGAGTTTCTGATTGAGCGAGCGGACCAGGCCGACCCCGCGCTCGAAGGCCGTGATCGAATCCTCCAGCGAGAGCTCGCCGGAGTCGATCTGCGAGACGATTCCTTCGAGGTCCTTGAGCTCGTCTTCGAACTTCCTGCGCGTGATGGCCATCGCTAAGCCTCGGATGTTGTATGACGTCCCGATGCGTGTGATGCGTGCGGCACGCGCACGCCTCAGGATTGGCGCGCGATCGTGCGGGTGCGCAAGCGGCCGCGCCTTAGCCGCAGGTCGAGTTCGTCGCCGACCTCGACCGCGGCGGCGTCGATTACGACGCGGCCGTCACGCAAGTTGGTCACCACCGCGTATCCGCGCTCGAGCACTTTAAGTGGCGAGACCGCGTCCAGGCGCGCCGCCAGCGCCGCCAGTGCGGCGCCGCGGCGCCCCTGCGCGCGTTCCATCGCCGCGCCCAGCCGCACCGCCACGGCCGCCACCGCGGCGCGCCTGCGCTCGGCCATCGCTCGCGGCGCCGCCTCGCCCAACCGCGCGCCCGCCGCGTCCACGTGCATCCGCATCCGCTCGACTCGCGCACCCATCGCCTGCGCCAGGTGGAGCGCGACGCGCTCCGCCCCAAGGCGGAGCGCGCGCACGAGCGCGCCGGGCGGCACGAGGTGCGCGCTCAGCGCGCCGACGTGGCGGCGCCGATCACTGAGGTGCGAGGCGAGCGCCGCACCGAGCGCGGCCGCGGCTTCATCCGCGCGCTGGCGCGCCTGGCGCAGCGCCGCGCGCGGCTCGCGCAGGCGCGCGTTGAGCTGGTCGACGCGGCGGCGATGGTTCGAGAGCGCGCTCACGGCGGCGCCGTTGAGCGTCGCCGCGGTCTCGTACAGACGCCGGCGAAGCGCGGCCTTGTCCGGCACCACAAGCTGCGCGGCGGCGGTCGGAGTCGGCGCGCGCACGTCGGCGACGAAGTCGGCGATAGTGTAGTCGATTTCGTGGCCGACCGCCGAAATCACCGGAATTCGCGAGCGATGGATCGCGCGCGCGACCGTCTCTTCGTTGAAGGCCCACAGGTCCTCGAGCGAGCCGCCGCCGCGGCCGACGATCAATACCTCGGCGCGCGCGTCCGCGTTGAGATCCTCGATCGCCTGCGTGATTTCGGCCGCGGCGCCCGCACCCTGCACGCGTGCGGGGCGGATGATGATCTGCATATTGGGATAGCGGGCGAGCAGGATACTCACGATGTCGCGCAAGCCCGCGCCGCCGAGCGCAGTCACGATTCCCACCACCGCGGGCAGGAACGGAAGCGCGCGCTTGCGCGACTGGTCGAACAGTCCCTCGCGTCCCAGCCGCTCCTTGAGCTGCTCGAAGGCGAGCTGCAGCGCGCCGAGCCCGCGCGGCTCCATCTCCTCGGCGTAGAACTGAAGCGCGCCGCGCGTTTCATAAAGGTCGACCCGGCCGCGCATCACGACCTGCATACCGTCGGCGACTTTGAAACGCAGCCGCGCGGCCGCCGAGCGGAACATCACGACGCTGATCGCGCTGTTGGGATCTTTGAGCGTGAAATAGAGATGGCCCGACGGCGCGAGGCGCGCGTTGGAGACTTCGCCCACCACCCAGCACTGGTCGAGGTTGGCCTCCAGCGTCTCGCGCACCAGCCGCACCAGTTGCGTGACGTTGAGCGCGCGCACCTGGCCGCGCAGCGAGAGTTCCAGTTGGCCGGCCATGCGGCCAACTTACCAGATGGGCGCCGCCGAGCGTAAGGCGTGTTTCCGCCGACGGCATCTATAGACACCCTCCAATTTACGCGGGAAATAAAAAGCGCACGCTTCAGATGTGCGCCGCAGCCGAAAACGTGGCCTCAGTTGGAAATGTACATGTCAGCCAAAAAAAATGTGGCGGGTCAAAAAATGACCCGCCACTTGCAAACGTGAATTGTCAGCGCGGCGTTATTGTCCCGAGCCGTCCGCGCCGGAGTTGCCGGAGCCACTCTGAGCAGCCGACGCCGCGGTCGGCGGCGCCTGCGGCGGTGGAATGTCGTTGCGCGCGAGCTGCAGCTTGTAGCTGTGCCAGTTATCCAGCACCTGGATCGCGCGATCGAGCTGGACGTCCGCCGGCTCCTTGAAAGCGCCCGCGCCTTGGTCCTTGCTCGCGCGAGTGGCCTTGGAATGTTTCGAGGATCCCGAGGCTGGGGCGGCGCCGTCACTGCCGGCAGGCGCGTTGGGGGATTTCAGTACCCCGTTGTTCTTGAAGTGATGCAGCAGGTCGCTCTCGCGAATCTCGGTGTCCTGGTTGATGGTCGCGCCCTCCTGCTCGAGCGAGGCCAGCGTGGTCCTGGGCGGCTCGGAGGTTACATCGGGCGTGATTCCGACGGCCTGGATCGAACGGCCGTTGGGCGTGTAGTAGCGGGCCGTGGTCAGGCGCAACGCGGAGTGATCGTCAAGCGGCAGGATCGTCTGCACCGAGCCCTTGCCGAAGGTCTGCGTTCCGACCGTGATCGCGCGGCGCTGGTCCTGCAGCGCGCCGGCGACGATTTCGCTCGCGCTCGCACTGCCGCCGTTTACCAGCACCACCATCGGGTAGTCCACGAAATCCTTCTTGCGATGCGAGAAGTACTTCTGCTGCTGATTCTCCTGGCGGCCCTGGGTATAGACGATAAGCCCGCCGTCGAGGAATTCGTCGCCGACCTGCACCGCCTGGTTGAGCAATCCGCCCGGGTTGTCGCGGAGATCGAGCACCAATCCCTTGACCTGGCCATTATGCGACGCGCGGAATTTGTCCAGCGCCTTTTGCAAATCGTCGCCGGTGCCCTCTTCGAAGCTGCTGACGCGGACGTAGTCGTAGCCGTGACGCAGTTCCTTGGCCTTGACTGACTTTATCTTTATGACCTCGCGCGTGACGGTCACCGTGAACAACTCGGGCACGCCCTTGCGATGGATGGTCAGGTGAATTTTGCTGCCCTGCGGCCCGCGCATCCGCTTGACCGCGTCGGTAAGCGTCATGCCCTTGGTGAAGTCGTCGTTGATCTTGACTATCTGGTCGCCGGCCTTGACCCCGGCCTTGTAGGCGGGAGTGTCCTCGATTGGCGAAACCACAGTAAGGAGATCGTCCTTGACTGTAACTTCGAGACCCAGCCCGCCGAAGCTGCCGCGCGTTTCGACTTCGAGGTCACGATAGAGGTCGGGCGTAAGGTAGGCGCTGTGCGGGTCGAGCGACGCCAGCATCCCGGTTATCGCGCCGTTGATGAGTTGCTTGGTGGTGACCGGCTCGACGTAGTTTTTCTGCACGATCGCCAGCACGTTGGCGAAGGTGGCCAGTTCCTTGTAGGTGTCGTCGGGCAGCGCGTCGGCGCGCCGCACCGCGATCTCCGCCAGTAAAACCAAGATCGCTACCGCGCATACGCCAGCGACCAGAAAGGGTGAACGATTGCGTTTCATCAATTACTCGCAGCTAGAACCCGCTACGGTGAGCGCGCGGGCAGATTCCTCAGCATATTCTTTGCGCGCGCGGGACGCCACAACCCTGGCGTCAAATAGTGTCCCTTAGCGCGGCACTATCCGGTAGCGCCGGCGCGATGCGCCTGGTCTCTCAACCCTTGTTGTCCTTGAGCAGTTCCTCCAGCGCGTCGCGGATCGCGGGCTGCGACCAGTCGAACGCGCCCGAATGATGGGCGACGATGCGGCCCTCGCGATCGATGATGAAGGTCTCGGGAACCCCGCTTACCTTGTAGGCCTCGGCGACCGCGTTTTTCGGATCGAGCAGCACGTCGAAGTGGTAGCCGTGCTTCTTGACGTAGGCCACAACCTCATCGCGGCTTTCGGTATCCTGGCTGACCGCGAGCATCACGAAACCCTTGTTGTCGTGGAGGTGCTGGTAGAGCTTCTCCATCGAGGGCATCTCCTCGCGGCACGGCGCGCACCAGGTCGCCCAGATATTGAGAAACACGACCTTGCCGCGCAGATCGGCCATCGAAACCGAATCGCCGCTTAAATCCGTCAATTTGAACGGCGCGGCCTTTCCACCCGCGGCGATCGGCCCGTGCGCATCGACACCCGGACCACTTTGGCCCGGACTGCTGGCGGTGGTGTCTTCAGTTGGTTGCGGCGCCGAAGGGCTTGCGTGCCGAATTTGCGAAGCCGCGATCAATAACACGCTCAGCACCAGCGCCCCGCCGGCGATCATGGAGAGCAGCTTTACCCGTGGAGCCATCCTGCCTCGAGCGCCCCGACTGCGCTACGCCCCCGCCGCCACATGCGCCCTGGAACGGCTCTGCGGCGCCCGCTCCTCGCGCGTCCATCCGGAGAACACACCGCCGGTCAGGTGCAGCGCGACGAGGCCAGTCACCACCATCAGGAGCGCGATAACCTGGGCTTCGCTCAGCCCAAAGAGCACGCGCGGATTGATCCGCAGGAACTCGACCATGAAGCGGCACGCTCCCAACAGCACGAGGTAGAGGCAAAAGATGCGGCCCTCGACCCCCGCCCGCCGGCGCATCGACCACAGAATAAGGAACACTCCCGTGTAGAGGACGGCTTCGTAGATGGACGTCGGATGCACTCTGACACCGGGGAAAAATCCCGACACGAGTTCATGATGCGGGCCGAGCTTGAGCACCGTCTGCGGACCCCATCCCACGATCGCCTTAGGGTAAGCGACCGCCCACGGCAGCGTCGAGGGCGCGCCCCAATCGCCGTCGCCCGACAGATGACATCCGATACGGCCGAGCGCCTGTCCAATCGCCAGTGCCGGCCCGCACATGTCGGCCGTCGCGCCGACCGAGACCTTGTAGTGGCGCGCGACGAAGTAGGCGGCCGTCACGCCGCCGATAAAGCCGCCGAACCAGACGAAGCCCGAGCCCGACCATACGATCGTAATCGGGTCGGCCATGTACAGGCGCCAGTTGTCGATTACGTCGTACAGGCGGGCGCCGACGATACCGCCGAGCGCGCCCCACAACACCACGGCGGTGGCATATTCGGGATCGATACCGCGGCGAGGGCAATCGGCGGCAATCACGAGGTCGGCGGCGATAAAGCCGAGCGCCATCATCAGGCCATAGCTATAGATGGTGAGCGTCAGCGGATGGCCGAACAGATGGAAGGGTCCCAGACGCAACAAAATCGGAATCATCGCATCGACAACTATAGTACGGAGCGAAGGCCGCAAACCAGACACGCCCGCTCCGCGGTTTTTTCACTGACGCTCGCGGCGCGCTATATCGCAAGGTCATGCCCCATAGGCAAGATCCTGCGCTATATATGACGCCGGGATGCGAGCGATTGTTCAACGCGTGAGCCGGGCCGAAGTCAGCGCCGGCGGAAAGTCCTTGGGCCGAATCGGCCCGGGCTTCGCCGTGCTGCTCGGCGTGGCCCGCGACGATACCGAGGCCGACGCGGAGTTCATCGCCGATCGCATCCTGGGCCTCCGCGTATTCGCCGACGATGCCGGCAAGATGAACCTGGCGCTGGGCGCGACGGGCGGCGAGTTGCTGGTGGTCTCGCAATTCACGCTCCTTGCCGACACCAGCGGCGGACGGCGTCCGTCGTTCATCAAGGCGGCGCCGCCCGAACTCGCGCGGCCGCTGTACGAGCGTTTCATTTCACTCGTGCGCGCGCGGGGTGTTAAAGTTGAAACGGGTGAATTCGGCGCCCACATGGAACTGGCGCTGGTCAATGACGGGCCGGTGACAATCATTCTGGACAGCCGGGTGCGTTGAGATGGCACGGGCAGGTTTTTACGCCGTCGAGTCGGGCAAAATCTCGTTTCGGCGCGACGGCAACTGGTATAGCGACGACGAGCGGATCGACAATCCGCGCATCGCGCTCCTTTTTAGCCGCAGCATCCGGCAAAACCCCGACGGCAGCTACTACCTCCAGGTCGCCGAGGAACGCGCGTCGATCACCGTCGAGGACACGCCCTACGTGGTCAAGGCGATCGAGGGCGACGCACAAAACGGCTTTACGATCGTGCTCAACGATGAAGAACGCGAGGAGCTTGACCCGGCCACGCTCGAGGTCGGCCCCGACAACGTGCTCTATTGCCGGGTCAAGAGCGGCAAGTCGCGCGCGCGCTTCCTGCGCAACGCCTACTACCATCTGAGCCCCGGTTTCGAGGCCGACGAGCGTGGCGGCTTCTCGATCACGATGCGCGGCCGGCGCTATCCGCTTTTGCGCGCGGGCTCGGCGGACGGGAACGATTGAGTCCGCCGCGCACCCCAGAGCCCGCACGATCCGAGGCCCGCGCGATCCGGAACCCGATTTGACCATCCCGGCTTTTCATATCGTGCTGGTGCGGCCCGAGATTCCGCAGAACACGGGATCGATCGCGCGCCTGGCGGCGGCGACGCACTCGCGCCTGCATCTGGTCGGCCCGCTCGGCTTCTCGCTCGAGGACCGCTATCTCAAACGCGCCGGGCTCGACTATTGGCCGCTGGTCGATCTGCGGACTTACGCGGGATGGGACGAATTTGCTGCGGGCGATAATCCGCGCCTGAAGTATTTCTCGGCGCGCGCGAAGCGGTCCTACCTCGAGGCCGATTACGCGCCGGGCGACTTCCTGGTGTTCGGCAGCGAGACCAAGGGCCTGGGCGAGGAGTTTATGCGCACGCGGAGCGAGTCGGCGTACAGAATTCCAATCTTCGAGCCCGGCGTCCGCAGTCTGAACCTCGCCAACGCGGTGTCGATCGTACTCTACGAAGCGCTGCGCCAGAGCGGACGGCTTAGCGCGTAATGGGTGGCCCGCCGGGCGCGCGAATTCCGGTGTCGACCCAGATATCGAGCCGCGTCTCGCCGCCGGGGCTTATCGCCACTATCGAGGGGAGGTTCCTGGCCATGCCCGAAAGTCCGCTACCGCGCTCGACCCGGTAATTGCCGGGCGGCAGTGTCAGCCGGTAACGTCCGTCGCCGCCGGTGCGCACCGTTGCCACCACGGCGCCTTTGGAATCGACAATCTTGAGCTCGGCTCGCGCCACGGGCGGGGCCGGCGGCGCTTTGATGCCGGGGCCGCTTACCGGCCAGGTCGGGCCGCGCGTGACCCGGCCGGAGAGTGTCCCGTACGACGCCGTTGACCGGTAGGCATGGCCCTCGGAATGGGAACAGCCCGCCATCGCAAGCGCTGCCGCAATAAACGCGGCGAGCAATCTTGCAGGTGCGGGCAACGGGGCCACGAACTCACTCTTGCGAGGAGCTTATCGTATCCGGTCGCGGGCGACGAAAGCGGCGGGGCCGAAAGACTCCGGCCCCGCCGCTAGTTACAGCCTCGGACTCGCCCTACTGCCTGAGCTTCGCGATCTTGGTTCCCCAGGATATCCCGTTCGCAACCCTTTGGTTGGTTATCCAGCCGATGACGCTTCCCGCGGTTCCGTTGGGAGAGGTCGCCGGATCGAATCGCGTGGCCGAGTAATCACCCCATCGCTGAGGACTTGTCGCGGCAGGACTGCTATTGCCGGTCAGGCAGACCGAACTGAGCCCCGCCGGAGCCGCCTTGTTGAGCGCGACAGGATTTCCGTTGAGCGCACCGCCGAACAGAACCATGGGCTTCAAGCTACCCGTCGGATCAGTCGCAGTCTCGGTCACGAAGATGTCGCCCAGGGCGTCGGCGGCGATCGATGGATTGAAATCGTCCGACGTCGCGCTAAAAAAGAAACCGCCACTGGAAGCAATCGTATTAGTCGACGGATTGAACGCGAACCACACTGGAACGGGAAATCCGGCGAAGTTAGTAGTGTGGACACAGTAGAGCAAGCCGTCGGTGAAGCCGCCGGACGGAGGGATCTGGTAGCACGCGTTCTGAAAACGGCCGTCCAGGGTATCGATTGTATTGGCGCAGCCCGGCTGCACCGCGCTGGGTGGCACAGAGAAGTTAGTGCTGGGAATCGCGGCTGGCCCCGACATGGAAGGTGTGGTGCTGGCATTGGTCATCGTGTAGAGCGACACTCCGGTGCCGGCCGCCGCCACGGCAAAGTAGTCCGCTGGGAAATGCCCATAAAAGGGAGCGCCAAGCTGAACCGGCGGCATCAATGTGCCAATCAGCCCGAGGGGGAATACAGGCACCGTAAAGCCCAGCCCGTTGTAAACGCGCGCCTTCGGAATCGCGAATGCGACAGTGCCGAGGTAAGACAGGCCACTGTTGAAGACGTTGCCAGTGACCAATAGAGCATCCTGATCCATGCCGAGATGCGGGTAGTCGAGAAAGTTGGGCGGGCCAAACCCACCGCCGGAGACCCTGTATACGATCCACCCGCCGTTTGCGGATCTGGTCGTGGATATCCCGATCCACAAGGAACTGCTCGAGAAGTCGTCCGAGGTCAAAACCCATCGGTTCCACGTGCTGTCGTAAAGAATTTGGACGTCGCCCAGGAAGTCAGCAGTACCGAACAATGCGTTGAGGGAATGCTGCCCCAGGATGGTGCCCGATTTATTGAATACCCATAGCGAGGCATTGGTAATCTGAGCGACCTGGGTCGACGACACGTCCATATCGTCGTCCGAAGGGAATTCGTTAACGCCGATCACGCCCTCCTTTGCGCCGGGAAAATGCACCGCTGTTAGATTGGGGGTCTCCGCAACGGGACTGTTGCCAAGGGCCTTCGCCACTGCGCTCTCCGCGTTGGCCGCGGCCTTGAGCGCTTCGTATTGCGCCTTGGGCATCGTGGGCCGCACCTCGAGCGCAGCGGCTGGCACCGGCCCCGACGGTGCGAGCGCTTCATTGGCCGCCATCGCTTCCGGAGTCCGCTCGACCGGACCGGAGGCACTCACTGTGCCCGTGGCGAGGATGCTGGGACCGGCGTAGCGCGGAGGCGCCTCGCTTTGCGCGCGCGGCGCCCGTTGAAGCGCAAAAACCCCCAGCGTCGCGGCTGCGCTCATGACCGCCAGCGGCACCAACCATCTCGAATGTCTCATCGATTCCCCCTCCCCGTTTGTGGATAATCAAAGCGCTTTTTTGCGTAGCCTGACCCCCGCCCGTCTGACGCGCTCCTCGGACCGGCGCGATTTTGGGAGCGGAGCTTACTCACGCGTTGGCCTTAATGCAAGTCAATTCTCTCCAAAGAGAGTTAATAAAGGCACAGTCGCGAGACTTTTCAACAGGTAAGCGATAGCATCGATAGAAAGCTTCGCATGAAAGTTCCAAACGGCCCTGACCGTCCGAAATTGATCACTAAAAGGCGAAATTGATGATTAACAGAAGGTACGCTCGGAGGAGCGCAGCAGCCCAAATCACGCTCGCGAGCGCGGCCCTCGTGATCCTAACCGCGATGCTAGCGCCGGGTCCGGCATGGGCCCAAGTCACGCCCGAAGCTGCCCCGCAAGGCGATGACTGCGGTGACTCAGGGAATTCCAGCGACGGCGCCTGGCGCGATCGTCAGGACGCCCGAGGACATTCAGAAGGACCGCGATATCGTCCCGCAAGGTGAGGCGCCGCGAGAGGTTCCGAACCCTCCCACGATTCCCTCGGATCAGTACTGGAAGTTAAAGCAGCGGAGCGGCGAGAGCACGCCCGGTAACGAGCAAGGCAGCCCTGCGCGAAAATAAGACTTGCTCCATCTCTCACGGGCGAAGGGCAGCGGGGCAAGATCAAGGCGGCGATGGCCTGAAAAACGCCAACGCGATGCGAACATGCTGGGAATTTCGTAGAGGCAGGCGAGGCCGCGAGATCTAAGTGGCCGCGAGGTCCTAGTGGCCGCGCGTTCCGCACGTCCCGCATCCGCTGGCGCATCCGCCACCCGCCGCTCCCTTCTCGGGCGGCGGGCCGAAGTAGTAGCCCTCTTGCTCGAGCTCACCGGCCTTGATCCAGCGCACCGGCTCACCGATTTCCGCGTCGCAATGCACGCAGCACCTGCGCTCGCAGTCGCCTTCATCGAGCGTGACGTGTACCAGCACGACACGCTCGCAGGCTGCGCAGTGCGCGGTGGGAAAAGTCGACGCGTTGAGCGACAAATCTTTCATCGTCAAGCCGATGCCGTGTATAGCAAGTGGCTGTGCGGTAGTCTAATCCTCCGCGGGCGCCAGATCATCACCGGCGCAGTGGAATACGCGCACGGAATAACGCGACAGAATAACAATGGACTGGAAGGACCCGTGGCTATGGATTGCGGTCGTGCTCGGAGTCGCCGGCGGAGTCGCGATGTTCATCCCATTCGCGCGGGTGTTGAAATGGCGCGCGCGGATGCTCGATCGGATGGACGCCGCGCCCAACCGCACGGCGCTGTCGATAGGGATGGAGGCGGGGACGCTGGGATGGGCGGTTGCGGGCGCGATCGTATTCCTGTTCCTGCCCACGATGCTGCTGCCGCGTCCGAACGGAATCTTCTACCTGGCCGGATTCATGATCGGGATGAGCTACAAGCGGCCGCGCTTCAATCGACAGATGGAAGCGCTCGGAATCGCGCCGCACGCCACCCGCCGCCGCCCCGGGGGTGAAGAGCCGCACTAAAATCAGTCGCCCGATATTCTCCTAAAGAGCGCTGCTTTCGTACTCCCTCCCCGTGCTTGGGGGAGGGTTGGGGTGGGGGTCGAAGCGGTTCTGAATATCTCTGAGAACCGCCTCTGTCCGCATCGGCGCGCGCATAACGACAACACTGGGACGAGGAGGCGCCGAAAAAAAGACCTTTGGCGCTTCCTCGCTCGACCCCCACCTCAATCCTCCCCTAAGACAATTTGGGGAGGAAGTCACAAAGGACATTCCCATTCACGGACGCACGTAGGGCTCGCCCAGCGCGCTCGGCGCGGCGGCCTGGCCGCCGAAGCCCGCCAGCACCACCAGCGTCAGCGCGTAGGGCAGCGCGAGAAACACCTGGTAGGGCACCGCTGTGCCGAGCGCCTGCAAGCCGAACTGCAGCGCCATCGCGGCGCCGAACAACACCGAGGCCGCGGCGCATCCCCACGCCTTCCAACGCCCGAGGATCACCACCGCCAGTGCGACGAAGCCGCGGCCGGCCGACATCCCCTCGACGAAGGTGCCGGCGTAGGCCAGAGTCAAAAACGCGCCGCCCAGTCCCGTCAGCACGCCCGCGAAAAGCAGCGCCTCCCATCTCAGCCGATACACGCCGAGCCCCAGCGCGTCGGCCGCCTCGGGCCGCTCGCCTGCCGCGCGCAGCCGCAATCCGTAGCGCGTGCGCGAGATCACGAGCGCCAATATCGGCACCATCGCGAACGCCACGTACACCAGCACATTCTGATCGAAGAACGCGCGTCCGATCACCGGAATACGCGCGAGCGGTCCAAGCGCCATCGCGGCGAACTGCCGCACCACGAAGGCGCTGCCGGTCACGCCGAACATCTGCCGGTAGAAGACGCCGGTCAATCCGAGCGCGAGGATATCGAGCGCGGTGCCGGCCACGACCTGGTTCACCGCGAGGTTGACGACCAACAGCGCCAGCAGTGCGTTGAGTGCGACGGCCGCGGCGATTCCCGCGAGCAATCCGAGCGCGAGGCTGCCGCTGAAGTAGGCCGCCGCCAGCGCGAAAAAAGCCCCGGCCAGCATCGCGCCCTCGATACCGATATTGATCACGCCGCTTTGCTCGACCAGCAGTTCGCCGAGCGCCGCGTAAAGAATCGGCGTCGCCATCGCGACCGTGGAAGCCAAAAACGCCTCAAGCATCGCTGCCGCTCCGCGTCGCCACGTTGGCTTCAGGAGCGACCATGGCTCCGCCGCGCCATAGCGCATCGCTCAGGCCCGCCCACGCCCGGGTGTCGAACGCGAGCAGAATCAGGATCACCATCCCCTGGATCACCTGCACCAGCACCGGCGATACGCCCTGGCTGCGTTGCATCGCCTGCGAGCCGTTGTCGAGCGCGCCGAATAGAAGCGCGGTCAGCATCACGCCGAGCGGGTTGAGCCGCGCGACCAGCGCCACCGCGATCGCCTCGTAGCCCCATCCGGGCGAGAGGCTTTCGTACAGCCGATGCGTTATCGCCGAGACCTGGACCGCGCCGCCCAGACCGGCGAGCGCCCCGCTAAGCGCCATCGTCGCGATCCCCAGCCGCGCGACCGGGATGCCGAAGAACGCCGCGACGCGCCGGTTGCGGCCCATCGCGCGCAACTCGAAACCGCTGCGAGTATGGAAGAGCCAGAGCCACGACCCGAGCGCGAGCGCTACCGCGAGGATCATCCCGGCGTTGAGCCGGCTTGGCGGCGCGAACGTCCACAGCTCGGCGGCGCGCGCGATCGGCGCGCTCTTGGGATATGAGCGCGAGGGCTCGATCAGCGGGCCGTGCACGGCATAGCTCAGGAGTTGCACGGCGACGAAGTTGAGCATGATAGTGCTGATCACTTCGCTGACCGCGCGCCGCTCGCGAAGCCATCCGCAAATTCCGCTCCACAGCGCGCCGCCCGCCGCGCCGGCCATCAACACCAGTCCAACCGCCAGCGGCCGGGGCCATCCGTCGAGAGCAATTCCGAGCGCACCCGCGGCGAGCGCACCGGCCAGCAACTGGCCCTCGGCGCCGATATTCCACAGCGCCCCGCGAAAGGCGATCGACACCGCTAGCCCGGTGAAGACCAGCGGCGTCGTCTTGACCAGCGTATCGGTGGCGGCAAGCCAGTTGCCGAAGGCGCCTTCCCACAGCGCGGCGAAAACGGCGAGCGGTGAAGCTCCGAGCGCGAACAGGATGAGCGAGATGAGCGCGGCCGAGAGCGCGAGCGCCGCGACAGGCTTGGCGAGCCGGACGAGCATCACGGCGCGACGTTAGCCCGAACGCGCGCCTTCACCTTTTTCACCGACACTCGCGACAGCCGCTTCGTTGTCGCGGCTTTAGCCGTTGCTTCAATTGCGCCTCTGGCTGACTCGCGATTCGGTGCATGGTGTTTTGCCGCGCAAATGAGCAGAACCCTCTTGAAATCGTAGGGGCCGTTCGTGAACGGCCCTCTCCCGTCGCGTCGCGCGGGTGCAGCGTCACATCTCGCCGTCACATCTCAAAGTGACCTGCGGCTTTGACGTGATGCGCATCGTCGCGATGCGCCAGGTCGGGATTGCATCCGCGCTTCACCGCCAGCCAGTACGTGAAAAGCTGCAGCGAGAGCAGCAACGCGAACGGGCTCAGCACCTCGTCCTCGCCCTCGACCTGGATTCCGACGTCGACCGCTTCGGCCAGCGCCGAACCGGAGCGGGTATAGATGCCGAGGCGCTCCGCGCCGATCTCGCCGAGCGCATTGGCCACCTGCTCGGCGCGCGCGCCAGCCGCGCCGCCGCCGCTCGCGATGATGACGAGGGTGTCGCGGTCGGCCGAGCTTATCGGGCCGTGCAGAAATTCCTCGACCTGCATCCCCTCGGCATAGGCGAAGCTGGTCTCCTTGAGCTTGAGCGCGACCTCGCGCGCGGTCGGGTAGTTGGGCCCGCCGCCGAGCACCACGATCCGGCGGTAGTTGCGCAACTGCTCGGCCGCGTCGCGCTCGCGCGAATCGTCGCCGAGCCGCCGGCGCATCAGCTCTGGAATCGCCTCGAACTCCGCGCGCATCCGCTGGGTCTCGAGGTCGCCGTTGCCGGCTTGCGCGCGAAGCTCGAGCGCCAACTCGAACAGCAGCGCCATCGCCGTCGTCAGGCTCTTGGTATGGGCCGCCGACTGCTCCTGATCGGTCGTGAGCAGCAGATGGTCCGCCTGGCGCGCGCCCTCGTCGGGTCCCTGCCCGCAGATCGCTGCGGTCACGATTCCGGCGGCCTTGGCCTCGGCGACCGCGCGCGCCGAGTACTGTTTCCATCCGCGATGCGACAGCACGAGCAGCGCGCCGCCCGTCGCCGGTTTGAGCCCATAATTCGCGGCGTCGAATGAGCTTACGGCCCTGACCGAGGCCGTCTTTCCTATAGCGTCAACAGCCCCGATTCTGCCGACCGTACGCAGCCAGTACTCGCCGTACATCGCGCCGTTGAGCGAAGTGCCGAGCCCGGCCAGCGTCAGCGCTGGCGTCTCCTTGAGCGCGCGCGCCAACGCCGTGACGCCCTCGCGGTTGCGCGCCACGACCTCGGCGATCGCCGCGGGCTGGGCGGTTATCGCGTCGAACATGTGGAACGGATGGCCGCCGCGCGCCTTGGATGGGTCGATTACTGATTGGCTCTTTGATGGCACTATAGGACCTTCGATGTGAGTGGCGACGGTAGGAGTCGTACCTACCTCGCCAAAAAAACCCTTGAAAATCAAGGGGCGGCTCTCGCGGAAAGGGCCGAAATTGACCCCTCCAGTTGGCACTTTGGTGGCAGTTCCGATCGTGAAAGCGCTCACGATCTGCGCTGTCGGTGCTGGCCTTGTCGGCTCGCCTGGGTTCGCGTTCAGCGTGCGGCGAGAACAGCGCGATGAGCCTCACGCTGCTTTCAGAGGCTCCCGTGCGGGGTCCGGGGCAGAGCCCCGGCAGCCGTGACCGGAAATGGAAAAGCTATTCGATTAGCAAGTCTGTTGACTGGCTAATCGTCAAATCTTGCGGCTTCACAACCCGCAAGGCCGACGAAAGCGGGGCTCTTCCCGCCCGGAAGGGCCGGAGTCTGATGCTCCGGCCCTCCGGCCATCCCGCCCGCGCGCTGTGCCGCTGTTCCCCAGTCTGGCGCGCGATCATACCAGTAACCCGGCTAGGCCTGCATTCCCGGCAAACGCCGCGCCGCGTGCGCGGAGAAATCGCGTGAGCAGGGCACGCAGCACATGGAATCGGGCGTTCCGTGCGGAGCGCGAACGATTGGAGTTGCTGCGGCGCTCGAATATCAAGGCGTGGGCTCTTGAGACGTTCAAGCCCGGTTCCACCGGGTATGCCTTGTATTCTCGCGATCCGGCTGAGCAGTTGCACCGGGCCAGAGGAAATCCCGCGCCGCTTCGAGGCTGGCGCGGGTCCGTGCATGGGCGCTGAGTTGCCGACGCCCTAGGCCTCCGGCGAGAGCGCGGCGCGCTGGCGAGCCTTTATCTGGCGATAGCAGTCGGCACGTTGGACGCGACTATTGCAGCTCCGCACCCTCACATTGCCTTGGAAAACGACAATTGTTGGCATCGGAACGTTAATCGCCATTTGGTTTTCCGTCGGCTTCGTCTTTGTCAAACTACGGTTAAATACTACCGCTTTCTATTCAACCGGAGACTATCCGCCTGACACCATTATTGACGGGAGACCCTGGTATCCCCAATTCGGAGCGCTCACGATAGCTATTAACAATCCCACTAGATATGATTTTACGCAACTGAACCTGCTTATTAAGCCGACGGAACCGGTTGTTGACGCTGAACAAATCACATCAGTTCCCAGTGTATCGATATCGAGAGAAAATCCACTGACTTACCTCGATATGCAATCTTTTCATGCCGCGACCCACACATTTACAGAACTCCCAATTGATTTTTTCGCTTCAACCGGAGGATTTCGTGTACGGTGCGAGAATTTACCCGCATACAGTCACATCGAGATATTGTTGGCGATGGCCACAATTAACAGCAAAAAGGTGCTTGCCCATACCGACTACATACTCGGCAATTGGCGAATTGGCCACGGTCTATACTGGGCGCGCCGAAAGGATTATCCGATAACGAGCGATTTTTTTGGTCCCAAACCGAATCCGACAACGGTAAAACTTAAAACTGAATACGTAGCATTTCATCGCAATGAGCATGCGTCAGAGCATATTCAAGTTCAGCAAATGTTCACACAGTCATTGATCGATCGAATTCCAAACAAGAAGCAGTGAGACCGACTCTACACCTCGCCGCTTCCCCTATCCAAAGCTGCCTCAAGGCATTCGAGCCCGAATTTTGAAGCAACTCCTTTATCCGTAGCGAGAACGACACGGTTTAACATCTGAACGGCTTCCTCAAAGTCGCTTATCTCTATGTTTCGCTTTTGATCCTTTCGAAATTTCGGATTCCTGACGGTCCGCAGATATTTGTCGTCTATTAGTCCACGATTATGGACTATGCAATTTCGGGTTGCGATTAATTCCACGATTGTGTCGCTCATATCTTCTGGTACTGCGAGCGGAATGTCCCTTTTACTACACCATGCTTGCAAGGCCTTAAAGCCTTCGAATGAAAGCGAATTCACTTTGCCTTCGACCAAGTCATTAGTTAGTTCCTGAATCGAGTGAAACTGCAATACATACTCCACACTGACATTCTGCTCGCGCGTCCGCAAAATTTCCGGGCGTTTTCTAAGAACTTCACGTAATATTGAAACAATATATGTATCGAAATTATTGACTGCGTTCTCGAAGAAAAGCTCCAAAAACTCCTGTCGCATTTGCCGTAACGCACCTACGTTCTTTCCGGGATCGTTTTTCAGTAGTTCCGCTTCGTTAACGGACCACTCTTCGCCTGCTAGTGCTCGTTTGGCTATGTACGCAACATGGTCTGCGTGCACGACACGTGTCACGAGGAAGTGGAAAAGAGCCAAACCCTTCTCACCAGCTGAAAAGTAATCTCGAGCTGAGCGAGTGCAGGTGGCTGGTACTTCGCTGTCTGCGGTCTTCTCCATCAATAAGTGCCCACCGGCTTTCGTCGCGCCGTTCCGGCTCTTGCTCGGTCCGGCGCACGAGACACAACCGAGCAGGAAGGGTTGCCCGCCGGCCTTGATTTCATAGAAAGCGATTGAGGTAGTCCCGTGAAGCGTAGCGCGCACGATTCCGGCCCGCAGCGCGCCTCTGTTCGCGCTGGGCATCCGAAAAGTTGCCGCGGCGCTTCCTGCTGAGCCTCGGAACGCCGGATTGGGTCGGCCATTTGCATCAACCGCATTTCGAGTGCGGCTACCCTACGAAAAAGCATCGGACAGCGCTGACAGGCCATCATTGCAGGTCAGCTTAGCTCGCGCAGCCAGCGGAGCGCCACCGGCGCAGCGCTTTCAACAGGTTCCATCGTCCGCTGGCTCTAGACCGCCTCTCCGCTGGTCCGCTGCGCGTCAGTGACGCCGCGCTCTTGATGCGGCACTTCGTCGCAAGCCGCGCCGCGAGGCGACTAGCTCCTTAGGCTGTCTCCGTTCGCGGCGAACTAGACTTGTTTGACTTCCGCCACAAGTGTGTCAACATCCATGTTCAGCATGGAGCACCGATGACGCAGCACGAATTGCTAGCCTTTGTGGACGGCTTGCGGCGCCACGTCGAAACGCACCTTTCGAATCCGGGTCCATGGTGCTGGCCGACGCGCGAACTTCTCGTCGACAACCTAAAGGCGAACGCGCGCCTGTGGGGTCCCGGCCTCATATCGGGCGAGTTTCCGGATACTCTGCGCACGCTGAAAGCGAAGCACTGGGCGGCTGAGGCTCCGTGCTCGTCTCATTGCCACGCCAATCACGTGTCGCTGACCAAGGCCGGGCTCGAAGCCCTGCGCCTGATGGACGGGCGCGGCTGCGCGGGCCATATCCACGTAAAGCGGCGGCAGCGCTGCCATGCGCAATTCAGATTCCGAAACAGCGCGGCCTAGGGCTCGCGTCTGCGTTCCGCGCTGCGCTCGGTGCGAGCGCTTGCTTCGCCGCGGTTGCCTGTCAGTGCGAGACCCGGAAGGCGCGGTGGCGCTGGTCTGCGCGCGTTGTTCGTCCGAAGTGCTGGAACAGGCGGAGCCGGAAGACCGGCTCTGACGTGAGGTGAAAAAATGAAACCGCCAGTTAAGCGCGGGCTCGAAGTCCGCGGATTCGGGCCGATCGTCATCGACGGCGTTGAGCTGCCGGCGGGCGATTACTTCGTCGCGACCGGCGCCGATGCGCGGCGCACCAGCAGTGACGTCGACGAGCTGCGCGCCTCGCGCCTCAAACGTTCGGGCGGCTGGGTGTTCCCCCGGCGCAACTCGCGCTTTCTGCAGATGAAGTACCTCGTCGGCGACAAGTGGCGCTACGAATCGTCTCACACCGAGAATCGGCGTGACGCCGAGGCGCTGTTGCGCTTTCGCGTCTATGAGGCGAGCGCCGGCGTGCTGCCCTCGACCGCGACGTTTGAACAGATCATCGACGCACTGGTCCATGATGCGGAAGTGCGCGGCCGTAAAGTGGCACGCCTCGCGCGCGCGGCGCGGGCGCTGAAGGCCAAGCTCGCCGGCCACCGCGCCGAAGCCTGCGATTACGCGGTGTGGCTCAGATACGCCGTCGATCGGCAGAAAGAGGCGAGCCGCGACACGGTGCACCTGGAACTGGCGATCGCGCACCGCGCTTACCGCCTTGCGCGCACCAAGGGGTTGGTCGCGAGCGTGCCCGAGTTCCCGCGCATCGGCAATCTGCGCGTGCGTCAGGGCTTCGTCGATCCGGCGCAGTGCGCGCGCTTGTGCGCGGAGCTGCGGCCTGACTTCCGCGACGCGGCCGAGTTCGCGTTTCTATGCGGCCCGCGCCAGATGGAGATCTTGACGCTCAAGTGGGCCGACGTGGAACGCGAGGCGCGAGTGATTCACTTCACCGTGACCAAGAGCGGGCGGCCGCGCTCCGCGCCGTATGACACCTATCCTGAGTTGGCCGCGGTCATTGAACGCCGCGCGGCCGTGGCTGAGCAGCTGAAGCGCGCCGCGGTTATCTCACCCTGGGTGTTTTGTTTCGCTACGGCGGCCGTCGGTCGGCCTGCCGGGTCGCCGCTGTTCGAGCGTGCCGAGCGGAAAAGCGGCGAGCGCGGGTTGTGTAAATCGCTGCGCGAAGAGTGGCGGGCCGCGGCGGCCGCGGCGGGCCTGTCGGGCTTGCTGTTTCACGATCTTCGGCGCTCGGCGGCTCGTACCATGCAACGCGCCGGCATCCCGCGCAGCGTCGCGATGCAACTGGGCGGCTGGAGCGACAAGATTTACAGCCGCTACGCCATCGGCGTGGAAAGCGACATCGCGCCGGCGATGCCCAAGCTGAGCGACTATCTGAGACGCACCGGTTGGCACTCTGGTGGCAGTCGGGAGAAAAGCTCAGGGAAACGGCGGGGTTTTAAGGATGGCGACGGTAGGAGTCGAACCTACGACACTGCGGATATGAGCCGCATGCTCTAACCAACTGAGCTACGTCGCCACCGAACCGTCAACATTAGCCGGAGCGGCGTAGGCTTAAAAGAGCTTCGGCTGGATCCTGAATGCCCTCGCCCGCGTCGTCCGCGGGAGAGGGTCAGGGTGAGGGTCCCTTAGATAATACTGTCGCGATCGATCATCTATGCGCGCCCTCATCCAACGCCGCCAAAATCTGCTCCAATACTCCGTCCGTATCAGTCAGCACCTGGTCGTTCCAGAAGCGCAACACGCGAAATCCATGGCTCTCCATGAATGCGCTCCGCTTTTGGTCCGCTTCGATCTGCTCCGAATGCTGTCCGCCGTCCAGCTCGACCACCAGCCGTCGCTCGACGCAGCAAAGATCGGCGATGTAAGGCCCTATTCGATGCTGTCTTCTGAATTTCGCGCCCAATTGTCGGCCACGCAGGCGCATCCATAATTCCAGTTCGGCGTCAGTTTGGTTGCGCCGCAGTTCGCGGGCTCGGCTGCGAGAAGTGGTCTGCACTGTAGGGACCAGACCATAATTTCGAGCGCGTGTCATAATCCCTTGACGAAAAGGGATTCTTAGGGACCCTCACCCTAACCCTCTCCCGCGAACGAACGCGAGCGAGGGCATCAGACGCGCGAGTCACGCGGGCGAGCGTCGTTACAAGCCTTGGCGCTCAATTTCAAAAGAGCTTCAGCTGAGCGCGATGGCGCTGGTTTTGGCCTGACGGCTGCGCCGCCCGACCTGGTAGAGCACGCCCTCGGTCAACTCGATACAGGTCAGCTTGCCGCCGTAGACCAGGCCGGTGTCGATGCCCAGCTTGTACGGCAAATCGACCATCACCGCCCGCATCGGGGTGTGTCCGAAGACCACGGTCGAGCCGAGCTTATGCGGGCTGAAAATAAATTCCTGGCGAATCCAAAGCATGTCCTCGATACGCTGTTCCTCGAGCTCCAGCGCCGGCACGACGCCGGCATGGACGAACAGGTAGGGCGGGCGCAGATAACTGGTTGCCAGGCGTTTGACGAAATCGAGATGCGGGTCGGGGATGTGATCGCGCGCCTCGGGCAGACAGTGCTCGTTCACGCCGTAGCTCTCCAGCGTCGCGGCGCCGCCATTGAACAGGAACGACTCGCCGTAGTTTCCCGGCAGGCCGAGATACGAGCACATCATGTCCTCGTGATTGCCCTTCAAGAAGACGAACTCCGCGCCGCCGATGCGCTCGCGATCGAGCAGGAGCTCGATAACGTCGTGCGCCGACGGTCCGCGATCGACGTAGTCGCCGACGAACACCACCGTGTCGCCGCGCACCGGCTTGATCGCGTCGAGCATCACGCCGAGCTCATCGGGGCATCCGTGGATATCACCGATGGCGAACAGGCGTCCGGCCGCGGCACCCTGATGTGATTTGTTGTTTCGCGTCGCCATCGTATATGCGGCTAATCGCGTTGCGCCGTGACCGCCGATCCTTCCGGCGATCCTCCCGCAGATCCTGCCGCCGATCCTTCCGCGAGCAGTTCGCCCAGCGCCTTGCGATCCTCGATCACGCGGCGCGCCGCGGTGTACGGATTGAGGCTTCCGGCGCGGACTTCGCTGACCACGCCGTTGACGCCACCGCTTTTGACCGCGCGCGCGGCCCGCTCTTCCATCTCGGCGCTCAGCACCTCGACGAATTCGCGCGTCCGCCGCTCACGCTCGCGCTCGGGACTGCGATGGGCCGCGACATACTCGGCGTGGCGCGCGATCGCCGCCATCAGCGCGTCGATGCCCTGGTCGGCCGCCGCCTGCGTCAGCACCACCGGCGGCAGCCATCCGGCGTCCTGGCGGCCCAGATGTACACCCAGCTCGAGTTCCGCCTTGACCCGATCGGCGCCCTCGCGGTCGGCCTTGTTGACCACGAACAGGTCGGCGATCTCATTCAGCCCGGCCTTCATCACCTGCACGCCGTCGCCGCCCTCGGGCACCGTCACGACCACGGTGGTATCGGCAAGGTCCATCACCGAAAGCTCGGTCTGGCCGACGCCGACGGTCTCGATGATGATGATGTCGAAGCCGAAGGCGTCGAGCAGCTTTACGACCTCGCGCGCGGCGCGGCTCAGTCCGCCATGACTGCCACGGGTCGAGAGGCTGCGGATGTAAACGCCGGAGTCGCGGTAATGGTCGGTCATGCGCACGCGGTCGCCGAGCACCGCGCCGCCGGAAAAGGGGCTCGAGGGATCGATCGCGAGCACGCCGACTTCCTTGCGCTGCGCGCGATACTTGGCGATGAGGCGGTTGACGAGCGTCGATTTGCCCGCGCCGGGCGCCCCGGTCACCCCGATAATGTAGGCGTGGCCGACCCGGGAATAAATGCGTTCCATCACGGTGCTGACCACGGCAGCGCGGTTCTCGACCAGCGTGATCAGCCGAGCCAAGGCCAGGCGATCGCGAGCCGCAAAACGCTCCAGCAGTGAGTTCAGACGCGTGTTATCCACCGGATCTGTAAGGTTACCCTGTTTGCTGGATTGATGATAACCGCTGGAGCAACGCAGGCGCAATTAAAAGGCATTTGAGGCCGCACGCGGCACGGCGCGTCAGCCTGTTCAAGGTTGTTTCCTGCCTTGTTGTCTTGAGCCCGCAGTGCGCATATTGTGCAGCCAAATACTGATGAAACTGCCTGACGTTTACACCGACTGGCGAATCGTGACCGGACTCGCGTTGATCGTGCTCGGGGCGTTCAATTGGGAAATCGGCCGCGCCCGCACCCAGGAATATAGCCGTATCGTCGTCGGCACCACGGACGTCGCGGCCGACGAGGCCTACCGCAGCTTCGACGAACTCGACCCGCACACCGACCGCGAAGTGCTGGCGCCGTTCACCAACGCTCAGCGCCAAGTCTCCTACGCGACCGCGCGGATGGACTTCTATCACGCGACGTTTCTCACCGGGCAGGCGCTGGTGCTGGCCGGCGTGGTGCTGACGCTGGTCGGCTTCATCGTGATAATCCAGCGCGACAACCGCCACGTCCATCGAAGGCTGCGGGCAACCCTGGGCGGCAGCGCGCCGCCGCACGCGCACTAGCCAACGGCGCGGACGTGCAGCGTCACTTTGCCCGTGGCGCAGTCTCACCTTCCGATGATTTCAGGAATGCAAGCATGGTCAAGCTGCTCGCTGAGCCGGCCCCGGCCAAGATAAATCTCTTCCTGCGCGTCGTCGGGCGGCGGGCCGACGGCTATCACGAGCTCGATTCGGTTTTTGTCCCGGTCTCGCTGTGCGACCAAGTGCGGGTGGAAATTCGCGTGGAACCGCGAAGCGCCGCCGATACGACGATCGCTCTGCATTGCGATTGCACCGATATCCCCGCGGGCGAAAAAAACCTGGCATGGCGCGCCGCCGACGCGTTCCTCGGCGAGTTCGGCACCGAGATTCATCGTCCGCGCGAGGTCGCGATCGATTTGCGCAAGGAAATTCCGGTAGGGGCGGGCCTCGGCGGCGGCTCGAGCGATGCCGGCGCGGTGCTACGCATGATGGCCGCGTTATGCCGTGTCGACGACCTGTCGCGGCTTGCCCAGGTCGCGCTCGCACTCGGCGCCGACGTCCCGTTTTTCCTCGATCCGCATGTCGCGCACGTCGGCGGCGTGGGCGAGCGTATCGCGCCGCTTGAAATCGATGCGTCGGGCGAGCGCGCGCCACTATGGCAAGCTCCATTATGGATGGTAATCGCGGTGCCGCCGGTCGAGGTTTCGACCGCCGAGGTCTTCCGCGCGCTCTCGCCCGAACAATGGAGCGGCGCCGCGCCAACGGAGCATCTGCACGCCATTGCCTCGGGAGCAATCAGACCCGCGATGCTTCAAAACGATCTGGCGGCGGCGGCGATGGCGCGATATCCGGAAATCGCGCAACTCCGCTCGGCGCTGCTTGCGGCCGGAGCGGAGGGTGCGTCGATGTCGGGCAGCGGAGGCGCGGTCTTTGGAATTTTCCCCAGCGCGAAGGCGGCTGATCAAGCCGCTAGCATGATGCGTCAGAATCATCCACAGGCACGATATTACGTCGTAAATTCGCTTTTTTGAATTATACCGCAATGCGGGCCGCCCATCCTGCCACCGGTAGATCCTTTGCCCAATACCGCAACTTGTGGAATTAGTCGAAAGCCGCGATTGACACCCAAAAACACCATCAATTAACATCCCTGTCACAAAGCCGCCGCGCGCCGCGCGCTGCGGCCAATAGTTTGGGCCGATCCGCTGGCAACAGTTTCGCGTCACAGCTTGATCGAATGACCCGGCGGCGGCGGACGGCTCGGCGGTGCGCCGAACCTCAGCGCGAGCGGCCCGCGTCATGGGCCTGTGCTATGCTCGATGGCCCTTCAGTATGAGCGGATGGAAGGGACACGGCCCGTGCTGGGCGGTCGCCAAGCTGGTAAGGCACCAGGCTTTGGACCTGGCATTCGAAGGTTCGAATCCTTCCCGCCCAGCCATCAATTTTTTGGCCGCTCGCGGGAGTGCGGGAAAATCGGCGTGAACGCGAGTGACGACGGCGGGGACACGATGAGAGAAGAGTCGCGATTTTGGCGTGGCCGGAGGGGCCTCGATGCCTGAGCGGGCGAAAGACGAACTGGAGATCTTCACCGGCAGCTCCAATCCGGCGCTGGCGCGCGAGGTGTGTGAGCATCTCGGCGTGCGGCTGGGCGAGGCCGAAGTCGGCCGCTTCCCGGACGGCGAGGTGATGGTCGAGGTGCGCGAGAACGTGCGCGGCGGCGATTGCTTCGTGCTCCAGTCGATCTGCACTCCGCCCAACGACAACCTGATGGAACTGCTGTTGCTGATGGACGCGCTCAGGCGCGCCTCGGCCAAACGCATCAGCGCGGTGATTCCCTATTTCGGCTATTCGCGCCAGGACCGTAAGGTCGCCCCGCGCGTGCCGATCAGCGCCAAGCTGGTCGCCGACGTCGTCACCGCCGCCGGCGCCTCGCGCGTGCTCACCGTCGATCTCCACGCCGGCCAGATCCAGGGCTTCTTCAATATCCCGGTCGACAACCTGTACGCGATGCCGGTGCTGATCCAGTACCTGCGCAAGCGCCTGGAGGGCCGCCGCGTCTCGGTGGTCTCGCCCGACGCCGGCGGCGTGGAGCGGGCGCGCGCGTTTGCGCGGCGGCTCAACGCCAACCTCGCGATCATCGACAAACGCCGCCCGCGCGCGAGCGAGGTGGCCGAGATGCAACTGGTCGGCGAAGTGCGCGACTCCTCGGCGCTGCTGGTCGACGACATGATCGATACCGCCGGCACGATTACCGAGGCGGCCAAGGTGGTGATGAACGCCGGCGCGAACGAAGTGCTGGCCTGCGCGACCCATCCGATCCTGTCCGACCCGGCCTGCGAGCGCCTGAACAAGTCGAATATCAAGGAAGTGATCACCACCAACACTATCCCGCTGCGCGCCAAGGCGCAGGCGGAACTCGGCTCGCTCAAAGTGCTGTCGGTCGCGAGCCTTATAGCGGAAGCCATCCGGCGCATACATAATGAAGAGTCGGTCAGCTCGCTTTTCAATTGAGAGACGGGTTAAACCGATTTCCGATCCGATTTGCGCCGAACTGATTCATCCCGAATGATTTACGCCGATATTCAAGCCGACCAATATTTAAGTGAGGACGTGATGGAGACTGTCGAACTGGCCGCCGAAATCAGAGAGACGCGGCCCAAGAGCCGCCGCCGTCGACTGCGCCACGAAGGCCGTATCCCGGCGGTTCTCTACGGACCCAAGACCCAGGCCACCCCGATCGCGATCAGCAGCGTAGAGCTGCGCTCGCGCGTCTCGGCCAGCGCCCGCCAGCGCCTGATGCGGCTCAAATCGAGTTCGCCCGAGCTCAACGACCGCCACGTCATCGTCAAGGAGATTCAACGCGCGCCGGTCAGTGGGGCCTTCGTCCATGCCGATTTCTACGAGGTCGATCTCACGCAGCCGATCCGAGTCGAGGTACCCCTGCGCTTCGTCGGTAAGGCGCCCGGCGTCGCCGAGGGCGGCATCCTGCAGCCGCTGGTGCGCGAGGTCGAGGTCGAATGTCTGCCCTTGGAGATTCCCGACGCGGTCGAGGTCGACGTGAGCGGGCTCAACATCCATGACGTGATCCATGTCTCCGCGGTAACCTTCCCCGGCAACCTCAAGCCGATTTTCGATACCGATTACCCGGTGGTCACTGTGCTGCCGCCGACCGTCGCCGAGGCGCCGGTCGCCGCCGCAGCCGAGGCCGCGCCAGTCGAAGGCGCCGAAGGTGCCGAAGGTGCGGCAGCCGCACCAGCGGCGGGCGCCGCCGCCGAGGCGGGCGCCAAGGAAGGCGCCAAGGGCGTTGCCAAGGAGGGCGAGCGCCAAAGAAGCCGCCGCCGACAAGGGCGGCGGCCAGAAGAAGGGCTGACGCGCGCCGCGCGCCCGAGCGGGACGCGCGCGCGACGCGCGCGTCCCGCTCGGGCGACGCACTGCCAGCGGCGCGACGCGCCGCTGGCGCATGGCCGCTACGCGCGTTGCGCGCGCGTAGCGGCGCTTCGGAAAGCGCGGCCTGGATTCCGGCCGCGTAGCGCGGCCAGAATCCAGGCCGCGTGGCGGGCCAGCCGGCGGGAGGCCGCCGCCAAAGGCGGCGGCCTCCCGCCGGCGACGGTGGTTGTTGCGAGGAGGAGGTTACGTTCCCGATGAGCTTTGCCCATCTCCACGTTCATACTCAGTACAGCCTGCTCGATGGCGCCAATAAGATCGAACCGCTGCTCGAGCACGCGCATGCCTCCGGCATGTCCGCGATGGCTATCACCGACCATGGCAACATGTTCGGCGCGGTCGAGTTCTTCAGCAAAGCCACCCAACACGGGATCAAGCCGATCATCGGATGCGAGGCCTACGTCGCGCCGGGCAAGCGCACCGATCGCTCACAGGTGCCCAAGGGCGACGATTTCGACGGCGGCGGCAACTTCCATCTGATCCTGCTCGCCGCCTCGCGCACCGGCTATCGCAATCTCTGCCGCCTGCTGAGCGCGGCCTACCAGGAGGGGCTCTACTACAAGCCGCGCATCGACAAGGAAATTCTCACCGAGCTCAACGAGGGCATCATCGCGCTCTCGGGATGTCTCTCGGGAGAGGTTGCGCGATGGCTCCGCGCGGGGCGGATCGACAAGGCGCGCGAGGCGGCCGAGAGCTACGCGCGCATTTTCAAGGACCGCTTCTACCTCGAACTGCAGGACAATCGACTGCACGCGCCGCTCAACGACGCGCTACGCGAGATCGGCCGCACCGCCGGCCTGCCGCTGGTCGCCACCAACGACTGCCACTACCTGCATCGCGGCGACGCGCGCGCCCATGAAGTCCTGCTCTGCATCCAGACCGGCAAGACGCTCGCCGACGAATCGCGATGGCGCTTCGATACCGACGAGCTTTACGTCAAGACGCCCGAGGAGATGGCCAAGGCGTTCGGCGCGGAGTCCGAGGAATTCCGCAACACGATGGAGATCGCGCGGCGGGTCGACTTCGAGTTCGAGTTCGGCAAGTTTCATTTCCCGATTTACCAGGACGCGCCGCCCGACGATCTCGACCAGGTACTCGAAGCGCGGGTGAAAGCGGGGCTCGGCGCGCGGCTCGCTGAAATACACGCGCGCCGCGGCGAATTCGACGAGGCGCCCTACTACGAGCGTCTCGGCCGCGAATTGCCGGTCATCCGCGAGATGGGTTTTTCGGGCTACATGCTGATCGTCGCCGACTTTATCGACTACGCCCGCAGTCAGGGTATCCCGGTCGGACCGGGCCGCGGCTCGGTGGTCGGCAGCCTGGTCTCCTACGCGCTCAGGATAACCGAGGTCGACCCGATCGAGCACAAGCTGCTGTTCGAGCGATGGCTCAACCCGGGACGCAAGTCGATGCCCGATATCGACGTCGACTTCTGCTTCGAGCGGCGCGACGAGGTGCTCAACTACGTGCGCGCGAAATACGGCGCCGACCGGGTCGCGCAGATCATCACCTTCGGCACGATCAAGGGCAAACAGGCCATCCGCGACGTCGGCCGCGTGCTCGGGCTGTCGTTCGCCGAGACCGATCGCATCGTCAAGCTCTATCCGACGCCCAAGCAGGGCCGCGACTTCCCATTAAGCGCGGCGCTCGAGATGGAGCCGCGGCTTAGGGCGGAACGCGAGAGCCATCCCGATCTTTTCGAGTACGCCTTCAAGCTCGAGGGGCTGCTGCGTCATGCCTCGCGCCACGCGGCCGGCGTGGTCATCTCCGACGTTCCGCTGGCCGAGGTCGTTCCGCTTTACGCTGACAAGGAACGCATCGACGGCGCGATGGCGATTACGCAGTACTCGATGAAGGGGGTCGAGGAGATCGGCCTCATCAAATTCGACTTCCTCGCGCTGAAGAACCTGACCCTCATAGTGGAGACGCTCAACCTGGTGCGCGCCGGCGGCAAGGAGCCGCCGGATTTGAACCGCTTGCCGCTCGACGACCCCGATAGCTACAAATTGCTCGCGCGCGGCGACACGGTCGGCGTATTCCAGATGGAAGGGTCGGGGATGCGCCGTTTCCTGACCGAGCTCAAGCCCTCGAATTTCGAGGACGTGATCGCGGCTATCTCGCTGTTCCGCCCCGGCACGCTGGACTCCGGGATGGTCGATCCGTTCATCAAGCGCAAGCACGGCAAGGAGCCGGTCGAGTACGACCATCAACTGCTCGAGCCGGTGCTGCGCGACACTTACGGCGTGATCATCTACCAGGAGCAGGTGATGCGCGCGGCGCAGGCGCTGGCCGGCTACACGCTGGAGGAAGCCGACATCCTGCGCGCCGCGATGGGCAAGAAGAACAAGGCGCAAATGGAGCGCGAGCGCGCACGCTTTCTCGACGGCGCGAAGAAAAACGGTCTTGAGCCCGCGCTGGCCAAATCGATCTTCGAGAAGATCGAAACCTTCGCCTCCTACGGCTTCAATCGCTCGCACGCCGCCGCCTACGCGCTGACTACTTACACCACTGCGTACTTGAAGGCGCACTATCCGCACGAGTTCATGGCGGCGCTGATGTCGCTCGACATGGACGACGTCGACAAGTCCTACAAGAACATCGCCGCGCTCCGCGAGATGCGTATCGCGTTGCTGCCGCCCGACGTCAACCACAGCGGAGTGAAGTTCACGGTCTCGGGCGACGCGATCCGCTTCGGCCTGGGCGCGATCCGCGGCGTGGGCAGCAAGAGCGCCGAGGCGATGATCTCGGTGCGCCTAAGCGGCGGCCCGTTCAAGGACGTGCTGGATTTCTGTCTGCGCGTCGGCACCCAGCTGGTCAACCGCCGCGTACTCGAAGCGCTGATCAAGTGCGGGGCGTTCGATTCGATCTCACCCTCGCGCGCGCCGCTCATGGCGATCGTCGAGGACGCGCTCAAGGTCGCGCAGAAGTCCGAGAGCGACACAGCCAAGGGCCAGCACGGATTATTCGGCGCCGCCGCGCGGCCCCAGGCGCTGCCGCCGCCGCGCGATCCGGTAGCGGAGTGGGATCAGAAAGAGATGCTCCGCAACGAGAAGGAGGCGCTCGGCTTCTACATCACCGCGCATCCGCTCGACAAATACGACCGCGAGCTGCGCCGGCTCGGCGGCGTCTCGACCGCGGATTTGACCTCGCTGCCCGACGGCAGCCAGGTGCGCATCGCGGGCGTGGTGCAGGCGGCCAAGCTCAAGAACAACAAGGCCGGCAAGCGCTATGCGACGTTCTCGCTGGAGGACCGCGAGGGCGCGGTGGAAGTGATCGCATGGCCGGAGACCTATCAGAAGCACGAAGCGCTGATCATGGGCGACGAACCGGTGGTGGCGCGCGGCAAGCTGGACGTCGACGACGAGCGCGCGCAGGTGATCCTCGACGAGATGCGGCCGCTCGGCACGGCGCTGATCGACGCGGTGCGCGAGGTGCATATCACGGCGCCGCGCGAGCGTCTGGCCAACGGCGCGCTGGAGGAACTGAAGGCGGTGCTCGGACGCCATAGCGGGCGCGCGATAACCTATTTGCATCTGGCGTTGGATGATGCGCACGAGGCGATCTTTCTGCTCGGCGACAGCTATCGCGTCGCGCCGACCGACGAGTTCGTCGCCGCGGTTGAGCACACGCTCGCCCCGGCGTCGGTGATGCTGCGTTAGAGTCCTGGTGACGCTGGAGTGCGCTCGCTAGTAATTGGCTCTTCCCTGTCGAGGCGTCGCCCACAGCTGTGAGATCGTCTCCTTTTCTGAGCCCGCCTTTTTCTGAGCCTCTGCCCAAATTACGAGTAATTAGCACTTCACTTTTGAGCGCTCGCGCACTCGCTGTCTGAGATCGTTTGGCTTTTTTTTCTGAGCCCTCGCCCATAGGTTGCCTGAGCTCGTTTCCCTTTTAACGTCGTTTTTTTCTGAGCCCTCGCCCACATATATGTGGGAGAGGGTGTGGGTGAGGGTCCCTAAAAAATTCCTACCTGCTACATCACGACATCCAGCCAACATTATGCTTCCATCTCCATGATGCGGGCTCCTTTACTCGATCGCGCGCGGCAGTTACGGCGCAATCAAACCACGGCCGAGCTGGAGCTCTGGATGCGATTGCGCGGCCGCCAACTTGGCGCAAAATTCAGACGCCAATATCGAATCGGGCGGTATATCGCAGACTTCTGTTGCCTTGAACGGCGGCTCGTGATCGAGCTCGACGGCGGGCAGCATCTGGAGCAGGTCGAAGCGGACCGAAAGCGGACGCATATATGACTAGCCGCGGATTCCTGGTGTGCGCTTCTGGAACGATCAAGTCCTGAAAGAAACGTATGCAGTCCTGGATCAAATTCTGCGCGAGTTGAAGCGAAGCGATGGCGAGTGACCACCGCAATCGGAATATTTAAAGGGACCCTCACCCACACCCTCTCCCGCAAAAAATGCGGGCGAGGGCTCAGAAAGAAACCGGCTCTGACAGGAAATGAGCTCAGGCGAAATGCGGGCGCGGGAGCCTCGCGCGGACGCGGCGGAATCTTTCGCCTCTTAGTGACGGGTCAGACAGCAACCGGGCTTTGACGGCAAACCGAGACTCGGGCGACATGCGGGCAAGGCTCAGACAGAAACCGGGATTAGACAGCAGGGGAGGCTCAGTCAGCAATGGTGACGGGGAGACTCCGGATAGAAATCCCATGGGTGAGGGATCCCATTCCAGCTCACGATCATCCCGTCTACCAGATGCCGGGAATGAAGCATTCGGTCTCCTGAAGGTAGCGCGCGTACCGGTCGCCGAACTGCTCCAGCATCTCCGCCTCTTCCGTCGCGGCGCGCATCCGGCCCATCACGATCCCGAAGATCGCCGTCAGCGCCCCCGTGATCGGTGCACCGAACTCGAGCGACCAGGCGAAGACCACCAGGAACTCGCCGAGCCAGATCGGATGGCGAATCGTGCCGTAAAGACCGTTGCGCACCAGGATGCGCGGACCGCCGGATTCCGGCGTCGAGCTGAAAAAGCCGAGCTGGATGCGCGCTCCGAGCGCCAGCCACAGACCCAGCAGTTCCATCAGCAAGCCCATCGCCTGTATCCATCGCGCCACTTCACCGCCATAGATGTAGGTCCGCTCGAACGGCGCCGCCGCGAAGACCAGCAGCACCGGCAACTGGCGCAGGATCGATCCCGAAAGCAGCGCAGCGTCCGGCGGCGGCTCGAAATCCTCGCGCACCATCACGTCGGCGAGACGGAACCCGGCATACGCGATCAGGTAGGCGAGGATGTATGGATGCTCGGTGAAGTACTGAGTGATCCCCAAGCCCAGCGCGACCGCGCCGATCGTCGCCACCAAGAAAACGATAAGCTCGGAGAGCCGGATATCGATCCGGCGCCACCGCCGCGGCGACGCGCTCGCGGGGATCGGGCCAAGATCGCCGGTGGGCGCCTTGAGCTCGCCGGTCGGCTTGCGCGGCTCGGCTTGCGTTCCGTTTCCCCCTTCCATGTGGGCAAATCTTGGCAGGATGAAGGCCGTGATTCAAAGGCGCGATTCAAAGGCGCGACTCAAGGAAGACGGGTGCACGGGCCGGCATCGGGGCCGTTTACGCGTCACTAACCCAGCCGGCGCAAGGTGTCGCGGTCGCCGATCGCGACCAGGAAATCGCCCGCCTCGATACGGGTTACGGGATCGGGAATCAACGTGCTCGGAGCGTCGCCGCGCTTGAGCGCGACGATCCGCAGCCGTGTCGAGCTCTGCTCGACCGCGGTGATCGACTGGCCGACGAGCGCGCTGCCCGGGGCCACGCGAATCTCCTCCAGGTCGATCTCCGCGCCGCGCCCCGGAAACGACAGCTCCAGAAAATCGACTACCGACGGGCGCATGACGGCGGCCGCCAGCCGCAGCGCGCCCCACTGGTAGGCCGCAACGGCCTGGTCCGCCCCCGCCATCCGCAGGTGCTGCAAGCCGACCTCCGTCTCGCCGCGCGCGTGGATGTGGATGCTGGGGTTCATCGCGCGGGCCGAAAGCGTGATAAACACGTTGTCGGCGTCGGAGGCAGTGACGACCACGATTGCACGCGCCCGCGGCAGGCCCGCCTCCTCCAGCACGCTATCCGCCAGCGCCGATCCGATCACGTAGAGCAGGCCGGAGGCAGCCAGCTCGGCTTCACGCGCCGGGTCGCGCTCGATCACCACCGCCTGGCCGCCGCTGCGCATCACTTCCTCGGCCACCACACGGCCCATCCTGCCGAACCCGCAAATCACGACGTGGCCTTCGAGTTTTTCGATCTTGTGCTTCATCGCAACCCTCCCGAACGCGGCGCGCAACTGACCTTCGACCACGAACTGGGTGACGGCTGCGAAGATGTAGAACGCGGTGCCGACGCCGGTCACGATCAGCCCCATCGTGAAGATCCGTCCACCCGTGCCGAGCGGCTTCACCTCTTCGTAGCCGACGGTGGAGATGGTGATGATGGTCATGTAGAGCGCGTCGAGCGCTGACATATGCTCGACCGCCATGTAGCCAACGGTGCCGCCTGCCGTGAGCACCAACATGCCCGCGATCGCGATCAGAAGGTTGCGTCCCGGGCTCATCCGATGCGGTTCCGCACCGCAGACACCTCGGCTGTTTCCCCGTTACGCAGAATTCAGAGCACCTCGTGCGCTTCGAGCCAGCGCTCCGCGTCGATCGCCGCCATGCATCCAGTGCCTGCCGCGGTCACCGCCTGGCGATAGACCTTGTCGGCGACGTCGCCAGCCGCGAACACGCCATCGACGTTGGTATAGGTCGATCCGTTGCGGACTTTCAGGTAGCCGACTTCGTCCATTTCGAGTTGGCCCTCGAACAGGTGAGTATTGGGCTGATGGCCGATCGCGACGAACACGGCGTCGGTGCGGAAGTCGCTGACCGCTCCGGTCCTGACATTTTTAAGCCGCACGCCGCTCACTCCGGTGTTCTGCTCGCCGAAAATTTCCTCGATCACGGAGTTCCAGATGAAAGCGATCTTCGGATTGGCGGCCGCGCGGTCCTGCATGATCTTGGACGCGCGAAGGGAGCTGCGCCGATGCACGATCGTCACCTTGCTACAAAAGCGCGTGAGAAACGTCGCCTCTTCCATCGCGGTATCGCCGCCGCCCACTACCACAGCCTCCTTGTTCTTGAAAAACGCGCCGTCGCAGGTCGCGCACGCGCTCACCCCGTAGCCCATCAGTCGCTTTTCCGATTCAATCCCGAGCAGCTTGGCCGAAGCCCCAGTCGCGACGATGAGCGCGTCGGCGCCAATAGTCTTTGTGCCCGCGGTCAGCTCGAACGGCCGCTTGCGCAAGTCAATCGCAGTGACTTCGCCAACGACGAATTTCGTGCCGAAGCGCTCGGCCTGGCGCCGGAACACGTCCATCATCTCGGGACCCTGGATGCCGTGCTCAAAGCCGGGGTAGTTCTCGACCTCGGTGGTGATGGTGAGTTGGCCGCCGGGCTGATGGCCCTCGATCAGCAGCGGGGCGAGATTGGCGCGCGCCGCGTAGAGCGCGGCAGTAAGGCCGGCGGGGCCGGAACCGAGAATCACGAGGCGATAGGTTTCGTCTGCCATCTATTTGTTATCGACTTTTGTTGTTATCGACTTTTGTTATCGCGTGTCTTTGCGAAATCGCGCGCCCATCGGGGCCGCGCGCGGTACGTCATTGTTCGATTCGTGCGTTTCGTGCCGTATATTGTAGCGCTTTATTGTACCGGCGCATCGCGTCAACATAAGCTCTTAGCCGCCGCCCCCGATGCCACGCAAGAAGCCGACCACCAAACGTTCCGATCCCGCTGAGCGCGGCACGCTCACGCATCTGGACCGCCGCGGCCGCGTGCGGATGGTCGACGTCGGCGAAAAAGCGGTGACGCGGCGCGAGGCGCTCGCGCGCGGCGCGGTCAAGATGGAGCCGGCGACGCTCGACGCGATCGTCGGCGGTACGCTCAAAAAGGGCGAGGCGCTGGCGGCGGCGCGCCTGGCCGGAATAATGGCGGCCAAGCGCACGCATGAGTTAATCCCGCTCTGCCATCAGATACCGCTGGAGGTCGTCGAGATCGAATTCCGCCCCGACCCGGCCCACGCGACGCTCCATATCCAGGCTCGTGCGGCGACTGCGGCACGCACCGGCGTCGAGATGGAAGCGTTGGTCGCGTTAAGCGCCGCGGCCCTTACGATCTATGACATGGCCAAGGCGATCGATCGCGCGATGACGATCGACGCGATCCGGTTGGTCGGTAAATCGGGCGGGCGCAGCGGCACCTTCAAGCGCGCGGGCGAGCCGCGATGGCCGTCCACGGACAGTTGAAAACTTGAGCCGTTAGAAAGTTGAAAAATTGAAAAGCTCTCGACCGAACGGCGCGTCGACAACGCCGGGGCGGGTCTTCCTCAAAAAGGGCCGCGATGGTCCGGTACGCGGCGGCAACCCCTGGGTCTTCTCGCAGGCGATCGATCGCGTCGAGCCCGGCGCAATCGAGCCCGGCGCGCGCGTGTGGGTCCTCGACGCAGCCGGCGCGACGATTGGGCACGGCTATTACAATCCGGCGACCACGATCGCGGTGCGGATGCTCGCGCTCGGCGGCGAACCCGCTCCTGCCGAAATCGTCCGCTGGCGTATCGAGCGCGCGTCGAAGCTGCGCGAGCGCGTCGTCGGTGCCGACACGAATTGTTACCGGATACTCAACGGCGACGGCGACGGCCTCTCGGGCGTGGTCGTGGATCGCTACGGCGAGGTTGCCGTGATGCAGTTGCTGACCGCGGGCGCAGAGCGGATGCGCGCGGAAATCGTCGAGCATCTGAATCAGTTGATCTCGCCGCGCGCAATTCTCGAGCGTAGCCAGGGCGCCGTGCGCCGGCAGGAGGGACTCGACGATCGCGTGGGCGTAGTTGCTGGAGCGCCCGCCGGCGAAGCCGTGATGAACGAGAACCGCGTGCGCGAGAACGGGCTATCGATGACTGTCGACCTGGAGCGCGGCCAGAAAACCGGCGCGTTCCTCGATCAGCGGGAGAATCGCGCACGCTTTGGCGCGTTGGCCGCGGGCGCTCGCGTGCTCGATCTGTGCTGCTACACCGGAGGCTTCGCGCTGAACGCGCTTAAGGGCGGAGCGAAAGAGATCGTCGCGGTCGACACTTCCACGCATGCGCTCGATTGTGCGCGGCGCAACCTGGAGCTCAACGGATATCCGTCGGGCGCCGTCCGCTTCGTGCACGGCGAGGCAGGCGAATACCTGGGCAGACGCGACGAACTTTTCGATTTGATCGTGCTGGATCCGCCGCCTTTTGCGCGCAGCCGCGCCGATGCGCGGCGCGCCGAGCATCTCTACGTTGAGCTCAACGCGCTCGCACTCCGCGCGCTCAGCCCGGGCGGCTTTCTGATGACCTTCAGTTGCTCGTCGCATTTTTGCGGCGAGGATTTTGTCCGCGCGATGCGTATCGCCGAGGGCCGTTCGGGGCGCCGGATGCGCCTGCTCGCGCGCCTCGGCCCCGGCCCCGACCATCCGGTGCTGCTGGGTCATCCCGAGGGCGAATACCTAACCGGCGTGCTGCTGCGCGACCTGGGTTAGCGAGGCGATTACCCTCTCCTTGTCCAAGAGAGCTTTGCACAAAGCGACCACCCTTCTGGCCCCTCTCCTTGTCGGGGAGCTTCGCACAACCCATGCGCTGGCATCTTCTAACCTCTCCTTGACCTCCAAGGAGAGGGTGAAGGGACGCCGAACGGCTGGGTTATGCAAAACTCTCTCCCCAAAGGGGACAATAAGAAACGACAAGTCTCGGAAAAAGTAGTAGGTAGTGAAGGATGAAACTCGAGCGGCTCGATCATTTCGGAATCGAGGTCAGCGACCTCGCGCTCGCCGAGCGCTTCTACACCGAAGTCCTCGGGCTCAGCATGGTAACCCATCTCGGCGACCAGGTGCTGCTGGATTGCGGCGGACAGAACCTCGCGCTCTTCCACGTCGCGCGTCCGCCGATTTCGCCGGCCGAGCGCCAGGCTCGGATTTCACATCCGCTCGGCCGGGGCCATCATGCCTTTCGCGTGAGCCGCGCCGATTTCGCCGCCGCCAAGGAGCGCTTCACCAACGCCGGCGTCGAAAGCGCGCGGCCAATTGACTGGGGCGATCACGATTGCCTCTACTTCCTTGATCCCGACGGCAATCTGCTCGAGATCGTGAGCTACCGCTAGATTGACTTGGTTAACGCCGCGGACGCGGCGTAGTCTTCAGCGGCGCACGCGCAGGCCGAGCGCCATGCTGGAATCTGAAATCTCGTTGACCAGGTTGGCGGTCTCGCTCAGCTCGGGCCGGTTGGCCAGCTCAAGCCATTGCGGCTCGGCGCTCACCGGGCCACCCTTGAGCGAGATCGCGCGCAGGTTGATCGCGATGTCCAGCAGCATCAGATCGCGCGGCAGCGGCGAGCGCGTCGGCGCGTCGGCGGGGTAATACTCCAGTTGCGCGACCAGCGCGCTCAGCTCGTCCTCGCCCATCCGCGCGAGGCGCAAGACGTCGTTGAGGTTGATCTTTTCCATCGTTCATCGGCGTACCAGCCGTCCCCACCAGCATAGCAGCCGCCGCACCTGCATAGCAGCCGCCTGCCAATGCGCAGCGCGGGGCGACGCCGGTTGCCGGGGGCCAAGCGGTGTGCAATGAAGCTCTCAGCCGCGCGAGTGCGCCGGCATGCCGCGCGGTCGGCACTGCGAAGGAGTGGGCGCGAAGGAGTGCGCCGCGAAGGAGGGTGATTCGTGAAGTTCGGACTTTTCTACCAGCTGCCCTGCGCCGCGGAGCAATCCGAGCCTGCACGCTACCAGGAAACGATCGAGCAGATCGTGCTCGCCGACCAACTCGGCTTCGACGTCGCGTGGCTGGCCGAACTGCATTTCTTCCGAAACTTTTCGATCATGCCGTCGCCGCTGATGGTCGCGGTCGCCGTCGCGCAGCGCACCCGGCGCATCCGGCTCGGCACCGCGGTGACGCTGCTCCCGTTCCATCATCCGCTGCGTGCCGCCGAGGAAGCGGCCACCGCCGACCTGTTGACCGGCGGGCGGTTGGAGTACGGCGTGGGGCGCGGCACGATCGCGGTGCACTTCCAGGGTTTCGGGATGGCGCGCGACGAGAGCCGCGAGCGCTTCGAGGAGGCGCTGGAGATAATCGTGCGCGCGTGGACCGAGGAGCGCGTCACCTACAAGGGCCGTTTTTACCAGGTCGCCGATATAGCGGTGGAACCACGGCCGCTCCAGAAGCCGCATCCACCGATCCGTATCGCCGCCAACAGCCCCGAAACTGCCGAGTTCGCCGGCCGCAAGGGCTACGACGTGCTGGTCGCCTCACCCATCAACCCGGTGCCCGGCTTCTACGAGCACATCCGCGCCTACCGCGCGGCGCTCAAAACCGGCGCGCGCCCCGCGCATGCGGGCGACGTCGCGGCGCTGTTTTTCGTCTGCCCGCACGCCAGCCGCGCCGCCGCGCGCGCCGAAGCCGAGCGGAGCCTGCTGCACTACTTCCGCACGATCGGCGAACAGGCGCTGCTCGGCGGTCGCGGCCAGTACGAGGGCTCCTACGCCTATCTCGAACAGGTGCGCGAGCGCGCGGCAGCGATGACCTACGAGACGGTCGACGAGACGATGGCGGTTTACGGACCACCCGAGGAGTGTATCGCGCGCATCAACGACGTCTACCAGCACAGCGCGATCGATCAGCTCGTATGCTGGTTCAACGCCGGCGGCCTGATACCGCATCGCGACGTGATGGCGACGATGGAACGTTTCGCGGCGCACGTGATACCGGCTGTGCGCGCCCTGGGTGCACGATAAAAGTCTCCTCCCCATGCCCTCGCCCACTTGGGGGAGAGGACGAGGGTGAGGGGGTGCATGGACACAACTGAGTATTGGATGAAATTAGTCACTTGCCATGAATTAGTCACTTGCCATCAATTAGCATACTGTGACCGATCATCCTGAAATAGCCACTTTTCCGGCCGGCGCAAAGCGGCCGGCTGTGATTGACGCGCTCGCCGAGGCGATCGAGTCCGACGGCGGTGCAGCGCTGGCCGCCTACCAGGAGCCGCTCGGCGCGCATTGGCAAATCTTCGCGCTAATTCCGGCCGCGATGCTCCAGGGAACGCCGTTCCAGCGCGATCTCAGCCCGGCCCATCTCAAGCGCCTCGGCGAAGTGATGAAGAAGCTCCGCCGCTTCACCGAGCCGGTGGTCGTGGTGCGCGCGGACGGCGGCTACTGGACTCCCAACGGCAACCATCGCCGCGCCGCCGCCACCAAGCTCGGCGCGAAAACCATTCCGGCGATCGTGATTCCCGACCCTGAGGTCGCCTACCAGATTCTCGCGCTCAACACCGAGAAGGTGCACAACCTCAAGGACAAGGCGCTGGAGGTGATTCGGATGTACCGTGCGCGGCTGGAAACGGCCCCGCGCGCGATCGAAAAGGACTTCGCGTTTGAGTTCGAGCGTGCCCACTTCATCACGCTCGGCATCCTGTATGACAGGACGAAGCGTTTCTCTGGCGGCGTGTACGCGCCGCTGCTGAGCCGAGTCGACGGCTTCCTGGCGAAAACGCTGCGCGAAGCCATCGAGGAGCGCGAGGAACGCGCCGCGCTGGTCGCACGCGCCGACGAAGTGCTGACCGCGCTGGTCGCACGCGGCAAAAAGCGCGGCCTGATTCATCCCTACCTGAAGAATTATATCGCCGCGCGATGCAATCCGCTGAGCCGCGCGCGCAAGAACCTGCCGACCTGCCGCGCCGCGCTGAACAGCATGATCAAGGCGCTCGAGGAATTCGATCTGGGCAAGATTCATTTCGGGCAGATTCAAAGCGCCGCCGCGTTAGTGGCGGCCGCCACCGTCGAGCCCTCGTAGCGCGAGAGAAAATCAGGGCCGGATGCGCGATCGGCGCGTCCGGCCCCGCGATCCGCAAACTGCCGCGCGTCCGCTTATCTTTGCTGCAACGGCGCGAGCGCCTTCTTCATCCCGGGCAGCGCCGCAAATCCCTCCCACCAGCGCGCGATCTCGGTCAACCCGGCGACCGGGTATTGCGCGATCTGCGCGAGCGCCATGAACGGTCCTACTGCGAAATCGGCGAGCGTCAGATCGTTGCCGGCAAGCCATTTGCGGCCCTTGAGCGCGCCATTGAGAATTCCGCCTACCCGGCGAAATTCCTGCTCGCCTTTGGCGACCACGGCTGGGTCCGCGTCGCCCTGCCCCAGCAATTTCTTGACCACCCGCTCGAAAGCCAGAGTTCCGCAGGCGGGCGCCCAGTGGCACGCTTCCCAAAACATCCATCGGCTTACGTCGGCCTGACGCCGCGGGTCGGACGGCCACAGCGCCGCCCCGGCCGGCTTCTTTAGCGCGAGATACTGCAGAATCGAGTTGGACTCCCACAGCACGAACCCGTCGTCTTCGAGTACCGGCATGCGCTGGTTGGGGTTGAGCGCGGTGAACTCGGGCTTCATCTGATCGCCTTTAATCAGATCGACCAACTGCGTCTCGTGTTCGATCTGGAGATGCTCGGCGAGAGCGATGACCTTCATCGCCCTGGGTGACGGGGGAAATACATAAAGCTTCATCGTTGTGGTGCTCCCTCCTGCGATCGAATCTGTTGTTCGGACTCCGCGATCGTAAGCGTCTTGCGGAGTTAAGTCTTGCGGATTCTTTGGTCGGGCGGCGACGGACTTCAGGCTCAGTTCGAAGGTACCATCGCGCACCTGACGCTTGAGCCTGCGTGCCGGAACGTTATGCTGGAAAGCTTGGCGCCGGCGATGGAGCAAGCGACGAATTCGCGGAGAATCTTCGGTGGGGCGGTCTCGATTCTGATCGTGGCGGCCCTGCTCGCGCTATTTTTCGGTTTCCGCAGCTACGTGCCGGTGCTGCACGGGCCGAAGCTGAGCGTGTCGGCGAGCCATCTGCCTTACTACGCGTGGTGCTCGTTCAACCGGATGCTGGTCGCGTACGTGCTCGCGCTGGTCTTCTCGATCGCCTATGGAATGATGGCGGCGCGCGGGCGGTTGTGGGAGCGCGTGATGATCCCGGCGATCGACATCGCGCAATCAGTGCCGGTGGTCGGTTTCTTTCCCGCGGCGGTCTATTTTTTCGTTGCGCTCGCGCACGGCAGCCGTCTCGGCGTCGAGATGGCGGCGGTATTCCTGATCTTCACCAGCCAGGCGTGGAATCTCGCGCTCGGCGTGTTCGAATCCATCCGGACCATCCCCGACGATTCGCGCGAAGCGCTGGAAGCCTTCGGCGCCAGCGGATGGCTGCGGTTTCGCAAGCTCTCGCTCCCCGCGTGCGTGCCCAAGCTGGTCTATAACTCGATCCTGTCGTGGGTGGCGGGATGGTACTTCCTCATCGCCTGCGAGATCATCACGGCCGGACCCTCGACCTACCGGCTGCCGGGCCTCGGCAGCTTTCTGATGGAAGCCGCCAACCGCGGCCGCAACAGTGAGATGGCGCTCGGCCTGCTCGCGCTGCTCTTGATAATCGTCGCGATGGACCTGGTGGTGTGGCAGCCGCTCTCGGTGTGGGCGGAAAAATTCCGTTACGAGTTCACCTCCGGCGCCGAGGCTGAACGTTCGCTGGGAATGTTGCATGCGATAGGGATGCTGGGCCCCAGCGTTTATCACGCGGTGCATCTGGTCGTGCGTCCCCTGGTGGTCACTGTGCAAGGCCTGCTCGGCGCCATCCCGCCGCTTGGGACGCGCGCGAGCGAGCGTCTGGCCCGTGTCGCGCGTTTCGCCGGCACCGCCGCGTTGGTCGCCTTCACCGCGCTTTTCATCTACGCGATAATCCGCGGACTCGACGCACTGCTGCACGTCCTGCTCACGCCGTGGCCGCCCGCGGTCCGCGAGATTCCTGCGGCGACCGCGGCCTCGACGATCCGGATGGTGGTCGCGTATGCGATTTCGCTCGGTTGGACGCTGCCCTGCGCGCTCGCCGCAATCAACAGTCCACGCTTCAAGCGATGGATCTCTCCGATCGCGGAGATCGTCGGCTCGATGCCGGCCACCGCGCTCTTCCCGGTGATCGTGGTGTTCGTGATCCGGATCACCGGCGGGATGAATCTCGCCTCGATTCTGCTGATCCTTACCGGGATGCAGTGGTACCTGCTGTTCAACCTGCTGGCCGGGGTCAACCAGATTCCCGAGGAGCTAAAGGAGTTCGCGCGCGCCTATCGCCTGAGCCGATGGGCCACCTGGCGCAAGCTCGACGTGCCGGCACTGGTGCCCTCGATCGTCACCGGGAGCATCACGGCGTGGGGCGGCGGATGGAACGCGCTGATCCTGTCGGAGTACTTCGTCTATCGCGGGCACACCTACAAGGTCCTGGGCCTGGGAGCGCTGCTCGACGCCGCGACTTACGAGACCGGCAACAACCTGATGATCCTGCTTAGCCTGCTCTCGATGGTCGTGGTAGTGGTAAGCCTTAACCGGCTCGTATGGCGCCGGCTGTATAACCTGGCAACCGAACGCTACAGGTTCGACTGATCTTTTCGACTGACCCAGTTGAGCATCGACGATGTGTGATTCCGACCCATCCGATCCATGGCCCTGCTCGAGCTCAAACAGGTCTCAAAGAGCTACCAGCATGCCAAAGGCAGCCTGCGCGTGCTCAACGAGATATCGTTCAGCGTCGAGCGTGGCGAGTTCATCGCGATCGTCGGACCGTCGGGATGCGGCAAGTCAACGCTGCTCAGAATCATCAACGGCATCGTGCCGCCGACCTCGGGTCAGGTGCTCTACAACGGCCAGCAGGTCGACGACATCAATCCCGAGTGCGCGATGGTCTTTCAGTCCTTCGCCCTGCTGCCGTGGCTCAGCGTGAAGGCCAACATCGAGCTGGGCCTGGAGGCGCGCCGCGTCGCTCCGGCCGAGCGCGAGCGCCTGGTGACACATTATATCGACAAGGTCGGCCTCGACGGTTTCGAGGAAGCCTACCCGCGCGAGCTTTCGGGCGGGATGCGCCAGCGCGTGGGGCTCGCGCGAGCGCTGGCGGTCGAGCCGGCGGTGCTGCTGATGGACGAGCCGTTCTCGGCGCTCGACGCACTGACCGCGATTGGGCTGCGCGAGGAGTTGCTCGACTTGTGGCAGGCGGCAGACAGCCCGGTCAAGACCATCATCATGGTCACCCACATCATCGAGGAGGCAGTCGAACTCGCCGACCGCATCCTGGTGCTCTCGACCGGGCCCGGGCGGCTGGTGGGCGACATCAAGGTGGAACTCCAGCGCCCGCGCGACCGGCGGGGCGAGTCCTTCAACCAGCTTACCGACAGAGTCTTCTCGCTGATCGAGGAGCGCGCTTGATGGCTTCGCCGTCTTCGCCATTGATTCATCCGATTCCCGACGCCCAGCTTCCCTGGGTCTTCGGCCTGCTCGAGATGCTCGAGGATCGCGGTGGGCGCGAAGACGGCTACAAGATCGCGCGCGACCTGAGCTTCAAATTTTCCGACCTGCTCAAGGTGATGAAGGCGGCGGAAATCCTGGGGCTGGTCTCGACTCCGGCCGGCGACGTGGTGCTGGAGCCGCTGGGGCGCGAGTTTCTTGCCGCCGACATGAATACGCGCAAGCGCATCATCCGGGAACAGCTCCAGAAACATTCGCTGTTCAGCTACTTCGTGCGCCTGCTGCGCGGCCGGGAAGATCACTCGCTCTCCAAGGAAGTGATACTCGAACATCTCGCGATGCTGCTGCCGGATGAGCGGCCGGAGCGGATGTTCGCGACGATAGTCGGATGGGGCCGCTTCGCCGAGCTGTTCGGCTATAACAAGGACGACGACCGCTTTTACCTGGATGAGGAAGCGGACAAGCCCTGAAGCTCAGAAGATGAATCCAATCCAAAAAGAATCCAATCAAGGAGACCCAACGATGGCCAACGAAAACGAACGAGTGGTGAGCGAGTTCTGCAAGACCTGGGAGACCCTCAACATCGACAAGGTGATGGAGTTCTTCACCGACGACGCGGTCTACCACAACATCCCGCTCGCGGCCGCCAAGGGAAAAGCCGCGATTCGCAAGACTATCGACGGCTTCATGCCCGGGACCACGAAGATCGAGTTCAAGATTCTCTCGACGGCGTCGGCGGGCGCGACGGTGTTCAACGAGCGCGTCGATTCGTTCATCGTCAACGGCCGTCCGGTGGTGGTGCCAGTGGCGGGCGTGTTCGAGATCATCGGGGGCAAGATCAAAGCCTGGCGCGACTATTTCGATCTGGCGACATACATGAACCAAATCAAAGACAAGTAACGCGGACGGGCGGCGGACCTAGGAACAGGGCCAGCGGCCCCGCCCTTAGAGCGAAGGGCGTGGGCGCCGCTTCTTGCAATTCCTCCAGTGGGAGAATTGCAAATTTTACAATGAGCTGGTAATAGCTACCAACCCAAAATTACCAGAGGTATAAACGACAATCCAAATTTCCGCTATTTTTGGGCGCTTTCACCAAGCGACGGCAAGGCACAGAACCTGCTTCAGTAAGAAACGTTCCTGAGCTCACTTGGATGGGCGGGCCCGGTTCTCTCCCCCCTACCGGGCCCGTCCGTTGGGCTTCCCCAGACCGACGATTCTCCTCTTTCCTTTCATCAAGTTTCACCTTGCTTCATCGAGACTACGCCATTGCCGCGAGGCGGTCGCCGGCGAGACGCATCACCGCCAGGTCGCCGGTCTCCTCCGCATCCAGCCCTTCGTAGAACGCCTTCCCGAGCGTGTTGGGACGCCACAGTTCCCAGTACACGGCCTCGCAATCGAGATCGATCGCGCGGCTTGCTACCGCCGCCATCAGTGCGCGCCCGGCCCCGCTCCGCCTCGCGGCGGTCCGCACGTAAAGATCGCCGAGCCAGAGCCGCCGTTTTCCGGTATGTGCTTCGAAACCGCGGCAAATCAGTGCGAAGCCGACCGGCTCACCATCGATTTCGCCAACGAGGCATTCGAACCATCGATCGGGGCCGAAGCCGTCGCGCACGAAACGCGCAACGTCGAGGTCCGGGGTTGGATCTTCCACCGCGGCCGCCAACTCGGCCGCCATCGCGACTATAACCTCGCCATCCGAGGGCACCGCGGTTCTTATGTACGGTGTTCGATTCGATTCACTCATGGTTTGATCTCCGCGATCCTGGCCTGCGCGCGCGCCACTCCTGCGCCTATTTATATAAGCGAGCGGCGGCCTACGCATTAACCCGCGTGGAGGGAGCCGGGTTCCCCTTGGCGCAAACGCGCCGCTCTTTTTGCGAGGGCGCCGCGCGGAGTAAGCTCGATCACTGCTTCGCGCCATGGCCGCCACCGTCACCCATCACGCCGTCACCCATGCCATCATCGGCACTGCCGGCCATATCGATCACGGCAAGACAGCGTTGATTAAGGCGCTCACCGGGCAGGACACCGATCGCCTCAAGGAAGAAAAGGAACGCGGGATTTCGATCGACCTGGGCTTCGCCTATTTCACCTTGCCCGACGGCACGCGCGCGGGCGTGGTTGACGTCCCCGGCCACGAGCGTTTCATCCGCAACATGCTGGCCGGCGCGCACGGAATCGACCTGGTGCTGTTCACCGTCGCCGCCGACGACGGGGTGATGCCACAGAGCGAGGAGCATCTGGACATCCTACATCTGCTCGGCATCACGATCGGCATCTTCGTCATCACCAAGGCCGACCTCGCCGACGCCGCGCGCCTTGGTGAAGTGCGCGACGAGATCGAACTGCTGGCCGACGGCACGCGTCTGGCGGGCGCGCCGATCGTCGCGGTTTCGTCGATAACCGGCACGGGCTTGGACGAATTGCGCGCAGCGATCGCGCGCCAACTCGAGGGCTTCGAGGCGCGCCGGGCGACCGGGCTGTTCCGCCTCCCGCTCGACCGCGCGTTCACCATCAAGGGCCACGGCACCGTGGTAACCGGGACCGCGATGGGCGCCGAGGTGCGCATCGGCCAGAAGCTCCGCGTGCTGCCCGCGGGCGGCGAGGTCCGGGTGCGTTCGATCCAGGTCCATTCCGAGCCGGTCGAGCGCGCGGGGCTATGCCAGCGTGTCGCGCTCAACTTAAGCGGCGCCGAGCGGATGGAGCTTAAGCGCGGCGACGTGGTCGCCGACGACCGGCTCGAGCTGACGACCACGCGATTCGATGCGCGGCTGGAGATTCGGCCGGCCGCCAAGCGCCCGCTGAAGAACAACGACCGCGTGCGGCTGTTCATCGGCACCGCCGAGACTATCGGCCGCGCGATCGTGCTCGAGGCGCCGGGCGAAATCGCACCGAAAAAGAGCGCGCTGGTGCAGCTCGTGCTGAACGAGCCGATGGTCGCGCTCGCGGGCGATCGCTTCGTCATCCGCGACGAGACCAGCCGGCGCACGCTCGGCGGCGGCGTCGTGCTCAACCCGCTGGGGCGGCGCGTGCGGAAGCCCTTGGAGGCTTACCTCAAACATCTCGGCGCTCTCGAAGGTGCGCTCGCGCCCGCGACCGTCGAAGCGCTGATCGATTTGCAGGAGAGCTTCGCTGTGACCGCGGCGCGCGTCGCGCAACTGCTCAACGCCCCCGCGCGCGAGGCCGACGAGGCGCTCAAGGATCGCCGCTTCGTCAAGCTCTCGCTCGGCGACGAAGAGGGCTACACCACCGGGGGCAAATGGGAGGAGCTAAAGCGCTTCGCGATGGCCGCGCTCGCGGCGCATCATCAGGCCGAGCCGCTCTCGCCGGGGCTCGAGATGGAAGCGTTGCGCGAGCGGCTGCCGTACGAGGTCAGCGCGCGCGCGTTTCGTGCGCTGGTGGACAGGCTGGCGCGCGAATCCGATCTCGTGCGCGAGGAAAGCGTGCTGCGCCTCAAGTCGCATCGGGTCAAGCTCGGCGGCGACGAGGGCCGGCTCGGCGAGCGGCTCGCCGCGGCGCTCGCGAGCGCGCAGTTCCATCCGCCCGACCTCAAACAGCTCGCCGAAGAACTCAAGCTGCCGCCCTCGGAACTCGCGCGGATGCGCACGCTGCTCGGTGCGCTCGAGCGCGAGGGCCGGGTGGTCAAAATCGCGACCGATCTCTATTTCAGCCGCGAGGCGATGGAGGCCGCGCGCCAGCGCCTGCTCGACCATCTGAAGACCGCGCCCGAGATAACCGCCGCGACCTTTCGCGACCTGCTGGGCGCGTCGCGCAAGTTCGCGATCGCGCTGCTGGATTATTTCGACCACTCAGGCGTGACCACGCGGGTCGGCGACGCCCGCCGCCTGCGCGCGAGCCCGTGATGGCGCTGCGGCCGGGCTTGCGCCAAAATAACCGACGATGCCTGAACAGCGCAGCAATAATGCGACGCGCGGCGAGCTTATCCGCCTGACCGCGCGCTGCAAGGCGGCGGGTTGAGCCGGCAAGCTGGGTCCGGAGGACCTCGCAGCCGCGCTTAGCCGGTTCGACCCGGGAAGCCATCCCGACCTGCTCGTCGGTATCACCACCGGCGACGACGCCGGCGTGTATCGTCTGACCGACGAGATCGCCGTCGTCAACACGGTCGACTTTTTCACCCCGGTGGTCGACGACCCGTTCACCTACGGCCAGATCTCGGCCGCCAACTCGCTCTCGGACGTTTACGCGATGGGCGGAACGCCGAAGACCGCGCTCAATATCGTGTGCTGGCCGCAGACCGGATTGCCGGGCGAGATGCTCGGAGAAATTCTGCGCGGCGGCGCGGAGAAAGCGCGCGAGGCCGGCGTCGTGATCGTTGGCGGACACAGCGTCGCCGACGAGGAAGTGAAATATGGGATGGCGGTGACAGGCGTGATCGATCCGCGGCGTATCGTGCGCAATGTTGGCGCGCGCGTCGGCGACGCCCTGCTACTCACCAAGCCGCTCGGCACCGGCGTCCTGATGACCGCGTTCAAGCGCGACCACCTGGCCATCGAGCACTACGAGGCGGCGGTGCGTTCGATGACCACGCTCAACGCGGAGGCGGCGCGCGCGATGCTCCGTCACGAGGTCCATGCCGCGACTGACATCACCGGCTTCGGCCTGGCCGGCCACGCGAGCAAGATGGCCGACGGCAGCGGCGTGACGCTGCGGATCGAGGAATCCGATCTCCCGCTGTTGCCCGGTGCGCTGGATTGCTGCCGCGAGGGGATGATTCCCGGCGGCGGACGCCGCAATCGCGAGTTTTATGGCGCGCGCGCCAGAATTTCCGACGAGGTCGCGTCCGAGATGGCGGAAATCTTTTTCGATCCGCAGACCTCGGGCGGCTTGTTGATCGCGCTGCCCGAATCGCAGGCGCTGCCGCTGCTCGCCGAGTTGCAGGCCGGCGGCATTCTCGAGGCGGCGGTGATCGGGCGGGTGGTCGCGCAAACCGCCTTCGCGATCGAGTTGGTCTGATCGATTACCGCGGCGTCCGCTTCCCAAGCGATCGCGAGCGCGAGGAGGAAGGTCCCAGTTCCATGTACGACTATGACCTTTTTACGATCGGCGGCGGCTCGGGCGGTGTGCGCGCGAGCCGGATGGCGGCGCAATTCGGCGCCAAGGTCGCGCTGGCCGAGGAGCGCTATCTCGGCGGCACCTGCGTCAACGTCGGATGCATCCCGAAAAAGCTTCTCGTTTATGCCTCCGAATTCAGCGACGTGTTCGACGATTCGGCCGGGTTCGGCTGGACGATCGGTGAGCGCAGCTTCAACTGGCAAACGCTGATCGCCAACAAAGACCTCGAGATCGCACGTCTCAACGGCATCTACGAGAAAGTCCTCACCGACAATGGAGCGCGCATCGTGCGCGCGCGGGCGACGATCGCCGACGCGCACACGGTCGTGGTCGGAAGCGAGCGCTATACCGCCCGCTACATCCTGGTCGCGACCGGAGGATGGCCCTCGACGCCATCGATCCCCGGCGGCGAACTGGCGATCACCTCGAACGAGGCGTTTTTTCTGCCGCAATTTCCCTCCCGCGTGATAATCGTCGGCGGCGGTTACATCGGACTCGAATTCGCGGGAATCTTCCACGGCCTCGGCGCGAAAGTGTCCTTGGTGCATCGCGGCGAACTGTTCCTGCGCGGCTTCGACGAAGACGTTCGGCGCGCGGTGGCGGCCGAGATGGGCAGGCGGGAAATCGACCTTCGCTTCAATCGCCAGGTCGCGCGGATCGAAAAGCTCCCGCACGGCATTCGTGCGACGCTCGACGACGGCAGCGCGCTGGAAGCCGACCTGATCATGTTTGCGACCGGAAGAACCCCCAACACACACAACCTTGGACTGGAACGGGCCGGGGTCAAGCTCGATTACGAGGGCGCGGTCGTCGTGGATGCCTATTCCTGCTCGTCGGTACCGAACATATACGCGGTCGGCGATTGCACCAACCGCATGCAGCTTACGCCGGTAGCGATCGCCGAGGGCCAGGCGGTTGCCGAAACCCTATTCCACGGAAATCCACAGACCCCTGACTACAAAAATGTGCCGACCGCCGTTTTCAGCGAGCCCCGTATCGGTACCGTGGGTTTCACGGAGGCCGAGGCGCGCGAGCGCTATGGCGCAGTCGACGTCTACAAGGCGAGCTTCCGGCCGCTCAAAAATACGGTCAGCGGGCGCGACGAGCACAGTTTCATGAAACTGGTGGTCGATCGCGAAACCGATCGGGTGGTGGGATGCCACATGGTGGGCACTGACGCGGGCGAGATCATCCAGGGGCTCGCGATCGCGCTCAGATGCGGCGCCACCAAGGCGCAATTCGACGCGACGATCGGAATTCATCCGACCGCGGCTGAGGAGTTCGTGACGATGCGGAACAAATCCTGAGCGCGATGTGGATTCGCGCGCGCCGCGGCGGCATATTTACCCTAGGCAGGTCCGCCGGATTGCGTTAGCCTCAAATACGCTTCGTTGACCCGCGCGAATTCCAGACGTGGCGAGGGTGATCAACGATCCTAAAAGTCGAGCACGATGACGCCGCTGACACAGTGCAGGCGACCGGGGGGTTCAACGCACATTTATCGCAATCGCCAACCGGAGGCAAATATGGGTAACCCGTCGGCTGACGCATCGATGATCACCCTGGACCGTTATCTGCGCAGCGCCCGCCCCCGAATCGACCCGGGATTGAGCGCGACGCTGGGACAGGTGGCGTTGGCCGTCAAACGAATCTCCAACGAGCTCGCCATCGCGGCGCTCAAGGGAGAGCTGGGGTTAAGCGGCGCGACCAACGTGCAAGGCGAAAAGGTCGAAAAACTCGACACCTGGTCTAACAACGTGTTCCTCGATTCGTTCGCCGGCGGCCATCCGATATGCACGCTGATTTCGGAGGAGATAGAAGAGCCGCGGCACTCCAGAACTCAGCACCCGCGCGACACCTATGCGTTGCTGTACGATCCGCTCGACGGTTCCTCCAACACTGGCGTCAACGGCTCGCTCGGGACGATCTTTGCGCTGCGCCGGCGCAAGCCCGGCCACGGCGACGACATCGCAGACGCGCTCGGGCCCGGCACCGAGCAGATAATAGCGGGCTACGCGCTCTATGGGCCGGCCACGATACTGGTCTGGACGGCGGGCGACGGCGTCAACGCGTTCGTGCTGGAGCGGGAGGTCGGCGAGTTCGTGCTGTGGCGCGAGAAAATCCGGATGCCGGCGCACGGCAAAACCTACGCGGTCAACCAGGCCAACGCCGCGCGATGGCATCCGGGGGCACGCGCGCTGCTGGAGCGGCTGACCGGACCGAAAGACAAGGGCGGCGGCTACTCGTTGCGCTACTGCGGTGCGTTCGTCGGCGATTTCCATCGTTGCCTGCTGACTGGCGGAATTTTTTTCTATCCCGGCGAGGTCAGCGCCGGCAGCCAGAGCAAGGGCAAGCTGCGCCTGATGTACGAGGTCGCGCCGCTCTCGATGCTTGCCGAGCAGGCCGGCGGCGCAGGCTCCACTGGACGCGGGCGCGTGCTCGATTTCGTCCCCTCCAGCATCCACGAGCGCGTGCCGGTCTATATCGGCAGCGTCGAGGAAGTTGCGCTGGCGGAGCAGTTAAAGGTTGAAGGCGGATAGCGATGGCCGTGCGGACCAAAGCTGCGGTTTTGGCGGGAGATATCGGCGGCACCAAGACCCTGCTGGGTCTTTTCCGCGTCGAGGGCGGAACGCCGGTCTTGCTGCGTGAAAAGCTCTACGCGACGCGCGATTTCAAAACGCTGGAAGAGGTCGCAAGCGACTTTCTAAGCGGCGCATGGGCGATCGACGCGGCCTGCTTCGGCGTGCCCGGACCGATCATCGGCGGCGTCAGTCACGCGACCAATGTTCCGTGGACGATGGAAGAGCGGGCGCTGGCGCGCGCGCTCGGCGTGCCCGGGGCGCGGCTGATCAACGATCTCGAGGCGACCGCCTACGGGATGCTCCAGCTCCAGGAGAACGAAATGGCGGTGCTGCAGGCGGGCGATCCGCCGGTCTCGCGCGCGCCCATTGCGGTTATCGCTGCCGGCACGGGTCTCGGCGAGGCGGGACTGGTCCCGCTCGAGGACGGCCGCTGGCGCTCGCTCGCCACCGAGGGCGGACACTCGGACTTCGCGCCGCGCGGGCCCGAACAAATCGAACTGCTGGAATATCTAAGCGGCGAGTTCGATCACGTAAGCTTCGAGCGCGTGCTGTCGGGGCCGGGACTGGTCAACATCTACAAGTTTCTCAAATCGCGCGGGCCCGACGCCGAGCCGCAATGGCTGGCCGACGAATTTGCCGGCGCCAACGACGCGGCGGCGGTGATCAGTGAAAATGCGCTCAAGGGCCGCGACCCGCGATGCATCGAGGCGCTCCGAATCTTCGTCGATATTTACGGCGCCGAGGCGTCCAACCTGGCGTTGAAGTTCATGGCGCTGGGCGGCGTTTATGTCGGCGGCGGAATCGCGCCCAAAATTCTCGCGACGCTTACCGCGGGCGGATTCGTGCGCGCCTTTCTCGCCAAGGGCCGACTCGATAAAGTGCTGGCAAGGATCCCGGTGCGGGTCTCGCTCAATCCGGCGGCGGGGCTGATAGGAGCGGCCCGCTGCGCCATGGAGATGCTATAGTTCTTGGCGCGAACGTGCCGCGTTTTTGCACGCGGAGCGTCCTATCTGAGCAATATCGAATTGTGAATCGGAGGCGGTTATGACCAAGCGAGCCAGGGAAATTCTGGATTTCTACCGGTCGGAGAACGCGGGCGTGCTGACCAATCTTGCCCGGATAATCAATCACGGGCGGCTCGCCGGCACCGGAACGTTCGTTATCCTGCCCGTGGACCAGGGCTTCGAGCATGGCCCGGTGCGCAGCTTCGCGCCCAATCCGCCGGCCTATGATCCGCGCTACCATTTCGCGCTCGCCTGCGACGCCGGATGCAACGCCTACGCGGCGCCGCTGGGCTTCCTGGAGGCGGGCGCGGCTGAGTTCGCCGGCGAAATCCCGCTCATCCTCAAGCTCAACAACCATGATCTGCTGCACGACTCGCCTGACCCCGAGCCCGCCGTCACCGGCAGCGTGAAGGACGCGCTGCGCCTTGGATGCGCCGCAGTCGGCTTCACCATCTATCCCGGTTCGGCTGCGTGCGTGCGGATGTACGAGCAGTTGCGCGAGATCGCCGAAGAGGCCAAGGACCACGGCCTGGCGGTGGTAGTGTGGTCGTACCCACGCGGCTCGGGCATCAGCAAGGAGGGCGAGACCGCGATCGACGTGGTCGCATACGCGGCGCAGATCGCGGCGCAACTCGGCGCCAACATTATCAAGGTCAAGCTTCCGACCGCGCATATCGAGCAGCCCGAAGCCAAGAAGACCTACGAGGCCAACCACGTACCGCTGGATACGCAGGCCGCGCGCGTCGCTAACGTCGTGCAGAGCTGCTTCGACGGCCGGCGGATCGTGATCTTCTCGGGCGGTCCGAAGGTCAGCGACGAAAAGCTGCTCGATGAAGTGCGCGCGATCAAGGCCGGCGGCGGTTTCGGCTCGATCATCGGGCGCAACTCGTTCCAGCGCCCGCGCGCCGAAGCGATCAAGCTGCTCGGCACGATCATGGATATTTACGCGGGCGCGTCCGCGCGTTGAACGCGGCCGTCCACGACCCAGCGTCCGGCGAACGCTAACCGCCGCGGAGATTTTTCAACCATGCAGCGCGACGGCGATAAGCAGGCCACCCTCGGAATCCTGGTGGGTGGCGGCCCCGCCCCCGGCATCAACGGGGTAATTTCTTCGGCCGCGATCGAGGCGATCAACTGCGGGCTGCGGGTGGTCGGCCTGCGCGACGGCTATCGATGGCTCGCCGAAGGCAATACCTCGCACGTGGTCGAACTCAAGCTCGACGAGGTGAGCCAGGTCCATTCCACCGGCGGTTCGGTCCTGCGTACCTCGCGCACCAATCCGGCGCGCGACGAGGCGAGCCTTACGCGCACGATCGAAGCGCTCAAAACGCTGGGCATCCGTTATCTCGTCTGCATCGGCGGTGACGATACGACGTACGGCGCGTTCAGGATCGCCGAGCGCACGCGCGGAGAAATCGGCGTGGTGACGGTGCCGAAAACGATCGACAACGATCTGCCGCTGCCCGAGAACGCGCCGACCTTCGGCTTCGAAACCGCGCGCGCCGTCGGCACCACGATCGTCGAATCGCTGATGGTCGACGCGCGCACCACCGGCAGATGGTACCTGGCGATCTCGATGGGCCGGAAGTCCGGTTCGCTCGCGCTCAGCATGTGCAAGTCCTCCGGCGCGACGCTGGCGGTCATCCTGGAGGAGTTTCACGGCGAGAGTTTTGACCTTTCGCTGGTCGTCGATACGATCGTGGGCGCAATAATCAAGCGCCGCGCCGAGGGCTATGACGACGGCGTGGCGGTCGTCGCCGAAGGTATCGCCGAGCGGATGGACCCCGGCACTCTGCCCAACGCGCCGGGGTCCGAGGCCGACGCGTACGGCCACGTGCACATCGCGGACATCCCGCTCGGCTACCTGCTACGCGACCGCGTGCGCACGGCGCTCAAGCAACTCGGGATCGGCGCGACCGTGGTCACCAAGGATATCGGCTACGAGTTGCGCTGCGCTAAGCCGCTGCCGTTCGACGCCGAATATACGCGCACGCTCGGCTATGGCGCGGTGCGCTATCTGCTGAGCGGAGGTTCGGGCGCGCTCATCGCCATCGCCGGCGGGCGCGTGACGCCGGTCGATTTCGCGGCGCTCGTCGATCCGGCCACCGGACGGATCAGGGTGCGCCTGGTCGACGTCAGCACCGAGTCGTACGAGGTCGCTCGCTCGTACATGACCAGGCTCGAGCCGCAGGACTTCGAGGAGCCGGCGCTCTCGCGGCTCGCCACGTTCGCGAATCTTTCCGCCGAGGCGTTCAAGGGGCGATTCCTGCCGACAGTGCAGGCCACGACTTCTCTCACCCGCGCGACTCTGAGCCCCTCGTGACAGTCTGAGCGCGCGCCGGTCCGCTGGATCGCGCCCTTTCGATTTTCCCCAAGCGCCGCGGCGCTTTGAGGAAACGCGCGACCTGCGCTAAGGAAGACACCAGCCAATCGATTCGGAGGCTCCCGATGAAATACGAGGAATATCAGCATCTGCTATTCGAGCGCCGCGACGACGGGATTTTGCTCATCACGATCAACCGTCCCGACGTTCTCAACGCCACCAACAACCGCCTGCACTGGGAGTTGAGCCGGGTGTGGAAGGATATCGACGAGGACGCCGAGACCCGCGTGGTGGTGATCACGGGCAAGGGGCGCGCGTTCTCGGCCGGCGGCGACCTCGAGATGATCGAGCGGATGGCGGGCAGCGCCGCCAACATCGGGCAGGCGTGGCGCGAGGCCGGCGACATCGTCTACAACATGATCAACCTCGACAAGCCGATAATCTCGGCGATTAACGGCGTCGCCGTGGGCGCCGGCCTCGCGGTCGCTTTCATGGCGGACATCTCGATCGCGTCGGAGAACATGCGCATCACCGACGGCCATATCCGCCTCGGCGTGGGCGCCGGCGACCATGCGGTGATCATCTGGCCGCTGCTGTGCGGGATGGCCAAGGCCAAGTACTACCTGCTCACCGCCGATTTCATCGACGGCAAGGAGGCCGAGCGCGTCGGCCTGGTCAGCCTCTGCGTGCCGGCCGATCAGTTGATGGCCAAGGCGATGGAGGTCGCGCAAAAGCTCGCCCGCGGACCGCAGCAAGCGCTGCGCTTCACCAAGCGCGCGCTCAACAACTGGCTCCGGATGTTCGGGCCGGCCTTCGACGCGTCTCTCGCGCTCGAGATGTTGGGATTTTTCAGCGACGACCTGCACGAGGGCGTGGCGGCTCTCAAGGAACGGCGCGCGCCCACGTTCCCGAGCACACGAAGCAAATGAAGGCGTGCGTGTACCGGGCGCCCGGCGCTCCGCTGGAGGTCGCCGAGGTTCCCGATCCGATTGCCGGTCCGGGCGAACTCGTGGTGCGAGTGAAAGCCTGCGGCATCTGCGGCTCCGACCTGCACGCCGCGGGGCGCAATTTCCGCATGCCGCCGGGAACCATCCTCGGCCACGAATTCTCAGGCGTGGTCGAGACGCTCGGCGATGGCGTCGAGGGCTTCGAGCGCGGCGACCCGGTCGTGGCGATGTCGTACGTCGGATGCGGCCGCTGCGAGTCGTGCCGCGTCGGCGAGGCGCAGCGCTGCCGCGAGGTCAAGCTGGTCGGCTTCGGCGAGGTCCCGGGCGCTTACGCGGAGCTGATGAAAACCCGGCCGGCGAGCGTGTTCAAGATGCCGCCGAGGATGAGCTTTCGCGAGGCCGCCACGGTCGAGCCGTTGGTGGTGGGACTGCATGGGCTGCATCGCGCAGGCTTCCAGGCGGGCGAGAGCTGCGTGGTAATGGGCGCGGGACCGATCGGAATCGCCACGATGCTGTGGGCGCGCTTCGCCGGCGCGCGCGCAATTGTCGTCTCCGAACTGAGCGAGCCTCGCCGCCGCCTGGCGCTTACGATGGGTGCTGACGCGGCCGTCGATCCGCGGATGCACAATCCAGCGGGGAAGGTCGAGTCGCTCACGGGTGCGGGGCCGCAGGTGATCTTCGAGTGTATCGGCGCACCGGGCGCGATGGCCGAGGCGATCGCCTACGCGCAGCGCTCGAGCCGCGTCGTGATAATCGGAGTCTGCACCGAAGACGATGGTTTTGCGCCGATAACGGCAATGAGCAAAGAGCTCGACATGCGGTTTTCGCTCGGGATGGAGCGCGCGGAGGTCGAGATGGCAATCGCGGCGCTCGCGTCCGGCCGTGTCGCCACCGCGCCGATGATCACGCACACGATGGGAATTGACGATCTGCCCAAGGCCTTCGCGGCGCTCGCACTGCCGACCAATCAGAGCAAAGTGATGATCGAGTTCTAACCGGGCGAATTCTAACCGCCCGGGGCTCTTTTAGGATTTTTACATTTTTGACATACTGCGAGGGATTTTGAACGGCACTTTAATGCGCGGGGGAACATCATGAAGAAAACATCAGCTCTGGCTACCTCACTTGCAGTCGCGATCGCGCTAAGCCTTCAGTTCGGCGTGTCCAAGGCTTATGCCGCCAGCCATAAGAAGGTGGATTGCGCGGCGGTGATGACGGAACTTCAGGCCGGCAAGAAAGTCGCCGAAGTCGCCAAGGACATGAAGATCTCCAAGAGCAGTGTCTATACCTGCCGCAAAAAAGCGAAGGCCGCAGCCATGGCGAGCCCAGGGGCGATGGCCAGTCCGGCGGAGATGGCCAGTCCCGCAGCTAGTCCGGCAGCGATGGCCAGTCCGGCGGCGGCTCCCGCTGCGCATTAGGATTTGGGCGCGGGCGCTCTCATAGCCTCTCCTTGTCCAAGTCCAAGGAGAGGCCGCCGCGAGCATCGCGAGCGGCGGGAGAGGTCAGTCCAAATTCCGCTGGGGCACAGGCTCTTCGAGCGGGTTTCGTAAAGCGACCACCGCACCTCTCCCCAACCCTCTTCTTTGGACAAGGAGAGGGCCAGAAGGGATCGTCGCGGTTATGCAAAGCTCTCTTGTCCAAGAAGGGTAATCAGAAGGGTCGATGCCAGTAGTGCAAAGGTAACTATCCTTTGACCTTACAGTGAATGAATAGGTACCTGCCATAGCTCTCTTGTCGCGTGAATCGCCAGCCGCTAAGTCTTGAGCCATGGACAAGTGCGAACTCTGCGAATTGCGCGAGTACACCCAGCATTACGCCCGCTTCACCCATCCCGTGGCATTTACCATTCTTGATTGCGACTCGTGTGACACGCCGATGGCGGTGCTCGGAGAGCATCGCGCGACCGCGACCGAGGCCGAACGCTCCCTCATGATCGATGCGCTCTCGGCCGTGGCGCGCGCCAAATTCGGCGATGACAAGTTCGTTATCGATGGCGTGATGCGTCAGATTCCCGACCATTGCCATATCCACGCCCGGCCGCGTTTCTGGCGCGGTTAGCTACTCCAGTCGCCCTCAATAGCCCGTTCGACAAAATCTCGCAAAAGTACCTCATTCCGCTTGGTCTGAGGCGCGTCGTTATGGTATATGCGCGCCGGTATACCGATACGGGGATATGGGGAGGAGGCCCCTGCGGGCCAGTCACGAGAAGGAACGGTTACGGGCTAGGAGGTCTCGGGGGAATGTCTAACGGTGTAGTCAAGTGGTTTAGTTCCAAGAAGGGCTACGGCTTCATTACTATGGAAGACGGGCAGGAGGTATTCGTCCACTACACTTCCATCGACGGCAATGGTTTCCGCTCGCTGGAGCAGGGTGAGGAAGTCCAGTTCGAGGTCGCCCAGGGGCCCAAAGGACTTCAGGCCGCCAAGGTATTGCGCCGCTAGCGTCCGCAAAACACACTTTCCTGGCGACTTCGAGGCGGGCCCTCGGCGGGCCCGCCTCAGGTCGCAGGCCACGCACCAGCGGCTCGCACGCCGTCAACAGGCGATTGCCGACGTCTGCGCGCGGCTAGGCCGGCGCTGCAATCGCCCCGCGGCAGTTCGCCCTCGCGTCCCGAACGAATAGGATACGGGGACGTGATGGGGCTTGTGGCTCGCGGCGCCTCGCTTGCGCAAAGTTATCCCGAAGGCTCGGCCGGCGCCGATCGCTTTACGCGATGGCTGTCGCGCTACTCCGAGCGCCGCGTAGTCGGCACGCTCGTGGCCGCGGCGGCGTTGATCCGTCTCTACCTCGTTCTCACGAGCTACTGCATCTCGGCTGACGGCGTAGCGTATATCGCGATGGCGCGCGAGTTTTACGCCGGACGGGCGCAAAGCGCGCTGGCCTGGGTGTTCTCGCCGCTTTACCCGTGGCTCATCGCGATAACCTACCACGCGATTCCGAACTGGGAACTCGCGGGCGAGCTACTGTCGATGGTCTTCGGTACGGCGGGCGTCGTGCTCCTTTATTACCTGATGCGCGAGGTCTATGGCCGCCGCGGCGTGGCGGCGGGCGCGGCGGCGCTCGCCGCGATCCATCCGGCGCTCGCCGGCTTCTCGGCCTCGGTGCGTACCGAAGCCGGATACATCACGTTGGTGACGGCGGCGTTGTGGTTCCTGGTCCGCGGCGCGGAAGGCAAACGTGTCGCGAGCGTTGCCGCTGCCGCGATGCTCTGCGGACTCGCCTACCTATATCGCACCGAGGGAATCGGCGTTCCCGTGTTGGGCGTGATCATCCTTACCGGCGGCGCATTGATATGGCGGCGATGGACTTTGGGATGGGGCCTCAGCGCGGCCGCCGTCCTCGTTGCGACATTTTTGCTGGTCGCCGCTCCATACCTGCTCTGGATGCGCGCGTACACGGGCCATTGGACGGTCGGCCGCGAGCTCGGCGTTGTCACGATGGAGGCGACCGGCTCGACAATGGGTCAGCTAGAGCATTGGCGCGAGATGGGCTATCGGCCGGCGACTTCATGGCTGACCGCGCTCAGGCTCGACCCGGCGGCCTACCTGAAAAAAGTCGCGCGCGACCTTTTCGGCTCGTGCTACGCGTTCGTGCAGGCGCTCGGCCCGTTGCTCTGTGCGGGACTGATTATCGGGCTGTGGGCCGATGGCAGGATGATCGCGGCGCGATGGGCGGAGGCGATGCTCGCCGCGCTGGTCGTAATGTACTTCGCGGGGTTCGTGTTGACCGACACAGGGCCGCGCCTGATGCTTCACGTGGTGCCGTTTACGTTCGGATGGGTCGTGATCGGGCTGGTCGAGGCGGCAGGATGGCTCGACGCGCGCCTGGCGCTGACTCACTCACCGCTGGGACGGATGCTATCGGGCCCGGCGGTCGTGGCCGTGATCGCGATCGCGCTGCTACCGCGCACGCTGTTCCCGCTCGGCTACGATCAGCGCGGGATGCGTTACGCCGGCGAAGAGATCGCCCGGCGGGGCGGCGCGCCGGCGACCGTGGCGGGGTCCGACACGCGGGTGGCTTTTTATGCCGGTGCCGGGTTTATCCCGCTGCCGGCCCGGCCTGTCGCGGGCGAGGGCCTTTGCGGGTGGCTTGCGGCGCATCGCGTGGCCGATTATCTCATGATCGATGACCGCGAAGAGCGGCGATGGGCCGCAGCCGGGGGGCCATGCCTGAATCCGATCAAGCGCTATCCACGCGTGGGAACCACCTACTACGATCTGTTCGCGGTGCGCGGCGCGGATGGCGTCGCACCCAGATGAGCGTCCGGCGCGAGCAGCGGCGCGCATCCGCGGGGCGGCGATGAAGCGCGCGCTCGAGCCGACGGATCTGGAACCCGCTGCGGGCGCGGGCCGGTGACCGCATCGATGGCGGCGGTCGAGGCCGCCCCTGAACTCTCCATAATCGTGCCGATGTTCAACGAGACGGCGGTGCTCGATCGCCTCTTCGAGCGCCTCGGCAAGGTGATGGAGCGCCTCGGGCTCAGCTACGAAATCGTGGTCGTCAACGATGGCAGTACCGACGAAACCCTGGCCGGTCTGCTCGAGCATCGCGCGCGCAATCCGGCGATCAAGGTAATCAGCCTCTCGCGCAGCTTTGGCAAGGATATCGCACTCAGCGCCGGCCTAGACCATGCGCGCGGACGCGCTGCCGTGCCGCTCGACGCCGACCTGCAGGATCCGCCCGAGCTTATCGAGCAGATGGTGGCACTGTGGCGCGAGGGCTACGACGTGGTCTACGCGACCCGCAAGCATCGGCCGGGCGACACCTGGCTCAAGCGCACCACGGCGCACTTTTTCTACCGCGTGTTCGAGGTTATCGCCGACGTGCCGATCCCGCGCGACACCGGCGACTTCCGCCTGCTCGACCGCCGCGTGGTCGACGTGATGGTCCGGCTGCCGGAGCGCACGCGTTTCATGAAGGGACTGTTCGCGTGGGTCGGCTTCAAGCAGACCGCCATCTATTACCAGCGCGAGGAGCGCCAGGCCGGCGGCACCAAGTGGAATTACTGGCGGCTGTGGAACTTCGCGATGGACGGGATTACCTCGTTCAGCTCGTTCCCGCTCAAGGTCTGGAGCTACTTCGGCTTCACGATTTCAGCCTTGGCGTTTCTCTATGCGATGGTGCTCGCGGTAAGGAAGGTGTTCCACGATGTCGACGTCCCGGGCTACACCTCGTTGATGGTGGTGCTGCTATTCCTCGGCGGAATCCAGCTCATCACGCTCGGCATCCTGGGCGAGTACATGGGGCGCGTCTACAACGAGGTCAAAGGCCGCCCACTGTACGTCGTGCGCGAGCTGCACGGCTTCGACGGCGAGTGACTAACTAGTGTAACGTCTCATTTAATAAGTCATAGGCAAGACTTGTCATCCTGCAAGACTTGTCATGCTGAGAGTTTGTAAATTTAGCCAGAAAGCTACGGAACGTAACCAGCGAGTGCCTCTTCTGCCATCCTGAGCGAACCGAGTCTGCGAGCGGAGTCGAAGGACCCCGATCCTTTTCGGCGAGCATCGCGAGTGTCTCGCAGCAAGGATCCGGGGTCCCTCGACTCGCAGACTCGCTCGGGATGACAGAAAGAAGAGAGCTTCACCCAAAAATTCTGCGATTTTACAGCACCCTGCGGAACAGGCCCGGATAGATCACGACCAGCCCGTCGCCGTCCACCTCGATGTCGCGAGTGAAGTCGCTGTCCAACGATTCGTAGCGATAGCGCCGGTCGGACTCGAGACACGTATAGCGCTGCCGATCGGTCGTAACGGTGAGCCCGGGCAATTGAACATATACCACGAGAATCTCCCCGGACTGCCCGGTTTGCAGATGCAACCGGCGAATAGGCAGTGTGTTAGTGAATGGGGTGATCGAGATGTCGATATCAATGGCGCCTGCGAGTTGTGGCATCGGCGCCTCTGACCCGTCGGCCCAGTTCCCGGCGCCATCGCTTGCGAGTTCGAGCGCGCTGCCTCCGCCGATCTGAACAATCTCGGCCTTTCTTACCCGCCATGATTTGTCACAGAGGATCCGGTACCGGGCGGCGAAGACCTCATCTTCGGCCGTACCGAGGATGGCGGCGTCTGCGACAATCTCGTCAGGACCTTCGTGCAAGACAAGATGCTCGATGCCCTTGCCGGACCAGTCGCGCCATCGCACTATGATTTTCCTGCTCATGCCGTGTAACTCTCAGACTATTGCGACGTCACGCGACGCACTATTTCTCGTGCAGCATCGATTCGACCTTCGGCAGCGCCGGCTCGATCTCCTGCTGATCCGTTAGCGCGCCGAGGAACGGATCCTCGCCCAGACGTTTCATCCGCGGCGGCATCGTCTTGATATTGAACTTGCGCGGGTCGAGGTCGCTTCTTAGCTCGTTCCATTTAAGCGGCGCGGATACCGGCGCGCCGGGCTGCGGACGCACCGCGAACGGCGCTGCGATCGTTTTGCCCTGTCCCAGTTGCAGATAATCGATATAAACCTTACCCTTGCGCGCGGCCGGAGTGCGCAGCACGGTGGCTATATCCGGCATCCGCGCCACCACCACTCGCGCCACCGCCTCGGAGAACATCCGCGCCTGCTCATAGGTGTAACCCGTTTTCAGCCCGACCACTACGTGAATTCCGGCCTGCCCCGAGGTCTTCACATATGGTCGCATCCCGGCGTTCCGCAGCACCGCGGCCGTCTCCTGCGCGACTCGCACGGCGTGAGTTGTGGTCGAACCCTTGGGATCGATATCGAACAATAGCCAGTCGGGACTGCCGAGGTTCGGCACCCGCGATGACCAGATATGGATCGGGATCGCGCCCATGTTGGCGATGTATTTGAGAGCCTCGGCGCTCTCCAGAATGAAGTAGGAAATCTCGCGTTGGGAATCCTCGGAATAGACCTTCACGCGGCGGATCCACTGCGGCACGTAACCCGGCGCGTCTTTCTGGAAAAAGCTCTTGCCCTCGATACCGTCGGGATAGCGCGTCAGCATCACCGGGCGATCTTTCAAGTAGGGCAGCATCCACGGCGCGATAGTCTCGTAGTATTCAATCAAGTCACCCTTGGTATAGCCCTCCGCCGGCCAGAAAACCTTGTCCGCGTGCGTGATTTGCACGGGATGCGATTCGTGAACGGCGGGTTTCACCTGCAACTGTTTTCCCCTCTCCTTGGACAACGAGAGGGTTGGGGGGACGTCATTGTGGCTTTCACGATTCAGACCCTCGAATTCCGACCTCTCCCGCCGCTCGCGAGGCTTCGCGGCGACCTCCCCTTGGACAAGGGGAGGTGAAGATACGATTGCGTCAAGATCGTCTGCCGCCTCGGCGCCTGGTGCGCCCGGGCCCTGATATGCACATTGGGCCGGATCCGCGTCGGCCACCAGGCCGAGGAAGCTTGGATTGCGCAGCACGCCGTCTTCGGTCCATTCAGTGAATCGCACCTCGCATACCAAATCCGGCTTGCAGAAATGCGCGCCAGCTGGAATCACCGGTTCGCCTTCGCGGCGTCGCCGAAATGGCGACGCGTCGACCGCGCGCTCGCGCAGCTTCGCGGCGATCGTGCGCAACCGCTCGTCGTCAAAGCCGGTGCCGACGCGCCCAACGAAGCGCAGCACGCCCGGCGCCTCGTACTGGCCGGCGAGCAGCGCGCCGAAATGCGTGCGCGACCCGCCCGGCTCGGTCCATCCACCGATCACGAACTGCCCGACGCGCGGGCACTTGATTTTGAGCCATCCGCCTCCGCGGCCGGCCTGGTACGGGGAGTTCACGCGCTTGGCGATCACGCCCTCCAGCCCGAGCTCAGCGACCGCGTCGTAAAACGCGCGCCCGTTGCCGGTGTGAAAGTCGGAATAGCGGAGCAGTCCCTCGTCCCGGATCATCAGCCGCAACAATTCCTTACGCGTTTCGAGAGCGAGGCCGCGGAGATCGAAGCGATCGAAGGCCAATAGATCGAAAACGTAGTACGGAGCCGGATGAGCGAGCGCCATCGCCGCGATCTGGCCGCGATCGTGCGCCTGGATACGCCTCTGCAAGGCCTGAAAGCTCGGCCGTCCGTCGGGATCGAACCCGATAATCTCACCGTCGAGCACGAAGCGCGCAAACGGCAGTTTGCTGAGCGCGAGCACGACTTCGGGATAGTTGGCGGTGGCCTCTAGACCGCTGCGGCCGAAAATCCGCACCGCGCTGCCGTCGCGGATCGCGAGCGCGCGCACGCCGTCGTATTTGATCTCGTATAGCCACTCGGCGCCTTCGACCAGCTCGGTCACCAGCCTCGCGAGCGCGAATGGGAATTGCGCGGGCGCAAGCGGCCCCTTGAGTTGTGGCGCGCGCAGCCTCTGGAGTTCGGCGACGATGCCCGAAGCGAGGCCGGATGCGCCCGGCAGCTCCTGGAGCGTGAGACCGGATAGCACCGAGCGCGGCCGGCTTTCCACGATATCGATATCGGCCGAGGCAAATCCGTCGTTGCGCTTGATCAGCAGCCACTGGGATTTTTCGTTACCGGCCTGACGTGAGTGCGGATTGCGCCCGCTCGTCCGCACCATCGCGTAGCCGCCTCTCAGCTTGAATCCGAACAGCTCGATATCGAGCTTGCCCGCGCGCACGGCGCCGGCCACGTCGTCCGGCGGATCGGTCACGCGATACACGCCGCGGTCCCACACGATCACCTCGCCGGCGCCATAGTTGCCCTCAGGGATGATGCCTTCGAAGTCGCCGTACTCGATCGGATGGTCCTCGACCATCACGGCGAGCCGTTTGTCCGCGGGATTGAGCGACGGTCCCTTGGGAATTGCCCACGAGCGAAGCACACCTTCCATCTCGAGACGGAAATCGTAATGGAGCCTGGTGGCCGCGTGCTTCTGCACGACGAACATCCCGCCGCTCCGGCCTCCCACCCGAGGCGATTCGCCGAATGGCTCGGGCGTGCGCTCGGCGCTGCGTTTGCGCCGGTATTCTTCGAGCGGCATTGTTTTCGCCCCGTCTTCGCCAGGCGGTTTTTTTGTCCGGATCGCTATGGCCTCCGCCGCGACCCTACCGCTAAGCTGGGATTATCGGGAGGTTCTTCAGATGGCATCACGTCCCGTCGGCAACGGCAACATCTCCTTTGGCCTGGTTTCGATTCCTGTGCGCCTGTTCCCGGCGACACGCTCGAAAGCGGTTAGCTTCAACCTGCTGCACGCCAAGGACTTAAGCCGTATCCAGCAGAAAATCTACTGTCCGGTCGACGACGCGATTATCGACCGCAGCGAACTGGTGCGCGGCTACGAGGTCGCCAAGGGCCGTTACGTCACTTTCACCGACGAAGAGTTGAAAGCTCTCGAAACGCACGGCGGCGACCATTCGATCGAGATCACCGAGTTCGTCCCGCTGGAACAGATCGATCCGATTTATTTCGAGACCTCGTACTACCTTGGATGTGAGCAGGCCTCCGCGAAGGCCTATCGGCTGCTCACCGACGCGATGACCAAGACCGAACGCGTCGCCCTCGGACGTTTCACGCTCCGCGGCAAAGAGCACGTCGTGGTGCTGCGGCCCTATGAGAAAGGCTTGATGATGCACACGATCTACTACGCCGACGAGGTGCGTCCGATCGAAGAGATCGACCGCGCGACCAACGAGGCCGCCAAGGAGAGCGAACTGACCCTGGCCGAACGGCTGATAGGCGAGCTGACCAGCAAGAAAATCGATCTCTCGAAGTACCACGACACTTTCCGCGAGAAGGTCGAAGAGGCGGCGCAGCAGAAGATCGCCGGCCAGCAAGTGACCGAGGCCCACGAAGAGCCGCGCCGCGGCCAGGTGATCGATCTGATGGCGGCGCTCAAGGCCTCGCTCGAAAAGCGTGGCGCAGCCAGCGCGGCGAGCGCCCAGGAGCGTGGCACTGACCGCAAGACTGACCGCGAGGCCGAGTCCGGCGCTGAAGCCAGCGCCGAGGCCGCCGGCGAAGCCGAGGCGGCCAAGGCGACCGGCACCGGCGGCGCCAAGGCGCACGCCCGCGCGGGGCGCGCGGGCGGCGGCGAGCGCCGCCGCGCCGGAGGCAAGAAGTAGCACGACCGGGATGCGCGGCGAGGCCTCGCCGCGCATCCCGGTCGGTGCGCGTCTGCGCGTCGCGGCCCGACGGGCCGCAACGCGGCTTGGTCGCGGCGATCGCCGCGACCTGAAGATCGAGCGGCGGGGGCCGCGCGCCTGAAGGCGCGCGACCCCCGCCGCTTTCCGCAATGCCGCTGCGCTCGTGGCGGCAAGAATCAGTGAATACGAGACGTGTCCTGCACGACCAGTTCGTGCAGCGCTTCGCGCTTGAAAATTCCGGCCACCGCCCGCGTCAGCGCCACCGACAGAACCTCGCTCGGCCGATCATAGATCGGAACGTCGTCGCCCATCCCGCTGCCATTGTCGGCGGGAGGATCGTTGTAGGTTGCGCCGCTCTCGCCCTGCCAGAAGGCTACGTTGAACGGAGACTTGTAGATGGTCACGTCGAGGGCGACGTCGGCGGTAGTGAACCAGCCCGGGCCCGCGCTGGGCGGCGCGTTGACATCCGTACCGGTATGCTTGTTCACCCAGCATCGGGTGACCCTGCTCGCCAGGACGTAATCCTCGTTGGTCTCCTTGAGCGCGGCTTCCAACGTATCGTTGGAGGCCGTCGCCAGCATCCCGGCCTCGTCGGCCGCGCGCACGATCGCGCCCTGCACGATTGGCCCGAGCGGCGAGCTATACACGCGCTGCACCACTGCGCCGTCGGGCCCCAGCATCACGCCGGTTGCGGGATTGCCGTCGGCGGGCGCATGGCTCTGGCCGCCGGCGTCCTTGAAATCGCGCGTGTCGACCGGCATCAGCACCAGGATTCGGCGCCGCGGATAGCTGTTCTGATAGCCCTTAACCTGGAACGGGAAGTAGGAGAGCGTCTCGATCGCGGTCGGCGGTTCCGCGGCGATTTCCTGCTGAACGGTGGTCGCGCACGCGGCCACGAGCGCCGCCGCCATCGCCGCCAGCGCGGCGGCGAGCAGTTTCGAACCAGCGGCGCGCAGCTTCACGACGCTCCTCAACTCGGCCCGCTCAACTCTGCGCGGCTTGTGCGCGTTCGCGAAAAATAAAGAGTGTCCCTCCTACTTCGACGCGGTCGCCGCTGCGTAACGCCTGGCGGCCCGTCACCGGGCGGCGGTTGATCAACACCTGCCCGCCGCCGGCCGGGCTGACGACGAAGTCGCGCCCCTCGCGCCGGATGATCGCGTGATGGGCCAGCACGGCCTGATCGCCAAAGAGGCCGATATCGCTCTCCTCGGCGCGTCCGATGATCGTGACCGGCTTGGTCAGCGGATATTCGCGTCCCTCGCGCGCGTTGCGGCTCTGGCTGCGGATCACCATCAGCCAGCCGCGCTTAAGCAACTCGCCGACCAGTCCGATGAAAAATCCGATCAGCATGCCGAGCACGATGATCGCGATCGCGCGTCCGAAGAATTGCGGAAAAGTGGTGGTCAGGGTCTGATAGCAGAGGCCGCCCAGCGCGCCGCCGATAAGCCCGCCGAGCGCGCCGTTGCGCTTGCGCGCGGCCGATCCCGACGCCCATCCGACGCCCAACCCTACCGCCACTCCCAGCAGGGCCCATCCGACTACGCGCCCGACAAAGCCGTGCAGAATGTCGAACAGGATCTCTCCGCCGATCAGGCCCGCGGCGCCGCCGATTGCGCCGAAGATCGCGCCGCTCTTGATCCCGCGCAGAGCCTGGCGCCATTGGCCCACGCTAAGCGCCTCGATCGAAGCGAGAAAGGCGCAGATGAACAGGCCGATGACCAGGCCCGTCGCCGCGTCGCGCACAAGATAGTTGCGGATACCGGCCACCGACTCCTGCACGCCCCAGGCCGCGAACCCGCCCAAGCCGCCCGCGGCGGCGTAAAAGAGCAGCTTTTCCTGAGAGACGTTACTCGCCATAGCGGGTCCGGTCACAAAGCATTGCGCGTGGCGCTGATGCGTTCAAGCGCGCCGCGTGGATTGATGCTGAATATAGATGCTGAGCGTATTGGATAACCGCGAAAGTATTGGATAACTGCAAGCGTACAGGAACTAGCCGCAAGTGTATTGGATCAGTTGTGTGAATAACCGATACGCGGCGACCGCGGTTCCGCTCTGCCGGCAAGGCTCAATTAGTGACGGTGTTCCAGGTACCGCTCTCGCCGGTAGGCGTTGAAAAGAAAGTGCCGTTAAGCTGATCGGAAGTGCGCCGGCCGTCAAAGTTCAACGTCTTGGCGCCGTATGGCACCTGGAAGACGACGTGGTTGCCGCGAATAAAGCCCTGGATCGGCGTGGCGCCGTAGCCGGCCTCATGAATCACCATCTCTCCGTGCAGGAAGCCGTTGGGCTGCGGGCGCAACCGCAACTCCACCGGGATGTTGGTCGCCCCCGCCAGCCCGTCGATACGTCCGGTGGCGAGCGTCGGAACGTCGATCGCTCCGGTGCTGCCGCCGCTGGCCGCGCCCGACGCGCTACCGAGCGAGGCCGGATAGGGCTGCGACGTATCCGCCAGCACGCGAAAATTCTTCTGCGCTATTTTTTGCCCGTTGAGATAAAAATCGACCGTGTACTGCCCGGGCAGAAATGCGCCGCCGGCCGAGTTACCGACCCTCCCGCTGAAGGTCGCGCTCCGCGACGACGGCGGCACGATGCGGATGTCGTCGACGCTGCCTAAGGTGTGCCCGTCGGGCGCGAGATACGCGGCGTCAACCCGGTATTGGCCGGTATCGAGATTGTAAAGCCGATTCTCGAAGGTTATGCGCCAGTTGACGAACAGCACCTTGGTCGCGTTGAAGGTCGTCGCCGGCCCCGCCAGAGGCGTGCCGGACTTCGTGCTGTTGACGAATTCGATTCCGGCTAATTGAAGGGGCTTGCGCCGGCGCGCCTCGAGCATCGCGAGGCGCTCGGCCTCGTCATGCGCCTTGGCCTTGTCCGCCGTCTCGCGCGCCCTCTCGGCTTCGTTGGCGGCCTCGGCCGCCCTCAGCGCGGTGACATCCTGGCTGACGGCGAACGCCTGGTCGGAGATCGGCTGGTCGTTGACGTAGATACCGACCTTGTAATTGCCCGCCGGCAATGCGCCGAGATCGGGCATCAGTGCAACTCCGCTGAAATCGGCCGTGCTCTCTCCCGGTCCCACAAACCGGCTCGCGGTGCTGGAGGCGATTTGCAGGCCCGAGGGTGAAAAGAAGCGCGCCTCAATCTTCTCGTCCTGTCCCTTGAGCCCGGCCAGGCGGTTCGCGAACGAGGCGTTCCACTGCAAATACTGGTTGTTGGCCAACTCGATATTGGTGAAGCTCGCGCGCGGCGAACTGAGCGGCGTGCCCGAGCGAGTTGAGAGTTGGAGCGTCATGCGCTGGAAATCCAGCGGATGAGTCTCGGCGGAGTTCAGGCGCTCCTGGACCTTCCAGGGCAGGCTGTCGACGAACGATTTGACGCCGAGGCGCTGCTGCAATTGCGGGTTGTTATAGACGTAGGTGGCGCCGAATGCGCCGCCGGCCACGATCCCGAAAAATGCCAACAAGGCCACCGCGCGATGCTTGCGGCGACGGCGGCGACGCGGCGGCGCGATCGCCTCGGCGACGTCGGGCGGCAGCGCGAGGCCGGCGGTGCCGCCGTGCGAGCTGACCCCCGGCGCTCCGCGGCTTTCGCCCAGGCCCTTGCCGTAGAGCAGCATGTCGCGGAAATCCTGGATGCTCGCGGGTCGCGCGTCGGCCTGGTAGGCGAGCGCGTGATCGATTGCGCCCGCGAGGTTGGTCGAGACCTCAGGGCGCAGGTCGCGTATCGGGGGAAAGCTGAAGGGCGGAAATTTCTCGGGGTCGCGTCCGGTGAGGACGTAGTGCAGCGTCGCACCGAGCGAATAGATGTCGCTCCGCGGATCGACCACGCCCTGGTATTGCTCGGGCGGCGCGAAGCCGAGCGTGCCGATCATCGTGCCCTTGCGCGCGCTTTTGAACAGGCGCGCGATGCCGAAGTCGACCAGCACCACCCGTCCCTTGGGCGTCAGCATCACGTTCGACGGCTTCATGTCACGGTAGACCACGGGCGGCGTGGAACCGTGCAGGTAGGCGAGCACGTCGCAAAGCTGGCGCGCGATGTCGATTATCAGGCCTTCGGGCAGTGGGCCGCCGCGTGCCGCAATCTCTTCTTCGAGGTTGCGGCCCTCGACGTACTCCATCACCAGGTAGTGGCGGTTTTGATCGTCGAAGCGGTCGGTGATCGCGGGGATGGCGGCGTGCTTGAGCTGCGCGAGCGTGTCGGCTTCGCGGGCGAAGTAATCGTTGGCTTCGATCCGCTGCTGCTGGTCGATGAAGTGGTCGACCATCTCCTTGACCGCGCAGGGGCGGTTGGCCAGGCGATGGTCATGCGCCAGGTAGACCATCCCCATCCCGCCGCCGCCGAGCAGGCGCTCGATCTCGTAGCGATTTTGCAGAACCGTGCCGGAGGCGAGCGGCTCGTTAGACAGAGCGCCGGATGTGCCCGTATTCGCCATCAGTCAGCAAACACAACAATAACCGTGACGTTATCTGTTCCACCCCCCGCATTCGCAGCCACCACCAGTTCGCGCGCCGCCGCATACGGATCGTCATGGCGGCGCAGGACTTCGCCGATAGTCTTGTCCTCTACATGAGCGGTCAGCCCGTCGCTGCAGAGCATCACGCGGTCGCCGCGCTTGAGCCGAAGCGGCATCCCCTCGGCGCCAGCCGGTCCGCTCTGGCGCGCGCCGAGGGAGCGCGTGATCACGTTTTTGTGTTCGTGATGGCGCGCCTCTTCGGGCGTGATCTGGCCGATTTCAATAAGCCGCTGCACTAGAGAATGATCGCGGGTCAATTGGCGGAGGCCCGAAGCGTCGGACAAGTAGACTCTGCTGTCGCCAACCCATGCCACAGCTCCTTCCGGCGGCACGATAAGCACCGCCACGGCGGTCGAGCCCATGCCGCGGGACTCGGGATGCGCCGCCTGGTACTCGATGATCTTGCGGTTGGCCTCCTCGAGCGCCGCCGTTAACAGTTGACTCGGATTTTGGGCTTCCGCGCTGCCGAGCCCGCTATCAACATAGTTACGAATCGCGCCGACAGCAATTGCGCTGGCGACCTCGCCCGCTTCCGCACCGCCCATCCCGTCGGCGACCACGTAGAGATAGTTCTCGGACGGATCGACCAGGCTCTGGCGCACAAACTCGACCGCCATCGCCGCGTCTTCGTTATGCTCGCGGACCATCCCGACGTCGGTCATCGCGGCGGCGCGAATCCGTATCGTCGCATTCAGCCTGACCAGCTCCGCCTTGAGCGCATCCACGGTCGGCCATCGCCCCTGCGGATCGAACAGCAGCGCGCGGCGCACCACCTGCTCCAGTTCGGGCGAGACCACGTGCGGCGGATAGAAACGCACGGGACCCGCCTCTTCGCGCCAGCTCTCGGATTCGAGCCGTTCGCCCGTAAGACAACTGTACAGCAGCGCACCAATCGAGAACACGTCCGCGCGTTTGTCGACGCGTTTGCCGCGATAAACCTCGGGCGCGGTGTAACCGTCGTTGGGAATTGGATCGCTCTGAAGCTCGTTGTCGTTGCTGACGTAGTCGAGTCCCAGGAGCTTCACTCGTCCGCCGGGACCATACGCGATCGATTGCGGGCAGATGTCGTTGAGGCGCAGGCCGCGCCGATTCAGGAACGACACCGCCTGGCAAACCTGGATTGCGATTCCGACCGCCTCGCCCTCGCTCATCTTGAGTCCGCCGCGGCGCTGCGAAAGCAGGACGAGCGGCTCGTCGGGATAGACCAGGTACACGCGCCCGTCGTCGGCGAAGCCCTCGGTCGCGCGCTGGAAGGCCGGATGGTTGACGGTGAGCGAAAGCGCGAGTACGCGCCCGAACAGATCGCCCAGGTCTTGCACATTTTCGCGTGAATTTTCGCTTAAATTTTCGCGCGAGTCGTCGCGCACCTGGCTCTCTTTAGCGGCGCTCTCGCTCGCCGCGGCTTCGGGAGCGGGCGGCGACGCGGCCGATGACTCATGATGCGTCGCCGGCGCGGATTCGCTACGCGCCATCGTTTCATCCAAGGTCAGCGGCTCGGTCGCGCCCGAGGCCCGCGCGCCTGCGGCCGGCGCCTGCGCGACCTCGTTATGCCCACCCTCGTTGACGGCTGCTGCAGTCTCTTGCGCATCAGGCGCGGCAGCGGCTGGCTGGGGCGCGACGCTGGCGCCGTTGGAGCCTGCACGCGCGGCCACCTCCGATGCGCTCTCGACGCCGGCCGCAGTAGCGCTCGCGGCAGTGGTTGTATCGGCGGGCGATGGCGCGGCGGGACGTTTCAGTTCGGCGGTCTTGGCATGAGGCCCGGACGGATCTTCGTGCGGCGACGCTTGGTTGCCCGACGAGCCGGCCGGCGCTTCCTCGTGCGCGCTCTCAGCGTGCGCGCTCTCGGCGGGCGTCGGGCGTGGCCGCTCACGCAACTGCACGCGCTCGGGACCGGCGCCATTGCGCGTCCGCTCGGCCCGATAGCGATTTTCCATCGTCGAGCGGCCGATCACCTCGACGATCCGGAATTCGCCACGCACTAAAGCACCCGGCTCCAGCGCCGCGATCGCGTATTCGACCCTGGGCGCGGCTGACTTCGCCAGTCCCTGGCCGCAGCGGTCACAAAATCTGGCGTCGTCGGCAGCCGCCTGACCGCACTCGGGGCACGTTATCATCACACTTGGCCCTTGGGCGTTTAGCCCTTTCGAAACTCCAGTTTAGCACTGCCGAACACCACTTGGTCGCGATCCTTGAGCTTGTAGAGTTGATCGCGTCCGAGCCGCCCGCGGCCGGTGATGTAGGTGCCGTTGAGGCTCCCAAGATCGCGGATGAAATACTCCGTGCCGTGCTTGATGATCTCGGCATGGCGGCGCGACACGCGATCGGCGATGCCCTTGAGCTGGCCGAGATCGATATCGGGCTCCTCGCCGCCGAGCGCGCGTCCGACAATCGTGCGGCTCTGTATCAACCCGAAACGCGGCGCGCTGCCGCTCGCGATTAACCATGCGCCCGCTTCGGTTTGCGCATTCGAGGTCATCGGCGCGGCACCGTTTTGCGCGCCCTTCTTACCGATCGCGGGCCTCGCCCCGGAAGGCATGCTCGAAGAACCAATGTTCGAAGAAGACATGCTCGAAGATGCGACCGACGGCTTGCCCGCCGACGCCGCGGCCTTTGATGACCCCGCATTTGTACCCGAGGGAACATTTTGAGCGCGCACGTTTTTCGAGATCGATTCGCTCTTCGAGGGTGCGGCGACTGGCGCCGCCTGCGCCACCGCCTTGGCCTTGCCAGTCAAGTCCTGCGTCTTCGCGGTGGAGGAGACAGAAGGGACTTCAGCCGGTCTCGTGAACAGCGATTGTTGTGCTTCTATTTTCGCCGCCGCCCGCTGCGCCATCGCCCGCGCCGACCGCGCCAGCGACTTCACCTTGGCGACGCCCGCCGCCGTGCTCGACGTGAGTGTCGGCGGCGCTGCCAATCGTGACGGAGCGGGAGGCGCGGCGGAGATAGGTCCGGCGGATCCGGCAAGCCCAGCACTTCGGGACTTTCCGGACTTGCCGGTAGCTCCGGAACTGCCGGCAGATTCGGCAGGTGCCGCAAATCCGGAAGCTCCAGGGCGGCTCAAAACCACCGTCGGCATATTCGTGAGCGACGGATTCGCGGACGCGCCCCCGCTGCCCACGGATGGCGTCGCGCCAAGACGCCTGCCGCTTGCGGGGGGCGGCTGAACGCTCAAACCCGGCGAGCCCACTGATTGTGGACGGTCGAGCACCACGGTCCGCATCGAGGCGATCGGCGCGGCATTGCCGGCGCTGGAACCCAGCACGCCCGAGGCCTTGGGCTCGGGACCGGGGTCGGGCAGCGCATGCATCATGTCGCGCGCCGAGGCCGGGCGTTTTTCAACGTCCTTGTCGAGCGCGCGCATCACGACCTCGGCGGTCTTTATCGAAACTTCGGGGCTCAGATCGCGCAGCGGCGGAAAGCTGAATGGCGGCTCGAGCTGCGGGTCGCGGCCGCTCAGCAGATGATGCATCGTGGCGGCCAGCGAATAGAGGTCCGAGCGCGGCTCGACCTTGCCCATGTACTGCTCGGGCGGCGCGTAGCCGACCGAGCCGATTTGCGTGCCGCGGCCGCCCGGCGGCAGGAATCGTGCGATGCCAAAATCGATCAGCATCGCACGGCCATCCTTGTCGATCATGATGTTGCCGGGCTTGAGGTCGCGATAGATGATCGGCGGCGTCTGGCTGTGCAGAAAACTGAGCACGTCGAGCATCTGGCGCGCCCATCGCAGCACCCGCGTCTCGGGCAACTTGCCTTTGGGCCCCAGCTTGTCGAGCATGCCCTGCAAATCGCCGCCCGCCACGAACTCCATCACGAGGTAGTGGCGGTTGTTCTCGGCGAAGTAGTCGATGACGTTGGGGATGCCCGGATGCGCGAGCGCGGCGAGCACGCGGGCCTCGCGCGCGAAGTCCTCGATCGCCTTCTTCTCCGCGATCCCGTCGCCGATGATCATTTCCTTGGCGGCGACGGGCCGGTTAGCTAACCGCGTGTCGTTGGCGAGATAGACCCGTCCCATCCCGCCCTGGCCGAGCACCTTGTGCACGCGGTAACGGCCATCGAGCATCTGACCGGCGGGAAGCTGTTCGCCCGGTTTCATAATGACTTAAACTTATCTATCCATGCTGGCGAAGCTGGCGCCGAGACAGCAAAGGCCCGGCTCCCCAACCGGGCCTCGGTGCGGCATCTCACGCGCCCCAGCCCTAGGAAACCGGCTCGACGATCAACTTGAGAAATGTTTTGCCGATAATTATCTCGTCACCCGTCTTTAGCTCGACCGGGTTGCCAGGCATCAGGCGCGGTTGGCGATTGACGTAGGTGCCGTTGAGACTGCCGATATCCTCGACCGTGATCTTGCCGGCCTCGAAGCGGATCAGCGCGTGCTTGCGTGAGATCTTGGCCTCGGGATCGTCCTGATCGAGGTCGACCTCGGGAAATGCGCCGGTCTCGGGATCCCATCGACCGACGAGGTTGTTGCCGTCCTCGAGCGGGAACTCCTGGCCCTTGCGTCCGCCGCGTACGACTTGCAGCTTGGCGCGTGCCGTCGCTCCTGCCGCCGCGGCCGGCGCCTCGGCGGCCGGCGCGGCAGCCGCTGCCGCGGCGTTCGCCTCGGCGGGCGGCTTGATTTCGCCGGTCGGCGTTTCGGATGGAGGCGGTGTCGCCGGAGCCTCGGCCGGCGCTTCAGCCGCGGCTTCGGCCGGAGCGGGATGCGCGGCAGCTTCGGACGCGGCAGCGCCGCTCTCGCCCGCCTGCGCCGGGGCCGCAGCGTTCAGCTTCGCGCCGCATCCGTCGCAGTAGTCAAGCCCATCGATATTTTCGTAGCCGCACTCGCTGCACTTGATCATCTTCTCAGCACCTCACTGGCCGGCTTCACGGCGTCGCCATCTTAGACCGACTCCATGGGGAGATTTAATAGTTATCCCTGGTCGGGTTTGGAAAAATCCTTCAGAGCGTCCGGATCGAGCATCTGGGTTTTGCGCACTACGGCCTGAGCCTGCAACAGCGTGGTCTTGGCCGCCTTGGTCTGCAGCGTCTGGGTTTTCTTGACCTGGTCCATCAGGCCGACCAGCGCCTGCGTCGCCTTGACGTTGCCCAGGCGCTGGGTGCCCTGGATCGCATTGCTCAAAAGACGCGTCGCGCGATCCACATTGCCCGCCTTGAGCTCTTCTTCGGCGCGCGACTGCATCTTGGCGATCGAGACCTGGTCAACCAGGTTCATAACGCGCCCGTTGACCTTGCCGGTGAGCGTGCGGTCGAGCGTGTACTCGACAGTGAGGTCGCGGCCCAGGCTCTGTTCGCCAACGCCCGGCACCTCGTAGCGCAGGTTCGATTGCAGGATGCGCACCGGTCCGGGCTTGCGCGGCGGCAGCACGAGGGTCAGCAGCACGGAGCCGGGCACGCCGGCTTCGAGGTCGCCGATCTCGTAACTGATATGGCGGTCATCGCCGACCAGCGGCGCGCCGAGAGAGTAAATTTCGGGACTGGCGCGAAAGGCCTCGCGCACCTGCACGCCTTGCGCGAGTGTGACTTCGATTCGTCCGTTGCGCACGCTGACCGCGCGCAGGCCCGCCAGCTCGTCTTCGAAGATGCCGGGAATTTCCGCCGGGTCGCCGATGAAGTGATACTTGCCGTGCGAATCCTGCGAGATCCGCATCAGCAGCTTCTCGTTGAACTCAACGCCCACGCCCATCGCGGAGAACGACATCTGATCGCGGTTCTGATTGGCGAGATCGATGCACGCGGTCTCCTCGTAAGTCTGCCCGTCGGTGAGCACCAGGACGCGGTTGAGCCGGTTGGGCGCGAGATTTTTCTTGACCTCATCGATCGCCGCACGCATCCCCAACGCCATCTGGGTGCCGCCGCCGATCTCGAGCAGATCGATATCTTCGATCGCGCGCCGCACGGCACCCTTGTCGTGGATCTCGTCGGAGCCGACGATCACCTTGGCGCGATCGGCGAAGGCGACGATCGCAACCTTGTCCTCGGGCGCTACGTTCTCGGCAAGAAATTTGACCGCCTCGATCACGAATTCCAGCCGCCGCTCATCGTACATCGAACCCGAGCGGTCGATTACCAGGCCCAGGTTCAATGGCAGCCGCGAGCCGCCGCCTGCGCCGCCGGTGCCTTGCGCGATCGCTTCCAGCAACACATACAGAACGAAATTTTCCGCGCTGGAAAGCACATACTCGCGGCTCGCGAGCGTTTCGAAGCTAAGAGGTTCTGCCATTTAAGATGCTCTCCAGCACAAATTGTAAGTGTAAGCGCGATGCTATGGCAACTGAAAAACTGCTGCCTTAAGCCGCTGGCACCAGCACCAGTTGCAGGACTCGCCCGCGCAGCGGTTTATTCCGCCGGCATCCTTGAGCCGCGCGGCCGCTTGACGATGTGCTTATCCCCCCGAAGCAGTGCCTCCCGTAGTTTATACGGCGGGGGCATGGCATGGATACAAGTTAGGATCGATACAAGTTTGCGTCGATACAAGTTTCGCATCGACACAGGTTTGTGCAGAAGACCTGGACACAAAAAATCGCTCCGCGTCGATCCTTCAGTTCGACAACCTTCGTTCAGCAACCTTCGTTCACGATGACGGCGAAAACGCCCCTGCCGTCATCCTGAGCATCAGCGAAGGATCTCCGCGAAGCGATGGATCTCTTTCCCCGCATTTTGTCGACACCGCAAAAAACGCGCGGAGGGAAATAAAGAATGAGCGGCTTAGCGGGCGCCTTTCCGACCCGATTGGACCGCGCGCTTTCTCTATGTCTGTCCCGATGTCCGTTTTTGGCACTTGTCGGATGTTTATTAACTCCTGTTGAGGGTTTATCCACCCCTGTTGAGTGTTTATTCCCTATGGGCAGATGCATTGCACTTCAGCGAGGGATATACTAACCAACAGGTCGGGACGGCATCCAGGGTCCAGATGCCTGCGGTGGCGACAACGCCGTGGGTCGCGTGCTTTTTAACTGAAAATGTGAGAAGCACTGCGCTGGGGATGGCAAAGTATGATGCATGCGAGACCTACGCTGCGGTGGTTGTGCGGACGGAGGAGGGGACGAAGATGATTTTCGGTCTCGGGGGACCTCAAGCCGCGCGCACTCCGCTTCGAACTGCCGATCGAGGTTATATTTAGTACAAAGGCCGCGCGCCGAAGACTTTCGGCCGCGTGCCACAAACCATATCGCCTCGCGCTGAACAAAAAATGAAATCCAAAGCCTGCCGCCCGGCGTGCCGCGTCCTGGCGGAAAGGGATTGAACTTCCGCGGTAACCCATCATGTTGTCATCATTGGACCATAACTATCTCCAAAGCCTGGTCGAAAGCTCCCCTGACATCATCATCGCGGTCGACCGTGACGGCACGATCATTTTCTACAACGACGGAGCGCGCAAAAATCTGCACTACTCCGCCGAGGAAATCGTCGGCCAGAAAATCACCACCATCTACCCCTCGCTGGAGGAAGCGCGCCGCGTGATGAAGGCGATGCGCGCCGCCAGCGAGGATTCGGGGCGCATCTCCAACTTCGAGACCGTGCTCCGCTGCAAGGCGGGCGAGCTGATCCCGGTCGCGATCTCGGGCTCGATCATCTACGAGAAGGACGGGACGGTGGCCGGTTCCATCGGCTTCGCCCGCGACATCCGCATGATGCGCCATCGCGAGCAGCTCGCGACGGCCGGGGAAATCGCGGTCAGCCTCGCGCACGAGATCTACAATCCGCTGGAAGCCATCACCAACAACCTCGACCTGCTCGCGCGTTGCGTCGAGGCCCATCTCTCCGACGCCGAACTGGTGGTCGAGCACGAGCGGCTCGATTCGATCCGCACCGGTATCCGGCGCGTACAGGGCATCGTGCGCCGGCTCGACGAGATGACCCGCAAGGGCATCTACGTAACCCGCGACTACCTGGCGGGCAAGAAGATGGCCGATCTCGCGCCCAGTGGCGCCGAGGCTGAAGAGCGCGCAACGGTGCCCGACGCGTCGAGGAACGGATGCGACTGGCCGCTGGCCGGTATGTCGGTGCTGGTGCTCGACGACGACCTCTCGGTCGTGAGCTCGCTCGCCGACGTGCTGCGCGCCGAGCGCTGCCAGGTCTACACTGCTATCCGTCCCAGCACCGCCTTCGGCATCCTGCGAAACGTGCGCGTCGACGCGGTCATCTCCGACGTCGTGATGCCCGAAATGGACGGCTACGAGTTCTACACCCGCGTGAAGGAAGAGATGCCGCATCTGCCGGTCATCCTGATGACCGCGTACAACTACGACCGCGACCACATCCTGATGCGCAGCCGGCTGAAAGGGCTGGAGGGCGCGCTGTTCAAGAAGCCGATCAACCCCGCCAAGCTGCGAGACCTGCTGATCCGCGCGCGCCAGAAGGGAGTCACGCAGCCCGCCAAAGCGCTCCCGTTTACCTAAGCAGGCCGCTTTCACAGCCACGCAGAGAGGGCCACTCGCAAGCGGCGCCTACAACGGAACGATTCGCTTTCTGATGTAGGGCCGCTCGTGAACGGCCCTTCTTCACTACGCCTACTGCGTGATCGCAAGAAACGCGGGGAAGCTGGCTGGATTGGCCGGGCTCTCGGTATTGAAGGTGCCGATCGAACTAAGCGCTCCCGCCGCGCCTACCTGATAACCCAGGACCTGGCCGGTGGCATTGTTTGCCACGTAGACGAAACTCCCAGTGGGGTCGCTGACGATTCCCTCCGGCCCGCTCAGCCCGCCGGTCGCGCTCTGCAGCGACAGTACTCCGGTACTCACGATAAAATCCGAAACGGTGTTGATCGTTCCGTTGGTCGCGTAGAGGAAGAGCGCCGCCGCGTTGTCGGCGAGCGCAAGATCAAACGTCTTGCGAGTAAGGGCCGCGGTCGGGTAGCTGGCCAAAAAAGTCAGCGCGTTGCCCGCGCCGACCGAAAATGCCGACACCACGCCGCCTGCGCGGTCGGCAACGTAGACAAAATTGCCCGTAGGATCGACCACGATTCCCAGCGGCTGTCCGGGACCGGCCGTCCCCAGGCTCGCCACAGTGTTGACCAGCGCCAGCGTCCCGCCGGCCTGGATGCTCAGCGAGATCACCAAGCCGGAACCGAAATCCGCGACGTACATCGCGCCCCCGCCCGGCGCCGCCGCGATTCCCATCGGCTGCACGACGATGCCGGCGTCGATGAACGAGCCTATAGAGGTGAGCGTGCCGTCGGAGGCGATGGTGTATTGCGAGATCGTGCCGCCGGCGCCGTCGGTGACGTACAGAAAGCTGCCCGACGAATCGATCGCGATCCGTTGCGGCGAACTGGCCGCACCGTCGCTCACCGAGCCGATCCCGGCCAGTGCGCCAGTGGAGGTGTCGACGCTAAACTCGCGGATAAGATGATCGGCCGAGTTGGCGACGTAGAGAAAGCCGTTGGAGGAACTCAGCGCAAGCCCGGTGGGCCCCGACGCCGCGCCGACCGCGGTTGTGCCGATTAGTGTGAGCGCGCCGCTGGTCAGGTCGCGGCTGAATTCGCTGAGCTTGCCGTCGCCATTGTTGGTCGCGAACACCAGCCCTTGCGTTGGGGTTGCGGTCGGTCCCGCGCTCGCGGTCGAACTCGACGTGGGACTGGGCGTCGGCGTCACCTCGGTGCCGGTGAGAAAGCCCTGATGACCGCAGGACGCGCTCAAGACCACGAGCAGCAGCACGCCGAGCCATCCGGCGACCGCGGCCGCCCCAAGCGCTCTCCCAAGCCTTCGCACCTCTACCCCTTGTCCTCGCTCCACATGTTGGCGAATACGATAGCCGACGGCTCGCGATACCGAAAATCGGCACATGAAGGGCACGCCGATGCGCCGCGGGCGGTCGTATCCGTGCGGTCCGCCCAAGTGCATCCCAGACTGTCAGCCAGCGGCCTTCATCGTCCCGGCGACGCACGCGGCGAGACTTGACACGACCTTCCCTGTTAGACGAACGATCGGGGCGTGAATCGCTCATCCGCGGGCTCCCACCGAACTCTGTCGGGTTCCGGCTCCGCATCGGAAGGCGCCCGCTTAAACTGCGTGGCCGAACAGGCCATGCTCACGCGAGGAAGGTGACTGTCATGGCCAAAGTCGATTTCGCAAAGCTGCCCAGGTTCTCCGAACTGCCGGTCAAGAAAGGTGCGCCGCCGGATTCGTGCTGGGGCGTGTTCGGCGACGAAGATGACCTCGGATGCCTCAACTTCCTGACTCCGGAGGGCGTTATCGAGGCGGCCCGAATGGTCAAGAAGGGCAGGATTTTTCGCCTCGACACGCGATTGAATTACGCCAACCCCCCACTGTTCGAACGCAAGCCCGCCAAGCACGTGCTCTCGAGCTTCGAGTCCTACGGCCTGCTGGGCTTCGACGACATGCTCGACAACTACAACACTCAGGAGGGTGCCCAGTGGGACGGGCTCGGCCACGTCGGCAACCTGAAACATCAGGCCTTCTATAACGGCAAGACCTCCGACGACGTGAAGGCCGGCCGCCTGAGCATCCATAGCTGGGCCGACAAGTTCGTCGGCAAGGGCCACCTGGTCGACCTTTTCAAGTTCCGCGCAGACGCGGGACGGCCGGTCAATCCGCTCGAACCCGAGCGCTACTCACTGCAGGATCTGAAGGACGCGCTCAAGGCGCAGGGCAGCTCGCTCAAGCCCGGCAGCGTGCTGCTTCTGCGCACCGGGTGGATGCAGGCCTACGTCAAATCGACGCCCGCGCAGAAGACGGCGATGGCCCCGATGAACAAGCTCAAAGCCTGCGGCATCGAGGACACGCGCGAGATGGTGGCGTGGATGTGGGACAGCCGGGTCGCCGCGATCGGCACCGATTGCCCTGCGGTCGAGCAGTGGCCGTGGGATTTCCGCAACGAAGGCGCGCTCCACTATCGCACGCTGTCGTTGCTCGGCCTGCCGCTGGGTGAACAGTTCGTGCTGGACGACCTCGCCACCGATTGTCATCAGGACCGCCAGTACGACTTCATGCTGGTCTCGTGTCCGCTCAATGTGGAGGGCGGGATCGCGTCGCCACCCAACGCGGTAGCGATAAAGTAGCGTTCGCTCCTCAGTTCGATTTCTGAAGAGTCGGGGCGCGGCATCGCCGCGCCCCGACTCTTCGCATCTGCCTACTCATCCATTTCCGCCCAACTGCGGCGAAGGCGTGCTTCCGCCGTCCAAGCTTGCAGCATTGAGTGACCAATCGATGAGCGGATGCCCACTGCGTGGGCATCACCGACGACGGCGCACAGCCAAAAAGTCGTATTTTGCATAGCACTAAAGTTGCATTTTGCATGGCACCCTTCTTGCGGTTGGCTGCGCGAATACGACAGGGCGATTTTGTCTCCGAGCGTCGCATCTGACGCCGCGGACTGGTTCGCACCAAGGAGAAGAGAATGGCCGGAGCACCAGAAAAACCCAAGATGCAGCCCACCCTGGGACTGACCGGAGTGACGGTCAACGCGATGGCGTTGATCGCGCCGGGCGCGTTTCTATGGATCACGTTTGTGGTTCAGGCGGGCTACGCCTTTCCGTCAGGCATGGCGATGTGGGCGGGGATTTTTGCCGCAATCCTGCTCGCCTATGCCACCGCATTATCTTACTCGGAGCTGGCCAAGCTCTATCCGGGCGCGGGCAGCTCGTACCTGTTCGCGGAGCGGGCCTTTCTGAACACCACTCACGCCTATCGCTTCGCCCGTATTGCGAAGTTCATAACCGGATGGGCCTCGCATCTCTACTATTGGGTGTATCCGGGCGTGATGGTCGCCACCATGGGCGTCATGATCGGCTACATCTTAGGCACTCTGGTCCCGGGGGCGATGAACGCAGGCGTGCCCGGTCCGGTATTCATGGCGCTGGTAGCGATCATTTTCGCCTACGCCGTCTCGTATATCGCATATCGCGGCGTCAACGGATCGACGAATGTCAACCTCGCCATCAACATCATCCAGATAGCAGCGCTGCTGTTTTTCTCCGCGCTCGCGATCTCGTACCGGCTTGGCCATCCCGAAGGCTCGATGGGCTTTGCCTTGGACGGCACCAAGAAAGTCCTGCACTACGCACTCAGCGGGCCCGCGCCGGCGCATCCCAACGGCTGGTCGGTCGTCCTGCCGCACAACTTCAACTGGCTGATGCTGCAGATGACCATCGCAATCCTGCTGCTGGTGGGATTCGAGTCGATCACCTCGCTCGGTGAAGAGGCCAAGGATCCCAAGCGGGACATCCCGCGCGGCGTTCTGCTCTCGATCACGATCCAATGCCTGTTCATGTACCTCATCGAATACTTCGCGGCGAACTACTTCATGAACAGTGCATACAGCCTCGCCGACGCGAAGGGCTCGGCCGCTCCGATCGGCGACATGATGGTGATCATCGGCAACGCGATGATGGGCGGGCATGGCCAGGGCTTCATGCTGCTCGAAGCGCTGACCGTCTTTCTCGCCCTGATCGGGACAACGCTCTCGTGCATCAATACTGGCGCGCGCGTGACCTACGCGATGGGCCGCGACGAAGAAGTGCCCGAGCACTTCGGTTTCTTGCACGGCGACAACCTGACGCCGCATCGCGCCATCTGGGCGCTGGCTACGATTTCCGCCGTGCTTGGCGCATACGCGGCGCTGTTCTTCTTCGCGGGCTCGGCCGCGCCCGATGACAAGACGATCGCGACGCTCCCGCATAACTTCTGGTATGCGATCGGGATGAGCTCGAATGCGTCACTGTCGGCACTGCCCAACGGCCTCGCCCTGGTGACACTGGTTTCGAACTTCGGCACTTTCATGCTCTACGGGCTGACCAACATCATCTGTATCGTGGCCTTCCGCGAGCATGACGACTTCCACGGCTTCAAGCACATGGTGGTGCCAGTCTTCGGCGCGCTCGCGAACTTCGCCTGTATGGCGTTTTACATCATCGGACCGATCGAAGGCCTTGGCAGCGTCAAGGAGCCACTGATCGCAGTCGGAGTCGCAATCGTCTGGGGCGTCTATGGCGCGGTCTATTTCAAGCGCAATTCGCGCCGCAAGGGTAAGGAGACAGTGCTGATGGCCAAACCGGTCTCCAAACCGGCCTAAGAGAGAAGGAACAACCTGAGACATCAGGCGGGCGCCGGGACGCGCGAGAGGCGCGTCCCGGCGCCCGCCTTATTTTGCATTGCATCGCACTGCATATTGCTGACCGCCGAAGCGGCAGATGCCGCCCCGCTGGTCAGCATCGCGGCGCCAGATCATGGTGTGACGACGGAAAACATTGACGAATCGCAGGAACAGCGATCGCGCTTTGACGGCATAGAACTTGATTGGACGGCCCTGACACCTAACGTGTAGTGGCTTCTTTGCGCCCGATCATCTAGCGGGCGCACTGAACAAGGGAGATGAGGTTGAACATGGGAAATCGCGGGGGACGATGGGCTGTCGGAAGCGTCGTTTCGGTACTGCTCCTGACCGTCATGATCACTTGTGAACATAACGCGTGGGCCGATAGCTCCGGCGCAGCGGCGCCCGGAACTCCGAGCACCGCTCCAGCGACGGCCGCTCCGGCAGCGCCCGCTCCGGCAGGCGCGGCTCCCGCGGCTGCCGGTTCTCCGGCGGCGCCTGTCGCCGCGGCCACTCCGGTGCCACCGCTCTCAACGCCCGCGATGACGGGGCCGCTAGTGATGGCCTCGCCCAACGAAATCAATCTTCCGAAGTATGTGCCATTTCTCTCGGACTTGCCCGCTCCGATCGCCACTCTCTTCGACTTCGACGTCAATGGCGTCGTAAGTGGGCTCGGATTGTTTCAGAACCGCGCCGTAGTTGGCGACCCCTACAACCGAATCGACGTCAGCAACGCTGATGGCCATCATCCAGAAGGCTGACGGCTTGATTCAATACTATCTGCAAGTGGGAGGTTATAGTTTTCCCATCGTCGGCAATCCCTATATCAACATGACAAAATCGGTAGACAGACTGTTTGGGGTCCTGCCGGAAGCCTATATCAAGATCGCTCCGACCGACAGCTTTTCAATCGAAGCCGGCAATCTCCCGACGCTCTTTGGGGCTGAGTACACCTTCACTTTCGAAAACATGAATATCGAGCGCGGGCTGCTGTGGAATCAGGAGAACATCATCAATCGCGGCCTGCAGCTCAACTATACCTATGGACCGCTCGCCGCATCGGTGAGCTGGAACAATGGCTTCTACTCGCACAGCTACACTTGGGTTGACGGGTCGTTGGCATGGACGATAAATCCCCAAAATACTTTGAGCATCGTCGGCGGCGGTAATGCCGGCTTTGCGGCATCCACCAATTTCGCGACACCGCTGCTCAACAACAACGGCCAGATCTACAACGCGATCTACACGTACAGTAATGCGCCCTTTGTCATTACACCCTGGTTCCAGGAAACCAATATCCCGTTCAACCCGGAGATCGGGGTCCGAAAATCAACCCAGACCTTAAGTGGAGCAATTCTCGCGAGTTACGCTATCACCGATATGATTTCAGTGGCCGGACGCGCCGAATATATTGGCACCACTGGGAATGAGAATTCGCCTAAGGGCAGCGCCGCGAACCTCTTGTATGGAGTCGGCAGCGACGCCTTCTCTCTGACGCTGACGCCGACTTTCCAGTACAAGCAATTTTTCTTCCGGGGTGAGGTTTCATACGTGCAAGCGAATAGCTACGCGCCCGGCGCTGTGTTCGGCAAGGAGGGCATTAATAACTCGCAGGTTCGAGGCCTGGTCGAAACCGGCGTCATATTCTAAATGACCGAGGCAGTTGAGCGCCCGATTACGAGGTAGGACCAGGCATCGATCCCCGTGTGCTGGCCGGCGGGCCGCCTGTCCCTGCGGTCCGCCGGCCCTTCAATTCATGAGTGGCGCGTATTTTGAGCGGCCGTCCGATCTCCACGCAAGAACGGACGGCCGGCGTGTTATGAAATGACTGGCGCCCTCTTGGCCCTGCGCTGAACACACGGTATCCGTTAACAGGAACGTTGCTCTCCGTTTTTTTCAAGGAGGTTTTTTTAAGCAATGGCTACGGTAAGAAAGGGGAACGGGACGACGGTACGGCGGCGGTCGAAGAGCGCCGCCAAAGAAGTGGCGGCGGCGGTGCAGGAATCCAACGGCATGCCAGCGCACAACGGTAACGGTGCGGGTACGGCCCGGCCCGATAGCGAAACGAACATCGAAACCATACGGCTGCGCGCCTACGAGCTTTTCCTCGCGCGCGGCGCCACTCATGGCAACGATCTCGGCGACTGGCTCAACGCCGAGCGGGAATTGCGTGGCGCGCGCAATCCATGATCTCGCTATAGGCACGCGTCCCCGCGGGATGCGTGCGTGCTCCGCGCCACGTCCGCGCGGACGGATAGCGCGGGAGCGGGGTCTCGTGCGGTCGCCGGGCTGAGAGTTGCATGGCCGAATCGACCGGTCCGGGCGCCCCGCGAGCTGACTTCGATCTCGCCCTGCTTTCCGACCCTGGCACCGATCGGCCGGGAAATGAGGACGCCTGCGGCCACTTCATCGACGGTCCGCAGACGGCGTTGTTCGTGGTCGCCGACGGGATCGGCGGCTATGAAGGCGGCGAGATCGCCAGCCGAATGGCGGTCGATATCACGATCGACGGTTACCGCGAGAGCCCGCCCGCATGGGGCGCGGCCAAGCGTCTGCAGCGCGCCGTGCAGCGCGCCAATATCGAGATCCACAACCGCGCGCTCGTGGTGCCCGAGCTGCGCCGGATGGGCACCACACTGACCGCGGCGGTGGTCGAGGGTGGGCGGCTTAGCGCGGCGCACGTGGGCGATTGCCGGTTGTACCTGGTGCGCCGCGGCCGTATCTCGCAGCTCACCAAGGATCACACGGTGATTGCCGAGCGCGTGCGGATGGGCCTGATGAGCGCGGCGCGCGCGCGCAATCATCCCGAGCGCTCGGCGCTCAACCGCTCGCTCGGCCACGACCTGATCGTGTCGGTGGACCGGATCTCGATAGCGCTCCTCCAGGGCGACCGCGTGCTGGTCTGCAGCGACGGACTTTACAACGTGCTCGAGGAGCACGAACTCGAGCATCTCCTGCGCCTCGACGAGGCGGCGGCGGCCTGCAAGGCCCTGATCGAGGCGGCCAACGCGCGCGGCACCGCCGACAACCTGACCGCCGCGGTCTTTATGATGAACGGCGCGACGCCGTTCGCCGAGACTGGCGGCGGTGCGCGATGGCGCGAGTGGCTGCGGAGGCTTTTTTCGCGGCGGCGCTGAGGCCGGGATAGCGCCGCGCGGGCCTGGGAAGCGCGTTGCGGCCCTTGCCCTGCCGGTGTTAAGGTCCGCGCGCATGCCGTACCCGGATATGTTTTGCCAATGATGCGTGAGGTCAATGTTGGCGACAAGCTCGATCAGTACCTGCTGACCGAACTCATCGCGCGCAGCGGCATGGCCTCCATCTTCAAGGCCATCGATCAGATAAGCGGCGCGACCGTCGCGATCAAGGTTCCTTACCTTCAGTTCGAGAGCGACGTGGTCTTCTACGAGCGCTTCAAGCGCGAGGAGGACGTCGGCCGCCGCCTTGATCATCCCAACATCATCAAAGTGCTGACCCCGCGGCACAAAAGCCGGATGTACATCGCGATGGAGTACGTCGACGGCATATCATTGCGCGCGATTATGCGCGACGAGCGGCCGATGCGCCGCGAACGCGCGCTGGATTTCGCCCGCCAGATCTGCGACGCGATGGTTTACATGCACAGCCAGGGCGTGGTCCATCGCGACCTCAAGCCCGAAAATGTGCTCATCACGGCCGACGGCAAGGTCAAGCTGATGGACTTCGGAATTGCGCTTGACGAGTCGGCGCGCAGGCTCACATGGACGGGCCTCTCGACCACCATCGGCACGCCTGATTACATGGCGCCTGAACAGGTCAGCGGCCGTCACGGGGACGGGCGCACGGACACCTACGCGCTCGGCACGATGCTGTACGAGATGCTGACCGGCAACCTTCCGTTCGAGGGTTCCAACGTCTACGCGCTGATGCGGGCAAAGACCAGCGAGGACCCGCAGCCGCCCAGCCGCTTCGTCCCCGATATCGATCCACATCTCGAGGAAATCATCCTGCACGCGATCGAGCGCCTGCCGCGCAACCGCTACCAGAGCGCCGCCGAGATGCTGGAGGACTTGAAGGACCCGGAGCGCGTGCCACTGACCGGACGTGCGAAACGGCTCCATCCGCGCAGCCTGCAGGCCCGGCGCCTGCGGCGCGCACTGATGGTGTCTTTGTTCTTCGGCTCGCTGGCGGCTATTTTCGTCGCGCTCATCTGGCTCGCCAATCGTTATCCGGCCGCGCGGACGACGCCGGCCGGCCAGTCGTTCCGTGGGAGGTGAGATGATGGCGCGTGCAAAGCGTGCTCGTTGGCATGATCTGACGCTTCGCGCCGCGAGCGTGACGGCCGCCGCTGCAACGCTGCTGGCCACGGCGGCCAGCGCCCAGGTTCCGCTATCCGCCACTCCGGCCGACGCCCACGCGCCGGCCTCGCTCACGGCCTCGCTCAACCTGGCCTGGGTGCTGGTGGGCGGCTTCCTGGTGATGTTCATGCAGGTGGGCTTCGCGATGCTCGAGACCGGGTTCACGCGGTCGAAAAACGCGGTCAACACGATGGCGATGAACATGGTCATCTATCCGATCTGCATCATCGGCTTCTGGCTGACCGGCTATGCGCTAATGATGGGTGGTGTGGCGCAGTGGCCTTCGCTCGGCACAACGGGAATCACGAGCCACGAACTGACCCTTCACCTCGGCGGCAATGCTTTCGGCCTGATCGGCATGCGCAAGTTCGGGCTGCTGAGCGTCAGCCACGACCCGGCGAGCCTCGCGATGTTTCTGTTTGCGGTGGTTTTCATGGACACCGCGGCGACGATTCCGACCGGCGCGATGGCCGAGCGCTGGAAGTTCTCGGCATTCTTCCTCTACGGCCTGTTCATGTCGATGTTTCTCTACCCGCTTTACGGCAACTGGGTATGGGGCGGCGGATGGCTCGCGCAGATGGGCGTGAACTTCGCGCTGGGCCACGGGCACGTCGACTTCGCCGGATCCTCGGTAGTGCACATGACCGGCGGCGTCACCGCGCTGGCGGGGGCGATGGTGCTCGGGCCGCGGATTGGCAAGTTTCGCCGCGACGGCGCTATTGGCGCCCTGCCGGGGCATAACCTGCCGATGGCGATGGTCGGCACGCTCATCCTGGCCTTCGGATGGTTCGGCTTCAACGCGGGATCGACCCTAGCCGCTTCCGACCCGCGCATCGGGCTGATCGCGGCCAATACGATGCTGGCCTCGGCGGCAGGTGCGCTCGCGGCGCTGCTGTACTTGTGGCATCGCTACGGCAAGCCGGATGTCGCGATGGCCTGCAACGGGCTGTTGGGCGGTTTGGTCGCGATCACCGCGCCGTGTGCCTTCGTCACGCCCCAGGCGGCTGTGGTGATCGGCACGACCGCGGGTCTATTGGTGGTCGCCGCGGTGCTCAAGCTGGAGCGGCGCTTTCGTATCGACGATCCGGTGGGCGCGATCGCGGTGCACGGCGTGTGCGGAGCGTGGGGCGCGCTGGCGCTGGGGCTGTTCGCCGACGGCAGCTATGGTGAAGGTTGGAACGGGGTCAGCGGGCCGGTGCGCGGCCTGCTGTTCGGCGACGCGAGTCAGTTCGTCGCGCAGCTAATCGGCGTCGCGGTCAATTTAATCGTGGTGTTTGGCCTCGCGCTAACGTTCTTTGTGATCGTCGAGCGCACCATCGGCAATCGCGTTCCGGCGGAAGTCGAATGGACCGGGCTCGACGCGCTCGAGATGGGCAGCGACGCTTATCCCAACGTCTGAGCGACGTTGCTAAAGACCGGCGGGGACAGCCGCACTCGCAGCGGGGCGAGCGCCGTTTCCCGTCGCGAGGATGACCGCGAGCAGACGGTAGACTTCGCGGTTCACCGCCATGCTGGCGTGGCCGCCGGAGACTTCGTGATTGTCACCTTCGGCGGTGATGCAGGCGCGCCAATCGACGACCTCGTCCGTACGCGTATAGAACGAGCTCAGCTTCACTCCGCGCGGGATGCGCGAGTTGACCGCTTCGCCGAAGGCGCATGTGCATTGGTCTGTCCCGCAGTTCGCGGGCCGATTATTTAGCGCCTGCCATAACGCCTGGAAGCCGCGTATCGCCGGCCGGTAGCGCGCGCGAACCGCAGTCCATGAGATCCGCGCCGGCGATCCCAACGTCACCACGTGCTTCACCCGCGCGGGATATTTCACCGCGAGCGCGCGCGCCAGCACGCCGCCCAGACTATGGCCCAGGACGACCGCCGGCTTCCCACATTCGTCGGTAATATGTGCCAGGCGCCATCCGAGGCGTTCCGACTTTTCGTCGGGGCATCCGACATTCCAGTCGATCCCCGACAGATAAGGACTGTAGCCGATTCGCGACAGCCATCGCGCGAGGGTCGCGAGCGACCAATCGCCGGCGAAGAATCCGGGGATCAACAGAACCGGGCTGCGATCGCCCCTGGGTACGGCTGTACCATAATAAACCGGATCGCAAAGTAAACAGGACAGGTTGTGTGCAAAATCGATACAGGACTCAGCCATAGGCGATTCGGAGCAGCCTTACGCTACTTCTCCCCGGTTCCGGTAGAGCGGGTGTGAGTTTTGAGAAGCGCAGCGCTAATTTTATCCCGCTTCATGGTTTTGGCCGTTCTACACGAAATTTCACACACTCGTAAAGTGTAACGCGCTGCTTTGTCAGTGAGATAACCTTTACATGTGGATAGCAAGCACGTCTCGTACCATTCTTCTTAATAATTAGACGAAGCGAAGTCGTAAATGAACGAAGACGACTGGCGATCGAGTTTTGGGCTGACGTTTTCGGCAGTTCCGCCCCTCAACGGTTGGAAAACGAAACTCAACTGCCCTGCCTGCTTCTGTATTTAAGAAACGGCGGCTTCGGCCCTTCGGAAACATCATTAATCCGAGGTGTCTACCTAATAAAACCCTTGACATATTTCGATAGTCTGATAGCTTCAGCAGTTCGCAGCGAGGTTTTCCTTATGAAATTAGGCGGGGAAGCTCCCGAGCTGGACGCTATCGACCTCCAGATCCTGTCAATTTTGCAGGAACACGGCAGGATCGCGCACGTCAAGCTTGGCGAGCAGGTGGGGTTGTCGGCGCCGTCGGTCATAGAGCGGGTCAAGAAGCTCGAGGACGGCGGGATCATCGTGGGGTACCACGCCGCGGTCGATGCGCGGCGGCTGGGCAAGGACGTGACCGCTTTTATCGGCGTCTCCATCGCCCACCCCAAGACGATCGGCTTGTTCGAGGAGACCATCGAGCTGATTGACGACGTACTCGAGTGCCATCACATCACCGGCGAGCACACCTTGCTGCTCAAGGTGAAGACCGCCAACACCTCGACGCTCGAGGAGCTCATCCGCACCATCCGTCTGATCGAGGGGGTGACGCGGACGGAGACGATGGTGGTGCTCTCGACGCATACGGAACGTACGCAGATAGCCGTCGCCCCCGAAGAAACGGGCGAGCCGGGAAACGGCCGGCGTCATCGCCATGGCGCGGTCAAAAACGGGTTGGGAGAATCCAAAAGGACATAGCGATGCATCAACTGCGCAGCATCCCCCCGCGCCAGGGCCTCTACGATCCCGCCCACGAGCACGATGCCTGCGGTGTCGGCTTCGTGGTCAACGTCAAGGGCGTGCGCTCGCACGACATCCTGCAGAAGGGGCTCCAGGTGCTCGACAACCTGACCCATCGGGGAGCCTGCGGATGCGATCCGCGGACGGGCGACGGCGCCGGCGTGCTGATGCAGATTCCGCACGAATTTTTCGTCCGCGAGGCAGACAAGCTCGGCTTCGCGCTGCCGGCGCCGGGTGAGTATGGGGTCGGGCAGGTTTTTCTGCCGCTCGACCCCCAGCGGCGCAACGCGGCCGAGGCGATAGTCGAGCGCATCGTGCGCGAGGCGGGACAGCGGCTGCTCGGATGGCGCACGGTGCCGATCGTCGAGAGCGCCTGCGGCGACATCGCGCGGCGCGGACTGCCGGCGGTGCGCCAGGTCTTTATCGGACGCGGCGATGGAATCACGGATGCCGAGGCGCTCGAGCGCAAGCTCTACGTGATTCGCAAAGCCATCACCCACGCGGGCGCCGCGCTCGAGCTCGAAGACGGCGAGCTCTTCTACTTCTGCAGTCTCTCGGCCGCGACGATCGTGTACAAAGGCCAGCTCATCTCGAATCAGATTCCGCAGTTCTATCCCGACCTCAGCGATCCGCAGATCAAGACCGCGCTTGCGATGGTGCATCAGCGGTTTTCGACCAACACTTTCCCGAGCTGGGACCGCGCGCATCCGTACCGCTTCCTGTGCCACAACGGCGAGATCAATACGCTGCGCGGCAATATCAACTGGATGGCCGCGCGGCAGGGACAGTTCGCCTCGCCGCTATTCGGCGACGACATGCAAAAGCTGTTGCCGATCATCGAGCCGACTGGCAGCGACTCCTCCATGTTCGACAATTGCCTGGAGTTACTGGTGCGTACCGGACGCTCACTGCCGCACGCGGTGATGATGATGATCCCGGAGGCGTGGCAGAACGACGAGATGATGAGCGCGGACAAGCGCGCGTTTTACGAATACCACTCAAGCCTGATGGAGCCGTGGGACGGGCCGGCCTCGATCGCGTTCACCGACGGTCGGCGTATCGGCGCGGTGCTCGACCGCAACGGACTGCGCCCTTCGCGCTACCTGGTGACCAAGGACGGGATGGTCGTGATGGCTTCCGAAGCCGGCGTGCTCGATATTCCGCCTGAGCAGGTCGAGCGCAAAGGCCGCTTGCAGCCGGGCCGCATGTTCTTTATCGACACGGTCGAGGGCCGCATCGTCGAGGACGAGGAAATCAAGGCCTCGATGGCCGGGCGCAAACCGTACCGGCAGTGGCTCGACGAGAACCTGGCCGATCTCGACCAGTTCCCCGCGCCGCCGAACGCGCCGCCGATCTCCTGCTTCGAGGCCGAGGACCTGCCGAGGCAACAGCAGGCCTTCGGCTACACGACCGAAGAGCTGAAGATGATCCTCGCGCCGATGGCGGTCAATGGTCAGGAGCCGGTGGGCTCGATGGGTACCGACACGCCGCTGGCAGTGCTGTCGGACAAATCGCCGCTGCTGTTCAACTACTTCAAGCAGCTCTTCGCCCAGGTGACCAATCCGCCGATCGATCCGATTCGCGAAGAGATGGTGACCTCCGCGATCACCACGATCGGCTCCGAGCAGAACCTGTTCGAGGAAACGCCCGGGCACTGCCGGCAGCTCAAGCTCTGGCGCCCGGTGCTGACCAACGTGGAGCTGGAAAAGATCAAGCGGCTGAACGCGCCGGGGCTGCGGACGATCACGCTCTCGACGCTCTATCGCGTCGCCGAGGGCGAGGCCGGATTGCGCGGCGCGCTCGAGCGCCTGTGCCGCAGCGCCTCCGAGGCGATCGCGGATGGCACGACCATAGTCATCCTCTCCGACCGCGGCGTTGACCATGAGCACGCGCCGATTCCGAGCCTGCTCGCAACCGGCGCCGTGCATCATCATCTAATCCGCGAGGGCACGCGCACGCGCGCCGGGCTGGTGGTGGAGTCGGGCGAGCCGCGCGAGGCGCAGCACTTCTGCCTTCTCGTCGGCTATGGCGCGGGCGCGGTCAATCCGTATCTCGCATACGCCACGATGGCCGGGATGATCGACGAGGGCATCCTCAAGGACGTCGACGAGGAGAGCGCGGTCGAGCACTTCAACAAGTCGGTGGTGAAGAGCCTGATCAAAATCGCTTCCAAGATGGGCATCTCGACCGTGCAGAGTTATCGCGGGGCGCAGATTTTCGAGGCCATCGGCCTTCACCAGGAAGTGGTCGATCGCTACTTCACCTGGACCGCGTCGCGCGTGGGCGGAGTCGGGCTCGATGCGATCGCGCGCGAGACCGCCAATCGTCATCGGCGCGCGTTCGAGATCATGCCCAACCTCGACCATCAGCTCGAGGCCGGCGGGCAATACCAATGGCGCCGGCGCGGCGAGCATCACATGTACAACCCCAACACCATCGCGAAGCTCCAACATGCGGTGCGCGCGGGCAATTACAAGATGTTCAAGGAGTACACGCGGCTGGTCGACGACCACAGCCGCAGCCTCGCCACGCTGCGGAGCCTGCTGAAGTTCAAGTTCGACCGTCCGCCCGTTGCGATCGAGGAAGTCGAGCCGGCCGCCGAGATCGTCAAGCGCTTCAAGACCGGCGCGATGTCGTTCGGGTCGATCGGCAAGGAGGCGCACGAGAACCTGGCGATCGCGATGAACCGAATCGGCGGCAAGTCCAACACCGGCGAGGGCGGCGAGGATCCGGCGCGCTTCGTGCGCGACGCCAACGGCGATTGGCGGCGCAGCGCGATTAAGCAGGTCGCCTCGGCGCGCTTCGGCGTCACCAGTTGGTACCTGGTCAATGCCGACGAGCTGCAAATCAAGATGGCGCAGGGCGCGAAGCCCGGCGAAGGCGGCCAGCTACCCGGTCACAAAGTCGATGATTTCATCGCGAAGATCCGCTACTCGACTCCAGGCGTCGGCTTGATCTCACCGCCGCCCCATCACGACATCTATTCGATCGAGGACCTCGCGCAGCTTATTCACGATCTCAAGAACTCCAACCGCCGCGCGCGCGTCAGCGTCAAGCTGGTGGCCGAAGTCGGCGTCGGCACGATCGCGGCCGGCGTCGCCAAGGCCAAGGCCGACGTGGTGCTGATCAGCGGACACGACGGCGGCACCGGCGCCTCGCCGCTGACCTCGATCAAGCATGCCGGCGTGCCGTGGGAACTCGGCCTCGCCGAGACCCAGCAAATCCTGGTGATGAACGGGCTGCGCGGCCGTATCCACGTCGAGACCGACGGCCAGCTCAAGACCGGGCGCGACGTGACGATTGCGGCGCTGCTCGGCGCGGAGGAATACGGCTTCGCGAGCGCGGCCTTGGTCGCCTCGGGCTGCATCATGATGCGCGTGTGCCATCTCAATACCTGCCCGGTCGGCGTCGCCACGCAGGATCCCGAGCTGCGCAAGAAGTTCGAGGGCAAGCCCGAGCACGTGGTCAACCTGATGATGTTCATCGCGGAGGAAATGCGCGAGTACATGGCGCAGTTGGGCTTCCGCAGCGTGGCCGAGATGGTCGGGCACGTCGAGTGCCTCGACGGCAACGAAGCGGTCCAGCACTGGAAGGCGCGCAACATCGACTTGAGCCGCATCCTGCATCGCCCCCAAGTCGGTCCCGACGAGCCGCTGCATTGCGTCGAGAAGCAGGACCACGGGATCGAGCACGCGCTCGATCAGCAGCTCCTGGAGCTGTGCGCCGAGACGCTCGATCATCGCAAACCGGTCGAGATCAATCTGCCGATCCGCAACGTCAACCGCACCGTCGGCACGATTCTCTCCTCCGAGGTCTCGCGCCGCTTCGGCGAGGCCGGACTGCCGCCGTATACCATCCGGATCAACCTCAAGGGATCGGCCGGACAGAGCTTCGGCGCGTGGCTGGCCTCGGGCGTGGCGCTCTACCTCGAGGGCGACGCCAATGACTACTGCGGCAAGGGACTTTCGGGCGGCTTCATGACCGTGCGGCCGCCGCGCGAGGCGACCTTCGAGGCCGAGAACAACATCATAATCGGCAATGTCGCTTTGTACGGCGCGACCGGCGGCGAGGCGTTTTTCTCGGGCGTCGCGGGCGAGCGTTTCGCGGTGCGCAACAGCGGAGCGACGGCGGTCGTCGAGGGTGTCGGCGACCACGGCTGCGAGTACATGACGCGCGGCACGGTGATCGTGCTGGGCCGCACCGGGCGCAACTTCGCCGCCGGGATGAGCGGCGGAATCGCCTACGTGCTCGACGACGACGGCACTTTCAACACGCGCTGCAACACCGGGATGGTCGAGCTCGGGCCGCTTGGCGATAGCGAAGAGGCCAAGCGGGTCCACGCGTTGATCGTGCGCCACCATCAGTACACCGGGAGCAAGCTCGCCGAGCGCATCCTTGCCGACTGGGACGGCTATGCCGCGAAATTCGTCAAGGTGCTGCCCACCGAGTACCGTGCGGTGCTCGAACGTCAGCATCTCGGCACGAATAACGACATGGCGCGTCTGGCCGCGGTGTAAGCGGATCCTCTGAGGGATGCGCGATAGAGCGACCACGGAGCCGCGACGAAGGAGCGGCGTGGCGGTGTATTGGTAAAAAAGCAGCGGGGCGATGTGTTGCTGAAAAAAGCGGCGTGGCGGTCATTAGATAAAAAGCGGCGGGGTGGGTGTGTTGGTGAAAAAGTATTGGTGAAATAGATGGGCAAGATAACCGGATTCATGGAGATCAAGCGCGAGACGCCGGCACGGCGCCCGGTCACCGAGCGGCTGCAGGATTGGCGCGAGTACGATCTCAAGATGCCCGAGGACAAGTTGCGCGCGCAGGGGGCGCGATGCATGGATTGCGGCATCCCCTTCTGCCACAAGGGCTGCCCGCTCGGCAACATCATCCCGGACTGGAACGACCTGATCTATCGCGGGCGCTGGCAGGAGGCGATCGACCGCCTGCATTCGACCAACAATTTTCCGGAATTCACCGGCCGCGTATGTCCTGCGCCATGCGAAGAGTCCTGCGTCCTCAATATCAACAACGACCCGGTCACGATCAAGCTGATCGAAAAGAACATCATCGACCACGCCTGGGCCGAAGGATGGGTCACACCGCTGCCGCCCACGCGCAAAACTGGTAAGCGGGTCGCGGTGGTCGGATCGGGTCCGTCCGGTCTCGCCTGCGCGCAGCAACTCGCACGCGCTGGCCATGACGTGACGCTCTACGAGCGCTCCGACCGCGTCGGCGGGCTGCTGATGTACGGGATTCCTGATTTCAAGCTGGAGAAGCGCTTCGTCAACCGCCGCGTCGAGCAGATGCAAGCCGAAGGCGTCAACGTCGTCACCAGTTGCCGCGTCGGATTCGACATCCACGCCGACGAGATGCGCTCGCAGTACGACGCGATCGTGCTGACGATGGGCGCGACCAAGCCGCGCGACCTTCCGATCCCGGGCCGCGACCTCAAGGGCGTGCACTTCGCGATGGAGTTTCTGCCGCAGCAGAACCGGCGCGGCGCCGGCGACACGATCGATCCCGCGGTCTCGATCAGCGCCAAGGACAAGAGCGTCGTGATCCTCGGCGGTGGCGACACCGGCTCGGATTGCCTCGGCACCTCCAACCGCCAGGGCGCGAGCGTGGTCTACCAGTACGAGTTGCTGCCGATGCCGCCCGAGCGGCGCACGGTGGCGATGCCGTGGCCGGACTGGCCGATGATCCTGCGCACTTCAACCTCGCACGAAGAAGGCGTGGTGCGCGACTGGAGCATCAACACCAAGCGCTTCATCGGCGAGAACGGCGCGCTGAAAGCGCTCGAGGGGATCAAGCTCGAGTGGAAGCAGGACAACGGCCGCATGGTGATGGAGGAAGTGCCGGGCAGCAACTTCATCATCGAGTGCGAACTGGTGCTGCTGGCGCTGGGCTTCCTCGGCCCGGAGCCCGACGGCATCATCTCGCAGCTGGGGCTGAAGCTCGACCCGCGCAGCAACGTGCTGTGCGAGAACTACATGTCGAGCGTGCCGGGAGTGTTCGCGGCGGGCGACACGCGGCGCGGACAATCGCTGGTGGTGTGGGCCATCTGGGAAGGGCGTGAATGCGCGCGCGCCGTCGACGCCTGGCTGATGGGCGAGAGCTTTCTGCAAGCCAGCCCCGAATTGTAGGCATCGGGCTAACGGCCTCGGAAGATTTCTCGATTTGACGTGCGAGCGCGGCCGCGCGCTAGCGCCGGCGCGCCGACTTGCGCCGCGGGCGCGCCGCCGGTGCGCTCGCACCCTTGCGCGGCGCGCGGCCCTTCGATGCGGGTACGGCGCGAACTGCCGCCGTAGGCCGGGCCGCGGTGGTTGCCGTGGGACCCACATACGCGTCGGCTTCGATTTCGATCAGCATGTCGGGATGCACCAGCCGGGTGACCTGGACCACGGTCGAGGCCGGCGGCGCTGCGCCGAACATCTCCTGATGCGCGCGCGCGACGTCGCCGAAGCGGTCGAGTTCGGTCACGTAGACCCGCGTGCGCACTACGCGCTCCAACCCAAGGCCCAGGCGCCGTAGCGCGGAGGCGATATTGCTGATTGCCTGGCGCGCCTGCACGTAGATTTGTCCGCAGCCGACCAGTTGTCCGTTCTCGTCCAGCCCAGTGCTGCCCGACACCGCCACCCAGTCGCCCGCCCGCACGGCGCGTGAGTAGCCGAAGATTGGTTCCCATGGCGCACTGCTCGAGATGCGGACGATGTCGTCCATCTAGATGGTCCTCCGAGATGATCCGCCGAAGCAGTCCCGCGAAATGTCTCGCGGAAGCCTCCCGCACAAAACCTACGGCGCGCCACGCCGCGGCGGAGTGCTCCCTTGCGGGAATTATTTATGCGCGCAAACCTGCGCGAGCGCGGTCTAGCGATCGCGCGAGGGCCACAATTCTTCGATTTCGCGCGCCACCGAGCGCATCGGTGAGCCGGTGGGACGCCCGTTGGGCACCAGCCAGCGCATCAGTTCGAAGAAGCGCGAGCTGACCGCGGATTCTTGCGGTCTCGCGCGTTTCATATCCATGTCGTGTTCGACCACCTGGTCGCGTTCGACCACCTGCTCCACCCCCGCAGACTCGAGCATTCCCGCCGAGATGCTAAAACGACGACGCTCTGCCACAACCCCGCCCTCCTATGCAACTTCGGTCGCAATAATACATAGAGTTGCGGTAGCACGCAAAATTCGCACGTGATTTCGTTCACAAACGGCTCACCGGGACCTCGGTCGCGCTTGAACTACGCGGGGTTGCCGAAGTAGTTTGATCTTGGGGTCCCTGAATCAAGGAGGCAGCAATGCGCAAATATCTGGTACTAGTGTTGATCCCTATGTTTTTTGCCGCGATGGCCTGTCAGAAGACCGAGGAGCCCGCACCCGAGACTTCGGCTCCCGCAGCGTCCGCTGAGGCCAGTCCTGCAGCGCCCGGCGGCGCCATGGAAGCGAGTCCAGCGGCGGCGCCGTCCGCGGCTCAGTAAGGCTCTCCTAAGGCCAGCTTTCTATTTCCCGTTCTCTGCCCCGTCGCTGCGCGTCGGCTCGTCAGCTAGCGCGCAGCGGACGGGCGAATACGTGCGCCCAAAAATCGGTGCGATGCACACTCGCGTCGGCCGGTGCTGGACTGCCTGCTGCAAGTCCGCGGGGCCGACAACGTTCCGATCTGCAACCCACCCTGGCGGCCGGAAGATTTTTGCGCGACCTGACGGACCGTGAGCGGTGAAACTGGCAGGGGGAAGGGGTCTTCCGCTCACCAACTCAAGCGGTCCGTCAGACGCAGCCTGACTATCTCTGAACACAACACAGTCTTCGAGCATCTAATAGCCCGATTTAGAGCGTGAGGCGCTACTCAATGACAGCGAACGACTTTCGCCTAAGCAGTTTCTTACCAGCTACTTAAGGCGCACGCAGCGAGCCACCACATTCTCTTGCCCATCTTGACCTACTTATTGAATATTAGTAGTGTTATGAAGTGGTCTGAGGTGGAGTGACATGACAAAATTTTACGTTCGAATCCGAGAATCCTTGTGTGGTCAAACAGCGACGGAGTATGTGCTGGCCGCGGCGCTCATCGCCGTAGTCTTGTACAGCCTCTACACAACATTGACCAGCCGCACCTCTTGAACTGCCCACCGCAGGGCGTCCCGGCCCTGCGGCCCGCGGCTCAAATCGGGACCTCACCAGTCGGAGCCCATGTCGGCGGAGAGGGACAAATCATGAAGCAGGCCATGAAGCGGGCCATTAAGCGGGTAAAGATCGCTCTACCAGCCCTGATTTTGAGCTTGAGCCTTTGGCCATCGGCGCGCACGCTCGCCGCCGTCGAAGGCGCGCGTCAAGGAGCTGCCCCCATCACGCCTCAATTCATTGGCGCGCCTGAGCCGCTGCGGTTTGCCAAGCATCAGGACGATGACAGCGACCAGGGCTATGAGCAGGAGAACGAAGGCAAGCATCACCACAAGCACGGCAAGCATAACGAGAGCGAGGGCGAAGAGGGCTACGAGCAACAGCAGTTCTGCGGGCCATACTTCAAGTCGAGCTACGCGCCCTATTTTCGCAACTACTACTCGGAGAATGACTACGCGAACCTCCCGCCCGGACTGCGCAAGCATATCCAGAAGACCGGACATCTACCGCCCGGGCTGGAAAAGAAATACGAGCGCACGGGGCAGTTGCCGCCCGGATTGCAGAAGCGCTTCGAGTGTGGACAGACGGTGCCGCCTGATTACTCGCGCTACCTTTATCCGGTGCCCGACAGTGCTTATCAAAGGGTCGGTCAGCTTCCGCCGGACAGCAAACTTTATCTCATCGGCAACGATCTCGTCCTGCTGAACTATCACACACGGGCGATCATCGACATTTTGCGCGGCGCGTATTGATTAGCAGGACCGGGCGAATGCACGCGCCGAAAATCGGTCCGACGCACGGTCGCGCCGGTCCGGCGCTAGACTGCCGCTGCAAGTCCGCGGTCCGATTGGCCGCGGATCACTTCGGTCGGCTGGATCGAGCGGACCGGCTAGATCGGCGGCTTTTCGCCGGAAAACGGATCGTCCGCGAACGGATCATCGTCGTGCGCGGCTTCCACATCGGGGTCGTGCGGCGGCTCCTCCAGACCGAGGGCGCCACGACCGTGCACGATATCGCGCGCGCGCGTGGCCGACTCGCGGGCGAGCTTCGCTAGCTCGGCCGAGGTGCGGCGCACCTCTTCGCTCTTTTCGTGCAGTTCAGCGCGCAACTCTTCGACCTTAGCCATCGCGGCCTTCCGCGCCTGCTCGAGAGTGCGGCTTTCGTGCGCCGCGCGCTTGATCTGCGCCGCGAGCTTTGACCCCTGCACGCGCAACGCCGACATCTGTTTGGCCACGGCGTCGTGTGCCCGCTTGGCTTCTGCCAGGACCCGCTGGTCGAGCTTGCGCCGCTTCGCCTCGGCTACCAGGCTGGCGCGCAGCTTGGCGACCATCGCCTCGAGCTGGGCGATCCGGCCCGGCGAGGCCGGCTTGGCAGACTTGGCCAGTTTGCGCGTTTTGCCGGACTTGGCTGGTCTGGACGTGGCCCCTTTGCGCGCATGCGATACTCGCTTCTTCTCCGCCATCGTGTGACTCTCCCCGTCGTGGGATTTTTCCAGCACCGCTACTGATGGTGAGCTAAGTCCGATTTTCGGATTAAATCAACGAGGGGACTGGATCAACAAGCGCCTGCATCAACAACCGCCCAGGATCAAAAACGCCCAGAAGCAAGAACGCTCAAAAACGCGATGACGGGGAGACGCAGGCCCAGGCGGCCCTCCTTCCGCGTCCATCGCATCGCGGGGGGAGATATAGCTATGGCCGAGGCGGCGCTGAATGCGGCGGAATCCGTCGGATTAAAGGCGGAGCTCTCGCTGTTCGACTCGATGACGATTGTCGCCGGCTCGATGATCGGTTCGGGCATCTTCATCGTTTCGGCCGATATCGCGCGCCACGTGGGCTCGCCGGCCGCGCTGCTCGCGGTCTGGGTAGCCGCCGGCCTGATGACGATCGCCGGCGCGCTCGCTTACGGCGAGCTGGCGGCGATGATGCCGCATGCGGGTGGCCAGTACATTTATCTGCGGGAGGCCTACGGCGGGCTGTCCGCGTTCCTGTTCGGCTGGACCCTGCTGCTGGTGATCCAGACCGGCACGATCGCGGCGGTCGCGGTCGCCTTCGCGCGTTTCGGCGCGGTGTTGTGGCCGGCGCTGGGCGGCCCGATGTGGTTCGGATGGCAGGGCGTGGGGCTCGACGCCGAGCGCGCCGGCGCGATCGCGGTGATCGCGCTGCTGACTTTCGTCAACCTGCGCGGGCTCGACATGGGCCGCGCGGTGCAGAATTTTTTCACCAGCGCCAAGGTGCTCTCGCTGGGGTTTATAATTCTGCTCGGATGTATCGTTGCGCCCAACCATAACGCGGTCGAAATCAATTTCGTCAACGGGTTTTTCGGCACCGGTCAATGGTCAACGGGCTTCCTCGCCGCCTTCGGCGCCGCGATGGTCGGGTCGCTGTTCGCCGCCGACGCGTGGGCGACCGTCACCTTTATCGCGGCCGAGATTCGCAATCCCAAACGCGATCTGCCGCGCGCGCTCGCGTTCGGCACCGGGGTGGTGATCCTGCTCTATGTCCTGACCAACGTCGCCTACCTCTGCCAGCTCCCGGTCCTCCCAATTCCCGGGGCAGTGCCCGGTCCCGGCGCCGACGCGCTCAGGCGGCAGGTCTTTGCGCTGGGTATCGCGGGCGCGCCGCACGACCGCGTCGCGGCCGCCGCGATGCAGATCGTATGGGGCGGCGCGGGCGGCGTGATCACCGCGGTGCTGGTGATGCTCTCCGCCTTCGGATGCGCCAACGGACTCATCCTGACCGGCGCGCGCGTGCTCTACGCGATGGCGCGTGACGGAGTGTTCTTTGCCGCCGCGGGCCGGCTCAACCGCGCTCGCGTTCCGGCGGCGGCGCTGGTGATGCAATCGGTATGGGCCGCGGTGTTGACGCTCTCGGGCACTTACTCGGAGCTGCTCGACTACGTGATTTTCGCGCAGCTCATCTTCTATGTGATCACGGTCGGCGCGGTGTTCGTGATGCGCGTGCGGCATCCTGACGCGCCGCGTCCGTATCGCGCATGGGGCTACCCATGGCTGCCCGCGGGCTACATCGTGGCCGCGGTCGCGCTGATGGCCGATCTGCTGGTGGTCAAGCCGCGCTACACCTGGGGCGGGTTGCTGATCGTGCTAAGCGGAGTGCCGGTCTACGTGTACTTGCATCGCCGCGCGCTGCGCGCCGCGGAATCCGCCCGCGCCGAAGCCCGGGACTAGCAACCGGCTAACTCCTTTTGAAACCTACTTTTCGTTGCCATCCTGAACGAAGGTTGCCGAAGTGAAGGATCGACGCGGAGCGATTTTTGTCTTCACCGAACGCTGTCCTTGCCGCGGGTGGCGGCGAGGCGCTTGCTACCGGCGGCGCTGCGAGCGCTGATTCTGTCTCTTTCGCTGACCGAGCCGGACGCGGCGCCCCGCTGACGATCTTTTCCCGTCCTTTATGCGAATAGGCTGATTTCACACTCACAGGTTTGGCGCCGCGGACGTGCGGGGAGGCGCTGTCGAGGCTGCACCGACTATCCACAGGCGGCGACGGTAATTTGCTCGCGAGGGAAACTGACTAGGGCGAAGGCTTCTGGCTCAGGGTTCTCGACATGCGGCCAACAGGATATACGCAATCTTGCCCACAACGTCTCCTGGTGCAGAGTGGCCGGTTGCAGGAGAGAAATGTGCGGCAGATGTGGTAGGGCTTCTTCCCGGGGGGACACCGGTTATGCAAAACGGGATCGACGGTAAGCGGAATCTCCTCGCCGAGGAGATGCTGCGCTACTTCGGCGAGACCTGCCCCGCACTCGCGGCGCGTTGCGAGGTTGCAATCGTCGGTTTGCCACCGCTTGCTCGACGAGAAGTAGTCGGGCGTTTGCGGACGTTGAGAGCAGTCACGAACGAGACCAACCGGGAGCTTGCGGCCTCTCGCGTCGCAGTCACAACGGGACAGGATCCGGCCGATCTCCTCCTTGATCGCGCACTCGCATCAATCGAGCATCTCAGCGAGGTCGCCGAAACTATGACGCTGTGGATGGACGAGTTGCTCGACGCTGCGTCAAAGGTCAACGCCGAGATCGGCGCTTTGACTTATCGACCAGGCGATTAGACTTCGTCTGACGCTACAAGCGTGGCATCGATCGATCCACTGTCGGCGATGTACTTTGAGATCTCCTTGGCGGTCTTTGCCAGATCGCTACCGGGTTCCCAGCGCCGCGTCTCGATAGGCGCTCGTTCGGATAGTCGGCTCGTCTTAAACAGCCTAACCTCTACTACCCGCACCGCGCACCGTGCATCCCTGAGAAAGCGGAAAATATGAGTCTCGCGACGCCAGATGTGCGCCGCCCGCACAGCCCACACTGTGGAAGACATTGCTCATCCCCCTTTAAGATCCGAATCGTCGACTATCACGATGCCAGCCAAATCAAATGGACGCAACACGTTGAGCGACGACGCGGACCCCTCTTCGACTCGACGGGTTCGTGGAGTGATATTGCGGGCCGCCAGTGACGGCGGCCGAGCGCGCCGGCGCTGACTGCCGCCGGATGTTCCCCATCGGATTTTCAGGCGTTGGTCAAAGTAGAATCGACGCCGTTGGAGAGCGAACCGATGTTGTTGCCCAGCGCGCGGTAGGTGCCGTAGACCACGACCGCAATGGCCGCCAGGATGAGCGCGTATTCCGTCATCGTCTGGCCACGGGTGTTGCGAACCACGGACTCACGGGCGCGGATGAACATCTTCGTCACTAACTCCATTTCTCATACCCCCCTTTTAATCGGTATTCTTGAGCACCTCTTGACGTGTATGTGTTTTTCAGCGCAGGGACAACTTGGGAAACAGCGTCTTGAGGTCGACCGTGCGCCTGTCGGGTGTTCCTTTCACGGCCGCCCCCGTGCACGTGATCGGTTTCTCGTTCTCGTGATCGACAAGAAGCCCTTGTTTCACGAAATATCGTCGTTGTTTTGTTGGATTCTCGTCTTCTGCATCAGCGGCAAGTCGTCGGAAGTGAAAAACGCCCCGTTGAGGAGAATGTTCCCCTGCGAGATTCTGCACGACCTGGTCGTCCGAGTGTGAGCTACCGACGCCAATTTCCGCACCCGCATGTTCGACGGCCGAGCTGTCGCCCGGCCGCGCGGTTTGCGCAGTCGAATGATGACGCGCGGGTGCGCTCAGAAGTTGAGGCGCCGGCGAATCAGATGACAGTGGCAGGTCGGAGCGAGTCGGCGTCGTCGAAAGCCGCGGATTGCGCTTGAAAAAGGAATTAGGCGCGGAATCTGGTCCAACGGCAGGGACCAGGCGTTTTCGCAGCTCTTCGAGGCTTGGGATCATAATCCCCCTGTTCTTTATGAACCCGTTCTTCGGTCCTTTCCACGGACCAAGAATGTCACAGGTTCATCGTCCCGCAGCGCGGTTAAACATGGCCAGCACCCTAGGGTGCCCCCGAGGGCCGAACTTGTTAGTACATGTTAGTAGAGCCTCAGGCAGCACATGGCGTGCCATTTAGTTTATCTTGGCTTTACTTTTCGAAGACAGTCCGTACCAAGCACAGCGACAGAAACCGTCGCAGTAACGCAACGAGCAGCCGTCGCGGTAACGCAACGAACGTCGTAGCTTTTTGATCCGCGCGAGGGCTCGGTTGTCGAACGGGTGGGCGCGACCCTGATCGAGTTGCTGAACACCTAAACGCATATCCCGACGCAATAGGATATCCCGACGCAATAGGGTTAACTGTTTGAGTTCGCGGAGAAGTCTTAATGCTTCTCGAACTAGCAGTCTAGTATGCCGCCTCCAGCAACTGGACCAGTTCCTCGCGCGTCACCGGACGGCCAACCGTGCTCGAGCGCTCGACCTCTTCGAGCACCGTGCCCGCAATAGTGCCGATCTCTTCGCGCGGCACGCCGGCGTCGCGCAGCCGATGCGGAACCTCGAATTGCGCGACGAACTTCGCCATCCGATCCGCACATTCCATCGCGGCCGCCCGCGCGTTGCGCTCCTCGAACCGCACTCCCAGCCCTTCGGCGATAGGACCAAAGCGCTCCGGCGCGACGCCGGCCATGAACCGCATCACGTGCGGCAGCGTGATGCACGAGGTCACTCCGTGCGGCACGTCCCACATCGGGCCAATCTGATGGCCCAGCGCGTGCGAGATGCCGACGCGCGTATTCATGATGCCAAAGATCGAGAACCACGCCGCGAGCTGGCATTGTCCGCGATGCGCCAGCGACTCGGCGTCAGTGGTCTTGAGCGAGGCGGGCAGATGATTGACCAGCAGCGAAATTGCGCGCGCCCCGAGTGTGTCGGCGATCAACTGATGACGTGACGAGTAGATGACCTCGACCGCGTGGTCCATCGCGCGCATCCCGGTCGCCGTCCAGAGCCAGGCCGGTGTCTCGACCGTCAGCTCGGGATCGAGGATGATCGTGCGCGGCGCCAGGCGCGGATCGACCACGCCCCCCTTGACGTTGCTCTTCTCGTCGGTGACGCCGCCAATCGGCGTGAATTCGCCGGCCGAGAGCGTGGTCGGCATCGCGATGTGGATAAGGTCGGGGCCGCCCACGACGTCCGCCGCCTCGAAGTCGATGGTATGCGGGGCCGCGGCGCCGGAGCGCGAGCCCTCCAGGATGCGCTTGGCGGCGACTTTCACCGTATCGATCGGGCTCCCGCCGCCGAAGCTCACCATGCAATCCGCGCCCGCGCGCTTGTACTCCTCGACCAGCGCGGCAACCGTATGCGAGGGCACGTGCTGGCTCGCGCCTTTGAACACTCCCGCAAGGCGCGCGCCGGCCGCCGCGGTCACCTTATCGAGCAGCTTGGACCGCCCCAAAGTTTTGCCGGTCACGATCAGCGCGCGCTTGAGTCCCCGGCGCTCGAGCTCGTGTCCGAGGCTCGCGGCCTTGCCCGGCCCGAAGGTCACTTTTTCCAGGCGCGTAAAGTTGAACTCACCCGCTACTGGGTCCATCGCATCACTCCCTCGCACGGTTCTCGAGATTATGTATGGCGCCGGGCGTGTCGGCCGCGGCGCGCGCCGGTCTCTCAGTGCTTGATTACCACGAGCGTGCCGACCGGCAGAAGGGTTTCGAGCTCGTCGATCGCGCCATTGTCGACCGAGATGCATCCAGTGGTCCAGTTGACGTTGCCGGTATTGAGGATCGGCTCGTCGGTGCCATGGATTCCAATCCCGTCGCCCTCGGAAATCGCGTGGCCGCGGAAGCGCGGCACCTCGCCCTCCGAAACCAGTTGCTCGTAGCGCGCGCGATCGACGCTGTTGGGGTAGTCGAGTTTCAGGAAATAGCGCCAGCGCGAGTTAAGCCGCTTGGCGATGATGGTGTAGGCGCCTTCGGGCGTGCGGCGGTCACCCGACCAGACCTTGGTGCCGGGGTCGAGGTTGCGCCCGAATACCGCGTGATACTCCTTGTAGAGATGTCCGCGATAATAGACGACCAGCCGATGTTGCGACTTGTACACCATCACCGACCAGCTATACGGGCTGCTCACGATTGTGGGGTCGTGAGTGTTGCGGAGCGCGATCACGCCCGCGGTCGGCTGGTCAATCCGACCGTTGTGATCCTGCTGATCTTGCGCCACTGGGCCGGCACTTGCGGAACCCTGGGTTGAAGACGATGCCGACGGAGTTGCGGCGGCAGCCGGCGTGGATGCCCAGGCCGGTGCAGTGGCAACCGCGCCGCCCGACGGCGCGGTTGCCGCTGCGCCAGGCGGGGTGAGCGCCGCCAGGCTCGGCGTTGGCGCAGCCGTCGGCTGCGCCGCGGTCGCGGGCAGCGCGACGCCGGCTGCCGCGGTAGCGGCGGCGGCTGGCGTCGCGCTCGCAGCGGCCACCGATGCTGCCGCCTGCGATGGCGCCGGCTCAGCCGGCACCGTCGCAGGCGGTGCGGCCGCGCTTATCGCCGCGCCACCGGCCGAGAGCGCCGGCGCGGCGGGTCTGGCAGCGATGGCCGCCGCTGACGCGGCGGCCATCGCTGCCGCCGGCGCAGTCGGCGTCGCCACCGCGGCTGCTGGAGTCGCCACCGGCGATGCGATGGCGGCGACCGCCGCCGCCGCATCGCCGGTGGCTGGCGCGGGCGTGGCGGCTGCTGCCGCCGCCGCAGGTGTGGGCGAAGCAATCGCTGGTGTCGACGCTGTCGGGGCCGCGGTCGCCGAACTGTCCGGCGCCGATGCAAGCGCCGCCGCGTGCGCGCCAGATGGCATCGCGATCGCGCCCGCCAAGATCACTCCTGCCAAAGCCCTTGCCAGAGCCAGCTGCACCCGACGCTTCATCGCATCTTTGCCCGCATCTTTCCTCACCACCGCGGCGTTATTGTGAAAGAGCTTGGCCGCCAGGTCAATTCTCAATAGCCTTTGATATGCTCAAGTCTTCCATAATAGTTGCGCCACAATAGTTGCGGCATTACTTGCCATAATACTTGCGACAATATTCGCGATAATAACTGGTGCTTCGGATAATAACTGGTGCTTCGATGGATAACGAACTCGCACGCGCCTTTGCTTCACTCACCACCGGCATTTACGTCCTCACCGTGGTCGACGGCGGCCATCATCACGGAATGTCCTCGTCGTGGGCTACCCAGGTCTCGGGCGAGCCGCCGCTGTTCACGGCCGCGGTCGATAACAACCACTTTTCGCGCGCCGCGCTGGCACGAACCGGCGTGCTCGGCTTCAATGTAGTGGGCGCGCGGGGCAAAGCGTTGGAGGACTATTTCTACTCGTCGCGAGCGCGCCGTCCCGACAACTTGACCGACATCGAGTACGAACTCTCGCCCGTACTCGGCGTGCCGTGGCTGAAGCAAGCGATGGTCTCGATCGAGGCGCGAGTGATCAGTAGCTTCGTCGCCGGCGACCATACAATCTTCGTCGCCCAGCCGGCCGGCGTGCGCGTGAGCAGCAACGAGCGCCCACTGACTTCGCTCGATCTCGATTACGTGTATCTCGGCGGACGCGAGGTCCTGCCGCGCGACCGCTCCGGTTGGTAGCCGGCGGCGGCAGGTAAGGGGCCGAGTCGGATAAGTGGCCTATACAGGCTGCGGAAGACTGTCCTCACGCCGGAGTCGCGCTCGGTTTTTGCGCGCCGGTTTTAAATTGACCGTCGCCAAACCGCTCTGCTAGCATCCGCCAACGCGGAGCACCCCCGATGCCTATCGATAAGAATGAACTGCGCCGGGTGATGGGACATTTCGCCACCGGCGTGACCGTGATCACCACCGTCTCCAGCGACGGCAAGCACTACGGGCTGACGGCGAACGCTTTTACCTCGGTCTCGCTGGAGCCGCCGCTGTTGCTCATCTCCGTCGACAAGAAGGCCGAGAGCTATCCCTTCTTCGAGCAGAGCAGGGTCTTCACGGTGAACATCCTGGCCGACGACCAGGAAGCGCTGTCGCGCCGCTTCGCGGTCAGCGGCGGCCCCAAGTTCGAGGGCGTCGCTTATCGGCCGGGCGCCAACGGGGCCGCAATCCTTGAGGGCACGCTTGGGTATATCGAGTGCAAGCTTGCCGCGAACTATCCCGGTGGCGACCACACGATCTATATCGGCGAGATTCAGGAGGCGGCGACCGTCGACCGCAAACCCCTGCTCTTTTTCCGTGGCGGCTACCGCGCGCTCGGTGACTAAGTCGGCGCCCCTGTCCGGTGTCAGCGTCTTCCTGCCCTGTCATAACGAGGAAGGCAACATCGAACGGGTGGCGGCTGGACTCGAGGCCGAACTTCCCCGGATAGCCGAGCGCTACGAAATCGTCGTAGTCGACGACGGCAGCCGCGACCGCACCGGCGAAATCGCCGATCGCCTGGCCGCTGCCAATCCGCACCTCAAAGTGGTACATCATCCGGTCAACCGCGGTTATGGGGCCGCGGTAAGCTCCGGGCATCCGCGCCTGCACTCAGCCGTGGGTCGTGCTGTGCGACGGCGACGGCCAGTTCGCGGCTGCCGACATCGCTCGCCTGTCGGCCAAGGTGCCGGAGTATGACGTCGTGGTCGGGCACCGTGCGCATCGCGCCGACCCTCTCATGCGGCGGATCAACGGGAAGGCATGGACGGTGCTGATGCGGCTGTTGCTGGGCATCCGCGTGCGCGATATCGATTGCGGGTTGAAATTGTTTCGGCGCGATCTGCTCGACGGGATCGATATGCAGGCCAAGGGGGCGATGATCTCGGCCGAGCTGATGGCGCAACTGGCGGGGCGGGGAGCGAAAATATGCGAAGTCGATGTCGGTCACTTGCCGCGCCTGGCCGGCGAGCAATCGGGAGCCAGCCTCAAAGTAATCGCGCGCGCCTTCCGGGAGCTGTTTTTGCTTTACGGACGCTTGCGCCGGGCGCGGCGCAAGGGTGAAACGACGCTCGCGAAGCACTAGGCAGCGCAATTTTGCCGCTTGGAGGCGGCAAGACCTGCACCGCAAAACGTATGACGGCTAGACGAACTGCGTCAGGCAAATCGCCGAAAGCGTGTCGATCAGGCTATTTGCAGCCTGTTTGGCTTAGGTTTTTAGATGGCACGGCAATGGCAAGGGTATCGGATATGCGGCCTGCAAAGCAGAGCCGCCAAGGGACAAAAGGATAAAGGAGAAATTGGTATGAAGCGGACTCTGACGATCTTGAGTGCGGCGCTCTTCGCCGGCTCCATGATGGTTCCGGCAGTGCGGGCGCAAGAGCCTCCGGCTGCGGGCGCACCGGCGGCTGGGGCTCCAGCGGCTGAAGCTCCGGCGCCTGAAGCTCCCGCGGCTGAAGCGACGCCGATGGCGAAGAAGCATCACATGCGCCATCACCACCACAAGAAGTCGACGATGTCGGGCGATACCGGCGCTCAGGCGCGACCGGCGCCACCGGGGAAACTGGTGCGACGGGCGCACACCGGTGCCACGGGCGCAACCGGTGCGACGGGCGCGCCGGGCGCTCCTGCGGCTCCTCCGGCTGGCGACAGTCACTAACCGCTGTCCGCTCCAGTACTCGCGATGCCGTTTTGAGCGGCCGACCATGGCCGGATAGGGCCATGGTGCTGCCGAAACGGCATTTTCTTCAAGCGCGCGACGCCATTTGGCGTCGCGCGCTTTTTATTGATTTCACTTTCCTGCTAAGGTTCTGAAGGTTTGTATGGCCTTGGGCGACCGGCCTTATGATTATCAATACCTACCGCGCGTTTCGGCTTCTTTTCGCGTTGCTGATTTGCTCGGCAACGCTGAGACCGGCTATTACGCGGGCTTCGGACAATATCGCCGGGGACCAACAGATCGCTGGGGACCAACAGGTTTGCGATCCCCTGGCCGACTATTACCTGGGGATGGAAGACTATCCTGCGGCGATCCGACGCCATCTCGCCGTTATCCGCGAGCATCCTGATAACGCCCTTGCCCACTATCATCTGGGCTTCGCCTACGGCGTAACCGGGCAGCATCGCCACGAACTTCAGGAATACCGCCGCGCGGTCGACCTTGGACTGGACGATTGGCAGGTATTTCTCAACCTTGGGCTGGTCTATCTCGAAGACGGCCAACTCCAGGGCGCAACTCAGGTTTTGCGGCTGGCAACTTTGCTCGGGCCCTATCAGTCCGAGACTCATTTCAATTTAGGATTGACCTACGAGCGGCGCGGGATGCTCAGCGACGCGGAGCAGGAGATGCTGTTCTCGCTCAGGCTCAACCCGCGAGAGGCCGACGCGCGCAATACGCTGGGACTCATCTATGCCGAGGAAGGCCGGTATACGCTCGCGCGCGAGGAGTGGTCGGACCTGCTCAGCGCGGATCCGGCCTACACACCGGCCCGCGAGAATCTAACGATACTCGAACGCGCGCAACGCGTCGGCGCAAAGAGCGGCGTGGCTGACTTCGCGCGCGGACGCTAAAGCCGGGGCGCAAGACAGACGCGGGGTGGGGGGATGAATAATTTGAGAACCGTATTGGCAAATCAGCTTCGGCGGACGCAATCGATCTTCGTGGTGGCCACTGTGTTGTCGGCTGCCGCACTGATCGCCGCCTCGCCGGCACGAGCGAGCCTCAAGCCCCATCACCGACACGCGATTTCACGCCGCCATCGCGAGATACGCATCGGCACGGTGGCGTATCATGCCCTGCTGCTCGAAGACGCGGACACCGGCAGGATCATTTACGACTACAACGGTGGTATCGAATGGCCGCCGGCCTCGATGGCCAAGATGATGCTGCTGATGGTGGCCGAGGACCAGATCAAAGCCGGCCGCTTCAGTCTGAATTCCGCGGCGAGGATCAGCGCCAATGCCGCCTACACCGGCGGTTCGCGCCTCGGATTGCACGCCGGTGACGTGATCCCGCTCGGCGAATTGATGAAGGCCGCGCTTATCCGCTCGGCCAACGACGCCGCGGTCGCCGTGGCCGAAGAGGTCTGCGGATCGACCGAACGTTGCGTCGAGATGATGAACGCGCGCGCGCAGAGCCTCGGGATGACGCACACGGTCTATGGCACGGTCGAGGGTCTGCCGCCCACGCCGCTGCACGACGCCGACGTCACGACTGCCTACGACCTCGCAACCCTCGCCCGCGCGCTCATCCATCAGACCGACCTCCTGGAGTGGTCTTCGATGGAGATGGCGCCGTTTGATTACGGTGCCACGATGCTGCACAACACCAACCGTCTGATCGGCCATTTCGAGGGCGCCGACGGAATCAAGACTGGCTTCACGCTGAAGGCCGGCTTCAACCTGACCGCCACGGCGCGGCGCGGCAACATGCGCCTTATCGCGGTGGTGCTGGGTGCGCCATCGAACGGGCAACGTTTCGTGCAGGCGGCCAAGCTGCTCGATTGGGGTTTCGACAACTTCGAGAGGGTCGAGGTGGTAAGGCAGGGCCAGCTCCTGCCGATGCAAGTGCGGGTCGGCGCAAATGAAGTGATGCAGCCGGTGGCGGGAAGCACCGTCGCGGTGATCGTGCCGAAGAAGGACGCGAGCGATCTCAAGATGGATTTCGCGGTGCCAGCGTCGCTCTACGGACCGCTGGCATCGGATCAGACCGTCGGACACGTGATCGTGCGCGATCACAGCGAGACCGTGGCCACGTTCGATGCGGTATGCCCGTTGCCGATTGGCCAGCAGCCGTTCCCGGTTGGCCAGCAGCCCGCAGTGGTTACCGAGAGCGTGCCGGGTGCCATATCGACTGCGCCGGTTGCCGAGGTTATCAACGAGCGGGGCGCGACGATCCGTGTCGCGCCGACGAGTCAGGCCGCGGTGCCGGTTACCGCGGTCGCAGCGCCCATCAATGCGGCTGTAATACCACCGATGAATGCCCTCGCGGTGCCAATCAATCCAGCTATAGCGCCGATGAATGCCGCCGCGGCACCGATAAATCAGACTGCGATACCCGTAAGGTGAATCGATGAGTCCAGCCTCCCGCCAGCGCAACCGGCGCAATCGTAAACTCGCGCGCAAGCGCCGCACGGACCCGATCCAGGTGCGCAGGCGCAAACTCCGGATGCGCCGCACGCGCAATCGCAAGGCAAGCTGACCTCGCGCACACGCACCGCGGTTTGATCTTCGGCCTTCCGCGGTTTCCTCTTGGAATGGCCCGGAGCGAAGCAAGCCCCTTCGAGGATCTTTTTTCTTGTGTCATCTGAGCGACCTTGCGCGAATCGAAGGACCTCCGCGCCGTCCCCCGCGCGTAATCCACTCGTGACGCCGCGTCGAGCTCCCTTCCTTGTGTCATCCTGAGCGAGCGCTGCGCGAGTCGAAGGACCTCGATCTTTTTCTAGGCGAGCATTTGCGAGAATGTTACTGCCTAAAGATCCGGGGTCTCTCGACTCCGGCCGCCTTCGCTCGGGATGACAGAAGAGGCGGACTCGCGCGAGATGACAGAAAAAGAATCTCAGAGCATTATCGGCGCGTCGTTTTGTCTCATGAGCGCCGCGCTGTGGAGCAAAACCGCGGCGCGAAATTGACATCATGGGGCGCCGACAGCTAATAATTATTGTGCGGTTGCGCTCAGAGTCTTTCGGTTCCTACACAGTCCGTTCGGAGTCCCCTCGATGGCCGCTGATATAGTCGGCGTCATCCCGGCGCGCTTTTCCTCGACCCGGCTGCCCGGCAAGGCGCTGGCCGAAATCGAGGGCGTGCCGATGGTGGTGCGGGTGTGGCGGCAGACCGCCCGGGCGCGTGCGCTCAGCCGGGTGGTGGTCGCCACCGACGACGAGCGTATCGCGCGCGCGGTCGCCGCGGCGGGCGGCGAGGCGATGATGACTTCGCCGGGGCATCCAAGCGGCACGGATCGGATTGCGGAGGTCGCGGCCAAGGTGCCGGCCGCGATTTATCTCAATGTGCAGGGCGACCTGCCGTTTATCGATCCGGCCGACCTCGACGCGCTGGCCGCGCCGATGCGCGCCGACGGTGACATCGCGATGGCCACGCTGGCGACGCCGATCGTGGATGCCGAAGAGTGGCACAATCCCAACGTGGTGAAAGTGGTATGCGACGCGCGGGGCGACGCGCTGTATTTTTCGCGCGCGCCGATTCCGTGGCCGCGCGAGGGCGCCGCGCCGCCCGCCCAGGCGCGCCGCCATATCGGCGTATACGCCTACCGCCGCGACTTTCTGCTGCGCTTTGCCGAGCTCGAGCCGGGCGTGCTCGAGGCGTTGGAAAAGCTCGAACAACTGCGCGCGCTGGAGCGCGGCTTTCGTATCCGGGTGGTGGCTTCCGTGGCGCCTTCGCTTGAGGTAGATACAGCCGAGGACCTCACGCGAGCGCGCACGCACGCACGGCGGCTGGGCGGCTGAAGCCGGGAGGGCCTAAGAGTGGATCGCGACAACAAAACCAAGTTCATCTTCGTCAGCGGCGGTGTGGTTTCTTCGCTGGGCAAGGGCCTCGCGGCGGCCTCGCTCGGCGCGCTGCTCGAGGCGCGCGGACTGCACGTGACGCTGCTCAAGATGGACCCGTACATCAACGTGGACCCCGGCACGATGAGCCCGCTGCAGCATGGCGAGGTCTTCGTGACGGACGACGGCGCGGAGACCGATCTCGATCTCGGCCACTACGAACGTTTTCTCGAGACCCGGATGAGCCGGCGCAACAACTGCACCACCGGCCAGATTTACGACACCGTGATCCAGAAGGAGCGCCGCGGCGACTACCTCGGCGCGACCGTCCAGGTGATCCCGCACATCACGGACGAGATAAAAAAGCGCATCCGCGAGGCCGCCGAAGGTTTCGACCTTGCGATCGTCGAAGTCGGCGGCACCGTCGGCGATATTGAGAGCCTGCCTTTCTTCGAGGCGATCCGCGAGTTCCGCTGGGACTACGGGCGCGACAACGTACTCTACGTCCATCTGACCCTGGTGCCGTTCATCCCGGCCGCCGGCGAACTCAAGACCAAGCCGACCCAGCACAGCGTCAAGGAACTGACCGGCCTGGGCATTCAGCCCGACGTCCTCCTCTGCCGCAGCGATCGCCCGCTGGACAAGAAGGTCAAGGCCAAAATTGCGCACTTCTGCAACGTCGAGGAGAACTGCGTCATCTCGGCGCGCGACGTCGAATCGATCTACGAGGTGCCGCTGCGGTTTCACGAGGAAGGATTCGACCAGCGCGTGGTCGAGAAGCTCAACATCTGGACCGGCGCGCCCAACCTCGCCAAGTGGCGGCGAATCGTCAAGACCGTGCAAAATCCCAAGGCCACCGTCAACGTCGCGGTGGTCGGCAAGTACGTCAACCTGGTCGATTCCTACAAGAGCCTGCACGAGGCGATCGCTCACGGCGCGATCGCCAACGAGGCGCGGGTCACGATCGACTACGTCGACGCCGAAGAACTGGAGAAGGGTAATCCCGCGGCACGTCTCGCCGCGGCTGACGCGATTATCATCCCGGGCGGCTTCGGCGAGCGCGGGATCGAGGGCAAGATTCGCGCGGTGCGCTTCGCGCGGGAGAACCAGGTGCCGATCCTCGGGATCTGCCTGGGCCTGCAGATGATGGTGATCGAGATCGCGCGCGACCTGGTCGGGCTCAAGAAAGCCAACTCGAGCGAAGTCCAGGAAGACACGCCCGATCCCGTGATCGACATCATGGAGACCCAGAAGGGGGTTGATCGCAAGGGGGCCACGATGCGCCTCGGGTCGTACCCGTGCGTCATCCGCTCGGGATCGCTCGCGCTCGGGCTCTATCGCCGCAGCCGTATCGCCGAGCGCCATCGCCATCGTTACGAAGTCAACAACGTCTATCGAAAGGCGCTGGAGGAGGCCGGCTTCAAAGCGACCGGCACCTCGCCCGACGATCAACTGGTCGAGATCATGGAACTGCCCGGCCATCCATGGTTCCTCGGCTGCCAGTTCCATCCCGAATTGCGCTCGCGCCCATGGGATTGCCATCCGCTGTTCCGCGGCCTCATCCGCGCGGCGGTCGTGCGGCGCGCCGAGACCGCGCCCGAGCGCTCGGCCAAGGTGCGTCCGCTCAAAGCGGTGTCGTGAGCGAGCGGCAGGTAGCGGCAGGCGCGGTAGTTTTCGGCGGACCGCGTATCGTGCTGATCGCGGGGCCGTGCGTGATCGAAAGCCCCGAGGCCTGTCTCCGCCATGCCGAGCGGCTGGCCGCGATTTCGCGCGCAAGCGGCGTTCCGATCGTTTTCAAATCTTCGTTCGACAAAGCCAACCGCACCAGCCAGGCTTCGTTTCGCGGGCCCGGCCTGCAAGACGGGTTGCGCGTGCTCGAACGGGTCAAGCGCGAAACCGGGCTCGCGGTGCTGACCGACATCCATGAGCCCGCGCAGGCGGCGCCGGTAGCCGAGGTCGCCGACGTGTTGCAGATTCCGGCGCTGCTCTCGCGTCAGACCGACCTGATAGCGGCGGCGGCGCGGACCGGCGCGGCGGTCAACCTCAAGAAGGGGCAATTCCTCGCCCCGTGGGACATGCGCGCGGTAGTGGCGAAGGCCGAAAGCTTCGGCAACCATCGGTTGATCGTCACCGAGCGCGGCTTCTCATTCGGCTACAACAACCTGGTGAGCGATTTCCGTGCGCTCGTAATCATGCGCGCCTTCGGCTACCCGGTGGTATTCGACGCGACGCACTCAGCGCAGTTGCCGGGCGCGGGCGGCGAGCGCTCGGGCGGCCAGCGCGAGTTCGTGGCGCCGCTGGCGCGCGCGGCGGCGGCGGTGGGCGTCGACGCGCTGTTCATGGAAGTGCACGAGGACCCCGACCACGCGCTGAGCGACGGTCCCAATTCCTATCCGCTCGATTTGCTGCCCGCGCTGCTCGCCGACGTCACTCGAATCGACGCCGCGGCGCGCGAGGCGGCAAACCGCGACTAACCAATTGCGGCGCGTCAAGACGCAGCCCGTTGCCGAGAGTCCTCGGTCCGCCTGGATGGCGCTGGCGGATAACCTGGCGACCGGAGCGGTGTTCGTCTGTTTTTTTGTTGCGCATTGGATCGCGCAGGCGATGGCGTGGGCCAATGCTTCGCGCAGTGAAGACTGGTATCTGCTGTTCGGCTTGCTCGGCATGCCGCTGGTTCATCTGGCCGGATCGCGCACGGACGATTATTTTTTGCTGCTGTCAGTGCCGAACAGCCTGATATGGGCCGCTGCGCTGACCGCTTTGGCCGCCCATTTCAGATCGCGGCGCGAGCGGATGCGGCGCGCCCGCAAAGATTGATTTACACCCTAAACCGGCGCTGATAGCCTCATCGAGGGAGCGACGCGATGAGTCCGAGGCGGGTAGCCAAGGCGATGGGACTGTTCGGAGCCGCGGCGCTGGCCGTGGTGCTCGCGGTCGCTATTTATGTCGTGCGCCATCGCTCACCTGCAACGACCTTGGAGCAGATGGCAGACCATATACCCAACGCGCTGCTGCACGCGCACAATCTCAAGTGGACGCAAATGAGCGGCGGGCTGAGTCAATGGCATCTGAGCGCGCGCGATGCCAGTTACTCGCACGACAAGACCTCGCTGATTCTGACCGAGGCGGAGCTGTCGATGGTCTCGAAGGACGGCAAGAATGTCGACGTCACCGCGCCGCGAGCGGAAATTTCGGTGACCGGCAATCATATCAATCAGGCCCACCTAAGCGGCGGGCTCAGAATCAACTATGGCGATTTCGTGCTGAAAACCGGCGAAGCGACCTTCGCCCCCGACAAGGACATGGTAAGCGCGCCCGGCGAGGTCCACGTTGAAGGCCAGGGGCTGACGGTTACGGGCGTCGGCCTGACCGGCCATCCCAACGAGCGCAACTTCAGCCTGCTGAGTCAGACCAACACCGTGGTGGTTCCAAAGAAGAGCAGTGAGCTCAAATCAGGCAAGTCGTAACGGCGCGGGCCGCGCCAACTCGATTAGTGGGCGGCTCGCCGGACTGCTAAGGACGATTGGCGCTTCGGCGATTGCGCTAGCGCTCTGCGCGAGCGCGCCGGCCGGCGTGCTCGCGCAGAGCGCCTCTGATTCGCCGGGCGCGGCCGCGGCGCAGAATGCGCCGCCGGCCGCCCTCGGCGCGAGCATCCGCAAGACGCCGGGCGCCGCCGCCACAGGCGGCGCGCTGCGGCTGCGGATAACACGGGCGCAGCGTCAGCGGCGGCCGCGCCCGCTGCCGGCGATGCGGCCGCGACCGCATCGTCTACGGCTCCGGGCGCGATGGAGAGTGCCGGCGTGCCGGCCGCTCTTTCCACGCCCTCCGCGCATGCCAAGGGCAAGACTGGGACCAAGACTAAGACAAGGACCAGGACCAGCCACGGCGCGGCCTCCAGCAATGCCACGCAGTCAGCATCGGCGAAGACGGACTCCAACGATACAAATGCGGACTCGCAGGGCGCCAAGGACAGCAAGGGCAAGGACAGCCCGTTCTCCTCGCTCCAGTTCTCGGGCAACAAGGGCCCGATTGATATCAAGTCGGACGCGCTCGATCTCGACTACAAAGGCAACGTGGTGACCTTTCGCGGCCACGTCCATGCGGCACAGGCCGATGCGCTCCTGACCAGCGATACGCTGACGGTGACCTATGGCAAGGACTTCCACGAGGTCAAGGAGATGGTCGCCAACGACAACGTGCGGATGAGTCAGGGCACGCGATGGGCGACTGGCGACCATGCCGTGCTCGACCAGGCCAAGCATACCGTGACGCTGACCGGCAGTCCCGTGGTGCACGACGGCGAGGATCAGGTCACTGGGAGCAAAATCACGGTGCATCTTGACACCGGCAAGAGCGTGGTCGAGGGAGCACGAGCGGTGTTCTTCCCTAAGGAGCAGAAAACCCGCGATAATAAGACGACGGCCGTCGCTAAGTCGCCTAATAAGACGACTGTCGCTAAGTCGCCTTAGGTAACCGCGTTAGATATGGCACCCGAACTCAAATTAGGACAGGACCTGCGGCTGCGTCAGCAGCTCGTAATGACGCCGCAGCTTCAGCAGGCGATCAAGATACTGCAACTGTCCCTGCCCGAGCTGGAGGCCGTCGTCCAGACCGAACTGGAATCCAACCCGCTGCTGGAGATGGTCGAGGAGCGCAGCCCCACCGCGACCGCGGCCGACGACGGGATGGCCGCCGCGCCGGATCCCACGCCGGGCTCCGAGCCCGACCTGTTGCCGCCCGAGCCCGAGTTGGGCGCGGCCGCGGCCGAGTCGGAATGGAACGGCAACGGCGACGAGCAGCCGACGGTCGAGGGAATGACGAGCGATGCGCGCGACGCCACGACGGAGATCAAGGAGGACGGCCGCCTCGACAAACTCGACTGGCGCGAATATCTCGAGAACTATTCCAACAACTGGCAGGACAACCAGGAGTCCGAGCAGGACGACGAACGCCGCCAGACCCTGGAGAACACGCTCACCCGCCGCACTTCACTTGAAGAGCATCTGATGTGGCAGCTTCGGATGTCCGCGCTGGAGCACAACGATCAGATCATCGGCGCGACCATCATCTACAACCTCAACGATGACGGCTATCTGGAAACGCCGATCGAGGACCTGGCGACCCAACTGGAGACTGAGCCGGCCATCGTCGAGCGGGTGCTCAAGCGCGTGCAACGATTCGATCCGCCGGGAGTGGCGGCGCGCGATCTCCGCGAGTGCCTCTACCAGCAACTCAACAACATCGGGATGGAGGAGTCGCTTGCGGCGCGTATCGTGCTCAACCATCTCGACCTGCTCGAAAAGCATCGCTACGCCGAAATCGCGCGCGCGCTCGGGGTGGCGATGGAGGTGGTGGGGCAGGCGGCCAAGGTGATTTCGCTGCTCGAACCCAAGCCGGGGCGCGACTACGGCGGCCAGGAGCCGGCCTACATCGTGCCCGACGTCTTCATCCACAAAATGGGCGAGGACTACGTGGTGCTGCTCAACGAGGGCGCGGTGCCGCGGCTGCGGCTGGCCGGCTATTATCAGCGCGTGCTCAGCGACAGCGCGGTCGCCGACGACACCAAGGAATATTTGCAGGAGCGGCTGCGCTCGGCGCGATGGCTGGTCAAGTCGATCTATCAGCGCCAGCAGACGATCTTCAAGGTCGCAAGCTCGATCGTGAAGTTCCAGCGCGCGTTCTTCGACCACGGCATCACCCATCTGCGGCCGCTGGTGCTCAAGGACGTCGCCGAGGATATCGGGATGCACGAGTCGACCATCAGCCGCGCCACCGCCAACAAGTACGCCCACACCCAGCAGGGCATCTTCGAGATGAAGTTCTTCTTCACCTCGGGGGTCAAAGCCGCAAGCGGCGAAGACGTGAGCGCCGAGACGGTCAAGGAAAAGATTCGCGCGATGGTCGCGATCGAGCAGCATCATGATCCGCTGTCCGATCAGGCGATCGCTGAAGTTCTCCGCCGCGACCAAATCAATATCGCGCGCCGCACCGTGGCCAAGTACCGCCAGGCACTCGGCATCCTGCCTTCGGCACGCCGCAAGAAGGTAGGCTGATCGTGTTGTTGCAACAGCAAACAGCGGTGACGAAAAAGGGTGGCGAAGAAGGGGTGCTTAGTATGGTGATGAAAGAGCCAGCGGGCAAACGCAGCCGGGCGGTAGAACGCAAATTACGCCGTCGCGAGGCGCTCAAGGCGCGGCCGGTCGCGGAGGTCACCGTGACTTTCCGTCACGTCGAGCCGACCGACGCAATCCGCCGGTACGGCGAACGCAAGCTTGCTCACGTAGCCGAAGCTCTCAAGCGTCCCTGCACCGTGCATTTGATCCTGTCAGTTGATAAGTACCGCCAGTGTGGCGAAGTTACGGTCAAGTCGGGCCGTCTGGCCGTGCTCGCGGCGCAGCAGGAGACCAAGGATCTCTACTCGGTCATCGACCTGCTCGCGGACAAGGTCCAGCGGCAACTCAAAAAACATCTGGAGAAGATTGAGGCTAAGAAATGGCGTGCCCCATCGGCGGGCGAGGTCCTGAGCGCGGCTGAGGAGGCGGAGAGCGAATCCCGCTCGTAGGTGAGGCTGAGAGACTGCGTAGCACGGGCAGCGACTGCGTATCATGCCTTGGGCGGCTCTTCGCGGTCACTGCGGTTCGCCTGGTCACGACGGCTCGCCCGGTCACATGGACTCGCTGGACTGACTCGCTCGACTTGCCCTTCGATGCAATAATCGGTGCGCTGAGCAGGCGATGAAAATTACCGATATCCTGAGCCCTGATATGGTGTTGCCCGAGCTCAAAGGCAACACCAAACCCGAAGTCCTGCACGAGCTGGCGGGGTACCTCGCCAGTAAACACCGCGAGATCGATCCCGCGGCGCTGTCCGCAGTGCTCGCCGAGCGCGAGCGGCTGGGTTCGACCGCGATCGGCGACGGCATCGCAATTCCCCACGGCAAGCTCGCCGGTGTCAGCAGCATCATCGGCGTCTTCGGGCGCCATAAGCGCGGCGTCGACTTCGATTCGCTCGACGGCGGGCCCACGTACCTGTTTTTTTTGCTGGTCGCGCCCGAGGATTCGGCGAGCCTGCATCTAAAGGCGCTCGCGCGCGTCTCGCGCTTGATGAAGGATCCCGCGTTTCGCGAGCGGCTGAGCAGCGCGCCCGACGCGGCCGAGATTTTTCGCCTGATCAAGGAGGAAGACGCCCGGCATTGAAGCGGGGTGCTGCCGGCGCGCCTTTGACTCTGCGATGGCTCTGCGGCGGCGGACGCGCACGCGCGGCGCGCGCGCGTCGGTCGTATCAAACGCTTCGGCCACCGCTCTCACTCCGGCCACTTCCGATCAGTCTCCGCGCCTTATCATCGTCACCGGCGTTTCGGGTTCCGGGCGGTTGTCCGCGATGCGAGTGCTCGAGGACCTGGGCTTCTACTGCGTCGACAATATGCCGGTGGCGCTGGCCGAGTCCGTGATGCGGCTGGCGACCAGCCGCGACCCGCATCTCGCCGGCGTCGCGCTCGGCATCGACGCGCGCGAACGGCTGTTCTTCCCGCAGTGGCCGCGCGTCTTCAACGACCTCGAGCGCGCCGGCTTCCGCCCCGAAGTGCTTTTCCTCGACGCTGCCGACGAGGTCCTCGTGCGGCGCTACTCGGAAAGCCGCCGGCCGCATCCGATGGCCGAAAGCGGCGCTTCGGTGACCGACGGCATCCGCAGCGAGCGCCTGGCGCTGGCCGAGATGCGCGAACGGGCCGACCGCGTGATCGATACCAGCGCGCTCACGGTGCACGAGTTGCGCGAGGTCATCACGACGGCGGTGCTGGGGGCGGCCAGCGCAGCCGCGATGACGATCGCGTTGGTTTCCTTTGGCTACAAGTACGGGATTCCGGTCGGGATGGACCTGGTGCTGGACGTGCGCTTTTTGCCCAATCCTTTTTTCGTGCCGGAACTGAAACCGCTGGACGGGATGGACGAGCGGGTGCGGGCATACGTGATGAAGCAGCCGGAGGCCCGGCGCTTCGTCGACGAGATCGCGCGGCTGCTTGCCTTCCTGGTGCCGCTCTACCGGCGCGAGGGGAAAAGCTATCTGACGATCGGTCTCGGATGCACCGGCGGACGCCATCGATCGCCGACGCTGGTTAACGAACTCGCGCGGCGTCTGGGCCTGGAGGGCGTCGCGCTCCACGTGCGCCACAACGACATCGCGCGCTGAGCCGCTCCGGCTGGGGGGCGGGCGCGCTACCAGGCGTCGGACGTCAAAACAAATCCCAGAAAGCCGAGCACAGATGCTCGCTGTTGAAGGTCGTTTCGACCGTCGGCGTTGGCGGCACCAGAGACTGGAATTCATCGGTCGTGGGATTGTACGGAGACCACGGCGGCTGGCCGGCGGAGTTCGGATTGCCCTTTGCCGCGAAGGTGGTCCAATAGCTGATCATAGATTCAGACAGCTCTCGCTGATCGGGCGTAAACATGCTGGGAGTGGAAAGTACATCGAACAAGTACGGAACCTCTGTGAAATGGCCACTACCCAGCGGGAAGGTGATCCGCGGGTCAGGAGGAGAAGGAAATTCATTGAAGACGAGATACGCATTTTCGTCGTTGAACTCGTAGGCATACGTCGGCACAAAAGCTGACAGCAGCGCAACGCCATTGCGTTCCGGACAGGCAAAAATGCCGTCGGTACCCGAGGCGCCCAGCGCTATGCCGGGGCTGGGACTGGGATCACCGGCAATCGAAGGAACGATCGGGTAATTGGCGAGCGGGTACAGGACTGAATCGATCTCCGTCACAAATTCCGCCCCAAATGCACCCCACAGAGCAGCAACCGCTACTTTGTAGTCCGCTTCGTCCGTCAGCGGATGCCCGGCGAGATCATACTGTCCAGCTACGAACGGCCGCCATTCGTCATGATTGCCGCCGGAAATTACCGGCACCCGATTGAATTGGCCGGTGCTGAAAGCGGCCTCGAGGTTCTGTGTGAGTATGGTCCCATCCACGAAGGGATACAGCGTACTGGGTTGAATTAAAACCAGGGCCGAAGCCGCCACGCTCCGCAGGCACTGTGCCGCCTGACTGGAGCATCCCACGCCGGCGCCGAAAGCGATGCCAGCGGGCACAAGTGAAGTACCGAGCGTTGCCGCTTGAGCCAGAGATACAATCGAGATGGGAGTCCAGTAATCCTGAAACTCGATATAAGATCCGCTCTCCGAAATCGCTCTTTGGAACAGGCCGGCCGCTGTCGGAGATGCAAGATTGGCGTAAACGCTTTGTCCTCCCGCCGACTCCCCGAAGATCGTCGTCCGGCGCGGATTGCCTCCGAAAGCCGCGATGTTTCGTCGCACCCATTTGAGCGCGAGTTGCTGGTCCATCAGCCCATAGTTGCCGCTGAGATGGCCTTCCGCATCGATCGCCGGATGCGCGAAGAAACCCAAAAGACCCAGCCGATAGTTTATGGTGACGACGATAACGCCGCCCTGTTCCACCATTCGCGTCGGGTCATAGAACCCGCCGCCGCCGGTCACCAGCGCGCCCCCGTGGATCCACACCATCACCGGCAGACCATGATGCTTGTTCTCGTTCTTCCTTGCGCGCGGCGTGTAAATGTTCAGGGTCAGGCAATCTTCGCTGCCGAAGGTTCCTCCGAAACCATCTGGCTGTGTGCAGAAATTGCCGAACTGAGTCGCCTGAAAGACGCCGTGCCATCTGCCGTTCCGCTGCGGCGGCGTCCAGCGGAGCTCTCCAACGGGCGGCACCGCGTAGGGAATGCCCAGGTACTCGTTCGTAGTCGGTGTCTCGATCCCCTTTAATGGACCGTTCTGAGTAACGATGGCGGGGCGCGCAGCCGCAGGCACTGCCAAGATTGCATTGACGGTGCCGGTCGCAACCAGGCAGAGGAACGAAATTTGAACGCGGAGATAAACGCTTCTCATCGCAAGAACCTCCTGCGGTGTTTGGACCGGGCAATGGAACCAATCAGGAGTCTAACCAGAGATCAAGGGGCTAAGTTCCGCCACAAAAAAGGCGAAAATTGCCGCGGGCGCCCATTCCAGCCACAACCGCGCATCACGACGCCGAAAAAATGAAACTCCTATGAGCGACGGCTTGTCCGTATCCCATAGCGGCCCGTATCATGAATCACCCGCGTTCGCGCGGACCAACGATGGCGGCCAGCAGTCCCATACAAACCCCCGATGACCGGCGCCGCCTGCTCACTCCGCTAGGTGTCGTCAAAATCGTAATCGTGCTGGTGCTCGTACTGGGGTCGGGATGGCTTTTGTGGGCGCACTCCGAGTGGTTTGAGAATCCGAGCCTGGTCAAGGTCGAGGTGCTGAGCTGGGGGCTGTGGGGGCCGGTCGTTTACATGCTGCTCTACGCGGTGGGCCCGTCGTTCCTGATTCCGGGCGCGGTGATGACGATGGCGGGCGGGCTCGCGTTCGGGGCGCTGCGGGGCTCGGTCTATTCGCTGCTGGGTGCGAACGCGGGAGCGCTGATTGCGTTTGCGGCGGGACGGTTTCTGGGACGCTCGTTCGTCGAGCATCTGGTCGGGGCGCGCTTTGAAAGGCTGCTCGCGAGGATCGGACGCCACGGCTTCCAGATCATTTTCTATCTGCGGCTGGTGCCGCTCATCCCCTACAACGCGCTCAACCTGCTGGCTGGCGCCTCGCCCATAACCTTCCGCGACTATTTCTGGGCGAGCATGATCGGGATGGTCCCGGGGACGATCCTGTTCGCGTTCCTGGGCGACGCGCTATGGCATCCGACCTCGCCGCGCTTTTTCCTCGCGCTCGCGCTGATCATGGTGTGCATCGCCAGCGGAGAACTGGCGCGCCGCCGCGGCTGGCTGCCCCAAGCAGCTGAGGCGGCATCCGGCTGAACCGGCGTTCCAGCGGCCGCACGGCCATCGAGAGCGCGTCTGCTCGAGTTAACTTGTTACGTTCCGCTCTGCCAGCTTGCCAAATATTGCTTCTGCTCGGCTGACAGCCGATCGATTTTGATTCCCATCGCGGCCAGTTTCATGGCCGCGACTTCGTCCTCGATCTTGAGCGGCACGTTGTGCACTTTGACTTCGAGCTGCGCTCCGGCGGCCCACGCCGCCGCCATCGCCTGGGTGGCGAAGCTCATGTCCATCACCTGCGCGGGATGGCCTCCGGCGCAGGCGAGATTCACCAGCCGTCCTTGACCGAGCAGGTAGAGCTTGCGCCCGTTGCGCAGATGGAAAGTCTCGACTTCGCGCTCGGCCTGGCGGTCGACGCGGCGCGCCAGCTTGCGCAGCGCGGGCAGATCGATCTCGACGTCGAAGTGGCCCGAGTTGCAGATGATCGCGCCGTCCTTCATCGCGCTCATGTGGCTCGCGCCGATGATCTCCTTGTCGCCGGTGACGGTGACGAAGATGTCGCCGACGCGCGCCGCCTCCGCCATCCGCATCACCTGGTAGCCGTCGAGCGCCGCCTCCAGCGCTCGGATCGGATTGACCTCGGTCACGATCACATTGGCGCCAAGCCCCCGCGCGCGCGACGCCACGCCGCGCCCGCACCATCCGTAGCCGGCCACCACGAATACCGAACCCGCCACCAGCACGCCGGTCGCACGAATGATCGCGTCGAGCGTCGATTGGCCGGTGCCGTAGCGGTTATCGAACAGGTACTTGGTCTGCGCGTCGTTGACGGCGACCACCGGGATACGCAGGGCGCGGTCCTGCTCCATCGCGCGCAGGCGGATGACGCCGGTGGTGGTCTCTTCCATCGAGGCCCGCACCTCGGAGGCCTGATCATGAAACTCGGTGTGCAACAGGCTCACCAGGTCGGCGCCGTCGTCCATCGTGATGGTCGGATGGGCCTCGAGCACGGCGCGCAGATGGCTGTAATAGGTGTCGCGATCCTCGGCGTGCACGGCGTAGCTGGGGATGCCGTATTCCTTGACCAGGGCGGCGGCGACGTCGTCCTGAGTCGAGAGCGGATTGGAGGCGCAGCACAGCACCTCGGCGCCGCCGGCCTTGAGCGTGCGCAGGAGATTGGCGGTCTCGGTGGTGATATGGAGGCAGGCGCTCAGGCGCTGGCCGCGCAGCGGCTTCTCCTTGGCGAAGCGCTCGCGGATGATCCGAAGCACCGGCATCTGTTCGTCGGCCCATTCGATCCTCCGCCGCCCGGCCTCGGCCAGTCCGAGGTCGCGCACGTCGTGCGGCAAGGCGCGTCCGTTGCGTGACGCGACTGGCGTGGTTTTACTACGCTTGCTGGCTTTCGCCTCCATCTGAATCTTCTCCGAATTTCAAAGGGCGCGCGTACGCGAGTGCGCCGCGCGCCCCAGGTTGTGATGCGCGATGGCCTTCTGCTTAGCGGACGCCGTCGCGCCCGAAGGCGTTGCGCAACGCGTCGACCATGTCGGTCTGCTCCCACGGAAAGAGCCCATTGTGCGGCACGCGGCCGAAATGGCCATAGGCGGCGGTGGCCTTGTAAATCGGCCGCTTCAGGCTGAGCGTTTTGATAATCCCGGCGGGCCGGAAGTCGAACAGCTCGCGCAGCGCCGAGGACAGCTTCTGGTCCGGGACCACGCCGGTGTCGAAAGTGTCGATCAGGATCGAAACCGGCTCGGCCACGCCGATCGCATACGCCACCTGGATCTCGCACTTGGTAGCCAGCCCGGCTGCGACCACGTTCTTGGCCACGTAGCGCGCCATGTAGCAGGCCGAGCGATCGACCTTGCTCGGGTCCTTGCCCGAGAACGCGCCGCCGCCGTGGCGTCCGTACCCGCCGTAGGTATCGACGATGATCTTGCGCCCCGTAAGGCCGCAATCGCCGTGCGGGCCGCCGATGACGAAGCTGCCGGTCGGGTTGACATGGATGACCGTATCCTTGGTCAGAAACTGCTTGGGGATGGTCGGCTTGATCAACTCCTCGATCACCGCCTCGCGCACGGTCGCGTGGCCAACGTCGCGACGATGCTGCGCCGAGACCACCACCGTGCTGACCTCGACCGGGCGCCCGCCCGCGTAGCGCACGCTTACCTGACTCTTGCCGTCGGGCAGCAGGAAATCCGCCTTGCCCTGATGCCGCAGCTTGGAGAGGTTTTCCATCAGCCGATGCGCGAGCGCGATCGGCAGCGGCATCTGCTCCGGCGTCTCATCGCAGGCGAACCCGAACATCAGGCCCTGGTCGCCGGCGCCCTGCTCCTTGTGCAGTCCCTCGCCCTCGGTGACGCCCTGCGAGATATCGGCCGATTGCGGCTCGATCGCGGTCAGCACGGCGCAGTTGTTGCCGTCGAAGCCGGTGTCGACATGGTTGTAGCCGATTTCGAGCGCGGTATCGCGCGCGATTCGTACGAAGTCCGGACGCGCCCGGCTGGTTATCTCGCCGGCCAGCACAATTAGGCCGGTTTTGACCAGCGTCTCCAGGGCCACGCGCGAGTTGGGATCCTCGGCGATGAGGGCGTCGAGCACGGCGTCCGAGACTTGGTCGCACATCTTGTCGGGATGGCCTTCGGAAACCGATTCCGAGGTGAAAAGAAAATCCTTAAGCGGCATTTAGTGATGTCTCCTTGGGGTGCCGTCTTTGCGAGCGCTCGCGTCAGTGCGAAGCCCGCTCGTCCGGCCCAGCGGCAACGTAATGTTTGATTGACTGCGGAGCGAGCGTTCGCCGCACAACGCTCGATAAATGGTGGTATTTCATCCGGAACGAAGAACGATGCATTGGTATAGCCAACCGCTGACGCGCGATCAAGGCACATGCCAGACTGCAGGTGTCCTGATAGGACACCAGCCCGGCCTGACCGTCGCGTCCTCAGCGGTCAGTCTTCGCCGAAGCGATCAGTCTTCGCCGAAACGATCCTGGAACAGGCGCTGGATGGCGTCGAGGGCGGCGCGCGCGTCGGGGCCGTCGGCGCGCACCTTGAGCCGCGCGCCGATCGCCGCGCCGAGCATCATCAGGTTGATCACGCTGCGCGCGTCCGCCTGACCGTCCTTGCCGACGATCGTCACCTTGGACTGGAAGCTGCGCGCGGTCTCGGCCAGCTTGGTGGCAGCGCGCAGATGGAGCCCGAGCCGGTTGCTGACCTCCACTGTCCCCTCCAGCACACTCATCCACTCCACGATAGACGCTGGCGAGCGGCCGGTAAACGGGGCACGCGGGATAAGGGGCTTCGGCTGGACTGCACGAATCAGTCGTCGGCGTCGTTGTCGCCGCTGATTTGCGCCTCGAACAGCTCCCGCAGGCGGGTTTCGATCGCGCTGTCGCGCAGCGTATGTTCGCGCGCGCGCCAATCCTTGAGCGCGATCACCGCCTTGGACATGTTGCGATGGCCGCCGGCGCTGCCCATCTCGCCGAACAGCTTGCGCACGAGTTCGCCCGCGTTGCGCCGCCCGGTCCCGTGATTGCGCACCGCGATCACCAGGTTGCCGTCGAGCTTGCCCGATACCACCACCCATTCCACGCCCTCGAACTGCAGGCAGAAGTCCGCCATCTGCACGATCAGGTCGTCGCGCTCGACGCGGCCGAGGTGCAACAACGCGATCCCATCGTGAACCTCGAAGCGGCGCATCACGCGCGCCAGCACGCGGGCGAAGCGGGTCGGCAGTTCGGGCCGATCGATCTGGCGCAGCAGGCTGTAATTGGCGTGCGGGTAGAGTTGGGTGAAAGCCTGGATGTCGTTGTCGGTTACCCGCCGCTTGAGCATCAGGGTGTCGCTGCGGATGCCGTAGAGCAGCGCGGTCGCCAGGCGCTCGCTTATCCGCTCGTCGGCGGCGACCAGGTACTCGGTCATGATGGTGGCGGTGGCGCCGTAGCCGGGGCGCACGTCCTGGAAGGCGGCGTTGTTCGGCGCGTAGCCCGGATGATGGTCGATCACGATGTCGGCGCGGCGCAGGCGGCCGTTGAAGTAAGGCGGCTGCACGTCGACCATCGCCACCCGGTCAAACGCGGCGAGTTCCTCGGTATCGGCCGGCGCGATCTCGATCTCCAGCAGATGCATCATGGTCTTGTTCTCCGGCCGCGTGACCGGAGTGAAGCTGAAGATCGGCGTGGTGAGCTTGTTGCGGCCCAGAAGCGTGCGCAGCGCAATTGCGCTCGACATCGCGTCGGGATCGGGATCGTCCTGTAGCAGGATGGCGACCCGGTCGCCCTCCGACACCAGCGCGCGCAGTTCCTTGATTTTGTGCTTTGTCAGATTGTCTTCCATGAAGCGGAAAAATTTCGTCGCCACGCCCAAGGCAACTCAGCCCCTCCAGCTCACTGCAAGCTCGAGCCGCCCGCCGCCCCGGATGCCACCGAACCTCCGATGTTTAGGGTAGTATGTAGCCGAAGGTTTAGAGCAATCCACCGGTCCGGAGAAATCCTGTAACACGCCCTCCCCGGCCCTATCAATGATATAACGGTTGCGCGCTCTTGTGTCTGCCTACAATGATCGAGCAAAGTTGCGAAATCTGCCGGCGTCCAATAAACGAGTGGTTCCTGCACCTTGCGGTGGAGGATCGCGCTGGATTTAGCCAAGATGCCTTTATCTGTGCCAACTGTGGCGTAAAACTGCGCCTCGCCTCGGAAAAAAACCGCGACCTCCAGATCGATCCGTGGTTGCATGAGGCGCTGGCGCGCGTGCTCAAGGGCAAGATATGAGCAGATATGAACCCCGCGAGGCGTAGAGAGCTGGTAAGACGGTACGGTTGATGGCTGAGCGAACGGAACTCGACCTTTGGCCGTATGAAGAAGCGCGGCGGCTCGCCGAGCGGGTCGGCAACTACCCGCCCGAGCGCGCGGTAATCTTCGAAAGCGGCTTCGGCCCCTCGGGTCTGCCGCATCTCGGCACGATGGGCGAGGTGCTCCGTCCCGCTTACGTGCAGCACGCTTTCCAGGTCTTGGGCCAAGTCTTCGAAGAGACCGACCCCAGTAGCGCCGTGTACCGCCGCCCAAGCCGTCTGATCGTTTTCATCGACGACATGGACGGGCTGCGCAAGGTCCCCGAAAGCATCCCCAACCGCGAGGCGACCGCGGCCTTTCTGGGCCAACCCGTGTCGCTGATTCCCGATCCCTTCGGCGAGTGCCATCCGAGCTTCGCCGCGCACATGATCGGGCTGCTCGAGAAATTCCTCGAGCCGGTCGAGGTCAGCTACGACTTGATGCGCTCGAGCGAGATGTACTGCAAGCGGCCGCTTCGACGACGCGCTAAGACTCATCCTGGCGAAGCACGCCGAGATAATCCGTATCGTCGCGCCGACGCTGCGCGAGGAGAATCGCGCCGGATGGTCGCCCGTGATGCCGCTTTGTCCCGCGTGCGGGCAAATCAATTCGACCCTGGTGACGGCGTATCATCCCGAACGCGCCACAGTCGAGTTCTCCTGCGAGCGCAGTTTCGGCGGCTCGCACGGATGCGGCTTTAAGGGCGAGCAGAGCGTGCTCGGCGGCAAGGCCAAGGTGCAATGGAAAGTTGACTGGGCGCTTCGATGGTACGTGCTGGGGGTCGACTATGAACTTTACGGCAAAGACTTGATCGATTCGGCGCGGCTCTCGGGCCAGATTTTGCGCCTGCTCGGCGGCCGGCCGCCGCTCGGCTTCGCATTCGAGATGTACCTCGACGAGGAGGGGCACAAGGTCTCGAAGTCGATCGGCCGCGGGGTCGGCGTCGAGCAGTGGCGGCGCTACGCGCCGATCGAGGTGCTCAAGTATTTTCTGATTCTGAATCCGCGGCGCGCGCGCAAGCTTTTCCTGGAATCGATTCCGCAGTACACCGACGAATACCTCGAAGAGCTGCGTAAATGGAGCGCGGCGGACGAGCGCGCGCAGCGCAACTCGCCGCTGGAGTTCGTGCTGCAGAGCCAAAGCGCCCGGCGGTTTAACTCGACCCTTAGCTTTGGCCTGGTGATGAACCTGGTCGCAGCGCTCGGCAGCGGCGAGCGCGATCTTATCTGGCGCTACCTGGTGCACTACGACCCTGCGATCGAGGGCGACGCGGACACGATGAAGCTGACGCGCGAGCTGATGGAATGCGCGCTCAATTTCTACCGCGACTTTATCGAGCCGGCCAAATTTCACTACACGCCGAGTGACGGCGAGCGCGAGCAGTTGCGCGCGCTCAGCGCGTGGCTCGCGCAAAACGGCGAGGCCGGCGCCGAGGATATCGAAAAAGCGATCTACGAACTCGGCCGCCAGCACTACGACAAGCCGGGAAAGATTTTCCCTCTGCTCTATCGCGTGATCCTGGGGCAGGAGCGCGGCCCGCGCCTGGGCGCGTTCATCCGCCTCACCACCCCCGCGCGCGTGGCCGAGATCGTCGACGCCCGGCTCGACTGATCGCAGCCTTCAAATGAATTCGGCGAAAACCGAGTCGGCCAGTTCCAGGCCGCGCTCGCTCAGATAGATCCGGCCCCGGTCACGAATCAGTAGCTCGCCCTCGAACAGACGCGCCGCGCGCGCGCCGAAGAAGCTGTCGAAGCTCGCGCCGAAGCGCGCCTCGAAATCGGCGAGCGCAAATCCGTCGCGCAGCCGGAGATTCAAAAACACAAACTCGCCTCGAGCGCTGTGGGCGTCAACCGTTTCGCCGCCCGCCTGCGCAAGGCCGCCTTTAAGCGCCTGCTCGACGTAGCGCGCGGGCATCCGCTCGTTCCACCATCGCCGCCCGCCGCCGCCATTCTCGTCGCGCGCGAAGCTATGCGCTCCCGCGCCGAGGCCCAGGTAACTCTCCAGGCGCCAGTAGCTCAGATTGTGACGCGCCTCGTGGCCGGGTGGCGCGTAGTTGGAGATCTCGTACATCTTATAGCCGCGCCGCGGCAGTTCCTCGCGCACCGCGGCATAGAACTCGGCCTGCCGGTCGGAGTCGATCGGCCGGATTCGTCCGCGCTTCATCTCGGTGAAGAACGCGGTGCCTTCCTCGAAGGTCAGGTTGTACGCCGAGATATGATCGGGGCCGAGCGCGGCGGCCTCCGCGATGTCGCTGAGCGTTTCATCGATGCTCTGCCCGGGGACCGCAAAGATTAGATCGAGGTTAAGGCGCTCGAAGCCCGCGCGATGGGCGAGCCGGACAGCCTCGCGAGTTTCCGCGGCGCCGTGGATACGGCCGAGAAACTTAAGCCGCTCGTCGTTGAACGATTGCGCGCCGAAGCTGATTCGGTTGATTCCCGCGGCACGCATCCCGCCTAGCTTTGCCGCGTCGACCGTGCCCGGATTTGCCTCCAGCGTCACCTCGGCGCCGCCCTCGAGGCCGAAGTTGCGCTCGGCCGCGGCCAGGACCGCTGCGATGGATTCCGGCCGAAAGAGCGACGGCGTGCCGCCGCCGAAGAAGATCGTCTTGAGCCGTCGTCCTGCCCATGGATCCTCGCCGGCGCGGCGTTCGATCTCGGCGACGAGCGCGCGGACGTAGTCGTCCTCCGGCCAGCTCGCGACGGCGTGCGAGTTGAAATCGCAATATGGGCACTTGGATTGGCAGTACGGGATGTGCAGATAGAGCGAAAACGCGGTCGCGCCGTTGCTATTGTCGTTTTCGGTGAGCATCGCGGGCCGCTCCGGCCTCACTCAACCTTATGCCCGCGAGGCGCCGGTTACCACGCGACGGCGATGAGCCGCATGAGCGGGTGCGCGATCGCGCTAAGCGGCTTTGCGATCGGCGGCGGCAGATAAGCCGCGATAGCTTCGACGGCGGAGAAAGCGGCTCCGAGCGCGGCGTTGCGCTGCACCGGCGGACGCCGGTTCCACAGGTAGACGAACATCTCGTAGCCGAAATACACCAGCAGCCCGATCAGAACGACGTCGTCGATGATGACCACAACTTTGCGGACGAATCCGTGCGGCAGCAGCCAGATTGCCAGCCGCGCGACGAGCGCGAAGATCACGATCGCGGCGACCACCGCGCTCGCGTGATGGACGAGCAGTTGTATCGCGTCGAAGTTGATCCATTGCTCGATATCGAAACGATCCGGTGGTGCAGTATTGCTGACCGCGAACGTAGGTTTGCCCTCCCCTTGCGAGCCGTCGGCCACGCCGAATCCACGAGCTTAGACACGCCCGCCGAACGGCACAAGCAAGCGCGCGTGAAGCGCGGCAAAAATAAGGACGAGGAAGCGCCGCAGAGAAACGGCAACAGCGCTTGTTCGCTCGACCCCCACCCCATCCCTCCCCCAAAACAATAGGTGGAGGGAGTCACAAGCGCTCGACCGTTACAACTGATGCGGCGTACCGCCTACAAGCCGCCGCGGCGCGCCGCTATACTCTAGCGCGACGCCCCAAAGGAGCGCGCTTCAAAATCGTAACCGGCTCGCACAACCAGCAATCGGCGCCAGCGCCGCACGCCGCCGCGCCGGCGGATTCCACCGCCGGCCGGCTGCTCGCCGCGCGTCTGGGTCCCAACCTGGCATGGCTGGTCGCGACCGGTATCCTGCTGAGCCGTATCGCCGGCCTCGTTCGCGAAAGCATCTTCGCGCATTACCTCGGCAACTCCGACGCCGCCGACGCCTTCAAGGCCGGCATCCGGATCCCCAACATCCTGCAAAATCTCTTCGGCGAGGGCGTGCTCTCGGCCTCCTTCATCCCGGTCTACAGCAAGCTCTTAAGCGAGGGCGACGCGGAGACGGCCGAGACGCTGGCGTGGGGCGTGGGCGCGCTGCTCGCGCTCGGAGTCGCGATCCTGGTCGCTCTGGGAGTGTGGGCGACGCCCTGGCTGATCGCGGTGATCGCTCCGGGATTCAGCGGGGCCAAGCGCGAGTTGACGGTCGCACTGGTGCGTATCCTGTTCCCGGGCGCCGGACTGCTGGTGTTGTCGGCGTGGTGTCTCGGCGTGCTCAACAGCCATCATCGCTTCTTCGCCTCGTACACGGCGCCGGTCGCATGGAACCTCGCGATCATCGCCGCGCTCGTCTTCTACGGACCGCGCCGTTCGCAGGAGGCCTTGGCGATCGAGCTTGCGTGGAGCGCGGTCGTTGGCGCGTTCCTGCAGATCGCGGTGCAGGCGCCGCAGACGCTGCGGCTGGTCGGCCGCCTCCGACTCGATTTCGCGCGCACGCGCATGGCCTTGGGCACGGTCTTTCGTAACCTCACGCCGGTCGTCGCCGGACGCGGCGCGAGCCAGATTTCCGGCTACGTCGACAACCTGCTCGCGAGCCTGCTTCCGACCGGCGCGGTCTCGGCGCTCAGCTACGCGAGCATCCTCTACCTGCTGCCGATAAGCCTGTTCGGGATGTCGGTCGCGGCGGCCGAGTTACCGAGCATGTCGCGCGCGGCCGGCACCTTCGAGGAGGTGTCGCAGCTCTTGCGGATGCGTCTGGACGCGGGCCTGCGGCAGATCGCGTTTTTGGTCGTGCCGTCGGCGGCGGCGTTCCTGTTTCTCGGCGACGTGGTCTCTGCGCTGATCTTTCAGTCCGGCAGCTTCACCCATCGCGACGCGATCTACGTATGGGCGGTGTTGGCCGGGTCCGCGGTGGGGATGCTGGCGGCCACGATGGGCCGGCTGTACAACTCGGCGTTCTATGCGCTGGAGGATACGCGCACGCCGCTTAAGTTCGCGCTGATCCGCTTCACGCTCACGCTGACGTTGGGATATCTGTGCGCGATTCCACTGCCGCCCGCATTGGGAATCGCCCAGCGATGGGGCGCGGCGGGCCTGACCGCGTCAGCCGGAGTCGCCGCCTGGGTCGAATTCGCACTGTTGCGATGGAAACTCAATTCGAAAATCGGCCACACCGGATTGGGACGCGGGCTCGTGGCGCAGCTGTGGGCGATCGCGCTGGTGGCGAGCGCGGCCGGATGGGCGGTGAAGCTTGGGATGGGGCATGCCGGTCCGCGCCTGATGGCGCTCGCGGTGCTGCCCGCGTTCGGCGCGGTCTATCTCGGAATCGCGTGGTGGATGCGGCTACCGGAGCTTGAGCGCGCGGCCAACTACCTTGCCGCGCGGCTTGGCCTGCGCTCCCTTAAGCGCTAGCTCGGCGCTGGCGCCGCGTGCCTTGGTGGCGCGCAGGCGCTCGATCGTCAGCGTCGTGCCGTAGCCGGGCAGCAGCGGCGCGAGCGCGACCCGCCCGCCGTAAGACTCCACGAAAATCTGGCCGTCGACGATTTTGTCACGCCAATCCTCGCCCTTCACCAGCACGTCGGGGCGCACGGCGCGGACGATATGCTCCGCGCGCGTCTCGTCGAACACCACCACATAGTCCACCACCTCGAGCGCGGCCAGGATCAGCGCGCGCTCGACCGCCGGATAGACCGGGCGGCCATCGCCCTTGATCAGCCGCACGCTGCGATCACTATTGACTCCCACCACCAGCGTGTCGCCCTGCGCGCGCGCGAACGAGAGCATCTCGACATGCCCCGCGTGCAGCAGATCGAAGCATCCGTTGGTGAACACCACGCGCCGGCCCGTGCCGCGATGGCGGTCGAGCGCCGGACGCAATTCCTCGACCGCGACGATCTTGCGCTGCGCGCTTTCGGGTCCCGGGCTGAGTGCCCGTGCGAGGTCCTCGCGCGAGATTATCTCGGTGCCAAGCCGGCTGACCTCGATCCCCGCGGCGAGATTCGCCAGCCCCGCCGCCGAGGCGAAACTCAGTCCGGCGATCGCAAACAGGCCGAACACCGCCAGCACCACATCGCCCGCGCCGGTCACGTCGTAGACCGCGCGCGGCGTGGTCGCGATGTAAGTATGCGGGCCGCCGCGCTCGCTCAAGTACATCCCTTCGCGGTCGAGCGTGATGAGGCAGGCGTCGAGCTTGAGCCGGCGCATCAGTTCGTCCGCCGCGCGCATCCACGCCGCCCGGTCGACCAGGCGCGTGCTGGTGGCGAGCTCGGTCTCGTAGCGATTGGGCGTGAGCGCGGTCGCGCCGCTATAGATCGAGAAATCCTCGCTAAGCCGCGGATCGACGATAACCGGAATCTTGCGGCGGCGCGCGCCATCGATAAGCGCGCGCAGAAGCCCCGGCGTGAGCAGGCCCTTGTTGATGTCCGAGATAAGCACGCCGTCGACGCGCTCCAGTTCGCGCTCGACATGGCGCGTGAGCGCGCGCTCCTTGGCCGGGCTGAGCGAGTGCGGGGCTTCCCGATCGACGCGCAGCAGTTGCTGGGTGGCGCGGTTGGCCGATTGCACCGACCCCAGCATCCGCTCCTTGACGATCGTCGGGCGATCGGGGTCGACCAGCACGGAGCGCGTATCGATACCGAGGTCGCCGAACATCTCGCGCAGCAATTCGCCGTTGCGATCGGCGCCGACCACGCTGAGCGCGCTCACCCGCGCTCCCAGCGCGCGCAGATTTGCCATCACGAAGCCCGCGTTGCCGGGGCGCTCCTCGATCCGGTTGACTTGCAGTATCGGAATCGGCGCCTCAGGCGAGACGCGCGCGACGTCGCCCATGATGTAGCGGTCGAGGATCACTTCGCCGGCAACGAGCACGCGCAGCGGCTTGAGCGACGGAAGCTCGACCCGCCCGCTGCCGGCGCCATCGGCGGCGCGCGGCGCTTTGGCACTGCGGCGGTTGACGATTCGTCCGCTGATACGTTGCGTGTGCTTCATGATGCGGCCCATACGCCTGATCTCTCCGCAGATTCCCTCCCCCAAATTATCTTGGGGGAGGGTTGGGGTGGGGGTCCAGGCGGTTCTGAATTTCTGTGAGAACCGCCTCTGTTTTTGAAGCTGCGCTTCCTGATTTTAGGATGCGCCATCTTTCTAATGCCCTAGCCCCCGCGAGGGGAAGAGGACAAGATTGAGGGGACTGAACATCAAGACGAGCAAGCGCCGGAAGGACATCTGGCGCTTCCTCGCTCGACCCCCACCTCCATCCTCCCCCAAGACAACTGGGGGAGGAAACCAGAAGCGTTGGACCACTCCCTTCCAAATTTATCTTTACCATTCATTACGACCGCCAATTCTAGGGGCAGCGCGGAATTCAGCTCCATACCCGATGCGCGACGTCGGCCACCAGCCGCAGCTTTTTTTCCTGGGTCGCCTCGGCGATCGGATTGCCCGCGAGCACCGAAGCGAAGCCGCACTGCGTGGAGAGCGCCATCTGTTCGCGCGGAAAATGGCGCGCCGCTTCCTCGATACGCGCGATCAGCATATCGGGCGGCTCGAGCGCGTCGCTCTTGGTCGACACCAGCCCCAGCACCACGCGCTTGTCGCGCAGGAGGTCGGCGAGCGGCTCGAACGAGCCTGCGCGCGGACTGTCGTATTCGAGCAGGAAAATGTCGTAGCGCGTGGCGCGCGCGAAGACTTCCTTCGAGATCGCTTCGTAACCGCCAGTGCTCAGCCAATGGCCGGCGTTGTTGCCGCGGCACAGATGCAACCCGAACGTGACGCCGGATGCATCCGCGAGCGCGTTGAGCATCTCGACGCCCTCGCCCAGCATCCGCGCGGTCGAGATGCCATGCGCCTCGAAGACGCGCTCGCGCGTTGACGGGTCGACCAGCGTAGCCAGTTCCGGCGCGTCGATCTGGATATATTCGCATCCGAGGCTCGCCAGGTCGGCGACTTCGGCGCGCAGGATATCGACGGCGTCGGCGAAGAGCGCGAACGGATCGGGATAAGCCGCCGCCGAATGTTCCGGCGACCAGCGCATCGCGAGCATCAACGGACTCGGCAGCGTCGCCTTCAGCGGAAGCGTCGCGCGGGCGCGTGCGTAAATGAATTCCTCGGCCGCGAGCGAGCGCCGCCGGCGGAGCTTGCCGGTCACCGTGAGCGGCACCGCCAGGCTGGTTTCGCCGCTCCTACCGCCGCCGCCACCCTGCCATCGCCGGGTGTCGAACGCGACTGCCTCGAAACCTTCGACGTAGTCGGTCAGCGGCGCGACGAAGCCCGAGCGGCGCATCTCGCCGTCGCTCACGACGTCGACGGCGCATCGCTCCTGCAGCGCGATCGCTTCGTCGACCGCACGGTCCTCGACCCGCTTGAATTGGGCGGTCGAAATGCGGTCGGCGGCAAAGTCGGTCCGCGCCTGCTTTAGCCATGCGGGCCGCAGGATCGATCCGATCACTTCGGCGCGATAGATCGTCGTCATGATCAGCGAATCGCGTAGCCGCCGTCGACGAAGATGGTCGCGCCGGTTACGAAGTCGGAGGCGTGCGAGGCTAGAAACACTGCCGCGCCCGCGCATTCCTTAGGCGTGCCGAAACGGCCGGCCGGCGTGCGCTTGATGATGTCGTCGTAGAACGGGCGCCCTTTGATCGGCGCGGTCATCTCGCTCTCGATCCATCCCGGCACGATCGCGTTGACCTGGATGTTATGCGCCGCCAGCTCGACCGCCATCGATTTGGTCAGTTGGATGAGTCCGCCCTTGGAGGCGGCGTACGACGGCGCGATCGGATTGCCGAAGCGCGAGTACTCGCTGGCGATGTTGATGATCTTGCCGTGCTTGCGCGGGGCCATCGAGCGCGCCGCGATCTGCGAGAGCAGGAAGCCCGAGTTGAGGTTGGTTTCGATTACGCGGTCCCAGGTCGCGGCATCAACCTTGAGCACGCCGCCGGGAAGCGCGATACCCGCGTTATTGACGAGGATATCGACCGGGCCGAGCTTGCGCTCGACCTCCGCCATAGCGGGTGCGAGTGCGTCGCGGTCGGTCACGTCGAGCTTGAGCGCGATCGACGCGGAGTTGAGCGCGCGCAGCTCGCCGAGCACCGCCTCGTTCTTCTCCTCGTTGCGCGCGAGCACCGCGACTGCCGCGCCGGCCTCCGCCAGCCCGAGCGCAATCCCGCGGCCGATTCCGCCGTTGCCGCCGGTGACCACCGCGACGCGGCCGTCAAGGTTGAACATCTCAGGCGCCGCCATAACCGCATCTCCCTGTCAGCGAATCGAGAACCCGCTGCTTTCCAAGCAGAGTGTCAATTTTAGCTAGACAACTCAAAGACTTTTTTCCGCGCGCTTCACCGCAAGGGCCGTGACTTGGGCCGAACTTTGACTCTTCGCCTCGGTCGTCGCTTGGACATTTGCGGACATGGCCGCTAACTTCGCCACGCCCTCCTCGAGCATCGCCGAGTCAACAATCGCGTATCGGCTGTAAACGCCATCCGTCAGGTGCCCTGTCAACTTCATCGCGGTAGAGCGAGGCACGCCAGCGCGCTCAAGGTTGCGCACGGCGGTCCTGCGGAAGTCGTGAATGAGGCGGCCAGGCACGCCGGCAAGGCGGCAAGCCGTCCGCCACGCGTTTCGGAAGTCCACCAGGGGTGCACCGGCCGGGTTAACGAACACATGCGCGATGATCTGACCGGTCGACCGTTCGATCTCGCTTACGCGTGCGCGTTGCGTCTCGATCGCCGCGCGCAGCTCGGGAAGGGCGTTGATCGGAAATTCGCGGCCTTTTCCATTCTTGGTTTCGCCGACCTCGAGCCGGAGCTTGCCCAACTTTAGATCGATATGTCGCCACTGCCGCGATAGCAGCTCGCCCCGGCGCCAGCCCGTCAAATACGCGACTTGCGCGAGCGGCTTCAAATGGTCCGGGAGGTGCCGTCGCACCGCTTCAAACTGCTCGACCTCGAAGAACCCCGTGCGCGCATTGTCGAGGTGTAGCATGCTCATCTCTGGACGCGTCGCGACCTTCCCAGCCTTGGCGGCGAGTCGGAAGCCGCGGCGCAGAAATGCCTGCTCGATATTAGCGGTCGCCTTTGCCGCGCCCTGCTCCAGGCGCCCTGCCACGTAGGCCGTGATCCTGTCGGAGGTGATCTCTCGAGCCTTAGAGTCCCCGCCAAAGAACTCGCGGAGGTGCGCGGCGGCGATTGGGATGCGCTTGAAGCTCCTGCGCCCATTCGCCTTGTAATCGGCCTCCACCATCGAAATGAGGTCATCTAGGGTCGTTTGCTCGACCTGTGAGCCGACGGGCTTGCCCTGTCCGACGTCGGAGATCCGCTGCTTGAGCAACCGAACCGCGTCCGCACGGTTGACGCTGTGCGCGTTCTCGCGATGACGTTTTCCATGGACGCTATAGGAAATCCACCAGGTCGCGGCCGTCTTGGTTTCACCGGTCTTCGCCTCGCGCCATGTGGGTTGAAAGACAAAGCCGAGTCCGCGGTTTTTCATGACTCTTCCCCCTTTTTCAGCGGCGTGCGCAGGTAGAGCTCGAGGGCGCGTGCGGCTAGCTCCTGAATCGTGAGCCGCTCTTTCACGGCGCGGATTTTCACCCGCTCGGCCAGAGCTTCCGTGATGCGAACCGTCAGACGAAATGTCGGCGTCATGCGTGGTACCTCCAAGACGAACATGGCAGATTGCCGATTTGCTGTCAAGCTGCTTCATGCCCTTTGCCGTGCGAGCCATTTGCGCAGACCCTGCTCGCTGTAGACCCACGAGCGGTCGCTCAATTTGCGCGCAAAGGGCAAATTTCCATTGTGACGATAAATCCACTTCACCGAGCGCCGGAGCAGCGCGGCCGCCTCGGCGGTCGTCAACATCTTGTCGGGCTCATTGGGTGCAGGCTCCGGCGACGGTGCGGGCTCTAGCAGCCGCGCGGCCAGAGCAGCAATGAACGCCGGTATTTGTTGGCGCGGGATCGATGCGGGGTCGAAGTCTTGCGGCATCATGGCAGCGAAATCCACCATCGGCCGGTTTTTCCGTACCCTTCTTTCCGAGCTTTGCAGTGGAGAATATCCTTGCGTGCCCGGAACAGAGTGCGAATGCTTATCCCCATCTCTTGTCCCCGAGCTTCGATCTCCGTCGAGAGAACCTCGCCGGCCGCGCACATCTCACGCACGAGGTCACATGCTTGTTGAATCTTGTCGACCTCGTTCCCCTTTTCGCCCCGCTCCTGGCGCAACACGTCATCGAGCCGCTCGTGAACGTCACCGGGCTCCCAAGTAAGAGTCGCGCGGCCGTCAACTTCCGCGATCCGAAAGGCTAATCCGGGCATCCTGGGCCCCAAATTCGATTTGCCGAAGAGCATTAGCGTGCGAGTCAGGATCTTTGGAATCTGCCGTGAAGCCCCAAACAGCACGCGCTGCAGCGGGAAAGGCTACGCTGCCGGAGACCCGCTCCATCGCGTTGCCGCCTCCTTTGTTCAGATGGCTCACGGCGAGCACAGCGACACCACGACGCTCGGCGAGTTCGGAGAGCGGGTCGAGTACGTCCGCTCGAACCTCTGCGTTCTTGTGACTGTCCGCCCGACCCATGAAGGACGATATGGGATCTACCACGACCAGTTTCGTGTCGGGGTTTCGGTCTAGCGTCCGTTCAAGCTGCGGTAGGTCGCGGGTGAGATTAAACGCGCGCCGGGCGATCTCGCCCGCCTCGTTCGATTCGCGCATCCGGCCCGTAAGAATAATATGTCCGCGCTCAGCGCCAAGTGCCTTCAGCCGTGGCACGATCGTATCGGCGATCGAATCTTCAGCGGAGAAGATGACGCTCTTGATGACGTTCCCGTTGGGGCTGCCATCCGGCCAGGGATTGCCGGTAGTCAATTGTGTGACAACGTAGAGAGAGGCAAAGGATTTGCCGAGGCTGGTATGGCCGACGAACAGCGTTAATTTCCTGTGTGGAATCCTGGCCGGCCATAACCACTCGACCTTTCTTTCCTCGACGTCGGCAGCATTGAACGTTTCCAGTCCGACGAGCGGAAGCTCGACCACGCGGGCCTGCTCTACTAGCGCACCCCACTCCGACGTGAAGCCGCCAGCGTCCCCTAGCAACTTAATGTGCAACGCGTTGGGATCTTTGGCGGCCGCCTTGGCCATCTCGACGACGCGCACGGTACCCTCGAACTCGAGCTTGGCTAGCTGGGCGATGCACCCTTTCTCGAAGACCTCGCCCCCGTGGTCTGGCTCTTTGCAGATGAGCATCGTGCCGAAGTCTCGAATATGCGGTCCAGCCAGTATCGAGCACATGTCGGCGCCGGGAATTCCCAACGCTGTGATGTTGTGAAACCAAAATGTTAAGGTGTCACTCTCACCTTCGCAGAGAACGAGTTCGCGCGCGTCGCGCTTGCGCGCTTCGTCGAGCCGCCAGAGCCCATAGGGTACGGGTCTCCCTTTTTGGTCATTCCAGATGAACTGCCTATTGCCGCCGAGCGCGAGTCGAATTCGCTGGCGCGCGGCGCGTTGACCATTCATGAGAAGATAATGAAAAACCAGTCCGCCCTTCTCCTCGGTCACGCCGCACCGGGATAGGAATTGAACATCGAATCCTTTGGCCGCGGCGAATTTCTCCAGTGAGAGGCCGGATTTGCTATTGTTTGCGGGGTGGCCGTTGCTACCCGCGCCATTAGACCAAAGTCCCCGATCCTTCAGCGCGTCGATCACCCTGGACTGCTCGCATCCCGTGCGGCAGCAGAACAGGATGTGGCCTTCCTTTTCGTCGACGCTGAGCGAGGGATTGTGATCGTTGTGGGCTGGGCAGAGCGTGGTCCATCCAGTCGTGGTGCGCTTCTCGCGGCCCTGGCCGAGCTCGTGCGCAATCGATTCGGCGGTCATCACCGAGGGCCCCCAGCATCGGCAGGGTCGTCGAACTCAAACCGCCAGCGATTCATCGCCTCGTCGAGAGCCTGCACGCGTGACCGTCGATGCTGCCGTGGCGCTCGTAGGCGGAGACGACGGTCGAGATCTTGTGTGCTCGACGAGCGCCTGAAGACCGGGGTTCGCGCTCACGATGCGCAACCTGGCGCGCTCGACGCGCATTAGTCTGCACCCTCGAGTCGGCGCTCAATTTCGCTAGTTGGAATGAGCAACCGCCGTCCGATGCGGATCGCCTTCAGCCGCCCGCGGGCGATCTCCAACCTCAGCAGCCCAGGTGAGACGCCAAAAGTCTGCGCGGCATCGTTCAACGAAACGACGCGGGCGGGCTTCCTAACCGTAGTGCGTTCTTCCTTGCTCGCTATATTTGCCATGCGCTGATTAAATCGCTATGCGGGCCTTGACGCCATATGCTGACGGTGTAAACTGAATAACTGGGGCTTCAGGAGAAATGGCGTTAGGAAAGAAGGACGTGTGAATCGATTCAGACGGCAAGACTACGAGGCGCTTGAGGGCTGGATGCGTTTCGTCAATTCCGAGGACGAATCGGCGCCCGGGGTTCCTATGTTGGTAACGCGCAACCCGCAAACCCGGGAGAGCCTGCGTCAAGCGGCGGCGAAGGTGCTGCGTGCCATTGCAAGCCGCTCGGCGACCTCGAGCCACAGGACCATTTTTCTGCCGCCTCGGCCGCGGTCAATGCTACACATCGCGGGAAACAATCTTTGGGAGGTCGAAGGTGAAGATTCCTTAAGAACTCTTCTTAGGGCGCTCGGATCAAAACCCCCAAAGTGGGCTCCTGACACTGAGCGACGTGAGGTACGCGATCTAAGCCGAATCAGAACCTGCCGCGAGGACAAGTGCGGGAAGTTATTCGTCGCGATGGATAGCCGAGCAAGGTACTGCTCTCCGCGATGCGCCGGCCGCGGGCGTCAGCGAAAGTTCTACAAGGACAATACGGAGGTTGAGAGGGCCAGGAAGCGAGCGGATTACAAAAAGACACAAGCAAAAAACAGGGAGAGACGTCGGGCAAAGGAGAAAAAGACCTTTCTCGGCGGTGAGCCGATCGTCAAGATTCCCCTATAGCCGCGAGAGATGGCATCCTTAACTGAATAATACAATATATATCTACTCTTTTTGTTAAGGTTGCCATGGCAATGTTAGTACGGTGGTTTGGCAGTCTTAAGGGGCTGGCAATCTAAGGTGCTAAGGATGCCATGGCACTCTTAGCGGGGGGCCAATGTAATCAAGGCTTTCTTGCTAAGGCTGCCAAGGTGCAATGTACGTAGCGAAGGAAGCGTGAGATGCCTACGCGTTGATCTATTGGTCGCGGTCGATGCCCGCGTCTCTCAGGATTTTCGCCAGCAGGCCTACGCTGATGTCGCCCTTGTGGGGATTGGGGATGATGATGGGCCGTCGTCCCTTGGTCGCCATCGTCTGATGTTTGGCCCCCGAAAATGGACCATCGTAACCGAGGGCGCGCAGCTTGCGGATGAACTCCTTCCGCGAGCAAGGACCAAGGCCGCTCACTCCTCGCCGCCGATCTTCTCGGCACCAAAGGGTGCGCCGACGTCAGGTGCCGCGAGTCCGCTGATAGAGAAGTTGGCCGTGAGCCAACTATCGAGGGCGTCGTAGAGGTCTGCACGCGCCTCTTCGACGCTAGGCCCGGTTGCCCACAGTCCTTCGAAGCCGGGGATGTGGGCATACCACTCGTTGCTGCCATCCTCGAGCAGCTCGTACTGGGCACGCCGCATCGCCGCGCTCATGTACTGGAGAATCGTAGCCATGCTTTCACCTTCTCCCAACCATCAGGCTATCAGGCACCTCAACCCCAATCCAACCCCAATCCCCGGGACACCTCTCGCTATGGAAACAGGCAACGGCGTTTTTGATAGAATCGACCCGTGCTGACCGAAGCAACCGCGCGTGCGCTCGAACCGCCAGACGAGCTACCGCAGGCGACCGATCGCCTCGTCTTCGACGGCGGGACGGGGCTCGCGCTGCGCGTGCTGCCGAGCGGCTACAAGGGCTGGCTCTGGCAAGGCCGCACGCCCTCAGGGCGCATGGTGCGCCTGACGCTGGCAGAGTGGGGCCGCGCTGGCCTCACGGTGCGCCAGGCGCGCAAGCTGGCGGCCGAAGTCCGCGCCCGGGTGCGTGCCGGCGAGGACGTCGAGACGCTCCGCCAGGAGCTCAAGCGGCGACGCGGCGAGTCCAAGTTGAGTCAAAGTCGCCGAATTGTCTAATGGGTTTGCGGCTTATTTGGCGCGCTGCGGATTGATTATCCGCTGCGCCTCGCCCCGCATCGGCGGAACTTCCTTGCCATGCCGGCCTTATGACTGTACCGGCCGAAAGCTGCTAAGGGCGTTTCTGTGCCAAAAACGGCGGGTAAGCCTCTCGCCACATATCGTAATTGGCGTGCTCGCCGCTCGCGAATTTAGCCCAGTCCGGCGGTGGGATGACCAGATTCGCGTAGGCCAGCAACCGCTGGAGTTCATCGAACTTGCAACTATGCATCAGCTCCATCAGGACGCCGGGGCGTCCACGCCGTTTGTCCCGGTCTAGGAGTATGAAGATTCCGAGCAGCATTATGCGGACGGCATGGCGAGCGGTTTCGATGTCGAACTGGTCGAGGTTGCGCAGGTCGCCGGTGAAGTTCTGGGTCTCGCCGAAAGCGACCTGCAGGGCTTCGATTGCAGCCTGTGCAAGTGCCCCTCGGTGAAATTCGCTGAACATCCTTCCCTCCGTGCGAGATAGTCGACGGCTAGACCTTCTCGTTCGGGTTGGGCTCCTTACCTAACACTGAAGACAATAATCTATATACGCGAAGAAGCGGTTCCGCTGGTATCGAAGCGTCTCCCAACTTGGCGCTCTGCGCATCTCGCACCACGAGTATTTCTTCGAGACTATGCAGCGGCTCAAGTAAGTCGCGATAAGTCGAACCCGAAGGCTCCGCTTCTATAGCGTGCATTGCTTGTAGAACCAACTTGCTATCCAAAGCCGGCCCAAGCCTGTGGCTCTTCAGCCGATGCGCGACCCTCCACAGTCTTTCCAAACATTCGCGTGTTGAGTCCATGAGGGTCATCCTCCTGCGTGCCTTCGCCGCGGCAGCTTCAGCGTCTCACCAGCCAGGGCGACCGCGGCAGCGCGACGGGCCTTCATGGACTGCGATTCTATTCGGCGCGCCGCCTTCGGTCGATTGCCATCAGCTCAGCGCACAGCTCGGGCGCGCTGGTGTCGCAGGCTTCGGTCTGATGGTCCAGCTGCCCTGGTCATCGAGCCGGCGCAGAGTCGTAGTGGCGCGCCTACGGCATTCCTTCGCTGCGCATCTTGCATCATAGCCGCAACGGCCAGAGTTCGACGTCCCGCGGTTCGGTCATCTCTTATCGGCGAGGTCTCTCGTGACAAGCTCTACCGCCGCAACAACCGAAAATGCCGTACCCCGGTCGCACCGCTCCCCGGTCCGCCTCTCTCTGCCGGGATGAATCAGGTTGCGGAAATCTTTCGCGAGTCGCGCCTGTGAAGCGGTACTTTCGGAGATGGCATTTAGCTTTCGCGCAACCTCGATAAAAGCGGCGAGGCTCCAAGCATCAGGATCATCTGCGTCGGTCCGCTTCCTGAGATCGCTAGCTGATTCGGCCAGCGCTTTTCTCCATGGCTCGGAACCATGCTTCCGGATTGTCCATAGTAAAAGCGCTTCCAGCAGCGAGCCGCCCAAAACAGTCGTCGCCTTCCACTCACCGTTACGTAGGGCCGACTCGACGGAGCCCAAGTCGAGGCGGAGGCTGCTGCGCAGCTGTTCGTTGTCGATGAATGCAAGCTCGTTGGTCCCGGATACGGCCGCCTCGTCCGGGCAACCGGAAAGAGCGTATCGGACGAAACAAAGAGCATTGCGGTCGCCTGGCCGGGGCCAGAACCGAAGCTCCTTTGTGCCGGTGGAGAAGGCTTGTACCTCGTGCCGAAGTGCCGCGCCAGCTAGAAGAAAATCCGCATATTTGTTTTGGTCAAGCGTCAGCAGCTCATCCGGAAGTCTGTCGAGGAGGTCGACAATACCCGAGAGGGTGGATGCCTCTGCGAAACGAAGGTTGGATTTATCAAGGTCAGCCTGCTTTGCCCAAGGAAAGGCTCGGTCTATTACCGCAACAATGACGCTAGGAACCACGCGAGCCATCGGCGCCATCCTAGCTTCAAACGCGGTGGAGGCAAAATCAGGAAGGGTGATCCAGTGCCGCGCTGCAAAGCCAGCGCGCGCGTTGCGGGTTGTACGGAAGGCACCGGCAGCATGACAATTCGGCAGGGCGGTCTAAGGCTCGCCGGAAGCTGGCGTGGACGCCCCGGCGCTTCAAGGGCAAGACGGCCGAGGAGATTTCGGCGGCGATGAAGCGCGTTCGGGCCGCGGCCCTGCAGAAGCCCTAATTTACCGCAGGAGAGATAGTCGCCGCCTTACGCTGAAGCCTCCGCGCGAATTTGCGCGCCCGCTTCTCTGCGGCCCGCGCGGTGCGGCGGCCTTCCTTGACCTTTCGTTCTTGATTCATCGATTCATTGCCCAGTAGCTCGGGGGGCGGGGCCGCCAGGCGCTTTATCTGACGGCCCCGCGCTGTTCGGGAGTGGGTCAGTTTGAAATCTTGCGCTCTTGAATCTGCTGTGCGCCCGCGTTTCGGCTGTGGGATAATGTCGGCATCGCGACGAAGCGGCTCAAGCGCCCAGCGTGGCCCGAATCAAGCGATCGACGGGCAATCGCTCGAAAGGCTGCTACTGCCAGATGGCGCAAACGGCATTTAAAGATTAGATTAGACGCCATTGACAACCAAAGCGGCTTTTATGTACAACTGGCCGTACAAGAGGAGATGCAGGAGTGTTTAAACGTCGAAGTTAGGATCGTGCCAGCCTTCAAGTATGCCGCTTGTTTCAACGGGATTGAGGAACAATGCCCGCCCGCTGACGCAAAAGAGGCCGCCCAGACCGCTTTTCGATTCGTCTGTAATCCGATAATTGAAGAGGACTTGACTCTCCGGCAGTGCGGGATCCAAGCCGATTTGAGGATAAGCCATGCTGTGAACAGTGGGGGCTATCGATGTGGACATCGGAGGATTCGGCGCGCGCCCGGTTTGCGAAGCTGTTGGCAAAAGCAGCCTTTGATCAGAGCGAAACTTGGGACTCACCTAGCACAGATAGCTTTGAAGCCAGAGCACGGTGTACAGACAGTACCTCAAAAAAATGGGCACTTCGCTTTGCACGAATATGAGAACGTGAATCTCATATCAGTAGCAGTTGTCAAAAGCCCGTTATGATCGATCTCGGTAAAATTTGCGGCCGTGGGCATATCTAAGATATCTAAGATGCCAGTACAGCTAACCCATGTGCGCACGCTGGAAGAGTTCGACGGGCCTTTGCTTGTGGAATCTCAAAGCGAGGATGGGGAAAAGTTCCTTTATCATTGGTGCGACCGTGAAAAGGACGTGACTCGATGGCTAGTGGTTCGCACTCCAATGCAGTTTCTTACCCAGTATCTTGTCGGCGTTGTGACCCTCCGCGATCTTATAATTAAATGTCGTGACAAATTTGTATATCTTTTAGATATAGACCTGCAAAACGAATTTGTAACACCTTTTACACTAGTATCACTTATTTACCTAAGGAATATATTCCGACAGAGCAATCGCATTACGATGCGGGCGTTCCTCCAAAATCGGGAACAGCAAGACGTATATGTCGACCATTGGGGCCGTCAGATCCCGACTATCCACGTAAATTTTTACAAGCGTATAGCTTTAACGCTTTGTTTGGTCCGCACGGCGATGCTAGTAATCTATCGTCCATCGACTACAAGTTAAATCAAGGATGGGTCTACCATACACTATTGAAAAATTTTCGATGCTCACGTGAAGGCAGCACAACGTGGCGAACTGAAGGAAGTAACTTTCGCTTCGCCTGGATATGCTCGCTTTAAGGTTAATCCAGCGATTGCGTCTGATTTTCGACGGGCAATCGGTGGACGATCTCGCCAAGTAACGAGATCATTAGCGTTGAAGCACATTTTCTAAAATCGCTGGGCAAACGATAAAAAAGAGGAAACAACGGAAGCAACTGGACAAAATTGGCGCTTACCAAATTGTGCTCACGACGTAAATATCAAACAGCGGACCCCTGTTAAACACTTTCTCTACGGCACAAGCGATTAAAGCGCTTATGAGTTACTTGAGGCGATTAGATTATATTGCCGAAAAAGACAAGGAAAAAGCCGCAATGCTTGTGGGCTTAGAAGACCGATCCTGACTGAATTCTCACATCACGACTGAAAAATCAGTCTTCACCTTCGGAAGTTGGGGGACGGAGCCGCCGGTGGGCATTACCCGACGGCCCCACGGTTACGCTGACAGGAGAGCAGCGCCCCCCACAATTGACGGGGCCGGAGGGACACGCCCACCGACGAAGAGGAATTTCTTCGCAGCAGGAAAATCTCGGCCATCTCGGACTTCTTCCAGGCAGCGACCTGGCGCCGGTGCTGAGACAGAAATGCCCCCGGCCCAAAAGTTTCATCTGTGAAATGTCACGCTGCGCCGCGATCGCGCGCGCCCTTCGGGCGTAAAGGCTTTCGCGAAGGCGTCATTTGCGTCGGCGCGGCTCATCTTGCGACCCGGCTCGTGTGCCGTGACGAGATTAGGATCCGGCCGCGCACCTGTGGTCTCTCCGCCCCACCTCCCTATCGGACCGCGAAAAGTCTCTTGGTTACGCTCGTTTGCATCCGCCGGCTCGGGCTTGCCGCTCGGCAGCGGGAGGCTGGGGATTGTATCCTGGTCGGGCAAATCGATTTTGGCGAAGCATTCCATCGCGTCCGCATGAGACTTGACCGCGCCGCGGATGTTGTTATCGAACGTATACTCGTTTTTGGGCCGCCGCCAAATGCTCGCCTGCCTTTTCCAGATGGGATGTGCGTGCATCAGGTGCTCCGCGTTCGATGAGTTGCTTTTGCTGAGGTCGTCGATCAGTTTCGCCAGTCCCGCGCTCGGCTTTACCTCGCTCGGCGCCGCCGAGCTTCATCACGTGACGCACGCCAAATGGGCCAGTGCTCTTCATCAAAGTGTCTCCTTCGTTCGATCTGTACGCCTTGCCGAGATTCAGCGGCGCCATGTCCTGGAGCGTGATCCCGTCGATATAAAGCCCCGCGCCGCTTCGCGACTGATGGGCTGCGATTTGTGCTCCATGTACCATATCCTGCATAGTAATTTCCAATCGCTCCGACTCGTTACCTGGACCGCGAATCGGATATCGCCGCCAACGCTCTTTTTGATGTCGTTCTCAAGAACCGCACCGACGCTGCGGCGGCCCATGATGACGGACTTACTGCCCATGGCGACGCCGCCAGCGCCTCCGCGGCATCGGACGCGCCACGCAGCGTGAACTTCGCGACCTGGTGGACGTTGTCGAGGCCATCGAGATCGGCATAGAGGTGTCGATCGGAAACAAATTTTCGCTGCATCAAATCACCTGGGTCCGATTCTGCGCGCGCTCACGATCGCGCAGGTAGCCGACGACACGATCGCGCTGGGCCCCGATCATCAGACGCGCGTTTTGCATCAGCGTGCCCTTGATCAAGATTCTGCCTTCGCTGTCCGCCGAGAACCCGGCGCCGCCCGCTTCGATCTCTTTGATGATTTGGTCGGGGCTCATCTTCTTTGCGCGAGCTTCAATTTCGCCCTCTCGCCGTATGCGCTCCTGCACCTCTGCTGCCTCACGATTATGCTTAACGGCCGCATTCGTGGAGGTGACCCAGTTCTCAAGCCGCTCGAGCTGCACATCGAGCAGCGCGTCGGGCATGGCGACCAGCGCAAGGGCGATCAGTCCTGTGGAGCGTGGCTGCCGAGCGCTGCCGGAACCGCGCAATCGTGTCGGCCTCGCAGGTGCGCTGGATCTCCCAAACGCGCTCGCGCGCTTTCGTGAGTACCTTCAAGGCGTCGCCGAAGCTATCGAGTATGGGGTTGTCGATCGGCTCTTCCGCGAATTTCAGAAATTCGTCGAGCACCACGACGACGCCGGCCAGCTCGGGTGGCGCGCTGAGACGGGCCTCGGCCATTTTAGTCACAAGTGCTTGGTTCATCCTCACATCCTCCTCTGACTACTTAAGTTAGTATTTATTTGCGACCCATTGCGGCGGCCTGCGCACCGTCGCGCAGTTCGCTATAGTCAGGACCAAACCCTACATCGATGTTGTCGGCCATTATCGCACTGCCTCTCTCAGCGAGATTGTTGCGGTAATCATCGAGGATCCTGCTGTTAGCGATTCGCTCGCGCTCTCGAGCTGCAACGCGAAAAGAAGCCGAGCGCACGCATTGGCCAGGTGATTCTCAGTTCGATCGCCGTAACGCCATGAGCGCAGGTGATTCTCGGACTTGATGACGTGATCGACCGCGGAACGCCGGCGCCATTCATCGCCGTGAGATTTTTCGCCGTCCTGAAGAACGCGGGCGACTGCTTTGAGAGCACCGGAGAGCTTTTCCGCATCCAAGTCTATCACCTCACGTCTGCGGCCGGGTCGTGTCTGGAAGGGACCCGGGCGGCGCGGAGCAAAGCTTCGAGGTCGCGTGGATCGACGAGCACGCGGCGGCCGAGTTTCAAATAAGGTAGTCGTCGACTGCGAATCCACGCGCGTACGGTATATAGACTGACACCCAAGCGGTCGGCCGCGGCTGGGATCGAGATCGGGCTGGGCCCTTTGGATGTCGATCGCATAGCTACTTTCATTTTCGCTCCAGTGTATTCGGCGATGTCAAGGTACGTTAGCCGGTGTGCATCGGTGTGCATCGGTGTAAGTATCGAGTCGCATATTCTCCTTCTCCCAGAGGCGGTTTGCGTCGAACCAGCCGGCCCACAGCGCGAGCCTGAAACATGGCGCGCTACACAGTCCTGGCTGCCCTGGCACCAGCGGGCGCGAGCACCATCGGCATCGGCGCTCACCGCTGGCTGCAACGCTCGTACACCGCACGTTTCCCCGCCTCCCGCACCATTTCTTGGTACCGCCGCCCGGTGATCCGCGCGCACGGTTCGCGTCGATAGAAGTCATCGTAGAGGAGCGGAAGGAACTCAAGCACCATCCGCCGCGCCAGGTATCGGCTGAGGCACGCCTCACACACGGGCAGCTGGGCCCGCCAGGCCTCAGCGAGCGCTGCATCGACCGCATCGCCTAGGATTGCGTCGCGGATTTCGTCGAGGCTCACCACCATTTATCGCCGTCTTAGGATATCGAACGCCAGCGCGGCCATGCTCGGCGCGACGCTGCCCGCCCGCGTCGAGCCCGAGCTCACCGTCTCGATATGGCGCACGCCGCGCGTCGCGTCCTTTGCTTCTTGGATTTCCTTCATCGTCGCTATGTACGTGTCCATCATCTCGTGGTCCTCCGGGTCCTCCAGATGATGCGCGGGATCCTGCTGGCGCAGAACCTCGGCGCGAATCCAGGTCAACATCCCCGGTTCTGTTTGCTGGTCGCGAGTGGCTCCAAGCGCCGCCTGAGCCAGCGCAACCACCACGTCGATCTTGTGCGAGACCTTCTCTTTCGCGATGCGCCAGCCGCGCGAGGTCTCGAGCGCCACGGCCCGGCTGATGCTGAGGCGCATGTCGGCATCCGGGTAGACAGCCAGGCCACGGCCCTTGATGAGCTCGTAAAGGTTCGTCGAGGCCTCGGTCAGGTTCGGGACGCTCTGCGGAAATTCCACCATCGGCAGCCCCGCGGCCGTGAGACGTTGCGCGACAGCCACCAGCTGATAGGGGTCGTAACGAATTTCCTTCAGCTCGAATCGCTGATGTAGCTCGAGCAGTGTGCGTTCGATCGTAGCCTCGAAGTCGAGAGGGTCTTTCGCGGACGGTTGAAAGATTCGGTGATAGACCAGCCGGGCCCGCTTCGCCTCCTCATCCCAGGTGCAGAACACAATCGCCGTCGAGTCCCGCTTTACGCTCGCGTCGACGCCGCCCCAGACGGTGAGATTGCGGTTCGTCACGACCGGCCGGAGGTTACGATCGACGCATTGATCCCACCAGTCCATATCGACGAAATTTGATTCCGTCGTCACCCACTGATTCTGGATCATCCGCAGGAACTGGTTCGGCCTCAGCTGCTGGCGCATCTGGTCGAGCCAGGCCTGCGTGTGCCAAGGCGCGATCGGCCGGTGCGTCCAGTACATTAGGCAGCCGCCGCCGCGGTAGAGGTCGGGCGCCACGAGATCGCCCTTCAGGCCGCGCTGATAGAGGGACTCGAGCAGTTCTGACTCGCCTTCGAAGCCTGCATACGTCACGGTCAGGCGCCCCGAAACCTTGCGCGTCGGGCTCGGTACCGCCTCGTCGAACAGCCGGCGCGAGGCCTCGTGCACGAAGCCCCACAGCTCATCGCATATCGTCAGCGACGGATTGGCGCCGGCGAAGCCGCTGTAATCACTGGCGCACGCTTGGATGAACGAGCCGGTCGACGTGAACTCGATCTTGTTCGCCGTAATCTTCGCCGAGCCGCGCAGCAACGGACTGGTCTCGATAATCCGCGCGGCCGCCTGAAAGACGCGCGAGGCCGCCTGCTCGTAGTCGTTCGCGAGGCAGTAGACCTCAGCATAGGGACCGCCCAGCACGACCGCGACGTAGATAGCGATCATCGCGGCTAGCGCGGTCTTGCCGGACTTCTTCGGCGCCGAGAACAGCATCTCAGGACAAGGCAGCCGGCCGCCCGTGAGACAAAGCGCCGCGCGCAGGAACTCGATTTGAGCCGGATACAGCTCGAAGGGTGCGTCGGTCTCAGGGTCGAGAAGGACCTCGGTGATAAAGGCGACGGGATCGCGCCGCCACTTCGCTGCTAGCTTGGCCAGATCGCTCATTCGTGCTCCTCCTCTGGAAGGTCTTCGACGTCGCCGGTCGCCATCGCTGCCGCCAGGTCGAACGGCGCGCGCCGGCCGTCCGCCTTGATTGCCACGCGCGATCTGGGACTCATCCCCAACTCGGCGCCGATCGCACGCTGCTCGCCCAACAGCCGCGCGTAGATGAGCGTCAGGCCTGGCGCTCGCGGTCCTCCGGTGTGGGCGTCGACGAGGCCGCGGTTGAAGATTTCCGTGAACGCGGACGAGAGCAGGAACTCGAGCTCGGACCAGCGCCGGACCAGCGGGTAGTCCTCGGGCTGAATGCGGTAACCCAGGACCTTGCGCACCTTTGCCGCCAGTGCGCGCACCGGCCGGTCATTTTGCCGCAGCACGTTCTTGGCGCGAGCGTACAGGGGCGGCAGATGGAGGTTCGCGGGGAGCTTAGGATTGCCCACTTGGACTCAACTTGGTCCGAAACGTCGGGCGACAGTGGGCAAAGCAGACCACTCGCCGCCCTGACGAATTGCGAAAAGCCTTGAGAATGCGGACGTTAGTGGACGCTAAGGGACAGGTGTCCCGA